>CAVYYO010000024.1:0-17966 GCA_963772735.1 uncultured cyanobacterium | reverse complement strand
CACCGAACCGTCGAGGCTGTAGAGCACCGGACGGATCTGGGCGGCGGCGACGGTGACCGTGGCGGGCATTCAGAGCGTCCAGGTGTCGAGGATGAAGGCCCCCTCCTTGCGGTGCAGCAGCACGATGTCGAGCACATCGAGGGGATTGACGGGGATGATCCCGGGGATCAGGGCCCCTTCGCCGTGGCCGTAGAGGGCCTGCAGGGCGAAGCGGCAGGCGTAGACCTTGCCGCCCTGGTCCATGAACTTCTGGATGCGGGCGCCGAAGTTGAGGTGGCCGTCGAAGGCGGCGTCGCCGAGCTTGGGGAAGCCCCGCTGCAGTCCGAGGGTCACGCCGGGGCCGTAGAGCAGGATCGAGGTCTCGAAGCCCTTGTTGATCAGGCGGCTGGCCTGCAGCAGGTTCACCAGGCCGATGGAGCCCTCGAAGGCCACGGTGTGGAAGGTGACCAGGGCCTTCTCGCCCGGTTCGGCCTTGACGTCGGGGAAGACCTTTTCCTCGTAGTCGACGAGAAACTCTCCCGTCTGGTGGGCGGGACGGCTGACCTGGGGCATGGAATGACGCTGGCGGAGGGGAACGGCCCTGAGACGGTGCCACGGATGAAGTTTTGTTCTGTGTCGCCGATGCCACCGAATCCCGCCGCTGGGCAAAAGCACCGGTACGGCCCGATCCGTGCCACTCGTTACAGGCCGTATCCCGATGGACGGCCAGCATCGACCCCAGCTCCGTTGTGGTGGTCAGGACTGGAAACCGTTCCGCGCAATGCCCAGGGAGGCGTCCGAAGCGCCCGCCCAAACGCCGCTTCACCCTCGCTCCAGCGCCACCCGGTGGTGGTGGTGGGAGCCGGCCAGGCGGGTCTGTCGGTGGCCCACTGCCTGCAGAAGCGGGGGCTGCGTCCCCTGGTGCTGGAGCGCCACCGGGTCGGCCACGCCTGGGCCCACCAGCGCTGGGAGTCCTTCTGCCTGGTGACGCCCAACTGGCAGTGCCGCCTCCCCGATTTCCCCTACGACGGCGATGATCCCCAAGGCTTCATGGGCCGCGAGGAGATCGTCAGCTACGTGCAGCGTTTCGCCGAGCACATCCAGGTCCCCGTACGGGAAGGGGTGGAGGTGAAACGACTGAGGGCCGCCGGCGGGGGGGATTCCGGCTGCTCACCGAGGAAGGCGACATCGAAGCCGAGCAGGTGGTGGTGGCCACCGGGGGCTATCACCGCCCGAAGCGCCATCCCCTCGCGGCCCGCCTGCCGGAGAGGATCCTGCAGCTCGATGCCCGCGACTACGACGGTCCCGAGGGGCTGCCCGCCGGCCCGGTGCTGGTGGTGGGCAGCGGCCAGTCGGGCTGTCAGATCGCCGAAGATCTCTTCCTGGCCGGGCGCCGGGTGCATCTGAGCGTGGGCAGCGCCCCCCGCTCCCCCCGCCGCTACCGCGGCCGCGACGTGGTCGACTGGCTGGATCGCATGGGCTACTACGCCATGCCGATCGACCGGCACGCCGATCCCCGGGCGGTGCGGGGCAAGACCAACCACTACCTCACCGGCCGTGACGGGGGTCGGGAGATCGACCTGCGCCGCCGTGCCCTCGAAGGGATGGTGCTGCACGGGCGGCTGGCCGACCTGGGCCACGACCGGATCCGCTTCGCCGACGATCTGGCCGCCAACCTGGACGGGGCCGACGCGGTGCACAGCCGCATCTGCCGCAGCATCGACGACCACATCGCCGCCCGTGGCCTCGAGGCTCCCGATGAGCCTGCCTACGTTCCCTGCTGGAGGCCGCCCCCCGGTCCGCCCGAGCCCCTCGATCTGGCCGCCGAACCCCTCGCCGCGGTGATCTGGTGCACGGGCTACCACCCTGATTTCACCTGGGTGGAGGTGCCCGTCTTCGACGGTGCCGGCCATCCCGCCCACGAACGGGGGATCACCCCGGTGCCAGGGCTGTACTTCCTCGGCCTGCCCTGGCTGCACACCTGGGGCTCGGCCCGCTTCTGCGGCGTGGCCGACGACGCCGAGTATCTGGCGGAGGCGATCCGCCTGCGGGCCTCCCGCCACCCCGCGAGCCAGGAGCGGCTGGAATGCACCGCCCTGCTGGGCAGCTGAGCCTCAGGGAACCAGGGCCGACCAGGTGAAGGCCAGGCCGATGCCCATCAGCAGACCGGCGGTGAGAGCGAGCGCGCCGCTGGAGGCCCGCTCACGCCAGCGCCGCACGGCCGTGAGCGCCACCGCCAGCAGCAGCGACTGGCTGATCAGCAGACCCATCAGGTAAAAACCGATGGAGGTGGGCTCCCAGCCGAGTACGGCGCCGCTGAGGGCATAGCCGTGCAGCAGGAAGGCCGGGCATCAGCACGGCCGCCGGCAGGCGGCGGGCCAGCACCAGACCGGTGAGGGCCACCGAGAGGGCCACCAGCGGTTCAACGAAGCTCAGCCCCGGCAGGACCAGCCCCAGGGCATTGCCCACCAGCCCGCATCCAAGCAGGGTCAGCACCCAGCGGAAGGGATGGACGATGCCCACCAGGCCGATCGCCAGCAGGAACAGCAGGTGGTCCGGGCCCAGGATCGGGTGGGCCAGGCCGCTCAGCACACCGGTCAGGGGGCCGGGCTCCATGCCGGTGAGGTCCATCAGGTGGTGCGCCGAGGCCGGGGCGGCCAGCAGCAGCGGCAGGGCCAGGAGCAAAGGAAGGGCGAAGAGCGCCCCAGGTTTCCGTGGGTTCATGGAAGTTCGCCGGTCCTCGCCGGCAGGGATAAGGATTCGAGTGGGGGCGAGCGTTCTGACTGAGGAATCCAGGGCGGGAAGCCTCGGTTTCCATCACAGCTGCGGGACAGCGGCGGACTTGGGGCAACCCCGCACCGCCTTTCCTCTTTGCGTCCTCCCCGTGAAGGGGAGGAACCTCCTGAGCGCCATCCTCCCCCCTCCTCGGTCAGAAGCCGCGGTCATCGGGCGGCAGCGTCACTGGCTGAGCGCAGAATGGGGGCACGGTTCCCGGGACACACCCCCGGGAGGAAACGAGGAAAGTCCGGTGCGCAGCAGGGTTCTCCCCTCCGTCACTCCGGCGCTGTCCCGCAGCTGTGATGGGGTCACCCTCAGCCAGAACGCTCGCCGTGAACCTTCCCTTCAACCCCGGCGCGGACCGGGAACCTCGATGACCAACTCTTCAGGCCTGCGCTCCTGGACCCTGCTGGGATCCGCGGCCGCCCTCGGCTTCGTGCTGATCGGCCAACCGGCCCAGGCCCACGGCCTCGCCCATGGGGGGCTCAGTGCCGGCTTTCTGCACCCCATCGCCGGAGTCGATCACCTGCTGCTGCTGATCGGCGTCGGGGCGGCGTCCTCCTATGTCTCGGCCCAGCTGCTGCTGTGGGCCCTGGCCGGCGCGGTGCTGGGGGGTCTGGCCGGTGCCCTGGGCTTTGCCCTGCCCTTCGCCGAGGTGCTCGCCGCCCTGGCGATCTCGGCAGTGGCCCTGCTGATCCTGCGGGCCCAGCGCGATAGCAGCGGCCCCGGTCTGGGCTTCGCCGGCGGTCTGGTGGCGGGTGCCGTGGCCCTGCATGCCCTGCTGCACGGCGGTGAAGCCCCCGCCGATCCTTCCGCCTTCGGCTGGTGGCTGGGGGCGTTGACGGCCTCGGTGCTGGTGAGCGGCGGCTCCTTCCTGGCCCTGCGCCGGCTGCCCCTGGCCTGGACCACCCGTCTGGCTCTGCTGCTGGCCGTGCTCGGCGGCGCCCTGGCCTTCGCCCCTATGGGCCTGCCCACCCGCTGACCCGGCAGAGGACGTTCCTCACCCCTGGCTCAGGAGCGTCCCGGCGTTGATGTCCAGGGTTGGGGATTGGCCAGCATCTCGCGCACACGGGAAGCAATCACTCCGGCCCCGATCCTGCTGGCCTCTTGGGTCAGGTGATTTCCATCGCGGTAGAGAAGCGTGTCGCCGAGATAGGCACCGCACAGCTTTTCTTTGTCGCAGTACAGCCCCCGTAGGATGAGATAGGAACTATTGGGTTGGTTTTTCAGGGCCTGCTTCGAGATGCGGTCGAGATCAGCCTGTTCCCTGTTGATGGTTGCCAGGGAACGCTTGCAGGAAGGTGGAGGAAAGGGTCTCCAGGCGCTGCGTTCGCAGAAGAGGGGGTTGGTCGTCTTGAGCTCCCCGACGTCATCCAGCAGGATCAGGTGGGCCTGCCGGGCGGCGGTCTTCTGAGCCAGTCGTTCCAGCGCTTCCTGCTGGTTCGGGAAGCGCCGTTTCTCCATCCAGCGGTGGCCAACGACCAATACATCGCCGGGGCGAAGATAGTCGTTGAGAAGTTGATCTATCAGAGCGACGTACTCGCTGCAGTTGATCCTGCCTGAGAGTTCGTGAATGCCGATGTCGCGCTTGTCGATCACGCCACATGCCCAGCCCACGTTGAAGTTTCGCACTTCCATCTCAGGCAGGGCCTGGGCGAGTGCATTGACATAGTGTGCGGCATGGGAATCTCCCAGGAGGATGACCCTGGGATCTTTGCCTTTTTCGTTACCTTCGAGTAGGCAGCGATCGAAATCCTCCCGGCTGACCCTGTCAATGATGGTGCAGGACGTTTCCTGGCCGGGGGGGAGTTTCGCGAGGCCTTCGGCGTTGGCGAAGATCAGGCCTGGATAGCGCCGATCCAGGGAGAGAACGCCCGCTGCCCGGGCCATTCCTGCCATCAGCGTCGTGGATGCCGCCAGGGCGGCGCCGCCATAGGCGATGGTCTTCCAGGCCCGCTTCGACCAGCGGGCCCGGCGCAGGGGGCCCTCCAGCCATCGATGGCTGGCGATGGCCAGGGCCAGCATCAGAGCCACCTGGAAGGGGACCAGCCAGCCGTGGAGGCCAAGGGTCCACCGGCTCACACAGAGGACGGTCCAGTGCCAGAGGTAGAGCGAATAGGAGATCAGCCCCAGGCCGACCACGGCAGGACGGCTGAGCAGACCATGACAGGCGGTGCCCGGGCGCAGGCTGGCGATCAGCAGGCTGCTCAGCACGACCACCAGCGTGGTGACCCTCACGGTGGTGTAAGGGAGTTGGGCGCTGAACAGGCTGGCCACCAGCAGGGCCAGCACCGGCAGGGGAGGGAGCCGTTTGAAGACGCCCTTCAGCCGGGGGCGCTGAAGCAGCAGAAAGATGAGGCAGCCTGCGGCCAGTTCCCAGAAGCGTGCCGGCATCTGGAAATAGGCCTGACCAGGCTGGTCATGGGCGATCAGCCATTGGAATCCCAGCCAGGACAGCAGGGCCAGAGGGGTGATGATCAGGAACAGCCGCCGCTGGCCTCCGATGCGGGGACGCCCGAAGCCGCTGAACCAGATCAGGAAGGGGAACAGGAGATAGAACTGTTCTTCCACGCCCAGCGACCAGGTGTGGGTGAAGATATTCAGGTCGGTGGAGTCGGCGAAGTAATCGACGGATTGATGCGCCAGGAAGAGGTTGGAAACCCCGAAGAGGGAGGCAGTTCCGGTTCGCAGGGAAGCGCCTGGATCCGGATCAAAAAGGCAGATCAGAAAGGCGCTGACCAACACGAAGACGATGAGGGCGGGCAGCAACCTCTTGACTCTTCTGGCATAGAATCCCGTGAGGAAATCGCCGAAGGACTCCTTGGCGTGAGTGGCCAGGGAGGATGTGATCACATAGCCCGAGATCACGAAGAAGATGTCGACTCCCAGATAGCCGCTCGGAAGCAGCGTTTCGTTGAAGTGATTGATGATCACCGCGATGACGGCCACAGCCCTCAGGCCGTCGATTTCGGGTCGGTAACGGCTGGAGGTCTGGACGGCCGGTGGGGAGGTTTCAGGGGCACTCGCCATTCCTTCCTGAAGCGGAGTCCTGATCGGAGAGTGTTGCACGTTGACGCCGGAGCCTTCTCTCAGCCGGCGCGGGTCAGATCAGATCCGACGCCATCGTCAGCGCCCCCTGGCAGGCGTCACCAGCGGCCGGCACCAGCCGGCTGCCGGGCAGAACCTTGCCCAGGGCCCTGGCGAAGGGACGCCGCAGTTGCTCCAGGTGGGTGAGTGCCCCGCCCATCGGGCAGACCTCGGCAGCGGCCAGATCGAGGCCCCGGGCCACCCCTGCGGCCATGGCCGCCAGGGCCTCGGCGTTGCGATCCAGCACCGCCAGAGCCTCCGGGTCCCCCGCGGCCGCCAGCTGGTTCACCAGCGGCGCCAGCCGGGCGAAGCCGGCGGGAGCGAAGCCCTCGGTCACCACCAGCGCCTTGAGCCCCTGGGGCGCGGCGGGATCGTCGGGGTCCAGATCGAGGGCCTGCCAGAGGGACCGGCGCAGCGGGCTGTCCGGTTCGCGGCCATCGGCCATGCGCAGGCTCAGGGCCAGGCCGTCCCGGCCGATGTCCATGGCCGAACCGGCCCCATCCAGCAGCCAGCCCCAGCCGCCGCAGCGGTGCTCCCGTCCGCTCCCATCGCGGCCCACGGCGATGCAGCCGGTGCCGCTGATCACCACGATGCCGGGCCCGCCACCGAAGGCCCCCCGCAGGGCGGTGCGCTCGTCGCCGGTGACCGCCACCCGCTCCGGCGCGAGCCCCAGGGCCGCTGCCGCCAGGGCCTGGCCCCGGGCCTGCACCTCCGTGCCCTGCTCGATGCCGCTGGCCCCCACGGCGGCCGCCACCAGGGGGGCGGTGCCGGCGGGCTGGCGGGCATCCACCAGATGGGCCCGGGCCCGCACGAGGCTCTCCCGCAGGGCGGCGCCGAAGCGTGCGGGCCCTTCGGGAGCCGCCAGGTGGCACACCCCCGGGCCGTCACCTTCGCCGATCGTCCTGCCCTCGCCGGCCAGGGCCAGGCGGCAGGTGGTGTGGGTCTGGCCGGCGTCGAAGCCGGCGATCAGCTGCATGGGGCGGAAGCCGGGGCCGCGGCAGGGGCTTCGGGAGAACGGGGCTGGGCCGCGGAGGCCGCCAGGGTGGCGAGGCTGAACAGGGCGATCAGCTGCACCTCGGGCCGGAAGAAGATCGTGTCGGTGAGGCCCTGCACCCCCAGGCCCGCGAACACGGCCACCGCCGCCAGGCTGGGCAGGGCCAGGGGGGCGCTGCTGCGCCACTGGCCCAGGCCCACCTTCACGGCGCTGAGCAGCAGGCCCAGCCCCGCCAGCAGCCCCGGAATCCCCGCTTCCACCAGCAGCTCCAGGGGGATCGAGTAGGCGCTGAGGGCGTTGAACTTGGGCTGCTGGTAAAGGGGGTAAATGAGGTTGAAGGCGCTGTTGCCGGGGCCGATGCCGATCCAGGGGCGGTCCTGGATCATCGCCAGGGCCGACGTCCAGACGTTGATGCGGAAGTTGTTGGAGCTGTCCTCCCGGCCGGCGACCAGGCTCATCACCCTTACCCGCAGGGGCTCCACCTGGGTGACCACCAGCACCAGCACCAGGGTGGCGCTCGCCAGCAGCAGCACCGGAAACAGGCGCCGCCACAGGGGCGGCCAGTCACGGGTCTGGCGCAGCACCAGCAGCAGGGCCAGCAGGCCGAGGGAGACCACCAGGCCCAGCCAGGCGCCGCGGCTGTAGGTGAGCACCAGGGCCACCAGGCCGAGCACCAGGGAGACCAGGGCGTACAGGCGCCCGCCCAGGCCCCGCCAGCGCAGCAGGGCCACCAGGGCCAGGGGCAGGATCGGCAGCAGGTAGCCCCCCAGCAGGTTGGGATTGCCGAGGGTGCTGTAGACGCGCACCGTGCCCTCGGCCACGGAGTTGCTGTCCGACCAGCGGGCCAGGGCGCTGGCATCGGCGTACAGCTGGCGGATGCCGATCACGCTGGTGACCAGTTCACCCGCCAGCAGGGCCCCCACCAGGCGATCCCACCACACCGGGGCGGTGGCCAGCAGCTGGCGCATCAGGGCGTAGACGCTCAGATAGCTCAGCAGCTTGGCCAGTCCCACCAGGGCGGCCTTCGGCACGGGGGAGAAGCCGGTGGCCACCACAGCCACACCGATCACCAGCAGCAGCCAGCCGTTGATGGCGCCGATGGGGCCGGGGGGGGTGCGCAGGGCCCAGACCACCCACAGCACAGCGGCGGCGGCGATCAGCAGGCTGAGGCCCGAGCGGGTCACCAGGGGCAGCCCGGCCATCAGGGCGCAGAGGATCCAGCCCGCCAGCAGGGGCAGGTGGGCGCCGAGACGACCGGCGGGCCGGCCGGCCAGCACCCCCTGCCAGCGCAGCAGCAGGGGCACGGGGGCGGGGGCAGGAACCATCAATCCGCTGCGTCTTCGAGGCGATTATCGACGCCGCCGATGGGCGCTTCCAGATCGGCTTCCAGATCAGTCAGCGTCGGAATGGGCGCAGCGGTGCGGCGGTAGAGGCTGCGGTGCACCGGCCCGCCTGCCGCCAGCACGAGGCGTTCGCGCTCGGTGGCCACCGGCAGGGGGTTCACGTCGGGGCCGCAGGCCCCGGGGCCGGCCAGCTCGAAGCAGGCGCTGGCCTCCACCAGCTGCCGCATCGGGGTGATCAGCGCCTCCACGTCGCTCTGCAGGAACAGGCTCCGGCCCGGGGCCAGGGCCGCGGCGATGGCCAGCAGCAGGGCGGGCTGGAGCACCCGGCGCTTGCGGTGCCGCAGCTTGAACCAGGGGTCGGGGAACTGCAGGGTCACCAGCTCCAGCTGATGAGGCGGCAGCAGGGCCAGCCAGGCCGGCAGGTTCACGTTGGCGTTGCCGTAGAGGAAGCGCAGATTGCTCAGCTCCTCCCGGCGGCGGTCGGCCTCGGCCGCCTCCACCAGGGAGCGCCGGATCTCCAGACCCAGGTGGTTGCGGCCCGGCTGGAGCGGGGCCATGGCCAGCAGGAAGCGACCCCGGGCGGAGCCGATGTCGAGATGGAGCGGCAGGGAGGGGTCGGCGAACAGCTCGATCGGAGGCGGCAGGGGCCGCGCCAGCTGGTGGATCCGGCTGAGGGGATTGACGTGCTGGCGCACCATCAGCCCGGCGCCGACGAGCCCCCGGCAGGTTCGTTGGGCACCAGGAAACCCCAGCTGGCGGTGTAGCCGTGCAGATGGGTGGTGCCGCCCACCGGGCCGATCTCGCCATTGCAGAACAGGCCCGCGATCGGCACGCTGCCGAACACCTCCCGGCACAGGTTCACGTCGCCGTCGGCCTGGCCGTAGAGCCCCTCGCCCCTCCCCAGACAGGCGAACAGGAAGGCGGCCAGCGGATCAGCCTGGCGCCGGGCCTGGCCCGCGAGCAGCTGGCGGGATTCGTCCCGGGAGGCATCGGCATCCCGCAGCTGGAACTGCACTTTCTGGCCCACCCGCATGCGTTCGCCCACCGCCACGGCGCCGTTGCGGGGATCCACACCGATCAGGTTCCGCACCAGGAAGGGGCCCGTGGCCTCCATCGTGGGGCTGAAGGCGGCACCGGGGAGGCTGAAATCGCTGCGGCCGACGCCCAGGAACAGGGAATGCTTCACCTGCTCCCGTTCGGCGGGGGTGAGGCCGGTGAGGATCGACTGCAGGGCCGCCACGGGACTGTTGCGGGTGGCGCCACAGCTCACCTCGATCACCACATTGCGCTGGGCCTGCTCCACTTCCAGCACCGGGCCGATCGGCCGGCAACCCTGGGCCACCAGCGGATCGAGACGCCAGGCACCACCGATCAGACAGCCCACCGCCCCGGTGCGCACGGTGTCGCCGTCCCCGCCGTCGTGGAACAGCAGCGAGCCGTGGGGGGCGCTGTGGGGTCCGGCGATGCCCCCGATTTTGGCGGCCTGGGGAAAGGCGTAATCGAGCCCGCTGATCAGATCGTTGATGGCGCTGCCGGAGGGGTCGAGCAGCAGCAGCAGCGACTGGCCCTCCGCCACCTCGGCTCCCACCCGCTCGCACCAGGGCTGGGCCGGACCATCCAGATCCGGCAGATGGGCGGTGTCGATGGCGAAGGGGTGCAGGCTCGCCCCCGGCAGGTGAAGGAGGGTGACCGAGAGGGCGGGTTGCTGTTCCACCTCGTGGGGAGCACCCTCCGGATCGGTGCCGACCACGCCGCCGCCGACGCAGCCCAGCCAGTGGTTGGCCGTCAGTTTCTGTTGCAGCAGAGGCAGCAGCCGGGGCAGATCGCTGGCGTAGCTGGCGGAGGCGAACACCAGGGCCAGGTCCGCGTCGCCCGCGCCCCGGAGCTGGTCGCACACCTGATGGATGGCGGTCTGGAGTGATGGATCCCTGCCGAGGGCGGTGCGACACCAGGCACCGGGGGCGCGACGCTGCAACCAGGGAAAGGAGGGAAAGGAACCCATCAACGGACCTTATCGCCCGGGGGGGCACACGGATAATGGCGCCTTACCGAACCGAGCGGACGTGCCGGAACTGCTGTATCGCACCCTGGTCTGGCTTGACGTACGGCTGGGCATGCTGTTCGCCGTGGGGCTGCCGCTGGTGCTGCTCCTCTGGGCGGCCCTCCGCCGGGAGCAGGCCCTGGTGCGGCTGATGGGTCTCTACTGGAAGGTGGCCAGCCTGCAGTTGATTGCCCTGCTGCTGCTCACCGACAACCGCCCCCTGGGCTTCCCTCTGCTGGTGCTGGCGCCCCTGCTGGTGGTGGTGGCCCTCTGGTTCTGGGTGGATCTCAATGAGGAGCTGGCCGACATGCCCCCCTGGCGGGCCTTGCCTCTCACCCTGCGCATCTGGCGCTGGAGCCTGACGCTGCTGTCGCTGGCCGCGGCGAGCCTGGCCGTCACGGCCCTGCCCTGCATGGCCGACGGCGGCGCCCAGCTCTCCCTCTGCCGGGTGTGGCTGGAGGCGCCCCAGGGACTGCATGGGGTGGTGGCCCGGGTGTTCGCCTTCGTGTTCGGGGGCGCCTGGACGCCGGCAGTGGCAGCCTTCGTGGGCTATGTGGCCCTGGTGGCCTACGCGGTGGGGCTGCTGCAGTGGCTGGTGGTGCGCCTGCCGCGGCTGGGTCGGGTCGCCGGCGAGTTCTGAGCCATGGCGGATGCCGGCCCGATCGCCGCCCTCCTGGGCCGCCTGGAGGAGAACAGCCGGGCCCGGCCGGACCGGGTGCTGCGGCTCACGGGCACCCTGGCGGCGTCCGGGAGCCCGGGGGGCGAGGAGCCTTTCGAGCTGCTCATCTTCCGCGGCTTCTCCAGCAGCACCACCCACCCCACCGCCTTCGATCCCGACCGGCCGGCCCTGCCGGAGACGGCCCGGGTCGCGGCCGCGGAGCTGCTGGCGGGCCCCCTCGATCCGGCCCATGAGGAGCGGCTGGCAGGACCCGCGGCGGCGGAGACCTTTCTGGTTGCGCGCGCCTGGGAAGGGCTGCCAGGATCCTGATCCGTCCGTTGCCTCTGGGCTTGCCGCCATGCCTGAGGTCTCCCTTGCGGCCACCCTCGCCGGCACCCTGGCCGCCTTCGCCCTCGGGGCGCTCTGGTACGGGCCACTCTTCGGCCGGGTCTGGATGGCGGCGCTTGGCAAGAGCCAGGCGGAGTTGCTGGAGGGTTTCAACCCCGCCCTCACCTACGGGCTCACTTTCCTGCTGGCCCTGGCCTCGGCCTACGGCTTCGGTGCCGTGTTCGCACCGGTGGGCTCCCCCGCCACCGGTCTCGCCATGGGGGCGGTGGTGGGTCTGGTCTGGGTCGGGGCGTCGATCGCGACCAATGATCTGTTCCAGCGCTCCAGCCTGGCGCTCTGGCTGATCAACGCGGGCTATCACACCGTTCGCTTCATGCTGGTGGGACTGGTCTTCGGATGGCTGGGGTGACATCCCGCCGGTCTCCCTGTCTCAAGGGAATCGGGCCGCTCAACGCTGTGGTCCCGTCTCTCCGTTGCGGCTCCCTGACTGTCCCACCCATCGGCTTGCCAACAAGGCCTCCGGCGACGGACAAACCGGCGGGTCCCCGCCACCATGACGGGGAACCGGCAGCGGTGGCATGGCCTCCAGGGATCCGATCAGGGACTTCTTCACCTTCCTGCTGGGGGGCGTGCTCTTCACCATGGGCGCGTTCCTGTTCTTCAACCAGGTGATGGTCAGCTCCGTGCCGATGGGCATGGGCTTCCGCTTCGGCCGGCGCTTCGCGGGGGGCTGGGGCGGTGGCTACGGCTCGGCCTGGGGCGGCGGCTGGGGCGGCGGTTTCGGTCTTTCCCAGGGCCTGGGCGGCGGCTTCGGCCTGCTGCTGATCCCGCTCACGATCGGGGTGTGCCTGCTGTTTGCCCTGCGCAACCAGCGCTGGGGCTGGTTCCTGGTGCTGGCCTCGGTGGCGGCGCTGGCCGTGGGGATCCTGCAGACCCTGATCATGAGCTTCCAGCCCACCTCGCTCTGGAACCTGCTGACGATGTTCGCCCTGATCGGCAGCGGCGGCGGGCTGATGTTCCGTTCACTGATGGCCTACGACGATGGCAAGGACCGGGAAGAGCGGGAGAAACGAGCCGAACGGGAAGACGGTTGAGGACCTGATCGCGGAGATGGAGCCGGCCCCGCCCGGGGGGCGCCCTCCGTCGCCACCGGCTCTTCCCCCGGCGTCGGAACCCTCCCGGTTTCCGGTGCTCCAGAGGCTGCTGGCGGTGGGCCTGGTGCTGCTGGGCTTCGGCGCCGGCTGGCTGGCGGCCGGCCTGCGTGCGTCCCTGGCCGAGAAGCCGGCCGCCGGCGGCAGGGGCGAGAGCCGGCGCGACCTGCTCGCCGATGGCTGGGTGGAAGCGGATCAGGGGGTGTTCACCCGCCGCTGCCAGGGGATCTGCCGAAGGCCCCGCCTCTATGGCGGCGGCATCATCGAGGTGATGGAAGTCGCCTGCCTGGAGCGTCCCTGTGGCCAGATCCAGGCCAGGTTCGATGTGGTCGACGGCCTGGGCCAGGTGCTCGACACGGTGACCATCGACCGGCCCGGACGGCAGGGGGAACGGCTGCAGCTCGTGATCGAATCGCCAAAGCCGGAGGCCAAGAGCTTCGTCCTGCAATCGTTCACGGCCCGCGCCAGGGTCGACTGAACGCGGTTCCCCTGCCCCTTCGCGGCGCTGCCTCCGCCTAGGCTCGTCTCCAGGCCTTCCGGCCTTCGCCGGCTCCCTTGAGGACGTGCCCTTGAAGTGCCTCCGTTTCGATGACGGATCCTCGCTCCCCATGCTGGGGCTCGGCACCTGGAACGCCCCGCCGGGGGAGGTGGGCGCGGCGGTGCACGCGGCCCTGCGGCTCGGCTACCGCCACATCGACTGTGCCGCCATCTACGGCAACGAGGCCGAGATCGGCGCCGCGCTGCGTGCGGCGATCGACGAGGGGGTGGTGACCAGGGAGCAGCTCTGGATCACCTCCAAGCTCTGGAACAACGCCCACGCTCCCGAGGCCGTGGAGCCGGCCCTGAAGCAGACCCTGGCCGATCTGCGGCTCGACCACCTCGACCTCTACCTGATCCACTGGCCCGTGGCCTTCCGGCCGGGGGTGCTGATGCCGGAGACGGCCGAGGATCTGATCGGCCTCGAGGAGCTGCCCATCGCCGCCACCTGGCAGGCCCTGGAAGCCACCGTGGATCAGGGGCTGTGCCGCCACATCGGGGTGAGCAACTTCGGGCTGGCCACCCTCGGGGCCCTGCTGGATCAGGCCCGCATCCGGCCGGCCATGAACCAGATCGAGCTCCATCCCTACCTGCAGCAGAACGAGCTGCTGGCCTTCTGTGAGGCCCGCGGCGTGCATCTCACCGGCTATGCACCGCTGGGTTCCGGCCGGCCGGCCGGCCTTCATCCGGCCCCCGGAAGAGCCGGTGCTGCTGGAGGACCCCACCATCACCGCGATCGCCGGGCAGCGGGGCATCACCCCGGCCCAGGTGCTGCTGCGCTGGGCCCTGCAGCGCGGCACCGCCGTGATCCCCAAGTCGGTGAATCCGGCGCGCCTGTGCGAAAACCTGATGGCCGCCGAGGGCGACCTGGCCGCCGAGGACATGGAGGCCATCGCCGCCCTCGACCGCGGCTACCGCTACATCGACGGCTCCTTCTGGGTGAAGGAGGGCGGCCCCTACACCCTGGAGAAGCTCTGGGCCTGATCAGGCGGTGGTCCTCCTCGATGGCCGGAGCGCCAGGCTGCGCAGGATCGCCCCCTCGTTGGGGAAGACCTGGTAGGGGGAGCCGATGGGCACCCCGGTGGTGATCGGCGTGGTGGAGCGGATGATGCTGCGCTTCGGCGGTGGCGTGCCCGGCTCGCCGCCCGAGCTGCATGAGCAGCGTCGCGCAATCGCCGGTGTCGTGATGGTGTCGTCTGCCGGTCTTCGGTTGCTGCGGACGGTGCTCACGTGCCGTTGCTGAACCGGAACGTTCAACGCCGGATCGCCCGTGTCTCGCCTGAGGACATCGCCCAGGTCGTCGAGGCCCTCAATGAAATCCTTTCAGACAGGCCGGCACGCTGGCGATCCTCGGATGGCAGGCTTTCGTGCTCGCGTTGGAGCAGATCAGCCAGGGAAGGCGGCGTGGGGGAATTCTGACCCCAGAACCGTCATGCCGCCATGAAAGCTCCCACCAAATCGCCGCGTCTGTTGGATCGCTACCGCGAGGAGATGGTTGTGAGGCACTACGCCAAGCGCACGGTTCAGAGTTACGTGAGTTGGGTGCGGCGCTATCTGCGCTTCCACAAAATGCGCCATCCGAGGGAGATGGGCCAGGACGACATCAACGCCTTCCTCACCCACCTGGCCGTGAAGGAGAAGCTGGCCGCCACCAGCCAGAATCAAGCGCTGGCGGCTTTATTGTTCCTCTACCGTACCGTGCTCAGTGGGGATGTCGGCAGCCTGGAGGGCGTGGTGCGCGCCCATCGGCCACGCCGCCTACCCGTGGTACTCAGCGAAGACGAAGTGCGCCGCGTGTTCATCCACCTGCAGGGCACCTCGGCGTTGGTGGGGAACGTGCTGTACGGGAGTGGGTTGCGGCTCAAGGAAGCGCTGCGCTTGAGGATCAAAGATGTGGACTTTGACCAATCCTGCATTTTGGTTCGGAATGCCAAGGGGCACAAAGACAGGATCACGGTGTTGCCGGAGAGCCTCAAAACACCGCTGAAGGCCCATCTCAACGACGTCCGGGCGCTGCATGCGCAGGATCTCTCTGAGGGATGGGGGCGCGTGAAACTACCAGGCGCATTGGCAAGGAAATATGTGAATGCCGCCAGGGAATGGGGTTGGCAGTGGGTGTTTCCCCAGCAGAAGCGATGGAGTAATCACAACACTGGGGAGCAAGGCCGCCACCACATGGATTCCAGCCTGGTTCAAAAAGCGATGCGTGCCGCTGTGCAGGCGGCTGGGATCCATAAGCTTGCAACATGCCACACGCTGCGCCATTCGTTTGCCACCCACTTACTGGAGCGGGGCGTCGACATCCGCACGATCCAGGAGTTACTGGGGCACTCCGACGTGAAGACCACCATGATCTACACCCATGTGCTCAACCGAGGGCCGGCTGGGGTGAGAAGCCCGGCGGATCTGCTCTTTTCGGAGCCACTGTCCGCGGCAACAGACCGCAGGGGATCCAAGGGCTAGGATCAGTGCGTTATACGGATCGGCCCATGTCCCTGGGCGGCAACCGCCTCACCCCTGAGATCCTATGCGTTTCAAGCGATCTGAGCCATTCAAGGGGGCTGACCACGGCGTGCTACGCGGAAGCAGCGATGGGGGGCTGGGGTGTTATGCGGTCCGCCCAAACACATGTTAGACGAACCGTGTATACTTGCAAAAATGCCGACACCAATGCATCGGATAGTCGCCAGCCATCTATCAAGTTTTGTCGAAGAGCAAGCACTTGAGGCGGATACTGAGTCAGTGCAGTTTGAAAAGTTTGCAAACTATGCCATTCTCTCACAGAAGAATCAACCCCTTTCGATATAGAGCAGGTAACAACAGGGAACGATGACGACGGCACTGATGGAATTGCGTTGATTATTAATGAAGAGCACGTCCTTAGCGATTCAGATGCTCTTGCAGTGTTCCAAGCAGAGCGCAGAAACAATGATGTTGAAGTTGTCTTTATACAAGCCAAGACAAGCGACTCGTTTGATTTGGGTGACTTTCTGAAATTCAAGGAATCGGTCCTACGATTCTTTACTCAGAACCCTTACGACGTTTTGTGCGATACGCAAAGAGACGCCAGGGCAGCATTTGATGTTGCTATTAACAATGTTCCCAAGATTAGGCATGGCAAGCCGAGTGTTTCGGTTTTCTATATATCTACTGGAGTATATGCAGCTCCTGCCGCGCTTGAGACGGCAAAGAATGACATGAGTGTACAGCTTAACTCACTAGGCTTGTTTGAGTCTATTGAAATATGCTTCATGGGGCGAGATGAGATAGTTAGCGCCTGGGTCGCAAGCTATAGTGGAATTGAAGCTTCTCTTCCAATGGTCGGAAGTGTTTCACTACCAGAGATATGTGGAGTAGTTGAGTCATATTTAGTAGTTGCCAAAGCAAAAGACTATGTGGTTAATCTCCTTACAAGTAACGATGGCTCTATTCGTGGTCAGCTATTTGAAGAGAATGTTAGGCACTTCCTTGGATCTGAAAATCCTGTTAATTGTCAGATAGGTGAGACTCTTCAGGATCCCAATATTCGTTCACGCTTCCCAGTTCTGAATAATGGAATTACCCTTGTGAGCCCTGATATTCGCATACAGGGTAATATTCTTCACATCGCAAATTTTCAAATAGTGAATGGATGTCAAACATCACATGTCCTCTTTGAGAATCGCGATCAGCTGTCTGACGACTTGATGGTTACGCTAAAGGTAGTTGAGACAACTGACGAAGAGGTGTTCAGTGAGTTGGTTAGAGCTACCAATAGCCAATCCAGAGTTGAAGATTCACAGTTTCTGTCACTAAGCCCAGTCGCTAAGCGCGTTGAAGCTTACTTCAATACTTATGACGAACAGGAAAGTCGGCTGTATTTTGAGCGCAGGGCCCAGCAGTATGTCGGCAAGGGTATTCCTGCAATTAGGCTGGTTTCTCTTCACAATGCTGCAAAGTGCGTTTGCGCAATGTTCATGCTGACCTCCAAGCTGTTTGGCGACAATCGACTGCATCGTGGTCGGGTCGCGCGAAAGCTGGACCTCATGTACAAGCGCCTTTCGACTTCGTATGAACACATGCTCCGCGGAGTAGTCCGGCGTCCTGTAGCCGTTATCGGCGTGGTGCTCCTGATTTTCGCCGGCAGCGTCACATTGACGAACTACCTTCCGGTTGAATACATGCCGCGGGAAGACCGCGGCATGGTGATGATTAACCTCACAGCTCCCGACGGTGCCAGCCTCGACTTCACGCTCGGTTACATCAAGCAGGTCGAACAGATCGTTGCCAAAGACGTCGAACAAGGCGATGTGTTGCGCGCACTGGGCCGCTCTGGCAGTTGGGGCGGTGGCGGCGACGTGAATACCGGCATGGTGCTGGGGCCACTGCGGGCCTGGGCGGAGCGCGACCGATCGGCGAATGAGATCGTTGCCAGCTGGAATAAGCAACTGGCGGAGCTGCCAGGTGTTCAGGCGTTCGCGTTTTCGCGCGGTTCAAACGCGCTCGGGCAGAGCAGCCGACCGCTGCGGCTGGTGCTTGGCGGAACGGATTATCAGGAACTGGCCGAGTGGCGTGACATTCTGATCCGGGAAGCGAGTAAATTACCTGGCTTGTCCAACATCGAATCCGACTACAAGGAGCGCAAACCCAAGATTGATGTACAGATCGATCGCGATCGTGCGGCCGATCTTGGCGTTTCCTTGTCCAACGTCGGGCGAACATTGGAGACGATCCTCGGATCGCGCGTCGTTACCACATTTGTCGATCAGGGTGAGGAGTATCGCGTCATCCTGCAGGGCGCTGACGAGCGGCGGCAGACACCCAGCGATTTGAATTCGATCTATGTACGCTCCGAACGCTCCGGACAGCTCATTCCATTGTCAAACCTGGTGCAGCTAAAGGAAATAGCCGGACCGGTTAGCCTGCGACG
Source organism: uncultured cyanobacterium (assembly GCA_963772735.1). GTDB lineage: Bacteria > Cyanobacteriota > Cyanobacteriia > PCC-6307 > Cyanobiaceae > Cyanobium. The sequence goes on along the minus strand of CAVYYO010000024.1, from coordinate 141 downwards.
ATTCGATCGACTTCGGTCTATCACCATCAGCGGGACACTCGCAAACGACTACCCGCTCGGTCAGGCGATCAAGGACCTTGAGACCATCGTAGCGCAGCATTTACCTGCCGCGGTGCGCCTCAACTACGACGGCGAGTCACG
>CAVYYO010000023.1:0-19680 GCA_963772735.1 uncultured cyanobacterium | reverse complement strand
GCGACCATGCCGCGCAGATCCCCCACCCGAAGACGGGGCGGCTGGAGATCTGGCGTCCTGTTGGTGATCTTGGCTGCGATCGGTGAGCAAACGGGCGTCGGAGCCGCGGAAGATGGTGATGGTGCTGCGCATCGGCTGAATGACTGCGACGCGGCAATCGTCATTCCGGTGGTCTGGGAGGGCCCGCTTCAGCCCCGACAGCCGAAGTAAGATTCTTACTGCTGTCGGGCCTGGCGCCATGCGGATCACGAGCAAGGGGCAGGTGACGATTCCCCAGAGCCTGCGGGAGCGGTGCGGCCTCCTGCCCCACACGGAGGTGCGCTTCGTGGAGGAGGGCGGACGGGTGATCCTTGAGAAACTGGAGGGCCAACCCAGCCGGGGGGAGGAAGGGTTGCAGCGGCTGCAGAAGGTACGGCTGCGCACACGCCTGACCACCGATGAGCTGCTGGCCCTCACCCGCGGCGGCGAACCCTGATGGTGCTGGTGGATTCCAATGTGATCCTGGATGTGGCCACGCAGGATCCGCACTGGAGCCCCTGGAGCCGCCAGAACTTGAAGGATGCTCTGAATGCCGGGCCGGTGGTGATCAACGTGATTGTCTACGGCGAGATCGCCTTTGCCTGCGAGCGGATCGAGGAGGTGGATGTGATCCTGCCGGCCCACCTTTACCACTACCGCACCATCCCCAGGGAGGCGGCCTTTCTGGCGGCCCGTGCCCATGCCGATTACCGCGCGCGTGGTGGCCAACGGCGGAGGATCCTGCCTGATTTCCTGATCGGCGCCCATGCCCTGGTGGAGCGGATTCCGCTGCTGACGCGAGACGCCCGCCGGTATCGAGAGGCGTTTCCAGGCCTGGAGCTGATCACTCCAGGTCCGCCAGGGTGAAGGGTCGGGGAGAGCTTCAGACGGGGAGGGTGTCAATGGTCATGACTCCATTACCTCCGTTGCCGACAGCCAGGGGCGCGCCAGCTCAGCCCTGCGCCTGCGCCAGCGCCTGCTGCACCTCGGGGATGAACAGGGCATACATCCCACGCAGATCCCCCACCTGGAAAGCGAAGGCTTTGCCGCCTTCAACCGCGCCTTCAAGAAGACGATCGGCCTGACGCCGGGAGCGGTGCGGCGGGGTGGGGGCACCAGTCAGGCGATGGTTGCCGAAGTGCTTCCAAGGAGTGGCAAAACCATCCCGGCGGGAGGCACTGAAGACGACTGCTAGCGTTGATGGCATCGACGGCACTGACAGCGTCGCATGCAAGGATCTCCCCATGGCCAGCCTCACGATCCGCAACCTCGACGACGAAACCAAGGCTCAGTTGAGGCTTCAGGCGGCGCGCCACGGCCGCTCCATGGAGGAAGAGGCGCGCACGATCCTGCGGCTGGCGGTCACCGCAGCGCCTGCAGGGGCAGAAGGCGGTGGGTTGGGCAGCCGCATCCATGCCCACTTCGCCGCCCTGGGCGGGGTGGAACTCGATCTGCCGGATCATGAATCGATGGCCCAAGCCCCTGGCTTCGATCAGCAGCCTGCGTGATCGTCCTGGACACCCATGTGATCGCTGAGCTGATGCGAGCGAGCCCCGAGCCCAAGGTGCTGGCCTGGGCCGATCGCCTCGATCCGGCGGCGGTGAGCATCACCACGATGACCGAGGCGGAGATCCTGCATGGCATCGCCCGCCTGCCGGAGGGCCGCCGCCGCGAGGCGCTGCAGCGGAGCTGGGAGGCGCTGCTGCCAGTCCTGTTCGGCCAACGGGTCTGGCCCTTCACCCGGGAGGCCGCCCATTGGTACGGCCAGCTGCTGCGGCAGAGGGAACTCCTGGGCCGGCCGATGGCCACGGCCGATGCGGTGATCGCTGCCACCACCCTGGCCCAGGGGGCCCGGCTGGCCACCAGAAACGGGGCCGATTTCGCCGGGATCGGGATCGATCTGATCAACCCCTGGCAACAGCTGTGAATCGACCTCTCAGGCGTGCAGCCATTCCTGGGGCAGCTCGGCGAGGGAGCGAAATTCAGGATCCTTGTGGACCAGCACCGCTCCCTCCTGCTCAGCGGCGGCGGCGATCCAGGCATCGGCCACGGAGAGGGGATGGGTGGCCTTGATGGCAGCCGCCCGCTCCAGCAGGGCGTCACTGGCTAACACCCAATCCAGGGGCAGGGACTGGAGCTGGGCATCGGCAAGGCGGGCGGTCCGCTCGCCCTCGTCCTTCCAGACCCGGTAGAGCAGCTCCATGCGACTCATGAAGCACACCAGGCAGCTGCCCTGGCGGGCCTGGGAGCGCTGCAGCAGTTCGGCGACCCGCTCCGCACCGGCTTCGTTGTCGCGCAGGGCCAGCAGGGCGGAGGTGTCGAGCAGCCAGCGGCCGGCCATCAGGCCTCCTGTTGGCGGTCGCGGCTGCGGTCGGCGAGAAGCCGGGTGGTGGCGCCGCCGGCGCCGGAGCCGCGGAAGGCGGTGATGGGATCGAGGGCAACGGGGACCACCCGTATGGTGCCGTCGTCCTCCACGATCCACTCCAGCCGTGTCGACGGGCCCAGCTGGAAGCGTTCGCGGATCGGAGCCGGAACCACCGTCTGGCCGCGGGCGGTGATGGTGCTGCGCATGGCCTGAATTACTCTTTTGGGATAATCGTAATTCAGGTGGCCTGGGAGGGCCTGCATGAGGGCCTCGATTCACTAGTTTCCGCGACGCTGTGACCTGCTTCGGCCGCGCTGGCAAAAGTAAGATTCTTACTGTTACCAGAAGGGTGCCATTCGGATCACCAGCAAGGGGCAGGTGACGATTCCCCAGAGCCTGCGGGAGCGGTGCGGCCTCCTGCCCCACACGGAGGTGCGCTTCGTGGAGGAGGGGGGACGGGTGATCCTCGAGAAGCTGGAGGGCCAACCCAGCCGGGGGGAGGAAGGGGTGCAACGGCTGCAGCAGGTACGGCTGCGCACGCGCCTGAGCACCGATGAGCTGCTGGCCCTCACCCGCGGCGGCGAACCCTGATGGTGCTGGTGGATTCCAATGTGATCCTGGATGTGGCCACGCAGGATCCGCACTGGAGCCTCTGGAGCCGCCAGCAATTGAAGGAGGCTCTGAATGCCGGGCCGGTGGTGATCAACGTGATTGTCTACGGCGAGATCGCCTTTGCCTGCGAGCGGATCGAGGAGGCGGATGAGATCCTGCCGGCCCATCTCTACAACTACCGCACCATCCCGAGGGAAGCGGCTTTTCTGGCGGCCCGTGCCCATGCCGAGTCCCGCGAGCGTGGTGGCCAACGGCAGAGGATCCTGCCTGATGTCCTGATCGGCGCCCATGCCCTGGTGGAGCGGATTCCGCTGCTGACGCGAGACGCCCGCCGCTATCGCCAGGCGTTTCCGGGGCTGGATCTGATCACTCCGCAGCGGTGAGAGAAGAGGAGGCCATCCAGCCGGTTCAGCCACCCCGCCCCAGCAACCGTCGCACCTGGCCCGGCCAGTCGCCCGGCAGGTCGCCCTTCCGCAGCGCCGGGCTGGCCATCGAGGCCAGCAGTGGCCAGCCCCCCCTCCCCAGGCTGCCGCCGACGTGCACCAGCACCGCCAGGCCGATCACGGCCCAGCCCAGCAGGTGCAGGGCATACACGAGGTGGTGCAGTTCGCCGTCCCTCAGCCAGTCCTCCTCCATCAGCTTGCCCGTGCCGATCGCCAGGGCCAGGGCCCCAAGGGTGACGCTGTTGCTCGCTTGCCGCAGGCGCGATCGGCCCAGGCTGAAGGCATAGGCCACGAACGGCAGGGCCGCCACCAGCAGCCCCACGCCGATCTGGCCATGGAGGTCGATCCAGTTGCCGCCTGGGGTGAAGGGGAGACGGCCCCAGCGGCCGTCGTAGCGGCTGTAGACGATCAGGCCGCTCAGCCAGCAGCCCAGCACCAGCAGGGCCGTGGTCCCGTGCAGGAGGCGCAGCAGGGAGGGTTGGTAGGGGCGCGCCATCTCAGCCCTGCGCTGCCGCCAGCGCCTGCTGCACCTCGGGGATGAACACGGCGTACATGCCGCGCAGATCCCCCACCTGGAAATCGAAGGCTTTGTCGTCCGGGTAGTTGTCCTTCACGAAGGCGGGGCGGCTGGCCTTGGTGCCGTGGCAGGCCAGGCAGCTGGGCTCCACGTTGATGCGGCGGTAGTAGTTCACGCCGGCGCCCTGCTCGGCGGTGGCCGGCTGCCACAGGCCGGTGATCTCCGGCTGGCGGTGGAACAGGTCGATCACCTCCCGCTCCTGGGCGCTGGCGGGGGCGTGGTCGGGGTTGCGGAACTTCGTGGCCACCTGGCGCACCTGCCAGCCGTTCTCCCGGCCGATGGCGGCGGCCCGCATGCCCACCGGTTTGCACACTTCCTTCATGGTCTCCATGGTGGGCTCCTCGCTGCGGCCTTCGAGTGTGGAGGCCAGCCCCACCCGCAGCCGGTCGAGCTGCTCCATCTCCGAGACGGCCTTCGCCAGGGCCGCCGGCTCCACCGGCGCCTGGGACGGTGGGGGGGCGCCTCGCGACCGCCAGGGCCGGTCCCGGCAGGGCCATCAGGAGCAGGAGCAGCAGCGGCAGGGCCAGCAGGGCCAGCAGCCAGGTGGAGGCGGTGAGACCCAGCAGCGCCCGGGCCTCCCTCAGGAGGGATCGCGGCCCTCGGGGGTGGCCGGCATGGGTGGAGCAGGTCATGGGAGGGGGCTCCGGAGCGCAGGGTGGAAAGGGCCCGGAGGCGTCCGGGCCCTGGATGGACTTGATGGACTCAGCCTGGCAACGGCTGGGCGGGGTTCAAAGCCCCACTAACCGATCGCCGGGGCGGTGAGGGCCACGGGAGTGGTGGAAACCGCCGCCAGATCGAGGGGGAAGTTGTGCACGTTGCGCTCGTGCATCGCCTCGATGCCCAGGCCGCCGCGGTTGAGGATGTCGGCCCAGGTGTCGATCACCCGGCCCCGGTGGTCGAGGATCGAGTGGTTGAAGTTCAGCCCGTTGAGGTTGAACGAGAAGCTCACCACCGCCAGGGCCGCGAACCAGATGCCCACCACCGGCCAGGCGGCCAGGAAGAAGTGCAGGCTGCGGCTGTTGTTGAAGGAGGCGTACTGGAAGATCAGGCGGCCGAAATAGCCGTGGGCGGCCACGATGTTGTAGGTCTCCTCCTCCTGGCCGAACCTGTAGCCCCGGTTCTGGGATTCGGTTTCGGTGGTCTCCCGCACCAGGGAGCTGGTGACGAGCGAGCCGTGCATGGCCGAGAACAGGGCGCCGCCGAAGATGCCGGCCACGCCGAGCATGTGGAAGGGGTGCATCAGCACGTTGTGCTCCGCCTGCAGCACCAGCATGAAGTTGAAGGTGCCGGAGATGCCCAGGGGCATGGCATCGGAGAAGGACCCCTGGCCGATGGCGTAGATCAGCAGCACGGCGGTGGCGGCGGCCACCGGCGCCGAGTAGGCCACCGCGATCCAGGGGCGCATGCCGAGGCGGTAGCTCAGTTCCCACTCCCGGCCCATCCAGCAGAAGATGCCGATCAGGAAGTGGAACACGATCAGCTGGTAGGGGCCGCCGTTGTACAGCCACTCGTCGAGGCTGGCGGCTTCCCAGATGGGATAGAAGTGCAGGCCGATCGCGTTGCTGGAGGGCACCACGGCGGCGGTGATGATGTTGTTGCCGTAGAGCAGGCCGCCCGACACCGGCTCGCGGATGCCGTCGATGTCGACGGGGGGAGCGCCGATGAAGGCGATCAGAAAGCAGACGGTGGCGGTGAGCAGGGTGGGGATCATCAGCACGCCGAACCAGCCCACGTAGAGGCGATTCCCGGTGCTGGTGACCCAGGTCTTGAAGCGATCCCAGGGATGGATCCCGGAACGCGACAGGGAGGTCGAAGTCATGGCACGAAAGCCGAAGATGGAAGGGGCCAGGAAGCGGACGGTGGTGACACCGCCTTGCGGATTACCCGCTTGCTTGCTTTGGCCGATAAAACGATACCGTTGAACCGCCCCTGGCGGGAGCCCCTCCCATGCGTGTTTCTGCTCAATCTGTTTCGCGCCGGCCGGCCTCCGGCACTCGCCCGTGGGCCTCACGGCTCGCCGCCCGGCTGGCGCCGCTGCTGCTGGTGGTGGTCCTGCTGCTGGCCCTGGCTCCCGGGACCGCCCGGGCCGACGACGAGGGCCAGCGCTGGAGCCTGCGGGATGAGGAAGGCAACCGCTGGTCGCTGCGGATCTTCGCCCAGCCCGACCCCGCCTACCCCAGCGGCGATCGTCTGCGGCTCAGTGCCCTCACCCCCGGCATCGCCGTCGACCACGACAGGCCCCTGCTGATCAGTGACGGCACAGGCGGCTCCTGGACCCTGGCCAACCGCAGCGAGGAGCTGGTGCCCGCCGATCAGGAGGAACCGCCGGAGCTGCCGGAGGGCTCGGCCCAGTTCGACATGGCCGCCCTGATCCCCCGCCCCAGTGATGCCCTGCCCCTGGAGATCAGCCTGCCCCTGGTGGATGACGGGAAGGCCCTGCTCGTTCTCGGGCCCGGGGAGACCAAGGCGCTGCATGCGCTGCGCAGTCCCGGCGGCGCCACCTGAGGTCCCCCAGGGAGGGGCCAGGGGACAGGATGAGTCCCCTCTCCACCCTGACGATGCGATTCAACGGAAGCTCCCGCAGGATCAGGCAGGTGCTCGCCCTCTTGCTCATCGCATTCCTGAGCCTCACCCTGACCCTGCCGGTCTTCCCGGCCCCCCCGGATCAGGCCGCCTCTCCGGATGCGGCGGTCGATCCCACGGCCAAGGCCAACGAGGACTGTCTCGATCCGCCCCTCTGGGCCACCCTCGACGGCTGGAAGGTGCTGGAGATCCGTGCGGTGCCCGGAGCGCAGAATCCCGAGGGGTACCGCCAGCGGACTGTCCAGCGGATCCATCAGCTGGCCCGCAATGCCGTCATCCAGCCTGACCAGCTGGTGCTGAGGGATCAGCCGCCCTACACCTTCATCGGCATTGAGCGCAACGGCAACTTCACCCGGGAGGTGGCGGTGGAGGATCGTGCCGCCGCCTGTTTCGACCTCACCCGTCAGGAGCTGGCCACCCGTTACCGCGACAGCATCCGCACGGCGATCGCCCGCTACCGCAAGCGCAACACCCCCAGGGCCTGGCTGGAAGGTTCGGCCCAGGCCCTGCTGGTGCTGGGGATCTTCATCCTCTGGCTGCGGGGCCAGCTGGCAGTGAACGATCGGCTGCGTGCCCGCATTGCCCGGCGGGAGAGCTTCCCCCTGCTGGGGCGCCTGCGCCTCCTTGAACAGGTGCTCGACACCGCCCAGGCCCGCAGCGTTCTCCAGTACCTCCGCATGGGGCTGCACTGGCTCGTGCTGCTGCTGATCGGCTACCTGCTGATTCCGCTGCTGCTGGGCTTCTTCCCGCCCACCGAGGGCATCGCCGAAGGGCTGCGCAGCCAGATCCTCGATCTGATGGCGGGCGCCCTGGCCGGGGTCGCCGCCGCGATCCCCAACCTGCTCTCGATCCTGGTGATCCTGGCGATCACCGTGCTGGTGATCCGGGCCAGCAACGCCTGGTTCAAGGCCGTCGACCGGGGCCAGATGCGGATCCCGGGTTTCTATCAGGAGTGGGCGCTCCCCACGGCCCGGCTGGCCACGATCCTGATCGCCCTCACCGGGCTGGTGCTGGCCTATCCCTACATCCCCGGGTCCAACAGCAGGGCCTTCCAGGGGGCGGGCCTGCTGCTGGGGGTGCTGGCGGCCCTGGGCTCCAGCGCGGTTGCCACCAACATCATCAGTGGCCTGATGCTCATCTACACCCGGGCCTTCCGCGACGGAGACCGGGTGGACATCAACGGCACGGTGGGATTGGTGCAGGAGCGGGCCCTGCTGGTGACCCGGGTGCGGACCCCGCGCAACGAACTGGTCAGCATCCCCAACGCCACCGTGATTGGCTCCTCGATCGTGAACTTCAGCTTCTCCCGTCGGGAGATCCAGCAGCCGGTGGCCATCGCCCCCACCATCACCATCGGCTACGACGTGCCCTGGCGGAAGGTGCACGAGCTGATGCTGGCCGCCGCCGCCAGCGTGCCCGGGGTGAGCGATGAGTTGCCCCCCTACGTGCTGCAGACGGCCCTCAACGATTTCCACATCAGCTACGAGCTGAATGCCTTCGTCAAGGAGGCCGGCACTTATCGGGAAACCCTCTCGGCCTTGCTGGCGGCCCTGCAGGATCAGTTCGCCGCCGCCGACATCGAGATTCTCTCGCCCGGCTATCACGCGATCCGCAATGGAAATCGCAGCACCGTTCCTAAACCTGGGCCCTGACGAGCCGGCGCCACTGCAGGTAAGGAATCGAGAGCAGCACCGTCATCAGCAGGTAGCTCAGGATGGCGAGCTTCAAAGCCCCCATGCCGGGCGCATAGGTGGTGGCCAACAGAAGGGCCAGGCCGGGATTGCGCATCGAGGTGACCAGGGCCGTGGTGGTCCGGGTCTCGGGATCTGCGCCAGCCAGCACATGGCCGATCGCCAGCGAGGCAATGACCATCACCCCCATAACGCAGACGCCCAGCAGGTTCTGGACCAGGAAGGGAATCAGGAGCCTGCCGGTCTTGGCCAGCACCGCCCCGATCAGCAGCAGCAGCATGCCGTTGGCCAGCCTGTCGAAGAACCCTTCGTACCGCTTCGACCAGTCCGGAAATCGGTGCCGCACCAGCAACCCGACGGCCAGCGGCAGGAGCTGGGCTTGGCCGATCTGCCCTGCCACCTCCTTGGGCCCGATCTCCCAGCCCTGCAGCCCGAAGGACTGGGTGAAGAGCTCCGCCATCAGGGGAATGGAGACGATGGCCAGAGCTGCGGCGGACACCTGCAATGGCGCCGCCAGATTCTTGTTTCCGCCCTTCTTGCCCGCTTTGCGCAGGCTGAGCGGAGCACTGGGGCAGATCGCCATCAGGGCGATGGCGAACCGGCTCGGCCCGGAGAGAGCGTGGCTCAGAGGGAGGTTCAGCAGTCCGAGGGCCACCAGGGGAACGAGAAGGCAGGTGCCCAGCAGAAGCCGTATCCACAGGCCCGGTCGGTCCTTCACCATCCGGACGCTGTCCCAGGAGAGACCCAGCCCCAGCGCGAACATGATCGCGAACAGGGCGGCAGGGATCAAAAGGAAGACCGCCTTTTCCATCATTCAGGGGATTCGGGTACCAGTGATCGGCAGAACAAGGACGAGTAAGCCAATCCGCATGAGCACGACGGCCGTGGAGACACTGATCGACAGCTCATCGATGGGGAGTACGTAGTCGCGCCTGATGCGCTTCAGGGGCTGGATCGGGTTGCCGGGGGAACCCCGAAAAGTCAGGTTCATTGGAAGATACCCTCTCTTTCTCAGGAGGACCTGCTGCGAAATTGTTTCGATTCTCGAATCAGCCTCGCTGTTGACCGCGCCCGGCACTGCAAAGTGGAAGCAGGCCGATGACACGCTTCTGAATCCTCCATGCTCAACCGGCAGACATCGCTTCCCCACAGCCTGCTGATCGGCGGTCTGGCTTTGGTCCTGTTGACAGTCCCATCTCCCGGATGGGCCGAGGTCCTTCTCTACAAGCTGAATACCGTCTGCAGCATCAAGGGCGCTGATCCTTTGCCCTGCAGAGTGCAAGCGGTCGACGAAGGAGAGGCCACCCTCTACACCCATCAGATCGGGGCGACCACTGAAACGATCCGGATCACCGATGCCCCGATCAGGATGACCCGCAGGATCGTAGACAGTGAGGAGTGGGTGACACTTCAGCAGGCTGGTGCTCGGCTGTCCACCAATACGATCTGCTTCAACGGCCTCGATCTGTGCGTGGTCAACCCCAACTACCTCAACAGCATCACCCAAGACAGTCCCGCTGCCATGGAAGGCAGGGATCTGGTTCGCGTCTTCTTCGGCGAGGCCGTGGCGAGCAGGCCACTTCAATGGCCATGGGCATACCGATGTCCGCAACCGCTGCATCCACCCGCCTGAGCTCAGAATTGATCGCCCGTGGCGGCGGCCGACGTGGTGGTCGGGGAGGTGGCCGCGCAGGGGGTGGAGGCCGATCCGGAGGTTCCCACCGGGCGCGTACCGGATTCCATGGCTCCAGCGGATCCCTCAACCGTGGTTCCAGAAAACCCAGCGGTGGTTGGAGCAATAAAATAACCAGCGGCAACCGCCGACCCAGTTTGAACCGCCCCAGCGGCACTAACCGACCCAACATCGGCAGCCGTGATCTGAACCGCAATGGCAACCGAAATTTCAACGTCAACAGGAATGTGAATCGGAACGTCAATCGGTCAGTCACTCGGAATGTCACCAAAAACTGGAATGGTCGCCGGATCAGCGTCAACAACGTGAACGTGCGCCCCGGCTGGGCGCGGCGCGGATGGGGCGTCGCCCGCCCCTGGAACCATGGCTGGTATGGCGGCTGGGCCACCCCCACCTGGGGCTGGTGGGGCGCCCGGGCGGCGGCCTGGGGCATCGGAACCCTGGCCACCGCGTCGATCATCAACAGTGCCGTCGAGAATGCCGTCTCCAACAATCAGACCTACATTGTGGTGCCGAACACCGACTACAAATTGCTGTACGGTAGTGTTCAGCCATCGGGCACTTCGGCGGTCAGCTTTGCGGTCAGCGAGAGTGATGAAACGTACCAGCTCTCCGCTGATTGCACCGCCGGGCTGATTAACGGCCAGGAACCCCAGAGCGCCACTGAAGCTGAAGTGCTCAATGCAGCCTGCCAGGTGGCCTTCGGTGATGCCTAGCCATAGGGAGCCCTGCAACGATCAGGGTTGTTGAATCAGACGCTGCCTGCCACTCTTGGTGATAGACATTGTTGGGGACTATTGTAACTTCTTCATGTCAAGGCATCGTCTTCGTTGACGCCACCGGATGCAGTGGGCTCCATGTGGCAGCTGGAGCTGGCCACGCCCTGTTCCCTGCGCGGGGGCAGGAGGGTAGCGGCTGGAGTGGCTGGAGGTGGAGCATGGAAATGACCTTCCTTTTCACCACCTTGCGCGAAATTCCGCCGGGCTTGGAGCTGGCGCCCCTGCTTTTCCCAGGCCGGTCCCTTGTGAGCTGTTGATCGTTCAGCACCCCCCCCTGGCGTGTTGTGGGCTGCGGCAGTGGCGGTATCCCCTGAATACCAGTCATAAGTCCACTTCCACGCATTGTTGATCATGTCGAACATCCGTAGCTTTCATCAGCAAGGGGCCCTTCGTTGCGGTGCTTGCCCATCCAGAAGCCCTCCACCGCCATCCGCTGGCCATGATGGAAAGGCTGGATTCTCCGGGCGCTATGGGAGATCAATTGATGCCCGCATCGTGTTCAGCACACGGGGGAAAGCCCGCCCTTCCCGCCAACAGAAACTTCGCCCGTCGGCAAGGGCAGAGTCTTGCGGAAGCAGTCCGGGCGTGGCGTTGGGTTTTCCCAGTCGCTGATCCGGCTGTTGTCCAGCTGCTGGTTGCCGGTGAGCACCCGGAAGGCGGCGGCCTCCCAGGCGGCCTTCTCGCCCCGGGGAGCCTTCTGAAGGCAGTAACCGTGGATGGACTCCAGATCCAGCTCAGCGGCAAGATCCAGAAGGAAGAACACCAAGGGGTTCTCCGGCAGCCAGTCCACCGGCGAGGGCGGATGGAGTCGGGCTTGACCATGCCCCAGCATCTCTGCCAGAACCTATGCAGTCCCATGGTTCTGGGCAGGTTCAAGGTCGTCTGTGGAGAACTCGTGCTCTGATCTAGGCGCGACAGACTCCGTGTCAGGCAGAGGGCAGGGGCCAGATCGTTAAATTTTGCTTAGCTTAGTGTTTAAAAGGGAAAAGTTCCTATCAACAAGATCGCCCAGGGGATCGCCGAGGCGATGTGTCGCCTTGTTATCAGTTCTGCTGGCGCCGTAGTGAATTCCCAGAATTCAGAGGATCGCTTCCTCCTGCATAGATGCCTGCCCTGAAGTGGCCCCGCACGTGGCCTCGTTTCCGTGTGTTTGCCTGTATCGTTCTGGGCCTGATATTGGTGGCGGGTCTGGTGCAGCCGGTCTCCGGGGAGGAGTCCGCTCCCCCCACCAACCCCGGCCCAGGATGCGCCGCCACCCCCGGCATCGTCAGTCTCGATGGCCAGACCGTGCTGGAGATCCGCCGGGCACCCGCGGCCCGCCAGCTTGACGAATTCGTCCGCGATGCCAATGAGAAGCTCCTGGAGCTGGCCAGGGATTCCAGCTTCCAGCCCGATCAGTTGGGGTTGCGGGAAGAGGATCCGTACACCTTCATCGGCATCGAGCGGTCCGATGGATTCTCCAACCAGTTGGGAGTCGATGATCGCTCTGCGGCCTGCTTCGGCATCAGCCGCCAGCAGTTGGCCGAGAAGTATCTTGACCAGCTCCGGGAGGCCATCAGCAGCTACCGAGAGAGCCATACCCTGGGGGCCTGGCTGACCGGAACGGCCCTCGCCGCCTTGGTGCTGGGGATCTACATTCTCTGGTGGAAGGGACAACTGGCCCTCAATCGCTGGGTTGAGGTGTGGATCGAGCAACGACCCACCACCCTCTTGCAGCGTCTTACCCGATTCGGCCGGGCCCAGGTGGTCGAACCTCAGCAACTCCGCAGTCTTCTGCAGGGAGTCCGGCGGATTCTCAACTGGAGTGTGCTGCTTCTGATCAGTTACCTGCTGATCCCCCTGCTGCTGGGTTTGTTTCCACCCACCAAGGGCATTGCCGATGGGCTTCGTGCCCAGATCATTGGGGTTGTGACGGGATTTTTTGGTGGCGTGGTCAGCTCTATCCCGAATCTTCTCTCGATTGCCGTGATTCTGACGATCACGGTGCTCCTGGTGAGGGGCAGCAATGTGTGGTTCAAGGCCCTGGATCATGGGCGCCTCCGGATCCCCGGCTTCTATCAGGAGTGGGCATTGCCCACGGGAAGACTCGCCGCCATCCTCATCATTCTGATGGGATTGATGCTGGCCTTTCCTTATATTCCCGGCTCCGACAGCAAGATCTTCCAGGGGGCTGGGCTGTTCGTGGGCGTCCTGGCTGCCCTGGGCTCCAGCGCCATCGCCACCAACATCGTCAGCGGCCTGATGCTGATCTACACCCGGGCGTTCCGAGAGGGCGACCGGGTCGACATCAATGGCACCGTCGGTGTGGTGCAGGATCGGGCCCTGCTGGTGACGCGGTTGCAGACCCCGCGCAACGAACTGGTGAGCATCCCCAATGCCTCGGTGATCGGAGCCTCGGTGGTGAACTACAGCTTTTCGCGGCGGGAGATCCGCCAACCCGTGGCCATCGCCACCACGATCACGATCGGCTACGACGTGCCCTGGCGCCAGGTGCATGAACTGATGCTGGCCGCCGCCCGCAGCGTGGACGGCATCACCCAAGAGATCGAACCCTTCGTTCTGCAGACGGGCCTGAACGACTTCCACATCAGCTATGAGCTCACGGCCTTTGTCCGTGATGCCGCCACCTATCGCCAGACCCTGTCCCAGATCCTGGCGGCCCTGCAGGATCAGTTCGCCGCCGCCGACGTGGAGATCCTCTCGCCCGGCTATCACGCGATCCGCAACGGCAACCCCAGCACGGTGCCGAAGCCTGCCCCGCAGCCTTGATCGGCTCGGTGGCCTCGCTGCCACTCAGGAAACAAGGCAAGCAGCCCCGCCAGACAACCCGAGACGGTTGGGCTCGCCAGGATGGCAAGCCGTCATCTGCCGACGCGTATGTTGCGAAGGGAATCCATCAGGCCGAGCAAGTTGAGTAGCCACACCACGACGGCGACGACAACTACAATGTTCAGGATACGCTTAATTTTTGCATCCATCGGTATGTAGTTGTTGACGAGCCATAGCAGAACCCCGACGACAATCAGAGTAACGATGAGCGAAATCAAAGACATTGACAGTTCTCCTTCTTGATCAATGGTGTGTTCAAGGTGGCTCCACAGGTTGCTCGCTGAGGGGGGCAAGTCAAGATCTCATTCAGCCTCCAACGCAACGGCCTTCCCGTTTCCAGTGTTAACGGAGGCAGCTTCGGGACCTCGTTGCGAGGGCGTGCCTTGGGGTGACCACGGGTGATCCATGGTTGGTGGGATCTTGTGCAGAATCCAGGGCGTTCATACGGCGCGACCACTGATCAGGCGCAGGGCGATCATGATCACGGCAATGACCAGCAGGACATGGATCAGGCCGCCCAAGGTGTAGGACGTCACCAGTCCAAGCAGCCACAGAACCACCAGAATGACGGCGAGTGATTCCAGCATTGGGTTCTCCTCCCCTTGAGGGATCAATGGATCAGGAAAGTGGGCGAGGCGTCCTCTGACAAGTTCCGGGATGGCGGCAGGGAGCTGGTTCGAGCCCCCTTCGGTTGCCGCTGTTCAGCCCGCCAGAACGCTTATTGAATCTTATCCGCCAGCTTGTCCGCGGCATCACTGGCCCCACGGGCCACCGACTTGGCACCATCCTTGAGGGCCTCTGCCGCATTCATCGCTGAGGCCTGAACCTGTTTGGCCTCCCCCTGGACCTTGTGCCCTGTGTCGCCGGTGAGATCTCCGTAGGCGGATTCCAGCTTGCCTTCCGCTTCCTTGGCCTTGGCATTCATCTTGTTGGACATGGTTCCGATGGCGATGGGAGTGAAAGATGGAGTGTTGCTGGCTATGGCCATAGCAGGCCACTGGATCATCAAGGAGATAACAAGAGTGGCCACCGATGCCAGCGTGACAAGGAATCTTGGGACGTGAATTCTCATCAGTTTTTTCTTTAATGTTCTCCAATTTTATTCTACTCACGCCCCGGCGTCGTGAAGGCTTCCCGTCAGCCTGGTGTGGAGCGGGGGGGGGTGGCCGGTGCAACTTCAGTGACGCCAAGGCGTTTCAGGTATGTAGCGAATGATTTCCTTTCTGATGCAGTCTGCAGCACATCCGCAACACTCTTTCCGGCCATGGTCTCTCCTGCTCCCAGGAGGTCCGGGCTCCTGCGGCAGTCCGTTCAACTTCCGTGCTGGTTGGCAGTTTCACAGGCCAGGGTGCCGATGGAAGCCAGCTATCGGCAGCATTCCTAAATCATCCAACCAGGACCCTCCGGAACCCTTCATGAACACCACCCGACTGGAGGCCTTCAGCGACGGCGTCCTGGCCATCGTGATCACGATCATGGTGCTTGAGATCAAGGTGCCTCACAACACCGACCCGACGGCATTGATCCCCCTGATCCCCGTCTTCCTGAGCTATCTGCTGAGCTTCATCTACATCGGCATCTACTGGAACAATCACCACCACATGCTGCATACCCTGCAGCGCGTGAGTGGCTCCGTCCTGCTGGCCAATCTGCATCTGCTGTTCTGGTTGTCGCTGGTGCCCTTCGCCACGGGCTGGATGGGTCAGAACCACCGGGCGGTGGCGCCGGCCGCCCTCTACGGGGCGGTCATGGTGATGGCGGCCCTGGCCTACTTCATCCTGCAGGGGCGGATCATCGCCGCCCAGGGCAGCGACTCCCTGCTGCGCCGGGCCGTCGGCCGCGACTGGAAGGGCCATGCTTCCCTGGGGCTGTACCTGGTGGCCCTGCCCGCCAGCCTGCGCTCGCCGGCGATCGCCCAGACGGTCTACGCCATGGTGGCCCTGATGTGGCTCATCCCCGACCGCCGCATCGAGCGGGTGCTGCATGAGCAGAGCTGAATTCGCACCGGTCTGATGGACCCGGCCCCTGGGCGCTGCTGATCCTCACCCGTTCCTGATCCCTGAAGGTCGCCGCCTGCTCCAGCAGCTGCCGCTCCTCCTCGTCGGCCCGGGTGCAGGCGAAGCCATAGCGGGCCCGCACCCGCTCGGAGGTCTGCCGCAGCCCCCGGGTGCCCTGCTCTCTGAGCTTCGCCACCGATAGGTTCTGGCCGGGCGAGAGGTCCTCCTGGATCACCGTGGAAGGGGAATAGAGCAGGCTCCTGGCCCCATCGGGCCACTCCAGCGTCAGCTGCACCTCCGGCATGGCACCCCCCACCACCCAGTGGGTGCGTCATCCGACGGCCCGGTCCCGCCTGTGGTGGCGATCACGACAGCGCTCCGAAGCCGGTGAAGGGGCCATCGCCCTGCCAGATCAGCTCTTCCCGCTCGCCCTGCCGAATCACCAGCCGCCGCTCCGCGCTGAACGTGCCCACCCGCTCCAGCCGCAGCCCGCCGCAGGCCTGCACCCGTTCGCTCAGCCGGGTCTCCTGCTCCGGTCGGGCGGCCAGCAGGAAGCCGAAGCTGGGAAAGCAGGTCAGCCAGGGTTCCAGGGCCACCCCCTCGGGGGGATGGATCGCCGCCAGATCCAGGCCCAGCCCGCAGCCGGCCGCCTCGCAGAACATGGCGGCGGTGCCCACCAGGCCCCCCATGCTGATGTCCTTGGCGGCATGGACGCTGCCGTCGGCAGCCAGATCGGCCATCAGGGCCAGCTGACGCCGCAGCCGGATGGGCTCGGCGTCGGTGGCCCCATCCCAGCAGAGGCTGGCGCCGCGGAAGGCGCCGGCGGGGTCGACCAGCAGATGACAGTGGTCGCCGGGGCGGGCGGCCCGGGCCGAGAGCACGGGCCCGGTGGCGATGCCCAGCACCGCCACCGAAAGGGCGTCGTAGGGGCTCTGCAGGTTGGTGTGGCCCCCCACCACCGGCACGCCGAACACCTCGGAAGCCCGTCGCAGGCCCGCCAGGATCCGCTCGCCATGGGCGGCGTTGCGGCACCAGAGACTGTTCACCACCGCCATCGGGGTGCCGCCCATGGCGGCGATGTCGCTGAGATTCACCAGCAGGCCGCACCAGCCTGCAAACCAGGGGTCATCCGCCACCAGAGCCGGGTGGAGCCCCTCACAGGCCAGCAGCAGCGGCGATTCGGCCTTCGGCAGCAGGGCGGCGTCGTCGCCGAGGGCCGCCGCAGGTCCAAGGTCGGCAAAGGGCTGGTGGGGGAAGGCGGCTGCCGGGGTCTGGATGTCGGCCTTGCCGGTGAGTCCGGGCAGCCGCCGCAGCCGTCCGGCCAGGGCCGGCAGGTCCTGGGCCGGGCCCCTCCCGAGGCTCACGCCGCGGCCTTCGCCGGCAGGGCCAGCGGCGGGGGCCGCCGCTCCCGGCTGGGCTGGTAGTAGGCAAGGTCGGCTTCCATCAGGTGGTGGGGCCGGCCGCGGATCTGGAGCTCCTCGATCGATTTCCAGTGCAGGCGCTGGAAGAAGCGCACGTTCTGGAGCTGCACGGTGGCCAGGAAGCGGTCGCAGCCCCAGCCGTTGGCGGTGGTGACCGCCTTCCAGATCAGGCCCTTGCCGATCTGGTTGTGCCGCCGGTAGTCACCGTGCACCCCCAGCCGGCCGCCGAACCAGAGCCGCGGCCGTTCCTCCAGGATCCGCACCACCCCCACCACGCCGCTGCCGCTGCTGGTGGTGTGGTCGAGGGCGGCGATGGGATAGGCACGGGCGTCCCGTTCGTCCCGGTCGGAGGCCTCGAACAGGTGCTGTTCCCGGCAGAAGATGGCGCTGCGCAGCTGCCAGTAGCCCTGCTCCAGGGGTGTTCCGCTGCCCAGCAGATGGAAGGAGAAGCGCTGGGAGCTGGCGGTGGGCGAGAGGCGGAAGTCCTCGGCGTCGACCGCCACCCCGCGCCGCACCGACGGGGTGAAGGCGGCGGGGCCGGAGCTGGCGCTGCGGCCGATGTCGTGGCTGCTGGGATCGATGAAGAACATGGGATCGGCGATGGGCTCAGGGGCTGGCCTCGAACAGGGAGAGGGCCGAGCAGGCGCCGCACTTGGCGCAGCCCGCCGCCATCGCTCCGGAGCGCAGGTCGGAGGTCCGCAGCCGGTCACCGACCGCCGTGTAGACCTCCACCATGAAGGCGGTGCTGGGGGCGGGATGGGCCTCCAGGGGGGTGCCGGCGATCGGCACGAAGGGCACCACGAAGGGGTAGACCCCCAGAGCGATCAGCTGTTCGCTCACGGCGACCAGGGAAGCGGCGCTGTCCCCCAGCCCCGCCAGCAGATAGGTGGACACCTGGCCCCGGCCGAACACCGCCACCGCCTGCGCGAAGGCCTCCATGTAGCGCTCCAGCCCCAGCTCCGACTTGCCCGGCAGGATGCGGCGCCGCACCTCCGGCTCCACCACCTCCAGGTGCATGCCCAGGCTGTCGACTCCCGCCTCCTTCATGCGCCCATACCAGGCGGGATCCTCCGGCGGCTCGCACTGGGCCTGGATCGGCAGGGGCACCCGGGCCTTCACCGCCGCGGCGGTCTCGGCCATCAGCCGGGCGCCGCGGTCGTCGCTGTTGGGGGTGCCGGTGGTGAGCACCACCTGGCGCACCCCATCGAGGCGCACCGCCGCCTCGGCCACCTCCGCCACCTGCTGGGGCGTCTTGCGCACGAGGGTGCGGCCGTCCTCCAGCGACTGCTCGATGGCGCAGAACTGGCACGACTGGGTTCGGTCGCGGAAGCGGATGCAGGTCTGCAGCAGGGTGGTGGCCAGCACGTCGCGACCGTGCAGCAGGGCGATGGAGCGGTAGGGAATGCCCTCGGCGGTGGTGAGGCCGTAGAAGTGGGGCTCGGGCGGGGCTTCCGCCCTCAGGGGGCCGGCCGGTTCGCCGCTGGCCAGCAGGGCGGCGGAGGCCCCGCTCACCCGCAGGCCCTCCTCGCCGGTGGTTTCGAGCCGGTAGGGAGAGGTGCCGGCCACCGTGTTGTAGACGGGCACCATCACGGTGGTGCCGTCGATGCTGAGGGCCCGGTGGTCGGAGGGGCCGGCACCCCCGCGGCGGCCGGGGTTGCCGGGAACGGCCGGATCGACCACCCCGTGCACCTGCAGTTCGGTGAGCCGGCGGCCCAGGGAGCGGCGATCGGCATCAGCCATGGGGCAGCTCCTCCAGCACCGGCAGGGCGCCGCCGGCGACATCGGCTTCGGCTCCGGCCCCTCCGGGCTCGAGGGGCCGTTCGTGCAGCTGGCGGGCCGGGCTGCGGTCGATCAGCAGGGCCAGCAGGTCGGGGCGGCTGTAATGGCCCACGCTGTCCATCATCCGCTTGCGCTTGGTGATCAGGGCCATGTCGAGCTCGGCGATGGCCAGCCCCTCGCCCTCCGGGAGCGGGCCGGCCAGGTAGCGGCCTTCGGGGCTGATCACCGCCGTGTGGCAGCCCCCCTGGCAGGCCTTCTGCAGCACGGGATCGGGAGTGATCCGCTGGATGTCCTCCGGCTCCAGCCAGGCGGTGGAACTCACCACGAAGCAGCCGGCCTCAAGGGCGTGGTGGCGCAGGGTCACGGCGGTCTGCTCGGCGAAGATCGGCCCCACCAGGGACCCGGGGAACTGGGCGCCGTGGATCTCCTCCCCCTGGGCCATCAGGCTGAAGCGGGCCAGGGGGTTGTAGTGCTCCCAGCACGCCAGGGCGCCGATGCGCCCGAGAGCCGTGGGCACCACCTGCAGGCCGGCCCCATCCCCCCGGCCCCACACCATCCGCTCGTGATAGGTGGGGGTGATCTTGCGACGCTTGAGCACCAGCTCCCCGTCGTTATCGATCAGCAGCTGGGTGTTGTAGAGGCTGCCGCCGTCGCGCTCGTTGATGCCCAGCAGAACGTGCATGCGATGCTGCCGGGCGGCGGCGGCGATGCGCCCCAGGGTCGCCCCCGGCACCGTCACGGCCTGCTCGTAGAGCTTCAGGTGCGATCTGCCCATCAGCGCCGGCGGCTCCACGAAGGAGAAGTAGGGGTAGTAAGGGAGGAACGTCTCCGGGAAGACGATCAGCTCCACCCCGGAGCCGGCGGCCTCCTCCATGGCGGCGAGCACCCGGGCC
>CAVYYO010000022.1:0-128444 GCA_963772735.1 uncultured cyanobacterium | reverse complement strand
GTTGAGAAAGCGGAAAGGCTTTACCGAGAGGGAAAGATCAGTGAGGCCGCGCTTCGACACAAGCTCAACTTACCCGAGGAACTGATAGACAGCATTGCTGCGACACTGGCCATTGTGCCTCCTCAGGCTGTCGAAATCACCACTGCTCCGGTCGATGTTCGGGGTGACGCAATCCTAAGATCACCACAACCTACTAAGAGGATCGACGTAGCTCTGGCTAAGATCGGGAAGGCAGGCGCCACTCAACCTGTCCTCGAATTCCTTCAGGCACAGAAAGCGTTTATTTCTAAGCGTGATTCGGCCTCTCAAGAGGACCTGCAGCGTGCGTACACTTGCCTCGCTTCAGCGCTGGCACCAATGTCGGAAGCTGAAATCCACGCGTGGATCGAAGACATTGTCCGCGAAGCGTAGGCATGGAGATGCCCAACCAGCCGCTGCAGCACGACCGCCGCAAGCGCGCTTCGCTTGCTTGCGGTCCCCTCGTCGCTGAGCTCCTCGGCGGTGGCTGAGCGGCGAGCGTTGTGCGCACCATCCACCCTCCTCAGTCGGCTTGATGCTCAGAACCTTGATCCCGCCAGTGCCTTTTGAGTACACTTCTGAGCAGAATGGATTTGCTCGACCTGCTCAAGCGCCCTGAGGCCAAGACGCTGGAGTTCAAGCGTGATCTCTCCTCGCCGGATGGGGCGCTGAAAACGATCGTGGCCTTCGCCAACACGGCCGGCGGCAGCCTGCTGATCGGGGTGGAGGATCGCAGCCGCAACGTGCGCGGCGTGGCTGACCCGCTGGATGAGGAGGAGCGACTCGCCAACCTGATCAGCGACCGGATCAGCCCTCGGCTGGTGCCGGAGATCGAGATCTTGCCTTGGCGACAGACGCAGGTGCTGGCGCTGCAGGTATACCCCAGTCCGAGCCGCCCCCATCACCTGATCCGCGAGGGCCCTGCTGCAGGTGTGTACGTGCGGGTGGGCTCCACCAACCGCCTCGCCGATGCCGAGCTGATCGAGGAGCTGCGGCGTTTCTCCCGGGGCGAGGGCTTCGACGATCAGCCCTTGCCGGGGCTCGGCTCGGAAGCGATCGACTTCCGAGCGGCTTCCGAGTCGCTTGCGCCCTTCCGCGAACTCCGCCGCCGCGATCTGGAGACCCTGCGGCTCCTGGGCGACCACCAGGGGAAGACGGTGCGGTGCGTCGCACCGACCGCTGGAGCCTGCCGCCCGAGGCCGTGCGCGAGGCCCTGATCAATGCGGTGGTCCACACCGACTATTCCCAGCGGGGCGCACCGATCCGGCTGTCGATCTTCGATGACCGGCTGGAGATCGAAAATCCCGGCCTGCTGCCCTTCGGCCTCACCGTGGAGGATCTGCCCCATGGCGTGTCCAGGCTCCGCAACCGCGTGATCGGCCGCGTCTTCCAGGCGCTGGGGCTGATCGAGCAATGGGGCAGCGGCATCCAGCGGATGACGGCCGTCTGCCGAGACGCCGGCCTGCCGCCACCGATCTTCGAGGAGATCGCCACACGCTTTCGCGTCACCATTCCCACCGTCCCCGTGGGCCCAACGGTGGTCGACGCCACCGAGCAGGCGATCCTCGCCAGCCTGAAGGAAGGCCAGGGGTTGGCCACCCGTGAGATTGCGGCCATCATCGGCCTGTCGGCCCGGGCCACGCGCACGCGGCTGTCCCGTCTGATCGATCGCGGGCTGGTGCGCGAGATCGGCACCAGCGCCAAGGATCCGCAGCGAAAATACTTCCTGGCCGAGGGTGGCCCCCCATGAACCTGACGCCCGAACAGAAGGCCCGCCTCGACATCGACGCGGCTCTGGCCGCGCGGGCTGGATCCTCCAGAACCGCGACGCCATCAACCTGGCCGCAGGGCCCGGTGTGGCGGTGCGCGAGGCCAAAATGGCCAGTGGCCATGGCTTCGCGGACTAGCTGCCTTTCGTGTACATGAGCACGGGCGTGGAGACCCGCTTCATCAACGGCCCCACCCCCTCCCCCATGGCCACCAGCGACTTCTTCCGCCCCGATTACCGCTCGGCCCGTGAGGCGTTCCTGGCCGCCGCCCGTGGCGCCGGCGCCCGGCTCAGCAGCCATGTCCTGCCCGATCACCGCGGCCCGGCCGGCGAGCCGCTCGCCATCGATGCGGCGGCCCTGGGCCCCGCCGAGCCCGAGTCCCTGCTGCTGCTGATCTCCGGCACCCACGGCGTGGAGGGCCTGGCCGGATCCGGTTGCCAGGTGGGCGTTCTGCTGGATGAACTCCACGGCGCCCTGCCGGCCGGCGGCGGGGCGCTGCTGATCCATGCCCTCAACCCCCATGGCTTCGCCTGGCTGCGCCGCGGCAACGAACACAACATTGATCTCAACCGCAACGGCCTCGACTTCCGCGGCCCCCTGCCCGAGAACCCGGCCTACGACGCCCTCCACGACGCCCTGCTGCCCGGCGACTGGGACGGGCCCGAGCGGCAACGGGCCGACACCCTGCTGGAGGCCTTCATCACCGGGCACGGGATGGCCGCCTACCAGGCGGCGCTGCAGCGCGGCCAGTACACCCATCCCACCGGCCTCTTCTACGGCGGCAGCCGCCCCAGCTGGTCGCTGTCCACCCTGGAGAAGATCCTCACCGATCACCTGGGCCCGGCCTGCCGCCGCCTGGCGGTGATCGACCTGCACACCGGTCTGGGCCCCTGGGGCTACGGGGAGCTGATCGGCAGCGGCGCCACAGGCGACGACTGGGAGCGGCTGCAGCGCTGGTATGGCCCGGAGGTCACCCGGCCCGGCCTGGGTCCCTCCAGCTCGTCGGTGGTGTCGGGGTCGGTGTCGGAATTTCTGCGCCGCCTGGCCCCTGCGGTGGAGCTCACCGTTCTGGCCCTGGAGTTCGGCACCCGGCCGATCGATGAGGTGCTGGCGGCCCTGCGCGCTGATGCCTGGCTGCACGCCGTGCCCGATCGCCCCACCCCCCACCGGGAGGCGATCCGCCGCCAGGTGCGCGAGGCCTTCCTGATCGACAGCCCCGCCTGGCGGGCCGCCGTGTACGGACGCTGCGCCGATGTGGTGCTCCGGGCCTGCCGGGGGCTGGGGGGGTGAGGCGTAATGCCGCTTGGCAGCTGGTAGGAGGGGGATCAGGCGCTGGTGGTCGGGCTGCTCTACGGCAGTGGCCTGCGGCTCATGGAGGCATTGCGTCTCAGGGTTAAGGACCCGGATTTCCAACGGCGAGAGCTCACGGTGCGAGACGGCAAGGGCGGCAAGGATCGACTGACACTGCTGCCACAGAGCCTGCTGGGTGACTTGCAGGGGCATCTGAGGAAGGTGCGTCGTCTACAACCGCTGCGCGAAAGCCGGAGGCTACAGACCGATCTGGCGGCGGGATGGGGCCGTGTGTTGATGCCTTATTCCCTGGCCCGCAAGTACCCGAAGGCGAGCCTGGAATGGGCCTAGCAGTGGGTGTTCCCTCAGCAGAAGCGTTGGCATGACAGAAATGCCGGCACTCAGGGCCGCCACCATCTTGATCCAAGCGTTGTTCAGAAAGCCGTCAAGCGTGCTGTCACCGAGGCCGTCGTGACAAAAGCAGCCAGTTGCCATAGCTTCCGTCATTCCTAGTGGCTCTGCCACGCTGGCCTGCGGCCAGGGAATGCCACCCACCTGCTGGAACGTGGCCAGGACATCCGAAAGTTCCAAGAACTCCTGGGGCATCGTGACGTGAGTACAACCATGATCTACACCCACCTCCTCAACCGGGGTCCGCTCGGCGTCTGCAGCCCAGCGGACCTTGTGTAGCAAGACGAACAGGTGGTTCTCGGGTCCGAGAACCATTGCTAGCGTCTGGAGGCCTGCCTAAAGTACATTGCTGGACAAGGCTTTACGTGCTGTTGCCTAGGCGCTGACCGCGAGGTTCTCGGATCGGATGGGTCCATGAGTACTGGTTCCCAGGCCCCCCAATAAAGAGTTGGCTGGGCCGATTATGACTGGGACATTTAACGCAAGCAACGTGAAAACCGAAGCGCTCGGCATCATTGTCTTGCGGGGAGGATAAATACGTTGCCATCGAGCGATCTGAAGATCCAGGCAATAAGTTGCTCTTGCTTTTCTCTTTAGCTCCTATCGGCAAGGAATTCAACATGCACATTGCGATGGTCGTGAGCCTCGGAAATACTGGAGGCTTCCACGAGCCGCTGACCTAATACCGCCAGATGGCCGTGCTACTATCGCCATATGGCAAACCAGGCCGTACCGGCAACTGCCTCCTCCAGTCCTGACCCGGGAGGACCTGCCTCAATCTTGCGTCTGCGTGCCACCAGCATGGCCGAGCTACGCGATGCCGTTCGCAGTGGTCTGCCTTTCTCCGCGTTTGTGGCCCTGACAAAGCAACTCGAAATTTCCCCGCAGCACTTCGCAGCGGTTTTCGGGATCCCGCCACGAACCATCGCCCGCAGGAAGGAGGCGCGATACCTCAACCCCCAGGAGTCTGATCGGCTCTATCGGGTGGCAAGAGCGGTCTCTCAGGCCGTCGAGGTCCTTGGCTCCATCGACAAGGCGCGCGTATGGCTGAAGACGCCCAACCGTGCACTTGGCTGCGAGGTGCCTCTCGATCTTCTAGATACTGAGATCGGCGCACGGCAGGTCGAGGAAGTCTTGCTGCGCCTCAACTACGGAATCTTTAGCTGATGCGCGTTTGGCGGATCTGCCGTAAGCCCTACGTGGATACAGCGCTTGATGGCATCGGCGGATTGTACACCTCCGGACGCTGGCACACAAAAGGGCATCCCATTGTTTACACCGCAAGCTCTGCGGCGCTCGCGGCGCTTGAAGTGCTGGTCCATGTTGATCCGCTCACGGCTCCGACCGATTTAAGGCTGCTCGCCATCGAACTCCCTGATGACCTGCCCACAGAAGTACTCGAACCGGTCACGCTGCCGGAGGACTGGCATTCGGTGCCAGCTCCAGCATCGCTCCAAGTACTCGGGTCGTCGTGGCTCACGAGCGGACGCACTGCGGCTTTGAGCGTGCCGTCCGCAGTCATCACGGTCGAACGCAATTTCCTGCTCAATGCTCGGCATCCAGAAGTGCAGCGAATAAGCATCATCAGCGATGAGGCTTTCTCGTTCGATACGCGACTCTTGTGACGGGGAGCCAGCCAAAAGCGACATCCACCTGAGCCGCCACCGCAAGCCTATCTGCTTGACGCATCACTCGCTGCGACCAGGGGATGGCCAGCGGTGGTTATGCTGGTTGCCAAAACACCGAATAGGAGACTTCTGGCATGGGAATAATGGGAGCATTGAAGAAGATTGCGGAAAATGTCACAGGTATACATATTTTCCATGAATTACCATTCGGCATTAGTATTCCCTATGATATTTCCCAGCGGTTCCAAGGCTACCGTATCAATGTGATATTCGATGTCGGAGCAAATGTAGGCCAATCAGCATTGAGTTATGTCTCAGCGTATCCTTCATCAACAATATATTGTTTTGAGCCGATCAAAGAAACCTTTGAACAGCTTAGGCGTAACGTAGAAGGTAGGGATCAGATCTTTTGCTACAATTTCGCACTTGCTGATACTGCTGGTAAGGGTGTCATGACGAAAGACATGGGGACAATGAATCACCTAGTGCAAGCGGAAGATAATAATTCTAGCAATAAACCAGAAACAGAGCAGGTACACGTCTCAACATTGGATGATTTTTGCAAGGCTAACAATATCAATAGGATTGGCTACTTGAAAGTTGATGCTGAAGGTGGCGATCTCAATGTGCTAATCGGATCCAAGAACATTCTAAATGCTCATGGCGTTGATATTGTAGAGGTAGAAGCTGGAATGAACCCAGGCAACAAGCATCACGTTCCGCTTGAAAGATTAAAGGGATTTATGGAGGATCATGGCTATTTCATTTTTGGCATTTATGAGCAAGTCGCGGAATGGCCTAAAAAAGAACCGCATCTACGCCGTACGAATACCGTTTTTGTTTCTGAGAATATGATTCGTGATTACACCAGAAAATGATTTCGTTGGCATAGCAATCACGTGCACTCGGGCAACCAAAACCCGGCGCTCGTTCCTCGCTCTGCCTTTTGCTACCGGTGATGTGAAAAGTTGGAAGAACAACCCGACCTCAGGCTCGGCAGATGAAATCTTCGGACTAGTTCCCCGTGATCGCCCAGGCTCTGTTCCCAGGTGTTGAGAGTGCGTCTTCGGATTCAAAACGGCTAAAGCTTCGCACTTGGTGACTGCCAGGAAGCAGAAGGCTCAGGCGCCAGTATCGGAGCAGATAGATCATAATCTGATGGTTCTACCTGTCTGAGGTATGATCAAAAGGCTTCTGCCAAATGGCTCTACCCAAGGCCCTGGCTGGGCTTCGTTGACACACTACGTTGAACACTACGTTGAAAACTGTCTAGAACACTGTTCAGTCTTTCATTCCAACCGATCAAGGCCAGAGCGATGATGCCTCAGAGTAGCGATCTTACCAACCTAAAGAATATCGGCGCAAAGATTGCCAGCAGGTTGAATGAGGTTGGAATATTTACGGAAGAGGAACTCAGGATCGTTGGCGCCGTCGGCGCCCATCAACTGATCAAAGCGAGATATCCGAATGAGACGTTGCCGGTTTGCTACTACCTGTATTCCTTTGAGGGAGCTCTTACTGGCAAACGCTGGAATGAGATCGGAGCGTCAAGGAAACAGGATCTGACTATGCAGATCACCGAACACGCAGAACGCAGTTGAATTGGGCTAAAGATGCTGCACCATGGCTGCTGTTGGGAAGTGGCGAATATCTTCAACGATACTCTCTATACTCTCAAAAATTGTACTTAGGGAGAGCGGAGAAAGAGTGTCTGGCCAGAATTACTGGTACCAACTGGGTAGGAAAAGGGGAGCTCTGGCTCGATCCAGGGGCAATTCTGCAGAGGATTATGATTGTGTCCTTAGGATCCACTCAGGCTCTGTGAGGTATTGGTGGGATTTTCAGCATGAAGTCAGGCATGGAAGTTTTACCCAGAATGACCAGGGTTCAGCTTGGGTAGACAGCTGGGTCATTGTGTTCCAATCTCATGGGGTATTTCATGGTAAGCCATGTATATGAAGTGCCTGATAATCAGAAATGGGGTTGGCGGAGTACGTTGTCTCAGCGCCCCGATGGCTCCCTGGTGCTTCAGATGACGACCATCGCACCATGGGGCGAAGAAGTTCGGGCGCTGAGAATGGTGCTCCCATAGAAAAAGCCTGATAGAGAACGTGTACTCAAAAAAGAATGGCGCTGCTTGTACCTCGAAGCATCTTTCACTAAAGATACCTTCAACGTTAGGCCTCACAGCTTCCACGATCGTGAGTTTTCCCCACTTCTCAATCACCTGGATGGCGACGTCTTTGATCATGATGTACGTCCAGAGTTGGTGCGTACATTTCTTGAAAATCCAGCCAACCACCTGGTTGTGGCCGTGACCGGGGGTGAGGTGGTGGGCATGGCGAGCGGCATCAGCTACGTGCATCCCCTCAAGAAAGAGCCAAGTCCGGGATGCGTCGACGACGACGCCTGATGGCTGCTGAGTGTGGGGCTTCCACTCCTACGGTTGCGAACAAGATCAGGCTTCTCGCTTGCCGATCAGACGGGATCAGCGCCCCTGCAACAGTTGGTGCAGGGAACTGACGGCCCCCCCCGGTACTGGCGGGAGTGGCAGAGTGGGGTTCTCGGCAGACTTGATGCCGTCATCAGGCGTGCCGGCCTCTCACCTCGGAATGCATGGTGCTTCCCATGATCAGCCGTGTCGTCCGACCCGCGGTCTTCACCCTGGCCACCGTGCTGAGCCTGGTGGCGCCTGCACAGGCCGATGAGGCCCTTGCCGCGAAGCTGCAAACGATCGCTGATACCGTTATCGCCACTACCGCCGCCGCTGAGAAGGCCACCGCGATCTCGATCAGCGTGAGCCTGCCTCAGAACGGCGGCATGGTGAACGTATCCTCCGGCAAGGTGTCGAACGCGGCCGACGCCGTCGAGGTGACGCCCGACACACTGTTCCAGATCGGGAGCATCACCAAGTCGTTCACTGCGGTCACGCTGCTGCAACTCCAGTCGGAAGGGGTCGTCGACCTCGACGACACGCTGGGTGAGTGGCTGCCCCAGTATCCCGCCTGGAAGCAGGTGACGCTGCGTCAGCTTCTGACGATGACCAGCGGGATCCCGAGCTACGACAATGTGGACGCGATGATCGCCGACATCGGGCGGAACGGGCTGTCGCGTCACTTCTCGCCCCCAGTGCTCATCGCTTTCGTCGACCCTGCCTATCCCTGCGCTCCGGGTCCGACATCGGGCTATGCCTACTCGAACACCAACTACATCCTTGCCGGGATGGTGATCGAGAAGGCGACGGGACGGACGGTGCAGGATAATTTCGAGCGCCGTCTGTTCGGTCCGCGGTACGGCCTCACGAACACTTTCTATCGGGCCGGCATCTATCCGCCTGAGATCACCAGCCGCATGGCTTCGGGCTATTTCGTGGCCAAGGGCTTTCCTGGCATGAAGGCCCTGGACGGTGCCGACGTCAAGGCGGAGGACATGTCCTGGGGCGGAGCCGCAGGGGCCGCCGTGTCACGACCGGAAGAGGTGACCCACTGGGTGCGGGCTCTCTTCACCTCAAACGACCTGCTCGATGCCGGCGCCCGCATGGAGCTCACCCAGATGGTCTCGATGCAGACAGGCAAGACGCTCGAGCGCTTGACCCCCGACGATCCCCGCGGCTTCGGCCTTGGCATCACGGGATTCACCTCGCCTGCGATCGGTTCCGGCTGGCAGTACGAAGGTGAATCGATGGGCTACCGCACCCTCTACATCTATCTGCCCGAGAAGGATCTTGTCGTCACCCTCGCGCTGAACAGCGGCGCCGAGGGCAAGGACGACCACGCCAGCACGCTGGCACTGGCCGTCATCGAGGCGGTTGGGGCGCAGTAACGGGACTGTGACGTGACCCCCTTTCGTGGTTCAGTTCCTGTGAGAGCTGTTGGGGTGATCGGGCCGCTCTCCACTGCTGGAGGACTCCCAGAGGCGCAGGCACCTGGAGAGCCGGATGCGCCCTGTCGGCGTTGCACTCGATCCGGTGCTGTTCCATCAAAACCCTGGCCTCAGGCCGCGAGGCCAACAGTTCAATGTCACTGCAAGGCGATCGCCCACACGTGGTGGCAGAGTGCCAGCAGGTTGAAAATGAGGGCCTATCCTGCGTTCAACGCGGCCTGTGAGAGAAGCCGCGCAGGCGCCTCAACTTCACGGTTAGGCCGCCGTCAATGAATGATATTGCAATTAAGGAGGTTTAACTGAAACCAGGATGGCCATCTTTTGTGTCTTTCTGAGGCGTGTTGGCTATGCAAGTCGCCAATTCTCATGCTTGCTAGGCATAATTAGAACCTATTCTGCAACCATGGCTTAAATTGCTTGCGTATTCACGAGAGCCCGGCTACCGTATTCCGACTGCAAGATACGCATCCTCTAAATGAGTTTCTCTCCTGCGCCACCAATTGACGCTGAAGCTTACATTCAAGATCGTGTTGAACAATATCAAAAGTGGTATGATAAAAAGGCGGCATCCTGCAAGAGCAGGTACCTTCAAATGAGAGCCTTTTCAGTTGTAGGCGGCGGAATGGTGCCTGTGCTTATAAACGTAGGGTCTCAATACAGGCTCTTTGGTGCACCTATTGTGCAGATAGTGGTGACAATTATCAGTCTGATGGTTGTTATTTGTGTTTCCATGGAAAGCGTTTTTCATTATCGCGAGCAGTGGAAGAACTATAGGTCAACTGAGCAGCTGCTTGGGCACGAGAGATTCTTGTTTCAGTCGCGAGTCGGCCGATACCGGAACCTTTCAGATCCAGAGGCATTCTCACTGTTTGTAGAGAGGGTAGAAGAGGCCATCGCGATTGAGAACTCATCTACATTAAATGTTATGACCATGGCAAATGAGACCATTGATTCAACAAAACATGCCAAGCCGGGCGAGCGATGATGGGATTGGACTTTGTATTCTGTTTTGGCTAAGCGTGCTTGCTCCTGACTGGCCTTATGCCGTCAACGTGTTGTGATCCTCAGGCTAATCGGCCTGGTGATGCTATTCAGCAGCGTCGTCACTATAATGCCTTCTTGAGATGTCAAATATATTTTCGGCCAGCTGATGGCAGACGTTGAGAAGTGAATTCATGATCCCCCGATCCTGCCTGCTGATCGAGACGAAGAAGTTCCCTGTTCTTGAGGGAGAGAAGGATCAGCTCGTCAATGACGGCATGTACGGAAGAGCCCTGTGCACCTACCTGCAAGCGAAGCTACCGTTGGTGGGAATCGATGTGCCCTTCTTCTGCAACGAAGACTGGGGCTGGTGGCTGCAGACCGAGCGCAACGGGTTCCGGATGGGCCTTTGCATCTATTCCGATCCGGAGGCCCATCCCAACCCGGAACGGTATGCGCTGCTGCCTTCCATCCATGCGCCAAGGCAATGGTCCTGGTCGAGGTTCCGGTGGATCGACCAGTCGCAGGATGTGATGGGGATCGTCGGCGCGCTCGAAATGATCCTCACGGCTGAAGCCGACATCCACGCGGTGACGCGCCACGACGACTATCCCTTCTGATCGGACCCCCATCCGCTTCCGCTCGGCGGGGGCGCCGCTCACGATCCAGCGCCCTCCCCATGCCCACCAGCGGCTTCTTCCGCTCCGATTACCGCTCGGCCCGCGAGGCGTTCCTGGCGGCTGCCTCCTGCCGGCGCGCGGCTCAGCAGCGATCCCCTGCCGGATCACAGTGGCCCGGCCGGCGAGACCCTGACCATCGACGCGGCGGCCCTCGGCCCGAGAACCCGGCCTACGACGCGCTGCACAAGGCCCTGCTTCCCGCCGACTGGGACGGGCCCGGGCGGCAGCGGGCGGATGCCGTCCTGGAGGCCTTCATCCGCGATCAGGGGATGTCCGCGTTCCAGGCGGTGCTGCAGCGGGGGCAGTACGGCCACCCCACCGGACTCTTCTACGGCGGCCGCCGCACCAGCTGGTCGCTGACGACCCTCGGCCGGATTCTGGAGCAGCACCTGGGTCCGTCCACCCGGCACCTGGTGGTGATCGACCTGCACACCGGCCTGGGCCCCTGGGGCTACGGGGAACTGATCGGCAGCGGCGTCGGGGAGGCGGACTTCGAGCGCCTGCGGCGCTGGTATGGCCCGGAGGTCACCCGGTCAGGCGGGGGCACCTCCGCCTCCGCCGGGTGTCGGGGTCGCTGCCGGAGTTCTTGCGCCGGCTGGCGCCCTCCCTGGAGCTCACCTACCTGGCGCTGGAGTTCGGCACCCGGCCGATCGCGACGGTGCTGGCGGCCCTGCGGGCCGATGCCTGGCTGCATGCGCCGCCCGATCGCCCCACCCCCCACCGCGAGGCGATCCGGCGGCAGTTGCGCGACGCCTTCCAGATCGACAGCTCCGCCTGGAAGGCCGCCGTCTACGGCCGCAGCGCCGATGTGGTGCTGCGGGCCTGCCGGGGGCTGGCGGGGCAGGGCCGCGTCAGCTGATCCGCAGCACCCTGGCCCCCCGCCCCTGACCGCTGCGCAGGTCGTGCAGGGCCTGGTTGGCGTCCGCGAGCGGGTACTCCCGGACGTCCGGGCGGATGCCCGCCGGGCCGGCCAGCGCCAGGAACTCCCGCACGTCGGCGCGGGTCACGTTGGCCACCGAGCGGATCTCCTTCTCGCGCCAGAGATCGCGCGGATAGTCGAGGCGGAGCAGGGCCGTCTTGTCGGCCTCCTGCTTGCTGATGGCGTTGATCACCAGCCGGCCGCCGGGGTGCAGGTTCCTCAGTGCCTCCACCACCGGCGTCCAGGCCGGCGTGGTGTCGATGATCGCGTGCAGCTTCACGGGGGACTCGGCCTCGGTGGGGCCGGCCCAGGTGGCCCCCAGCTCCAGGGCGAAGGCCCGCTGCGTCTCGCTGCGGGCGAACACGAACACCCGTGAGGCCGGGAAGCGGTGGCGCACCATCGGCAGCACCAGGTGGGCCGAGGCCCCGAAGCCGGTGAGGCCCAGATCCTGGCCGTCGCGCAGGCCGCTCAGTGCCAGCGAACGCCAGCCGATCGCCCCGGCGCAGAGCATCGGCGCCAGCGCGGTGGCCTCCAGTCCCTCCGGCAGAGGGTGGGCGAAGGCCTCCGGCACGCTCAAGTACTCCGCATAGCCGCCGTTGACGTCCCGGCCGGTGGCGACGAACGATGGGCAGAGGTTCTCCCGGCCGCTGCGGCAGAACGGGCAGGTGCCGCAGGCATGGAAGATCCAGGCGATGCCCACCTGCGTGCCCGGCGCCAGCCGGCCCGGGCTGCCAGGGCCCGCCTCCACCACCGTCCCCACCACCTGATGACCGGGAATCACCGGCAGGCGGGGCGGCGGGGTGCGGCCCTCGATCTCGTCGAGTTCGGTGTGGCACACCCCGCACACCTCCACCTTCACCAGCAGTTCGCCTGGCCCCGGCACCGGTGGCGGCAGCTCCCTGAGCACAAGCGGCTCCGGCGTGTCCGCCATGGCGCCGCAGACCTCCAGCAGCATCGCTTTCATCCCGGCCTCCCTGGCGACCCGGCCCAGGCCCAGCGGCCCTCCGCTCAGTCTGACGCTTGCCGGGGAACCGGGCCCCTCAGCTCCGCCCGCTCAGCAGCGAGCCCAGCACCCCCCGCACCACCTGCCGCCCCAGGCTGCTGCCCACCGAGCGGGCGGCGTTCTTCGCGAGCACATCCACCAGGCCGTCGTGCCGGCCGCCCCGGGGCCCCACGCTGCCGAACAGCAGTTCCTCCAGCTCGCTGCGGGCCGGCTCGGGTTCAGGTTCGGGCTGGGGTTTGGGCTCGGCCCGCGGCCGGGGTTTCGGGGCCGCGGCGGGGGCTGCCGGCGAGGGCGCGGCCGCACTGCGGGCCTGCAGCTTCTCGAAGGCCGATTCCCGATCCAGGGGCGTGTCGTAGACGCCGGCCACCAGGGAGCTGGCCATCACCGCCTGCCGCTCCGCCGGGGTGAGCGGGCCGATGCGGGAGCCGGGGGTGAGGATCCAGGCGCGCTCGGTGACCGTGGGCGTGCCTTCCCCATCCAGCAGGGAGATCAGGGCCTCGCCCACCGCCAGCTCCTGGATCGCTGCCTCCATGTCCAGGCCGGGGTTGGGCCGCATCGTCTCGGCGGTGGCGCGCACCGCCTTCTGATCGCGGGGGGTGAAGGCCCGCAGGGCGTGCTGGAGGCGGTGGCCCAGCTGGCCCAGGATCCGCTCGGGGATGTCGATCGGGTTCTGGGACACGAAGTACACCCCCACCCCCTTGGAGCGGATCAGCCGCACCACCAGCTCCACCTTCTTCAGCAGGGCAGCCGGAGCATCGGCAAACAGCAGGTGGGCCTCATCGAAGAAGAACACCAGCTTCGGCTGCTCCGGATCCCCCACCTCCGGCAGCCGCTCGAACAGCTCGGCCAGCAGCCACAGCAGGAAGCAGGCGTAGAGCCGCGGGCTCTGCATCAGCCGGTCCGCCGCCAGGATGTTGACCACCCCCCGGCCATCCACCGTCTGGAGCAGGTCGTCGACGTCGAGCATGGGCTCACCGAAGAAGCGGTTGCCTCCCTGCTCCTCGATCTGCAGCAGCGCCCGCTGAATCGCCCCGATGCTGGCGGCCGACACATTGCCGTACTTCAGCTTGATCTGGGCGGCGTTCTCCCCCACGAACTGGAGGATCGCCCGCAGATCCTTGAGGTCAAGCAGCAGCAGGCCGTTGTCGTCGGCCACGCGGAAGGCCAGCGTCAGGATCCCTTCCTGGGTGGCGTTGAGATCCAGCAAGCGCCCGAGCACCAGGGGGCCCATGTCGGAGACGGTGGCCCGCACCGGGTGGCCCTGCTCGCCGAACACGTCCCAGAGGGTCACCGGACAGGCGGCGAAGCTGGGCGCCGGCAGCCCCAGCTTCGCCAGCCGCGCCTCCAGTTTCTGGCTCATCGCCCCGGCGGCGGCCAGGCCGCTCAGATCCCCCTTCACATCGGCCAGGAAGACCGGAACGCCGATGCGCGAGAAGCCCTCCGCCAGCAGCTGCAGGCTGATCGTCTTGCCGGTGCCGGTGGCGCCGGTGATGCAGCCGTGACGGTTGGCGAAGGCGGGCAGCAGGGCAGGGGCCGCCGTGGCGGAACGCGCCAGCTGGATGGGCTCAGTCACGGGGGCCCGATCGATGTCCGGATCGGATCCTGCCACGCTCCCTGGGCGCGCACACTGGGAACGGGGCCACCGGCCTCCGAACGTTCGCGAAACCTGCGATGACTGCACCGACGGTGGCCGCCCGTACGCCCATCCAGGTCGAGCTGGAGGAGGGAAAGGAATACTTCTATTGCGCCTGCGGTCGCTCCTCCGATCAGCCGTTCTGCGATGGCTCCCACGAGGGCAGCGGTTTCACCCCGCTCTCCTTCGTGGCCGAGCGAACCGGCAAGGCCCTGCTGTGCCGCTGCAAGCAGACCGCCACGCCCCCCTTCTGCGACGGGACCCATTCCCGCGTTCCCCGGGACCGGGTGGGCACCAGCTTCGCCGTCGAGGCCCACGGCGAGGCCGAGGGCGAAAGTGGTGGGGACGGCGAGGAGGGAGACCCCGACGGGATGCCCGAGCCCCGGGCCACGGCGGAGGAGCCCAACCTGGAGCTGATCCATGAACTGGCCGAGCACGGCCTCGACGCGGTGGGGGCCGAGGGGCCGGTGGCGGCCATGGGAGTGCCCCGCGACCGGCTGCCCCTCTGGGACGAGATCCAGATCCTGACGGCCCAGCTGGCGCGCCGGCCCCTCGAGGCCGATGCGGTGGTCGGCACCGAGCTGGTGATCGGCCCAAGGGCCCGGCGTCCCCTGCGGCTGGAGATCCCCCTGCTGGTGTCGGACATGAGCTTCGGGGCCCTTTCCGAGGAGGCCAAGCTGGCCCTGGCCGCGGGGGCCGAGCGGGCCGGCACGGGCATCTGCTCGGGCGAGGGGGGGATGCTGAGCGAGGAGCAGGCCGCCAACCACCGCTACCTCTACGAGCTCGCCCCGGCCATGTTCGGCTACCGGGACGAGCTGATGCCGCTGGTGCAGGCCTTCCACTTCAAGGCCGGTCAGGCCGCCAAGACCGGCACCGGCGGCCATCTGCCCGCTGCCAAGGTCACCGCCCGCATCGCCGCGATCCGTGGCATCGCCGAAGGGGAGCCGGCCTGCTCCCCCGCCGCCTTCCCCGATCTGTGCACCCCGGCCGACTTCCGCGCCTTCGGCGATCGAGTGCGGAAGCTCAGCGGCGGCATCCCGGTGGGCTTCAAGCTGAGTGCCCAGCACCTCGAAGCGGATCTCGATTTCGCCCTCGAGGCCGGGGCCGACTACCTGATCCTCGATGGCCGCGGCGGCGGCACCGGCGGCGCCCCCCTGCTGTTCCGCGATCACATCGCCGTGCCCACCATCCCCGCCCTGGCCCGGGCCCGGGCCCATCTGGATCGCTGTGGCGTCAGCGGCCAGGTCACCCTGATCGTCACCGGCGGCCTGCGCACCCCCGCCGACTGCGTCAAGGCCCTGGCCCTGGGGGCCGACGGGATCGCCCTGGCCAATGCGGCGATCCAGG
This sequence comes from uncultured cyanobacterium, assembly GCA_963772735.1. Lineage (GTDB taxonomy): Bacteria > Cyanobacteriota > Cyanobacteriia > PCC-6307 > Cyanobiaceae > Cyanobium. The sequence continues at coordinate 112,883 of CAVYYO010000022.1, read as the reverse complement.
CGATCGGCTGCGTCGGCGCCCGGATCTGCCACACCAACCGCTGCCCGGCGGGGGTGGCCACCCAGGATCCGGTGCTGCGCCGCCGGCTGGAGGTGGAGCATGCCGCCCTGCGGCTGGAGCGCTTCTTCCGCGCAACGGTGGCGCTGATGCAGGTGATGGCGCGGGCCTGCGGCCATGACCACCTGCGCTGTCTGGAGCGGAACGATCTGGCCAGCTGGCACCGGGATCTGGCGGACCTGGCCGGCATCGCCTGGAGCGGGGCGGCGCCCTGACCTCCCCTTCCAGTTGCCGGAACAACAGAGGGTCGATGCCGCCCCGCCGGAGGTTCAGGATCCCGGGCCCATCGGCATGGCCGTGGGGAACAGCTCCGCGAAGGCGGCCTGGCGTTCGGGGCTGGATTCCTCCGCCCGCTCCCAGAGGGTTTCGAAGTAGAAGAACACCATGCCCAGGCCCTTCTGCCGGGCGGCCAGCACGTGGGAGCGGATCAGCTCCATCGCCACCGGTCGGTTGCGCTGGCCGGTCATGATCCCCACCGCCGTGGGAATCTTCCGCCGCGTTTCCTGCACTTCCGGCCGCTCCAGCTGGGCGTTGAAACTCTCCAGATCCGGGCGGTACACCTGCATCACGATCTCATCGACGATCCCGCGGCGCACCCAGGCCAGCCAGTCCTGCAGTTGCCGCTTGTAGGCGAAGTTGTAGTAGTTGGGTGACACCGACACGATGGCCTGGGGCCGGCGACTGCGGATCGCGGCCCGCAGCTGCTCCATGAAGGCTGTGATCCGGTCGGCGCGCCATTTCACCCATGCAGGATCGGCAGGATCGACCGGCGGATCCTTCTTGGTGGCCTTACGGTACTGGGCCACCGTGTAGCTGTCGTAGCCGAATTCGCTGGGCAGGCTCATGTGGTCGTCGAACTGGATGCCATCGGCGTCGTAGCTGGTGACGACCTCCAGCACCAGTTCGGTGATGAACGCCTGCACCTCGGGCAGAAAGGGATTGAGCCACACCACTTCGCCGGCGGCGCTGATGGAGGTGGTGCCCCCGTCCCGTTTGCGGCTCAGCCAGCCGGGATGGAGCCGGGCCAGCTCCGAGGTGGGTGGCGCCATGAAACCGAATTCGAACCAGGGGATCACCCGCAGGCCCTGGCGGTGGGCCTGCGGGATCAGGTCGGCGAGGATGTCCTGCCCCTGCAGGCCCCGGAAGGTGAACGACTGGATGTTTCGCCGTTCGGTGACGGCGCTGGGGTAGTAGGCGTAGCCGCCGTTCCAGACCACCGGATAAAGGCTGTTGAAGTGAAGCCGGGCCAGCTGGTTCACCGCCTCCCCGAGCCGGGCCCGGTCCCGCAGGGTGCCCATGTCGTTGCTGGTCAGCCAGACGCCCCGGATCTCCCGGGCCTGGGGCGGGGCGGGGGCCGGGGGCGGCGGCGGCGGCAGGGCACGGGCCGCCGGTAGGTTCGCCAGCAGGGCGCTCAGCAGCCAGCCGATCAGCAGACCGCCGAGCAGGGCCAGCGACGGCCGCCTCCACCGGAGGAGCCGCCTCAACCCTCCAGCACTGCAACACAGCGACCGCACAGGCTGGGATGGCCCGCGTGCTGGCCGATGTCGGTCTCGTGGTGCCAGCAGCGCTCGCACTTGCTGCCCTCGGCCCGGGCGATCCGCACCCGCACGCCCCCCTCCTCCATTTCCGCCAGGGGGGGATCCAGAGGCGGACCGCCGACGTGCAGGGCCGACACCAGCAGCCAGTCGGCCAGGTTGTCCACGTCGGGGTGAGGACTGGCACCCACCACGGCCACGGCGTCCCGCAGGGCTGTGGTGGCATCGGAGCCGTCGATCTCCAGTTGCACCTGGGCCTCCAGGGAGGAGCCGATCGGCCCCCCGCCTGGGAGGGACGCACGCTGGTCCGCTGGCTTGCGGCACGTCTCCAGCTGGCGATTGACCATCGGGCGCAGCACCAGAAGCAGATCTCTGATGCCGGTGTGGGTCTCGAAGGTGTACCCGGAGCCGGCGCTCGCACGCCAGTTCTCCGGCACCGTGGGCCAGCCCCGCTCGAACACGGAGGCCTCGGCCACCGGGTAGGGCAGGTTCTGCCAGATGTCCTCGGCCATGTGGCAGAGCACCGGGGCGATCAACCCCGCCAGCCGCTCCACCACCAGGTGCAGCACGGTCTGGCAGCTGCGGCGGCGGAAGTCGCCGGCCGCACTCACGTAGAGCCGGTCCTTGGCGATGTCGAGATAGACGTTGGAGAGATCCACCACGCAGAAGTTCTGCAGGGCCTGGAAGAAGCGGTAGAACTCGAAGCGCTCGAAATCGGCGCTCACCTCCTCGATCAGGCGGGCGGTGCGCTGCAGCATCCAGCGGTCGAGCAGGGGGAGGTCCGCGATCGCCACGGCATGCTCGGAGGGCACGAAATCGTGCAGGTTGCCGAGCAGATAGCGTGCCGTGTTGCGCACCTTGCGGTACACATCCGCGAGCTGCTTCACGATCCCCGGCCCCAGCGGCACGTCGGCGGAGTAGTCCACCGAGCTCACCCACAGCCGCAGTACGTCGGCGCCGTAGGGGGGATCCTGCTTCTCGTTGCGACCGCCCTCCACCAGCACGGCGGGATCGACCACGTTGCCGAGGGACTTGCTCATCTTGCGGCCCTTCTCGTCGAGGGTGAAGCCGTGGGTGAGCACCCGGCGGTAGGGGGCATGGCCGTTCACCGCCACCGAGGTGAGCAGGCTGCTCTGGAACCAGCCGCGGTGCTGGTCGGAGCCCTCCAGGTAGAGATCGGCGGGGCAGCCCAGCCCCCGGCCCTGGAGAACTCCGGCCCAGGAGGAGCCGGAGTCGAACCACACGTCCATGGTGTCGGTGCCCTTGCGCCACTGTTGGGCCTGAGCGGCCCAGGCCGGCGGCAGCAGGCCCGCCTCGTCCCGCTCCCACCAGACGTCGGCGCCGTGCTCGGCGATCAGTTCCCGGGCGTGGGCGAGGGTGTCGGCGTTGAGTAGCACCTCGCCCGTCTCGCGGTGGTAGAAGACGGGGATCGGCACGCCCCAGGAGCGCTGGCGCGAGATGCACCAGTCGCCCCGTTCGCGCACCATGGCCTCGATGCGGTTGCGGCCGCTGGCGGGCAGCCACTCCACCGCCGCGATGGCGTCGAGGGCCTGGGCCCGGAACCCGTCCACCGAAGCGAACCACTGCTCGGTGGCGCGGAAGATGGTGGGTTTCTTGGTGCGCCAGTCGTACGGATAACGGTGCTCGTAGCGCTGCTCGGCCAGCAGCAGTCCGGTGTCGCGCAGGGCCGTGATGATCGCCGGGTTGGCGTCCTTGAGCACGTTGAGCCCGGCGAAGGGGCCGGCCTCCTCGGTGAGGGTGCCGGCCTCATCCACCGGGCAGAGCACCGGCAGACCGTATTTGCTGCCGGTGTGGAAGTCGTCGACCCCGTGCCCCGGGGCGGTGTGCACCAGCCCGGTGCCCGTCTCGGTGGTGATGTAGTCGCCGCCGATCACCACCGGGCTGGTGCGATCCAGCAGCGGGTGACGGTACCGGATCCCCTCCAGCTGGGTGCCCCTGAGGGTGAGCAGGGGTTCCAGGGGCCGCTCGAGGGTGGTGCGCAGGCGCTCCACCAGCTGGGCGGCCACCACCAGGTAGCGGGGGGTTCCGCCGCTGCTGATGCCGTCGCGGCAGACGGCGTAATCGAGCTGGCCGTTCACCGACACCGCCAGGTTGGCCGGCAGGGTCCAGGGGGTGGTGGTCCAGATGGCCACGAACAGCTGCTCCCGGTGGGCCGCATCGGTGGGTCCGTCGATGCCGGCGGCGGCAAGGGCGGTGGCCAGGGGCGCGGGCAGCTCCACCACCGGGAAGGCCACGTAGACGCTGGGGGAGGTGTGGCCGTCGGGGTATTCCAGCTCCGCCTCGGCCAGGGCGGTGCGGGAGCTGGGACTCCAGTGCACCGGTTTCAGCCCCCGGTAGATGTGGCCGGCCAGCACCATCTGGCCGAAGACCCCGATCTGGGCCGCCTCGTAGGACTTCTGCAGGGTCAGATAGGGCTCTTCCCAGTCGGCCCAGATGCCCCAGCGCCGGAAGCCGCTCCTCTGGTTCTCCACCTGCTCGAGGGCATAGGCGTGGGCCCGCCGGCGCAGGCCGATCGGGGTCAGCTCCCGCCGCTCCCCTTCACTCAGAGCCTGCAGCACCTTCAGCTCGATCGGCAGGCCGTGGCAGTCCCAGCCCGGCACGAAGCGGGCCCTGCGGCCTTTCAGCAGGGCGTGCTTGTTGACGATGTCCTTGAGGATCTTGTTGAGGGCATGGCCCACATGCAGGGCGCCGTTGGCGTAGGGCGGCCCGTCGTGGAGGGTGAAGGGCTCGCCCGGGTTGCCGCGGCTGAGCCGGCTGTAGAGGTCCCTCTCCTTCCAGAAGGCCTGCAGCTCCGGCTCCCGCACGCGGGCGTTCGCCCGCATGGCGAAGGGCGTCTGCAGCAGGTTGAGCGTGTCCTTGTAGGACGCCTGGCTTGCCGTCACGTCGCCGGGGAGCAGAAGGGTGGATTATCCCGCCTCGCCGCGACCCGCCCCTTCATCGGGGGAGGCCGGGGCGGAGGCGTTGAGAGTCTGCTCAGGGACATCCCTGACTTCAGGGACTTTGCGGTCTTCAGGGACCTCGACGGCCATCCCGTCCTCGGGTTCCCGCGGCGCCCGCTCCAGCAGAGCGTCGATCGCTTCGAAGTCGCTGACCAGCACGGGGTCGTCGCCGCTGTCTGCGGCGCTTGCCGCCCCATCGGCGGCCGGAGTCTCGGTGGCGGCGTTGACCGGCACGGGCTCTGCTGGGGCGTCTGGGGTGGCTTCGGGGCGTACCCAGCGTTTGGTGGCGGCGGGGCGGCGGGCCGCCCGCCGTTCCGCCAGCCAGGCCCCCAGCCCCGTGATCACGCCGCTGGCCAGCTGAAGCAGGCGGAAGAGGGCTGCGCCGAGCTGATTCAGGCTGGTCTGCCAGCGTTCCAGCGACCACAGCCGTTGCCGTTCCTCGTCGGTGAGCTGGCGCCAGCGGGCCTGGCCCACTTCAACGCCGAGACGGCCGATCAGCAGCCCGCCGCAGAGCACCGCCAGCATCGGGGCGCCGGTGAGTCGCTCGGAACTGGTGACGAGCACCAGGCCCAGCAGCAGCACCACCGCTCCCCAGAACGAATCCCGGGCCCGGCTGAGTTCGGAAGCCAGCAGCGGCAGCAGCAGCAACAGCAGTCCGACCAGCAGGGCCAGGAAGCCTCCGAGGGTGGCGAGCATGGCGGCGCTGTCGGCTGGGGCCATTCTGGGCGTTCGGGATGGGGTGTCCCGTGGGGATGGGCGCCATGAAACTGACTAAAGTCGGCCCACGCCCACCTGGCGGAATTGGTAGACGCGCTGGGTTTAGGTTCCAGTGGCTCAGGTCGTGGGGGTTCAAGTCCCCCGGTGGGCATGGATGTCCTTCGATCCCCCGATCACTTCCCCCTGTCTTCAGGGAGGAAGGGCGATTCCAGTGCCCTGAATCCATGCCCGTCCAGGCCCCCAGGGGTGCAACCGTGCCCGGCATCCTCAACCACGGCGCTCCGTTCGGTCTTCCCGACGGCCGACCTACGCTTCGGATCATCAGGCCATTCCCATGACGAGCGTTCTCTTCCGTGGCCTCCCGGCCCTGCTGCTGGGGGTCGGATCGCTGCTGGTGGCCTCTCCCGCCCGGGCCCTGGAGGAGATCGAACTGCGTCTGCCCGTCGTCGAGACCTCCTTCACGGTCAACCTGAAGGAGCTCAGGGATCAGCAGACCCTGCTCTCCGGCAGCAGCGATCTGGCCCAGCTCGACCAGGCCACCGACGGGCAGATCGGCCGCCAGCTCCTGAAGGCGCTCCAGACACCTCTGCCCCTGTCGGTGCGGGCCTTCGCCGAGCAGTCGGCCGGATCTCCCCTGCTCAATCAGGTGCTGCTGCTGCTTTCGGCACTGGTGGAGGTGGAGGGGGTGCCCCAGCCGATTGACAGCGAGGCGCTGGCGGCCTCTCTGGCGGCCAGCCTGGGGAAAGGACGGCTGACCCTGCTGGAGGTGCTGGAGGCCCTGCCCGGCAGGAGCGCCTCGGTGGATCTGCAGCGGGTGGTGGCTGCCATCGATCGGGTCACCCGTCAGCAGAGCGAGGGCAATACGTTGCTGGCCTCCCTGCCGGCCTCCGGGATCGACCCGGCCCTCCTCCAGGCCGGTCCCCTGGCCGTGAAGCGCCAGGAACTGGCGATCCCCGTGAGCCATCGCCCCAAGCCCCTGCAGCTGGTGACGATCCAGCCCGAGACCGGGGCCAACACCCGTCTGGTGGTGATCTCCCACGGGCTCTGGGACGACCCCGAGAGCTTCGAGGGCTGGGGCCGGCACCTGGCCAGCCACGGCTACACCGTGCTCCTGCCCCGCCACCCCGGCAGCGACAGGTCCCAGCAGCAGGCGATGCTTTCCGGCAGGACGCCTCCGCCCAGCCCGGAGGACCTGCGGCTGCGGCCCATGGACGTCACCTCCGTGATCGATGCGGCCGCGGCCGGCAGCCTGCAGCTGCCGGCGGGTCTGCGCACCGACAGCGTCGTGGCCATGGGCCAGTCCTATGGCGCCACCACGGTGCTGCAGCTGGCCGGGGCCCGCCCCAGTGCCACCCTGCTGCAGCGCTTCTGCGCCGACGTGAAGAACCCGGCGCGCAACGTCAGCTGGGTGCTGCAGTGCAGCTTCCTCACCTCGGCCGACCAGGCCGGCCTGGCCGACCCCCGCGTCAAGGCGGTGGTGGCGGTCAGCCCGCCGATGTCGCTGCTGTTCGATCAGGGCTCGGCCCGTCGCATGAACGGGCGGGTGCTGCTGGTGAGCGGCAGCCGTGACTGGGTGGTGCCCTCGGGCCCGGAGGCGCTCCGGCCCATGGCGGAGGAGGCCCGCAACGTGGGCGGCGGCCACCGGCTGGTGCTGGCCAGGGAGGGGGATCACTTCAACCTGCGCTCCCCCTTCGCCGAGGGGGGCGGTGCCCTCAGGGGCCTGCTGCTGGCCTGGACCGACGGCGCCTTCACCGCAGGCAGCGCGGCGGCCCCGGGCCCGGACGCTCCATCCCTGCTGCCTGCCGACGGCTGGGGGGACACGGAGTTTCCCCTGGTGGACGTCACCGCAGCCCTCAGGACGCTGCCGATCGGCCCGAATCCTTAGGAAGCGGCCGCCATGTCGCGCCTCCGGGGCGTCTTCCGTAATCTGGTTCCTCCCATGGGGATCCGGACCTGGCCCAGGCCATGACAGAAACGCTGGCACCCTCGTCCGATTCCGTGGTTCCCTCCACGTCCGTGCCTCTGCGCAGCGTTCCCAGGGAGTTCCTGGATCCTCCGGCGGCCTGGAACCCCACCGTGGGCCTGTTCCTGGCCGGCTACGGCCTGGCGGCCCTCACCATCTGGGGCTGGTTCGTGGGGGGCTGGCCCCTGGCGCCCCTGCTGGCCCTCGGCTTCCTGGCCCTGCATCTGGAGGGCACCGTGATCCATGACGCCTGCCACAACGCGGCCCATCCGCACCGCTTCTGGAACGCGGTGATGGGCCATGGCGCCGCCCTGCTGCTGGGATTCAGCTTCCCGGTATTCACCCGGGTGCACCTGCAGCACCATGCCCACGTCAATGACCCGAAGCTGGATCCCGATCACATCGTCAGCACCTTCGGGCCCCTGTGGCTGATTGCGCCGCGGTTTTTCTATCACGAGGTGTTCTTCTTCAGGCATCGCCTCTGGCGTCGCCACGAGCTCTTCGAATGGGCCCTGGCCCGCACTCTCTTCGTGCTGATCGTGGTGGCGGCTGCCCGCTACAACTTCCTCCCTTTCGTCTTCAACTGCTGGTTCGCTCCAGCCCTGATGGTGGGCGTCACCCTGGGGCTCTTCTTCGACTACCTGCCCCACCGGCCCTTCCAGTCCCGCAACCGCTGGCACAACGCCCGCGTCTATCCCAGCAAGCTGATGAACTGGCTGATCATGGGCCAGAACTATCACCTGATTCACCATCTCTGGCCGTCGATTCCCTGGTTCGAGTACCGCCCGGCCTATCACGCCACCAAGCCGATTCTCGATGCCAAGGGTTCCCCCCAGCGGCTGGGTCTGTTCGAGACCCGCACCGATGGCCTCAATTTTCTCTACGACATCTTTCTTGGGGTGCGCTCCCACAAGAAGCGCCGCAGCCGCCTGCGTCCCCTGGCGGCCCTGATGCCCACGCGCCACGCCCGCCGCCGGGTGCTGGAACTGCTCCATCGCACGGCCGTCTCCCCGGTGCGCTGACCACCCGAGATTCCGATCCAGGCTGACTTCATCAGTCGCCCAGGATCCGGGGCACCCGGAAGAAATCCCCCTCCCTCTGCGGGGCCAGATCCAGCAGATCCTCACGCACCTGAGTGGGCTCCACCGCATCGGCCCTGGTCACGTTGACCACCTCCACGGCCCGGGTCGTGGGGGGCACTCCTTCGGTGTCCACCTGCTGCAGATGGGCCACATAGTCGAGGATCCGCTCCAGCTGACCGGTGTAGGTGGCGATGCGCTCCTCCGGCAGGGCCAGCCTGGCCAGCTGGGCCACCTTGCGCACGTCCTCGGCCGTGATCCTCTCCATCGTCCCTGCGGGCATCGTCGGAGCCTGAACCTAATCGCCGCCGGGAATCTCCCGGCACCCGACTCAGTCGCTGTCGCCATCTTCCCCAAGGAACTCCGCCAGGTCCTCGCTCAGGGCGGTGGCCGCCAGTTCGAGGAATCGGGCGCCATGGTCGGCCTCGGCCAGGAACGGATCCGAGCCCATGCGACCGTCGGGATGGCGGCGGCGGAAGTCCTCGGGGCCGTGGATCGGCCCGGCGGGGGAGGCCTCCGGCAGGGGCCGCTGCTTGGCGGTCAGGCTCGGCTCCAGATGCAGGGTGAGGGCGATCTCACTGGGGGTGGCATGGTGACCCTCCCGGTTGCCGTAGAGGTCCCGGGCGTGGCGCATCACCGGTCCGGCGGTGAACCAGTTGGCCAGACGGCAGCGCAGCCGCCCGGCCCCGGGCAGGCCCCGGGCCGCGGCCGTGCCGTAGGCCTGGGCGAAGGCCGCCCGGGTGGTGGCGATGTTGCCCCCATGGCCATTGATCACGTAGATGCGCTCAAAGCCATGGCGCGCCAGCGACAGCACCACGTCGTGGAGGACGGCCAGCAGGGTGGAGGGCTGCAGGCTGACCGTGCCCGGGAAGCCGAGGTGGTGCTCCGCCATGCCGAAGGCCTGGGCAGGGGTCACCAGCACGCCTGTGCGGCGCCCCACCTCCAGGGCCACGGCCTCGGCGGTGAGGGCATCGGTGCCGATGGCACCGGTGGGGCCATGCTGTTCTGTGGATCCCAGGGGCACGATCACCCCGCGGCAGCGGCAGAGGTAGGCCTCCACCTCAGGCCAGCTGCGCAGCTGCAGGCGGATCTCCTCGGTCCTGGCGGCGGTGCCCGGGGGGCTGACGGAGGGCATCGATCGGGTCATGGCGATCGGGTCATGGTGAAGGGGTGATCGTGAAGGGGGGCACCGTGTTCGGGCCATCCTGAACATGGCGGCCCGCGCTGTGCTGCCTAGGATCGAAGCTATCCGCGGCGTCACGATGCTGCATCGCAAGCTCGACCGATTTCGCCTCGAGCAGCGCCCGGTCTGGGTCTATCTCCTGGACCAGCAGCGCTGGATCGAGAGGGCCCAGGTGGCGGAGATCGAAGGTGATCTGGTCACCCTCCGCTACGACGACGTGGATGGCGACGAGCGACACAGCTGGGAGGAGAGCGTTCGTCTTGCCTCCATCGGAGCCGTCAGCACCAGGCTGGCTTCCCTGAGCCGCTCCGCCGACGCCGACGACCTGCCCACCACCGCCGACTGTCCGGAGGCCGAAAGGCTGGAACTGCCCTGATCAGGACGGCGGCTCCTGTCGGCCGCGCCCTGGCCGGCCCGGTTTCAGTGGGCCGTGCCGTTGCCGTCGTAATTGTCGGTGTCGTAGTAGCCCCCCTTGGTGCCGAAAAAGAGGGTGGACAGCACGAAGAGGCCGCTGAGGGCCAGTAGCACGGTGCCGAGATTGAAGCTGGCGGTATCCATGGATGATCCGTTGAGCGGCGCAGGACCGTGCTTGTGCAGGGCCGACCTCAGTCTGGCCTGGTCCACCGCCGCCCGGAGGCCCTCAGCGGGTCCGGTCCGCTTCCCCGCACCTTCGCCGCTCCCGTGCCGCCCATGATGCTCAGCGACGTCACGGCTCTGGACGGGCGGTTCTTCGCCCGCCCCGCCGAGCAGGTGGCCCCCGATCTGGTGGGCTGCCTGCTGGTGTGCGGTGAGAGCGCGGAGGCTCGGCGCTGGGGTGTGATCGTGGAAACCGAGGCGTATTGCCAGAGCGAGCCGGCGTGCCATGGCCATCGCCGCCGCAGTCCTGCCAACGAAACCCTGTTCGGCGAGCCCGGCCGGTTCTACGTCTATCTCACCTACGGCGTCCACCACTGCGTCAACGTGGTCACCGGTCGCTGCTGACTGGGCCAACGGTGTGCTGCTGCGGGCGGCCGCCCTGCCGGGAGGGCCGGAGCGTGCGGCGTCCGGACCCGGTCTGCTGGCCCGTTGCTTCGCCATCGACGGCCGCCACGACGGCAGGCTCGCCACGCCGGCTTCGGGCCTCTGGCTGGCGCCCAGGCCTCCTGAGGTGGAGGCCCTGCTGGAGAGGCAACGGGCCCGGGGGGAGGAGCCGCTGCGGCAGACCGAGCGCATCGGCCTTTCCCAGGGTCAGGAGCTGCCCTGGCGCTGGTACCTCCGCGACAGCCGCAGCGTCAGCCGGCGGGCGCCCGGCGACCGGACGCCCCGCCACGACAGGTTGGCCGCCATGCTGGCCTCTACGGTTGATCCGTTCAACGCGAGCAGGACGCCTTGAGCGGCTGGAGCCACCGCCACGTGCTCGACCTGGCCTCCTTCTCGGTCGAGGATTTCGCCACCGTCCTGGAACTGGCCCAGCGCTTCCGCGCCCTGCCCGTGGCCGGAGCCCGCAAGTTGCCCGCCCTTCAGGGGCGGCTGATGACCAGCCTGTTCTTCGAGCCCAGCACCCGCACCCGCAGCAGCTTCGAGCTCGCCGCCAAGCGGCTCTCGGCGGAGGTGCAGAGCTTCTCTCCCACCGCCAGTTCCCTCAGCAAGGGCGAGAGCCTGCTGGACACGGCCCGGACCTATGTGGCGATGGGCGCCAATATCCTGGTGGTACGCCATCGTTGCGCCGGCGTGCCCCACAGCCTGGCCCTCGATCTGGACCGCTGCGGTGCGGGGGTGTCCGTGCTCAGCGCCGGTGATGGTCTGCACAGCCATCCCAGCCAGGGGCTGCTGGATCTGTTCACCCTGGCGCGGCATTTCTCTCCCGAGGCGCCCTCGCCCACCAGCCTGCGGGGCCGGCGCATCGTCATCGTCGGCGACGTGCTCCATTCCCGGGTGGCCCGCTCCAACCTCTGGGCCCTCACCGGCTGTGGCGCCGATGTGGTGCTCTGCGGCCCCCCCACCCTCCTGCCCGATTGCTTCGCCGATTTCGTGGCGGCGCCACCGCCCGGTCAGGGGGCCGATCCGGTGGCCTCCCGGGGACGGGTGCAGGTGGTGCGTCGCCTGCAGGAGGCCCTGCCCGGGGCTGACGCGGTGATGACCCTGCGGCTGCAGAAGGAGCGGATGCAGCAGCACCTGCTCACCAGCCTGGAGACCTATCACCGTCAGTATGGCCTCAGTCACCGGCGCCTGGCCCTCTGCGGCGAAGGGGTCCCGGTGCTGCATCCCGGGCCGGTGAATCGGGGGGTGGAGATCGCCGGCGAGCTGCTCGATGATCCGGACCGCAGCCTGGTGGAGGAGCAGGTGCGCAATGGCATCCCGATCCGGATGGCCCTGCTCTATCTCCTGGCCGCCACCGGACCGCTCACAACAGCTTGAAGCCGTCCAGCAGCAGGCCATAGAGCAGGCCCATGCGGGCCATGTCGAGCACCTGAAGCCGCAGCCGCACCGGCTGGGAGAGCAGACGGCCCCTCAGACGGGCCGCCATCTCGATCCCCACCACGCACACCAGGGCCCCGAGGGGATCGAGGAGCGAGAGGGCGCCGATCAGGGAGCCCACACTGCCGCCGACCACGAAACCGCTCAACAGCACGATGAGCAGCAGGGAAAGGCGCCGCCAGGGGTTTCGGGCCCAGGCCTCCAGCAGATCACCGGCCTGGGTGATCCGCTGCTGGAAACGGGTCTGCTGGAAGCGGGGGGACACCGGTGGGAACCTGCCGCTGGTGGAGAAGGGGAGCAGGGGGCTGACCACCGGTGGGTGGAAAGCCGCTGGCGGTGATCCCCATCACCCGGCCCTTCCCTGCAAAGACCTGTCTACACCATCTCTGGCGTATTGGCAGCAATTTCCCCCCACCGATAGGGGATACCAATAAAAAAGCCCGGGGCCAAAGCCCGGGCGGGGTGATGGGGACGACACCAGCAAACCAATCTCTTCCGGTCCGGGCAAGGGGGGGCGGCCGCTGACCGGAGCGTCCCTGAGGGGGCTTGACGCACGAGCGGCCGGTCTCTGCTGTCCCGGCTCAGCCGTCTCCGTCCTTCTTTCGCGAGCCCTTTCCTTCAAGCAGTTCGAGCAGGGCCTCCATCTGGGCCATCACGCCCCGCACTTCTCCAGCCTCGGGGAGGAGGCCGTCCTCCATCACGCCCTGGTGCATCTCACGCAGCTCCTGCCGGATGTAACGCAGATGACTGACAACCTGTTCGCGCTTGGACTGCGACATCGAGCGGGCCCCTGTTCAACCCCCTCTTTTACCCCATCGTGGTTTCACTTCCGGCCGAAGCGCTCCTTCGCCTGCTGGTAGAAGGCGAGATCCACCGCCTCCAGACCCGCTTCCCGGGCCAGGGATTCGATCCGCCGCCGGATGATCGGCCGCACCACGAAGGGGATCTCCCGGAGGCTGGTTTCCGCGTCGCTGCTCCAGTCCATCGGGGGCGAGAGGAGGGGAAGGAAGGGCTGACGACACCGCAGGAGGGCCGATCGGCAGAGGGTGGATCGGCATCGATCCCGGAGCGAAGGCCCATGCCCGGGGCCGGCGAAAATGGTCAGTGGAGAATAGGGGACTCGAACCCCTGACCTCTGCGGTGCGATCGCAGCGCTCTACCAGCTGAGCTAATTCCCCTGATGCTCGCCATTATCACCATCCCTTCCCCCTTGCAGGCCCATCCCGTGGTTGACTCCAGCCTCTCCATCACCCCCGAGCGGCTCGCGGCCTTCGATGAGCCGGCCATCGCCGAGCTGGCCCGGCGCCTCGAAGAGGACGACTACCCCTCCCCGTTCGCGGGCCTCGCCGACTGGCATCTGCTGCGGGCCCTGGCCATCCATCGTCCCGAACTGGCCCGCCCCTACGTCCACCTGGTGGATCAGGAACCCTTCGATGAGGAATGAGGCTCCCGCGGGCTCCGAGCAGGTGCCTGGCGACCCCCTCCTCGGACGCCGCGTGCTGGTGCTGATCAGTGGCAGCATTGCCGCCGTCAAGCTGCCCCAGCTCGTCAGTGCCCTGGTGCAGCGGGGGGCCCTGGTGCGCTGTGTGCTCAGCCCCAGCGCCGAGCGGCTGGTGAGTGCGGTGGCCCTGGCCAGCCTCAGCCGCGGGCCCTGCCACGTCGAGGCCGACCAGTGGAGCCACCGGGCGCCCCGCCCCCTGCACATCGAGCTGGCCGAGTGGGCCGAGCTGGTGCTGCTCGCCCCCCTGAGCGCCACGAGCCTGGCCCGCTGGGTCCACGGCCTGGCCGACACCCTCCTGGCCAGCACCCTGCTCGCCTGTGAGGCGCCTGTGCTGGCCGCCCCCGCCATGAACAGCGCCATGTGGGCGGCCCCGGCGGTGCGCCGTAACTGGCAGGAACTGCAGACCTGGCAGCGGGTGCTCCCCCTGGAGCCCGCCAGCGGCCTGCTGGCCTGTGATCGGGTCGGCGATGGGCGCATGGCGGCTCCGGAGATGCTGCTCCTGGCAATGGAATCGTTGCTGCTGGCCGGCTGCCGCCGCGACTGGCGGGGGCGCCGTCTGCTGGTGAGCGCCGGCCCCACCCGGGAGCCCCTCGACCCGGCCCGGTGTCTCACCAACCCCAGCACCGGGCGGATGGGGGTGCTGCTGGCCCAGGCCGCCCGCCTGCGCGGAGCCACGGTGGACCTGGTGCATGGGCCCCTTTCGGTCGAGCCGGAGTGGCTGGAGGGGTTGCAGATCCATCCGGTCGACACCGCCGCGGCCATGGCGGTGGCGCTGGAGCGGCTGCAGGGCGGTGCCGACGCCATCGCCATGGCCGCGGCCGTGGCCGACCACCGCCGCCGGGTCCCGGAGAGCACCAAGCTGGGCAAGCAGGACCTGGAGCTGACGCTGACCGGTGGCTGGGAGCCGGTGCCCGATCTGCTGGCCGATCTGGTGCAGCGCCGGCCCCCGGGTCAGGCGATCCTGGGTTTCGCCGCCCAGAGCGGCGAGGTGCTGGACGCGGCCCGGGCCAAATTCGCCCGCAAGGGCTGCGACCTGCTCTTCGCCAACCCGATCGATCGGGCTGGAGCGGGGTTCGCCTCAGCCACCAACGAAGGCTGGCTGCTCGGCCCGGGGGCGAGGGAGCGCCGCTTGGAGTGCGGCGGCAAGCTGGCCCTGGCCCACCAGCTGCTCTCGGCCCTGGCGGAGGTGCTGGCCCTCAGGGTTCCGGATCGGGTGCCAGCAGGTCGATGAAGGTGCGCAGCTGCAGCCTGGGGATGTAGGGCCAGCCGCCGCTGCTCTCCATCTCGGAGAGCAGGGTGAACAGGCCGTTGCGGTCGCTGGGCAGGCTGCTGCGGAACGGACCGTCCTGGATGGTGCGGTGCAGTTTCTCGATGCGGCGGAGGAGATCGAGCAGGGCCTCGGGCTGGCCGGAACGTTGCTCGGCGATGGCCAGGAGGGCTTCGAGATGCGACTCGATCCCATCCGTTGAAGAGGGGAATGACGCCGTGCCGGCGCCGGGGTCAGACGGGCTCTCGGAGGGAGGGGAGGCGTCGAACGGATCGTTGGTGCTCAGAATCATCGCTCTCTCATACAGGTTGTTGAGAGGCCACGCAAGCTGTCAGGAATGGGGGTTTCACACCGGTAGGATCCCGGCCAGCCCAGTTCCTGTTCCGTCTCTGCGGCTTCTCCCCATGCGTTTCCGTCCCCTGCTGGCCCTCGTGCTGGCTCTGTGTCTGACCCTGGTGTCCGCATGCAGCGGCGGGGCCAAGGCCGTTGATCGGGCCAATCTCACCTACGAAGACATTCACAACACCGGTCTGGCGAACGACTGCCCGACCCTGCCCGACTCCGCCCGCGGCAGCATCCCCCTGGAGGCCTCCGGCCGTTACCAGCTCAGGGAGATCTGCATGCATCCCTCCGAGGTGTTCGTGAAGGGTGAGCCCGCCAACAAGCGCCAGGAGGCCCAGTTCGTGGCCGGCAAGATTCTCACCCGCTACACCTCCAGCCTGGATCAGGTCTACGGCGACCTGACCGTCTCCGGCGACAAGCTGATCTTCAAGGAGCTGGGTGGCATCGACTTCCAGCCCATCACCGTGCTTCTCCCGGGTGGGGAGGAAGTGCCCTTCATGTTCTCCAGCAAGGAGCTGAAGGCCGAAGCCGCCGGCACCGCCCTGTCCACCAGCACCGATCTCAAGGGCGAGTACCGCGCCCCCAGCTACCGCACCAGCAACTTCCTCGATCCCAAGGGCCGCGGCCTCACCACCGGCTACAGCAGCGCCGTGGGTCTGGTCCCCGCCGGCGACGACGAGGACCTGATCAAGGAGAACGTCAAGCGCTACGTCCAGGGCACCGGCACGATGGATCTGTCGATCACCAAGGTCGATCCCGCCACCGGCGAATTCGCCGGCGTCTTCTCCGCCATCCAGCCCTCCGACACGGACATGGGTGGCAAGCAGGCGGTCGACGTCAAGATCACCGGCGAGCTCTACGGTCGGCTCGACAAGGCCTGAGGCGGGCCACCCGATCCGTGCCCACGGCAACAGCCACAGGTCAGGGGCCCGGCAGGGCCCCTTTTTCTTGGCCGCCCATCGGTTCCGGCCGCGCATCGGTCTGGGAGGATGGACCGACCCTTCGTGAAGCCCAGGGCCCGTCGCCATGACGATCGCCAACAGCACTGCCAGCGACGCCGGCCATCCTTCCTCAGCTCACGGTCTGATCGACCCCCACGGCGGCACCCTGGTCGATCTGATGGTTCACCGGGAGCAGCGGGAGGAGGCACTCAGCGCGGCGAGGGCCTCGATCGACAAGGTGGTGGAGTGCAGCCACCGCAACGCCTGCGATGTGGAGCTGCTGATCGTGGGGGGCTTCTCACCCCTGCGTGGCTTCATGCACCAGGAGGACTACGAGGCTGTGGTGGCCGGCCACCGCACCACCAGCGGTCTTCTGTTCGGGCTGCCGATCATCTACGACACCGACGACGACACCATCGACGTGGGGGATCGGCTGCTGCTCACCTACCAGGGCCAGGACCTGGCCGTGCTCACCGTGGAAAGCCGCTGGGAGCCGGACAAGGTGGTGGAGGCCAAGGGCTGCTACGGCACCACGTCCCTGGAGCACCCCGCCGTGCGGATGATCGCCACCGAGCGGGGCCGTTACTACCTGGGCGGGCGCCTCAAGGGTCTTGGTCTGCCGCAACGGGTGTTCCCCTGCCGCACCCCCGCAGAGGTCCGCGCCACCCTGCCTCCGGGGGAGGACGTGGTGGCCTTCCAGTGCCGCAACCCCATTCACCGGGCCCACTACGAACTGTTCACCCGGGCTCTCGATGCCCCCAACGTGAGCCGGGAAGCGGTGGTGCTGGTGCACCCCACCTGCGGTCCCACCCAGGAGGACGACATTGCCGGCGAGGTGCGCTTCGCCACCTATGAGCGCCTGGCCGCCGAGGTGGCCAACCCCCGCATCCGCTGGGCCTACCTGCCCTACGCCATGCACATGGCCGGGCCCCGGGAGGCGCTGCAGCACATGATCATCCGCAAGAACTACGGCTGCAGCCACTTCATCATCGGCCGCGATATGGCGGGATGCAAATCGTCCCTGAGTGGAGAGGATTTCTACGCTCCCTACGAGGCCCAGGACTTCGCCCGTGACCACGCCACCGAACTGGGCATGGAGACGGTCCCCTCCCTCAACCTCGTCTACACCGAGGAGGAGGGCTATGTGACCGCCGAGCACGCCCAGGCCCGTGGGCTGCACATCCGCAAGCTGAGCGGCACCCAGTTCCGCCAGATGCTCCGTGGCGGGGAGGAGATCCCGGAATGGTTCGCCTTCCGTAGCGTGGTGGAGGTGCTGCGGGCCGCCGCCGCCTGAGCCCCGGCCCCGCCGGAGGCCGTTTAACGTTCCTTAACTTTCACTCTCACACAAGGAGACAGGGTCGTGAAGAAACGCTGGCGCAATGCAGGGCTCTACGTGCTCCTGGTGATCGTGATGATCGCTGTGGGCACCGCCTTCCTGGAGCGTCCTGACCCCGCCCGGGCCCCCCGCACCCTCCGCTACAGCGACTTCGTCGAGGCCGTGCAGGCCAACGAGATCTCCCGGGTGCTGATCTCCCCGGACAGCGGCACCGCCCAGGTGGTGGAGAACGACGGCCAGCGCGCCGTGGTCAACCTCGCCCCCGACAAGGACCTGCTCAAGCTCCTCACCGATCACAACGTCGACATCGCTGTCCAGCCCAACCGGGAGCCGGCGGCCTGGCAGCAGGCCATCGGCAGCCTGATCTTCCCCCTGCTCCTTCTCGGTGGCCTCTTCTTCCTGCTGCGCCGCGCCCAGGGGGGTGGCGGCAATCCGGCCATGAATTTCGGCAAGAGCAAGGCCCGGGTGCAGATGGAGCCCCAGACCCAGGTCACCTTCGGTGATGTGGCCGGGATCGAGGGCGCCAAGCTCGAGCTCACCGAGGTGGTCGACTTCCTCAAGAACCCCGATCGCTTCACCGCCGTCGGCGCCAAGATCCCCAAGGGTGTGTTGCTGGTGGGCCCCCCGGGCACCGGCAAGACCCTGCTGGCCAAGGCCGTCGCCGGGGAGGCGGGGGTGCCCTTCTTCTCGATCTCCGGTTCGGAGTTCGTCGAGATGTTCGTGGGCGTCGGCGCCAGCCGGGTCCGTGACCTGTTCGAGCAGGCCAAGAAGAATGCCCCCTGCATCGTCTTCATCGACGAGATCGACGCCGTCGGCCGCCAGCGGGGCGCCGGTCTCGGCGGAGGCAACGATGAGCGGGAGCAGACCCTCAACCAGTTGCTCACCGAGATGGATGGCTTCGAGGGCAACACCGGCATCATCATCGTCGCGGCCACCAACCGCCCCGATGTGCTGGATTCGGCCCTGATGCGGCCGGGCCGCTTCGACCGCCAGGTGGTGGTCGACCGTCCCGACTACGCCGGCCGGCTCCAGATCCTGGGTGTCCACGCCCGCGGCAAGACCCTGGCCAAGGATGTGGATCTCGACAAGGTGGCCCGCCGTACCCCGGGCTTCACCGGCGCCGACCTGGCCAACCTCCTCAACGAGGCGGCCATCCTGGCGGCCCGGCGCCAGCTCTCGGAGGTGTCGATGGATGAGGTGAACGATGCCATCGAGCGGGTGATGGCGGGCCCGGAGAAGAAGGACCGGGTGATGAGCGAGCGCCGCAAGCGGCTGGTGGCTTATCACGAGTCCGGCCATGCCCTGGTGGGTGCCCTGATGCCCGATTACGACCCGGTGCAGAAGATCAGCATCATTCCCCGCGGCCAGGCCGGTGGCCTCACCTTCTTCACCCCCAGTGAGGAGCGGATGGAGTCGGGTCTCTATTCCCGGGCTTATCTGCAGAACCAGA
The DNA here is from genome assembly GCA_963772735.1 of uncultured cyanobacterium. Lineage (GTDB taxonomy): Bacteria > Cyanobacteriota > Cyanobacteriia > PCC-6307 > Cyanobiaceae > Cyanobium. The sequence goes on along the minus strand of CAVYYO010000022.1, from coordinate 94,095 downwards.
TGGCCGTGGCCCTCGGCGGCCGGGTCGCCGAGGAGATCGTCTACGGGGAAGATGAGGTCACCACCGGGGCCTCCAACGACCTGCAGCAGGTGGCCCGGGTCGCCCGCCAGATGGTCACCCGCTTCGGCATGAGCGACCGCCTCGGGCCGGTGGCCCTCGGCCGGGCCCAGGGCGGCATGTTCCTCGGCCGCGACATCGCCGCCGAGCGCGACTTCTCCGAGGACACCGCCGCCGCCATCGATGAGGAGGTGTCGGAACTGGTGGCCGAGGCCTACCGCCGCGCCACCGACGTGCTCGTCGCCAACCGGGCCGTGCTCGATGAACTGGCCGAGATCCTGGTGGAGAAGGAGACGGTGGATGCCGAGGAGCTCCAGGAGCTGCTCATCTCCCGCGACGTCAAGGTGGCGGCCTACGTCTAGGTCCCCTGCCCACCAACTGATCACTTCGTTGCACCACCAGCCCCTGCTGGTGGTGCTTCGCAGCGGGGAGCCGGCCCGGTTGGTCCCCCAGCTCGAGCGGTTGCGGGATCTGGGTGTGCGGCATGTGGAGATCGCCTGGGCCCCTGGCCCGGCATGGATCGAACAGTGCCGGCTGCTGATCCCTGCCTTTCCTGAGGTGCAACTGGGGGCCTCCTCCATCTGCCACGCCGCGGCCCTCGAGGCCGTTCTGGCGGCAGGATTTTCCTATGGTGTTTCTCCCATCCTCGAGAGGGGCCTTCTGAAGCAGGCCGCGGAGGCCGGTTTCGCCCTTGTCCCTGGGGTGATGACCCCCAGCGAGGTGAACAGGGCCCGGGACTGGGGCTCTCCCATTGTCAAGCTGTTCCCTGCCGTCACCGTGGGGATCGGCTACTGGCGTCGCCTGGCCGCTCCCCTAGGGGTGCCCCTGCCCTTCTGCATCGCCGCCGGAGGTCTGGGCCCCTCCGATGTGATCCCCTGGCTGGAGGCGGGGGTGGATGCGGCGGCCCTGGGCTCGGACCTGGAGCCAGGGCCTCTGGGACAGCTCCTGGCCGATCTGGCCATCAGGATCTGATCAGGCTCCCTGCCGATCGTTCTCCCCCATCGCACGGGGTGGAGCCTTACCGCCCCCTCACCACAGACTGCACTGCCCCTGCTGCCGCAGCAGGTGGTCGGCCAGTACCAGCGCCACCATCGCCTCCACCATCGGCACCGCCCGCGGCAGCACGCAGGGGTCGTGGCGCCCCTTGGCGGCCAGGGTGGTGGCGGCACCGGTGGCGTCGATGGTCTGCTGGGCCTTGCGGATCGTGGCGGTGGGCTTGAAGGCCACCCGCAGCCGGATCTCCTCGCCGTTGCTGATGCCCCCCTGGATGCCGCCGGAGTTGTTGGTGGCGGTGTGCAGGCTGCCGTCGTCGGTGGGCAGGAAGGCGTCGTTGTGTTCGCTGCCCTTCTGCAGGGTGCCGGCGAAACCGGAGCCGATCTCGAAGCCCTTGGTGGCCGGCAGCGACATCACCGCCTTGGCCAGATCGGCCTCCAGCTTGTCGAACACCGGCATGCCCAGCCCCACCGGCGGCCGCCGCACCACACATTCGATCACGCCGCCGCAGGAATCCCCCTCCCGGCCGATCGCTTCGATGCACTCGATCATGCGCCCGGCCGTCTCCGGGTCGGGACAGCGCACGATGTTGGCCTCCACCGCCTCCAGGGTCACCGCCGCCGGATCGATGCTGGCCTCGATGGTGTGGATCCGGCGCACCCAGGCGATCACCTCGGTGCCGTGGGCCCGGGCCAGCAGCTGCTTGGCCACGGCACCCGCCGCCACCCGGCCGATTGTTTCGCGGGCCGAGGCCCGGCCGCCGCCGCTGCGGGCCTGGATGCCGTACTTGGCCTGGTAGGTGGCATCGGCATGGGAGGGCCGGAAGGCCACCTGCATCTCCTGGTAGTCGCCGGGCCGTTGGTCCCTGTTGCGCACCAGCATGGCGATCGGGGTCCCCAGGGTGAGGCCGTCGAGCAGGCCGCTGAGGATCTCGACGCGGTCGTCCTCCTTGCGGGGGGTGGTGATGCGGCTCTGGCCGGGTCGGCGCCGGTCCAGCTCGGCCTGGATCCCCTCGAGGTCCAGCGGCAGCCTGGGCGGGCAGCCGTCGATGATCACCCCCACCCCGCCGCCGTGGGATTCGCCGAACGTGCTGATCCGGAAGAGCTCACCGAAACTGCTGCCCATCGCAACGCCCTGCCCAACGGGCATCTCGAAGCAGGGAGCCTACTCAGCCGCAATCCGTCGCCATGAGAAAGCCCCCTGCGCGAGCAGGGGGCGGAAGTGAGATGGGGTCATGAACCCCATCAAGGGATCAGGGGGATTCCAGGGAAATCGGTAAGAACCGAATCAGCCGATGGCCGGAGCGGTCAGGGCCACCGGGGTGGCGCTGGCGGCAGCCAGATCGAGCGGGAAGTTGTGCGCATTGCGCTCGTGCATCACTTCCATGCCCAGGCCGGCACGGTTCAGCACGTCGGCCCAGGTGTTGATCACCCGGCCCTGACCATCGAGAATCGACTGGTTGAAGTTGAAGCCGTTCAGGTTGAACGCCATCGTGCTCACGCCCAGGGCGGTGAACCAGATGCCGACCACCGGCCAGGCGGCCAGGAAGAAGTGCAGGCTGCGGCTGTTGTTGAAGGAGGCGTACTGGAAGATCAGGCGACCGAAGTAGCCGTGGGCGGCCACGATGTTGTAGGTCTCCTCTTCCTGGCCGAACTTGTAGCCGTAGTTCTGGCTCTCGCTCTCGGTGGTCTCACGCACCAGGGAGGAGGTCACCAGCGAACCGTGCATGGCGGAGAACAGGGAGCCACCGAACACACCGGCCACACCCAGCATGTGGAAGGGGTGCATCAGGATGTTGTGCTCCGCCTGGAACACCAGCATGTAGTTGAAGGTGCCGCTGATGCCGAGGGGCATGCCGTCGGAGAAGGAGCCCTGACCGAAGGGGTAGATCAGGAACACGGCGCTGGCAGCCGCCACGGGGGCGGAGTAGGCGACGCAGATCCAGGGGCGCATGCCCAGGCGGTAGGAGAGTTCCCACTCACGGCCCATGTAGGCGAAGACGCCGATCAGGAAGTGGAAGACCACCAGCTGGTAGGGGCCACCGTTGTACAGCCACTCGTCGAGGCTGGCGGCTTCCCAGATGGGGTAGAAGTGCAGGCCGATGGCGTTGCTGGAAGGAACAACGGCGCCGGAGATGATGTTGTTGCCGTACATCAGCGAGCCGGCGACGGGCTCACGGATGCCGTCGATGTCGACGGGGGGTGCCGCGATGAAGGCGACGATGAAGCAGACGGTGGCAGCCAGCAGGGTGGGGATCATCAGCACACCGAACCAACCGACGTAGAGGCGGTTGTTGGTGGAGGTGACCCACTCGCAGAACTGGTTCCACACCGAGGCGCCGGAGCGCTTTTGGAGAGTGGCGGTCATGAGTGCGTGGAAAGTAGGCACCGGCGGCGGCGTGAGACATGCCGATCCGGTGACGGGAGGAAGAGGCGGAATCCCACCTGCAGCCACTGTAACAGAGTGTTGCGGAGTGTGAGCAGCGATTCATGAAGAAAAGATGAGCCCCCTGTCCCCGACCCCCGCCCTGCGGCCGATCACCTGGAGCCCCAGCCTCACCCTGGTGCCCACCCACCACTGCTTCAACGCCTGCGGCTACTGCTCCTTCCGCCGGCCAGCCCGGCCCGGGGGAGGCGGCTCCAGCACCCCACCTCCCGACGCCCTTGGCGTCGCCGAAGCCTCTCATCTGCTGCACCAGCGGCCGCTGGCCCGCGAGGTTCTGCTCCTCAGTGGCGAGGAACCACCGGCCTCTGCCGGCCGGCGGGGCTGGTTCGATCGTCTGCTGCGGCTGAGCCGGCTGGCGCTGGCCGATGGCCGCCTGCCCCACACCAATGCCGGTCCCCTGTCGTTGAGGGAGATGGCTGCCCTGGGCCGGCTCAATCCCTCCATGGGCCTGATGCTGGAGGGCCTGGGTCCGGCCTACGACCGGATGCACCGCCACGCCCCAAGCAAGCGGCTGGACGTTCGACTGGCTCAGCTGGAGCAGGCCGGCCGTCTCGGTATTCCCTTCACGACCGGCCTGCTGCTGGGGGTGGGCGAAAGCCGGGCCGACCGTCGCGACGCCCTCGAACTGCTGGCCCTCCTGCAGGATCGCTGGGGTCATCTCCAGGAGGTGATCCTCCAGCCCTGGCGGCCCGATGGCAGCGAGGCCCTCCCCCTCGGCCCCGCCGAACAGGACGACCTGCTGCTCACCATCGCCGAGGCCCGGGCGATCCTGCCGGCGGAGGTGCACCTTCAGCTGCCGCCGAACCTCTGGCCTTTGGAGCGGTTGATCGAGGCCCTCGAAGCCGGCATCGATGATCTGGGCGGCATCGATGTCGCTGATGTGATCAACCCGGCCTATCCCCAGCCTTCGCCGCAGGCCCTGGCCAGGAGGCTGTCGGCCTCCGGCTTCCAGCTTCGCCCCCGTCTGTGCGTGCACGGGGCCTGGATCCCCTGGCTGCCCGGACCGCTGCGGCGGGCCGCTGAGGCCGTGGCGCAGTTGTTAGCGTCCACTGACCCCTTCGAGCTGCGCGAGCCGTGAGCGATCAACGGGTGCTGCTGGTGCGGCTGCCCTGCAATCCGATCTTTCCGATCGGCCCGATCTATCTGGCCGACCATCTCCATAAGCAGTTTCCCGCCTTGCCCCAGCGGATCCTGGATCTGGCGGCCGTGCCCCTGCTGGATGTTCAGCGGGTGCTGCTGGAGGTCGTCGACCGGTTCCGCCCCACCCTGCTGGTGTTCTCCTGGCGCGACATCCAGATCTATGCGCCGGTGGATGGCCGGGGCGGCAATCCGCTGCAGAACTCCTTTGAGGTCTTCTATGCCCGCAATCCCCTGCGGCGACTGCGGGGTGCCCTGGGGGGCCTGCGGTTGATGGGGGCCTACTACGGCGAGCTGCGCCGCAATCTGGGCCTGATCCGCGGCGGTCTGCGCCGGGCCCGGCGGCACCATCCACAGGCCAGGGCGGTGCTGGGCGGTGGGGCCGTGAGTGTCTTCTACGAACAGCTCGGCCGCCGGCTGCCGAAGGGCACGGTGGTGTCGGTGGGAGAAGGGGAACCGCTGCTGGAGAAACTGCTCCGGGGAGACGACCTGGCGGGCGAACGCTGCTACCTGGCCGGCGAGATCCCCCGCCCGGGACTGATCCACGAACAGCCCGGCGGCATGGAGAAGACCGCCTGCGACTACGACTACATCGCCTCGATCTGGCCCCAGCTGGAGTGGTATCTCGATGGCGGCGACTTCTACGTCGGGGTCCAGACCAAACGGGGTTGCCCCCACAACTGTTGCTATTGCGTCTACACCGTGGTGGAGGGCAAGGCCGTGCGGGTCAACCCGGTGGAGGAGGTGGTCAGGGAGATGCGCCAGCTCTACGACAGGGGGGTGCGCGGCTTCTGGTTCACCGATGCCCAGTTCATTCCCGCCCGTCGGTACATCGAGGATGCCAAGGCGCTGCTGCGGGCGATCCAGGCGGCCGGGATGAACGACATCCACTGGGCCGCCTACATCCGGGCCGACAACCTCGATCCCGAACTGGCCGAGCTGATGGTGGCCACCGGCATGAGCTACTTCGAGATCGGCATCACCTCCGGCTCCCAGGAACTCGTGCGCAAGATGCGCATGGGCTACAACCTGCGCACGGTGCTGGAGAGCTGCCGCCTGCTGGCCAGGGCCGGTTTTCGCGAGCACGTGTCCGTGAACTACTCCTTCAACGTGATCGACGAGCGCCCCGAGACCATTCGCCAGACGGTCGCCTATCACCGCGAACTGGAGCGCATCTTCGGGGCCGACAAGGTGGAGCCGGCCATCTTCTTCATCGGCCTGCAGCCCCACACCCACCTGGAGCAGTACGCCTTCGAGCAGGGGGTGCTGCAACCCGGCTACAACCCCATGAGCATGCTGCCCTGGACCGCCCGCAAGCTGCTCTGGAACCCCGAACCGATGGGCAGCACCTTCGGCCGGATCTGCCTGGAGGCCTTTCGCCTCAACCCCGGCGACTTCGGCCGCACCGTGATGGATCTTCTGGAGCGCGACTACGGAACGGCTCCCCTGGAGGACTCCCTGCGGGCACCGGTGGAGGGGCGTCGGGCGCTGGCGACGGCGGTGCGCTGAGGCCATCCTGATCCGTGGGCGGCGTGGGAGTTCACCCAGCGTCATGGCGCTTACGTTTGTGTCAAAGGTTCGGGCGCTGGCCAGCGCGACCTGTCCTCGGAGCCCCTCCACCGTGCTGCCCATTCCCGACCCATGGCCACGTTCAGCGTCGATCCCACGCTCTATTCCTCCACAGGTGGAGTTCTGCCCTGGCCCACGCCCAGCCCGCTCGATCGGTTCGCTTTTCTGAGGGATGCCCTGAATAGCGTGAAATCCACCACGGGGGGTAACCATCAGATCAGCCTGTCGGCGGGCAGCTTCGACATCCGCAGGACCAGCGCTCCCGTTTACGTCAGGCAGATCATCAACGGCAGGAAGGTCAAGGTTCAGACCGGGTGGAAGCTGGCCACCAATGGGGCACCCACGCTGGCACGCTTTGGTGCGAAATCCCTGGCGATGACAGGCCAGACGGATGCCTCCGGCCGAGCCTCCACGATCCTCACCGGTCTGAGGCGGATCTTCACCGGTCAGAGTGATCGGGGCTATGGAATTCCGAAGGGCTGGGCCCTGAAGAACCTTGTCTTCAGCTTCAGCGATGGCTCAGGGTACATCCTGCAGGCAGGGGAGACAACGCTGGATACCAAGAACGAGATCGACGACCTCACCTTCGAGAATGTGGTGTTCGAAGGCAGCCACACCGGCGCCGTAGGCGGCAACGGAAGCCTCCCCTGGGGCCTCTACCTCGATGTTCGCTCAGGGAATCCAGGGGGAATCCCCGACTATCTGGGGCTCACTCTTGATCGTGTGATCGTGAAACTCACGGGCCAGGGTTCGGGCGTCGGGGCGTTCAACCCTGCCAATCTCCCCTTTACCGCGGGCTCAGCTTTTCTGAGCACCCAGGGGGACACGATCACGATTCGGGACTCCCTGTTCGATGAAAGTGGTTTCCGCAATGCTCTGACGATCAAGGACAGCACGAATGTGCTGATCTCTGGCAATGTCTTCACCCGCAGCGCCTTCTATGGCAACCGCTACAACGGTGAGAAGTTTCTGAACGTGGCAGGATCCATCGTTGCCAATAAACTGGAGCATGGCTCCTACCTGGAGCTCTATGATGTGCTGCGGCCACTTATGATCTCAGGGAATGACTTCGACCTGAGTCGATGTGGCGGAGATTCCATCGTCATCCGTGACAATCCCATGGAAGACTATGCCGGGATTGTTGCTGCGAACATCGACCTGTCAGGCAATGTCTTCCGGGGTGGCCTGGTCGCCAGGAGTGAGCTCGTCTCCCCTTCCCAGCTGGTGTTGCGCTCCGCTTCCGGTGTCTCCAATGACGTCGTTGTCTCCTCGCTCACCTACACCTTCGATCGCTTCCTGGTGGGTGGCCTCTCCGACGACCCGCTCGACGGCGGCGGGAGCGGCGATCGCGACTGGATCAGCGGGGACGCTGGCAATGACACCCTCACCGGTGGCGAGGGCGCCGATGCCTTCGTGTTCGCCACCGCCCCCGACACCGTCACCAACTCGGATCGGATCACCGACTTCACCCCCGGCACCGACAGGATCTGGCTGGATGACGCCATCTACACGGGGCTGACCCCTGGAGCCTTTCTGGGACGGGAGATCACCTACGAGCAGAGCTCCGGTGAGCTCCGCTTCGCAGGGCAGGTCTTCGCCTCCTTTACGGGCACCCTCAAGCCGTCCCTCACTCAGGCCGATTTCGTCCTGTTCTGACGGGCTCCGCCTCGCCACCAGCGCCGCCGCACCCACAGGAGCATTCCCAGCCCCAGCCAGCCCACCACCCCGCCGATGGGGTTGGGATGGCTGCCGCCGGGACCCACCAGCCAGGGAGGGGCGTCAGGCTTCAGGGCCAGCAGACCGCCTTGCAGCAGGAACCAGGCACCCACCAGGCCCCCGTGCAATCCCACGGCGCCCCACAGCACGCCGGCATCGGCACGTCTCTGCAGCGCCAGGGCCAGCCCCAGCAGGGTCAGGCCGCCCAGCAGGCCCACGGCGCCAAGGGGACCGAGGTTGAAGCGGGTGTGCACCAGGCTGAACACCAGGGCCTGAGTGATCAGGGCCCGCTCCCTGCCCAGGTGCTGCTCCAGTTCCCCCCAGAGCCAGCCGCGAAAGAGCAGCTCCTCCGCGAACCCCACCCCCAGCAGCAGGGCCAGGGCATTGAGCAGCTGAGCCAGGTCCAGCTGTCCTCGCCAGTCGGCCTGCCCGCTGAGCAGCAGGACAGCGGCCACCAGGGTCAGCAGCAGCAGAGCCTTGAGCAGCCCCCGCAGGAAGGCACGGGCGATGCGCGAGGGGGCCGCCGCCACCCCGAGCCGGCCCCAGGGCCCCGCCACTCCCCAGACGCTCCGGAGGCGAAGCGGCAGGCTGAGGAGCAGGAGCAGCAGGGCCATGGCTGTGCCGATCAGATCCAGCCTGTCGCGGGGGATCCCCGGCACAAGAGCGGCGAGCGGCTGCACCAGCAGCCAGCCCAGGCCGTAGAGCACCGGCACGTACAGCAGTGTGCCGATCCAGCGGGGGCCCCGACGGGGGGATGGGCCCAACGAAGACTCCTCGGCTGTCGGCTCCTCGTAGGGGAGCGCCATTCAGCTCTCCGGTTCGATCGTGCTGGTGAGCCCCTTGGCCTTGAGGGTTTCGCAGTAGAACTCCGCCGGCTCCAGATCGCAGACGATCACCAGGCCCACCCCCGTGTTGTGGGCTTCCAGCATCACGGCGATGGCGTCCTGCTCGCTCAGGGAGGGCACCACCTGGCGCAGGGTGGTGACCACATACTCCATGCTGTTCACCGGATCGTTGTGGAGCAGCACCTTGTAGCGGGGGGAGGTCTTGCGCACCCGCTCCGGTGCCTTCTCGATCACGGCGGCTCCGCCCGGCGAGCGGGTGGGGGTTTCTGTCGCCGCCGGGTGGCCCGGGGCGAGGGGGAAGGGCGGGATGGTCATGGGCATGGCCGCTCCGGTCCTGACAGCGTCCAACTCTAAAGAGCCCGGATGCGGCCCATCGCCTCCTCCACGTTGGCGCGGGAGTTGAACGCGGAGAGCCGGAAATAACCCTCCCCGGCGGCACCGAAGCCGCTGCCGGGGGTGCCCACCACATGGGCCCTGCCGAGCAGGTGGTCGAAGAAGCCCCAGGAATCGAGCCCCTCGGGCGTCTTGATCCACACGTACGGGGCCTGCTCACCCCCATGCACCTGCAGCCCGGCGGCCCCCAGATCGCGGCGGATGATGGCGGCATTGGCCATGTAGAAGCCGATCAGGGCCCGCACCTGCTCCTGGCCTTCGGGGGAGTACACGGCCTCGGCGCCTCGCTGCACGATGTAGCTCACACCGTTGAACTTGGTGCTCTGGCGCCGGTTCCACAGCCCCCAAAGCTCCACCTTCTCCCCCGAGGCCGTGGTGCCCGTGAGCCCCCGGGGCACCACGGTGAAGGCGCAGCGGGTGCCCGTGAAGCCGGCGTTCTTGGAGAAGGAGCGGAACTCGATGGCGCAGCGGCGCGCCCCTTCGATCTCATAGATGGAATGGGGCAGATCCGGGATCGGAGATGAAGGCCTCGTAGGCGGCGTCGAACAGAATCAGGGCGTCGTGGGCCAGGGCATAGTCCACCCACCGCTTGCAGCTGCTCCCGGGTGGCCACCGCGCCGGTGGGGTTGTTGGGGAAGCAGAGGTAGATCAGGTCCACCGGCTGCTCGGGCAAGGGGGCGACGAAGCCGTTGGCCGCCGTGAGCGGCAGATAGGTGAGGCCGCTGTAGCGGCCCCCCTCATCGGCCTCGCCGGTGCGCCCCGCCATCACGTTGCTGTCCACATACACCGGGTAGACCGGATCGGTGACGGCGACGCGGTTACCGGCCCCGAGGATGTCGAGGATGTTGCTGCTGTCGCACTTGGAGCCGTCGGAGACGAAGATCTCATCGGCGCTCACCTCACAGCCGCGGGACTGGAAGTCCTGGCGGGCGATCGCCTCCCGCAGCCAGCCGTAGCCCTGCTCAGGCCCGTACCCGTGGAAGCCCTGCCGGGTGCCCATGGCATCGATGGCCTGTTTCATCGCCTCCCGGCAGGCCGCCGGCAGGGGTTCGGTCACATCGCCGATGCCCAGGCGGATGAGCTGGGCCTCGGGATGGGCCTCGCTGAAGGCCTTCACGCGCCGGGCGATCTCGGGAAACAGGTAGCCCGCCTTGAGCTTGAGGTAATTGTCGTTGACCAGAACCATGGGAGGGAAGCGGAAGGCGCGGCAGCGGGGCCCGGCGGCATCTTCCTATGGCGCGGTCCGGCCTGCATACGATCAGGTCACGCCTCCGTGCCTCCGCCGTGCCCGTCGCGACCCCTTCCGCCAGCATCAGCGGGCCCGCCGGCAGCGACGGTTCCGCGGATGACCCGGTCGCCTTTGCGGCGCTGGTGGACGCCACCATCAATAGGCCGGCCCGGTACCTGGGCAACGAGCGGGGGGTGGAGCCCCGTGACTGGTCGGCCGCCCAGGTGCGCTGGGCCCTCACCTATCCGGAGGTCTACGAGGTCGGCGCCAGCAACCTGGGCCACGTGCTGCTCTATTCGATTCTCAATGCCGTGCCCGGCCAGCTGTGCGATCGGGCCTACCTGCCGGCGGCCGATCTCGCCGCCCGGCTGCGGCAGCGTGGAGCGCCCCTGTTCGCGGTGGAAAGCCACCGGCCCCTGACGGCCTTCGACATCCTCGGCTTCAGCCTCAGCTACGAACTGGGTGGCACCAACATCCTCGAGATGCTCGATCTGGCCGGCATCCCGATCCGGGCGGCCGACCGCGGCGACCTGCCCCTGGACGACCCGGCCGGGCCGCCGCTGATCTTCGCCGGCGGGCCGACCGCCACCGGCAACCCCGAGCCCTTCGCGCCCTTCTTCGATTTCCTGGCCCTCGGGGACGGGGAGGAGCTGCTGCCGGAGATCGGCCTGGTGGTGGCCGAAGGCCGCGCCGCCGGCCTCAGCCGCTCCGCCCTGCTGCGGGACCTGGCCCAGGTGCCTGGGGTGTACGTGCCGGCGCTCTACGGCCCGGGGCCCGACGGGGTGAGCCTCCTGCCCCTGGAGCCGGGCGTGCCCGCCCGCGTGCTGCGCCGCACGGCCACCCCCATGCCCCACTACGCCATGGGCCTGGTTCCCCACATCGAGACGGTCCATGACCGACTCACCGTGGAGATCCGCCGGGGCTGCACCCGCGGCTGCCGCTTCTGCCAGCCCGGCATGCTCACCCGCCCGGCCCGGGATGTGGAGCCCGAGGCGGTGATCGAGGCGGTGGAGGAGGGCATGCGGCGCACCGGCTTCAGCGACTTCTCCCTGCTGTCGCTCAGCTGCAGCGACTATCTCGCCCTGCCGGCGGTGGGGGTGGAACTGCGCAACCGTCTGGCGGAGCACAACGTCAGCCTCACCCTGCCCAGCCAGCGGGTCGACCGCTTCGATGCCTCCATTGCCCACATCCTCGGGGGCTCCCGGCGGGCCGGGCTCACCTTCGCGCCCGAGGCCGGCAGCCAGCGCCTGCGGGACATCGTCAACAAGGGCCTCACCGATGCAGAACTGTTGCGCGGGATCCGCACCGCGATGGAGAACGGCTACAGCCGGGTCAAGCTCTATTTCATGATCGGCCTCCCCGGCGAGACCGACGCCGACGTGATCGGCATCGCCGAAACCTGCCGGGCCCTGCAGCAGCAGTGCCGCGATCTGGGCCGGCTGCAGCTCAACCTCACGATCAGCAATTTCACCCCCAAGCCCCACACGCCGTTCCAGTGGCACAGCGTGTCCACGGCGGAATTCCGGCGCCGGCAGCAGTTGCTGCGCGAGGCCCTGCGGCCCCTGCGGGGCCTCAAGACCAATTACACCGACGTGCGCCTGTCGGCGGTGGAAGACTTCGTGGGCCGCGGCGATCGGCGCCTGGCGCCGGTGATCGAGGCCGCCTGGCGGGCCGGGGCGGGGCTGGATGCCTGGTTCGAATCGGCCGAGCGGACCCACGCCGCCTGGACCGGCGCCATCGAGGCCGCCGGGCTCGGTGGCTCCTACCGGTCCCTGGAGATGGGGGGCTGGAGCGCGGCGGAGGCCTTCGCCGCGGGAGGCCTGGAGGCCTTCTGCCGCCAGCCCCTCCCCTGGGACCACATCGACTCCGGTGTCGACAAGGCCTGGTTGGCGGAGGACCTGGGCCGGGCCCTGGCGGCCACCGTGGTGCCGGACTGCTCCTTCGACGGTTGCAGCTAGCTGCGGTGTCTGCGGACCGGAGCTGGGCCACAACGTGGTCATCCCGCCCCCGCCGATCCCGCCCTCGATCCCGCCGCGGGCGCCGGCGAGCGAGCGGGTCCGCCGGCTGCGCTTCGGTTTCACCAAGACCGGCAGCCTGGCCCTGATCAGTCATCTGGACACCCTGCGTCTGCTGGAGCGGGCCCTGCGGCGCAGCGGCCTGCCGGTCAGCTTCACCGGCGGCTTCCATCCCCTGCCGCGGCTCCAGGTGGCGCTCCCCCTGCCCCTGGGGGTGGAGGGCCTCGGTGAGTGGTTCGACCTGGAGTTCGCCGCCCCGATCGATCCGGCGGTGGCCCGCCAGCATCTCCAGGCGGAGCTCTCCGCGGAACTCACTCTGCTCTCGGTGATCGAGGTGCCCGTGGCGGGCCCCAGCCTGGCCCAGCAGATCCGAGCCGCCCACTGGCGCATCACCCTGCTGCCGGTCGAAGGCGCTGAAGCACCTTCCCCCGGGCGCTGGGCCACGGCGATCGCCGAGTTGCTGGCCGCCGGGGAGCTGCTCTGGAACGACAAGGACAAGAAGGGGCGCCCCCGCCAGCGGGACTGCCGTCCCTACCTGCTCGGCCTGCGCCCGGCGGATCTCGACGCCGCTGCTTCGGAGCCCCTGAGCCAGGCAACGCAGGTGCTGGATCTCGAGGCCGCCGTCGACCCCCAGGGCCGCAGCTTGCGGCCCGAGCATCTGTGCCATTGGCTGGGGGAGTTGCTCGGCCAGCCCCTGAGGCTCGGGGCGGTGCAGCGCCGTTGCCTGCGGCTCGGCTCATGCTAAGTTCGCCCCAGACGGCAAAGGAAAACGGAGGGATTCCTCTCTTCATCTTTTCCTTTCCGCCCAGTCGCTTCTGCATCAGAGACGCTTTCTAGAAGTATCTCGGCCAAAGCGCTATCAAGGTCAACACTGCTTGGTTCGGTCTTCGTTGCTTCGCATCGGGAAGGGAGGTCATCCTTTCCGTCACGCTGCCGGCCCGACGACATCAAAGCTCCCATTCAGGTCACTGGCTTCCGTGGGTCGTCCCCGGCAGCCGTCCGTCTCCCTGATCTTCAGGGTGCGGTCCTTCCCCATCCCGTGGCTGCACGACCCCTGTGGTCGCCGCCCGATTCCTTCCTTACCTGCCCTTTGGGCAGGGCTCCACTGAGCCCACCATCTCTTCCATGCCCCAGCAGATCGTCATCGCTGAGCAGATGCGGATCGCCGCAGTGCTCAACGACGAACGCGTCGATGAACTGATTGTCGCCCAGGGTCGTTATCAGATCGGCGATGTTTATCTCGGAACCGTCGAAAACGTGTTGCCCGGGATCGATGCGGCGTTCGTCAACATCGGAGAAAGTGAGAAGAACGGCTTCATCCACATCACCGATCTCGGTCCCCTGCGCCTGAAGAAGGGCGGTGCCGGCATCACCGAACTGCTCGAGCCACGCCAGAAGGTGCTCGTTCAGGTGATGAAGGAGCCCACCGGCACCAAGGGCCCGCGCCTCACGGGCAACCTCTCCCTGCCAGGTCGATTTCTCGTCCTGCAGCCCCATGGCCAGGGGGTCAACATCTCCCGTCGCATCAATGGCGAGAACGAGCGCAACCGGCTGCGGGCCCTCGGGGTGCTGATCAAACCTCCCGGGGCCGGCCTGCTGATCCGCACCGAGGCCGAGGACGTCAGCGAGGACATGCTGATCGACGACCTCGAGGGTCTGCTGCGTCAGTGGGAGTCGATCCAGCAGGCCGCCGAGACGGCCTCGCCCCCTGTGCTGCTCAACCGCGACGAGGATTTCATCCATCGGGTGCTGCGCGACCTCTACAGCCCCGACGTGCTGCGGGTGGTGGTCGACAGTGCCGATGCGGTGGCTCGGGTCAACGACTTTCTCGGCTCCGACCAGGCCAACCTGCTGGTGGAGCATCATGGGGAACCCAGCGAGATCCTGGAGCATTACCGGGTCAACGCGGCCATCCGCGATGCCCTCAAGCCGAGGGTCGATCTTCCCTCCGGCGGTTACGTGATCATCGAGCCCACCGAGGCGCTCACGGTGATCGACGTCAACTCCGGTTCGTTCACCCGCTCGGCCAACGCCCGTGAGACGGTGCTGTGGACCAACTGCGAGGCGGCCGTCGAGATTGCCCGCCAGCTCAAGCTGCGCAACATCGGCGGGGTGGTCATCATCGACTTCATCGACATGGAGTCGCGGCGCGATCAGCTGCAGCTGCTGGAACACTTCACCCAGGCCTCCAGAGACGACACGGCTCGTCCCCAGATCGCCCAGCTCACTGAGCTCGGTCTGGTGGAGCTGACCCGCAAGCGTCAGGGCCAGAACATCTACGAACTGTTCGGTCGGGCCTGTCCCAGCTGCGGAGGCCTGGGTCATGTGGCGGTTCTCCCCGGCAAGGACACCCTCCAGCCCCTGGCGACGGTCTCCGGCCTGGTGCGCTCCGCCGCCTCGGCGAGAGCCGAGGTGGTCAGTCCCGCCGCCGTCGGCGCCAGTGATGGCGGCAGTGGCCGCCGCCGCCGGGGTCGCGGTGGCCGGAGCTCCGACGGGGCCGATGTCACCGCCGCCAGTGGCGCCACCGATGGGGGCGGCAACGGTGTCGGCGCCACCAGCGGAGCGGCCCAGGAGAGCCAGGCCGGCGAAGCCCCCCAGCGGCGCCAGGAGCCTGAGGTGCTGCCCGTGCCGATGACCGCGGAACAGGAGCTGGTCTACGGCTGGATGGGCCTCAGCCCAGCCCTGCTGCTGGATCCGGAGCCGTCTTCCGAGAACGTGTTGGTGCGGGTGGTCCGACCGGACGCTGATCCGGCCAAGGTCGTGGAGGAGGCCCGCCAGCAGCTGGCCGCCAGTGGCTCCCGTCGCCGGCGTCGCGGCCGGGGCGGCGAGGGGCGCAACGGCAGCTCAGAAGCCGAGACCGACACCGGTTCCGGCGGGGTGGAGGCGATCTCCGTCGCCACCGAGTCCCCTGGCCACCAGGACATGCCGCCCATCCTGGAGATCACACCGGCACCCTTCGAAGCGGAGTCCTCCCCCGCTCCTGCGGAGATGGTCAGTGTGGCGCTTCCCCGCCGTCGCCGCTCCTCGGAAGGATCCAGCGAGGTCTCCGAGCGGTCCGCCGCTCCTGTGGCCACCGCCGAGAAAGGGGCCGCCACCGCGGAGCTGGGGATCGAACCCGAAGCCGACGAAGCCGGTGAGCCGCGCCGCCGCCGCCGCCGCTCCTCAGCCCCTGGCTGAGGAGCACGGCGCCAACGCCCTCTGGCGTGCCGATGCACCGGTGTGGGAGGGGCACGACCCCTCCCTTTGTGCCGGGGTGGATGAGGTGGGTCGGGGGAGCCTGTTCGGGCCGGTGTTCGCGGCGGCCGTGGTGCTGCCGGCGAGCGCTCTGCTCCCCCTGGCCGATGCCGGTCTCAACGACAGCAAGAAGCTTTCCGCCCGGCGGCGGCAGGCTCTGGACCCCCTGCTGAGGCAGGTCGCGCTGGCCTGGGCCCTGGGTCAGGCCAGCGCCGCCGAGATCGATCGCTGGGGCATCCGCCGCGCCACCGAATCGGCCATGCTGCGCTCCCTGCAGCGCCTGCCCCGCCCGCCCCGCCTGCTGCTCGTGGACGGGGTCCTGCCCCTGCGGCATTGGTCCGGAGAGCAGGTCACCGTGGTGGGCGGCGATGGCCGATGTGCGTCCATCGCCGCCGCCAGCGTGCTGGCCAAACAGGCAAGGGATGCTCTGCTGTGCCGGCTGGCCCTGCGCCATCCCGGCTACGGACTGGAGCGGCATGCCGGCTACGGGACCCCCCAGCACCGGGAGGCGATCCGGCGCCTGGGTCCCACCCCGCTGCATCGCCGCAGTTTCCTCAGGTCGATCGGCACCAGCGCTGGAAATCTCCGAGCAGTTGCTGACCCACCCGGGTCTTGATGCCCAGGAGGATGCCGGCAAGGACCGAGCGTCCGGTGGCTTCCAGCACCTTGGGAGGGATCAGCTGCAGCAGGGTCGGTCTGCTCACGGTCACCGAGAGGCTCGCCTCCCCCACCAGGCCCTTGTCGCCGGCGGCGAGCCAGGCGCAGAGGCTGAGTCGGAAATCCTCCACCAACCCGAGACCCTCGAGCTGGCAGTCGAGCGCCTCCAGTTCGAGCCGACCGTTGCGGTGCATCGCATGCAGCTCCACCACCGGCTGGATCTTCAGCTGGAACACCCTCACCGGGCTGACCGTGTAGCGGTAACGGCCCTGGCCGAGGGGGTCGAGCTGCTTCGGATCCAGCAACGCCGCCACGACCCGCTGCTCGTCATCCAGGTAGGCGGGGAGGCGTTCCGCGTCGCAGGTCACCGGAAGATCGAGTTGCTGGCTGGCGCTGAAGGCCAGGGACATGGCCTGCGGGCCGACAGGCGATGATCCTACTGATCACCCCAGATCGACCCATCTCCATGCGGCTCGCCTTTCTCGGTCCTGTCGGCACCTACGGCGAACAGGCGGCGCAGCGACTGGCAGGGCTGGAGGGCCTGGAGGCCGTGGAGTTCGTGCCCCAGCAGGGCATCCGCGCCGTGGTCCAGGCCCTCGCCGGGGGCGATTGCGCCCTGGCGGTGGTGCCCGTGGAGAACTCCGTCGAAGGGGGAGTCACCAGCTGCCTCGACGCCCTCTGGGAGCACCCCGACCTGGCGGTGGCCCGAGCCCTGGTGCTGCCGATCCGCCATGCGCTGGTGGGCAGTGGCCCGCTCGAAGCCATCAGCGAAGTCCTCTCCCATCCCCAGGCCCTGGCCCAGTGCAGCCAGTGGCTGGGGGAGCATCTGCCCCAGGCGCTGCAGCTCCCCACCAGCTCCACCGCCGAGGCCGCCCGGCTCGTGCGCGGCAGTCGTTTCCGAGGCGCCATCGCTTCCCGGGAAGCGGCGGCGGAGCACGACCTCGATGTCCTGGCCTATCCGATCAACGACGTCCCCGGCAACTGCACCCGCTTCCTGCTGCTCCGGCGTGGAACACGCTCCCAGCAGGGACCTCACGCCAGCCTGGCGTTCTCGCTGCGCTCCAATCGCCCCGGGGCCCTGCTGGAGTCGCTGGGCTGCTTCGCGCGGCAGGGTCTGAACATGAGCCGTATCGAATCGCGCCCCTCCAAGCGGGAAATGGGGGAGTACATCTTCTTCGTGGATCTGGAACTCCCCGATGGCGCGGCATCTCTCGATGGGGCGCTGGCGGATCTCACCCCCCTCTGTGAACATCTGGCCCTCTTCGGCGCCTATCCGCTCACCAATCTGGCAGCGGGGGAAGGAGACCTCTGAGCCTCTTGCCGTGACAGGAGGACGTCATGGGTTGGGCCGAGATCCACGGAACACGCCGAACTGCATCAGACCTCTGCGGAAGGCCCAGTGCATCAGCAGGAGCGTCGGCGTCTCCCGAAGCCCCTGAACCACCGCTCCGGCCCCAAGGCCCAGCACGGCAGCCGGGCGCCGCACTCCCTCGAGGATCGAGTCCACCCAGGAAGGGAGGGTGGGGACCGTCCAGTCCGCGGTCGTGATGGCCAGGCCGCGGTTCCAGGGACTTTGCTCCAGGTTCTTCCGCAGGGACCGGATGCTGGCGAACTCGGGGTGGGCCCACTGATCCAGCAGCTGGCGCATCACCCAGCGTTCCCGTCGGTTCATGGGGCCGTCTTCCGGATCGCGACGGTTCCAGTCCGCCACCGCCAGGCAGCCGCCCGGCCTGAGCACCCGCAGCATCTCATCGGCATAGCGTTGCTTGTCGGGCATGTGGGGGCCTGCCTCGACGCTCCAGACCGCATCGAACCCCCCACTGGCGGTGCCATCCGGCAGATCCAGGGCCAGGGCATCCATGACGGCGAAACGGCAGCCCGGCAGGTCCGGGGGGGTGAGCTCCCGGGCCCGGGCGATCTGGGCCGGGCTGATGCTGATCCCCAGCACCTCGAAGCCGTAGTCCTCCGCGAGGATCCGGGCGCTGCCGCCGATGCCGCAGCCCACGTCGAGCACCCGGCTGCCGGGGGGGAGGCGGTCGAGACCACTCCAGCGCACCAGCTCGTGCACGAAGGTCGCCTTGGCGGCGCGGAAATCGCGCGGCCCGGGGGGGTCACCGTAGTGGCCCAGATGGACGTGCTCTCCCCAGAGACGCTCCAGCAGGCGGTCATGGGTCCAGCGGTCGTAGGCGGCGGCCACACTGGCCGTGGAGAGATAGGCGCGGGAACGGCGCTGCCACAGCACGACAGCCACCACTACCGTCAGGACGGTCCCCGTCAGAAGGAGGGGCAGCAGGGCCCCGCCCGAAACGATGCTGGCCATGTCAGTTCTCGGCCGAGCCGTCGCCAAGGGTGGAAAAGGTGTCCTTCAGGACCGTGCGCGCCGCCAACTGGCGCCGGGTCTGGTCAAGAAGTTCGTATTCCTGTCTCAGCCGCTCACCGGTGTCGGTGATCTCCAGCAGCGCTTGCTGGTGATCGGCCACCGGACCGCCCAGATGGGCGCCGATCCAGAACGACAGTTCCCTGGGCAGATCGGGCAGATCGGCGGGCAGGGAGGAGGGTTTGCCGATCAGCTTGCCAGTGAGATCGACCACATCACGCAACGCCCTGGTGACATCACTGGTGAGGGTCTCGAGCTCCTCGTGGCTTTCGCTCACCGTGTCCTCGATCCAGCTCACCATGCCGACGCGGAACGGGGTGTCGCGGACGATGTCCAGCACCCGGAAGCGCTGCTGGCCCATGGTCACGATGTTGCTGCGGTCGTCATCCTGCACCTGGCAGTGAAGGATTTCGGCGCAGCAGCCCACCTCCGCCATCCGCTTGTTCTGGGGATCCCAGCGCACCACGCCGAAGCGGCGATCCTCGGCCATCGCCGTGCGCAGCATCATCCTGTAGCGCGGCTCGAAAATGTGCAGGGGCAGGACCTCCTGTGGAAACAGGACCACATCGGGCAGTGGAAACAGGGGGAGTTCCCTGACGGCCAGATCAGTCACGCGCGGAAGTTGCCGCTGCCGGCAAGGGGGAGGGGGCGATCGGAGGTCGGGAACGTCAGCAGCAACCAGAAGATCTCAGCAGAGGAGATCCTAGAAAGTCCGACCCGCCTGCCGATGGCCCTGGGGTCGGGTTGCCCTCAGAGCTTCACCTCGATGTCGACACCGCTGGGCAGGTCGAGCTTCATGAGTGCGTCGATGGTTTTGGAGCTCGGGCTGTAGATATCGATGATGCGACGATGGGTGCGGGTCTCGAAGTGCTCACGGGAGTCCTTGTCCACGTGGGGCGAGCGCAGCACGCAGTAGATCTTGCGCTTGGTGGGAAGGGGGATGGGGCCGATCGCGGTGGCGGCGGTGTGATCAGCGGTTTCGATGATCTTTTCGCAGGAGAGATCCAGCATGCGGCGGTCGAACGCCTTCAGGCGGATGCGGATCTTCTGTTGGGGGATGGTGGCGGTCATCGGTGGGGGGGCGCGGGTAGGGAAGCGCGGGCGAAGGGGGCGGCCGGGGCAGCAGGATCAGATTGTCGAGGTGCTGAGGAAACAGGTGTTTCCCGGAGAAAACCTGCTTCCGTGAAGGGGAGTGCCACCCAGGTGACACTCCCCTGAAGGCTAGATCAGCCTCACTGCACGATTTTGGACACCACGCCGGCACCGATGGTGCGGCCGCCTTCGCGGATGGCGAAGCGCATGCCCTGCTCGATGGCGACCGGGCAGATGAGCTCGGCGCTCATCTTGATGCGGTCACCGGGCATCACCATCTCCACGTTGGAGCCGTCGTCGGCCGTGAAGGCGGTGATCTGGCCGGTCACGTCGGTGGTGCGGATGTAGAACTGCGGGCGGTAGCCGGCGAAGAAGGGGGTGTGACGGCCGCCTTCCTCTTTCTTGAGCACGTAGACCTCCCCTTCGAACTTGGTGTGGGGCTTGATGGAGTTGGGCTTCACCAGCACCATGCCGCGCTCGATGTCCTCCTTCTGAATGCCGCGCAGCAGCAGGCCCACGTTGTCGCCGGCCATGCCCTCATCGAGCAGCTTGCGGAACATCTCCACGCCGGTCACGGTCGTTTCGCGGGTGTCGCGGATCCCGACGATCTGCACGGTTTCGCCCACCTTCACCTTGCCGCGCTCAATGCGGCCTGTGGCAACCGTGCCGCGGCCGGTGATCGAGAAGACGTCTTCGACGGCCATCAGGAAGGGCTTGTCGATCTCCCGCTCGGGCTCGGGAATGGCCTCATCGACCGCATCCATCAGGTCGAGGATCTTGTCGACCCACTCATCCTCGCCACGCTCGGCCTTCTTGCCGCCCTGGATGTACTCGAGAGCCTTGAGTGCCGAGCCTGCGATCACGGGGATGTCGTCGCCGGGGAAGTCGTAGCTGCTGAGCAGTTCACGCATCTCCAGCTCGACGAGCTCGAGGATCTCCTCGTCGTCAACCATGTCCTTCTTGTTGAGGAACACCACCAGGGCGGGAACGCCCACCTGCTTGGCCAGGAGAATGTGCTCCTTGGTCTGGGCCATGGGGCCGTCGGTAGCGGCCACCACCAGGATGGCGCCGTCCATCTGGGCGGCACCGGTGATCATGTTCTTGACGTAGTCCGCGTGGCCGGGGCAGTCCACGTGGGCGTAGTGACGCTTTTCGGTCTCGTACTCCACGTGGGCCGTGTTGATCGTGATCCCCCGCTCCTTCTCTTCGGGAGCACCGTCAATATCATCGTAGGCCTGGGCCTTGGCCATGCCCTTGGACGCCAGCACATTGGTGATGGCGGCGGTGAGGGTGGTCTTGCCGTGGTCAACGTGACCGATGGTGCCGATGTTGACGTGAGGCTTGTTCCTCTCGAACTTCTCGCGTGCCATGGAAGGAAAGAATCGGGGGGTTGGTTGGAATGGAAGGAAAGATCAGGAATTGCCCTGATTCTTGGAAATGATGGCTTCCGCCACATTGCGAGGGACTTCCTCGTAGTGACTGAATTCCATCGAGAAAATACCCCGACCCTGGGTCATGGATCGGAGCTGGGTGGCATAGCCGAACATCTCGGCCAGAGGCACCTTGGCCTGGACCTTGGACTGCCCGTCGTCGACGGACTGCCCTTCGACCTGGCCGCGGCGGGAGGAAAGGTCGCCGATGACCGAGCCGAGGAAATCCTCGGGGACTTCGACTTCCACCTTCATCATCGGTTCAAGCAGTACGGGATTGCACTTCTTGACCCCGTCCTTGAAGGCCATGGAGCCGGCGATCTTGAACGCCATCTCCGAAGAGTCGACGTCGTGATAGGAGCCGTCCACCATGGTGACCTTGACATCGATCATGGGGAATCCAGCGATGACGCCGGACTGGCAGGTTTCCTTCATGCCGGCTTCCGCCGGGCCGATGTACTCCTTGGGAACGATGCCGCCGACGATCTTGTTGACGAATTCGAACCCGGAACCCGGCTCGCCGGGCTGCATCTCGATCACCACATGGCCGTACTGGCCCTTGCCACCGGTCTGGCGAGCGAACTTGCCTTCACCCTTGGCACTGCCACGGATGGTTTCCCGATAGGAAACCTGAGGAGCGCCGATGTTGGCCTCCACCTTGAACTCCCGCAACATGCGGTCGACCAGAATCTCCAGGTGCAGTTCGCCCATACCGGCGATCACGGTCTGATTGGTTTCCGGATCGGTGGAGACCCGGAAAGTGGGATCCTCCTCAGACAGCGACTGAAGGGCCTTGCCCAGTTTCTCCATGTCACCCTTGGTCTTGGGCTCCACGGCCACGGAGATCACCGGCTCGGGGATGAACAGGGATTCCAGGATGATCGGGTCGGAGTCCACGCAGAGGGTGTCCCCGGTGGTGGTGTCCTTGAGGCCAAGCACGGCGCCGAGGTCACCGGCCCGCAGCTCGTCCACCTCCTCGCGTTCGTCGGCCTTGAGAAGAATCAGCCGGGAGATACGCTCCTTCTTGTCCTTGGTGGAATTGAGCACGTAGCTGCCCTTCTTCAGCACCCCGCTGTACATGCGCACGAAGGTGAGCTTGCCGTAGGGGTCGGCCATGACCTTGAAGGCCAGGGCGCTGAAGGGGGCGCTGTCGTCGCAGGGACGGGTGGCTTCGCTCCCGTCGGGGAGCAGGCCGTGGATCGGGGGAACGTCCACGGGGGCGGGCAGGTAATCGACCACGGCGTCGAGCACCAGCTGCACGCCCTTGTTCTTGAAGGCGGAACCACAGAGGATGGGCACCATGCCGTGTTGCACCACCCCCAGGCGGATGCCACGCATCAGCTGTTCCTCGGTGAGTTCACCGTTTTCGAGGAAGGCTTCGATCAGCTCCTCGTCGGTTTCGGCCACCGACTCCATCAGCTTCTGGCGCCACTCCTCGGCCTCGTCCTTCATGTCGGCGGGGATCTCCTCCTCGAGGATGTCGGTGCCGAGATCGTTGGTGTAGATGATCGCCTTGTTGCGCACCAGATCGATGATCCCTTTGAGATCACCTTCAGCCCCGATGGGCAGCTGGATCGGCACGGCATTGGCCTTGAGGCGGTCCTTGATCTGGTCGTAGACCTTGAGGAAGTTGGCGCCGGTGCGGTCCATCTTGTTGACGAACACGATCCGGGGCACGTTGTAGCGATCGGCCTGGCGCCAGACCGTCTCCGACTGGGGCTGGACTCCGCCGACGGCACAGAACACGGCGACGACACCATCGAGAACCCGCATCGAGCGCTCGACCTCGATGGTGAAATCGACGTGACCGGGGGTGTCGATGATGTTGATCCGGTTGTCCTTCCAGCTGGTGGAGATGGCGGCCGCGGTGATGGTGATCCCCCGCTCTCGCTCCTGCTCCATCCAGTCGGTGACGGCGGCGCCATCGTGCACCTCGCCCATCTTGTGGACCACGCCGGAATAGAACAGAATCCGTTCGGTCGTGGTGGTCTTGCCTGCGTCGATGTGAGCGGCGATTCCGATATTTCTGACGCGTTCCAGGGGGTAGGCGCGAGCCACGGGAAGGTTCTCCGAGGGTAGGTCGACAAAAAACGGGCGTAACTCTACAGACCGGCCTTGGCTTTGATCTGCAGGAGCCGGATCTGCCCAGGGATCCAGCTCCGTTGGCCGCTCAGTAGCGGTAGTGCGCGAAGGCCTTGTTGGCTTCGGCCATCTTGTGGGTCTCCTCCCGCTTACGGACGGCACTGCCGGCTTCGTTGGCGGCATCCATCAGTTCGCCGGCCAGTTTCTGAGCCATGCTGCGCCCGTTGCGGGCACGGGAGAAGTTGACCAGCCAGCGCAACGCCATGGCAGTGCCCCGCTCCTGGCGCACTTCCATCGGCACCTGGTAGGTGGCGCCACCGACGCGGCGGGCACGCACCTCCACCAGGGGAGTGGCGTTGCGGACCGCCGTTTCGAACAGATCGATCGGATCGGCACCGGTGCGCTCGTTGATCAGGGTGAAGGCATCGGAGAGGATGCGCTGGGCGGTGGATTTCTTACCGTGCTTCATGAGCCGGGCCACGATCATCGAGGCCAGGCGGCTGTTGAACTGGGGATCCGGCAGAACCGGGCGTTTCTCGGCGGCGTTGCGGCGGGACATGGAACGGAGGGAGAAAAAGCGGGGAAGGCAGGGATGGCCCTGGTGGGCCGATGGCGTTTGAAGGGTCAGTCCTTCGGTGTCTTGGCGCCGTACTTGGAGCGGGACTGGCGCCGATCCTTGACCCCGGAGGTGTCGAGGGTCCCGCGGATGATGTGATAACGGACACCGGGCAGATCCTTGACGCGGCCGCCGCGGATCAGAACCACGGAGTGCTCCTGGAGGTTGTGGCCGATGCCGGGGATGTATGCCGTGACCTCGAATCCGGAGGTGAGGCGCACCCGGGCCACCTTGCGCAGGGCCGAGTTGGGCTTCTTCGGGGTGGAGGTGTACACCCGGGTGCACACGCCACGCCGCTCGGGGCAGGCGCGCAGGGCGGGCGACTTCGTCTTGCGGGTGAGACGCTGCCGCTCGGTGCGGATCAGCTGCTGAATGGTGGGCATCGAGGGCCGGGTGCTGCTCGGTGGGGACAGGTCGGACGTCCGACCATTTCGACAATCCGACACATTACTTCCTCGTCGCCCCCCATCAGACCTCGCGACTGAAGGCAGCCCCGCAGGCGCAGCTGCGCACCCCTGGTCCGGAACGCACCAGGAAGCCCCCGCCGCTGAGGTCGCCCTTGTAGTCGAGCTGGAGGCCCCGCAGCTGGGGCAGCTGCTCGGCAGGTGAATAGAGGGTGATGCCGTCGGCCCGGGCTACCGGGGTGCCGGCCAGGTGGCCGGGGCGCAGTCGGAGGGCCCAGGCTTCGCAGGCGCCCTCCAGCAGATCCAGGTGCATCAGCCCCGGGGTTCCAGCCACGGCCGCCTGCCGGCAGAGTTCGGCGGCGGCGGCGGCGGTGAGGCGCAGGCTGTGGCCCCTGGGCACGGTGAACAGGCAGGTGAACTCACTCTGCCAGCGGCTGGCTGGAGTGAAGCAGGCTGGTGGCGGCACCGGCGCCTCTGGGGACCAGGCCCAGGCCGTTGTGGACCGAACCGGCCACACCCCGCCCCTTGACCCGGTGGCTGCCCCCCATCACCAGACCGGTGGAACTGCCACCGTCGAGGTTGAGGGCATCCACCAGACCCATCTGCCGCAGCAGCCAGGCCGATTCGGCCAGGGTGGGACCCGCGCCGCTGTCGGCGGCCTGCAGGGTCACCAGCCAGAGGAGCGTGCCGTCGCTGCCGACCACGGTGCGCGGTGCCCCCTGGCGCAGGAAGGCAGACCCGAAACCTTCGGCGCCGCCGTTGAGCACGACGCGACCGTTCCGGAGCAGCAGAGGGCCTCCGCCCATGACGTTGCTGGCGTTCCCCAGCGGATCGCTTGGACGGCTCTCGATGCGAAGCTGATCTCCCTCCGTCCAGGGCAGCACGGCTCCGCCCCTGGCCACCACCAGGGTCTCCTGCGGCCGCAGAGGCACTCCCGCCGCAAGCTCCTCGCTGGCCACCCGTCGCTGCACGCGGCCACCGGCCAGCACCAGGGCGGTCTCCGAGCCGCTGAGGGCCTGGTACAGCTGACCCCAGTCAGGCGTGTACCGGCTCAGCCCCCGCTGCACGTAGCCGCTGTTGACGGTCAGCAGCGGCCAGCGCCGCCCCCGGCTGTCGCTGATCCATTCCTCCAGCCGCAGGCGCCCGAAGCTTGGCAGGCTGCGCGGCTCCCAGGCCACCACGCCGCGGTTGAGGATCGGCCCGGAGAGCCAGCGCCCCTGGTCCCTCAGGGCCCCGAGGGGCAGCCGCCGCACCCGGTTGAAATAGCCCCCGTTGATGGCCACCAGGGCGTCCTGGCGCAGGGCCAGGGCCGTCAGGGAACTCAGGCCCGCCATGCCATCGGGCCTGCTGAGGGTCCGCAGTTCCAGGGGGCTGGTGCGGGGATCGATCCTGACGGAGTTGACCAGGATCCTCTTGCTGCCGACGGCCCGAACCTGCTGGTCCCAGCGCAGCCGGGGGCCCAGCAGGGCCAGCAGCCGAGGATCGATCGGTGCGGGCTTTTCCGGCGCGGTGCCGATGCGGTCCGGCGCCGGCGGCAGGTCGATCACCACCCGGGCGGGCTCCCCCAGGGTGAACACCCGCAGCGGAGAGGCCCTTCCTGCCAGGGTCAGGCTCAGTTCCTCGCCCGTTCTGCCGCTGCGCAGGCCCCTGGAGGCGAGCAGGGCCAGCTGGTCGGCGCGGCTGAGCAGGGCCAGCCCCACCCCCCCCTCGCTGCTGCGCAACAGGGTGGGACCATCCAGGTCAAGCACCACCCGCCGGTAGGCCGGTTGATCCGAGCTGCGGACCTGGAGCAACCGGGGGGCCGGCAGACGCAGTTCCAGCACCTCGCCACGGCGTTCCAGGTTCACACCCACGTTCCGCAGGATCTCCGCCACCTCCACCGCCACCTCATCGTCCAGGGAGCGCTGGGCCGACGCCGGCACCACCAGCTCCCGGCCGAACCACTCCAGCGAAAGACTGCCGTCGGGCCTGGAGTCACGGCTGAACCCCAGCTGTCCTTCCAGCACCTCCAGCGGCAACCACAGCGCCTGCGGCTGGCGCGGATCGCCGCCCTCCCAGCGCCAGGCCGCCTGCTGGCTGCGGCCGTTGAGGGACAGCCGGGTGCCCTCGACCCCCGCCGAGGGGGCTGTGGGGACTCTCTCGGCGGGGCGTTCGCGGGGCGTGGCCCGCCCGGGCAGGGCGGGCAGCTGGGGTGGCGGGGCGGCCTGGATGTCCGGCGGGGCTCCAGTCAGGGCAAGGAGAGCAAGAGCGATCGAAAGAGTCCTGGCCATCGACGATGTCCTGCCGCTCAATGGGAAAAAGTTAGTCCTGACAGTCTTTCGATGGGGGTGGCTGCCTAGGATCGGGGGCCGCCCTGTCGTCGCGGACATGGCTGCTGCACGGGTGACACGGCAGCTTCAAGCCAGTTCCTGGGCAGTTCACCGCTGCCGCACTCCCGTCCTGGCCCATTCCCAGTCTCCTTCAAGCTCCGTTTCAGCAGCATCCCCACGGCTTATGTCCTCCCTCCCCGCACCCGTCTGGCCCCACCGCGACAGTCCCGCCCCTGGCCTGGAGGAAAAGGACGCTTGTGGCGTGGGATTCCTGGCCCATCTCGATGGGGTCCCCAACCACTGGGTGCTGCAGCAGGCCCTGCGGGGCCTCAGATGCATGGAGCACCGCGGTGGCTGTGGCGGTGACGGGGATTCCGGGGATGGGGCCGGCCTGCTCACGGCCATCCCCTGGAGCTACCTGGAGGCGGTCTGGCCGGCGGCCGCCGCCTCCACCGCGATGGTGAGGGGGCTGGGGATGCTCTTTCTCCCCGCCGACCCCGAACGGCGCGACCTGGCCCGGCGGGTGTGCGACGAAGAGGCTGCCCGGCTGGGGCTTCGCAGCCTGGGCTGGCGGGCGGTCCCCGTGGCCCCGGAGGTGCTCGGACCCCTGGCCCGCCAGAACGCTCCGGCGATCGAGCAGTGGCTCCTGGCCGCTCCCGATGCGGTGCCGGGGGTCATGGCCGATGTGGATGCGCTCGAGGCCCTGCTGTTCCGTCTGCGGCGCCGCGCCGTCGACCGAGTGCGGGAGGTCTGGGGTGCCGACACCTCCGACCTCTATTTCGCCTCGATCAGTGCCCGCACGGTCGTCTACAAGGGCATGGTGCGCTCGGAGGTGCTCGACGGCTTCTACGCCGACCTCCGGGACGAGCGCTTCGCCGTCGCCTTCGCCGTCTACCACCGACGCTTCAGCACCAACACCCTGCCCCGCTGGCCCCTGGCCCAGCCGATGCGCCTGCTCGGCCACAACGGCGAGATCAACACCCTGCTGGGCAACATCAACTGGGCCCGGGCCGCAGAATCCCACCTCGAGGCCGTCTGGGGCGAAGCCGCCCGCGACCTGCGGCCCCTGGTCAACGCCGCCTTCAGTGATTCCGCCAACCTCGATGCCACCCTCGAGCTGATGGTGCGCAGCGGCCGGCCGATCACCGACAGCCTGCTCACCCTGGTGCCGGAGGCCTTCCGCGACCAGCCCGAGCTCGACGAGCGGCCCGCCATCAAGGCCTTCTACGAGTACAGCGCCTGCCTGCAGGAGCCCTGGGACGGTCCGGCCCTGCTGGTGTTCAGCGATGGCCGCATGGTGGGGGCCACCCTCGATCGCAACGGTCTTCGCCCGGCCCGCTACTGCATCACCAGCGATGGCTACGTGGTGATGGGTTCGGAAACGGGTGTGGTGGAGCTGGAGGAGTCCCGGATCATCGAAAAGGGCCGACTCGGCCCCGGCCAGATGCTGGCGGTGGACCTGGAGCAGCACCGGCTGCTGCGCAACTGGGACGTGAAGGAGGAGACCGCCTCCCGCTACCCCTACGCCGGCTGGCTCCTCGACCATCGCCGCAGCCTCTCGCCCGGTGTCTGGGAGCGGGAGCGCCGGTTCGACGAGCTGGAACTGCTCCAGCAGCAGACAGCCTCCGGCTTCACCGCCGAGGACCTCGATCTGGTGATCGAGGACATGGCCGGGCAGGGGAAGGAGCCCACCTACTGCATGGGCGACGACATCCCCCTGGCGGTGCTCTCCTCCCGTCCCCATCTCCTCTACGACTACTTCAAGCAGCGCTTCGCCCAGGTCACCAATCCCCCGATCGATCCGCTGCGGGAGAAGCTGGTCATGAGCCTGGAGATGCATCTCGGCCGGCGTGGTTCCGCCCTGCGGCCCGATGCCTCCGGCGCCGCCGTGCTGCACCTGTCCACCCCGGTGCTCAACGAGGCCGAGCTTCGGGATCTGGGCGACCATGGCCTCGGGCTCACCAGCCTCTCGACGCTTCTGCCGGTGGCCAGCGGCCCCGACGGTCTTGCCCAGGCGGTCCAGCGTCTCTGCTTCGAGGCGGAAGCGGCTGTGCGCAGCGGCGCCCAGATCCTGGTGCTCTCCGACCGCTTCGGTGGCGGCATCTCCGCCGGCACCACCGCCATCCCTCCCCTGCTGGGGGTGGGGGCCGTCCACCACCATCTGCTGCGGCTCGGGCTGCGTCTGCAGTGCTCCCTGGTGGTGGAGACGGCCCAGTGCTGGAGCACCCACCATCTGGCGTGTCTGATCGGTTACGGCGCCAGTGCGGTCTGCCCCTGGCTCACCTGGGAGACCACCCGCCACTGGCTGGCCCACCCTCGCATCCAGTCCATGATCGAGCGCGGAAAGCTGCCCGCCCTCGATCCCGACAGGGCCCAGGCCAACGTGCGCAAGGCCCTGGAGGACGGATTGCGCAAGATCCTCTCCAAGATCGGCATCTCCCTTCTGGCCAGCTACCACGGTGCCCAGATCTTCGAGGCGATCGGCATCGGTGCCGACCTGATCGACCTGGCCTTCACCGGCACCACCAGCCGGGTCGCCGGTCTCAGCCTCCACGATCTGGCCAGCGAGACCCTGGCCTTCCATGCCAAGGCCTACCCCGAGCTGAACCGCACCAAGCTGGAGTTCATGGGCTTCGTGCAGTACCGCACCGGCGGGGAATTCCACCTCAACAACCCGGAGATGTCGAAGGCCCTGCATGCCGCCGTGGCGGCCGGCCCCGGCTACGACCACTTCTCCACCTACCGCACGATCCTGGCGAACCGTCCGGTGACCGCCCTGCGGGACCTGCTGGAGCTGCGTCCGGCGCCCGAACCCCTTCCCATCGAGCAGGTGGAGAGCGTCGAGAGCATCTGCGCACGCTTCTGCACCGGCGGCATGAGTCTGGGGGCCCTCTCCCGGGAGGCCCACGAGGTGCTGGCGGTGGCGATGAACCGCATCGGCGGCAAGAGCAACTGCGGTGAGGGCGGCGAGGATCCGGCCCGTTACCACCCGCTCACCGACGTCGACGAGACCGGCCACTCCCCGACGCTGCCCACCCTGCGGGGCCTGCGCGCCGGGGACAGCGCCTGCTCCGCCATCAAGCAGATCGCCTCGGGCCGCTTCGGGGTCACCCCCGCCTACCTGCGCAGCGGCCGACAGCTGGAGATCAAGGTGGCTCAGGGAGCCAAGCCCGGCGAAGGCGGTCAGCTCCCGGGTCCCAAGGTCGACGCCTACATCGCCTGGCTGCGCAACAGCAAGGCGGGCGTGCCCCTGATCTCGCCGCCCCCGCACCACGACATCTATTCGATCGAGGATCTGGCCCAGCTGATCTACGACCTGCACCAGGTGAACCCCGCCGCCCGGGTGTCGGTGAAGCTGGTGGCGGAGATCGGCATCGGCACGATCGCCGCCGGGGTCGCCAAGGCCAATGCCGATGTGATCCAGATCTCCGGACACGACGGCGGCACCGGCGCCTCACCCCTGAGTTCGATCAAGCATGCCGGCAGTCCCTGGGAGCTGGGCCTCACCGAGGTGCACCGCAGCCTGCTGGAGAATGGTCTGCGGGATCGCGTGCTGCTGCGGGCCGATGGGGGCCTCAAGAGCGGCTGGGACGTCCTGATCGCTGCGCTGCTGGGAGCTGAGGAGTTCGGCTTCGGCTCGGTGGCCATGATCGCCGAGGGCTGCATCATGGCCCGTGTCTGTCACACCAACAATTGCCCGGTGGGGGTCGCCACCCAGAAGGAGGCCCTCCGCAAGCGCTTCACCGGCCTGCCCGAGCACGTGGTCCATTTCTTCCACTACGTGGCCGAGGAGGTGCGTCAGCTGCTGAGCGTGCTCGGTGTGGCCCGCCTCGAGGACCTGATCGGCCGTACCGAGCTGCTGGCTCCCCGGGCCATCGCCCTCACCAAGACCGGTTCCCTGGATCTCTCCTGTCTGCTGGAGCCGATCCCCGCCGCCGCCGACCGCTCCTGGCTGCGTCATGACGATGCGGCCCACGGCAACGGCCCAGTCCTGGAGAACCAGCTGCTCGGCGATCCGGAGGTGGTCTCGGCGATCGAAGCCCACGGGCGGGTGGAGCGTCAGCTGGCCATCGTCAACACCGACCGCAGCGTGGGGGCCCTCCTGGCGGGCGAGATCGCTGACCGTCACGGCAACAGGGGTTTCCAGGGAAGCCTTGCCCTCAGCTTCCACGGGGCGGCCGGCCAGAGCTTCGGCGCCTTTGCCCTGCAGGGCATGGACCTGCGCCTGGTGGGAGAAGCCAACGACTATGTGGGCAAGGGCATCAACGGTGGCCGCATCACCGTGGTGCCTCCCGCGGGCGGCAGCGATCCCGGCGCCAAGGTGATCCTGGGCAACACCTGTCTCTACGGCGCCACCGGCGGCGAGCTGTTCGCCCTCGGCCGGGCCGGGGAGCGCTTCGCCGTCCGCAACAGTGGCGCCCGCACGGTGGTGGAGGGGGTCGGTGACCACTGCTGCGAATACATGACCGGGGGCGTGGTGGTGGTGCTGGGCAGCACCGGCCGCAATGTGGCCGCCGGCATGACCGGCGGGGTGGCCTTCGTGCTTGATGAGGCCGATGGCCTGGCGGCCCGTCTCAACCATGAATCCGTGGAACTGCTGCCCCTCTCCACCCCGGAGCAGGAAGCCCTGCTCCGGCCCCTGCTGGAATCCCACCGTTCCCTCACCGGCAGCGACAAAGCAGCTGAGATCCTGACCGGCTGGTCCTCCTGGAAGAAGCGATTCAAGGTGCTGGTGCCCGCCAGCGAGAAGGCCGCCCTGGGGCTGGTGGACCATCGCGAGCAGGTGGCCGTCTAGGGGACGACGGCCCCGGGGGCGTTCAGGAGCCCGACTTCAACGGGGGTGCTCGCGCATCAGGCGCTGCACCTCCACGGCGTGGTAGCTGCTGCGGGTGAGCGGGCTGCTCACCACCTGGAGGAAACCCAGCTCCTCCTCGCCGTGGCGGCGGAAGGCCTCGAAGGCCTCCGGTGTCACGAACCGCTGCACCGGCAGATGTTTCGGGCCGGGAGAGAGGTACTGGCCGATGGTCACGATGTCCACGGCCTGGGCGCGCAGATCGGCCATCACGGCTCCCACCTCCCCATCGGTTTCCCCCAGGCCCACCATCAGGCCCGATTTGGTGTAAGTGCGCGGCCACCCTTCCCGCACCCGCCGCAGCAGTTCCAGAGACCGGTCATAGATCCCCTGGGGGCGCACCTGCCGGTAGAGCCGGGGCACGGTCTCGATGTTGTGGTTGAGCACATCCGGGGCTGCCTCCATCACCAGCACCAGGGCCTCCCAGCTGCCGCACAGGTCGGGCAGCAGGATCTCGATGGTGGTGAGGGGCGATTGGCGGCGAACGGCCTCAATGCAGGCCACGAACTGGCTCGCCCCCCCATCGGCCAGGTCGTCGCGGTTCACCGAGGTGATCACCACATGGCTCAGCCCCATGCGCCGCACCGCCTCCCCCAGCCGCTCCGGCTCGGTGGGATCCAGGGGCCTCACGCTGCGGTCGAAGTCGATGTCGCAGTAGGGGCAGGCCCTGGTGCAGCCCGGCCCCATGATCAGGAAGGTGGCGGTGCCCCCGGCGAAGCATTCGCCGATGTTGGGGCAGCTGGCCTCCTGGCAGACCGTGTTGAGCTTCAGGTCGACCAGAAGGTCCGCCACCGCTCCGATCCGCTGCCGCTGGGGCGCCTTGACCCTCAACCAGGGCGGCTTGGCGGGGGCGGGCCGGGGGTCGCTGACGGGCACGGAGTTGGCTGGGCTGAGGGGACTGTAGGGAGGCCGGCTGACGCCGCTGCAGGCCAGGCTTCGCCGCAGCCCATCCCCTAAAGTCTGCCCATCGGGATGTGGCGCAGCTTGGTAGCGCACTTCGTTCGGGACGAAGGGGCCGCAGGTTCGAATCCTGTCATCCCGATTCCTTTTTCCTCCCCCCACCCGGGCGGCCCCTTCAGACCAGGGCGGCTCCCGGATAACCTCGCGGGGTCACCATGCGGCCGTCCTTGACCCGGGTGGTGCTGTTGCCGATCAGCACCAGGGTGAGCATGTCCACCTGCTCCTGGGGCAGGGTGCCCAGGGTGTGAAGACTCAGGTGCTCCGCGGCGCGCCCCAGCTGGCGGGCGAGCAGCACCGGGGTGCCGGCCGGCCGCCCTTCGCCCAGCAGGTCGATCGCCCGGCCCAGCTGCCAGGGCCTGCCGAAAGAGCGGGGGTTGTAGAGAGCTACCACGAAGTCGCCGCTGGCCGCTCCCCTGAGCCGGCGTTCGATCACCTCCCAGGGGGTGAGCCGGTCGCTCAGGCTGATGGTGCAGAAATCGTGCATCAGGGGCGCTCCTGCCCTGGCGGCGGCCAGCTGCAGGGCGGAGAGTCCCGGGTGCACCGTGAAGGCGGGGCGGTCCAGGTCCGGCAGCTGCAACCAGAGCTCCAGGGCCAGACCGGCCATGCCGTAGATGCCACTGTCCCCCGAGGAGATCAGGGCGACGTCGATTCCCTGACGGGCCAGGTCGAGGGCCTCGGCGCACCGTGCCCGCTCCTGGGTCAGGCGTCCTTCGCGGCGCAGCTGGTCGGGTCTGCGCAGGGGTTCCAGCAGGTCGAGGTAGAGCCCGTACCCCACCCACACCGTGGCCGCGGCCAGGGCCTGGCGGGCATCGCCGCTGAGCAGGTCGATCGATCCCGGACCGCTTCCCACCAGGTGCAGGCTGCCCCGCTGGGGTGCCCACTGGCTCCCGGCCAGGGCCACGGCCAGGGTGGCGGCGCCCCGCTCTCCGCTGGCGGCGTGCTCGATGCGCTTCTCCACCAGCAGGAGGGGCGGCCCCTCCCCGTCGGCCGCCGGCGGGGGGGCCTCCGGAGGGTTCACGGGGAAGGCCGCCTGCAGCGCCGCCCTCAGGGCGGCGGCCTCGGCCACGCTGGGGGTGCCCATCTCCCGGGCTACCGCCTCGGAAGGATGGGGCACGCTCACGCCGGCCAGGCTGGCGGCGTCGTACAGCCGCAGAGGCCAGCGGTGGCGCTCGGCCAGGGCCAGCAGTGCGGCTTCGTCCCCCTTGCGATCGATGCTGGCCACGCCGGCCACCGCCTCGGGGGCCAGCCCCTCCGCCCCCAGCCCCTCCGCCACCAGGCGCTCCAGAAGGCTCAGGCTCGTGTTCCGCTCGCAGCCGATGCCCAGCCAGAGGCTGGGGGGATGCCAGCGGCAACCGGCGCCGTTGCGGGGCCCGATCACCAGAGCCGGCGGTCCTGCTTCCTCGGCGGGGGCGGCCCCATCCAGCTCCCGCCACAGGACGTTGCCGCTTTCCTGGAGGTGGGGGGTGCTGCGGCCACGGGCCTCCTCCACCATGAGCGCACGCCAGTCGCCACCGCCCCGGCGCCAGCCCCAGGCCAGGCCGAAGGCATCGAGGGGCAGCTGGCCCCGGGCGGCGCCGGCCCCGGTGAGCACGGCCTGGCCATCGATCAGGGCGGCGATCTCCTGGCTGAGCCGATCACCGCCGGCGGCGTGCCCCCCCAGCAGCGGCACCACGAAACGTCCGTCGGGGTCCAACACCACCACAGCGGGATCGCTGTCCTTGTCGCCGATCAGGGGCGCGATCAGGCGGGTCACCAGGCCGCAGGCTCCGACCGCCACCACGGCGCTGGCGACCGGCCAGTGGGCCGCCAGCCAGGCGGCCGCTCCACTCTCCTGGGGGGCCCGCACCGTGGTCAGCACTCCTGCCTGGCGCAGACGCTCGAGCATCGGTGCGGCCGCGGGGCCGAAGCCCAGGCCGACGATCCTGCGGTCGGTGCCGTTCACGGCGCGAACCTCTGGCGCAACTGCTGCAGCCTGCCGCCGGGAGGTTCATCGCCGGCAGGGGCATCCCCCTCGGGTGTCGGCGGCTCAGCGTTCTGGGGCACCGAGCCGTCAGGCTCCTGATCAGGCCTCTGGGCGTCGGCTGCTGACGCCGATGCCGACGCCGCCTGGGGTGCCGGCAGGACCGTGCTTTCCCTTGGATCATCGGCGCCTTCCGGAGCGATCAGGACGACCTCCGGCTCGGTCGGGTCCTCCGGATCCGGTGAGGGAGGAGAGGCGGGCAGCGGTCCCGCGTCGACCGCTGCCACGCCATCGCTCAGGGGCTCAGACCCAGCGTCCGGTTCAGGCTCCTGTGCAGCCTCGGGCTCGGGTTCGGGTTCCGGAACCTGATCCGGTTCCGGTTCGGGCGCCGGCGGGGTGGGAGGGGGCGCTTCGCCCAGCAGGCTGGCCAGCTCAGCGGGCTCCAGGCGACCGCCCTGCCAGCGGGGCCGTTCGCCGTCGGGCTCCAGGCTCACTTCCCCCACCAGGCTGTTGAAAGGGGGGTTGAGCGGCTCACCGAGCCCATCGAGCAGCTCCAGCTGAATCGCGTTGTCGCCGTTTCGCCAGCCCTCCAGCCAAAGGGGCGTCTGCTGATCCAGGAGGAAGCTGTCGCCGTTGACGCTGACCCGCAGCCGCCAGCTGGTGTCGCCGGCCCGCAGGTTCTGCAGGGGGGCGTCGAGCAGCAGCCAGTCCAGCAGCAGGGGCGTGGCCGCCATCTCCCCCCGGGGGCTGACGGCGATCAGCTGGGGACTTCCCGGGGCGGGCTGGCTGAGCGGGTTGGCGACGACACGGTGGAGGCGGATCTGGCACTGGGCGCCGGGGCTCTTCACCACCTCGCCCCAGGGCCGGGCCGCATAGACCGTGAGCCGGTGGCTGCCCGGTTCCAGGGGCCGCATCGTGAGGCTGGTGGTCGTCAGAGGCAGGGGTGGATCCCCATCCAGCTGCACCACGAGATGGGGACCGAGGCCCAGGGGGCCGGCATCCACCAGGGGCCAGTCCTCCACCCGCAGCCGCAGGGACCAGGGACCCGCAGGCAGAAGAGCGCCATCGGCGGGAGCGAGGATCTCCAGCTGCGGGCGCCGCCCGTCGAGGGCCTGGCTCAGCTGTTGCACCGCCAGGGGCGGAGCCACCTCCTGCAGGCCGGAACGCCCCGTGTCGATGGAGCCGGAGGCCGGCGTGGCCGCGGGACGCCGGCC
Source organism: uncultured cyanobacterium (assembly GCA_963772735.1). GTDB lineage: Bacteria > Cyanobacteriota > Cyanobacteriia > PCC-6307 > Cyanobiaceae > Cyanobium. The sequence goes on along the minus strand of CAVYYO010000022.1, from coordinate 58,510 downwards.
GGGCAGGGAGAACGCGAAGGCCGGTGGCGCCGTCAGGGTGAGCACCAGGGCCAGGGCCACCCCCACCAGGCCGGCCCGGGGCCAGGGGCGTCGACCGATCCTCCATGACGATCCCCGTCTTTCGCCCCTGCCGCCCACGTGCCCTGTCCCTCGTTCGTGGCGGCCATTCTGCTTCGGGGGCTGATGGCGGGAAATCGGCTTTTGAATCGAAAGGAAATTGACGCAAAAGGTTATAGGAACCGTGCTGCTCTCCGGATTGTTACGTTGTTGACAACCTCTGGTCAGACCCTAGTTGCAGCCTTGGAAGCGCCGGGATTAAACCTTTGTAACTAGCGGCCGATTCGCCTTGTTTTCGACCCCTATACTTCCGCCAGCGGTCCCCTTTCGGGGCCCAAAGCCCCAGTCGTGGCAAGGGATTTTTCCCCCTCTGCGATTGGTGCCCATGGCCGGCTCACCCCGGTCATGGGGCCCACCGATGGAGCCGGGCCGGTCGTCAGACCAGCCTTCCGCGTCCGTCGAAGGGGTGGACCTCCACCTCGACCCCGTCCCTCGAGGAACGTCTCGATGACCATCAGCCCACCAGAGCGTGGGAAAACGGCGAAGGACATGGTTGACCGGAACCCCGTTCCGGCCGATCCCGCAGTGTTCGGCAAGCCCGGCCACTTCGATCGCACCCTCGCCAAAGGTCCCAAAACCACCACCTGGGTTTGGAACCTCCACGCCGACGCTCACGATTTCGACAGCCACACGAGCGATCTCGAAGAGGTCTCCCGGAAGATCTTCAGCGCTCACTTCGGCCATCTGGCCGTCATCTTCATCTGGCTGAGCGGCGCCTTCTATCACGGAGCCCGCTTCTCCAACTACACCGGCTGGCTGGCCGACCCCCTGCACGTCAAACCCAGTGCCCAGGTGGTCTGGCCGATCTTCGGCCAGGAAATTCTCAATGGTGATGTCGGTGCCGGTTTCCACGGCATTCAGATCACCTCCGGCCTCTTCCACGTGTGGAGAGCCTGGGGGTTCACCAGCGAGTTCCAGCTCCTGTGCACCGCCATCGGTGCCCTGGTGATGGCCGGCCTCATGCTCAACGCCGGTGTCTTTCACTACCACAAGGCAGCTCCGAAACTGGAGTGGTTCCAGAACGTTGAGTCCATGCTCAACCACCACCTGGCCGGTCTGCTCGGGCTCGGGTCCCTGTCCTGGACAGGCCACCTGCTGCACGTCTCGCTGCCCACCACTCAGTTGATGGATGCCATCGACGCCGGCCAGCCGCTGGTGCTCAACGGCAAGACCATCGCTTCGGTGGCCGACATCCCACTCCCCCACGAGTTTCTCAACCAGGATCTGCTGACCCAGTTGTTCCCGGGCTTCGGCGCCGGGATCTCCGCCTTCTTCACCGGCAACTGGGCCGCCTACAGCGATTTCCTCACCTTCAAAGGTGGGTTGAATCCTGTGACCGGCAGCCTCTGGATGACAGACATCGCCCATCACCACCTGGCGATCGCGGTGCTGTTCATCGTGGCCGGCCACATGTACCGCACCAACTGGGGTATCGGCCACAGCATCAAGGAAATTCTCGAGGGCCAGAAGGGCGATCCCCTGCTGTTCCCCGCGCCCAAAGGTCACGATGGGCTCTACGAATTCCTGACCACCTCCTGGCACGCCCAGCTGGGTCTCAACCTGGCGCTGTTCGGTTCGCTCACGATCATCGTGGCGCACCACATGTATGCGATGCCTCCCTATCCATACATCGGTATCGACTACCCGACCCAGCTGTCGCTGTTCACCCACCACATGTGGATCGGCGGCTTCCTGGTCGTCGGCGCCGGTGCCCATGCGGCCATCGCCCTCATCCGCGATTACGACCCGGCCAAGAACATCGACAACGTGCTCGATCGGGTGCTGAAGGCCCGTGACGCCCTGATCAGCCACCTCAACTGGGTGTGCATCTTCCTGGGCTTCCACAGCTTCGGCCTCTACATCCACAACGACACGATGAGTGCCCTGGGTCGACCCCAGGACATGTTCAGCGACACCGCGATCCAGCTGAAGCCCGTCTTCGCCCAATGGATCCAGGGTCTGCATGCCGCCGCTGCCGGCACCACCGCTCCCAATGCGCTGGCCGGTGTCAGCGAGGTGTTCAACGGCACCGTCGTCGCCGTCGGCGGCAAGGTGGCCGCTGCGCCGATTCCCCTGGGAACGGCTGACTTCATGGTCCACCACATTCACGCCTTCACGATCCACGTCACCGTGCTGATCCTGCTGAAGGGTGTGTTGTATGCGCGCAGCTCCCGCCTCGTCCCCGACAAGGCGAATCTGGGCTTCCGTTTCCCCTGCGACGGCCCCGGCCGTGGCGGTACCTGTCAGGTGTCGGCCTGGGACCATGTGTTCCTCGGCCTGTTCTGGATGTACAACTCCTTGTCGATCGTCATTTTCCACTTCAGCTGGAAGATGCAGAGCGACGTTTGGGGCACCGTCAATGCTGACGGCAGCGTCCAGCACATCACCAACGGCAACTTCGCCCAAGGCGCCATCACCATCAATGGCTGGCTGCGGGACTTCCTCTGGGCCCAGGCCGCACAGGTGATCAACAGCTACGGCTCGTCCTCCAGTGCGTACGGTCTGATGTTCCTGGGTGCCCACTTCGTCTGGGCCTTCAGCCTCATGTTCCTCTTCAGCGGCCGCGGCTACTGGCAGGAACTGATCGAGTCCATCGTCTGGGCTCACAACAAGCTGAAGGTGGCTCCCGCCATCCAACCGCGGGCGCTCTCCATCACCCAAGGCCGTGCCGTCGGTGTCGCCCACTACCTGCTGGGCGGTATCGCGACCACCTGGGCCTTCTTCCTGTCCCGACTCATCGCGGTCGGCTGACCTCCACCTGACCTTTCCCAATGGCAACGAAATTTCCTTCGTTCAGCCAGGGTCTGGCACAGGACCCGACAACCCGCCGTATCTGGTACGGCATCGCCACGGCTCACGACTTCGAGAGCCATGACGGAATGACGGAGGAGCGGCTTTACCAAAAGCTGTTCTCCACCCATTTCGGTCACCTTGCGATCATCGGCCTCTGGGTTTCGGGCAACCTGTTCCATATCGCCTGGCAGGGCAACTACGAGCAGTGGGTCGCCGATCCGCTGCATGTCCGTCCCATCGCTCACGCGATCTGGGATCCCCACTTCGGCCAGGGCGCCATCGACGCCTTCACCCAGGCGGGCGCCACCTCACCGGTGAACATCGCCTACTCCGGTCTGTACCACTGGTGGTACACGATCGGGATGACGACCAACATGGAGCTCTACCAGGGTTCCATCTTCATGCTGATTCTCTCGGCATGGGCCCTGTTCGCCGGCTGGCTCCATCTCCAGCCCAAGTTCCTGCCGTCCCTGGCCTGGTTCAAGAACGCTGAATCCCGGCTCAACCATCACCTGGCTGTCCTGTTCGGTTTCAGTTCCATCGCCTGGACCGGCCACCTCGTCCACGTCGCCATCCCCGAATCCCGGGGCCAGCACGTCGGCTGGGACAACTTCCTCTCGGTCTCGCCCCACCCCGCCGGTCTGGCTCCGTTCTTCACCGGCAACTGGGGGGTCTACGCCCAGAACCCTGACACCGCCGGTCAGGTGTTCGGCACCTCCGAGGGAGCCGGCACCGCGATCCTCACCTTCCTGGGTGGTTTCCACCCCCAGACCGAAGCGCTGTGGCTCACGGACATCGCCCATCACCACCTGGCCATCGGCTGCATCTTCGTGATCGCCGGCCACATGTACCGGACCAACTTCGGGATCGGCCATTCGATCCGGGAGATCCTGGACGCCCACAACCCCCCCAAGGGAACTCCCTTCGGTGGTGCGCTGGGGGCTGGTCACAAGGGTCTGTATGACACCGTCAACAACTCCCTTCACTTCCAGCTGGGTCTGGCCCTGGCTTCTCTGGGTGTGGCAACGAGCCTGGTGGCGCAGCACATGTACGCGCTGCCGTCCTATGCGTTCATCGCCAAGGACTACACCACCCAGGCGGCCCTCTATACCCACCACCAGTACATCGCCATCTTCCTGATGTGCGGTGCCTTCGCCCACGGTGCGATCTTCTTCATCCGTGACTACGACCCGGAAGCCAACAAGAACAACGTTCTTGCCCGGATGCTCGAGCATAAGGAGGCCATCATCAGCCACCTGAGCTGGGTCTCCCTGTTCCTGGGCTTCCATACCCTGGGTCTCTACGTCCACAACGACGTGGTGGTCGCCTTCGGTACCCCCGAGAAGCAGATCCTGGTGGAGCCCGTCTTCGCCCAGTTCGTTCAGGCCTCCAGCGGCAAGGCCCTCTATGGCATGGATGTGCTGCTGGCCAACGCCGACAGCATCGTCAGCAATCCTCCGGGTCCCGGTGGCTACTGGATTCCCGGCTGGCTGGATGCCATCAATGCGGGGAACAACTCCCTGTTCCTCCAGATCGGCCCTGGCGACTTCCTGGTGCACCACGCCATCGCGCTGGGTCTGCACACCACCACCCTGATCCTGGTGAAGGGTGCCCTGGATGCCCGGGGCTCCAAGCTGATGCCCGACAAGAAGGACTTCGGCTATTCCTTCCCCTGCGACGGCCCCGGCCGTGGCGGCACCTGCGACATCTCGGCCTGGGACGCCTTCTATCTGGCGGTCTTCTGGGCCCTGAACACCGTGGGTTGGGTCACCTTCTACTGGCACTGGAAGCACCTCGCCATCTGGCAGGGCAACGTGGCCCAGTTCAACGAATCCAGCACCTATCTGATGGGCTGGTTCCGCGACTACCTGTGGCTGAACAGCTCCCAGCTGATCAACGGGTACAACCCGATGGGGTCCAACAACCTGGCTGTCTGGGCCTGGATGTTCCTCTTCGGTCACCTGGTGTGGGCCACCGGCTTCATGTTCCTGATCTCCTGGCGGGGTTACTGGCAGGAGTTGATCGAGACCATCGTCTGGGCGCATCAGCGCACGCCCCTCGCCAACCTGGTGGGCTGGCGCGACAAGCCCGTCGCTCTCTCGATCGTTCAGGCCCGGGTGGTGGGTCTCGCCCACTTCACCATCGGCTACATCCTCACGTACGCCGCTTTCCTGATCGCATCCACTTCAGGCAAGTTCGGCTGATCCCTCAGCCCCTTGCCCCCTTTCGAGGGACGGTTCCACCCCTGGCTGCGGCCGGGGGTTTTTTCATGGCCTGAAACCGTTGCCCCAAAGGAGATTCAGCCTCCCTGGGCCGCTCTTCCCCATGGCTCGTAGAGCAGCTCTCAGGTCTTTCTCTACTCTGTGGATCTCCATCCGTCGCGCGGGAAGATCGGCAACAAGGTGGACACCTCCGGCTGAGATGGACTCTTAAACCTTGCACATCCCCACCAGGCTCTGCCAGAAAGAGGGATGGTTTCGATTGTCCTTGCCGCCGGTATAGCTGGGTTTTCCGAACCCGATCTGCTTCGCCCAGGTCGTGATCCAGTCGCGATGCAGAAAGGTATCCAACAGAGGGATCACGTCCTGACGCTCAAAACTGGCTGCCCTTCCAGCGAATAACTCGGCGTGACGAGGATCCTCCAGTTCCAGGAAGGAGAACACCAGATGGCCGCCGGGCTTGAGGCAGCGGTGCATGTCTTTGAGATACACGAAGCATTCCTCTGGAAGCAGGTGCGTGAATACGCTCCAGTGGAAGACCATATCGAGAGAATCGCTCGCAGCCAGCAGGGTGAGTTCATCATGGATGTGGGCATGGAAGCCAGGGCAGGTGGTGTTGAGATGGTCCACCAACTCGGGAACGATGTCGTGGCCCTTGTAGGTCCCCTGCCATCCTCCTCGGCGCAGGGCCTGGGCTGTGCGACCCGAACCGCAGCCGACGTCATAGATCGCCATGTTGGGCTGTAGTCCGTGGGCCTTGAGAACCTCCAGCTGGACATCGCCGAAGCTCTCGAAATGCTGTTGATTGTCGGCACCAATCGCCCGGACCATCGCCTCTTCCTGTGGTAAGTCGGCGAGCAGTTGTCGAACGTGGTTGCGGTAGTTGATGATGGATTGCTGACGGAAATCGATCCCTTCCTCCTGCTTCAGGAAGGCCCTCAGTCGCCGTGCGGCTGCCAGGGTCTTTGATGCCAGCTTTCTGGCGCGGCCGGGTTCGCTCTTCATGGAGAGGGGGGCAGAAATGGATCAGACCGGTTCAGGCCATGACGACGACAGAGCATGAAAAACCCCCGTGAACACGGGGGTTGCCAGGGAGGAGATGGCCCATCCGGCCAGCTCTACCCTTGGATGTGGAAGGCGATCGGTAAGCTCAGCCGACGCTCCAGATCCCACCGGCGATGTTGGCCAGCGGGGACTGGATGGCGGTGCTGCAGAGGAACCAGGCGAAGGCGGCACCGCCGCAGCCACCGAGCCAGAAGCCGCTGGCGAATTCGGCCCAGCCCGCCTTGGTGAACAGGTCGGCCGGAGGGTTGTCGATGGTGGCATCCGGCGGCTGCACGTTCGGGCCGCTGCCGGCGGTGCCGTAGATCGACAGGCAGATCGTGAGGATCGACACCAGACCGATGGTGGCCAGAAGCCCGGCCGTGCTGGCGAACTCAGTGGCCCGCAGAGGGCCGGTGTAGGCGAAGGGGCCGTAGAGAAAGTAGCCGTGGGCCATCCCCACTTCGAGCCCACGCCGGTTGGGGGAGAGGGACGGGCGGTACGCCGGCAGGGCGTTGAGGAAGGCTTTGGTGAAGTAGCTGCTGTTGACGGGGGTGGCCAGATTGCCGACGGTCGGGTCGGCCACGGGGGTCACGGTCATGGGGGGGCGGATCGGGTGGTCGTCAGAAGGGGAGGCGGATTCGCTGAAGCCGGGACCGGCCGTCAGTCGGTCGCCTCGATCACGTTGAACAGCAGGGCCATGGCCACCGCTGCGCCGAGGATTCCCACCAGGGGAACCATCACCGACGGCATCCAGGCAACGGCAAATTCACCAGTCATGGCATGGGCCAGTAAGAACCGCCGGTACTGTAAGGAGCCCTTCCTGCCTGGCTTCTCAGTGGGGCAGGGGGCGACATAAAAGTTCAGCTGCAGCCGCTGATCAGGGTCCGGTGGAGCCTCGCAGTGTGGCCCGGACCCGGTAGATGGGCCGCCCCTGGCTTTCGTGATACGTGCGCATCTGCAGTTCGGCCAGCAGCCCGAAACAGAAGATCTGCACCCCACTGAGGATCGCCAGCACCGCCATCAGCAGCAGGGGCCGGTTGCCGATGTCGGCTCCCAGCAGCAGCTTCTCCCCCAGCAGCCAGGCAGCAATGGCCAGCCCCGCCCCCAGGGTCACCAGACCGGCGAAGCCGAAGACATGCATGGGCCGGGTCAGGAACCGTTTCATGAACCACACCGTCAGCAGGTCCATCAGCACCCGGAAGGTGCGATCGATGCCGTAGTTGCTGCGGCCGTACCGGCGGGGATGGTGGGACACCTTCACCTCACCGATCCGGGCTCCCTCGATGAAGGCCAGGGCCGGCAAAAAGCGGTGCAGCTCCCCGTAGAGATTCATGTCGCTGAGCACCTCCCGCCTGTAGGCCTTGAGAGAGCAGCCGTAGTCGTGCAGCCGCACCCCTGTCACCCGTGCGATCAGCCTGTTGGCCAACAGGGACGGCAGAAGCCGGTTCAAAGCTCCGTCCTGGCGCTGGTGCCGCCAGCCGCTCACCAGATCGAGGCCATCCTCCTCCAGGCGAGCCAGCAGCAGAGGGATGTCGGCGGGATCGTTCTGAAGATCCCCGTCCAGGGTGACGATCACCTCGCCGCTGCTGGCATCGAAGCCCGCTGCCATGGCGGCCGTCTGGCCGTAGTTGCGGCGCAGCAACACCGCCACCAGCTCCGGCACCTCCTCCGCCAGGGCACGCAGCACGTCCTGGGTGCCGTCCTTCGAGCCGTCGTCCACCAGCACCAGCTCGAAGGATCGGCCCAGCGGTCTCAGGGCTTCCAGCAGCTGCTCCAGCAGGGCGGGCAGGCTGGCCTCCTCGTTGTAAAGGGGCACTACCACGGAAAGTTCAGGTTTGTGGGCCACGCCAGCTCCGCCATGACCCCTCCCCGGGGCCGGAGCCCCGAACTTAGGGGGGCAACGGACTGCCGTCATGGCTGTGCATCACCCGTCCGGCGCCGCGCAGCTCGGCGCGGTAGTGGCTCGCCACCGGATCCCGGTTGTGGGGATGGAGGTCGTCGATGCCGATGCCGTCCCGGCCGTGCTGACGGCCGGAGCTGTGCAGATAACGGCCGCCCCCCAGATGCAGGCCCACGTGCGTGCAGCGTCGCGGGGTGCCGAAGAAGATCAGATCACCCGGCGCCAGCAGGCTGGTGACACCGCTGCGCACGGCCACAGGCCGGCAGAAGCGCTCCTGCAGATAGGCATCGCGGGGCAACCAGATACCGGCCTGGGAGTAGGCGGTCTGAACCAGTCCCGAGCAGTCGAAATCAGGGCCCAGGGTTCCTCCCCAGAGGTACCGGTTGGGGTGGTGGCGGGCGGCTTCCGCGAAGGCGAGCACCTCCCCCAGACGGGCGGCGATCCGGCTGCGGTCAAGGCGGGGCAGGGACGGTGCTTCGGCCGGGCGTGCCCGACCATTCAGGGCATGGGCGTCCACCCAGCAGGGGTAGCCATCCTCGTGAAGCCGCACCCGCAGGCGGGCTGGTGCGCCACCGGCGGCGGATTCGCGGGACGTCTCAAGCACCAACAGGTGACGCCCTGCCCGGATCTGGGTCGCCAGGCCCGGTCCCCGGGGCCGGCTGTAGGCCTCCAGCGGCTCCGTCAGGGTCCAGCCGCTGCCCGGCGCCGGCGGGGTGCCTATGGTCGCCATCGCATGGTGTCGCCGCTGATGGCGTTCTACAGCCCGGATCCGGCCATGGGCCAGACCCTTCAGCAGCTTGTCGCCCAGCTGGAGCACGAGGGCCGGCCGGGGCTGGGGGAGCAGCTCTCCATCACCTGGCTCCGCTACGACGCCCCCCTGGTCGGAGGAGGTGAGGCCCTGACCCGGGAAGCCTTCTGGGGTCAGCCGGTGGCCGGGGCCTGCTGGTCGGGAGAGCAGTGTCGCTACCCCGCCAGCGTCGTCAAGCTGGTGTACCTGGTGGCCGCGGAAATCTGGCTGCAACGCCAGCTGATCGACGATGGCCCCGAGCTGCGTCGCGCCCTGGCCGACATGGTGCGGGAGTCCGGCAACGACGCCACCGCACTGGTGCTGGACCTGCTCACCGGCACCACCAGCGGCCCGTCCCTGCCTCCGGAGCGCTACCAGGCCTGGTGCCGCCAGCGTCAGCTGGTGAACGGCTGGCTGGCACGCCTGGGCTGGAGCGAAGCCCGGGGGGTGAACGCCTGCCAGAAGACCTGGGCGGAAGGGCCTTACGGCCGGGAACGGGACTTCTATGGCCCCCAGCTGGAGAACCGCAACAGCCTCAGCACCGATTTCACGGCCCGTTTGCTGCATGGGGTGATCGCCGGCGCGATCGTCTCACCACCGGCCTGCCGCCGCATGAGAGATCTGCTGCAACGATCACTGGATCCCCAGGCCCGGGCCGCCGATCCCGAAAATCAGGTGGACGGCTTTCTGGGCGCCGGGTTGCCTGAAGGGGCCCGGCTGTGGAGCAAGGCCGGATGGATGAGCCAGGCCCGCCACGATGCTGCCTACGTGGAGATGGATGGGATGGCGCCCATGCTGCTGGTGGTCTTCAGTGAGGGCCGGGTCAGGGCCAGCGATGAGACCCTGCTGCCGACGATCGCCGCCGCCCTGTTGGCCCGCTGAGCCTGGGTGTCAGCCGCGAACCCTGTGCCTGCCCTTGCCAGCCTCGAAGCTCAGGTGAACGCCGGCCTGTTCCTCAGCTGCGCTGAGGAAGCTTCGGTCTGGCTTTCAGGATCTGGCCAGGCTCCGGGCGGGCCTGGGGATGGGGGCCCGTCGGGGCCTGGAACGGAGAGGGAGGGATTCGAACCCTCGACAGAAGTTGCCTCCTGTAACTCCTTAGCAGGGAGCCGCTTTCAACCACTCAGCCACCTCTCCAGAGGCAAAGGGAGCTTATCAGGGCTCGGCCGTCGCCCCAGGGGTCATGGGCGCTCCCGGATCAGGTGCCACCGCCAGGCGAGGCAGGCGGTGCTTGAAGCCGCAGAGAATCTCCCACGGAATGGTGCCGCAGCGCTCGCTCCAGTCGGTCGGGCCGATCGCCTCCCCCTGCTGTTCGCCCAGCAGGGTGACCACGCTGCCCACCTCGATCGCGGGAGCGTCGGTGGCGTCGATCACCAGCTGATCCATGGTGATGGCGCCCACCTGGGGCAGGCGCCGCCCGTCGAAGAGCACCTCCATGCGGTTGGACAGCTGGCGGGGCACTCCGTCGGCATAGCCGATCGACACCACCGCCAGCCGACTGGGCCGACGGGTGCGGAAGCGGTGGCCGTAGCTGACGCCCACTCCGGCCGCCACCTGGCGCAGCAGGGTGACGCGGGCATGGATCTGAAGCGCCGGCCGCAGGGGGATCACCCTGGCCAGGTGGGGGGCCGGGGGATGGCCGTAGAGGGCCAGGCCCACCCGCACCAGGTCGTAGTGCTGCCGGTGGCCCCGCAAGGTGCCCGCCGAATTGGCCAGGTGGCGGCAGCCGGCCGTCAGGCCCTGCTCCGCCAGGCTCGTCAGGACCGTCTCGAAGCGATGCTGCTGGCGTTCGTTGAGGCCGTCGTCCTCCTCGGGAGCGGCATCGGCGCAGGCCAGGTGCGAGTAGATCCCCACCAGCTCAATGGCCTCCATGCCGTGCAGGGCCGCCACCAGCCGGGGGCCCTCCTGCCAGTCGGCGCCCAGCCGGGTCATGCCGGTGTCGAGCTTGAGCTGGACGGCCATGGTGCGGCCACTGCCGCTGGCCAGGTTCTGGCAGAGAAGCGCCTCCCGCATGCTGCTGATGGTGGGCATCAGCTGCCAGCGCAGGCAGCTGCGGAGTTCCTCGGGCTGGGTGAGGTTGCCGAGCACCAGGACCGGGGCGGAGATGCCGGCGCGGCGCAACTGCACCCCTTCGGCCAGGGTGGCGACGCCGAAACAGGCCGCTCCCGCCTCCAGGGCGGCCCGGGCCACGGGCAGGGCGCCGTGGCCGTAGGCATCGGCCTTGACCACCGCCATCAGCTGGGTGCCCGGTCCGATGTGGCGTCGCAGGGCGCGCACGTTGGCCTGAATGGCTGTCGTGTTCACCTCCACCCAGGCCCGCTGCCGCGACTCGCCGGACTCCTCCGTCGCGCTGGCGGGAGCGAGCGAGGAGCTGGTCATGGGCGCAGCAGCTGGGAACAGGCCATGATTCTCATGGGAATCCAGTTAGCATGCCGCCTATCAAGCGGACTGGCATGGGCCACGTTCTCGTTCTGAATGCGTCCTACGAACCGCTGAACATCACCACCTGGCGCCGGGCCATGGTGATGTTGCTCAAGGGGAAGGCTGAGGGACTCGAGCACGATCCTGACCGTGCGATCCGTCCGGACCATTTCCTGCCCACCGTGATCCGCCTGCGGCAGTTCGTGCGGGTGCCCTACAAGCAGTTGCCCCTCACCCGTCGCAACGTCTTCCAGCGCGACGGCCACGCCTGCCAGTACTGCGGCTTTCGCGGCGAACAGCTCTCCATCGATCACGTGGTCCCCCGCAGCCGCGGCGGCACGGACATCTGGGAGAACGTCACCACCGCCTGCCTGCCCTGCAATGTGCGCAAGGGCAACCGCACGCCGCGGGAGGCGAACATGCCCCTCGCCCGGGAGCCCCGCCGGCCCCTGGGCAGCCTCAGCTTCGAGGCCAACCGGCGCATCCTCTCCGGTCAGCACCAGGAGTGGGCCAAATACGTCATCGGCGCCTGAGCGTTCCGGGGGGTCATCCTCCGGTTCCGGAAGCCTCCAGCGCCAGGGCCTCCAGACCCTGGCGCTGCTCTTCGGCGATGCAGGCGCCGATCATGTCGTCGAGCTGGCCGGCGAGGACGGGTTCCAGGGAGAAGTTGCGCCCCAGCCGATGATCGGTCACCCGGTTGTCCCTGGCGTTGTAGGTACGGATCTTTTCACTGCGGTCGCCGCTGCCCACCTGGGCACGGCGTACGGAGCGCTCCGCGGCGTTCGCTTCCGCCAGCTGGCGTTCGTAGAGCTTGGCCCGGAGGATCTCCATGGCCCGCTCGCGATTCTGCAGCTGGGAGCGTTCCTGGGTGCAGAACACCCGGATGCCGGTGGGCTTGTGGAGCAGGTCGACAGCGGTTTCCACCTTGTTGACGTTCTGGCCGCCGGCGCCGCCGGAACGGGCCGTGCTGATGTCCAGATCCCCTGGATCGATCTGCACCTCCACCGGGTCGGCCTCGGGCATCACGGCGACGGTGGCGGTGGAGGTGTGCACCCGTCCCTGGGATTCGGTGGCCGGCACCCGCTGCACCCTGTGCACCCCCGCCTCGAACTTCAGCCGGCTGTAGACCCCATCACCGCGGATGGCGAGGATGAGCTCCTTGTAGCCGCCCAGATCGGCCGGCGAGGCACTCACGGGCTGCACCTGCCAGCCCTGGCCCTGGGCATAGCGCTCGTACATCCGGGCGAGATCACCGGCCCAGAGGCTGGCCTCGTCGCCGCCGGCCCCGGCCCGGATCTCCAGCATCACGCTGCGTTCGTCGCGGGGATCGGTGGGCAGCAGGGCCAGGGTGAGGCGCTCGCCCAGGGCGGTGATCGCCGCCTCCAGGCTGACCAGTTCCTCGGCGGCCAGGGCCGCCAGCTCCTCGGCGGCGGCGTCCTCACGGTGACCCTTCAGCAGCACCCGCGCCTGCTCCCGCTCCAGCTCCAGCTTGCGCAGCTGGCGGTAGTCGTCGACGAGGGGCTCCAGGCGGGCCCGTTCCCGGGCGATCGTCTGCAGCCGGCCAGGATCGGACGCCACCGCCGGGTCCGCCAGTTGTCGCTCCAGGGATGCAAAGGTGCGGCAGGCAGTGTCCAGACGGGATTGGAGGAGCTCGGAATCCATGGACGGTGCCGGTCAGAGATGCGCCCCTCGCGGGCCGCAGGGGGGTGGTGCGCCGGAGCGCACCCAACAAAAAGGGCCGGATGCCTGGGGCACCCGGCCAGGGAAGACATGGGCAGAGATCAGGCGTCGGCGGCGGCCGCCGCCGGGGCTTCCGCAGGAGCTTCGGCGGGCTTGGCGGCAGCTTCGGCCGGCTTGGCAGCCTTCTTGGCACCAGAGGCGGAGGCGGAATCGGCGCTGCCCATCCCGTACTTGCGCATGAAGCGGTCCACCCGGCCCTCGGTATCGAGGATCTTCTGGGTACCGGTGTAGAAGGGGTGGTTGCCGCTCCAGACGTCGACGTTGATCTCGGGCTGGGTGGAGCCGGTGGTCATGACCACTTCGCCGTTGCAGATCACCTTGGCGTCGGGGTACCAGGTGGGGTGGATGTCGGGTTTCGGCATGGCGGAGATCAGCGCTTGGAGAACTGGGGAGCTTTGCGGGCTTTCTTGAGGCCGTACTTGCGACGTTCCTTGGCCCGTGGATCGCGGCTCAGATGGCCCTCGATCTTGAGCGGTTTGCGGTTGTCGGGGGAGAGATCGCACAGGGCCCGTGCCGCGCCCTGCTTGATGGCATCGGCCTGGCCGGTGAGACCGCCGCCGCGCACATTGACCAGCAGGTCGTACTGGGCCTCGAGACCCAGGGTCTGGAGAGGAGCCTTCACCGCCGCCAGGTAGACGGGATTGTAGTTGAGATAGTTGTCGCCGGGACGGCCGTTGATCGTGACGCTGCCGCTGCCGGGAACCACCCGGACCCGGGCCACGGCGGTCTTGCGACGGCCCGTTCCCCAGTAGACGACGCGATTGGAGGTGCTGGTCATCGGGCGGTGGCGGCGGGATCGAGGGCGAGGGGCTGGGGCTTCTGGGCGGCGTGGGGATGCTCGGCGCCCTTGTAGACCTTGAGCTTGCGGAACAGCTGACGGCCCAGGGCATTGTGGGGAAGCATGCCCTTGATGGCCTTCTCGATGATGCGCTCGGGCAGGCGGGCCTGGAGGTGTTCGAAGGTTTCGGTCTTCATGCCGCCGGGACGGCCGGAATGGCGCCGATAGATTTTCTGCGTCGGCTTGTTGCCGCTGACGCGCACCTTCTCGGCGTTGATCACCACCACGAAATCACCGGTGTCGAGGTGAGGGGTGAAGGTGGGCTTGTTCTTGCCACGAAGCACCTGGGCCACTTCGCTGGCGAGACGGCCGAGGGTCTGATCCGCTGCGTCGACCAGATACCACTGGCGCTCAAGCGAATCGATGGAGGGTGGGGTTGTCTTGTTCATCGCGCCGGCGGGCCGGTTTGGGGTGAGCCCATCGCAGCCGGATGGGTCGGGACAGGAAGAATCGACCCTACAGCCTCATCGATTCGCTTTCCCAGCGCCCGTCTGGCAGAAACCGGAAGGGGGAGGGTGTCACCCCGTCAGTGGATCGGATCACGGACGGGTGGAATGAGGGGATCGAAAGGGTTTCGAGGGGGGTCAAGCGATTCCAGCAGAAATCGCGGTTGACAATCATACCAGGCGGACTGCGGGAAAAGCGGTTCCGGATAGCCCACCCGAAGCAGGCAGAGCCCCTGGGGGGGAGCGGCCTCCTTCACCTCGTGACGGGCCCCGTCGCGCCAGCGGCGCAGAAACGCCTCGCTCTCCAGGCGGCCTTCCCCCACCGCCACCAGCTGGCCCATCAGCAGGCGCACCATGCCGTAGAGGAATCCGCTGGCCTGCACCTCGGTGACCAGCAGATCTCCCTGGCGGAGGATCGCCACATCCTGAACGGTGGTGCGGGCATGGGCACGACGGCTTCCGGCTCTCTGGAAGGCGGAAAAGTCGTGATGACCGAGCATGGCCTCCAGGCAATGGGCCATGCGCACCTCATCCAACCGCCACTGGTAGCGGTGCCAGCTCCATGGGGCGAGAAACAGGTTGGGGGTGCGGCTGTTGTGGATCGTGTATCGGTAGCGCCGGTAGGTGGCGGAAAAGCAGGCGTGCCAGTCGGTTGGCACCTGGGCGGCGGCACGCACCCGGATCGTGGCCGGCAGCCGCCCGTTGAGGGCTTTGGCCCAGCGGCCCACCGGGATCGGGCCCGCGGCATCGAAGTGGACGACCTGGGCGGCGGCATGGACGCCACTGTCGGTGCGCCCCGCGGCCACGGCGTGGACGGGACGATGGGGATCGAGGGCGGCGATCGCGGCCTCGAGGGTTTCCTGCACGCTCCGGTGCCCGGGTTGACGCTGCCAGCCGTGAAAGGCGGTGCCCTCGTACTGAAGGGAGAGGGCGACCCGCCGCACCTGGGGGGTACCGCCCTCGGCGGTGCCGGCGGGAAGGGGGCTGGAGGGGAACGGGGGCCCGGGGGGGATCAGGGAGGGCTCAGACCAACTCGATGATCGCCATCTCGGCGTTGTCGCCCCTGCGCCGCACCGTGCGGATGATGCGGGTGTAGCCCCCCTGGCGATCGCCGTAACGGTCCTGGGCCTTGTCGAAAAGGGCGTGCACCAGCTGCTTGTCGTAGATGTAGCCGATGGCGCGACGGCGGGCGGCAAGGGTGCCGTCCTTGGCCAGGGTGATCATGCGTTCGGCCTCATCGCGGAGGGCCTTGGCCCGGGCCTTGGTGGTGGTCACCCGACCCTCACGGATGAGCTGGGTGGTGAGGCCGCGCAGCATGGCTTTGCGTTGATCGGCGGGGCGTCCCAGCAGGGGGACTCGGCACTGGTGTCGCATGGTGGGAACGGGGCAGGTGGCGAAACGGGGTAGGGGAAGCCGCCTTTCAGCCGCTCGTGCGGCTCTGGGGCAGAGAGATGCCGATCCTCTCGAGAGCCTCGATCACCTCGTCGGCGGATTTGGAGCCGAAGTTCTTGATCTCCAGCAGATCCTCATAACTGAAGCCCATGAGATCCGAGACGGAGTTGACCTGGGCCCGCTTGAGGCAGTTGTAGGCCCGAACGGAAAGATTCAGTTCCTCGAGGGGAATCTGGGCTTCGGCCGAAGGCTCCGGCTCCAGGCCGGGCTCCTCGGTCATGGTGAGGGTGGCCAGAGGTTGGAACAGGCCGATCAGCTGGTTGGCCGCCTGGGCCATGGCATCGTCGGGGGTGATGCTGCCGTTGGTCTCGATCTCGATGCGGAGCCGCTCACGGGCGGAGCCGCCTTCCCCGACGGCAGTTTCGTCGACGGTGTAGTTGACCCGGCGGACCGGCATGAAGACGGCATCGATCTGGAGCAGGTCGATGGCGGAGGTGTCCTCGTTGTGGCGATCGACGGGCCTGTAACCGATGCCCCGTTCCACATGCACCTCCATCTCGAGGCTGTGGCCCTCGGCCACGGTGGCAATCTCCCGGTCACCGTCGATCACCTGGACCTGGGGGGAGAACTGCAGGTCGGAGCCGGTCACCCGGGCCGGTCCGTTGACCATCAGGCGACCGATCTCCAGATCGCGGCTGCGGCTGTTGACCGGGATCGACTTGCAGTTGAGCAGGATGTCGAGTACGTCCTCACGGATGCCGGGCACCGTGGCGTACTCGTGGTTCACGCCCGAAAGACGCACGGCCGTGATGGCGCTTCCTTCGAGCCCACCGATCAGGACCCGACGCAGGGCGTTGCCGAGGGTGGTGGCCTGGCCCCGATCCAGGGGGCCGATCAGGAAGACACCCGTCTGGGAACGGTCGTCAGCGACCTGGTGCTCGACCCGATCGATCTGGTAGTGCAACACGGTCAGAGGAGGTGAAAAGGTAGGGAGGCCGCGCAAGCGGCCCGGGGGTGGCGGGCAGAAGGCCGGAGGATTCCGGTCGGCTCAGACCCGGCGGCGCTTGGCCCGACGGCAGCCGTTATGGGGCAGGGGGGTGACATCCCGGATCAGGGTGATCTCGAGACCGGCCACCTGAAGGGCGCGGATGGCGGTCTCACGGCCGGAGCCGGGGCCCCGCACCAGCACCTCGATCTGCCGCATGCCTTGCTCGAGGGCCCGGCGGGCGGCGGCTTCAGCGGCGGTCTGGGCGGCGAAGGGGGTGCCTTTGCGAGCTCCCTTGAAGCCGCTGGCGCCGGCGGATGACCAGCTGATCACCTCACCGGCGGTGTCGGTGATGGAGACGATGGTGTTGTTGAAGGTGCTCTGGATGTGCGCCACCCCGTTGGGGACGTTGCGTTTGGCCTTTTTGGGGCCGGTCTTCTTGGCGGGCTTGGCCATGGCGAAGGCCCTGCGGGAGCAGGGAGGTGATCGAGGGACTGGGGAGACCCCGGTGACGACCTCCGGGGGCGGAGGTCGGCGGGGCTGCGGGCAACGACTGCCAGGGGAGCCGCTGACCGAGGGGAATGGGGCAGGAGGGAGCAGGCCGGAACGTTCGGCCCTATTTCTTCTTGCCGGCAACGGTCTTGCGTGCGCCGCGGCGGGTGCGGGCGTTGGTGCGGGTGCGCTGCCCACGCACGGGCAAGCCCATGCGATGGCGGCGACCGCGGAGGCAACCGATGTCCTGCAGACGCTTGAGGGCCATGCCCTCTTCCCGGCGCAGGTCGCCCTCCAGGATGAAGGGCTCGGCGGCGCTGCGCAGCCTCTGTACGTCGCCGTCGCTGAGATCCTTCACCCGGATGTCGGGGTTGACCCCCGACTTGGCGAGGATCTTGCGGGCCCGAGTGAGCCCGATCCCATACACGTAGGTGAGTGAGATCTCAACCCTCTTGTCACGAGGGATATCGACACCGGCGATCCGAGCCACGTCAGGAAACGATCAGAGGGCAAAGGGGGTGACTGCCGAAGGCGGCAGCCATGGAAACGTGAGGGGTCAACCCTGACGCTGCTTGTGCTTCGGGTTGGTGCAGATCACCATGACCCTGCCGTGGCGACGGATCACCCGGCATTTGTCGCACATCTTCTTGACTGAGGCACGCACCTTCATGGGCGTTGTGCTCTCCGAATTTGCAAACAGCTACCGTATCACATCAGTCAACCAAGCCTGCCACGATCCGTTCGCTGATCTCCTCCACAGTGCCGGAGGCCTCCACGCTGCGGAGCAGTCCCAGGCTGCGGTAATGGGCGATCAGGGGGGCGGTCTGCTCCTGGTAGACAACCAGCCTGTTGCGGATCACGTCCTCGTTGTCGTCGGCTCGGCCACGGGAAAGCAGGCGCTGGATCAGCACCCCGTCCTCCAGCTCCAGCAGCACCACCTGTTCGATGCGCTGGTCGAGTTCCTCCAGCAGGTCGTCGAGGGCTTCGGCCTGGGCCAGGTTGCGGGGGAACCCGTCCAGCAGCCAGCCCCCCTGGTGGTTCTCCAGGCGGCTGCGCACGATCGCCAGGACCAGCGCATCGCTGACCAGTTCTCCTCGGGCCATCACCGCCTCCGCCTCCTGACCGAGGGCGCTGCCGGCCTTCACCTCGGCGCGCAGCAACTCTCCGGTGGAGAGGTGCAGGAGCTGGTGGCGTTCGGCCAGGAGCTCGGCCTGGGTGCCCTTGCCGGCGCCGGGGGGGCCGAGGAAGAGGATTCGCTGTTTCATGGGAGGGGGGAGGGTAGGGCCTATTGCCGGACCAGACCTTCGTAGCGTTGGGAGATGACGTAGGTCTGGACCTGCTTGGCCGTGTCGATCGCGACGCCCACCAGGATCAGCAGGGAGGTGGCCCCCAGGCCCTGAAAGGTGCGCACCTGGGTGGCGCCCTCCACCGCTGAGGGAATGATGGCGATGGCGCCCAGGAACAGTCCCCCCAGCAGGGTGAGCCGGTTCGACACACCCGAGAGGTAGTCGGCGGTGGCCGAGCCGGGGCGCACGCCTGGGACGGCGACGCCGGACCGCTTCAGGTTGGTCGCGATGTCCACCGGGTTGACCGTGAGGGAGGCGTAGAAGAAAGCGAAGCCGCAGATCAGGGCGAAGTACACCAGGGCGTAAAGCCACGGGGTGCTGCTGCTGGGGTTGAGGTAGCCCGCCACCCGGATCAGCCAGGGGCTTTTGGTGAGGTTGGCGATGGTGAGGGGAAGGAACACCACCGCGGAAGCGAAGATGATCGGCATCACACCGCCGGCGTTGAGTTTCAGAGGCAGGTAGCTCTGGCGGGAGGCCAGCGTGCTGGTTCCGCCCACCTGGCGCTTGGCACTCACGATCGGGATGCGGCGGCTGCCCTCCTGAAGGAAGATGATCCCGACGATCGTGACCAGAAAGACGAGCACCAGAACGACGATGCCCCCCACGGTGGCCCGGTCTCCGCTCTGAGCCAGCTGGATGGTGGAGCCGAGGGCCTTGGGCAGGGTGGCGACGATGTTGATGAAGATGACCAGGGAGGCCCCCTGGCCGATGCCCCGTTCGGTGATCACCTCGCTGATCCACATCACCACCATCGAACCCGTCACCAGGGCCAGGCTTGTCTGGATGACGAACAGCCACTCCGGCAGGCCCGGCAAGGCGTACTGGCGAAGGATCAGGGCAAAGACGACGCTCTGCAGAATCCCCCAGCCCAGGGCGACATAGCGGGTGATCTGGGCGATCTTGCGGCGCCCGGCTTCCCCCTCGTTCTTCTGGAGGTCCTCCAGCTGGGGCAAGGCCGCCGTCATCAGCTGCAGGATGATCGAGGCGTTGATGAAGGGCAGGATTCCCAGGGCGAACACCCCCAGGGTGGACAGGCCGCCGCCGGTGAAGATGTCCAGGAAGCCGATCAGCTGGCCCCCCTGACGGATGAAGGCCTGGAAGGCGACCCGGTCGATTCCCGGCACCGGAATGTAGATCCCCAGCCGCACCAGCAGCAGCAGGCCCAGGGTGGTGAGCACCCGATCCCTCAGGCCCTTCGACTGGACCAGCTGGACGAGGATTTCAGCGGCGCTCGGGTTGCGCCCCCTGCTGAGGAGCATGGTGGTGACGTCGAGGAGAGGTGGGTGGCGGGGAGAGGGGCGATACGACCGCAGCCGCCTGCCGCAGCGCAAGGCTACGGGCAGACGGCTCCCGGCTGGAGGCAGGGCCTCGGAGCGGGCTTCAGGCGATGATCTCGCAGGTGCCTCCGGCGGCCTCGATCTTGGCGCGGGCCGAGGCCGTGAAGGCGGCCGCCTGGACGGTGAGTTTCACATTCAGATCGCCGTTGCCGAGCACCTTGAGCGGGTAGCGGGGGCTGGTGACCAGTCCCGCCTGCTCAAGGGAGTCGAGGCTGACGGTCGTGCCGGCCTTGAGTTCGGCCAGCCGCGACACGTTGATCACGGTGTAATGGGTGGGATTGACCACCGGGAAGTGCTTCAGCTTCGGGATGCGGCGGTAGAGGGGCATCTGACCACCCTCGAAGCCCGGGCGGGTGGGACGGCCGGAGCGGGATTTCTGGCCGCGCATGCCGAAGCCGCAGCTGGCGCCCTGGCCGGCGGCGATGCCGCGACCCTTGCGCAGCTTGCGCCGGCGGGAGCCGGTCTGGGGCTGAAGGCTGTTGAGAGAGAAGGACGTCATGGAGGGCCTCAGGAGTAGATCTGCTCGAGGGAGATGCCCCGCTCCTTGGCGGTCTCCTTGTGAGTGCGCAGGCCTTCGAGGGCCTGCATGGCGGCGCGGGCGTTGTTGAGCGGAGTCTTGGAGCCCAGACGCTTGGCCAGCACATTCTTGATGCCGGCCAGTTCGAGCACGGTGCGGATCGAGCCGCCCGCGATCACCCCCGTGCCGGGGGCGGCCGGCCGGATCAGCACACTGGCGGCGCCGTCGCGGCCGTTGCTGAGGGTGGGGATCGAGCTGTTGCGGGTCAGGGGCACCTTGACCAGATGCTTCTTGCCGTCGGCCACGCCCTTGCGGACGGCGCCGATGACGTCACCGGCCTTGCCGACGCCGACCCCCACCTGGCCGCGCTCGTTTCCGACGACGACGATGGCCCGGAAGCTCATCTTCTTGCCGCCCTTGACGGTTTTGGAGACACGGCGGATCTGCACCACCCGCTCCTGCCATTCGGAGTCGCGCTCCTGGCCGCGACGGTTGTCACGGCCGCGGCCACCGCCGCGGCGGTCGCCACCCCTGGCATCGCCCCGGCCGCCACCGCCGCCCCGGCGCTGGTCCTGCTGGCCTTCGGCAGCGGCGGGGACGTCGGAAGCCGCAGGCACGGCGCTGGTCTGGATCTGGTCGTTGGTTTCGGTCATGGTGAGAGCAGGGATCAGAACTGAAGGCCCGCTTCCCGGGCGGCGTCAGCAAGGGCCTTGACCCTGCCGTGGTACAGGTTGCCGCCGCGATCGAAGACCACCTGCTGGATGCCCTTGGCCAGGGCGCGCTGGGCGACCAGCTGACCCACGGCGACGGAGGCGTCGCAGGTGGCGCTGGCCTGGACGCTGGTGCGCAGGTCCTTGTCGAGGGTGGATGCGGCACAGAGCGTGCTCTGGGCCGCATCGTCGATGACCTGGGCGTAGATGTGGTTGTTGGAGCGGAAGACCGCGAGCCTGGGACGGTCGGCGGTGCCGGAGAGCAGACGACGCAGGCGGCGGTGACGCTTCTGGGTCTGCTGTTTGCGGGAGAGGGAAGACATGGGGGATCAGACGGATGACGCTCGAGCAGACCTCATTTCTTGCCGGTCTTGCCGGCTTTGCGCAGGATCCGCTCTCCTTCGTACTTGATGCCCTTGCCTTTGTAGGGCTCGGGCGGACGAATGCCGCGGACCTTGGCCGCCTCGTTGCCCACCAGCTCCTTGTCGGTGCCGGAGACCAAAACCGAGGTGTTGTTCTCGACCGTGAAGGTGACCCCTTCGGGTGGGACCATCTCCACCGGGTGGCTGTAGCCGGCGCTGACCACGAGCTTGCGCCCCTGGACCTGGGCGCGGTAGCCCACGCCGATGATCTCCAGCTTGCGGGTGAAGCCCTTGCTGACCCCCTCCACCATGTTGGCGACGAGGGTGCGGCTGAGACCATGGCGCTCTCGGGAGCGGCGGTGACTGCTGGTGGGGCTCACCACCACCGTGCCGCCTTCCTGGCTGACGCTGACGCCCTCCGGGAGAACGCGGCTGAGTTCGCCCTTGGGACCCTTCACGGTCACCGCCAGGCCATCGAGGCTGACGGTGACCTTGTCGGGGATGGGAATCGGGGCTTTACCGATACGGGACATGGAACAACTCCTGGGATCAGTAGACGTAGCAGAGCACTTCACCGCCGACGCCCTGCTTGCGGGCATCACGGTCGCTCATCACACCCCTGGAGGTGGAGATGATCGCGACTCCGAGGCCGCCCAGCACCTTGGGCAGCTGGCGAGTGTTCTTGTAGATGCGCAGGCCGGGCTTGCTCACCCGCTGCACGGAGCGGATGGTGGGCTGGCGGTGCTTGCCGCTGTATTTCAGCTCAAGCACCAGCTGGCGCTGAACCCCTTCGCCCTCTTCGGAGATGGCGGCGATGAAACCTTCCTGCTGCAGCACGTTGGCGATGCTGCGGGAGAGGCGGGAGGCGGGAATCCTGGTGCGTTCGTGACGCTTCTCACTCGCATTGCGAATGCGGGTGAGCATGTCGGAGATCGGGTCGTGGTTGGCCATGGTCGTTTCCGGAAGGGGCTCAGGTATTGCGGAACGGCATTCCCATTTCGCGGAGGAGGGCCCGGCCCTCTTCGTCGTTACGGGCATTGGTCACGATCGTGACGTCCATCCCCCGGATGGCATCGATCTTGTCGAAGGAGATCTCGGGGAAGATGATCTGCTCCCGGATCCCCAGGGTGTAGTTGCCCCGGCCATCGAAGCTCTTCGGGCTGACGCCGCGGAAGTCGCGGATGCGCGGCAGCGCCAGGTGGATCAGCCGCTCCAGGAAGGCATACATCCGCTCGCCCCGGAGGGTGACGGCCACGCCGATCGGCATGCCCTGGCGGATCTTGAAGGCGGCGATGGCCTTCTTGGCGCGGGTCACCACCACCTTCTGGCCGGTGATGGTGGCCAGTTCGGTGATGGAGGCCTCGAGCGCCTTGGCGTTCTGGGCCGCCTCACCGAGGCCCCGGTTGACGGTGACCTTGACCACCTTGGGAACCTCGTGGACGTTGGAGAGGTTGAGATCCTTCAGCAGCTTGGGCTGGATCGTTTCCCGGTAGCGCTGTTTGAGTGACATGACGGGGGGATGGGGGGCGCTTCTGGACGGGGTCAGAAGGCGGACAGGGAAGGGGAGAAAGGGAGCGTCACGACGTGGGGTGGGACGTCGCGGAATGGAGCGGAGGCGGCGGTCAGACGAGCACCTCCCCGGTCTTCTTGAGGCGCCGCTTCTTGGTGCCGTCCTTCTCGACGACGATCTCGACCCGGCTGGCCACCTTCTTGGCGGTGGAGTAGAGCATCACGTTGGAGGCGTGCAGGGAGGCCTCCTCGGTGACGATCCGGCCGCTCTCGCCTTCCTGGGTGGGTTTGACGTGACGGGTGCGCAGGTTGACGCCCTGCACCACGACGCGGTTCTCGTTGGGCAGGGTGCGCAGCACCTCGCCGGTCTTGCCCCGGTCCTTGCCGGCGATCACCTGGACGGTGTCACCCTTGCGGATGCGCATCTTGATGCGCTCGACGGGCCGGGCTTTTGGGGTTGCGGTGGCCATCTCAGATCACCTCCGGAGCGAGGGACACGATCTTGGTGAAGTTGCGCTCACGCAGTTCCCGGGCGACGGGGCCGAAGACCCGGGTGCCCTTGGGGTTGTTGTCGTTCCCCAGGATCACGGCGGCGTTGTCGTCGAAGCGGATCGCGTTGCCGGTGTCCCGGCGCAGCGTGGCCCGGGTGCGCACCACCACGGCCTTGACCACATCCGATTTCTTGACGCCCATGTTGGGCATGGCGTCCTTGACGGCCGCCACGATCACATCGCCCACGTGGGCGTAGCGCCGGTTGGTGCCGAGCACCCGGATGCACTGGATGCGCTTGGCGCCGCTGTTGTCAGCGACGTTGAGGAAGGTTTCCTGCTGAATCATGGGTGGTTCCTCAGCCGGCGCTGGTGGTGGTGAGTACTTCGGCCACGGCCCAACGTTTGGTGCGGCTGAGGGGGCGGGTCTCGGTGATCCGGACCCGATCACCCACGCGACAGCTGTTGGCTTCGTCGTGGGCCTTGTAGCGGGTGGTGCGGCGGACGGTCTTCTGATAGATGGGATGGGGGAAGCGGTTTTCGACCGCCACCACCACCGTTTTGTCCATCTTGTCGCTGACGACGGTGCCGACCCTTTCCTTGAGTGCCATGGGGATGGAGGGGGGAATCAGGAGGCGACGGTGGAGCGCTGGCGCTCCTCCTGCACCGTCAGCAGGTGGGCCAGCTTGATGCGGGCCTCCTTGAAGCGGTGCGGGTGCTCCAGCCGGCGGGTGGCCTGCTGAAAGCGGAGGTCGAACAGTTCGCGGCGGGTGGCATCGATCTGTTCGCCGATCTGGGCGTCGCTGAGCGCGCGCACGTCGGTGATGGTGGGACGGGCCATGGTCAGGACTCCACTGCGAGGGCGGGTTCGGGGGCGGTGGCCTCCTGGTCGGCCAGGGCGAGGAATTTCGTCTTCACCGGCAGTTTGTACTGGGCCAGACGCATGGCTTCCTTGGCGATTTCGGGGGTGATTTCAGGACCCCCCATCTCGAACAGGATGCGACCCGGCTTGATCACGGCCACCCAGAACTCCGGGTTGCCTTTACCGGAACCCATGCGGGTTTCGGCGGGCCGCATGGTGACAGGTTTGTCGGGGAAGATCCGGATCCAGATCTTGCCCCCCCGCTTGACGTAGCGGGTCATGGCCCGGCGGCTGGCCTCGATCTGGCGGGAGGTGATCCACCCGCACTCCTGGGCCTGCAGGGCGAAATCGCCGAAGGCGATGGTGTTGCCGCGCGTGGCGATGCCGCGCATGCGGCCTCGCTGCTGCTTTCGGAACTTGACGCGTTTTGGACTCAGCATGGTTCAGGACTCCTGATCACTCCTCGTTGGAGCGGTCTTCGAACTGTTGCGGCCGGCGGTTCGCCCGGCGTTTCGGTGCTCCACCCACGGGCAGCTGATCCTGCTGACCGGGAAGCACCTCCCCTTTGAACACCCAGACCTTGATGCCCAGCACCCCGTAGGTGGTGGTGGCCACCTTGGTGGCGTAGTCGATGTCCGCGCGGAGCGTGTGCAGGGGCACGCGACCCTCGCGGGTCCATTCCGTCCGGGCGATCTCGGCCCCGTTGAGGCGGCCGCTCACCTGGAGCTTGAGCCCCAGCACCCCGGCCCGCTGGGCGCGCTGCACCGCCATGCGCATGACGCGCCGGAAGGCCACCCGCTTCTCCAGCTGCTGGGCGATGTACTCGGCCAGCAGGAAGGCGTCGGCGTCGACCCGCTCCACTTCGACCACGTTGATGCGCACCTGACGGTGGGCGTCGCCGAGGGTCTTCTGGATGCCGGTGCGCAGCTCCTCGATGCCGCTGCCCTGGCGGCCCACAAGCACGCCCGGACGGGCGGTCTTGAGTTCCACTTCAAGCTGGTCGGCCTTGCGGGCGATCAGCACGTCGCTGATGCCGGCGGCGGCGTACTTCTTGTGAATGAACGACCGGATCCGGTCATCCTCCTGAAGGAGGATGGGGTAGGTCTTGCTTGGGGCGTACCAGCGGGAGCGGTGGTCCTGGGTGATCCCCAGGCGCAGGCCGGTTGGATGGATCTTGTGTCCCATCGGGCGGTGTCCTCGGGGGTCAGGCGGTGGGCGCTGCCACAGCAATGCTGATGTGGCAGGTTTGTTTCTTGATGGCGTAGGCGCGGCCCTGGGCGCGGGGTCGGAACCGCTTCAGGGAGGGGCCCATGTCGGCGCTCGCCTGGCTGATGACCAGGGTGGCCGGATCGAGGCCGAGGTTGTGCTCGGCATTGGCGACCGCGGAGCGGAGCACCTTGGTGATCGGGCCGGTGGAGCGGTAGGGCATGAACTCGAGCATGATCAGGGCGTCGCGGTAGGTGCGACCCCGGATCTGATCGAGAACCCGGCGGACCTTGGACACGGAGCCTCGGATGAAGCGGCCGTGGGCCAGGGCCTGGGTGTCGGGGGTGTTGGTTGCCATCGGATCAGCGGCCTCCCTTCTTGTCTTTGATGTGACCGCGGAACGTGCGGGTGGGGGCGAATTCGCCCAGCTTGTGGCCCACCATCTGCTCCGTCACGTAGACGGGCACGTGGGCCTTGCCGTTGTGGACGGCAATGGTGTGGCCGATCATCATCGGCAGGATGGTGGAGGCCCGTGACCAGGTCTTGATCACGGTCTTGTCGTCGGCGGCGTTCTGCCTTTCCACCTTGCGAAGCAGGTGGTCGGCGACGAACGGGCCTTTTTTGAGTGAGCGTCCCATGGCGGATCAGGCGAACAGCAGAGCGGTGTGGGTCATCAGGAGTCGCGTCCGCCACGGCTCCGTTTGGAGGTGCGGCGCTTTTTGCGCAGCACGAACCGGTTGCTCGGCTTGTTGCGCTTGCGGGTCTTGAGGCCCAGGGCGGGCTTGCCCCAGGGGGTGACCGGGCCGGAGCGGCCGATCGGTGCCCGGCCCTCGCCGCCCCCGTGGGGGTGGTCGCAGGGGTTCATCACGCTGCCGCGCACCTCGGGGCGGCGGCCCAGCCAGCGCTTGCGGCCGGCCTTGCCCAGGCTGGTGTTGCGCTGTTCGGCGTTGCCCACCTCACCGAGGGTGGCGTAGCACTCGCGGCGCACCAGCCGCACCTCCGTGGAGGGCAGCTTGAGGGCGACGTAGTCACCTTCCTTGGCCACCACCTGGGCGCTGGCTCCTGCGGTGCGCACCATCTGGCCGCCCCGGCCGGCGTAGAGCTCCACGTTGTGGACGCTCGAGCCCAGGGGGATGGCCGAGAGGGGCAGGGCGTTGCCGTTCTCGATCGGGGAATCGGGGCCTGACACCACGCTCTGGCCGACGGCCACGTTGGCGGGCGCCAGGATGTAGCGCTTTTCGCCGTCGGTGTAATAGAGCAGCGCCAGGCGGGCGTTGCGGTGCGGGTCGTAGTGGATCGCGGCCACCTTGGCGCTCACCCCGTGCTTGTCGCGGCGGAAGTCGACGATGCGGTAGAGGCGTTTGTGGCCACCGCCGCGGTGGCGGCAGGTGATCACGCCGCGGTTGTTGCGGCCCTTGTGGCGGTGCTTGGACACCACCAGGCCCCGTTCCCGGTTCTTGCCCGTGATGTCGCTGAAGTCGGTGACGACCAGCGTGCGGGTGCCGGGGGTGTTGGGCCTGTAGTTGCGGATTGCCATGACGTTTCAGACCCCTCAGGACTCAGGGAACAGCTGGATGGCGTTGCCTTCGGCAAGCCGAACCACCGCTTTCTTCACCTGGGCACGTTTGCCGGCGAAGCGCCCCACCCGGCGGGTGCGGCGGGGGGGGTTCATGGTGCTGACGCCGACGACCTTGACGTCGAACAGATGCTCGACGGCCGCCTTGATGTCGGGCTTGGCGGCCCGATGGTCCACCTCGAAGGTGTACTGGTTGATCTCGATGGCGCGGGTGGCCTTCTCGGTGATCAGCGGGCGACGGATCACGTCGGCCAGCCGGCCTGCAAAACGCTCAGACATCGCCGTAGACCTCCTGAATCTTGGTGAGTGCGGCTTCGTTCAGCACCAGCTTGTTGGCATGGAGCAGATCGAACACGTTGAGCTGGTCGGCAGCAATCAGCTTCACCTTCTCAAGGTTGCGCACCGAGAGGCGCACGGCCTCGGAGGCGCCGTCGAGCACTAGCAGAACCTTGGCGCCGGCCTCGATGCCGAAGCGGCCCAGGGCGGCGGTGATCTCCTTGGTCTTCGGGGTGTCGAGGCCCTTGCCGAAGTCCTTCACCACGATAATGTCCGCGACGCGGCTCATCAGGGCGGTGCGCAGGGCCAGGCGACGCTCCTTGCGGTTCATCGCCACCGCATAGCTGCGGGGCTTGGGGCCGAAGATCACGCCGCCGCCGGGGCGCAGGGGGGTGCGGATGGAACCCTGGCGGGCCCGGCCGGTGCCCTTCTGCTTGTAGGGCTTGCGGCCACCGCCGGCCACTTCGGCCCGGGTGAGGGTGCTGGCGGTGCCCTGACGGGCATGGGCCAGCTGGCGCACCACCGCCCGGTGCAGCAGTCCTTTGGCGGATGTCGGCTTGGCGACCTTCAGGTCGAGGGGAGCCTTGCCGCTCTCCTTGCCCTGCCAGTCGCGGATCACACAGTCAGTCATGGGTGTTCTCCTCAGTTCACGGCGGGGCTGCCCACCCGCCTGGCCGGGCGGATGTCGAGCAGGGCGCCGGGCTTGCCGGGCACCGAGCCCTTGACGACCAGCAGATTGCGTTCCGCATCCACCTTGAGGATGGTGAGGCCGCGGGTGGTGATCTGCTTGCCGCCGTAGCGGCCGGCCATCCGCTTGCCGGGGTAGACCCGGCCGGGGGTGGTGCCGGCGCCGATGGAGCCCGGTTCGCGGTGGTTCTTGGAGCCGTGGCTCATGGGACCGCGGCTGAAGCCGTGGCGCTTCTGCAGGCCCGAGAAGCCACGGCCGATGGTGTCGCCACTGACGTCGACCTTCTGGCCGGGGCTGAAGTCCTCGACGGTGACGGGGGCACCGAGCTCGAGGCCGTCAATGGCCTCCAGGCGGTACTCCTTGAGGTGCCGCAGGGGCGCCTCGCCGGACTTGGCCAGGTGGCCCTTGGCGGGTTTGTTGACGAGCTTCTCGCGCGTCTCGCCGAAGCCGAGCTGCACCGCGGTGTAGCCGTCGGTGGCTTCGCTCTTGAGTTGGGTGATGCGGCAGGGACCCGCTTCGATCAGGGTGACCGGAATGGATCTGCCTTCTTCATCGAAGAACTGGGACATACCCAGTTTCTTCCCGAGAATGCCGATGGACATGGGAGGGAGAACAACACCAGCTGGACGGCCGCGGCGCACCTCCTGCTGGATCAGGGCCTGAGCCCGGAAACCCGGAGGAACCGCTGGGCGGCGAGGGCTGAATTCGTGGAATCGCAGATTGACCCGAGGGTCAGGGGCTAGCGAGGCGAATCAGCGGGCTGGGACTTGCCGGAACCGAGTGACGAAGCGGGAAGGGAGCGGACTCCCAGGCCTGATTCGAGGCTTCGGGCAGTATCCCGACGCTCCGGACAGCGACGAAGCGCTGCGGGAGACGTACGGGCCAGAAAGGGTTCGTCACCAACGACGGACCCCGCACCGTTCTCTGGAGGCCCGGCTAGCGGACGGGCACAGATCATCGGCACAAGAATCGATAGTACCCCATGGTGTGCACCACCACCTCCGGGGCGTCCGCCGGCTGCCAGACTCCCTGCCGATTCGTCTGCCGCTCCCGATGCCTCTGCTGATGACCGGCCGTGGTTTCCGCACCGAACTGGAGCGCTGCGGCGCCCTCGCCCTGTTCGTGCCCCTCGAGGGTGGCGCCGAAACCCGCCTGCTCCGGCGGCTGCGGGCGGCGGGCTACCGGGCCCACCTCACCTCCGCCAGAGGCCTGGGCGATCCTGAGGCCTACCTGATGCAGCTGCATGGGATCCGGCCGCCCCATCTCGGTCACCACAGCGTGGGTCGCAGTGCCGCCGTGGGCGAGGTTCATCGGGTGATGCCGCTTCTGGGGCCCCAGCTGGCCGGGGAGGGCCCGGTCCTGCTCTGGCTGCTGGAGGGCCAGGTGCTCAGCAGCTCGGAGATCGCGGGCCTCTGCGACCTCTGTCGCCGTGAACCCCGCCTCAAGCTGGTGGTGGAGATGGGCGGCGCCCGGGCCCTGCGCTGGCAGCCGCTTGCCCAGCTGGTTCCCGCCTGAGCCCAGGCAGCCAGGCGCGGGTCCCCATAGCCTGGCTCGGTTCAGCGGACGCCCGGCAGTTGAGTGAGCGGCTGGCATTGATCTGGGGTTCGGCCTTCTTTGCCGGCTCCCTGGCCCAGGCCACCGCCTGGGTTTCCGGTCAGCCGGCGGTGGTGCTGCTGCTTGGCATGGGACTGCTGGCGGGCCACGCCGGTTTCGACCTGGTGCACCCCGAGGATCTGGGCGCCGGTCTGGAGCCGGTGGTGGGCCTGCTGGTGAGCCTGGTGCTCTTCGACGGCGGGCTCAACCTGCGCCTGGCCGGCCGCGACCTTCAGCGTTCTGTGTTGCAGCTGGTGCTGGTGCGCCTGGTGGCGGGCCTGCCCCTGGCCGCCCTGCTCGCCCATCTGGTGGCGGGCCTGCCCTGGTCGCTGTCTCTGGTCTACGGGGCCATCGCCCTGGCCACGGGGCCCACGGTTGTCACCCCGATGGTGCGCCAGATGCGGCTGGCCCCGAAGCTGGCCCAGTTGCTGGAGGCGGAGGGCCTGATCCTCGAACCGGTGAGCGCCGTTCTGGGGCTGGTGCTGCTCCAGGTGACCCTGGGCGACCTGGGTGGCTGGCACGAGGTGGCCTCCCGTCTGCTGCTGCGTCTCGGCGGCGGGGTTGCCATCGGCGCCCTGGCCGGGCTGCTGCTCTCGGAGGCCCTCAGCCGTCTCGGCGCCGTCGGGACGGCCAACAGCGTTGACGGGCCGCTCTCCACAGAGGCGAGCGGCCTGGAGCTGCAGCTCACCCTGGGGGTGCTGTTCCTGATGTTCAGCGGCTGCGAGGCCCTGTTGCCGGAATCCGGCCTGCCCGCGGCGGTGAGCGCCGGGGTGGTGGTGGGTCTGCGCCTGGATGCGGCCGCCACCCAGCTCGATGAACTGATCCGCCAGCTCGCGATGCTGGCGATCACGGTGCTTTTCCCCCTGCTCGCGGCTGATGTGTCCTGGGCGGAACTCAGTCCCCTCGGCCTGGGCGGAGTGGCCTGCGTGATGGCCCTGATGCTGGCCCGCTGGCCCCTGATCCAGGCTGCCGGCATGGGCCTGCCCAGCCTCGACTGGCGCGAGAAGGCGCTGCTGAGCTGGATCGCCCCGCGGGGCATCGTGACGGCGGCGGTGGTGAGCCTTTTCGCCCTCGAGCTGGATCGGGCCGAGGTGGCCGGTGGCGGAGTGCTCAAGGGACTGGTGTTTCTGACGATCCTGATGACCGTGGGTCTGCAGGGATTGACCGCGCCCTGGCTGGTGCACCGGCTGGGGCTCTCCCAGCCCGAGCCCGGCCAGGAAACGGAGCCGCCCGGGGTGTCCCGCGCCGGGGAGGTCGCCGATCTGCCCCGGGCCAGCTGAGCCCCGGCGGTGGCAGGATCATCCTTTCTCAGCAGCGCCGAGCATGGGTGCCATGACCCGGCTCCCCGCACCGGCGTTCCGGCCGGATCCCGAGCAGGCCCTCGCCCGGGGGGGCTGGGTGAAGCTGATCGGTGGGGCGAGCAATCAGGATCTGGCTGCCATCGAGGATCTGGCCGCCATCCACGCCCTGGCAGGGGTCCACTGCATCGACGTGGCGGCCGATCCTGCCGTTGTGGCGGCGGCCCGGCGCGGCATGGCCTGGGCGGCGGACCGGGGCGCCCGGCGGCCCTGGCTGATGGTCAGCCTCAGTGACGGCCTCGATCCCCACTTCCGCAAGGCCTGGTTCGATCCGGACCGATGCCCGCCGGCCTGCCCGCGGCCCTGCCAGCGGGTCTGTCCCGCCCTGGCCATCGGCGGCCATGGGGTGGCCGCGGCCCGCTGCTACGGCTGTGGCCGCTGCCTGCCCGCCTGCCCCCTGGGCCTGATCGAGGAGCGCAGCCAGGTGCTGGAGCCGGCTGCGCTGGCGGGACTGCTGGCGGAGCTCGCCCCCGACGCGGTGGAGATCCACACCCGGCCGGGGCGGCTGGAGGCCTTCGCCGAACGGGTGGAGCAGCTGGTCGCCAGCGGAGTCCCCCTGCAGCGGGTGGCGGTGAGCGCCGGCCTGGAGGAGAGCGGTACCGAAGGCCTGGCGGCGGAGCTCTGGCAGCGCTTCCGGTTGCTGCGCCAGGCCGGGTTCCGGCCCCTCTGGCAGCTGGACGGCCGTCCCATGAGCGGTGACGTGGGAACCGGTACCGCCCATGCGGCCGTGGGGCTGCTGGAACGGCTGGGCCCGCTGGCGCCGCCGGGGCCGCTGCAACTGGCAGGGGGCACCAATGCCCATACCCTGGCTCTGCTGGCGCGCTCGCCTGGCTCCCTGGCCCGGGCGGCGGGGGTGGCCTTCGGAGGGGTGGCGCGCCGCCAGCTGCAGCCCCTGCTCCAGGAGGCCGAAGCGGAGGGACGGCGCCTGCTGGAGCTGCCCCGGCTCTGGCCGCGGGCCCTGGCGATCGCCGAGGCACTGGTGGGGCCCTGGCTGGCGCGAGGCGCCGCCGCCGGCCCCTGAGGCCCGGCTAGAACAAGAGAACCGCTCTCCCCGGCGCCCCCTGGAGCCCTCGCCCCACCCCTCCCTCTCGCCCCAGCGGGTCACGGACGATCTGGATCGTCTGCTGGCCGTGCTGCCCCCGGTGGTGCAGCGGGCCCTGGCAGGTCAAGCCCGCCGTGAGGGGCTGCTGGAGGTGGTGCTGGATCTGGGCCGGGTGCCGGAGGCCCGCTACCCCGGCCGGGTGGTGGCGCTGGGGGACGATGCGATCGAGCGGGCCGACCTGGCGGCCGTGCTGCAGCGCCTCGGGCCCTTCGGGGGGGACAACCGGGCCGGTATCGAGCGCACCCTCCACCGCATCAGCGCCATCCGCAACCGCACCGGCGACGTGGTAGGGCTCACCTGCCGGGTGGGCCGGGCCGTGTTCGGCACCGTGGCGATGGTGCGCGACCTGCTGGACACGGGTCAGTCGCTGCTGCTGATGGGGCGTCCCGGGGTGGGCAAGACCACGGCTCTGCGGGAGATCGCCCGGGTGCTGGCCGACGACCTGCAGCGGCGGGTGGTGGTGATCGACACCAGCAACGAGATCGCCGGCGACGGCGACATCCCCCATCCGGCCATCGGCCGGGCCCGGCGCATGCAGGTGGCCCGGCCCGAACTGCAGCACCAGGTGATGATCGAGGCGGTGGAGAACCACATGCCCGAGGTCATCGTCATCGATGAGATCGGCACCGAGCTGGAGGCCCAGGCGGCGCGCACCATCGCCGAACGGGGGGTGATGCTGGTCGCCACGGCCCACGGCAACGAACTGGCCAACCTGATCCGCAACCCCACCCTCAGCGATCTGGTGGGGGGCATCCAGTCGGTGACCCTCGGCGATGAGGAGGCCCGCCGCCGCCGCACCCAGAAGACCGTGCTGGAGCGGGCGGCCGAGCCCACCTTCCCTCTGGCGGTGGAGATGCACAGCCGCCACCGCTGGCTGGTGCATCGTGACGTGGCCGGCACCGTTGACCTGCTGCTGCGGGGTCAGCCCACCCGCCCCCAGGTGCGGGAGCTCGCCGCCGACGGCCGCCTGGTGCTGCGCGACGACGAGCCCGTCCGCCCCACCCCGCCCCAACCTTTCGCCTGGGCGCCGGATCCCGTCGCTTCCCGGCGCCCGGGTCCGCCCCCCCTGGCGGTGGTGCCCCTGCCCGATCCGGCGGCCCCCGGGCCGGCCGCGTCCGCCGCCGCCGGCCCCCCGGTCCCGCCCCTGCGGGTCTTTGGCGTGGGAATGGTTCCCCAGCAGTTGGAGGAGGCGGTGCGTGGCCGCCGGTTGCCGGTGCAGGTGGTGGCCGCGCCCGAGGACGCAGATGCGGTCCTTAGTGTGCGGGGCCAGCTGGGACGCGATCCTGACCTGCGCCGCCAGGCCCGCGACCTGGGCCTGCCGATCCTGGTGATCAAGTCGGACACGCCCCATCAGGTTCAGCGGGCCATGGAGCGGCTGCTGCAGCGGCGGCTGGAGGGGGGTGCCGGGACGGGCCCTGCCGACCACCCGGCCGACCCGGCCGTCAGCCAGACCCGCCTGGACGATGCCCACGCGGCCCTGGAGGAGTGCCGGCTGGCGGTGGAGCAGGTGGTGCTGCCCCAGGGCCGGCCGGTGGAGCTGCTGCCCCGCAGTGAACCGGTGCGGGCCATGCAGGCCGAGCTGGTGAACCGCTACCGCCTGCGCAGTGCCGTGTTCGGCCGCGGCCGCCAGCAGCGGCTGCGGGTCTTCCCTGCCTGAAGGGGCCTCCCGCCAGGGTGGACGCGGGCGAGTTGACGAAGGACCAGCCGCTGTGGGTAACTAACAGGGCGCCGGTGACTGACCGACGCCTCCCTCACCCAATGGGCCCTTCCTCAGGGCAACATCCCATCGGCAACATTGGGCCGTCGCCAAGCGGTAAGGCAGCGGGTTTTGGTCCCGCCATTCCTAGGTTCGAATCCTAGCGGCCCAGTTTTTGATCCCCTCCTCCCCGGTGCCTGAACGCCCTCTGCTGGTGTTCGATTTCGACGGCGTGCTGGTGGACGGCATGGCCGAGTACTGGTGGTCGGCCCGGCGGGCGGCCCTGGTCCTCACCGCCGAGGGGCCTGGCCCCGCCTCGCTGCGGCTGCCGGAGCAGGCGCCTGAAGGCTTCGCCCGGCTGCGGCCCCTGATTCACAAGGGCTGGGAGATGGTGCTGATGGCCGCCGAACTGGGCCGTACCGATTTCCACCTCGACGCCGCCCTGGCCGATTACGACGCCTTCCTGTCCCTGTCCCTGGCGCGCTGGGGCTGGACCCCCGCCCAGCTGCAGCAGGCGCTGGAGGACCGGCGCCAGGAGGCCATCGCCGCCGACCTCGACGCCTGGCTGGCCCTGCACCGCTTCTATCCCGGTGTGGAGGCGCGCCTGGAGCGGCTGGCGGCGGAGGGGGCCGACTGGGCCGTGCTCACCACCAAGGGCGGCGCCTTCGCCGCTCGCCTGCTGGCCGCTGCCGGTCTCACGCCCCTGGCCCTGTTCGGTCACGAGCAGGGCAGCAAGCCGACGGTGCTGGGGCGCCTGGCGGCCGAGCGCGATCCGCGGCAGCGCCCCCTCTGGTTCGTCGAGGATCGGCGTCCCACCCTGGAGCTGGTGCGGCGCACCCCGGGGCTGGAGGCGGTGCGGTGTTATCTGGCGTCATGGGGCTATCTGGGCCCGGGGGATGGGGAGGGGCTGGCTCCCCTGGGGATCCGCTGGCTGGAGCCGGCGGGTTTCGAGGCCCCCCTGGCGCACTGGCCCTGAGCCGCTAGAGTACGCCCGTACTACACGCGATTGATACGCCGGCCTTTCTGGGTGGCACTGGTTCTCCAGAGGTCGCAGGATGGCGCCCGGTTCCGGCTCTCTCTCCTCCTTCCCCGGGCCGCCCTGCCCACCGGCCCCACCCACCCCGGCTTCCGTCTGCCGCGGCCCTTTCCATCACCCACCCCACCATGCCTGCCGACTCCAAGGCCGCCGCCGCCTCCACCTCTTCCTCCGCCTCCACCTCTTCCTCCGCCTCCTACGTCTCCTCCGGCGCCCCTGGCGGCGACCCCCGTGCCGCCGCCGAGCGCGACAAGGCCCTGGGCCTGGTGCTCAACCAGATCGAGCGCAATTTCGGCAAGGGCTCGATCATGCGGCTCGGCGATGCCTCCCGCATGCGGGTGGAGACGGTTCCCACCGGAGCCCTCACCCTCGATCTGGCCCTGGGGGGCGGCTATCCCAAGGGCCGGGTGGTGGAGGTCTACGGGCCGGAGAGTTCCGGTAAGACCACGCTCACCCTGCACGCCATCGCCGAGGTGCAGAAGCGCGGTGGCGTGGCCGCCTTCGTCGACGCCGAGCATGCCCTCGATCCGGTCTATGCCGCATCCCTCGGGGTCGACATCGAGAACCTGCTGGTCTCCCAGCCGGACACCGGCGAGATGGCGCTGGAGATCGTCGATCAGCTGGTCCGTTCGGCCGCCGTCGACATCGTCGTGGTCGACTCGGTGGCGGCCCTCACGCCCCGGGCCGAGATCGAGGGGGAGATGGGTGATCTGGCGGTGGGCAGCCAGGCCCGGTTGATGAGCCAGGCCATGCGCAAGATCACCGGCAACATCGGCAAGTCGGGCTGCACGGTGATCTTCCTCAACCAGCTGCGTCAGAAGATCGGCGTCACCTACGGCAACCCGGAGACAACCACCGGTGGCAACGCCCTCAAGTTCTATGCCTCGGTGCGGCTCGACATCCGTCGCATCCAGACCCTCAAGCGCGGCACCGAGGAGTACGGAATCCGGGCCAAGGTGAAGGTGGCCAAGAACAAGGTGGCTCCTCCCTTCCGCATCGCCGAGTTCGACATCCTCTTCGGCCGGGGCATCAGCACCCTGGGCTGTCTGCTGGACCTGGCGGAGGAAACCGGCGTCGTCACCCGCAAGGGCGCCTGGTACAGCTACGAGGGCGACAACATCGGCCAGGGCCGCGACAACACGATCACCTGGCTGGAGCAGAACCCCGAGTCCAAGGAGGTGATCGAGTCCCTCACCCGCCAGAAGCTGACCGAGGGCTCGGAAGTCACGGCCAATTCGATGAAACCGCTGGCAGCGGCGGCCAAGCTGGCGGCAGCCAAGCCCCAGGGCGGTGGCGACACCAGCGCTGAACTGGCAGACCTGCCCGCCGCCGGCTGATCCCCCCTGCCGGCTGATCGGGGCCAGCTCAGGCCTTCAGGGCTTGGCAGGCAGAGCAGCGGGCTCGATTACGGGATCGGCCGGGGCCTGCAGCACCAGAGCGACCCGTTGCAGTTCCTGGATGGCGTCGGCACCTTCCAGCTTCACCAGCTCCTGGCCGTTGCGGGACTCCACCCAGCTGATGCCGAAATCCGAGACCAGCAGCCGCACCATGTGGTTGTCGCCCAGATCGGCAACGAAGGAAGCGCCATGGCCGTCGCGGCCATCGCCGCAGACGTAGCAGGTGGCCACCAGGCCCTGTTTCCGCAGGGACAGCGCCAGGGCCTGGAGGCTCAGGATCAGATCCTCAACGACCGAGCGGTACTGCTCGGCCAGACGGAGAAACATGGGTCGACACCATCAAGACGGATCGATCCTAAGGTTTTCTTCCGATTTTCGCTAGGTAGGAATGCTCAGGTGTGGAGACCGGCACCTGGCTCTCCCCCCTGGCGCCGTGGCGCCGGCTCAGCCGTCGGCCAGGGTCCACCATCCCGCCGCCGGCCCGATGAAGCGAACAGTGACCCAGAACAGGGCCAGGGCGCCGATGCCGATCCAGGCTCCCTTCGTGGTGATGGCCACGAAGCGGTTGGCCTGGTTGCGGCTCAGGGGCAGCCAGGAAACGATGCGGGGTGAATCGTCGACTGGCCTGCTCGCCTTCGGGCGTGGTTTGTCCCGTGGCGGCAGGCCCTGCTCGGCGCGGCGCTTGGCTTCCCCCATCGGGGTTCGACGGCAACTGGGGCCAGGCTAGGGGCAGGGCAGGAGCCGGGCCAGGGCCACCCAGGGTTCCAGGGCGGTGAACACCAGTCGTCCCCAGCTGCGGCCCCGCAGGCGGCCATCGAGCACCGCCAGCCGGCCACCGCTGCGTCGCAGCCCCGCCACCCCTCGCTGCAGGCGGTTGAGGGCCTCGGGGAGCAGCAGCTCCCGGAACCAGTCGCGTCCCTGCTGGCGCAGCACCGCGACACGGGCCGCCGTGAGCGGATCCTCCAGGCTGGCGATCGGCAACAGGCCGACCACCACCTGGCAGGGCAGGGGCAACCGCTGCTGGTGCTCCAGCCACCAGCCCCAGCTGCAGCAGAGCACGCCGTTGCTCTCCGGGGCCGTGCTCTGGTCGCTCACCCGGCTGCCGAATTCGGCAGCCAGGCCGCTGGCCAGGGCCAGGCGCAGGGCCAGATCGTCGAGCAGCACCACCGTGAGGCCACTCTGGCCGAGCACCAGGCGCCGGCTCTGTTCCAACAGGTGTTCGCCGTACTGGGGACTGTTGGGCAGGGGCTGGCGCAGGGGGGCGAACAGGGACAGGGGGTCGCTCAGGGGGGGATCCGCCAGCTCCAGCACCACGGCCGGCTCCAGACCGAGGGCGGCGCCGGAGGCGGGCTGACCTTCCGCTGCCCGGCCGGTGGCCAGCTCACCGATGAGCACTGCTCCCCGGCCCGCCAGCAGGCCGGCCAGTTCACCCAGGGGCTCGAGGGGCTGGCGCAGCAGGTTCCATTGCAGCAGCGAAGGATCCACCCGGGCCCAGCTGCTCCAGCCGGCTCCGGCCGCCAGCCAGCGGGGCCAGGGTTCGGGCAGGGGCTCGAGCAGCCGCAGCAGATGGCGCAGGGGGGCTTCGTCGTCGTCAGCCAGGGGTACCAGCTGCTGGGGGGATCGCGGGTGGGCGAGCACCCTGCGGCTGAGGCGTTCGTGCAGGCTCAGCAGGCAACTTTCGGCGCTGGGCTGGGCGCGGCGCAACAGATCCCAGTGGCGGGGCGCCAATTCCACCTCCAGGGCCTGGCGCAGTTCGATCTCCAGGGTTTCGGCTTCGGGG
Organism: uncultured cyanobacterium; assembly: GCA_963772735.1. Classification (GTDB taxonomy): domain Bacteria; phylum Cyanobacteriota; class Cyanobacteriia; order PCC-6307; family Cyanobiaceae; genus Cyanobium. The sequence continues at coordinate 20,500 of CAVYYO010000022.1, read as the reverse complement.
ATCACCAGCTGCCGCTCCCCCAGTTCGTCGCTGTCCCATGCCGCCACGAGCTCCCGGTGGTCGAGCAGCCAGAGACGGCTGCCGGGGGGGGCTGCGGGCCCCTCCCAGCAGGCGAGTTCCAGGCCCACGCTGCGCAGCCGCGGCCATTCCACCTGGAGCAGCCGCTGGCGCAGCGCCGGGGTGACCACCAGGGCCAGGGGCGCGTCGGTGAGGGCCAGGGGCACCAGCAGGCTGATCCACCAGCTGGGATCCGTGCCCGGGGCGAGGCGCACCAGGGTGTGGTCGGAGCGCCGCAGGCTGCGGGCCACCAGCCGGCTGAGGGTGAGGTGATGGGGCCAGCGTTCCACCCCCTCCCCCTGCAGGAGAGCCTTGAGGTGCTGGTGGGCGCGGGCTTCCAACATCGCCGGATCGTAGGAAGCTGTGCCCAGCGGATCCGCAGCGTCGATGACACCCCTCTGGCAGCGTGAACCGGTGGGTGTGGTGGGCCTGGGGCTGATCGGCGGCTCCCTGGGCCTGGATCTGATGGCGGCCGGGGCCTGCGTCAGGGCCCTTGTGCACCGTCCCGCCACCGCCGCCCGGGCGCAGGAGCGGGGGCTGGCCGGCGCGGTGAGCACGGATCCCGCCGTGTTGGCCGGCTGCGGGCTGGTGGTGCTGGCCCTGCCCCTCGACCGCCTGCTGGATCCGGATCCCGCCCTCGTGGCGGCCCTGCCGGCTGGGGCGGTGATCACCGATGTGGGTTCGGTGAAGGGGCCGGTGCTGCGCCGCTGGCGGGAGGTGCTGGCGGCGGCCGGGGGGGGCCGTGATCCCGCCCGCTACGTGGCCTCCCATCCGATGGCGGGCACGGCCCAGGCCGGGGTGGAGGCGGGGGAAGCCGGCCTGTTCCGGGGCCGCCCCTGGGTGGCGACCCCGGCGCCGGACACCGATCCTGAGGCCGTGACGGCTGTGCAGGAGCTGGCGGAGTCGGTGGGGGCCCGCTGGTTGTGTTGCGATGCCGACGCCCATGACCGGGCGGTGGCGCTCATCTCCCATCTGCCGGTGCTGGTGGGGGCAGCCCTGCTGCAGGCCGCCGATGCCGGGGCCGCCGAAGCCGATGCCGTCGGGGGTTCGCCAGCTGTTGGGGAGCTGGTGAGGGTTCTGGCCTCCAGCGGCTTCGCCGACACCACCCGTGTCGGGGGAGGCAATCCGGAACTGGGCCAGCTGATGGCCCGCACCAATCGGGAGGCCCTGCTGGCCGCCCTGGGCCAGTACCGCCACTCCCTCGAGGCCCTCGAGGCGATGGTGGCCCGGGAGGCGTGGTCGGAATTGCAACAATCCCTGGCCTTGAGCCAGAGCCTGCGTCCGGACTTTCTGTGATCGGAGTTGCCGATAAGCTCCCAGCGATTCCGATGCCACCGGGCCGGGAGATGAAGACCAGGTCAGTGGGAAATCCAGCACGAAATCGCAGAATCAGCGGCATCCGCGTCCGGAGAATTCCCCCTGGGTCCTCACCCGGCTCCGTGGTGTACGTGGGTGAGCAGCGGGTTCAGCGAGCGGCGGGACGTATCGGTGCAGGACTGCTTCGATGCAGAGGCGGAGAACGGCATCACCTGGATCAATGTCAATGGCGTCCATGACGTTGACCTGATCGAGGGCCTGGGGGAGCGCTTCGGGCTCCATCCGATGACGATGGAGGACATCGTCAACACCACCCAGCGCCCCAAGGTGGAGGAGTTCGGAGGGTACATCTTCATGGTGCTGAAGATGATTGCCTTTGCCGAAGCCAATCAGAGCATTGACATTGAGCACGTAAGTGTGATTCTTGCTGAGAACTTCGTGATCTCTTTTCTTGAGGATGACGGAGATGTTTTCGAGGCGGTCCGCCAGCGGATCCGCTCCTCGGGCGGCCGAATCCGCAGGATGAAGGCCGATTACCTGGCCTATTCCCTTATGGATGCGGTGGTGGACCACTATTTCCTTGCGGTAGAGCGCATGGGCGACATCATCGAAGAGGTGGATGACCGGCTGCTGGATGCACCCCAGCCCGGCGACATCAAGGAGATCCATGGGCTCAAGCGGGCCATCCTCAGCCTGCGCAAGGCCGTCTGGCCGATCCGCGAGGAGGTGGGCGTGATCGTCAAGAGCGAGTCGCCGTTGCTGACGCCAGAGAGCCGGGTGTTCTGGCGTGATCTCTACGACCACAGCATCCAGATCATCGACCTGGTCGAGACCCACCGCGACCTCCTCGGTGGCATGCATGACACCTACCTCTCGATCCTCAGCCATCGGATGAATGAGGTGATGAAGGTACTGACGATCATCTCCACCATCTTTATTCCGCTCACGTTCATTGCAGGGGTGTATGGAATGAACTTCAAGGAGATGCCGGAGTTGCAGTGGCGCGGGGGCTACTACTCCGTGTGGTTGCTGATGATCGTGATCGCCAGCAGCCTGTTTCTCTATTTCCGCCGCAAGCACTGGCTCTGATGGCGCCGACCGCTGCAGATCCATGTTGTGTAGCAAGGGATACTCAATTTGGTTTTGCTTCCCCTTGGCTAAGGAACATTGCTGTCGCCGGTCGTTCGTGGTCAGCCCGGGATGCCGTTTCTAGGCTTGTCCTGGGTTCGGTGATGGGCGGTGAGTTTCCTGAGCGAGTCGGTTCAGCTCCACCATGGCGTCGGCGGTGTCGCCGGCCTTTCGAAAGGGGCTATCAAATGTCACGCCAGCTGCTACCGGGAGAATCTGGTCCGCTGCAGCGATCCGATGCTCCAGTACGAACGGGCCTGGCTGCAGGAGCAACTGCGTGCCCTGCGCAACGTTCAGGGGCAGCCGGTGCTGATGGCCCGGTTGGGCGGCGAGGAACGGCTGAACGGGCTGGTGTCCCAGAGCGTGCTGTTTCAGTTGCTGGTGCAGAACGAGTTTGCGCGCCGGGGCCTCGCGCCCCAGGAGCCCCCCGCTCCGGTGGTGGCGGCTGAGGAGGCCTGGGAGATCACCAGCGAGCAGGTGAAACGCGACTGGGGAATCCTGCCGGCCTGATCACGGCGGCCATGAGCACGGCCGGTCGAAGGATCGCCCTGCTGCATCTGGGCCAGATCCATGACGAGACGCCAGCGTTGCGTGAGTTCCTCTCGAAGCTCGGCATCGCCAGCGAACTGATCCAGCTCCCCTCGGTCGAGGAGCTGGGCGAAGCGAACGCCGGGGGCGTGAACTGGACTCGCTTCGACCGGGTGAGTCTGCGCGACTGCCGCGGCAGCCATCGCCACCCCGACTTCCTTCCCCGGATCAGGGCGCTGGCCCGGCGGCTCGAGCCCCTCGGGGTGCCGCTGGCCAATCCTCTGCCGGTGGTCCAGGCGGGGCACGCCAAGAGCGCCTATCTGCCCCAGCTGGAGGGTGAAGGCATCGCCCTGATTCCCACCTTTTGGCTGCCCAGGGGCTGGCGCGGATCCCTGGCGGCGCTGCTGGAAGGGTGCGGCTGGAGCGAGGCGGTGCTCAAGCCCTCGATCGGCTCGAAGAGCTGGCACACCTACAGGGTGCGGCTCGATGGCCGGCGCCTGGAGGTGGTCGGGGCGGATGGCGCAGTGCCGGTGGTGGCCGAAGGGGCCGCGGGCCTGGTGGAGCGCCTGGCCCGGGACGGAGAGGTGTGCCTGCAGCGGTTCCTGCCGGGCATCGGACGGGAGGGGGAGTTCAGTGCGGTGTTTCTCGGGGGGCAGTTCTCCCACGCCGTGGCCAAGACCGTGGCGCATGGGGGCTGGATCGCCCATGAACATTTCGGTGGGCGCAACCGGCTGCACTGGGCCAGTGCGGCGGAACGGGGCTGGTCCGAAGCGGTGGAGGTGCGGCTGCGGCGGCGCTTCGGGACTCTGCCCTATGCCCGGATCGATGGCATCCGCGACGAGGACGGAGACCTGCTGCTCCTGGAGTGTGAGCTGGTGGCGCCGCGGCTGTTCCTCACCGAGGGGAAGGCGTTCGGACGTTATGTCGCTGGGCTGCTGGATTAGCGACTGTTCGGCCCGGGGCTTCGGGGGGACGGGGCTCAGCCCGCCAGCACCCGCATGGCCTGAAGGCCGTCGAGCACGGGGGGCTCGCTCTCGGGCCGGTCCTCGGAGCGCAGGGCCACGACGACGGTGGCGGCCCAGGGGCGCGGTCCGGTGGCGGCGGGGAACACCAGCACCACCGTGCCGGCCGAGGGGGTGGTGGCCGGATCCTCCGCCAGGATCTCCAGCGCCACCCGGGTACGGCGGCACTGGAGGGCCCGGGCCTGCATCAGGGCCACGAACTCCTGGGTGTTCCAGCGGGCCTGCTCCCCCAGGCAGGGATAGCGCTCGCTGAGGCGGGCGGAGGTGAGCTCCTCGATGGCGCCGCCCCGGCGCCCATCCCAGACCAGCAGCAGGTTGGGGTCACGGCAGAGGGCGTTGTGCTCCACCAGCTGGCGATCCAGCAGGAGCCGCCTTTCCAGGCCGTGCCTCTCGGCAGGGATGGCGAGGCACACTCGGAGGGCCTGGGCGATCTGGCAACCACGGCCTTCGCAGAAACCGCGATGGGCGGTGAGAAGGTCGTCGGCGGCGGCCACGATCTCGAGGGCCGGCAGGCTGCGGCTGAGATTCTGCATCAGGGCATTGAACAGAACGCCCCCATCGGCAAAGGGGCCGTCGTCGGGATCGGTGCAGGCGAGCATCTGATCGATGGCGGAGCTCACCAGCTCTCGCCTCCAGGTCAGATACGTCATCGGGAGTCACTCCAGGAACAATTTTTTTCAGTGTGTCCACCCCGGTTCACATCGGCCACGGGTCGTTACATTGCCTGTTTTCGGTATCAACGCATACGGGATATGGTGTTGAATTCGTGATCCTCGCAGCCTCTAAGCCGCTGATGCATGGACGACCATGAAGGCGCTGCAGCTGACGGCATGGAGGTTGCCGGCCCCCTGCCCGCCAAGGAGCTGTTCCGGCGGGTTGTCGATGCCGTGGTCGCGATCGAAGTGCCGGATGGCAGCGGCGCCGGGGTGCTGCTCAGCCGCTCCGGTCTGATCGCCACAAGTCAGCACGTGGTGCAGGGCTGGAGCAATGCCCGGGTCCGCTTTCGGGATGGCATCCAGTCCCGGGCCCGGGTGGTGCGTGCCTACCGGGACACCGATCTGGCTTTCCTTCAGCTTGAGGAGGCGATGGCCCGCCAGCGCGCCGAGCGGGTCCACTGCCCCCTGTTCACCGATCGGGCTCCTGCCGGCAGGCTGCCGGACGTGGGCGAAACCATCTTCGCCCTCGGTCATCCCCTCGGCCTGCCCTTCAGCCTCACCCGGGGGATCGTGAGTGCGGTGGGGAGGGAGATCGGCGGACACCGCTACCTCCAGCTGGATGCCGCGATCAATCCGGGAAACAGCGGCGGCCCCCTCTACGACACCCGCGCCAGGCTGGTGGGGCTCAACACCTGCAGCCGCGCCGAGGCCCAGGGGCTCAACTTCGCGGTGCCGGCCGACGAGATCTTCACGCGTTTCAACGCCTACCTGCAGGAGCGTGATCAGGGGGCCGTGCATTACTGCAGCGTCTGCGGGGCCACCAACCGGGAGGCGGTGTACTGCGAGCACTGTGGCGCGCTGCTGGCCCTGGCCGACGCGGTGGCGGAACTGGAGGCCATCGCCCCCGGTGGCGATGACGGGGCGGTGGCGGAGGACGCCGCGGCTGACGGCCTCCCGATGCTGCCGCCTCTGCCGGTGTGCCCCGCCTGTGGAGCGGCCAACCCTGCCGGGGGTCCGTACTGTGCCCGCTGTGGTGCCGATCTGCCGCTCGCCGACCCACCCCCCCTGCCCTGAACGATGCGGAAGTTCCTGGCCGATCTGCTGGAAAGGCTGCATCCGGCCCGCCAGGAGGGTCCGTCGCCGCAGGCGGTGCTGGATCTTGTCGATGCGGCGCTGGAGACCCTGGGGGTGGAGGGGGTCCGGGAGGACAGTGAGGAGGGCGTCGCCTGGAACCTGCAGGTGGGGAGCGCTCCGATCCGCATCGGGCTGCAGACCAACGAGGTGCTGGAGGAACCGACGCTCGAGATCCGCGCGCCGATCCTGCGGCTCCCCCCCCACAACCTGCTGGCGTTCTACCGGCGTTGTCTGGAGCTGAACAGGATCCTGGTCGGCTGCGCCATCGGGGTCGAGGATGACGTGGTGATGGTGGCGGCTGAACGTCGTCTGCCGGGGCTCGACCGGGCCCAGTTCATGGAAATGCTGCTCAACGTCGCCAGTGCCGCCGATGAATTCGATGATGTGCTCGCCGCGGAGTTCGGCGCCGAGAAACTTGGTCTGGACCTGGATCTTCCACCCTGAAGGAGCTCGTCAGCCGCTGGTGCTGCGCCTCAGGAGGAGCATCGGCGTCTCGCCGGCGAAGCCCTGGTCGTAGGGGGTGGGCTCCAGACGGCCCTCCCAACCGGGGGGCAGGGCGGCCAGCAGGGGCTCCACCCAGGGATGCACCCTGGGCTCCAGTTCCATGGTGTGGGCGGGGTAGATCCGCACCTCCCGCCGGCTCAGCCGCAGCAGTTCGGCCAGGGCACGCCGGTGCCAGGGGAGGTCGAAGTCGGGCTGCTCGCTGAGGCCGCCATCGGCGATGGGGGCGTAGGAGAAGAGCAGGTGGCCGCTGAGCACCAGATCGAAGCTGGCCGCCGCGAAGGGCAGGCAAGGCAGGGCCGCGGCGGTGTAGGCCTCCCCATGGTCCCGCCGATCGGCAAGGAAAGTCTCCAGGGCCTCCAGCTTGCCGGTGCGAAACAGTTCCAGGTCGAACCCCGGGCGCACGATGGGGCTCTGGGCCAGGCGCTCCAGGGTGAAGGTGATGTCGTCGCGGCAGCGGCGCTCCAGTTCCTCCTGGGGCAGGGCGTAGAGGGGGTCGGCCGCCACGCTCTCCACGCCGGTGGCGCGGGCCAGGGCTGTGAACGAGCCCGGCCCGCCGGGACAATCGAGCACCCGGCAGCCGCGCCAGGCCGCCAGATCGAGGTTGAAGAACTCCAGCGCCTCCTCGCCGGTGCGGCCGAAGAACACCACCCTCGGCAGATCCATGCGGTGGCCGCTCTGAAGGGAGTGAACGCTAACGGGGGTGGGGTGGGAATCTCCACTGCCGGGAAGGAGCCGAAGCCTGCGGCCACGCCCGGTCGGCCGCCCTGGCGACGCTCTGCCCGTTCACCCTCGCAAGCTTTTAGGGTCGCGGCCATGGGCCCGGTGCAGATCGTCTGGTTCAAGCGGGACCTGCGGGTGAGCGACCATCAGCCGCTGTGGCAGGCCAGTGTCCAGGGTCCGGTATTGCCGCTGGTGGTGGTGGAACCGGCGTACTGGCGGGGCAGCGACACCTCGGCGCGTCAGTGGGCCTTCTGCGCCGAGAGCCTGGAGGAGCTCCGCCACTCCCTGGCGGGGCTGGGCCAGCCGCTGGTGGTGCGGACGGGTTCGGTGGAGGAGGTGCTGGAGCGGGCCCGCCGCCACTTCGGCGTCGCGGCTCTCTGGAGCCATGAGGAAACCGGCAACGCCTGGACCTATGCCCGCGACCGGCGGGTGGCGCGATGGGCCGAAAGCCATGGCATCCCCTGGATCGAGATCCCCCAGTTCGGGGTGATCCGCCGCCTGCCCAGCCGCACCGGCTGGGCGCGCCGCTGGGAGCAGCGCATGGCGGAGCCACCGGCACCCCCACCCGATGGACTGATGCCCCTGGCCGGCCTTGATCCCGGCCCGATTCCCTCCGCCACCGACCTGGGACTGGCGGCGGACCCCTGTCCGGGCCGGCCGCTCGGGGGGCGCCAGCAGGGGATGGCGGTTCTGGAGAGTTTTCTGACCATGCGAGGGGCCCGCTATCACCGGGAACTGTCCAGCCCCCGCACCGCCTTTGAGAGCTGCTCGCGCCTCTCGCCCCACCTGGCCTGGGGCACCCTGTCGCTGCGGGAGGTGGTGCTGCGGACCCGCCGGCGCCAGAGCGAGCTGAAGGCCCTGCCCGTCGCCCGACGCGGCGAGTGGTTGCGGGCGCTGAGGGGCTTCGAGGCCCGTCTGCACTGGCACTGCCACTTCATCCAGAAGCTCGAGAGCCAGCCGGATCTGGAGTTCCGCGAACTCCATCCGCTCACCGCCGGGCTGCGCAGCAGTGACCCCGGGCGATTGGCGGCCTGGGCGGAGGGGCGCACGGGGATGCCGTTCGTGGATGCCTGCATGCGGGCCCTGATCGCCACGGGCTGGATCAATTTCCGCATGCGGGCGATGCTGATGTCGGTGGCCAGCCACCACCTCTGGCTGCCGTGGCGCGAGAGCGGATTGCGACTGGCCCGCCTGTTCGTCGACTACGAGCCGGGCATTCACTGGAGCCAGTGTCAGATGCAGTCGGGCACCACGGGCATCAACACCATCCGGATCTACAACCCGATCAAGCAGGGCCAGGACCACGACCCCAACGGCGACTTCATCCGCCGTTGGGTACCGGAACTGGCTGCCGTGCCGCCTGTCCACCTGCACGAGCCGTGGACGATGGAGGAGGCCACCCAGCAGCGCGTCGGCTGCGTGCTCGGGGTGCACTACCCGCTGCCGATCGTGGAACCCGCCGCCGCCGCACGGGAAGCCAGAGAGAGGATCTGGGCCCGGCGGCAGGAGCAGGGCTTTGCGGAGCTGGCCGACGCGATCCAGCGCCGGCACGGATCCCGCCGCTCCGGCCTGGCGCCCAGCGGGGGCAGGCGGCGGCGGCGACCGGCGTCGGGAGTGGCCAACGATCAGCAACGGCAACTCCAGCTGGATCTGGATCTGGCCTGATGCCCAGCACCTGCCGGCTGTCGCGGGCGCTCAGGGGAGGTAGGGATCCAGGAAGCTGAGGGGCCTGGCCATGGTTTCGGAGAAGCCGAGGATGCCGCGGTCGCGGTAGCTGTAGAGCAGGGTGTCATCCGCTTCCAGCAGGAAGGTGCCACCCCGCTGGGTGAGGAAGTCGTCGCGGGGCACATAGGTGCGCCAGTGGCCGAGCACTTCGGTCATGTTGCGCAGACGCACCGTGGCCAGCTCGAAGGGCCGCTGGAACCCGGTGCCACCGGCGCGGGCAAAGAACGAACCCCTCAACGGCGGCAGGGGACCCGCCTGGATGGTCTCGTCATCGGCGATCCGTTGCGGCGCCGATCGATCGCCCGTGTAACCGCGCAGCACCTCCGCCAGGGTGCCGGGGGAGCCGATGCCGGCGCACATCAGCAGCAGGTTCGGCCAGGGTCCACCGATGCTGTGTCAGGCCCTCGTAGAGCCCCAGGTCACGATGCAGCCGGGGTTCGGTGTCCACCTGGAGACGTTCGCGGGGAAACCCGGTGAAGGCGCAGAAGCGCTGGCGGCCCGCCTCGTCGCCGATGCCGATCGCCAGCACGGCGATGCCGGCCGACTCCAGCTGCGGCAGCAGGGGCACCAGGGCCTGGGCGTATTCGAGGCTGTCGAAATCCCCCAGCTGGCTCAGCAGCAGCACCAGGCGGCGGTGGCCCGGCTCCATCCCGGCCACTCCCGCCAGACGCTCGAGCAGAACGGGGGGGGCAGGCGGCCGGGTTTCGCCGCCGGCTGGATCGGTGCCCGTGGGATCGGAGCTCGGCACAGGCAACAGGACGGTCACGACCCGGCCATGGTGGCGCGCTCCAGGAACGCCTCGGCGCTGGAGCCCAACCTCTCCCGCCGTACCGGGTCCATGCGATCGAGCAGGCGCACCATCATCGAGAGGCGCGGGTTGGCCTGGAAGAAATCCCGGTGTCGGTCAATGAAGCGCCAGTAGAGCCCGTCCCAGATCTCGCACCACGGCCCCCGCTTGAAATCACCCATTTTGAGGATGTAGTTGGAGCCGCAGATGTAGGGCTTGGTGGCGAAGATGCCGCCGTCGCTCATCTGGCCCATGCCGTACACATTCGGGCCCATCACCCATTCAAAGGAATCCAGATAGCGCTCCATGAACCAGCGGTGCACCTCCAACGGATGGATCTCGCAGAGCAGCATCAGGTTGCTGAGCACCATCAACCGCTCGATGTGGTGGTTGTAGCCCAGGCGGTTGACCCGCTCGATCGCCGCATCCAGAGGCGGCAGACCGGTGCTGCCCTCGGACCAGCAGGGCGCCGGCCGGCGCTGGTGGTTCCAGAAATTGCTGCTGGCCTGGCGTTCGCCGAAGGCGCGATCGATGCCCCGCACGAACTCACGCCAGCCGATCACCTGGCGCAGGAACCCCTCCACCGAAGCGATCGGCACGGGTCCCCCGGCGTCCTGCCGGGCCTGCACGTGGGCCAGGGTGGCCTCGATCACCTCGGCCGGAGCGAGCAGGCCGATGTTGAGCAGGGGAGAGAGCAGCCCATGGTGCAGGGTGTCGTGGTGCTGGCTGAGGGCATCTTCATAGGGTCCGAAGCCATCGAGGCGCTCCTGGAGAAAGCGCTGTAGCCAGGCGCGGGCACCGGCGTGATCAAAGGGAACCCAGAGCGGGCCCAGCTCCCCGGGGTGGGAGGCGAAGTGGGTGCGGATCAGGGCGCGCACCGCAGGCTCATGGGGGCTGGCGGTCACCGCCGGCAGCGGCGGTTCCACGTAGCCCTTCGGCAGCCGGCGGCGGTTCTCGCTGTCGAAGCTCCAGCGGCCGCCCGTGGGGCTGCCATCAGGTTCGAGCAGCAGGCCCAGGCGGCGGCGCTGGCGCTCGTAGAAGGTTTTCATGAAGGGGCGGCGGCGTGCTTCGAACCAGACCCTGCTCTCGGCAACGGATTCGAGGAAGGCGGGGGAGGGCAGCACGCTCAGCCGCAGCTCCTGCTCCCGGCAGAACTGCTGAAGCCTGGACTCGAAGCGGCGGTCGGCGATCTCCGCCACCTGCAGTTCCCGGCCTTGCCCTTCGCTGTCTGCGCCCAGCTCGGCCGCCAGCCGCTCCCAGAACGACACCCCCTCCGAGGCCGGCAGCTCGAAGTAGCGCACCTCAAGGCCCCGCTCGAGCAGGGCATCGCGGAAGCCGCGCATCGCCACGAAGGTGTGCAGCAATCGCAGCTGGTGGTAGCGGTAGGTGGAGGCCACCGCGAGGTCTTCGATCATCAGCACCCGGCTGCCCGGCGCGAGCTGCAGGGGCGAGGGGTTGAACCACTCGCGGTGCAGCTGGTCGCCGAGGATGAGGGTGAGGATCATGGAGAAAGGGCCGGCTCAGGCGGGCGGTCGGTGGAAGCCATTTCAGTGATCAGCCGCCACTGGAGCCCCTGATCAGGACTGAACCGATCGAGGGTCTAGGAGCTGGATGTGTCGGGGGCCTCAGCGGCCGCCTCGTCAGCAGCAGGGGCAGGCGGCAGCCGGCGTTCCACCTGCACGAACAACAGCCAGGCGAGCCCCGCGGTGATCCCGCCGGTCCAGTCTGAGCGGAGCAGCTCTATGAGCGAGACAGTACTGGCGACGATACGCAGGGCCCGCAGCCCGAAGCGTCCCAGCCGTTGCAGCCTCTCGTTCATGGCCAGCTCAACACCGGCATCAAGCCTGACGGGTCGCCCGGTCCGGCACAACCCCTCAGGCGTGGCGTGGCCCACCGGCGGAGCCATCCTCTCGCCACCTTCAGAGTCATGGGATGGTCAGCGCCGCACCCCGTCGCTGCCGAGGCGGCCAGCCAGCCTGCCACCACCATCCAGGCGCCGGATTTCCCCCACGTCTCTGGGCGGATGCAGCACGTTCCGCCACTGGCTTCAGCCTTCGACTCCAGGGTCACCCGAACGCCTGAACTCAGGCGAAGCCCTTGACGGCACTCCATTCTCAGCCTCCTGAGCGTCCCCGGCCTCTCGGTCCGCCGCCGGGATACTCCCCTCTTTAACGGCTTGTTCTGCTGCTACTTTCGTTTGCCTTCTTTCTTTCTATCGGAAAGCACTTCAGCCACGACCAGCAACTGAACGCGATGTACATCGCCTTCGGATTCAGTATCGGTTCGTTGGTGACCTGGCTCTTCTGCAGGCGCTGACCTTGCGATAATGGCGAGGGTTCTGGGGAGCTACATCGCCCAGGGATTCATCAACAGAGACTCCAGCCAGGCGAAGAGCCGAGGCCTGGAGCGACTTGGGCAGCTACCTGCGCGATACAGCCATGGCTTGCAGAAGTCAGGGTCTGCATGGACTCCGCGTCGGAAGATGCGAGCCCACTTCTCATCCCACCAGTAATCAGCCGTTTTGCACTTCCAGACGTATTGAGGATAAACGACTGCTTTGCCTTCTGACACAAGGGTGCGATTGGGGATCGAGTAAAGCGGCCACATTCCGGTATAAAGTTCACCTGCTCGTCGACCAAAGCCTCCGCTGCCCAGATCTTTGAACCGCAGCTGCGAACCCTCTGGCGTGAGTTGTGCTAACCGTTCGGTAGCGGACTCGCCATGCTTCGCGCTGGATTCAGGTGCATCGATGCAGGCCAGGCGTACCCTGACCTCCCGCCCTTCCTGTGTCTTCAACCTCACCGTGTCCCCATCGGTGATCGAGATCACGGTGGCCAGCTCGCCTGGAGTGGTCGATGCGCGGACCCAGAGTCCACCCATCACGATCAGGCCTATGACGGCGATCTTCAGCAGGGGCATCGTCTGATCGGATCAAGCCTGGATCGTAGGTTTGCCTTGCCTGTGCCGCCCTGTCTGCAGGCTGACGAAGTGATGAAGATCTGTCTGGTGATCAGCCGCCGTTCCACACCTGGCCGAGCTGGAAGGCGTCCGTGGGGTCGCTGCCGAGCTCCATCAGGTGACCCGATGCAAGCACGACGCGGTTGCCAGGTTTCAGGAAGACGCACCGCTTCTTTCTGATCAATTCCCGGCAGCCTGGGCATCAGACAGTCAGCTCCGGGTGTTCCACGCTCTTCACGCGGGCCTGCTCTGCTTCCACCAGCCCAGGTCGATCGTTGATGGAGCCGGTGCCTGTGTTGATCCCAACCTGGTGCCCTCCACGATCGGCTCTCACCGCCAGCTGTTCTGGCTTCCCCAGTGGAAGAGCGAAGGCCTCGGGGGCAGGTCGCCGCAAGGCTTCCTGTGGAGGGCTGGAGCATCCATGTCGCCCTGGGTCGAACGACGGCAAAACCGCCCAAAATCCGCAATCCTGAGGCCAGCTTTCGACTTCCGATGCCCCTGCGCTCAGCCACCGAATTCCCGGTCACCCCCGAGCCCGAGGCTCTGGAGAACACCTACCAGGACTGCCGCGCAGCTTTGGTGTCGGCCAACCGCTCCCGGGGCATCCTCAAGGCCCAGAGCGACAGGCGCGGGGTGGTGATCGCCGAGCTGCAGCGGGAACTGGTGGAGCTGGAAGCGGATCTGGCCGATGAGGCACGGGCCAAGGCCAGGCTCCATGCCCTCAACGCCAAGCTCGGCACCGTGATCCGCGAGCTGGAGGAAACGGGCGATGCGATGGTGGGCTTGATCGATGAAAGCGAGCGCCAAAGCGGCTTCTGGCTCGTGGAGATGTTCCGACGCTTGATCCAGCAGGCGGCACGCTGGCGCACGGTGAAGGCCAAGGCCGCCGCGCTGGCGTCAGAAGCGTCTGAGGGAAGCCATCTCACGAGCCAGCTGGGCGGCCAGCCATGAGCGCCGTCCCATCGATCGCCGATCTGCTGGAGCGGACCAACCGGGAACTCGCGGGCACCGATGCCCGGGTGTACCGCCGGGTGGGGGAGCATCTGCAGCGCTCTGGTGCTGCCCTGCAGGGCCTCCAGGATCCCCAGCCTCCGGGCAGACACAACCCCGAAGCTCTACCGGGCAAGGGAAGTTTCCTGAAGCAATCGGTGGCCAGCCTCAAGCGACTGTGCAGGGCGCACGGAATCAAGGGCTACTCCAAGCTCAACAAGGATGCCCTGGCCAAGGTTCTGGAGTGCCATGGGGTGACCCCGCCGCCGCCGCCCCTCGAGAGCTTCACGAAGAAGGAGCTGATGGCTCTGGTGCGGCAGCTGCTGGGGGAGGGGTAGGAGATGGCCACCCAGCGCCACCCCCTCACCCCCATCTGATCGAAACCCTGAGGTCCTCTCTCCTGGGGATGGCGGTGCTGACGAAGGACCACGAACGCGGTGTTGGGTGATCAGTGGGAAGGACCTACCCAGCCCTGCTTTCTCTCCGCGCACGACGACGCCCTGCTGTCCCGCGGTTTCGACGAAGCGGTGTGGGAGGAGACCGCCAGAACCCTGCCTAGGATGAATGTCGGTATTTGTGCCCCTGCAGGGCCATGCTCACCCTGCCCCGCCAACTCAGCGAAGCGCTGCGGCTCACACCGGCCCAGTTTGCCGATCTCTGTGCGGCCAATCCGAACGCGGTGCTGGAACTGGCGGCGGACGGGAGGTTGATCGAAATGACCCCTGCTGGTGGCGATACCGGACGACGTAACTCCCGACTGGTGTTTCAGTTGGAGGTCTGGGCCCGAAGCCAGCCGGGCTGGTGCGTGTTCGACAGCTCCACCGGTTTCCTGCTGCCCGATGGCTCCGTGTTGAGTCCGGATGGCAGCGCCGTGAGGCTGGAGCGCTGGCAGGCCCTCTCCAGCGCCGAGCGCCAAGGCTTTCCGCCCCTCTGCCCCGATCTGGTGGTGGAGCTGGCCAGCCCTTCCGACCGTTTGCCGGAGCTGCGCCGCAAGATGGCGGCCTACCAGGCTAACGGTGCCCGGCTGGGCTGGCTGGTGCGACCCGAAACCCGCTGCGTGGAGGTGTGGCAGGCCAACGGCGAACCGCAACAGCTTGAGGGGCTGGCGGTGCTGGACGGGGCGCCGGAACTGCCGGGCCTGCGGCTGGATCTGGCGGAGCTCTGGGCGGCCTGAGCCGTCAGAACCGGATCCATGGGTGGTCTCCATCGGGCGAGAGGGATGGGCGCCAGGCGGTGCGCCTGCGGCTGAATTCGGCTTCGAGGGAACGGAGGTGGAGGTGCACCAGCCCACCGTCCAGGCCGAGATCAGCGCGGCCCTTCTCGACGGCCCCTCGCCACGGCTGGATGGCTGGTTCAGCGAGCAGCGCTGGTACCTGGGTGGAATGGATCTGCTGATCGGGATCGGCCTTTCTCCTTCGTGGTTTTCGTCAATGGCGTTATCTGGCCGGAGGGCAGTGTGGCGGAGCCACCAGCCAAGGCAGCGGAACGGCTCGGTGACGGGCGGCCAGCAGTTCCAGCTCGAACGCACCCTCCACCGGCGTGCCACCGATGGCGCCAGGCTCGCCAGCATGATGACCTCAGAGTCAGGGCCGTGCCCAGGCAGCTCAACACCCGAGAAACCAGTGCCGACAACAGTGGCGACAACCGTGGCGACAACCGTGGCGACGACAACAACCTTCGCGGAGTTTGCCCAACGGGCCGACTATTCGCTGATGGATTCATTGCATGCGGATCCTCAGGCCACCAGCGATGGCCACGATCACCAGCCCCGCCAGGTGTTCTCCGGTCATTACGTGCCGGTGACGCCCACCCCGATTCCAGATCCGGAGTACGTCGCGCACAGCAGAACCCTCTTCCACGACCTGGGCCTGAGCGATGGGCTGGCCCACGACGACCAGTTCCGCCGTCTGTTTTCCGGCGACATCAGCGTGGCCACCGAGCCGATGCGGCCATTCGGCTGGGCCACCGGCTATGCCCTTTCGATCTACGGCAGCGAATACATCCAGCAGTGCCCGTTCGGCACCGGCAACGGCTACGGCGATGGCCGGGCCATTTCCGTGTTCGAAGGCGTGTTCAACGGCCGGCGCTGGGAGATGCAACTGAAAGGTGGTGGCCCGACGCCCTACGGCCGGGGCGCCGATGGACGTGCCGTGCTGCGCTCCAGTGTGCGCGAGTTTCTGGCGCAGGAGTTCATGCACGCCCTGGGGGTTCCCACCTCCCGCTCCCTGACGCTCTATGTGTCCCGATCCGAAACCGTGCGCCGGCCCTGGTACTCCCCGAACTCCCGGTCGTTCGATCCCGACATCCTGGTGGACGACCCCGCGGCGATCACCACCCGCGTGGCGCCCTCGTTTCTGCGGGTGGGTCAGCTGGAACTGTTCGCCCGTCGCGCCCGCAGTGATGCCCACCCGGGGGCGCTGAAGGAGCTGCGGATGATCGTGGCGCACCTGATCGAGCGGAACTACCGGCCCCAGATCGATCCGAGCCTGGATTTTGCCGATCAGGTGGTGGAGCTGGCGGCACTGTTTCGCTCACGGCTCACCGCCCTGGTGGCCCACTGGATCCGGGTGGGCTACTGCCAGGGCAATTTCAACAGCGACAACTGCGCGGCCGGTGGCTACACCCTCGACTACGGCCCCTTCGGATTTTGCGAACTGTTCGATCCCCGCTTCCAGCCCTGGACCGGCGGCGGCGAGCATTTCAGCTTCTTCAACCAACCGGCGGCGGCGGAAGCCAACTACCAGATGTTCTGGGCCGCCCTCCGGTTGCTGCTCGAGGACAACACCGAGGCACTGGCGCGGTTGGATCAACTCCGGGAGGGCTTCGCCGGGGTGATGCAGCAGGAGCTCGAGGCGATGTGGGCCAGCAAGCTCGGCCTGATCCGCCATGACGCCGCGCTGGTGAACGAGCTGCTGGAGCTGATGGTGCTCTCCAAGGTGGACGTCACGATTTTCTTCCGCAGGCTGTCTGACATCCCCCAGCAACTCTCCACCTTGAAGGAGAGCTTCTATGTCCCCAGCTCCGAGGAGCTCGATGGGCGATGGACGCAGTGGCTGCAGCGTTGGCGGGAGCGCCTCACGGAAGGCGGCGACCTCACGGCGACATCGGAAGCGATGAAGCGGATCAATCCCAAGGTCACCTGGCGTGAGTGGCTGATCGCGCCGGCCTATGAAAAGGCGGCGGAGGGTGATTACAGCCTGATACAGGAGCTGCAGGAGGTGTTCAGCCATCCCTACGACGAGCTGTCTCCGGAGCTGGAGGCGAGGTACGACCGCCTGAAGCCCAGGGAATTCTTCAACGCCGGGGGTGTGTCGCACTACAGCTGCTCGTCCTGATGCGTGTGGAGCCACCAGTGAGGGCGCTCAGGGCAGCACCCGCTCGGCCAGCTGCTGCAGGCGACGATCCATGCTGATCAAGGTGGCGGCTTCCCGCCGGGCCAGCGCCAGATAAAGGCAGTCGTACACCGGGTGATCGTGATGGCAGGCCAGGGCCAGGGCCTTGCGCATCGGCGCCAAGGACTCCAGCACTCACCCAACCGGCCAACGAGCTTGTCGCCGACCGGCCAACTTCATTGTCGGCGAACATCGGTGGAGCACCAGGTCGACCGACAGATCCGGCTGGGCCACGGCACCCCAGAGGTCAGCGAGCAACGCAAAGCGGTCGCGTTGCGCCAGCCAGGCATCAGGCACGGTGATCAGCAGGTCCACATCGCAGTCGGCCCGGCAATCTCCGCGGGCCCTGATCCGTAGCCGCAGGCTTCTCCGCAGGAGTACAGACGCACATCAGGCAGGATCAGTTGGCGAATGCTGGCCACTGGCTTAGCCCGATAGCAGGCACGCCATCGCTGCGGCCTGGATGAACGCGCGCAGGCGGAGGAAGGCAGCAGAGGGGGGCGGGGGCATGGAGGGATGGTGGCGGCTGCCGGCCACCAGGGCCAGGTGTGGTGTTTGGCGGCCCGTCAGGCAGGTGCCCCTGCTGGGATCCGTTCTGGCGTGGGCGCGTGGCGGCTGCAGGCAGCCCGGCTCCGGGTGTTGGTGTGCCGCCCCCGACGCCTGAGACGTCTATACTTCTGTCTAAACACCTCGTTGCTATGGCCGCCACCCCTTCGCGCCAGGCCCTGCGCCGCTGGGGCAACAGCCTTGGCATTCGCCTTCCTGCAGCCATCGCCCGGGAGGCTCGGCTGCAGGAAGATCAGGCAGTGGAACTCTCCGTCGTGGAAGGTGGGGTACTGATCCGGCCGGTTCAGCCTCGCCTGTCTCTGGCCGAACGGCTGGCGGCCTACGAGCCCATGCCTGGCGAACCCACGGAGGCCATGGCCTTCCCTCCGCTCGGGGCTGAGGTCGTCGAGTGAGCCCCCGCCGAGAGGGCCAGGCGTGGGTGCCCGATCGCGGCGATGTGATCTGGATCGACCACAATCCCCAGGCCGGCCGCGAGATGAAGGATCACCATCCCTTTGCGGTGCTCTCCACCGCTTCCTTCCACGCCACCGTGGGCCTGGTTGTGGGCTGCGCGATGACCTCAGCTCCCTACAACCGCGGTTCCACCCTTGCCGTGGATCTGGGCCCCATCCCCGATCGGCCGGGTGCCCATAGCTATGTGCTGTGCCAGCAACTCAAATCCTTCGACTGGCGCGCCAGGGGTGCACGCCCCCATCCAATCGGACGACTGAACGACTCGCAACTGGAGGAGGTGCTGGCGATCGTGGGGCAGATCCTTGGCTTGGTGGTCTGAGCCATGGGCCTCTACGTACCACTTGCCCCAGCACGGCAACCTGAGTGATCGGGACAAGGTGTTGGAGGGTGGCCGGCTGATGCAGGCTGAATTGGTGCGTCTCGGTCTCAGCGAAGACGAGCTCAGTGCCGACTTCAAGGCCTGGCAGAAGGGTCACCGTGAGCCGCCAACGGCCTGAGGGTGGAGCGCAAGCGCCTGGTCCTGGACGCGAACATCCTCATTCGCAGAATCCAACATGGCCGAGGCGACCGCCTACGTGACGGATCTCGCCAGAAAGAGAGGTCTCAGTGCAGAGGTCTGCGCCGAGGCTTTGCTCAGCCTGCTGTTGATGGTCCAGGTTGTGGAGAACAACGTGCTGGGGTCGGCCAAGGAGGACACCTTGGCAAGGATCCCCGACAGGATGACTGGCCGGCCCTGGCGCTGGCGTTGCCATTGCAATGCGCGATCTGAATCACCAACACGGTGGAGCGTTACCTGGAGAGCTGAGCCCGTCGCGTGAGCCCCCCCGTATCCACACCGAGGCCGACACCACCGCGTTTCACTCCGGCTGGTGCAGCGCCAGGGCCCATTGATGCGGGGTTTGCTCAGCAACAGCCTGGAGCCGCAGCACTCGCAGCGGCCCAGTGCCCTTGTGAGCACCCGGACCTTCACCGAGCCGCTGATCGGGCTGCGCTGGCGGGAGCGATGCCCGAAGCCGCAGGCTTCTGAAAAGCAGACAAGCCACCTCCTCACCCCGTTGCTCGCCGAACCCGTCCAGCCGCTGGCGGCACAGCTGCAGCAGCGCGTCGCGCTCGCTGTCGCTCAGCTCGTCCGCGCCGAACAGGCTGTAGAGCCCATCGCCGTAGCGGGTGATGCCGTTGCCGGTGAGCACGCGGCCCACCATCCGTTTGGCAGGATCCGCCGGGCGATGTCCTGCGCCGGGGCACGTAGGTGGGGGAGGGGTGCGGGGGCATGGGGGCACCCTGGCTGGGGTGTGACGGGGGTTGGCACTGGTGGGGGAGAAGCTTTGGCGTCCTGTCATGCCCTTCCCCAGACCCTGCTTCACTCCAGGAAGCGTGCCTGCGATGGATTCCTTGCCTGGGGGTGTGATGGCGTTGGCGCCGATGTCCGACCTTCTCCAACTTCCCCAGAGCGAGCGGCTGGCCCTGGCGATCGCCCTGGGGGACAGCCCCGATGACCATGCCCTCGGTAACCAGGATGGTGGAAATGCCTTGGCCTGATGCCAGAATGAATGTCGCGTCAATGTCCTGATGCCCAAGACCGACCCAGAGCTTCAGCGGCTGCGTCAGCAGGCCAGTTCACTGGCGCTGGGTTCGCGCATCATCCGTGCGGTGGCCAGTTCCACGGCCATCGAAACGGGTCAGTCGGTTGCTGAAATCGAGCGTGAACTCAGGAATCGACAATCCTCCCAGTCAACACCTGTTTGAACAGATCCTCCATCGGGGTGACATTCAGCACGGCACCCGCCCGGATCGCGGCGAAGTAGAGGTCCCGCTGACGATCCCATTCTGAATAGTCGAGCGGTCCAATCCCCGCCTGGCACGCCATCACATCAGCCAGCAGTCGGGCGATTCGACCATTGTCTTCGCGGAACGGATGGATGAGCACGCATTCAACATGCACCTCAGCAAGTCCCCTGATCAGTGCACCCATCGAGTCTGGGTTGAACGGAGTCAGCCGACAAAGATATTCCGATTCGAACGACTTGAGCAGATCCGGCAGAAGATGAGCACTTGCGAAAGCAAAGCCTTGTTTGCTCAGATTGAACGTCCGAACCTTTCCTGCCCAGGAATAGACAGACCCCAGCCATTGCCGATGCCAGCCGATCACATCTGAAATCCTCAGGCGGTTGGGTGGAGCCCCATTCCCGATGATCGTCTGATAGAGATCGAGAAGCAGATCCCGCTCCACTCCCTCCATCACCGCCGGATCCTTGATGCCCAGGCGATTGCTCAGAACCAGATCATTCGATCCTGGCTCACACTCTGCAGCAGAACCGACGACCCTGTAGCGACTCATCGGTGCCCCCACAGGATCTGACGCATCCGCTTGGCGATGGTTGCCTGGAGGCGCTTGAAGGTGTCGGAGGGGTGCGGGGTCATGGAGAGATGCTGGCGGTTTCCGGGCGCTTGGACCAGGTGGGGCTTTGGGCGGCCCGCAGGAAGGCGACCCTGCTGGGATCTCTTCTGGTGCGGGCATCTGGCGGCTGCAGCCAACCCGGCTCTGGGTGCTGGTGTGCCGCC
>CAVYYO010000021.1:0-286719 GCA_963772735.1 uncultured cyanobacterium | reverse complement strand
GGAGCAGGGGCTCCAGGGGCAGCTGCGGGCGGCCGTCCGCGCCCGCGATGGCGCCCGGGCCCTGCCGGTCTCCGTGGTGCTGCTCGATCTGCTGGCCCTGCCCTCGCCTGAGGCCCTGGGCAGCGCCGGCGCCGACCTGGCCGCCCGCGGCGCCGAGGTGCGGGAACTGGCGAAGAAGGCCGCCGAGGCGGCCGAAGCCAGGGGCCGGGCCGCCGCCGCCCGCCAGCGGGCCGGGGAGGCCGAGGCCCGGCGGGCCCAGGCCGCCGCCCGGCAACAGCGGCTGGACGCGGAGCAGGAACAGGATCTGGCGGCCCTCGGCGGCGCCCGCAGCGCCCGCGACCAGCTGGAGGGGCTGGCGCGGGCCGCCGCGGAGGCCGCGGGCCGGGCCGAGGCCGCCGAGGCCATCGCGCCGGCACGGGAGCGGCGGGCGGCGGCCGAAGCCGCCCGCAACGGCGCCGATCGCCGGGTGAACGATCAGACCGCCGCCCTCAACGACCTGCGCCGGCGCCAGATCGAGGGCATGGCCGCCCGGCTGGCCGGAGCCCTGGCCGCCGGTGCCCCCTGCCCGGTGTGCGGCTCCAGCGGAGCACCCGGCACCGGCCCGGCCATCGGCGGATGCGGTCGACGACGGGGCCATCACCACCGCCGAGCAGGCCCTGGCGGCCGCCACCGCGGCGGCGAAAGAGGCGGCCGTGGCCCTGGCCAACGCCGAGGCGGCCCTGATGGCGGTGCTGGAGAAAGCCGCCGACGCGATCGATCCGCTCGCCGCCCGCCAGGCCGCCCGGACGGCCGCAGGCGCCCTGGCGGCAGCCCAGGCCCTGGCCGCGACCGTGCCGGCCCTGGAGCGGCGGACCACGGAACGGGCGCAGGAGCTGCAGGAGCTGGCCCGGCGCCTAGAAGCGGCCGGCACCGCCATCGCCCTGGAGAGCCGCGGCGCGGCGGAAGCCGCCCAGCGCGCCGACACCCTGGCGGCCCAGGTGGCCGCCGAACTGGGGGAGGGGCGGTCGCCGGGGGCCGTGCTGGAGGGCTTTGCCGCCCTGGAGGCCGCCCTCCAGGCCCTGGTGGCCGGCAGCGCGGCCCACACCCGGGCCGCCAGCCGGCTGGAGCAGGCGGCGCGCCGCCTGGCGGACGAGCTGGCCGCCTCCCCTTTCGCCAGCGCCGAAGCCGCCACCGAAGCCCTCCGGGAGGACAGCCTGGCGCCGGAAGCTCGCCGAAAGGATCGAGACCTACGAGAAGGACGTGATCGAACTGAAGGGGATCCTGGCCGCCCCCGATCTGGCCGAGCTGCCCGAGCAGCGGCCCGACACCGCCGCCGCCCGCCAGGCGGTGGCCCTGGCGGATGAAGCCCGCACCAGGGCCGTGGAACGCCAGACCCAGGCCCGGGCCGCCCAGGGGGAGCTCCTGCGCCTGGCCGAGGCGCACCGCCGGGGCACGGCCGATCTGGCGGAAAAGCAGGAGCGGGCCGAGCGGCTCAGCGCGGTGGCCAACCGCTGCCAGGGCCGGGCGGCGCCCTTCATCTCCCTGCAGCGCTGGGTGCTCTCCGCCTACCTGGCCGACATCTGCGGCTTCGCCAACCAGCGCCTGGCCCTGATGACCTCCGGCCGCTACCAGCTGCGGCTCACCGACGAGGGCGGCCACGGCGGCCGCAACGCCGGCCTGGGCCTGCGGGTGCTGGATGCCTACACCGGCGAGGAGCGGGAGGTGAGCAGCCTCTCGGGCGGCGAGACCTTCCAGGCCTCCCTGGCCCTGGCCCTGGGGGTGGCCGACACGGTGCAGGCCCATGCGGGCGGGGTGCCCCTGGAGGCCCTGTTCATCGACGAGGGCTTCGGCAGCCTCGATCCCGACAACCTGCAGCTGGCGATGGACGAGCTCGACCGGCTGCGGGAGGGGGGCCGCATGATCGGCCTGATCAGCCACGTCGGCGCCCTGCGGGAGCGCATCCGCGGCCGGCATCGAGGTGATCGCCGGCGAGCGCGGCTCCAGCCTGCGGATAGGCAGCACGGCCATGCCCTAGGCCAGGCTCACAGCAACCCCCGGTGCCGCACGAACAGCTGCACCATCGCCCAGGAGCCCAGGGTCACCTTGACGGCCACCAGCAGGTTGAGCAGGGGAATCCAGCCACCCGACGCCAGCGTGCCGAACGACCCTCCGGGCAGGGGGATGCCATCGAGAGCCAGGGCGGCCAGCAGCACGAAGGCCACCACCGCCGCCTTCTCCCAGAGGTCGGCCCGGTAGCGGCGGTAGAGGCGCTCGGAGAGCAGGGCCGAGCCGCTGATCAGCACCAGGCCGATGGCGGTGCCGCCCGCGACCCCCGCCGCAAAGCCGCCCCCCGGCGAGAGATGCCCCCGCAGGGCCAGCTCCACGCCGATCAGGGCGGCGATGGTGGCGCCGAGCTGGCAGAGCACCACCGAGGGGGCGTCGCTGATGGCGCGGATGCTGGTCTTGGCGGGCTCGCCGGCCAGCAGGAAGCGCACGCCGATCGAGGCCAGGGTGAACACCACCACCTCGGCGATGGTGTCGTACAGGCGGGTGTGCAAGATCACCCCCGACACCAGGTTGGGCACGCCGGTGGTCTGGGCGAGGGACGCGATCACCGGCCCGATGGCCGGCGCCGGGGGCAGGGCCGCACCCAGGGGCGCCAGACAGAGGGCGATGGCCGCCAGCAGGTGGAGCCAGGTCATGGGGCTTCCTCCAGCAGCAGTTCACCGCCGCACTCCCGCCAGCGGTGGAAGCCCTCCTGGGCCTCCAGCCGCTCCAGCAGCCGGGGGTTGGCCAGCACCAGCCGGGGCCCGGGGCCGAGACGGCCGTGGCAGGGGCCGGCGCCGTCCCGCTCGCACTCCTCCGGGGGCACCAGCCGCAACCGCAGGGAGAGGGGCACGAGCCAGTCACGCAGCAGCTGCTGGCAGGCGTCGCTGGGAGGGTCGGCGGTGGGGAACGACAACCGCAGCGCCATCGAGGAGCGCAGCGCCACCGCGTAGAGGGTGGTGGATAACAATGTGCCCACCAGCGCTTCGGTGATGGCCACGTCCGGGGCCCCCAGCAGGGCGTAGAGCAGCGTGGCCACCGAACCCAGGATCCCCCGCAGCACCAGGGTCTGATACGGGTTCGACTGGCTCACCAGCAGCACGGCGGTGAGGGGCAGCAGGGCGGTGATGGGCAGGATCAGATCCAGCTCCGAACTCAGGCTGAACGGCACGCTCATTCGCCCGCCTCCCGCCGGGGCGGCGTGCGCGGGGCCAGCGAACAGTTCGCCAGCACATAGCCGAAGATCGTGTTCCAGACGATCAGCGCCACCATCGCCAGCACCAGCAGGGGCCACTGGCCGGGAATGCGCAGCAGCAGGCCCAGCAGCATCAGGGCCGAGCCGAGGGTGTCGGCCACCGAGAGCGAATGGAGCTTGCTGAGGTAGCTGCGGTTCTCCAGCAGGGGCCAGGTGCCCCAGAACCAGAACACCAGCCCGGCAGCGAGCAGCAGCAGGCTGGCGTGCTCCGCCAGGCGCGTCAGGGTCATCGCTCCGTCCCCCGCAGCAGGTTGGCCAGCAGCAGCAGTCCGGCGTTACCGGCGCTGAGCACGATCACGCCCGCCAGGCCGAGCATCCGGTCGCCCCGCACCGTCGCCACCACCAGGATGATCAGGGCCACCTTGGTGGCGACGCTGGCGAAGGCGGCCAGCCGGTGCCAGACGTCGCTGGGCCGGCAGGCCACGGCGATCGGAATCAGCAGGGCCAGCACCATCCCCCAGAGCAGCAGCGTCATCGGTCCTGCTCCCCGGGCGTCAGCGCATGGATCCGGTAGCGGCGGCCGCCATCCTCCAGGCCGAGGACGATCGTGAAGGGGGTGAGGGTGATGCGGAACACGTCGAGGAACACCAGCAGGGGAACGGTGCTGTCGGTGGCGGCTTCGGTGGTCTCGGCCTCCAGCGGCTCCCGGCCCAGGATCAGCCGCAGCGCCTCCAGATAGGCCTGGGGCACGGCGAGCAGACTGCGCCCCAGGGCCCGCATCAGATCGCGGAAGGGCAGGGGCCGGGAACGGGCCCTGGGCAGCAGCAGGGCCACCACCAGCCCGATCAGCAGGTTCAGGCGGCCCAGGTCGGCGGTGAGCAGGCACCACACCGCCAGCCGGAAGGCGGTGGTCAGCAGCAGGGGCAGCAGACGCCTCATCGCACCAGCACCAGCAGACCCGCCCCCACCACGCCGATGCCGCCGATCAGATCGGGGAAGGCCTCCAGGTCGGGCAGGCGGCACCAGGCGCTGCGCCGCAGGGGCTGCAGCAGCCGGTGCAGCCCCACCCCGGCCGCCAGCACCACCAGGGCCTTGACGGCCGGGGTGGCCAGGGACGCCAGCGAGCCCCAGGGGGCAGCCCCGACGCCCAGCAGCACCAGGGCCCCCAGCAGCAGCACCACCCCCGGCGACCAGGCCGGTTCGGGCGCCTCCTGGGCCGGGCGCAGCAGTGGGGCGCCCCAGAGGCGGGCATAGACGGCGGCGCTGCCCACCGTGAGCAGGGGCAGCAACCAGGCCATCGACCCCGGCAGCGAACGCTCGAGGCCGGCCTTGGCGAAGAAGCCCAGCAGGGGCGGCACGCCGACGATCGAGAGGGAGCCGATCCACAGCGGGCCCCACACCCCGGCCGGCAGGGGCCGGCCGGCCCAGCCGGCCAGGTCGCGAGCGGGAAAGCGGCGCGCCACCAGGAACAGGGAAGCCTTGGCCAGGCCGTGACCCAGGGCGTAGAGCCCACCGGCCGCCGGGCTCAGCACCACCAGGCCCATCTGGGAGAGGGTGCTCCAGGCCAGCAGCCGCTTGGCATCCGCCTCGACCAGGGAGAAGATCAGGCCCAGGCCGGCGCTGGCCAGCCCGATCAGGGGCAGCACCGGGGCCAGGGCGGGAACGGCCTCGCCCAGCCGCAGCAGGGGCACCACGCCGGCGCAGACCACCACCCCGGAGAGCAGGGCGGACACCTCCGCCGGTGCCTCGGCGTGGGTGCGCGGCAGCCACAGGCCCGAGAGGAACAGACCGGCCTTGGTGAGCAGGCCCACCAGCAGCAGGGCGAGGGCGGCGTTGCCCGCGCTGCCGGCGGCCGACAGCAGGAAACTGCCCTCTTTGAGATACACCACGGCGGCCCCGATCAGATAGAGGGTCATCACCGTGTTGCCGATCAGCAGATAGCGCAGCGCCAGCCAGAGGGAACGCTCCGAGCGGGTGATCAGGATCAGCAGGAAGGCACTGATGCCCACCACCTCGAGCGTCACGTAGAGGCTGATCAGATCCACCACCACGAAGGCGGAGGCCAGACCGCCGTGCAGCACCATCAGCAGCAGCAGGAACGGCCCCGGCAGCGGCCGGCGCCAGGCATCGAGCAGCACCGCACCCCCCACCAGGGCATTGAGCAGCAGGAACGGCGCCGCCGTCCCATCGGGCTGGAGCACCACGCCGTAGGGGCCCAGCAGGGTGAGGCTGGCCGGCAGGACGCCGAAGTGGATCCCGGCGGCCACGGCACCGGTGGCCAGGCAGCAGGCCAGGGCCAGCCAACGTGCCAGGGGGGGCAGCAGGGCCGCGAGAAAGGCGGCCAGAAAGGGCAGCAGCAACCAGCCGACGACGAGGGCCTGGCCGGAGGGAGCCGGCATCAGCGCCTTCCTCCAGCATCGAAGCTGGACAGGTCGAGGCTCGGATCCACCCGCGCCAGCCGGGTGATCACCACCAGCAACAGGGCCTGGATCGACAGGCCGATCACGATCGCCGTCAGGATCACCGCCTGGGGGATGGGATCGGCCCAGGCGGAAAAGCCCGCGGCCGGACCGTCTGCGGCGGGAGAGGTCACAAGGATCGGGCTGCGCAGGCCGGAACGGGCGGCCACCAGCACGAACAGGGCGACCACGGCCGACCCCATCACGTCCATGGCCAGCACCTTGAGAAACAGGTTGCGCCGCATCAGCAATCCCACGAACCCCGCCAGCACCGCCACCAGGATCAGGAGTTCGAGCAGCCGGAAGGCGTCCATGGAGCGCAGGGACCCGGAGCACGGTCGGGTCTCGCAGAGCGGGATGGTAGCCGTCGCCTCCGGAACCCGACGGTGGGGGCTGGGGCTCGGTCAGTTGGAAGGGGGGAACTGCTGCGCCAGCAGCCGCCGCTGATACTCCAGCGACAGGGCTTCCAGGTGGGAGCGGGCCTGATCCTGCAGGCCGGGATCCACCAGATCGAGCACCAGGCCCCGCGGCACCCGCGTCCGCAGCACGAGGGCCAGGGCATCGAAGATCCGCACCTGGTCGCTCTGCCATCCCTGGTACTCGGCGGCGAGGGCCATCAGGGCCTCAGGAGGCACCTGCCCGTCGATGACGCGGGGCCGCAGCTGCTGAACCTGGGCGAGCCGCGCGGAGGCCACCAGGGCATGGGCGGCACCCAGAGCCGCCAGGGAATCGGCGGCTTCCCGCTTGAGCACGGTCATGTCCCTGCTGAGCACGGCAGCCTCCACCGACAGGGGCTCCCGTACCGCGGGGCAGAGCGAGGCGATCGGGTCCG
This sequence comes from uncultured cyanobacterium, assembly GCA_963772735.1. Classification (GTDB taxonomy): domain Bacteria; phylum Cyanobacteriota; class Cyanobacteriia; order PCC-6307; family Cyanobiaceae; genus Cyanobium. Next base: position 280,208 of record CAVYYO010000021.1, on the reverse strand, counting down.
CCGGCGAGGCCTTCGGAGGGGCGGAAGCAGAAGTCAGGGCAGGGGATGGGGATGGCTTCGGGGATGGCGCAGCGCCGGCCCTGAGCGGAGAACCTTGGCGGGGCGGTGATTCCAGCCACAGCCTCGTGGCCAGGGCGTGCAGGCGACGTGCGAGCCATTGCCTGACTCTCTGGACGGGGCGGGACATGGCGGAGCAGAATCTGACCTCCAATCTGCCCTGCTTCGCCCCAGCCGGGGATGGTGGGAATCTCGCCCCCCGCTTGCGGGATACCCGGCCAGCGCTTCGGTGGGAGGGGACGGCTTGCGAGGCGGAGCGGAAGCAACCAGCATCACGGCAGCCTCCGGCCCCCTGCCCATGCCCCCTTTCCCTTACCCCTCCGGCCACGAACCCCGGTTCGGCCGCCGGGAGCTGCTGCTGGGCACGGTGGCGGCCGGCTTCGCCCTGGCGGTGCGGCCGGTCTCGGCCTCCACCATCACCACCCCCGCCCGGGGACTGACCACCGGGTGGGTGTCGGTACCGGTGGCCGGTGGCGCCGTGCGGGCCTACCGGGCCCGCCCCGCGGAGGGATCGGGGTTCCCTGTGGTGCTGGTGGTGCAGGAAATCTTCGGGGTGCATGCCTACATCGAGGATGTCTGCCGCCGACTGGCCCGGCTGGGTTACCTGGCCATTGCCCCGAGCCTGTTCGATCGCCAGGGGGATGTGTCCCGGTTGCCCGACATCCCGTCGATCCTGCCGGTCGTGATGAGCGTGCCCGATGGCCAGGTGATGGACGATCTGGACGCCAGCGTGGCCTGGGCCGCCGCCAGTGGCGAGGGGGATGTCTCGCGTCTGGGCATCACCGGTTTCTGCTGGGGCGGTCGGATCACCTGGCTCTATGCCGCCCACAACCCGAAGCTGAAGGCCGGGGTGGCCTGGTATGGCCGCCTGGTGGGCACGGCCACCGAGCGGCAACCCCTGTTTCCCATCGATCTGGTGTCCCGTCTGAAGGCCCCGGTGCTGGGCCTGTATGCCGGCCAGGACGACGGCATCCCCATGGAGTCGGTGGAGCGGATGCAGCGGGCCCTGAAGGCGGAGGGCAGCCCCAGTCGGATCGAGGTGTTTCCCGAAACTCCCCACGGCTTCCACGCCGATTACCGGCCCTCCTACCGCGCCGAAGCCGCCCTCGCCGGCTGGCAGCGCCTGCAGGACTGGTTCCGCAGCCATGGGGTGGTGTAAGGCGCCTTGGTGCTGGCCATCGCCGCGCTCAGCCCGCCGCCAGTTCGTGCAGCTGCAGGGTCTGCTCCGGGGTCAGATCGAATCGCACCGGGCCGCCGCTGGTGACCAGCTCCACCTCCAGGGGGAGGGCTTCGCTGGGCCGGGGGCTGAGGGCCTCGAGATCGAACTGGGCCGAGCCGGCCGGCACGGGGCTGCCGTCCTTCGGCACCAGCTCCTCGCTGCGGTTGGGCAGCTCCCAGCGCTGACCCAGGCCATCGCTGACGCGCAGGGAGGCGGCGTGATCCAGGGCCGTGCCGCCGCTGCCGTTGAAGCGCAGGCGCCAACCGGAGGGGTATTCGGGGAAGGGCTGCTGGAAGACCGTGACGTTGAACCGGTGGCCGGCGCTGTCGCTGAGTGACCAGGACGGGACGGCCAGGGCCGGCGCGGCCAGCAGCAGGCCCATCAGGAGCATGGCGAATGCGGCCAGGAGCGGCCGGCCGCGCCGAGCCCGGGAGAGGCAAGAAAAGACCATGACAAGAACCACTTGATGCGTTTATGGTCATAGCATCATCTGTACGGCAGCCACCGGATGCCCGGGCTCTTCACCGGCCTGGCCCTTGAGCTGACATCCCAGGCCGTCGTCCCAGTTCTTCACGCCCACCTCCAGACGCCGCAATAGAACAAACAAACCAGAACAACTCGTCAAGGAGATTCATTGCCATGCCCATCTCCGCAACGACGCAGACCCCCCAAAGACCATCCCCCGTCCGAGGGTCAGCGGCGGCCGGGCTCGTGGCCTGGATCCTTCTGCCGTTGATGCTCCTGATCGGTTCCCCCGCCCCGGCAGCGGCCGCTTCCACCCTCCCGCCGGACCCGGCCGTGGTCGCCGCCGTGGACCAGTTCCTCGCTTCCCTGCCCGGGGATTTCCTGGCGATCCGCACCGTGCCGGCGCTGAAGCAGGTCCTGGCCAGCCCCGGCACCCTGCTCATCGACGTGAGAACCCCGGCGGAATACCGGGCCGGCCACATCGACGGCGCGATCAACATTCCCCTGAAGGATCTGGGCCGGCGCATCGAAGCCGTTCCGCCGGACAGGGAGGTGGTGCTCTACTGCTCCTCCGGCCATCGATCGGCCATGGGGGTGATGAGCCTTCAGCTGGAGGGTCGGAACCATGTGCGCGGTTTTCCCCCCAGCTTCGATGGCTGGAAGGCGGCGGGAGAACCCGTGGTCCGATCCGATGGCTGACGCCACGGCCACCAGCCACCACCACCGGGTGCTGATCGTGGGCGGCGGCACCGCAGGGCTCACCGTGGCCGCCGTGCTGCTGCGCCAGCGTCCTGGGCTCGACGTGGCCCTGCTGGAGCCCAGCGGCGATCACTGGTACCAGCCCGGCTGGACCCTGGTGGGCGCCGGCCTGATGGACCTGGAGCAGACCCGCCGCGACGAGGCCGGCCTGATTCCGCCCGGCTGCCGCTGGATCCGGGCCGCCGCCAGCCGCTTCGATCCGGCCGCCAACGCCGTGCACACCGACGCCGGCACCGTCATCACCTATGACGCGCTGGTGGTGGCCGTGGGGATCCGGCTGCTGTGGGAGCGCATCGAGGGCCTGCCCGGAGCCCTCGGTCAGCACGGCATCGTCAGCAATTACTCCGGCCCCCACGCCACCGCCACCTGGGAAGCCATCGACGCCTTCCGGGGCGGCACGGCGATCTTCACCGTGCCCGAAACACCGATCAAGTGCGGCGGTGCGCCCCAGAAGGTGATGGTCCTCGCCGACGACGTGTTCCAGCGCAGGAGCGGCGTGGGGGTGAACACCCGCGTGATCTTCGCCACCGCCGGCGATCGGGTGTTCGCGGTGCCCGCCTTCGAGCGGGTGCTGAAGGAGGTGATCCACCGGCGTGGCATCGAGGTGCGCCTGCGCCACCGGCTGACCGCCGTGCACCCGGAGCGGCAGGAGGCGGTCTTCGCCGTTCGCGACGGCGGGGCAGGGAGGGCCAGGCGGGGCAGGGGGCATCGAGCGGTTCGAGACGATCCCGTTCGATCTGCTGCACGTGGTGCCGCCGATGGCGGCACCGGCCGTGGTGGCCGCCTCACCCCTGGCGGGGAACGACCCCGGCGGCTGGGTGGAGGTGGATCCGTTCACCACCCAGCACGTGCGCTTCGCCAACGTGTTCGCCCTCGGCGATGCCTCCTCCCTGCCCACGGCCCGCACCGCCGCGGCCGCCCGGGTGGCGGCGCCGGTGACGGCGGCCAACCTGCTGGCCCAGCTGGAGGGCCGGCCCCTCAGCGCCCGCTACGACGGCTACAGCGTCTGCCCGATCCCCACCGGCTACGGCAACGTGGTGATGGCCGAATTCGACTACAGCGGCCAGCCGGTGAGTTCCTTCCTGGTGGATCCCACCCGGGAACGCTGGAGCCTGTGGCTGCTCAAGACCCGCCTGCTCCCCTGGCTCTACTGGCACCGGGTGCTCCGGGGCCTGCCCCACGAGGGCCGTTACCTGAAGCCCCTGGCGCCGCTGGTGCACTGGCTGCGGCTCGACTACCGCCCCCGGCCCGGCGATGACGCCCCGGCCGGCGAGGGCTGCGGCTGAAGGGGGCGGCTCAGGGGGACGGCACGATGATCGAAGGGATCATCTTCGGGTTCAGCGACGGATGAATGTCTTCGTGGCGGCGCTGATCGCCGCCGTCGCGGCCGCTGGTTTCGGAGTGGCCCGCTGGCAGCAGGGGCGGCGGCTGGGGCGAGCTGCTGGCCGCCCGCAGCACCAGCATCGCCGAACTGCAGGATCTGCAGACCAGCGTCGCCGATCAGATGGGCAGCGGCGCCTACCGGGAGGCGGTGAAGCTGGAGGGTTCCCTGGTGTGCGCTGAACCGCTGCGGGCGCCCTGGTCGGGGGAGGCCTGCGTGGCCTTCATCGACACGGTTCACCATGTGTTCCAGGAACGGGTGGAGACCACCACCACCGAAGCCGACGGCAGGACCAGCCGCAGCAGCCACTGGGAGCAGCGGGAGGAGCAGGTGAGCCGGCTCGAACGCCGCTGCCCCTTCGGCCTGCGCCAGGGCGACCTGGAACTGGCGGTGGATCCGAAGGGGGCCGAACTGGAGCTGGAAACCGTGGTCGACGACCTGGAGCCCGAGGCCGAATCGCGCTCCAGCGGCTCCATCGTCCTGGGGCGATCCGGTCGAGCTGCGCAGCCTCGGGCTGCGCCGGCGCGAACAGGTGCTGCGAGCCGCAGGGCGGATCTTCGTGGTGGCCGAAGCCAGCGATGCCGCAGGGAGCCTGTGCCTGGGACGGCCGGTGCAGGGGGGCCTGTTCCTGATCCGACGCGATGGCGAGGAGGCGCTGCTGCGCAGCGACGCGCCGCTGGCAAGGCCTCTGGACCGCCGCCACCGGGGTGCTGGCGCTGGTGACGATCGCTCTGGTGCTGGTGGGCCTGGTCCGCTGAAGTCAGGCTGTCATTCCGGTGACACCCAGCTGGCAGGAATCGCCCGACCGAAGAGGCAGCAGGACACCAACCTTCGCGACGAACCCCTAGATGCTGAAGCAGAGCCGGAGGGTTTCTCCTGGCGTTTCGTCAGCTCATCAAACCCTGGAAGATCACTCTGATCCTTCACTCGGTCCTGATGCCATCCTGCGGCTCTGATGCCACTACTGCCCTTCGCTCCACCGAGGTTCCATGTCAGATCGTCGTCAGGAATCCTATGCCGTCCGCCTCGAGGCGGCAGAACTTGCCCGCAGCCAAGAACATCCCAGCCATCAGGCGAATGGTGATGAACAGCGCTATGCAGGCGACCAGTACTTCATGTCCTTCACCAAGGGACTGCCCCACAATCCAGACACCGGCTTGCTGCAGGACAGCCAGGACTACCTGGAGTTCCGCCGTGCCATTGACGAAGGCTTCATTGATCCCTTCTCCGATCGGGTCCGCCATGGAGCTCGCTACAAGGTGGCCGGCGGAGCTGTTGTTGACGTACTGATCGCTTCAACGCCAGCGGATCTCGACGACCTCGAGAATTTCCGGCAGTGGGAGGCACCCACTGCCGGGGTTGTCCATGAGCTCTCCGGGCCCGACGCCCAGGCGGTGACGATGCCACCGGCGCCGCCGCTTCTGGACCCGCAGGCGCCGGCCGCGCTGACAGCAGGGGGAGCCACCAGTCCCCGGGCCAACCCGGAACTCGTCCTGGAAATGGCCGAGGTGTATGAACTGGCGGTGCTGCGGGATCAGGAGTTCAATGATTTTGAGCAGGGAAGCGCCAATACATCCGTTCTCCACTCCGTGGAGCGGCTCAATGCGCTGCCCTACATCACCAACCAGACGGGCCGACCCAGAAAGGTCAATCCCAGCTCTGGTGTTCTGGATCCCCAGACGGTGTTCAGAGGTGCCTCGCCAGGTGTGGAAGCCGGACCCTATCTGTCGCAGTTTCTGCTGATCGGGAATACCGATCGCAACGGGGCAGGAAGTGTGGCCAACGGCCTGATCTCCTATGGCTCCTTGCAGCTGTCCCAGAAGGTACCGGTGGCCACCCCGGGAGTCGACTACATGATGACGATGCCGGAGTACGTCCGCATGCAGCGGGGCATCAGACCCCCCGTTGAAACCTATCTGCCCCCCCAGCCCCCATCACCAGCGGCCCCCCTGCCCGCCCAGCGTCGCTTCATCTCCACGCCACGGGACCTGGCCACCTATGTGCACTACGACGCGCTGTATGAGGCCTACCTCAATGCCTGCCTGATCCTGCTGGAGATGAAGACCCCTTTCGATCCCGGTTTCGACCATCTTTCCGGGGTGGGTGCCGCTGCCGGCGATCCGAAAACCCGACGTAACGCCGGAGGCTTTGCCCTCTACGGCGGCCCCCATATTCTGACGCTGGTCACCGAGGTCGCCACCCGGGCGCTGAAAGCGGTTCGTTTTCAGAAGTTCAACAACCACATCCGACTGCGGCCGGAGGCCCTTGCAGCAAGAATCGAGCTCGCCCGCCTCGCGGGGCTGGGGGGAGGTCCGTCCGTCCCTTCCACCTTGCTCAGCCATATCGGCGCCTTGCGAGCAGCCCTCTCCAATAACTTCGATACCGCCGCAACCCCAGCCAGCACCCTCAGCTCGATCGTCAACCTGCCCGGCAACACAGCCAGCACCGAACTGTTGCCGATGGCCTTCCCGGAAGGTTCACCCATGCACCCCTCCTATGGGGCCGGCCACGCCACGGTGGCGGGAGCCTGCGTCACGATCCTGAAGGCATTCTTCGACACCAGCGCTGTCCTGGCCCAATACGACGATGGCGGCACCACGAAGGTGGCGTTCAGACGTCAGCAGCCTGGCGATGTCTCGATCGAGTTCCGGGCCCCGGCCGTAAGCACCCCCGGCGATCTTGTGCCCACCTCACCCACGAAAGCGGGAACCTTCCTCACCCTGGAGGGGGAACTGAACAAACTGGCCGCCAACATCTCCATCGGACGGGACATGGCCGGTGTTCACTACTTCTCCGACTATTACGACAGTTTGCGAATGGGTGAGCGGATCGCCATCGGCATTCTCCGGGAACAGGCCCTCACCTACCCAACGGATCCATTCGTGATGTCGCTGCCCACCTTTGATGGAACGATCGAGAGGATCGGACGCCGATGAACCGCCTTCCTCGCCGCGCCAGTGGTCTTCCCCTCCCCTTGCGTGGTCGCCTGGCAGCGACCGCCCCGGGGGGGGCGGATCAACCGCCCACCACCCTCGTTCGCCCACGCCTGCCCATCCTCCATGGCGCCACCACCATCCGGAAGCTGGAGCCGCCTCCCTGCCTGGCGGATCTCCACCCCTCCTGGCATCGCTTCCACAGCCGATTCGCGGCTCTGTTCACCGTGCTCGATCGCCCCTGGAAGTGGTTGCTCCTGGTGCTGATCCTGATCGTCCTGGCGGCCCTGCTCTTCTAGCCACAGGATTCCTGTCGAATTCGACCCCGAGGCGTCCGGGCCCTCGGCCTCCGGTGGACCGGCGCCCCTGGCATCGGCTTCAGCGATAGGACACCACCGAAGGGTTCAACAGAGCGCCCCAGAGGTCGTCGAAGGGGTGGACCTTGTTCACCGGGGTGCCGTTGGCCACCAGCGGCAGCCCCTGCTTCTGCCACTGGAAGATGGAACCCTCCAGGTTATGGACATTCCGGTAGCCCATGCCCTGGAGCTGCCTGGCGAGAGCGGCGGAACGAAGCCCGATCGAGCAGTACACGACGATGGGTTGTTTCATCGGTATCGCCGCCGCCGCAATGGCGTCCGCGCTGGTGAGATTGAGGGCCCCCGGCAGGTGGCTGACGGCATATTCCCCGGGTTCGCGGGTGTCGATCAGCACCGGTGCCGGTCGTGAACCGTCCAGCCACTGGGAAAGCTGCTGGGTGGAGAGGGTCGGCACGTCGGGGAACTGGAACCCCACCACCGACACGACGAGGTTCAGAGCCAGCTGGCGAAACAGTTCCGGCAGGGCAGACATCCCCTTCCTCCCACGAACCGCAACGTAGGCAGAAGCCTCCAGCGGCTGGGCGGAACCCCTTTCACAGTCGGCACCAGGGGCCAAGGACGTCAACCACGGAGGCCCGCCATCACCGAGCCCATCAGCCGCACCCGCGCTCCGCGGGGCAACAGCAGCAGGGCGTAGCCCAGCAGACGCGACCGGGCGCCCGGCCGCACCGTGCCGCCCCTCCCCAGGGCGGCCAGGGTGGCGGCGGCCACCTCCTCGGGCTGCTGGGCCGAGCGCATCCGCATCGCCGCCCGCTCGGCGAAGCCGGTGTGCACCGGGCCTGGCGCGGAGGTGATCACGGTGACGCCGGCGGGCGCCAGTTCGTGGTGCAGTGCCTCGCCCAGTGACTGGACATAGGCCTTGGTGGCGGCGTAGTTGGCGGCCATCGGCACCCCCTGGAAGGCCAGCAGCGAACTGAACAGCACCAGGGCGCCCCGGCCGCGGCTCACCAGCCGGCGGCCATAGCCGTGGGCCAGGGCTGCCACCGCCCGGCAGTTGAGATCCACCATCGCCAGATGGATGGCCTGCTCCGCGTCCAGGAAGGCTCCGGCGCGCCCGAAGCCGGCGGCGGCCACCAGCAGCCCCACGTCGAGATCGGAGGTGGCGGCCAGCAGCTGGTCCGGGCCCTCGGGCCGGCCCAGATCGATCGCCAGGGGCCGCACAGCGATTCCGAAGCCCGCCGCCAGCTCGGCGGCGAGGGCCTCCAGCCGCTCCTGCCGCCGGGCCACCAGAACCAGATGCAATCCGGCGGCAGCCAGCTGCCGGGCGATGGCCAGGCCGATGCCGTCGCTGGCGCCGGTCACCACCGCCCAGGGGCCGTAACGCTCGTGCAGGGGGGGGTTGGCCATGGAGGGAATCAGGTCACGGAGCGGGGGTCCCAGCCGTGCGGGCCGATCACGAACAGGATGTCTCCCGCTTCCAGCCGCGTGGGCCCGCGGGGATCGGCGATGGTCTCGCCGTGCTGGCGCGTCACCGCCAGCACGGTGACGCCATGGTCGGGCCGCAGACCGCAGCCTGCGATGGTGCAGCCCACCAGGGGGGAATGGGACTCCAGCCGCAGGGTGTGGGTGGCCAGGTCGGGCAGGGCCGCCTTCAGATCCGCCACCGAGGTGGCGGAGGCCGCCAGGCCGCGGGCCATCTCACGCCAGTGACCGCGCACGTCGCCGATCAGCTGCTTGATGTCCTCGCGGGGCACCAGCATCCGGGCCATCACCCTGGAGAACACCTCGATCGACACCTCCAGTTCATCGGCGATCACCTCATCGGCCCCAAGGGCGATCAGGGGTTCCACCTCCCGCAGGTAGCGGCTGCGCACCAGGATGTAGGCCCCCGGAGACACGCGCCGGCCGATCTCGACGATGCGGCGGGCGGCCCCGGGATCATCGATCACCACCACGATGGCGCGGGCTCCCTCCGCATGCACCAGCTCCAGGATCGGCGCGTGGGTGGCATCGCCGTAGCGGATCGGCTCCCCCTCCTCGGTGGCCTGGCGCACGATGGCGCCGTTCAGCTCCACCACGGCGTAGGGCACTCCACAGCGGCGGGCGCAGCGGGCCAGGTTCCTGCCGGTGACGCCGAAACCGATGATCACCACGTGGCCGCCGTCGGGCAGGCTTTCCTCCCTCTCCCCGGTGGCGGCGGGGCCCACCGCCTGGGACTGGAGATGGATCAGGGGGGTGCGGCAGAGACGATCGGCCAGGGGAACGGAGACGGCCACCAGCAGGGGGGTGGCCATCATGCTGAGCACCGCCACATCGAGCACCGACTGGAAGACGTCGGGCGTCACCAGCCTCGCCGCCACTGCCGCCTGGGTCGCCACCAGGGAGAACTCGCCCACCTGGCCCAGGGGCAGGCCGGCCAGCACGGCGCTGCGCAGCGACAGACCGGTGAGCAGGGCCGCGGCCACCCCGAGCAGGGGCTTGACGAGCACGACGGCCAGGGTGAGCAGGGCGATGCGGACGGGATGCTCGAGCAGGAAGGGGATGTCGAGCAGCATCCCCACCGAGATGAAGAACAGGCTCATCAGCACATCCCGGAACGGCAGCATCACCGCCACCGCCTGGTGGGAATACTTCGACTCCGAGAGGATGAAACCGGCCAGGAAGGCCCCCAGCGCCAGGGAAAGGCCCAGCGACTGGGTGATCAGGGCAATGCCGACGCAGAGCATGAAGACGCCCAGCAGAAAGGCCTCCGAACTGCGGGTGCGAATGATGTTCTCCAGCACCCAGGGCACGATCCAGCGATAGGCGAGCAGGCCCAGGGCCGCCACGATCAGGATCTTCCCCGCCAGTCCGGAGAGCGCCGCCAGCAGGGAGCCCTGGCCGAGTCCGGCCAGCAGGGGCGCGGTGAGCATCACCGGAACCACGGCGATGTCCTGATAGATGAGGGTGGAGAGAATGGCGCGGCCGTGGGGCGTTTCGATTTCGGCCCGCTCCTGCAGCATCCGCAGCACCACGGCCGTGCTGGAGAGCGCCACCACGCAGCCGATGTAGCCGGCCTGGGGAAGATTCATTCCCATCGGCAGCAGGGCCAGGCCGATCACCGCGGCGGTGCCGAAGAACTGAAACGAGCCACCGATGATGAATTCCCGTCGCAGACGCGTCACATCGGCGATGGAAATCTCCAGCCCCACAACGAACAGCAGCAGCACCACCCCGACTTCCGCCAGCAGTTCGATGTCGTGGGGACTGCGCACCAGGGCGAGGGCATCCGGCCCCGCCAGCAGCCCTGCCAGGAGGAGGCCGATGGAGGTGGGGATCCGCAGGCGATGGCACAGGATCGCCGCTACGACCGAGAGCCCGAAGATGACGACGAGGTCGAGCAGAAGGACCTGCACGTCACCCCCATCGAATCTTCGCTTCCAACCTATCGCTCGGGTGTGACCCGGGCCGCCGCGATCACCAGCAGCAGCCGCAGCAGGCTGACGGCGGTGACGGCCACCTGCAGGGGGATGGGGCTGCCCCCGTTCCAACCGACGTCATAGGCGACGGGGAAATAGAAATAGGTGAGCAGACAGAGCCAGAACACCAGAAGGAGGATCCGCCGGCGCTGGGAGAACGAGGCGATGGCCAGGATCCAGAGGCAGAACTGGGGTGAATAGAACACGGTGCTCACCGTGAAACCGACGACCGCGACCAGACAGGCATCGACCAGCCGGTCGAAGGATCGGGGTCTCATCCAGGCGGCGGCGATGCAGAAACCGATGCTCAGCAGGGCCGGCAGACCGGGCATGCGGAGAACCGCAGCGCGGAGAAACAACCCGTCCCAGAAGCTCTCGCCGTTGAAGGATCGCCGGACATGGAACAGATAGGAGGACATCAGACCGTCGAGCCCGGAGATCAACAGGGTGGCGAGTGTCGTCGCGGCGTAGGGCGCCAGAGAGGCCGCGGAGAAGATCAGGGCCGCTCGCCTTCCGGCACGGTGGCACACGAACACCGCCATGCAGGGCACCAGGAAGAGGGCAAAGCCCTTCAGGGCGATGGCCGCACCGAGCCAGCCGGCGGATCGCAGCCACCGCTGCCGCCGCATCGCCGCCAGGCTCAGCAGCAGGGTGAAGGCCGGATAGATGTCGAAGCGGAGCGCCGCGAAGTAGATGACCGCCGGCAGCAGCCAGAGGAGAGACACGCCAGGCTGCGATTCACGGATCACCAGCCGGAGACAGCCGGCCAGCACCGCCAGGCCGGCGAGGATCCAGAGCAGGGTGAAGGCCCACTCCTGACCCTCCGGGGGCGCCAGCAGGCTGGCGAGAAAGCGAAGGGTGCCGAAGATCAGGTTGGCCGCCAGCGGATATTCGGAGGGAACGTCCACGTAGAGCGTCCCGCCTCCCACGGCCCAGGCGGAGGAACGGAAATAGACACCGATGTCATGGCGGTCCAGCAGGAAGCGGACCGGAGCCGTCAGGCAATCCGGCCAGGGGAGCGGCGACAGCCACAGGGCCTGGAGGGCGATGCCCAGAACGATCAGGCCCCAGGAGACCAGCCATCCGGCTCGCCAGTACACAGGAGCATTCATCGGCAGGGCTCCGCGGGCATTCCGGGTGGGCATGGCAGACAAAAGAGCCGGGGGCTCAGCCCCGGTTCAGATACCGCTCCGCCGCGGCCGCCAGCAGGTTGCTCCAGTGGTCCACCTGGGTCTGCTCGGCGGCCTCCACCATCACCCGCAGCAGGGGTTCGGTGCCGCTGGCGCGCACCAGCACCCGGCCGTGGCCGGCCATGGCCGCCTCCGCCTCCGCCACCGCCTGCCGCAGGGGCTCACAGGTCTCCCACTGCTGGCGCCGCTGCCGGTCAGGGACGGTCACATTCACCAGCCGCTGGGGGTAGGGCCGGAAGCTTCCTTCCATCCATTCGGCCAGGCTCAGGCCAGCCCCGTGGATCAGGGTGGCCACCTGCAGGGCCGTGAGCAGGCCGTCGCCGCTCATGCCGTGGCGCGCCGAGAGGATGTGGCCCGACTGCTCGCCCCCCAGGCCGGCCCCCATGGCCTCCATGGCGGCATGCACATGCTGGTCGCCCACGGCGGTGCGCTCGAGCACGCCGCCGCTGGCCTGCCAGGCCCGCTCGAAGCCCAGGTTCGACATCACGGTGGCCACCAGCCGATCGTGGGGCAGGGCACCCTCGCGTCGCAGGGCCGACCCCCAGAGGTAGAGGATGTGGTCGCCGTCCACCACCCGGCCGCTGCCGTCCACCGCCAGCATCCGGTCGGCATCACCGTCGAAGGCGAAGCCCATGTCGGCGCCGCTCTCCAGCACCGCTCGCTGGAGGGGCTCCAGGTGGGTGCTGCCGCAGCCCTGGTTGATGCGGTCGCCGTCCGGTACGCCGTGCAGCACGGTGACCTCGGCGCCGAGGGAGCGGAACAGGTCCTCGCCGCAGGCGGTGGCCGAGCCCCAGCAGAGGTCGAGCACGAGGCGGCAGCCGTCGAGCCGCTGGCCGGCCACGCTGGCGCGCAGGGCCTGGGCGTAGTCCGCCATCAGATCGGAGCGAACGGCAACGGTGCCGTTGCCCTGGAAGGGGGGCAGGGCAGCCAGGCCCTGGAGGCCCGCCTCGATCGCCTGCTGGCGTGCGGCGATCAGCTTGGCGCCGGTGGCGCCGAACACCTTGAGGCCGTTGTCGTGGGGTGGGTTGTGGCTGGCCGACACCATCAGCCCGCCGGCCGCCCCCTGGCGCCGGATCGTGCCCGGCACCGCAGGCGTGGGGCACAGCCCCAGCTGCCACACCTCCCGTCCGGCGGCCATCAGCCCGGCGCTGAGGGCCGCCACCAGCATCGGCCCGCTGCGGCGCGAGTCGGTGCCGATCACCACCGGGCCCTCGGCCTGGAGCACCACGCCGGTCCAGTAGCCCACCTGCAGGGCCAGGGCCGGGGTGACGCTGGTGCCGACGCGGCCGCGGATGCCATCGGTGCCGAAGCGGCCCAGCCCTTCCCCGAGGGGCGCGCCGAGGGGGGATACCGCCGGATGCGAAGCCGCTTCGGCCATGCCGCTGTCATCACTGGGGGCAAGGCTACGCGGCGTTCCCGGCGGGGCCAGGCCGACACGGGCCGGATGCGCTCAGCGCCAGCGGCCCGGCCACCACTGCCAGCGCAGCAGCTCCACGGTGGCCCACAGAAGCAGCAGGCCCACGCACCAGCCGGGCAGGTGCCGCAGGGGCCAGAGGGGCCGCAGCAGCAGGGTCAGCCCGGCCACCAGGCTCGCCGCCAGGGCTCTGCGGCGCTGGGCCGCCCCGGGCAGACGGGTGAACAGCGGCGGCAGGGAAGGGAGGGAAGGCAGACGCACCCGGGGCGGCGCAGGGCCGTGCCCAGAATGCCCCGGACGCCGTCCGATGGCCATTGGCCCGACTCCCCCTGCTGCTGGTCCTCTCCTGTCTGGGCACCGGGCTGGCCCTGCTGGGCGGCCGGGACCTGCTGGCGCGCCGGCCGGGCCTCACCCCAGCCACCACCACGACCCGGCTGGAAAGCCTGCAGCGCTGGGATCCCGATCCCTGGCGACGCCGCGAGGCCAGCCTGCTGCTGGCGGCCCGCAGCACCGAACCGGTGGAGCGGCGCCAGTGGCTGCGCGGCCAGGGCTGGGGCCCGGATCCCCTGGCCGCCCTGGTGCTGAAGAAGGATGCCCTGGCGGCCGCGGCCCTGGGACGGCCGGAGAAGGCTCTGACTCTGTGGAGGCAGCTCGACCACCGCTTCCCCGCCGATCCGGCCCGCGCCGATGCCCTCTATTTTCTCGGTGAGCAGGATCCCGGCCAGCGACGCCTGCTGCTGAAGCGCTTTCCGGCCCATCCCGCCGCCCTGGCGGCGGCCCTGGCCGCCGGCCCCGATCCGGCCGCCCGTCGTGATGGCGCCCTGCACCTGGCCCGCTGGGGCGCCCGCTGGCCCGGTGGCCTGGCCCGCCTGAGGCAGGTCTGCGAGCAGGACGCCGCCACCCTCTCCCCCGGGCAGAGGGCCCAGCTGGCCGAGGGTCTGGCCGAGCTGGGCGATGGCAAAGGTGCCCTGGGCTGCCTGGGGCCTGCCGAAACGGCCCTCCCCGCCAGCGGCCGCCTCAGCCTGGCCCGGGCCCTGCTGGTGGGGGATGGGGAGCAGCAACGCCAGGCGGAGCGCCTGCTGCTGAGCGTGGCCCGCACCGCGCCGACCTCCCCCGAGGCCGACGCGGCGGTGCGCCTGCTCAGCGAGCGGCAGGGCCCCGACGCCGCTGCCGCCCTGGGCCAGCTGCCGGCCCGCTGGCGCGACAGCGCTCCGGTGCAGGCCCGGCGGATCCTGGACGCCGAACCCACTGGCCCGGGCCCCCATGCCGCCACCGACGCGGCCGCCCTGGCCCTGCTGCGCCGCTGGCCCCTGGATCCCGCCAGCCGTCAGCTGCAATGGGACCTGGTGCGGGAACGGCTGCTGGCCGGCCGCTGGCGGGAGGCCCTCACCCTGCTGGAGGCGATCCCCACCGAACAGCTGCCTCCCCCCCTGGCGGCGCGCCAGAGCTTCTGGATCGGCTTTGCCCAGCAACAGCTCGGCCAGGGCGCCGCGGCTCGGGGCACCTGGGAGGCGCTGCTGCGGCGCCATCCCGGCGGCTACTACGGCTGGCGCGCCTCGGTGCGCCTGGGGCAAGGGGACCTGGACCTGAGCGCCGGCCCCCACCGGCCGGTTGCCGACACCGACAGCCATGGCGGCCGCTCCGAGTGGCGGCCCCTGGCCAGCGGCGACGGAACCCTCGATCGGCTGTGGCGGCTCGATCAGCGCACCGAAGCCTGGGAGACCTGGCGCGATCGTCGCGGTCGCCGCGACCCGGAGGGCAGCCAGGAGCTGCTGCTGGAGGGGCGGCTGCGCCAGGGGGTCGGCGACGACTGGACCGCCTTCGGCCTGCTGGAGCGGGCCGGCCTGCGGCTCGGCGGCGACCAGTGCGCCCTGGAGCGCCAGCTGGAGCGCAGCCTCCATCCGCTCCGCTTCCCGGCGGCCTTCACGGCGGCCGCGAAGCAGGCCGGCCTGCCGATGGAGCTGCTGCTGGGGGTGGCCAAGCAGGAATCCCGCTTCACCCCGGCCGTGCGCTCCCCGGTGGGAGCCACGGGGCTGATGCAGCTGATGCCCGCCACGGCGGCCGAACTGGCCGGTGGGCCGGTGCCGGAGACGGTGCTGGAGGACCCTGCCGAGAACGCACTCCTCGGCGGCCGCTACCTGGCCCGGATGCTGCGCCAGTGGAACGGCAATCCGCTGCTGGCGGTGGCCAGCTACAACGCCGGGCCCGGAGCGGTGGCCGGCTGGGTGGGGCCGCAGCTCGCCAGCGCCCCGGAGCTGTGGGTGGAGGCGATTCCCTACCCCGAAACCCGCCTGTACGTGAAGAAGGTGCTGGGCAACGTCTGGAGCTACCAGCAGGGCAGCGAACCGGGTTGCTGATCATGGGCCTGGCCGGGGGACCCTTTCAGCGCACGATCAAGCGGCCGAAGTTGGCGCCCCCCAGCACCAGCAGGGCGAGCACACCGGCCAGCACCAGCGGAGGTGGCACCACCCGCACCCGCACCAGATCGAGCCGGGCCAGCAGCACCGCCGAACCCAGGATCAGCACGTTGGCGAGCACGTTGAGGTGCAGCAGGTAGAGGCCCCCCACCGTGACCGCCAGCAGGGTGACCACCAGGCTCACCACCCGGCTGGCGGCCATCAGCATCGACACCTGGCGCAGCAGCAGGTCGGGCATGGTGCAGACCACCACGATCAGCAGGGCCTGCAGGCACTCGGCCGACCAGATCAGGGTCGTGAGCTCCTGCACATGGGAAGGGCTCCCTTCGATGGCCCGGCTCCAGTGCATGCCCAGGTAGGTGCTCACCCCCACCAGCACCAGCAGCATCGGGGCCTGCAGGGGCAGGAGCAGCAGCCGGAAGACGCCTCTCATGTCTCCAGCACCAGGGTGATGGCCTCCAGCGGGCAGCTGGGGATGCACTGCTCGCAGACCAGGCAGCGGGAAGCCTCGAAATGCAGCCGCTGCGTCGCCGGAGGGAACTGGAGGGCGCCGCTGGGGCAGACGCTGGAGCAGATGCCGCAGTCGACGCAGAGCACCTGATCGATGCTGATCTCGCCGGGCGCGTGGTTGAGGCCCAGCCCCTGGCCTTCCAGCCATTCTTCGGCCGCATCGAGTTCGTCGATGTCGCCGGAGAGCTCCACCACCATGGTGCCGCTCTGGTTGGGAGCGATCTGGGCCCGCAGGATCTTGGCGGCGATGTCGAAATCCACGGCCAGCCGATAAGTGATCGGCTGATGCACCGCCTCGGAGGGGAAATGGAGAGTGAGGCGACGTTTCACCGCTCCAGAACCGGGAAGTCAGACGCTAGCAACGATGTCCGAGGCCCTCCGGGCCGGGGGCCGCTGCCAGAGTGGGCGCCGTTCCCCACTGATGCCGTCGATGGCCCCCTCGGGCAGTTCCCCCACGCCAGCCCCGGGCCGGCTCGAACGCATGGCCCTGGCGGCCGTGGCGGCCGTGCTGGTGGTGCTGATGCTGTGGCTGCGCGGCGGCCTCCACCCCGAGGCGCCGCTGGAGCGCCTGGCCCGCCAGTCGCCCGAGTTCACCACGGCCCTGGCCGACGGACGCCCCACCCTGGTGGAGTTCTACGCCGACTGGTGCGAGGCCTGCCGCACCATGGCCCCGGCGATGGAGACGATCGAGCGCCAGCGCCACGAGCAGATGGATGTGGTGCTGCTCAACGTGGACAACCCCCGCTGGCAGCCGGAACTGGAGCGCTACGAGGTGAACGGGATCCCCCAGCTGGAATTCTTCGACGCCGCCGGCAGCTCCGTGGGCCGCTCCATCGGCGCCCGCAGCGGCGCCGAGCTGGAGGCCCTCACCACCGCCCTGGTCGAGGGTGAGCCCCTGCCGCGGCTGGCGGGGGTGGGCGCCGTGAGCCCCCTGGCCGAAACCGAAGCCGCCGAGCAAGCCCCCGGGACGGCCGGCAGCCAGGCCGGCCCCCGCAGCCACGGCTGATCCAGGCCCCGGCCCATGGCTCGCCGGCGGAGCCGATCTCCGGATACCTCTGTCCATCGGCATGAGCGCCACGCCGTCGCTGCGGTGGGATCAGGCCGTCCCCTGTCGCTCAGAGGCCCGCGTGTTCCAGACCAGCCGTGCCCATAGGCTGACCATTCCGAACGCTCCCGATCAAGGGCCATGTCCGTCACCGTTCTGCGCTCGGGCTCTGCGGGCCCTGAAGTCGTCGATCTTCAGTATCTGCTGCATTTCCGCAGCCCCATCGATGAAGCTGAACTGGGAGGCTTCGATGGCCTCTTCGGCCCGAAGACCGACGCCGCCGTGCGTCAGTTCCAGACGCGGCGCTCCCTGGTGGTCGATGGGGTGGTGGGTCCCCAGACCTGGGCCAGCATCGCCCCCAAGCCCGACCGCAGCCCACCCACCTGGCCCCGTGAACCGGGTGAGTTCCTGCGGCAGGGGGATCAGGGAGACGATGTGGCCCGGCTGCAGCTGGGCCTGAACCGCCAGGGATTCGATGCCGGCCCCGAGGATGGGGACTTCGGCCCCCGCACCAGGGCCGCCGTGGTCCGCGCCCAGAGCTACGGTGTCCCCTCCACGAACCAGGAAGGGGTGGTGGGCGCCCTCACCTGGGGATCGACCATTGCCGACTGAGGCCTCCAGGCGGAGGGGGTTGGCGTGCTCTTACGGCTCCTCAGCGGAGCTGAACTTCGCGAAGGCCTCGGCCTCGGTGAGATTCAGTGTCTGGTTGGCGAAGCTGTAGAACGCCGGCTTGCGGTCGATGAAGATCTGCTCCTTGAAGCTGAAGTCGTCGCCGTCCTGAAACAGTCCCACGGGCACGAAGTGGTCGCCGGTGGGCAGAAGTTTGTAGTGGATGTGGGTGCCGCAGGTGGAACAGAACGCCCGCTCCGCCCACTCCGAGGAGCGATACACGCTCAGCTGATCGGCCCCATCGATCTGCACGTGGGCCCCGCAGGCCACGACCATCAGGGGGCCTCCGCCCCAGCGGCGGCACATGCCGCAGTGGCAGGCATCCACCGATGTCGTGTTGGGCGTCCGCACGGTGATGGCTCCGCAGAGACAGGTTCCTTGCATGGCGACAGGCTGCGTCGTGGTTGGTGCTGGGTCCATCCTGGAGCAGGCTCCGCTGCCAGAGTGCGTTCCGTTCCGCGCCGTGGATGGCCATGGATCCCCGCTTCCGGGTCAGCCTGATCGCCGCCACCCCCAATCCCCAGCAGTGCGTCTACGCCGGGATGCACCAGGACTACAGCGAGGGCTTCGTGGCCGCCGACCGGGCCGACTGGCCCGACGAGACCAAGGCCGGTGAGATCTGTGTCAAGCGGCTGCTGGCCGGGGAGCGGGGCCACTACGGCCCCCTGGAGCACGCCCAGATCGTGCTCAATGTGGGCTGGTTCCCCCATTCGGTGATGCAGCAGGCCCGCACCCATCGGGTGGGGGTCAGTTTCGATGTGCAATGCCTGTCCGGCGACACCCAGGTCACCTTCGTGAAGGCCTCCGGTGCCCTGCACAAGGTGGCGATCGGGGAGCTCCACGACCTCTGGAGCAACGGCGAAAAGGCCGTCCGACACCGGGGCGTCCGCGGCCGCCAGGGGGAGGCACCCGGTGCTTACCGCCGCGACTGTCGTCAGCGGCTCAAGCGCATGCGCCTGCGGGTGCTCAACGAGGACACCGGGGTGTTCCAGACCAGTCACATCAAGGAGGTGATGTGCAGCGGCGAGCAACCGGTGTACCGCCTCACGATGGAAGACGGGCGCACGCTGGATTGCACCGCCAACCATCGCCTGCTCACCACCGAGGGATGGCAGACCATGGGTGAGGCCGTGAGCCTCGTCACCCGCAGCGATGGCAGGGTGCGTGGCTTCCGCCGCACCGCCCGGGTGCTGGCCAACGGCCTGGTGGCCGCCGGCACCGGGGCCTACCGGGAGAAGGCCTGGCTGGAGAGGCAGATCGCAGACGGTGTTTCCGTGCGGGAGATGGCGCAGCAGGTGGGGTGCCGGCCCGCCACGATCCGGGCGTGGGCCAGACGCCATCAGATCGCGTTGCCGCAGCGCCAGACCCGTTTCCAGCCTGGCCAGAAGCCCTGGAACCACGACCCAGACGCGCTCTACCGGCAATGGTCATGGCTGGACCAGAGGCTGCAGGACAATCTCCACGCCGATGAGATGGCCGCCCTGGCGGGATGTTCTGAGGAAGCGATCAAGAAATGGGTGTATCGCCATGGGCTGAGCCTGAACCGCCGGCCGCCCGGGTTTCGAAAGGGGATGACCCCATGGAACAAGAACCGCGGGGGCTACGCCCTGAAACTCAGTGAAGCCTCCCGAGAGACCCGACGCACCCACGCCCAACGGATGACGAAACGGGGGGCCGCTTCGCCGTTCTGGAAGGGCGGTGTGTCGAGCGAGCGGGAACGGATCGGTGCCTGGACACGCCAGATGGCGCCCGAGATCCATCGCCGGTTCGACTACACCTGCCAACGGTGCGGGCAACGGGGCAGCAACCAGCAACTGCAGGCCCATCACCTGGTGCCGGTCTATGCCGATCTGTCGCTGGCGTATGCGAGCGACAACCTGGTGTCCCTGTGCCAGCCCTGTCACAGCTTCATCCATGCCCATCACCAGGAAGCCGCCTTCGCCGCAGCCTGGGGGGAGCAGCGCGTGCCGATCAGCGCCTGGGCCAGCAAACCCCGCCCCGAGGGCCGCAAGCTGCGCGCCCATCCGCTCACCGTCGTGAACGTGGAGTTCCTGGGCCCCCAGATGACCTACGACCTGGAAGTGGAAGCCCCGTGGCACAACTTCGTGGCCAATGGCCTGGTGGTCCACAACTCGATGCGCTACACGGGCGACCGCATCCGCCGGGCCGCCAACGGCGAACTGGAGCTGGAGGAGGTGATCTACCTGCGGCCCGTGGGCACCTACAGCGATCGCCAGGGCAAGAAGTACACCTACGACGAAGGCCAGCGGGCCATCGACCTGGAGCTCTGCCGGGCGGCGGTAGCGCGCTATCGCGACCTGCTCGACGCCGGGTTGGCTGAGGAGCACGCCCGCGGCATTCTCCCCTTCGACTACCGCCAGCACTTCGTGGTCAGCTTCACCCTGCGGGCGTTCCTGCATTTCCTCGATCTGCGGGCCAAGCTCGATGCCCAGCAGGAGATCCGCGAGCTCTGCGATCTGATGTGGCCCCACCTGCAGCAGTGGGTGCCGCAGTTCGCCGACTGGTACGAGAAGAGCCGGCTGCACCGGGCGCGCCTGGCGCCCTGAAGGCGCTCACGGGCCCGTTGCGCCCCCGGGCTCGCTGACTCCGGCATTCCACCAGCGCTCCACCACCTCCGGACTGCCGTACCAGCGGGGCCCGAAAGCGCCGCCATGGGCCACCCCCGGCAACACCAGCGGGGTGGAGCCCGCCAGCAGGGCCGAGGCCACCGGCACCAGGCCGTCGCCCCGGTCGTGAGCATCGCCGGTGCTGTTGCGGTAAGCGGTCGGGGCCAGGCGGCGGGCCATGGGGGTGGCCGTCTCCAGATCCAGATCCCCCGCCACCGACACATACCTCACCCGATCGGCGAAGGGGCAGCCCGGCAGGCGGTGCTCCACCATCCGGCGCAGCACCGTGGCTTTCAGGGCCGTGTGGGGGCTGCCCAGCATCACCAGGGTGTCGGCCAGGCGCTTGCCGTCGTAGCGGCGGCCCTGGAACGGGGCGTCATCCAGAAACAGCCGCAGCATGATCCCGCCGGAGCTGTGGCCGATCAGCGTCACCCGGCCGGTGGGGGAGCCGCTTGCAAGCTCGGCCACGGCGGTCTGGACCCGATCCAGGATCCGCGCCCAGGCGAAGGCGAACACGGTGAGCAGCCATTCGGCCTTGCCGACCGCCACCAGCCGCACCGGCTGGCCGCCCAGCTGCTCAAGCCGCGCCGCCATCGGGGCGTAGGCCTCCGGACTGATCAGGAAGCCGCCCAGGATCACGATCGGCTGGCGGGGCATGGGCATGGGGTTGGTGTGTCTCGTAGAGACGGAGTTCCTGCTGTTCCCCGCTCACGATGGCGCGGGCGGCGTCGCTGTCTCCGTTGCGGTTCAGAAAATCCGCGAACCGGGCCGACAGGAGCGCGGAGGCTCCCGTGCCACAGCCGATATCAGCCATCTTCAATGGCGTGGTGCGATCGACCCTGGCCTGCCCAGCGCCGCCTCTGGAGCTTCAGCCGTGGTGAGCCGGAGTGCCTGTTGTTGAATGAACGGGTCTTCCACTGAGGACTGAGGATGACGCTTCGCTCCCGCCCGGGCGCCGGGCTGCACTCGGCTCTGCTGGTGCCCCTCCTGGCCGGCTGCAGCCTGGCCATCGCCGCTCCGACGCTGTCAGCCCGGCTGACAGCCCCTGCCCACGCCCAGCCGCTCGTGCCGCCCAGCGCGGTCCGGGCGATCAATCTGGCACGCAGCACCGTGGTGCGCCGCAATGGCGGGCTGGGAGCCTATCGACCGGCGCAGTGCATGTTCTCCAGCCCGGTGCCAGCCAATTCCTGCCTCAGCCGTGATGACGAGCAGGGGTATCTGTTCCATTTCGTGGGCGGGCCACCGGCCTGGGAGCAGCGGAACCGTATGCCCACCCTGGAAACCGAGATCCTGGTCGATCCGGAAGGGCGCATGGTGAAGGAGGTGATCTACAACGGTGAACCTCGGCCCGCCGCGCGCGCCATCAGCCTGGCCCGCACCCACACCATCCAGCGCAATGGCGGGCTCGCTGTCTATGTCCCAGCCCAGTGCATGTTCGCTCCTGCGGCCACAAGCGGGAATGCCTGCCTGATCCGGGAGGACGGCAGTGGCTATCGCTTCCGTTTCATGGGAGGTCCGCCGGATTGGGAACGGGACAACCAGCGCCCCACCACGGAAACGGAGATCCTGATCTCAGCGGACGGGCGGTCGGTGGTGGAGGTGAGCTACAACGGCGCACCTCGTTGAAGGGCCCTCGCGCCCGCGCAAGGAGTGAGGGTGCCCGGAGACCTGGTCGCGCGGCAGATCTGCAGGCCGCGGAAGCGCAGGGTCTCTCCCTGCCCTGCGCCTCCAGGCGGGGCAGGATCGGGCTGATGGTGGCGCTTGGGAGCAAAACGCTTCAACCGGCATCTGCCTCAGATCAGAACTACGGGCCATCAGCTCAGCGTTGCATCAGGCCCTCTCCTGAGCCGAAGCGTCCGTTGGGCCCGTGGACATTTTTCCTGCAGAAATGCTCGCAGCCGCCTCACAGTGCACCGTCGATAGACAGTCCATGCCGATAACGCAGCGGACGGTCAGTGGCAAAACAGCCTGTGATCAAAGAAGCACGAGAAATTCCTGCGAATCCACTCTCATCGGCCTGATACAGACGGGCATCTCTGCCATCAGAAGCCTTCCTGCCCTTCACCCTGGTTGCACGGATCACCTCCAGGCAGTTCTTCACATGTCAGGCTTCGGCAATGATGTCCGTGGCGGTCACGGCTGCCGCACCGTGCTGCATCCAGGCTTCTCCGGTTCTGCCATTTTCGGCAACCCCATCAAGTACCCAGAATCCAGAAAGGCTGCCTTCAGATTGCCTCATGGGGCCTCAGGCAGCCACAGGGATGGAAACCACTTTCCTGGGGAAGATCCACTCCATCGGTCAAAAACAGGCTCATCCGAGCCCGGTACCTGGCCCACCGCCATAGATCTGTGACCGTGGGTTTTCCGCTCCCCACTGGAGCGCTGAAGGCGAAAGAAGGACCACAGGCAATGGGCTTTCCATGCTTTGGGGTTCAACCTGAATGTTGCTTGCATCCGCAAGCCCTGTCTTGCTCTGCTCCAGAATCCGTTAAGGTTGTCAGGTAGCAAGATTCTTTGCCTGTGTTTCTGTCTCCATTCGCTGCTATCATCCGTTGCAATAGGAAGTTCGGCACCTCAGCCCCACGAAGAGGTCGATGGCGTCGCTCCAGGATATTCATGGTCTTGATGCTTTCGATTTCCCTTACCCAAGCGAGCGTTCCCATCGCCGCATTCGCCAGAGAGCTGAGGGTGGGAATCACGGGGTCGGAGCCATTCGTGATCCGCGATGGCGGGCGATACGAAGGGATCAGCCTTGATATCTGGAAGGAGATTGCAGAAATAGAGAGCCTTCAATACAAGATCATTTCCCAACCCAATCCCAAGGCCAGCCTTGAGTCGATTGCCCGTGGACAGCTTGATGTGGCGATCGGGCCGATCAGTATCACTCCCAAACGGCTGAAAGACACGAAGATAGATTTCACACAGCCCTATTTCATCAGCCATGTCGGCATCCTCACGAAAGAGGAGAATCCAAGCCTGTGGAGCAGGATCAAACCTTTCTTCGGGGTTGCGGCGCTATCTTCTGTGGTTGTTCTTTTCTTCAGTCTGCTCATCGTCGGCAACCTTATCTGGCTTGCAGAACGCCATCGTAATACTCAACAGTTTCCAGCCCAGTATCTCAGGGGTGTCAGCAATGGCATGTGGTTTGCACTGGTCACGCTCACCACCGTCGGCTATGGCGATCGTGCTCCAGTAACCCCTCTTGGCCGCTGGATCGCCGGTGTTTGGATGATCGTGACGCTGATCGCCGTCTCATCGATCACAGCGGGGCTTGCTTCTGCCTTCACGATCTCCCTGGCCAGAATCAAGGCTGAAGGCTTCACCGATGCAGCTGATGTACGTGGGGCCTCCATGGCCGTTGTCACCGGCACCACAAGTGTCAGACTTGGCGATGATTACAAGGCACGAACAAAATCTGCTGCCAACCTCGATGAGGCCATCGCCCTGCTGAAGGAAGGGCAGGTGGAGGGAGTGATCTTCGATACGCCAGCTTTGCAGTATTACCTCCAGCAAAACCCTGATGGAGGATTGAAGATGGCCCCATTGCTATTGGCTACCGAACCCTACGGAATTGCCCTGTCGGAGGATGATCCCCTGCGCAAAGTGCTGGACGTGGCGGTCGTTGAGCTCCAACGCCAGGGCCGTACCAAGGAGATCAAGGAGCGATGGATCGATGCCGACAACCAGCGGGCTTCCCCCTGATCAACTGACCGTCGGGCTTCACTTCTGAACGAGCACTTGCCTGTGATGTATGGTGTCACTCCGTATTCAACACGCCATCGACGGGTTCGCGCAAAAGTCCCCTTGTGTGTATCGAGCGGTGGGGTGGGTCTGTGCAAGCCCTGGCTTCAGAAACAGAACGCCTGCCATCACACCTGGCCGCCGAAAGCCAACAAGATCGGAAGGGATCTTTGGGGCCGGCGCAGGTATATGGCATCGATAGCCGATTTCCCGCCAGCATCGCAGATCATCTGGCCGATGGCCAGGGTGCTCGACAAGTTGGAGTGTCTTGAGAGCCACTTACTGACGCACAACACTCCATCCAATGGCCTGCAAGGCTGCCCATACTTTCTTGGCATTGGCTGAGGGAAAAATGCTCAACCACAGAGCGGAAGCGAAACATGGATGCTGGCTGGCTCAGAATCGCCATTCCCCGGCCGATCAGCGATAATTCCAAGGGCCAGGACTTCAGCCTTGGCCATTGCGTCAGAAGAGGCGCTTCCATAAACGAGGAGACCTGGCAGCTGCTGCACCAAGGCGATCCAACGACCGTCATCTTTTTGATCGTACTCCCAAGTCAAACACATTTTTTTGCTTCCAACTGCTTCCAACTGCTTCCACTCTAGGCATTTCCCAGGCTCGAGCGCATCCATCACTTCAGCCCAGCCCGGCACCCATCCCAGAGATTCGGCTAACGCTCAAGATCAGCGGTGGCTAGAAGCTCAATGCAATCATCAGGCCATCATGGTCCTGCCGCTGGATCTTGAAACTACGCGTTGCTTTTATTCGCCGACTGGCGTACAAAGTTCAATGAGACACCCATCCGGGGCTCGAACATACGAGACGATCTGCCCCCAAGGTTTCTTGACAGGTGCACTCAATTCAATGGCGCCTTCCTTCAATGCATGAGCATGAGCAGAAGCGACGTCAAGAGTCACCAAACCGATTTCCATCCCCAGGGGTGCTTTTGATTCATTTGCACGAACATGGCCACCTGGAAAATTCCCATCGGCAAGTTCGTGTGTGGCAAATGAAAGCGTTGTTTCTCCAGTCTCAAGTTCTCCATATGTTTCTGATTCATGGAGGAAGCCTCGCTTAAACCCAAACGCCCGCTCGAAGAAACTCAGGGATGACGCAACGTCGGCGACGTACAGAATCGTATATCCGAGCTTCATTGTCAAAATTTAAGAATGGAATTCCTCAGATTACCCAAAATAGCAGTCGGAGGCAAAAACGTGGGCTTGGACATGCGCCGAACGTGTGCTTCATCAGTGGCTGTGGAAATGATACGCGTGCAGGCGGTCACGCCCGCTCGCCCCGTACCGAAGGCGCGGCTTCTCTGCCGGTACCGACGTACGGCCATCTGCTGCAAGCGTCGTTGCCCGGCACTCACTGAAGCGTGAGGACAAGTCCGCTGTTCGACTCCACGAGCTTCTTCACTACGACGCGAAGCGTGTCGAGGTACTCCATGAGATACGCCAGCGGGTCGTCCTCCGGCGGCGTTCGATTCCAGATCTGCGGATAGACGTCCGCCTCAGCCATTGCGATCGGGTCGTAGCGGCTGCGGAGCTCTTCGTCGGACACGGAGGACAGCTCCCGTTCGATGGCTTGGACTTCCGCGGCTGTGAACGCGCGCGCAGGTACATATCCGATGTCCTGCCCGCGGACCTCCCTCCCCCCTTCCGTGAGAAAGCGGAGGAGCGGAGACGCGGTACCGGCGCCGTGAGTAAGCAAGAAGTGGATGCCGTCCCATGCCTTGTCGAGGTCCGCCATCTCTCCCTCGTTCTCCGCGAGACTGAGCGGCGAAACAGACTTGACCCGACCACAGAGTCTGTCGAGCATCCCGAATGATGCGGCGCGGGCGTCGGAGTAGACCTCGGGGTCATCGGGCGCGACGAGCTGCCACACGAGTGGCGGATCGGCCACGATTCGTTCAATCGTTGCGTCAGACGCCTGAAAGAACACTACGACCATGCTCATGCGATGTGCTCCCCTTGTGTCCGGCTAACGCTCAAGATCAGCGGCGGGAGCAAGCTGGGTAAATCCAAAGACTATTCCTGCTCCCGTCCGCTGGATCTTGATGTTAGAATGTTACTCTTCAATAATCTCTACATTCGACGCCTTGCCGTTCTTTTCTGCATTGTCCTCGCCAAGTGGATTCGGCTCCTTGAAGACTGAGAATCTTACTTTCGTGCCTTTCTTCAACTTCTTATCACGAGATTGCGGAAGAATGTTTGACAGGGTAAAGAAGTAACTGCCCTTCTCATTCTCAATGAAGCCAAAGACTCCCATGAAACGTTTTACAATACCGGTCGAGACTGTTCCTTCAGACTCGACTTTTTTGACGCTCCGAGCCCAATAGTTCGGCGGCTGGCTTTCGTCAGTTCGAATCTCTATGTCTTCTGAAAATGCCCCCACTAATTGAAGAAAGCTCTTGTGATTATAGGATCTAGGGTCAAATCCAGGGTAGCGAGAGCGAATCGATTTTCCGAGATCCGAGAAACTCACCCATCCGTCATTGTCGCTCCTGGAGTTATCCATTGCGAAGTCAAGGAGCTTGCCGAGTTCTGGCAGTGAGGACTCCTGAGTCGCTAGAGAATATGCATTTTGCTGCGGTAGACTCAATCTGTTTAAGTTCTCTAGAAAAACGAATTGATTACATGCATTTTGCCAAATTGGCTTCGAGTTTTCCTTGCCTATTCCCAGAACGAACTTACCGATTTCCCGCAGCCTGAGCGCAAGACTGTAGTAGTCAGCATCAGTTGAGACAATACAGATCGCATTGATGTCGTTGCTCTGATTGCACAGTTCAATAGCATCCATGATGATGCTGTTGTCTGTAGCATTTGGGCCGAAGCGGAATTGCTGGAATATTCGGACAGGAGTCTCGAATACTTTCACTTTCCATGATCCCATGTTGGTAGTAGTCCAGTCACCATAAATGCGCTTAACAAGAAGTTCGCCATCTTTGGATATCTCGGCAAAGATAGAATCAAGATACTGAGGTGAGATATTGTCTCCATCGATAAAGACAGCAAACTTCTTGTCCATTTGTTTTTCTGTCATTCTAACGCCTACATAGGCGGTTCCGGTATCCACCACTTTCGAAGGCCTAAGCGCCGCATAAGATCCTCCCCTTGTCCCGGCCGTTTCGCCAGATCCAAGGCGGGGCGGCCCAGCCGCAGTAGGTACCTTCCCCTCGCCGAATCTTGGACGGACCCGTTAACACACTGTTCCTGCAGCTACAGAGGGCCCCTAGGCTCGCCGCCATTTCTTTCACGAGGTGGCTCCTCCAACCGAAGCCACATTCATCCGCCCTTCCCGCTGCAAGCGCTCCCCCATCACACCTTCGCCAGGGTCACCCGCTCCGGTTGGTGCTGGTACTTGCCTTCCCGGTCGCTGTAGGTGGTGGCGCAGGGATCGCCTTCGAAGAACAGCAGCTGGCAGATGCCTTCGCTGGCATAAATGCGGCAGTCGGCGCCGGAGGAATTGCTGAATTCCAGGGTGAGGTGGCCCTCCCAGCTGGCTTCGGCCGGGGTGGTATTCACGATGATCCCCAGTCGGGCATAGGTGCTCTTGCCCAGGCAGATCACCGTGATGTTGGCGGGCACCCGCAGCTTCTCCAGGGCCACCCCCAGCCCATAGGAGTGGGCCGGCAGGATGAAGTAGTCGCCATCCCCATCGCTGTGCATCGGCGCCGGCTCCAGGTTCGCCGGATTGAACCGCTTCGGGTTCATCACCGTGCCGGGCACATGGCGGAAAATCAGGAACTCCTTCGGTGACAGGCGCAGGTCGTAGCCGTAGGAGGAGCAGCCGAAGCTGAGCACCGGGCCGGTGCGGGCCTCCGGATCGAGGTGGCGCACCAGCGTGGGCTGGAACGGCTCCAGCATCCCGCCGGCGGCCTGTTCGTTGATCCAGTGGTCGTTCTTGAGCATGGCCTCAGCAGCCCCGGCGCAGCTGGGTGACCTGATCGGCCATCCCCATCAGGCTGGCGGGCATGGAAGGGCCCGTCAGGATGACATCCAGATGGACCGGGCGCTGTTCAAGAGTGGCGATCACCTCATGGACCGGCAGGTAGCCCAGCTCGATCGCCAGGCCCAGCTCATCGAGCACCAGCAGATCCAGATCACCGGCCAGCAACCGCTCGCGGCTGTAGTCCCACACCTGGCGCACCGCCTCCAGGCCGTCCTCCGCCGCGGCCCCTTCCGGCCCCTGGGAACCGGGCGGCCCATCGAGGCAGTGAGGCGTGGCCGGCCGCAACCACTGCAGGCGGCCGCAGAGCCACAGGCTTCCCTCCAGCCCCTGCTCCACGCCGCCCTTGAGGAACTGGCTCACCAGCACCTGGCTGCCGAGCCCCGCCGTGCGCAGGGCCTGGCTGAACACGGCGGCGAAACTGCCGCGGAAGGGAGCGGTATGGATCTGCAGCAGGCCCTCGGGCTGGGTGACCAGCCGCAAGGCGGGCGCCGGCGGCGGCACCAGCGCCAGGCCCTCCGGTCGGGCGGCGGCCGCCGATCGGTGGGGATGGCCGGGGTCGGCGAGGCTGGCGGTCATGGGCACCCCATGGAAGCGGTGGGCGGATGGGACGGGGGAATCTCCCGGGCCCCTCACCTCCCGAATGTAGCGGCCATCGCCCGGAGCGCACACCATCAGTAGTGGAAACAGGCGTACCAGCGGTGACGTCTACGCTGCGGCTTCCCCGCCTCCGACCCCGTGAACCGAGTCCCCAGCGGCCCTCGCAACGACGGCCGCAGCGCCGATGCCCTGCGGCCCGTGCAGGTGCTCTGGGATCCGATGGGGTTCGCCCTCAGCTCGGTCACGTTCGAGGCGGGCCGCACCCGGGTGCTGTGCAGCGTCTGCCTCGATGAGGAAGTGCCCCGCTGGCGGCGGGGATCGGGAAGTGGCTGGCTCAGCGCCGAAT
The DNA here is from genome assembly GCA_963772735.1 of uncultured cyanobacterium. Lineage (GTDB taxonomy): Bacteria > Cyanobacteriota > Cyanobacteriia > PCC-6307 > Cyanobiaceae > Cyanobium. The sequence goes on along the minus strand of CAVYYO010000021.1, from coordinate 251,109 downwards.
ACCGGCTGCTGCCCGCCTCCACCCCCACCCGCCAGTCGCGGGAGCTGATGAAGCTTTCCGGCCGCACCCAGGAGATCCAGCGGCTGATCGGCCGCAGCCTGCGGGCCGCCCTCGACCTCGACGCCCTCGGCGAGCGCACCCTTCTGGTCGACTGTGACGTGCTTCAGGCCGACGCCGGCACCCGCACCGCCTCGATCACCGGCGCCTGGATCGCCCTGGCGGCGGCCCTTCAGCGGCTGCAGAGCCGGGGTCTGCTGACCGCCTCGCCTCTGCGCCAGCAGGTGTCGGCGGTGTCGGTGGGTCTGGTGGACGGCCAGGCCCTGCTGGACCTCGACTATTCGGAGGATTCCCGCGCCGAGGTGGATCTCAACGTGGTGATGGACGAGCAGGGACGGCTGCTGGAGATCCAGGGCACCGCTGAGGGCGCGCCCTTCCCCCGCGCCCGGCTCGATGCCCTGCTGGATCTGGCCGAGCCGGGACTGCGGGCCCTGCAGGAGGCCCAGCGAGGGGCCCTGGCGCTGGCGCCCGCCCTCTAAAACGACGAGACACGACAAAGCGTGTCATTCGCTACATGGACCACCCATGGCGATCCATAAGTTCAGATCCATTCGCCGCGCCCCGATGGTTGCCGCCACGCGTGGCTTCAGTCGCTACCCCAACAGTCCCTCCAGCGGATCTCCCGGTTCGGTGACTTCCATGGGTGCCCCCGGCGCAAGCACCGCCACCCTGCTGGAGGTGATCAAGGGCCTGTCGGGCAGCAGCGTCGAAACGATCGAGCGGGGCAAGACGATCTTCTTCCCCGGCGATCCCGCCGAACGGGTCTACCTGCTGAGGCGCGGCGCCGTGCGGCTGTCGAGGGTGTACGAGTCCGGCGAGGAGATCACCGTGGCCCTGCTGCGGGAGAACAGCCTCTTCGGCGTTCTCTCCCTGCTCACCGGCCAGCGTTCCGATCGCTTCTATCACGCCATCGCCTTCACCCGGGTGGAGATGGTCACGGCCCCGGCCACCTCGGTGCGGCGGGCGATCGAGCAGGACGCCAGCGTGGGGCTGCTGCTGCTCCAGGGGCTCTCCTCCCGGATCCTGCAGACCGAAACCATGATCGAAACCCTCACCCACCGCGACATGTCCTCCCGGCTGGTGAGCTTCCTGCTGGTGCTCTGCCGCGATTTCGGCGTGCCCGGCAGCGAGGGGATCACCATCGATCTGCGCCTCTCCCACCAGGCCATCGCCGAGGCGATCGGCTCCACCCGGGTCACCATCACCCGCCTGCTGGGCGATCTGCGCAACGACGGCCTGGTGCAGATCGATCGCAAGAAGATCACGGTCTTCGATCCCATCGCCCTGGCCAAGCGATTCAGCTGAGCGGCCCACTCCCGCCGGCAGCCCCCGGGACGCCGGCAGGGATACTTGAAGCACCGCGGAACCGAGGCGCAGAAGGTGTCGGGCTGGCTGCTGATCCTGGCGCTGCTGGTACTCGGCGGAGTGCTGTCCACCCTGGGGGATCGGCTCGGCAGCCGGGTGGGCAAGGCCCGCCTCAGCCTGTTCAACCTGAGGCCCCGCAAAACGGCCGTGGTGATCACGGTGCTCACCGGCAGCCTGATCAGCGCCATCTCCCTCGGGCTGATGCTGCTGGTGAGCGAACGGCTGCGGGTGGGGCTCTTCGAGCTCGACCAGATCCAGGATCGCCTGCGTGACAGCCGCGCCGCCCTGCAGCGCAACCAGGCGGAGCTGGGCCGCACCCGGGGGGAACTGGAACGCAGCCGCCTGGATCTGACCAGCGCCGAACGGCGCCGCGACCAGGCCCTGGCCAGCCAGCGCCGGGCCCGGGAGCAGTTGCTGGAGGCGGAAAAGCGGGTGGACACCCTGCGGCGGGAGCTGCAACCCCTGCAGGCCCAGCGCCGCCGGCTGGAAGCGGAGCGGGACCGGCTCAGCCGGGAGGTGCAGGGCCGCGATGCGGAGATCCGCCGCACCGAGACCGAACTGGCCAGCGTGCGTAGCCGCATCGCCGCCGGCGAGAAGGAGCTCAAGGACCTCGAAACCAACGTGATCGCCCTGCGACGGGGTGATGTGGTGATCGCCAGCGGCCAGCCGCTGGCCACCGCCAAGGTGCAGCTGCAGCGTCCCGATCAGGCCCGGCAGGTGATCGATGCCCTGCTGCAGCAGGCCAACCGGGCGGCCTTCCAGCAGCTGCTCCCCGACCAGCCGCCCAACCGCCAGATCCTGCTGGTGCCCCGCAGCGACATCAACCGGCTGGAATCCCTGCTCGGCACGCCGGGCACCTGGGTGGTCAGCATCCGCTCCGCCGCCAACGTCCTGCGGGGGGAGGGCCAGGTTCTGGCCTTCCCTGACCTGCGCCCCAACCGCCAGGTGGTGGAGAAGGGGGAGGTGCTGGCCCGCACCGCCCTGGAGCCGGCCGTGCGCGACCCGGAAGCCGTGCGCAGCCGCCTCAACCTGCTGCTGGCCGCCGCCTTCGCCAAGGTCCAGCGCCAGGGCACCCTGGTCAGCGGCCTCCAGTTCGATGCCGCCAGCTTCTCCGCCCTGGCCCGCGATCTCAGCGGCAGGCCCGCCGGGGTCTCCGCCAATCTGGAGGCGGTGGCCACCCAGGACGCCGACACGCCTGACCCGATCGCCGTGCAGCTGCGCTGGGTCCGCGACGAGCCCGCAACCGGAGGCCCCTGCGGCCGTGACGCCCGACCGCCCCAGGGCCCCGGGCGGCGGACGGCCCTCTGGCCGGGCTGGATCCGGGCCGCAGCAAGTGCGGCCTGGTGCTCACCGATCCGGCCCGCCTGACGATCAGCGAAGCGCTGGTGCTCCCCCCCGAGGCCGCCTGGGAACGGCTCCAGCACTGGCGCCGGCAGCGGGGGCTGGCGGTCGTGGTGATCGGCGACGGCACCGGCAGCGGCCCCTGGCGTCGGCGCCTGGCTTCCCTGCTGACGGTGAAGGTGGTGGATGAGCGGGGAACCACCCTGGCAGCACGGCACCGCTACTGGCAGCTGTTTCCCCCCGGGGGCTGGCGGCGGCTGCTGCCGCCGGGGTTGCGCCAGCCTCCGCGGGACTGGGACGACGTGGTGGCCCAGCTGCTGCTGGAGCGGTGGCTGGGGCGGGAGCTGCCCCGCCGCGGGCCTCAGAACGAGGCCCGCACGGTGAAGACGTAGTCACCGCCGGGCTCGAGCTGGTAGTCGGCCTTGAGCAGGAAGCGCAGCAGGGCGTCCTGGATCAGGGCCCGACCCAGGGAGGGCTCCACCCGGAGCTCCCCCCGGTCGAAGGCCCAGTGGAAACTCCACTGGAAGCTGCCCGCGGTGATCTCTCCCTCCAGCAGGCAGGGGCTGAAGCTCTGGCGCAGCACCCGCAACTGGGCTGTGGTGGCGGGGAGGCGGCTCACGGCAATCGGCTGGAAGGGGGACCTTCGGAGTCGGTGTCGGTACTCAGGATGGCGGCTGATCGGCACGAAAACTGTTCAACCGGTTGGCGGCCCGCTCCAGGCCGAGGCGCCGGATCAGGTCGATGCCGACCTCCACCTCCTCCAGCACCCGCTCCAGAACGGGCCGGTCGGAAGCGGAGAAACGGCCCAGCACATGGGACACGGTACGGGCCCGGCGCTCCTCCGGGTTGTCGGCGGGGGCCCCGATGCCGATGCGCAGCCGGGCGAAGGACTCGCTGCCGAGGTGGGCGATGGTGCTGCGCAGGCCGTTGTGGCCGCCGGCCCCCCCCCCGGCGCGGACCCGCAGGCGCCCCAGGGGCAGATCCATGTCGTCCACCAGGACGAGCAACTGGGAGGGATCGAGCCGGAACCAGTCCAGGGCGGCGCGGATCGAGCGGCCGCTGTCGTTCATGAAGGTCTGGGGCATCAGCAGCCGCAGGCGCTTCTCACCCTGGCCCGTTTCCGCCAGCAGCCCATGCAGCCGGGGCTGGTTGCGGAAGCTGGCTCCCTCGGAGCGGGCCAGCCGCTCCAGCACCATGAAGCCCACGTTGTGGCGGGTGTCGGCGTAGCGGGCGCCGGGGTTGCCCAGCCCCACCAGCAGTTGCAGATCCAATGCTGCGAATGGCCCTCAGGAAGGGGCACTGGCGCCTTCCTGCACCCCTTCCTGCACCTTCTCGCCGGCCGTGGGCTCCGCCACCGGCGTGGTGGCCGCCGGGATGGCGGGCGGGACAGGCTCGGAATCGAGGGGCTGCTCGGTGCCCACGGCACTGCGGAACTCCTTCTCGAATTCCTGGGACGCTGTCTGAAAGCCGCGCAGGGTGCGCCCCAGGGTCTTGCCGAGCTCCGGCAGCCGCTTCGGTCCGAAGACCAGAAGGCCAATGGCGGCGATGACCGCCATCTCGGGCAGACCGATGCCGAAGATGTTCATGGGCAGGGAGCGAGAGGAATCAGCCGAAGCCGTTCCAGTTGACGTTGATGCCCTCGAGCAGGAGGGACTTGTTATACAGCTGCAGGATCACCAGCAGGAAGACCAGGAAGAGCAGCATGAACACGCCCATCACGGGGGTGGTGCCCCAGCCGGGCACCACCTTTCCGTACTCGGAATTCAGGGGGCGCAGCAGGTCTCCCAGACGGGTGCGTTGGGCCATGGCAGCTCGGACCTCTCGGGCACTGGATCGCGGTGATTACTGTAAGGGTCTCGCCGGCCCCACCGAGTTGGGCTGTCGAGAGTTGTGACGGAAGCCCGCATCCCCCGCCCGCCCAGCCAGCCATGGACCCCACCGCCAGCACCTCCCCCGCCCTTTCGGTGGCCCTCACGGTGCTCGCCGTGCTTCTGGCCCTCACCGGCTTCGGCATCTACACCGCCTTCGGCCCCCCTTCCAAGGGCCTCACCGACCCCTTCGACGATCACGACGACTGAGCCGTCCGGCGGCGCTTCAGCCGCCAGTGCCCCAGCTGCCAGGGGCCGATCGCCAGAGGGTCGCCGAGCCCATCCCGGCTCAGGGGTCGCCCCAGCCCGTCGCAGGGGATCACCTGCTCCCAGTCGGCGCCTGGCACCAGCCGGCGCCGGCATGGTCCCAGGTTTTCAACGCTGAGCATCAGCTCGTCCGCGCCCTGCTCCGGCTCCCCGGGGACCGCCGGGGCCAGGGCCACCAGCTGGAGGTCATCCCCGAGGGAGGGGAAGAGGGTTTCGACTCCGGCCTCCCCCGGGACCGGCCGGCACCACAGCGGTTCCCGCAGCCGCCGGGCCTGCTGCGGCGCCCCCGCCGCCCGCCAGCCCCCTGGGCAGGGCAACATTGCCAGTCGCTGCCGCTGCCAGCCGTTGTCGGCGCCGGGATCGGGCCAGGTCGGACCCCGCAGCAGGGACACCCCCAGGCGCCCTTCCGTGGCCGACACCCCCTGGGGTCCATCGAGCAGCACCGCCAGGCCATCCCCGCACCCATCCCCCACCGAGGCCATCCAGCTGATGGCGCTCACCTCCCAGCGGGCCCGTTCCCGGGGGGTGAGAGGGGTGGCCGGCCGCTCGATCACGCCCCCGGACGTGTCGGCCGCCCAGCGGCTCGCCTGCCGGGCCAGGGGGATCTCCAGCCGCAGCAGCTCGTGGCGCTGGCGCCAGTGGATGCCGATCACCAGCTCCAGCCAGGGGCTGCCCGCCAGCAGACGGCCATCCAGGCGCACCGGACTCTCGCCGCAGCGGCCACGCCAGCGGAAGCGGGCGCAAAGCGGACCGGTCTCCAGCCATTCCGGCACCCCCTGCCAGGTCCAGGGCAGGGGGTGCTGGCGGTAGTCGGCGGCCAGATCCCAGGCATCCCAGAACTCCCCCCGGTCGCGCCAGCGGCACCAGGCCAGGGGACCGGCCAGCTGGGGCATGCCGGCCCCATCGAAGAGCTGCTCCACCCCCCCGGGGCCGATCAGGACCGAGAGCCTGCCGTTGCCGAGGCGCCAGTGATCCGGCCCCAGTTCCCCGGCCGGATCCAGATGCACCCCCCCCTCCACGGGCAGGGCTTCCGCCCCGAGGACGGCCAGCGGACCGGAGCCAGCCCCCTGCCGGTGCAGGCGCTGCACCCCCACTCCCTCGATCCCGGGCAGCTGCAGCCACTGGCCGCCCCCGGGGGCCGGCTGCCCCGCCAGCGGCTGCTCGTCGCCTCCCACCTGGAGGCTCCAGGTGCCGGCCGGCAATCGCAGGGTGCAGGGCGCTGCCGGCAGCGGCTGAAGCTGCACCGCGCACCAGCACTCCACTGCCCCGGCCGACGGCTCCCTCGCCAGCCCCTGCTGCAGGGCCCGGTCGCGCCGGCGGCTCGCCCGGCGGCGGGCGTCCCGCCACTGGGGCTCGGCCTGCTCGAACACCTCCGGAATCGCGGTGCCCGGCAGGATGTCGTGGAACTGCTGGAAGAGCAGGGTGCGCCAGTCGCCTTCCCCGTGCCCAGCGGCGGCGGGCCTGTCGGTCGGGGCTGGGACCGGCCTCCCGAACAGGGCGTCGGCCAGATCCGCCTCCCGCAGCAGCCGCTCCAGGGTGCGGTTGTGGCGCTTCTGATCGGGACGGCTGGTGGCGCAGCCGCGGTGCAGCTCCAGGTAGAGCTCATCCCGCCACACCGGCAGTTGCCCCGCCAGGGACTCCAGCGGCTCCAGGTAGGCCCGCACGGTGCCGTGCCGCTGGCCCGCGGCCACGGGCTGCCCCTGCCAGAGGGCGAGCTGGTCGAGCATCTCGGCGGTGGGCCCACCGCCGTGGTCCCCCACCCCCGGCAGCCAGAGGCCATCAGCGCAGCCACTGGCGCTCTGCCACTCCAGCCGGTAACGCTCCATCGCCACCGGGTCGCCGTCGGTGCCGATCGGCGCCGTCATCAGGGCCAGCAGCTCGGCGCCGCAGCGGCTGCGCCAGCGGAACAGGCGATGGGGGAAGGGGTTGCCGGCGTTCCAGGCCAGCTTGTGGGTACAGAACCAGCGCACCCCCGTGGCCGCCGCCACTGCCGGCAGCCCGGCGGCGAAGCCGAAGCTGTCCGGCAGCCAGGCCAGCCCATGGCTCCACTCCGGGAAGGTGCGCAGGCTGTAGTGCTGGCCCTCCTGGAACTGGCGCAGCAGCGAAGCGGTGGCCACCAGCATGCAGTCGCTCTCCACCCAGGGGCCGTTGAGGGGTTCCCAGCGGCCGGCCCGCATCGCCTGGCGGATTCGGGCGAACAGGGCCGGCCGGTGGCGCTCCAGCCAGGCATACAGCGCCGGGGTGGAATGGCCGAAGTGGAGCGACCCGTAGCGCTCCATCAGCTCCAGAGCCGAGGCGAAGGTGCGTTCCGCCGCCTGCCAGGTGTCGGCCACCGGCCACAGCCAGGCCAGATCGAGATGGGCATGGCCCAGCACCTGCAGCACCCCCTTCCCCGGAGCCTCGTCGTGGCCCTGCTCGCGGCGCAGGGCGCGCAGCGCCTCGGCGGTGGCCGTGAGCAGGCCGTGGGGATCGGCGGGATCCAGGGGTTCCAGCTCGATCCGGCTCTGGATCAGGGCACCGTCGTCATGCAGAGGACTGCGCAGCCGCAGCTCCAGCTCCAGGGCCTCCCCCTCCCACCAGCGGGCGGGCAGGGGCCAGCGGCAGGCGGTGTCGAAGAGATCACCGCTGTGGATGGGCTCCCCATCCACCCACAGTTCCGCCCGGTCGGCCCACCAGCGCAGCGCCAGCCGGGCCCGGGCGACGGCGGGGCGGCCGGATCCGCTCGCCAGGGGCAGCCAGGCCTCGGGGCAGGTGGAGCGCAGGCGGAGCCGGCACCACTGACCGCCCCTCGGCCAGATGATCAGGCCGCGGGCGGCCCAGTCGGGCCGGCGGGTGAGCCCCCAGGCGGCCCCCAGGGCCGGTCCGCTGCCGCCCCCGGGCTGCAGGCTTTGCCAGCGGGGTTGAAGATCCTGCGGCCGATGCATGGGGAACGTGACTGAATCGTTTCAATCGGAGCCGGTTGCCCCCGCCAAACGGCCTAGGACAGGCCGGAGGGCCGACCACCACCCATAAGATGATGCGGCTGCCGAGGGGTCATCGAGACCCGTACCGGCGCCTGTCACTCCCTGTCACCCGCCGGACAGACCATGCTCGCTCTCAAGATCTCGGTTTACTCGGTCGTCTTCTTCTTCATCGGGATCTTCGTCTTCGGCTTCCTGGCCAGCGATCCCACCCGTTCTCCCAGCCGCAAGGACCTCGAGGACTGACCCTCTCCTTCCGCTGAGCGCTGCCCCTGCGGCGTCATCCTTCGCCCGTCCCGACAACCGGTCCGACCACGGGGCAGCCACCGAACCCCCATGGCAGGATCGGCCGCGTTCACGCCTACCCTCTGCTGCCTGTGGTGCTCCATCCCCGGACGGCAGTTCGGCAGGCTCCTTGTGGCCTTCCCCCTGGCCTGGCCCTGTGGCTGGGGCTCTGCGGTGTCCTGGTGCTGGCGGCCACCCCGGCCCGGGCCAGGCCGGATGGGGGCAGGAGCCTCGTTGCCGCGGACCCGCCGGCGGGCCAGGCAGCCCCCATCCCCGCCACAGGCGCCGCCGCCACCCCTGATCCGTTCGACGACGAACCCGGCTCCGGGATCTCCGAACCTGAAGTCCAGATCACCGCTCCTGCGGCCGCACCGGCCTCCCCGCCCGCCGCGGCTCCGACCGGTCTGCCGCTGCTGACGACACCGGAGACCGCCCCCGCCACCCCTCCGGCAGCGACGGAACCCGAGCAGCCCCGCCTGCCGCTGCCCGCAGACGGTCCGGTCCCCGCCGATGCGGCGGTGCCCCTGGAGATCGAGCTGACCGCCAACCGGCAGGGCTACGACAGCCAGCTGCAGCGCTTCGTGGCCACAGGCAACGTCATGGCCCACTTCGCCGGAGGCCGGCTGCTGGCCGACCGGCTCGAATACGAGGCCAGCACACGCACCCTCTTTGCGGTGGGCAACGTGCGCTTTCAGCGCGGCCAGCAGTACCTCCAGGCCAGCCGGCTGCGTTATTCGCTTCTGGAAGGGGTGGGAGAGATCCACGACGTCTACGGCGTGATCGATCTCGACAGCACCAGTGAGGATCTGGACCTGGAGAAGGAAGCCTCCCAGCCCCTGCCACCGCCGGAGCCGATCAGCTGCCCCCCGGACCTGCCGCCTCCTCCCGAATGGCATCCCTATCCCTGGGCCTTCACCGCCTGGGGGGGACAGATGTTCCACTCCGATTTCGGCCAGACCTTCCTCGGGCAGGGTGTGTTCCGGCCCGAATACGTCGCCGGTCTGGGGGTGCAGCGACGCATCGCCCAGGCGGGGCCCTTCTCACTGGAGCTTGACTTCAACTGGCAGAACCACTGGGCTTCGCCCCAGAAGGGCGGACGCTACACCGGCCCGCTGACCACCAATCAGGTCAGGAATCTGAGCACCGACGGGCAGTATTTCAGCGAGTTCACCGGCGGGCTGATGCTGCGGCTCTGGCTGCAACCCTGGCTCAACCTCGGCTTCGAGGAAGGCGTGAGTGTGCTCACCGACCTCAGCAATTACGAGAGCACCTATCGGACACAATCGAGCCGCTTTCTCAACTACCTGGCCTTCGAGCTCGAAGTCCTCGTCGCCCCCGAGTGGTCGCTCGTCGGCCGGATTCACCACCGTTCCGGCGCTTTCGGCACCTTCAACGGTGTGACCGAAGGCAGCAACGCCTATCTGCTCGGGCTCCGCTATCGCACGGGCAGCAGCTCCCCGGTCCTTTCCACTCCCGAACTGCCCCCACCCCAGGGGTGCCCTGGCGCGCCGCCTCCGGGCAGTGAACCTCCGGAAGGACTGGCCCAGCAGCTTGAGCAGGTGACGATGGGTCCGGACAAGACCCCCCCGCCACCCAGGGCCGCTGAGACCACCGGCCAGGCCACCCGTTCCGGCGGTTCCGTTTGGAGCCGGGCCCGCGCCCAGGAGCGGGCGCGTCGCGAGGCGATCGCCCGGATTGATCAGCGGGTCAGCAATGTGGCCTTCCAGCAGAGCCTCACCGCGGAACGTCGCTACGGCTTCCCCAACAGCCTGGACACCTCAACGGCCACCAATGATTTCGGCTCGGTCCGGCCGGAGCAGCTGAAGGATCTCACCACCAAGGACAACCGGGACCTGGTGACCGGCACGATCAGCCGCTGGCGGTTCCAGGCCGGAAAGCTGCGCCTCTCCCCCAACACGCTGGAGGGCGATCGGGTGGGCTTCACCAACGACCCCTTCACCCCGGCCCAGTCATGGCTGGATTCCGAGGATGTGGTGATCACCCTGTTGCCCAGCGGGGACACCGTGGTGAAGGCCGATCGCAACCTGCTGAGGCTCGAGGATCGACTGCCGATTCCCGTGACCCGCGAGACCCGCTTCGAGAAGGAGGAGGAGGTCACCAACCGCTTCGTGCTGGGCAACGACACGGAGGACCGGGACGGCTTCTTCGTCGGCTACAACGTGCCGATCCGGATCGGCCAGACATGGCGGCTGGACCTCCAGCCCCAGGTGATGATCCAGCGCCTCTACAACGGCACCACCGACGCGTACCCGCTGCCAGGGTCACCGGCGGGAACCACCAGCACCGTTGAGCAAACGGCCAAAACCGGGGACTATTTCGGCCTGGAGGCAAATCTGACAGGTCCATTGCTGGGCTTCAGAGCGAATGCCAACCTGAGCCTCTCCACCCTCGATCCGGATAACATCGCCGACGGAACCCGCAGCTACGGCGACTTCGCCCGGCTGGTGACGATGCCCTTGCTGGGGGAAAGCACCTTCCGGATTTATGGCGCCTACCGCTTCCGCACCTGGAACGGCTCTCTGGGCGAACAGGATGTCTATTCCGCCTATGGCGTCTCTCTGGAACAGCAGACAAATTTACCCAACTGGGGGAAACTGAGCAGGAGTGTTTACTGGCGTGTGGGGGTGGGAAATTTCACGGCCAACCGATCCGGTAACGCCGATCTGCTGAGCGTCTGGCGCGCCAATGCCGTCGGCTCGATGAACTTCTCCTACCCCCTCTGGACCGGCGAACCCTCCACCAGCCCGCTGCCGCTGGCGCTGGCCAACACGCCCACCCTGATCACACCCGGTCTGCGCCTGAACGCCAACGTGCTCGGTGTGGCCGCGTACTTCAGCGACGGCACCAACCAGAACACGCTTGAGTTTTCCGGTGGGCCCACCCTGACGCTGGGCCATTTCGAGAAACCCTTCCTGGATTACACCCAGATCAGCGTCACCGGCGGCATCACCCTGAGACAGGGACAGAGCCCCCTGAATTTCGATCGGGCCGTGGATCTGGGCACGCTCGGGATCGGTCTTGCCCAGCAGCTGGTGGGCCCCCTGGTGTTCAGCGGCGGCATCGGCCTCAACGTCGACCCCAGTTCGGAGTTTTATGGCGAGGTCACCGGCTCCTACCTGGAGCTGCGCTGGCAGCGGCGTGCCTACGAAATCGGGGTGTACTACAGCCCCTACGACGGCCTCGGCGGGATCCGCGTGCGGCTGAACGACTTCAATTTCAGCGGCCCTGGAACGCCGTTCATTCCGTACCACTCCACCGGCAACGCCCTGAAGCGGCCCTTCTAGGCCGCGGCAAAACCGCTGAGATAGGGGAGGCGGGCGACGGTGGACCGCAGTTCGGCGTCATGGGCCACCAGCTGGGCGGTGCCGTTCCATTCCCCGCTCAGCAGCATGCGCCGGGGGCCCTCGGCCAGGATCAGGGGCCATTCCCGGGCCTCGCTCGCGGCGGTGAGCACCGCCCGGGGCGGTTCGAGATCGAGCTGGAGAACAGCGCCGGGATCGGCGGCGATGGCCGCCTGCAGGGCCAGCACAGCCCCGTGGTCGGCGCTGAGGCAGGGAATGCCCAGGGCCAGACAGTTGCCGAAGAAGATCTCCGCGAAGCTCTCGCCGATCACCGCCCGGATGCCCCAGCGCATCAGCGCCTGAGGCGCATGCTCCCTGCTGGAGCCACAGCCGAAGTTGCGGTTCACCACCAGGATCGAAGCGCCCTGATTCTCCGGCCGGTCGAAGGGGTGCTCACCACCCCGCTCGCGGCGATCGTCGGCAAAGACCCCGTCCGCCAGGTCGTCGAAGGTGACGCACTTGAGGTACCGGGCCGGGATGATCCGATCGGTGTCGATGTCGTCGCCGGAAACGGCCACGGCACGGCCCCGGCAGCCCGGGATCGGTCCGGAGGGGAAGGGAGTGGTGCTCATGCGGAGGTGGCTGCGGGCTCTGGGGTCGTCACGACACCGGCGGGCGGCGGGCTCATCATCCGACGCACATCGGCGACATGGCCGCTGACCGCCGCCGCCGCCACCATGGCGGGACTCATCAGCAGGGTGCGGCCGGAGGCCGACCCCTGCCTGCCCTTGAAGTTGCGGTTGCTGGAGCTGGCACTGATCTGGCGACCCTCCAGGCGGTCGGGGTTCATGGCCAGGCACATGGAGCAACCGGGCTCGCGCCACTCGAAACCGGCGCTGCGGAACACCGCATCCAGGCCTTCGGCCTCGGCTTCAGCGGCCACCTGCTCGCTGCCCGGCACCACGAAGGCCTTGATGCCCGCCGCCACATGGCGGCCCCGGGCGACCGCGGCGGCGGCGCGCAGGTCGCTGAGCCGGCCGTTGGTGCAGCTGCCGATGAAGCACACATCCACCGGCACGCCCTCGATCGGCGTTCCGGGGCGGAGATCCATGTAGCGGTAGGCCTCCTGAGCGATCGGCCGCTCATCGGCCTCGGTCTGCTCCAGGGTGGGCACGGTCTCGTCCACGCCGATCCCCTGCCCCGGGGTGATGCCCCAGGTGACGGTGGGGGCGATCGTCGTGGCGTCGAACACCACCTCGTCGTCGAAGACGGCGTCGGGGCCGGAGGCGAGCTGGCTCCACCAGGCCACCGCCCGCTCCCAGGCCGCGCCGGTGGGGGCGTGGGGGCGGCCCTTCAGGTAGGCGAAGGTGACGGCGTCGGGATTCACATAGCCGCAGCGGGCCCCGCCCTCGATGGCCATGTTGCAGAGGGTCATCCGCTCTTCCATCGAGAGAGCCTCGATCGCCGGACCGGCGAATTCGTAGGCATAGCCCACGCCGCCCTTCACCCCCAGGCGGCGGATGATGTGGAGCACCAGGTCCTTGGCAAAGACACCGCTCTGGAGCGCCCCCTCCACCCGGATGCGCCGCACCTTCAGCTTGCCCATGGCCAGGCTCTGGCTGGCGAGCACGTCGCGCACCTGGCTGGTGCCGATGCCGAAGGCGATGGCTCCGAAGGCCCCGTGGGTGGAGGTGTGGGAATCGCCGCAGGCCACGGTCATGCCCGGCTGGGTGAGCCCCAGCTCCGGAGCGATCACATGGACGATCCCCTGGCGGCCGCTGCCGAGACCGTGCAGGGTGATGCCATGGGTGGCGCAGTTGGCCTCGAGGGTGGCCAGCATCGCCTCGGCCAGGGGATCGGCAAAGGGCCTGGCCTGGGATGTGGTGGGCACGATGTGGTCCACCGTGGCCACCGTGCGTTCGGGGTGGCGCACCGACAGGCCGAGGTCATCCAGGGCGGCGAAGGCCTGGGGGCTGGTGACCTCGTGGATCAGGTGCAGCCCGATGAACAGCTGGGTGGCACCACCGGGAAGATCCGCGACCCGGTGCAGCTCCCAGACCTTGTCGTAAAGAGTGCCGGCGCTCAAGGGATGGGAGCGAAATGGTGATTCACCACCCTAGAAGGAGGGTGCTCCGGGGCGAAGCCCGGTCGACACCCCCGGACGGGTCTCCCCGCCCCCTGCCGGCGGTTCCGCCGGGGAGGGCTCCCGCCGGAACAGTCCGTCGAGGTAGTGCCGGGCCACGGCCCGGTCATGGGAGGCGTGCTGGAACAGAAACCCTGCCAGGGCCGCCTGCATCAGGCGGTACTGGTCCCACTGGGGGTGGACCCGGATGAACTCCCGCATGGCCTCGAACAGGTCTTCCGGCATCTGGTTCTCGATGCTCACGGTGCGGGGTGCGTGGTCGGGAATCTGGCTCATGCGGCGCGGGTGGTTCGGTCCTCACCATCAGGGCATGGGGGCATTCCTCCCGTCAAAGGAGAGCGGATGGGGCCGGTCCCAAGGGTCCGCCACTGAGATTCCCGCCGGGGGGCGGCTTCCGGACCCCCGGTCGCCGTTGGCGTCCCGACCGGCCCCGATGGGCGGGCCCGGTCAAGGGGGGAAGACCTTTCCCACAGCTCGGAGACAGGACGGGCTGGCGGGGCCGAAACCGACCCGAGACCCTGTGGAAAAAGCCCCGGGGTTCGGGGGAAAACAATGAAGCGCGGGGGAAAAGTCCATGCCTCAGGATTCGTGATCGTTGGCGGCTGCGGCAGCAGAAGTTCCGATGGGGGCCGGTTCAGAGTCCGTCGGAGTTCAGCAGTAACCGCAGCCGGTTCAGGCTTTCCCCCACGGTGAGGAGCTGGATCCAGGTGCGCTCACGGCGGCTGCCGAAGCGCACCGCCTCGCTCCGGCAGCCTTCGGGGCCGGCCACGGCGATGTGCACCAGCCCCACGGGCTTGGCGGCGCTGCCTCCGGCGGGCCCGGCGATGCCGGTCACCGCCACCGCCCAGGTGGCCCCCGTAAGGCGACGCACCCCCTGGGCCATGGCCTCGGCCACTGCATCACTCACGGCTCCATGCCGCTCCAGCGGCTCGGCCGGCACCCCCAGCAGATCCTGCTTGACCCTGTTGGCATAGGCGATCACGCCGCCGAGAAACACCTGCGATGCCCCCGGGACCGCCGCCAGCGCGGCGCCGATGCCGCCGCCGGTGCACGACTCGGCCACCGCCAGGGTCTCGCCGCGCCGCCGCAGGGCCTCCAGCACCACCGAGGCCAGGCTGTCGCCATCGGCGCCATAACAGGTTTCGCCGGTCCGGCGGCGCAGCTCCGCCTCCACCGGGGCCAGCAGCCCCGCGGCGGCGGCCCGATCGGCGGCCCGGGCCGTGATCCGCAGCTTCACCTCACCCGCGCCGGCATAGGGCGCCACCGTGGGGTTCTCCAGCACCAGCAGATCCCCCACCCGTTCGGCCAGTTCGGATTCGGCCACGCCCCAGAAGCGCAGCATGCGACTGGCGAACACCCCGCTGGCCAGGCCGGCTTGCCGCAGCCAGGGGGCCGCGGTGGCCCGCCACATGGCGCGCAGCTCGCTGGGCACCCCCGGGAAGGTGAGCACCGTGAAGCCCGGCACCGGGGTCCAGATCATGCCGGGGGCCGTGCCGGTGGGATTGGCCAGCACCTCGGCGCCGCGGGGCAGCAGGGCCTGCTTGCGGTCGCCGGCGGCCACGGGGCGGCCCCGGGCGCTGATGCGCGCCTGGATCGCCGCCCAGATCTCCACGTGCTCCACCAGATCGGTGCCGAAGGCGGCCGCGATCGCCTCGGTGGTGAGGTCGTCGGGGGTGGGGCCCAGTCCGCCGGTGGTGATCAGCACCCGGCAGCGTCCTGCCGCCTGCCGCACCGCCTCGATCAGCCGCTCCCGGTTGTCACCCACCACCTCCTGGCGGTGGTGCGGCACCCCCAGGGCCGCCAGCTCCTCGGCCAGCCAGCGGGCGTTGCCGTTGACGATGTTGCCGAGCAGCAGCTCGGTGCCGATGCAGAGCACCTCCACCCCGGCGGAACCGGGGGCCCCGCTCACTGGGCCTCCTCCTGCATCTGGCGCCGGCTCACCACCAGAACGGCGATCAGCACAGCGGTGGCCAGGGCCAGCCAGAGGAAGCGCATCTCCGCATTGGCCACCACCAGGGCGATGGCCGCCAGCCACTGGGTGAAGGCGTAAATCAGCACCACGGTGCGGCGATGGCTGAAGCCGGCCCGCAGCAACCGGTGATGCAGGTGACGGCGATCGGGATAGAAGGGCGAGCGACCTGCCTTGAGGCGACCCATGATCACCGCCGACATATCGGCCAGGGGCAGGGAGAGGATCAGCAGGGGCAGCAGCAGGCTGACGCTGGTGAGACGCTTGGCGGGCCCGACGATGCTGATCGCCGCCAGGGCGAAGCCGAGAAAGTAGGACCCCCCGTCACCCATGAAGATGCGGGCGGGGTTGAAGTTGTGGCGCAGGAAGCCCAGGCAGCTCCCCGCCAGGGCCGCCGCCAGCAGCCCCGCGGCGGGCTGGTTGAGGCTGAAGCTGACCGAGAGCAGGCCTACCGCCGCGATGCCGCTCACCCCGGCCGCCAGGCCGTCGAGGCCATCGAGCCAGTTGATCGCATTGGTGATGCCCACCAGCCAGACCAGGGTGGCCAGCAGGCTCAGGCCCTCCGAAAGGGGAAGCAAGGACGTGGCCTGCCCCAGACCGAAGGGCAGGTCGATGCTGCCGATGCGGACTCCCTGGTTCCAGACCGCTGCAGCCACCAGCACCTGGCCCAGGAGACGGGGCAGGGGTGGCAGGGCGAAGAGGTCGTCGGCCAGGCCGATCACGAAATAACACAGGGCACCGGCCAGGCTGGTCCAGATCAGCTGGTCCTTGTCCGGCGGCAGCTCGGCGAAACCACCGAAGGTCCAGGTGCAGGCGAGGGAGAGGCTGAAACCCGCCACGATGCCCACTCCGCCCAGGCGCACCATGGGAATCGTGTGCTGCTTGCGGGCATCGGGGGGATCCACCAGCCCCCAGCGCAGGCCCAGGGCACGCACGACCGGGACGATGACCGCCGTGAGCACGGCCGCCGCCGCGGCCGTGAGCAGTGCCGCCGCGTTGGGGCTGTAAGCGAGGGTCACAACGTCGGGCCGGAATGCAGCGCGCCTGAGGGCGACACGTTACGGGCGAATGGGGCCTTCAGGCGTGCTGAAGCTCACGTTGGCGTCCGTAGAGGGGGAAGCGCTCGCAGAGGGAGGCTACCCGCTCCCGGCACCGCAGCTCGACGGCCGCATCGTCCTGGTGCAGCAGACGATCGGCGATCACGTCGGCCACCTCCTGGAAGGCCTCGGCATCGAACCCCCGGGTGGTGAGGGCGGCACTGCCGAGGCGCAGGCCGCTGGTCACGAACGGCGATTCCGGATCGAAGGGCACCGTGTTCTTGTTGGCGGTGATGTTGACATCGCTGACCAGCCGATCGGCCACCTTGCCGGTCAGGCCGATGGAGCGCAGGTCGAGCAGCACCAGATGGTTGTCGGTACCCCCGGAAACCACGGCGATGCCGCGCTCCTGAATACGCTCCGCCAGGGCCTGGGCATTGCGGACCACCTGCTGGCTGTAGCTGCGGAAACTGGGCTGCAGCGCCTCCCCGAAGGCCACGGCCTTGGCGGCGATCACATGCTCCAGAGGCCCTCCCTGGGATCCGGGGAAGACCGCTTTGTCGAACTGGCGACCGAAGCCGGCATCGGCGGCCAGGATCAACCCTCCCCTGGGGCCCCGCAGGGTCTTGTGGGTGGTGGTCGTGACCACATGGCAGTGGGGGATGGGGCTGGGGTGGACCCCGGCGGCCACCAGGCCGGCGATGTGGGCCATGTCGGCCAGCAGGTAGGCCCCCACCTCATCGGCGATGGCGCGGAAGGCCGCGAAATCGATCGTGCGGGGATAGGCCGAGTAGCCGCAGATGATCAGCTTCGGCCGGTGCTCGAGGGCGAGCTGGCGGATGCGCCCGAAATCGAGCTGGTGGGTGTCCGGATCCACCCCGTAGTGGACGGCCTTGAACCACTTGCCCGATACGTTGACGGGGGAGCCGTGGGTGAGATGGCCGCCGTGGGAAAGGTCCATGCCCAGAATCGTGTCGCCGGGCTGGAGCAGGGCCAGGAACACGGCGAAGTTGGCCTGAGCACCGCTGTGGGGCTGCACGTTGGCCCAGGCCGCGCCGAAGAGCTGCTTGGCCCGCTCGATGGCCAGCTCCTCGATGATGTCGACATGTTCACAGCCGCCGTAGTAGCGCTTGTGGGGAAGGCCTTCGGCGTACTTGTTGGTCAGCACCGAGCCCTGGGCCTCCATGACGGCCCGGGAGGCGAAATTCTCGCTGGCGATCAGCTCCAGATGGGTCTGCTGCCGCCGCAGCTCCTTGCCGATCAGGGCGGCGATGGCCGGGTCGCCGCTGGCCAGGGGGCTGTCGATGGGCGCCTGGGTGGACGCCAGGGTGGGCGCAGGGCCGTGATCCGCTCGGTCCGCCATGGGGCTACTCGGTGTCGGCATTGATCGTAGGCAAACAGGGCGGCCCTCCCCCCTGCCGGGACACGGGGGCAGGCGTCAGCCATGAAAAAACCGCCCCGGAGGACGGTCTGGGAAGGAACGCGCCTGGAGAGATTCGAACTCCCGACCCTCTGATCCGTAGTCAGATGCTCTAATCCGCTGAGCTACAAGCGCCTGCTTCGTCATTCTCACCCCACAGGGTGCCGATCCGTCAACAACGCTCCGCAGGCCCCCGGCCCGATAGGGTCCGATCATCCCCACCCTCCGCCCGCGGCGGGATTCCCCACCATGCCGATCCGCTGGTACGGCCCCGCCGATCCCGACGATCCCACCTATCGGCATTTCGAGCGGATCGTCAATCTCACCCTGCATGCCGCCCTGTTCGCCGCCGTGAACAGCGGCCTCTGGGTCGTGCAGGGGCTGCGCCACCCCTTCTCCCACCTGGCCTGGCTGACGGTCGGCTGGGCCGCTCTGCTGCTCGCCCATGGCAGCGTGGTGGTGCTGCAACGCCCCCACCCCCAGCCATGACGCTTGCCGCCTCCGATCTCGAGGAACTGACCCGGGCGATCGCCGATCGGCTCTACGTGCAGGTGGCCGGATGGCATCTGTACCTGGGTGATGCGGGCCTGGCCCAGACCCTGGCGATCGAATGCGCCGCCCGGCTCGACCAGGGCGCCGCCGTCTGCGCCCGCCAGGCCCTGGAGGCAGTGCAGGTGCCGATCGGAGGGGGGGCCACCCGCCTGCCCCTGGCGCGGCTGGTGCCCGCCGGCCAGCTGCGGGATCTGGAAGACGTGCTGCAACCCTTTTGCTGAGAACCGCTGCCGGAGCCCCCTTCTGCCGATAGGGTGGCGCCCCACGCAAGCGGGTCGTGCTGCTCATCGAAGTCACCAATGCCCGCGACGTGGTCCGCCAGCGCATCGGCAGGCTGGGCGGCCGTCTGATCGGCAAGGTGGTCGACGCGGAGGCCCAGGTGGAGAAGGCCCTGATTCAGGAGCTGGAGAGCGCCTTTCGCGATTTCGGCATCGAAGCGCGGATCTTCTCGATCGACGGACCGCAGATGATCGGTCGGTCCCACCTGGAGATCCCCGTCCAGGTGCGCGAGGTCCGTCAGGTGCGGCTGCCCTAGGACCGGCCTCTGCGCACCATCCGCAGCAGCTGGCGGGCCTCCGGCACCCCCGCCAGGGAGGCCAGCAGGCCGAAGAGGGCCACCGCCAGGCCGGCGGAGATGCCGTTCTGCAGCAGCAGCCCCACCAGACCGGAGGGCCACCCCACCTGATGGGCCAGGCCCCAGGCCGCCAGCCCCGTCACCAGCGCGGCCCCGGAAAGCGCCAGGGTGTCGCGGGCCCAGAGCCGCAGCGGAAGCCCGCCGAGGCGGGATGAAAGCCCCGTCAGCAGCCCCATGCAGGTGATGAGGTTCACCGCCACGGTGGCCAGCACCAGGCCGGGGGCGCCGAAATCGAGGGCCGGCAGCTGCTGGCCAACGGGGGTGGGACCTCCCACCAGCAGCCAGTCGAAGGCGGCATTGAGCCCGATGCCGCCCACCGACCAGCGGAACGGGGTGGTGCCGTCCCCGAGGGCGTAGAAGACACGCACCAGCACGTCCCGGGCCAGGTAGGCCGGCATGCCCAGGCCGTAGGCCATCAGCAGCCCGCCGACGAGCCGGGCGGCGGCCTGATCGAAGGCGCCCCGCTCGTAGATCAGGGCCACGATCGGGCCGGCCAGGCCCACCAGCAGCGCCCCCAGCGGCAACATGCTGGCGATGGAGAGCATCAGCCCCTGGCGGATGCGGGCGGTCAGCTCGACCCGGTCCTCCGGGGCCGTGAGCCGGGAATAGACCGGCAGCAGGGGCACCAGCAGGGCATTGGAGATCAGCCCCAGCGGGGTCTGCACCAGAAGGTTGGCGTAGCCCAGGCCGGCGGCGGCGCCGAGAATGCCCGACGCGAAGAACAGATCCACGAACACGTTGATCTGCAGCATCCCCGAGGAGAGGGTGGCGGGACCCATCACCTGGAGCACCTCGCGCACGCCGGGATCACGCCAGTCCCAGACCAGCTGGAAACGGTGCAGCCCCTGCCTCGCCAGGGCCGGCAGCTGGATCAGCCACTGCAGCACAGCTCCCAGCGTTGTGCTGGCAGCCAGCACAACGCCGCCGATCACCGCCGCGGCGGGCAGGGTGATGGCGGCGCCCAGCTGCCACCAGAGCACGCCGATGCCGCCGATCACGGCGACGCTCGACAGCAACGGGCTCACCGAGGGCAACCAGAACACGTCGGCAGCATTGAGGGCGCCGAAACCGAGCCCGATCAGGCCGGCGAACAGGGCCATCGGCGCCATCCAGCGGAGCTGCAGCACGGCGAGATCGTGGCGGGCGGCGTCGAGGCCCGGTCCCACCAGGTCGATGAGCGGGTCGGCGGCCACCAGCAGCAGCAGGGTGACGACGATCAGGGCCGCCCCCACCAGGGTGTTGATGCTGGCCAGCACATGGGCACCCTCCTGGCGCGGCCGCCTCGAGAGCACACTGACCATGGCGCTGTGGAAAGGGCCGTTGATCCCGCCCAGCAGGATCAGCAGGAAGCCCGGCAGCACGTAGGCGTAGTTGTAGGCGTCATAGGCGGCTCCCACGCCGAAGGCGGCGGCGATCACCTGCTGGCGCACCAGGCCGGCCACCTTGCTGAGGGCCGTGGCCGCCCCCACGATCAGAGCAATCCGGCGCAGGGATCGGGCCATGGCGGCGGGGCGCAGCCCATCGGAACGCACGGCAGTATGGCCGCCTCCCTCTCGGGGCCCCCTTCACCATGGCCGCAGCGACCGAAGCCGTGCCCGTTCTCCAGACCGGTCCGCTGGTGGAGGGGGTGCTGCGGAAGCGCTACAAGCGCTTCCTCGCCGATGTGGAGCTGGACGACGGCCGCACGGTGACGGCCCACTGCCCCAACACCGGGCCGATGACCGGTGTGCTGCTGCCCGGCGGGCGTGTGCGTCTGCGCCATGACCCCTCCCCCAGCCGCAAGCTGGCCTGGACCTGGGAGCAGGCTGAGGTGCAAGCCCATGGCGGCGGCGCCGTGTGGGTGGGGGTCAACACGGCGCTGCCCAACCACCTGGTGCGGGCCACCATCGAGGCCGGCTGCCTGGAGCCCTGGCTGGGGCCCATCGACGGCATCCGCGCCGAGGTCCCTTACGGCGAGGGACGCCGCAGCCGGATCGACCTCTTGCTGACGCCGTCCGCGGAGGCCGCCGATCCGAGGTCGATCTATCTGGAGGTCAAGAACACCACCTGGAGCGACGGCGATCTGGCCCTGTTTCCCGACACGGTGACCGAACGGGGCCAGAAGCATCTGCAGGAACTCACAGCTCTGCTGCCCGGGACCCGGGCGGTCCTGGTGCCCTGCCTGAGTCGCTCCGATGTGACCCGGTTCGCCCCGGGGGACAGGGCCGACCCCCGCTACGGGGAACTGTTCAGGGCCGCCCTGAAAGCAGGCGTGGAGGTGCTTCCCTGCCGGTACCGCTTCGATGGCGATGCGATCCGCTTCCTCGGCGTGGCGTCCGTGGAGACCTGAGGCCGCTCAGGCGTGGTGCGGGTGGTAGTGGGTACCGCGGTAGACGAGGTCGCGCTCCTCGTGGGCCGGGGAAGGCTGATGACGCAGGGGGGCGGCGTAGTGATGGCCGCGATAGATGTGCTCGACAGGGACGGCCGAGGGAGGCTCGTCATGGGAATGGTCGTAGGGGAGACCGCGATAGCAAAGGCTGGAACGGGGCATGGGGACAGGGGCGGAGGCGGATCGGCAGGCACGGAAGGAACGACCGGGATCCCATGGGGGAGGCGGGGCCGAGACCATCTGCCTGGCTTATGCATTTCTAGCTCGTCAGCACTGTTCATTCTGAACATTTAGACGAACTCTTTGCATCTTTTAAGATTTTTGCCCCGGAACCGGCTGTCGATCCACCCCCTTCGCCACCGTCCGGCCGCCTGGCCGGGCGCCCCCGCGACGGGCGCTCCGGCGCAGATCTGTATCAGATCAGACATTGGAACGCGCCCTCGTCATGGATAGTCGGAACTCGTTGATGCCTACTCCGGCGTCAGAAGTCGAACGTTCACTTCACCACGTTCCCATGATCGATTCAAGTCACCAGCACAAGGTTGGGCCGCCCAGAAGCCTCAATGAGGCCAGTCTTCTTGAGGCTCCATCCCTGTTGTTGCGCAAAGTTCGCGGTCTTTCCTCGAGGGAGGGGATCACCTGGCTCGCCTGCGTGCCCCTGGCTCTGTTCGGCCTGGGCGTGTTCACCCTCTCAGCCCATGCCGCAGAACTGCCCGAGCTGACCCCAGCCTTCCTGGCCAACAATCTCTGGTTGGCGATCGCGGCCTTCCTGGTGATCTTCATGAACGCCGGCTTCGCCATGGTGGAGGCCGGGCTCTGCCGTCAGAAGAACGCCGTCAACATCCTGGCCAAGAATCTGATCGTCTTCGCCCTGGCCGTGTCCGCCTACTGGCTGATCGGTTACTCCCTGATGTATGGCGACTCCATCGCCGGCGGCTGGCTCCACTTCAAGGGCCTCTTCTTCGATCCCACCGTCACCCCCGAGATGGTGACCGAGGGAGCCCTGGTTCCGAGCGTCGATTTCCTCTTCCAGGCAGCCTTCGCCGGCACCGCCGCCACGATCGTCTCCGGTCTGGTGGCCGAGCGGATCAAGTTCAAGGAATTCGTCATCTTCTCCCTGATTCTGGTCGGCATCATCTATCCGATCGCCGGCAGCTGGAAGTGGAATGCCAACGGCTGGCTCAACGAGCTCGGCTTCATCGACTTCGCCGGCTCCACACTCGTCCACTCGGTCGGCGCCTGGGCCGGCGTGGTGGGAGCCATGATTCTCGGGCCCCGCATCGGCAAGTACGTCGACTCCAAGCCCCAGGCCATCCCCGGTCACAACCTGGCACTGGCCACCCTCGGCTGCCTGATCCTCTGGCTCGGCTGGTACGGCTTCAACCCCGGTTCCCAGCTGGCGATGGATGAGATGGTTCCCTACATCGCCGTGACCACCACCCTTGGAGCCGCCGGTGGCGGCATCGCGGGGACTTTGATCTCCCAGATGCATTCCGGCAAGCCTGACCTCACGATGTCGATCAACGGCATCCTGGCCGGCCTGGTGAGCGTCACCGCAGGCTGCGACGGTTTCCCGATGTGGGCGGCCTGGGTCGTGGGCTTCATCGCCGGTGTGATCGTCGTCTACAGCGTCAGCTTCATCGACTCGATCGGCATCGATGATCCGGTGGGCGCCTTCTCCGTCCACGGCTCCTGTGGCATGTGGGGCACCCTGGCTGTCGGCCTTTTCAACAAGGACCTCGGCCTCTTCTTCGGCCATGGCTTCGGTCAGCTGGGTCTCCAGATCCTTGGTGTCGTCAGCTACGCCGTGTTCACCATCATCGCGGCCTGGGTTCTCTGGAGCATCCTGGGTGCCCTCACCGGTGGCATCCGGGTCCATGAGAAAGAGGAGCAGGTCGGGCTCGACATCAGCGAGCACGGCATGGAGGCCTACCCGGACTTCGTGGCATCCTCCAACTGATCCCAGGCTCTTCGGCCCCTACCCGACCGCGGCTTGCGCCGCGGTTTTTTCGTCCGTCCGTAGGCCGCCCCCCATAGAGTCGGCGTACCCGGTACCTGCCTGTGGACACCCGTGCCTTCAAGCGCTCCCTCCACCACTCGGATCGCTACAACCGCCGCGGCTTCGGCCTGGGTGAGGAGGTGGCGGGCAGCCTGGAGCAGGCCTACCAGAGCCATCTGATCGCCAGCCTGCGGGAAAGCGGCCACCGGCTGCAGCGGGGCAGGCTGAAGATCCGCCTGGCCGAAGCCTTCGGCTTCTGCTGGGGCGTGGAGCGGGCCGTGGCGATGGCCTACGAAACCCGCCGCCACTACCCCAGCGAGCGGATCTGGATCACCAACGAGATCATCCACAACCCCTCGGTCAACGCCCATCTGCGCCAGATGGACGTCCGCTTCATTCCCGTCGACAACGAGGTCAAGGATTTCTCCGAGGTGGGGATCGGGGATGTGGTGATCCTGCCCGCCTTCGGGGCCACCGTCCAGGAGATGCAGCTGCTCAATGAACGGGGTTGCCACATCGTCGACACCACCTGTCCATGGGTCTCGAAGGTGTGGAACACCGTCGAGAAGCACAAGAAGCATTCCTTCACCTCGATCATCCACGGCAAGGTGAAGCACGAGGAGACCCTGGCCACCAGCTCCTTTGCCGGCACCTATCTTGTGGTGCTCGATCTGGCCGAAGCCCGCCTGGTGAGCGACTACATCCTGGAGCGGGGCCAGGGCGCCTTCGATCGCAAGGCCTTCATGAGCCACTTCGCCAACGCCTGTTCTCCCGGCTTCGACCCCGACCGGGACCTGGTGCGGGTGGGCGTCGCCAACCAGACCACCATGCTCAAGAGCGAAACCGAGGAGATCGGCCGGCTGTTCGAGCGCACCATGTTGCAGCGCTACGGTCCCGCCCATCTCGACGAGCACTTCCTCGCCTTCAACACCATCTGCGATGCCACCCAGGAGCGCCAGGACGCCATGTTCTCCCTGGTGGACGAACCTCTTGACCTGATGGTGGTCATCGGCGGCTACAACTCCTCCAACACCACCCACCTGCAGGAGATCGCCGTGAGCCGCGGCATCCGCTCCTTCCACATCGACGCCCCCGAGCGGATCGGTCCCGGCAACCGCATCGAGCACAAGCCCCTGGGTGGGGCCCTGGAGACGGTGGAGCCCTTCCTGCCGCCAGGGCCGATCACGGTGGGCCTCACCTCAGGGGCCTCCACCCCCGACCGGGTGGTGGAAGACGTGATCGAGCGGCTGGTGGGTCTCAGCGAGGAGTGAGGTTCCCGGCCTGATCTGCACACCGGGAAGCGGGGCACGATCAGGTGGCTTTACATTCACGACAGGTTTCACCTCCTGCCTCCGCTGTCCTCCTTCTCCCCCCGCGGCCCAGCCGCCCCCCTCCCGGCCCAGGGGTCGAAACCTTCCGTTCCTACGGGCCGCTCCCCTCTGACCCACCGCACGCCCCAGATCACGATGGCGGCAGGCTCCTCCCTGCATCAGGACCCGGGCGACGCCGGCGCCGACCTGCCGCAGCAACTGCGGGAGAGCAATGACCCGACCGTGCGGCGCTACGCCAGCACCTTCGCCGATCTGATGGAGATGCGGGCCCCTGCCGCCGTGGTGGGCGCCTACCTGGACCGCCACGAAGGCTGGTTCCGCCGCTGCGCCGCCCCGATGGCGGTCGACCCCATCGGCAGCCAGGGGTACGTGCTCACCCTGGGCCGTTTCGGCAACTTCGGCTTTGAGGTGGAACCCACCATCGGCCTGGAACTGCTCCCCGAAGCCGCAGGCGTCTACCGGATCATCACCGTCCCCTTGCCGGATGGGGATCCGGCCCTGAGCAGCCTCTACGACGTCGAATTCATTGCCTCCCTCCGCCTCGACGAAGCCGGCGCCTCGGAAGTGTCCGCCGAGGAGGTGGATGGGGTCATGCTTCACACCATGGTGCGCTGGCAACTCGAACTGGCTGTGTGGCTGCGACTGCCCGGCATGCTCTCGCTGCTGCCGGAACAGCTCGTGCAGAGCAGCGGGGATCATCTGCTGCGCCAGATCGTTCGCCAGATCTCCCGGAGGCTCACCTGGAAGGTCCAGGAGGACTTCCACGCCAGCCACGGCATTCCCTGTCCGCCCCGTCGTCGGGCCCAGTTCTGACCCAGAGGCCGGGGAGGGTTTCAAGGACTGGTGAGGATCTTGTTGACGATCTGCATGCCGCTGACGGCCTGCCAGAGGAAGAGGGTCATCAGGGTCATGTTGAGGCCCACATGGACCTTGCGGGCCACCAGATTGCCGGCCTGCATCAGGGGGGAAAGGGCCGCGGCGATGGCGATCAGGGAGGTCATCCCCAGCCCCACCAGCAGATGCGGTCCGACGAACAGCTTGCCGTTGTTGGCATAGGTGACGGCCATGCCGCCGACACAGCCCAGCACCATCACCGCGAGCACGAGGCTTCCGAACAGATAATGGCGTTTGGCGAACTGGCC
The DNA here is from genome assembly GCA_963772735.1 of uncultured cyanobacterium. GTDB lineage: Bacteria > Cyanobacteriota > Cyanobacteriia > PCC-6307 > Cyanobiaceae > Cyanobium. Next base: position 225,069 of record CAVYYO010000021.1, on the reverse strand, counting down.
CTTGATCAGCTCCTTGCGGTCTTCGGCATCGGCCGTGCGGGTCTTCTTGGCCTTGATGCCCAGCACCATGGCGTAACCGGCCAGGCCGAGCAGCCCCCACATCAGCAGGGGGTGCACGAAGTTGAGCCCGAAGGCGAAGGAAGTGGGAAGGGCGGCGAACATGACGCAGGGAGTCTCCACCGGGCCAGGGCCGGAATGCGGTGAGTCGAAATTACAACTCTCGCCGGCCTCAGTGCAGGAAATGGCGACGGCCGGTCACCACCATCGCCATGCCGTGGGCATTGCAGGCCGCGATCGAATCCTGGTCGCGCCTGCTGCCTCCCGGCTGGATCACCGCAGTGATGCCATGCCGGGCCGCCAGCAGCACCGTATCGTCGAAGGGGAAGAAGCCATCACTGGCCAGAACGGCATCGCGGGCATCCTCGCCAGCGGCCTCGAGGGCCAGCCGGGCCGAGCCCACCCGGTTCATCTGGCCTGCCCCCACCCCCAGGGTGCGGCCGTCACGGGCCACCAGGATGGCGTTGGAGCGCACATGGCGCACCACCCGCCAGGCGAAGCGCAGATCCCGCCATTCCGCCTCGCTCGGTGACCGTTCGCTCACCACCTGCCAGGTGTCCGGTTCGATGGGCCGATCATCCGCCTGCTGGGCCAGCACACCCCCCAGCACACTGCGGAGCTGCTGGCGCCCGGCGACGGCGGCCACGGCGTCAGGGTCGAGCTCCAGAAGGCGCAGATTCGCCTTGGCTGCCAGGCGCTGGCGCGCCTCCTGGGTAAAGGACGGCGCCACGACGCATTCCAGGAAGAGTCCGGCCAGGTGTTCGGCGGCGTCCAGCGCCACGGCCCCGTTCAGGGCAACGATGCCGCCGAAGGCGGAGACCGGATCGGCGTCCAGGGCCCGCCGCAGGGCGTCGGCCGGATCGCTGCCCAGGGCGACGCCACAGGGATTGGTGTGCTTGATCACCACCGCCGCCGGCTCGGCGCTGGCGCCGTAGCCGAACTCCGCCACGGTGGTGAGGGCGGCCTCCAGGTCGATCAGGTTGTTGTAGCTGAGTTCCTTGCCCTGGAGCTGGCGGGCCGCCCCCCAGCCGGAAGCGGCCTCCCCGTACCAGCGGGCACTCTGGTGGGGGTTCTCGCCGTAGCGGAGCACCTGCCGCACCGGCAGCTCCAGATGCAGGGGCAGCGCCGGGTCGCTGCCGAGGCGGCCGTCGATCCAGGCAGCGATGGCTCCGTCGTAGGCGGCGGTGTGGGCGAAGGCCGCCAGGGCGAGCCGACGCCGCAGGCCGGCATCGACCGTGCCCGCCGCCAGGGCCGCCAGGAAACCCCGGTACTGATCAGGATCCGTCAGCACCGCCACGTCGGCGTGATTCTTGGCCGCCGCGCGCACCATGGCGGGACCACCGATGTCGATGTTCTCGATGGCGGTCTCCCAGCTCACGCCGGGGTCCGCCACGACCGAGCGAAAGGGATAGAGATTGACCACCACCACATCGATCGGGGAGATCCCCTGGGCCTCCAGGTCAACCCGGTGGGCCGGGTCGTCCCGGCGGGCGAGGATGCCGCCGTGAATGCGGGGATGGAGGGTCTTGACCCGCCCCCCCAGGATCTCCGGCGCACCGGTGTGGTCCGCCACCCTGGTGACCTCCAGCCCGGCGGCCGCCAGGGCCGCAGCGGTTCCGCCGCTGGAGAGCAGGGTGAATCCTTCCGCCAGCAACCCTTGCGCCAGCGGCACCAGGCCCCGCTTGTCGGACACACTCAGCAGGGCCGTGGGAGCCATGACGGCAGCGGGGACGTTGGAGGGGCCAACCTACGCAGCAGCAGCCCAGCACCACCGTGCCGACCGATCCCAGCGCCACTGCGAACGCCCGCGACGAAGGGACCGGTCCGGAGGACGATGGCACCGCTCTGTGGGTCGGTCCACGCCGGGCCGACAGGCGGCTGGTGCTGCTCCACGGCTGGGGCGCCGATGCCGATGATCTGCTGGATCTGAGCGATGCGCTGCTGGGCGGAGACCCCGCCGGCCTCGGCCTGAGCGTGGTGGCGCTGCGGGCGCCTCTGCCCCATCCCGGCGGCAGCGGACGCCAGTGGTATGACCTGCAGCAGCCCGAATGGCCCCAGCTGCCCCAGGCCCGCCGCGATCTGCGCCGGCGGCTCCTGGCTCTGGGGAGCAGCGTGCCCCTGGAGCGCACCTCCCTGCTGGGGTTTTCCCAGGGGGCGGCCATGGCCATCGACGTGGCCACCGGCTCAGGATCGGATGGCTCGGAGCCCCTGGCGCTGGCGGCTCTGATCGGCTGCAGCGGGTACCCCCACCCGGACTGGCAACCGCAGACTCCCCGCACGAAGATCCTGCTCACCCATGGGGAGCAGGATCCGGTGGTGCCGTTCGCGGCGAGTCAGGCGCTGGAGCAGTCGCTGGTGGCGGCGGGAGGGTCGGTGCGGCGGATGGCCTTCTCAGGAGGTCACTGCATCGATCCTGCGCTGATGGCCGCCATGCGGGAATTCCTGCTCAGCGGCTGGCGGGACAGCTGAAGCGGAAGCTTTCGGCCGGGTCAGACGAAGGCGTACTCGTACTCCTCCATCTCCTCCCAGTCGTCGGAGGCGAGGGCCTCGAGCCCCTCGAACAGAACCTCTTCACCGACGCTGTCGACGATCAGGCGCAGGGACGGGAAGAGGAAGTGGTTCTCTTCGGCGTACTGGGCGCTGAACAGACCTTTCTCCCCCCAGAAGAAACGGTCAGTGGTGTGCTCGTTCCGGCGCACGTTGAGGATGGCCGGAGCCATCAGCTCGGTTTCGGCGATGTAGCGGCGAGCCGCGGTCACCGGTTTGTGGGAACCGGTTTCGAGGTTGAAGGTGGGGACATGGGCGAGAACCCGCTGTCCGGCGAGACGACGGCGACTGATCCGCTTGCGCTTCTTGGACATGGTACGAATCCCTGAGGAGGGAAACCGAAGGTGGAAGGGGGGGGGAGCGACGGCAGACGCTCGGCGATCGGCAGGAGCCGAAGGCAAGCGCCTTGTCGGGCCTGCCGTCCTCTGGGGATGGCAGGCCCACGTCCATACGTCTGTCGACCTGAGGCGAGTCAGGGAAGTTCGCCGTCGGTAACGCCGGAACCCGGAAGGGTGACCGGAACAGAAGCGGTACGCATCTGCCTCTGCTGTAGCCTCGGATGCGGGAGATGCGCAACTCTGGCCGTTACGACTGCAACTTTCCGCCCGTCCGAGGGGAGCGATGTAGTGGTCGTTACTAAGAGCTTAAAACTTTTTTCGCGTTCCGACGCGCCTCTGCCGCGAATTTCCCTACGGAACCCTTGGCGCAGGTCGTGATGCCTGTCTCGGACCGGTTTCTGGCCCTGGTGGGCCACCAGCTCGAGCAGTTCGTCGACTGCCCCGAGGTGCGGTCCCTGGTGGTCTACGTGACCCAACAGGGGGAAGCGGGCCAACCCAGCCTGATCCCTGTCGGCCACTGGCCCGCCAACGGGCTCTCCCTGCCACCGGTGGACAGCATCAGCAGCCTGAGAGTACCGGCGGAGCAGCGGCGCTGGTTGCCGCTGCGGGACGGGCAGCGGCTGCTCGGGGCCCTGCAGGTCGAGACCGTCCGCTTCCCCTGGCCGGACCCGCTCGCCCAGAGGCTGCAGGCGGTCGTCCTGGCCCTCACCGAATCCCTGCGACTGGATCTCGAAGGGGGGGAACTGCGCCAGCGACTTGCCCGGCGGGAGGAGCAGATGGGCCTGCTGCTCCACCAGCTGCGCAACCCCCTGACGGCCCTGCGCACCTTCGGACAGCTGCTGCTGCGGCGCATGGGCCCCGACCATGACAACCGTTCCCTGGTGGAAGGTCTGCTGGCCGAGGAGCGACAGATCACGCGCTACGTCGATGCCATCAGCGAGCTGGTCCACCCCGACGGCCTCCTTGCCGCCTCGGTCTCCCCCCAGCCCCTGCTGCTGCCGCCGATGCTGAGCGGACCGGAGGGCGAACCCCTGTCCCGGCTGCTGGACCCATTGCTGCAGCGGGCAGCGGCCACGGCGGCCCTGCAGGGCCGCCGCTGGCAGGGGCCCAACGCCCTGCCCGACTGGTGCGGCGACAGCGGTTCGGTGGCGGAGATCCTGGCCAACCTGCTGGAGAACGCCTTCCGCTACAGCCCCCGGGGCGCTCCCGTGGGGCTCCATGGGGCGGCGGACGACCAGCTGCTCCAGCTCACGGTCTGGGACGGCGGGCCTGACATCGCCGCCGGGGAACGGGAGCAGATCTTCGGGCGCGGGGTGCGGGGATCCCGGGGCCAGGAGCTGCCCGGCACAGGCCTGGGGCTGGCCCTGGCGAGGGATCTGGCCCGCAGCCTGGGCGGCGATCTGGAGCTGGTGGTGCCGCCGCGGCAGCTGGACGCATCGCTTCCGGAGCAGGGCAACGCCTTCCGGCTCAGCCTGCCGCGGCCCCAAGCCGCAGCCCCACAGCGATGAGCAGCAGCACGCAGGCTTCGGTCCACTCCACGCAGGCCCCGTACGTGTCCCCGCTGTGGCCGCCAAGACGACGGCCCAGCACGAGGGGAACGAGCAGGGCCGGCAGCAGCCCCACCAGGCCGGTGGCCACGGGCCAGTTCGGCAGACCCGGCCAGGGCAGCAGCAGGAGCAGCGGCAGCAGCAGCAGGGTGGGGCGCAGCTCCATCGCCAGCCCCTCCCGGTGGGCGCGATGGAAACCGGCGCTGCCACGGGCCCGCAGGTAGGGAAACCAGGCCATGGCAGGCAGGGGCGCCACCCGTCCCCAGACAGCGGCCCAGACCAGCGCCATCGGCGCCGCCGCTCCGAGGATGGCCAGGGCCCCGGTCCGCAGCAGCAGCAACAGGACAAGGGCCTGGACACCACTCGCCCCCACCCGGCTGTCCTCCATCGCTTCCAGCACACGATCGCCGGCAGCCAGGCCATCGGCGCTGTCCATGGCGCCATCCATGTGCAGACCGCCGCTCAGCCAGAGGGCCAGCGCCAGCACCAGAGCCACCTGGGCCAGCAGGGGGGCCCGCCCCTCCAGCCCCCACCAGAGCAGACCCTGAAGCCCACCGAGGACCGCACCGATCCAGGGAGCGAAGCGGGCGATCCGTTGGAACCGGGGGGCCGGCAGGGGCCAGGCGGGCAGCACCGAGTAGAAGATCCAGGCCCCGGCCAGATCCCGCAGCCACAAAGGGGCGCTCAGGCGTGGCATGGAGGCGGCAGCGGCGGCAGGAACCCCGTGTAGCGTCGCAGCAGCCCCACGTAGCGTCACCACTGACCCGGTGTGGCGCCATCGCCTTCGACTTCACGATCACGGCCTGCTGCCCGCGGACCCGGGCCCGCTGCGGCAGCTTCCAGACTCCCCACGGCACCGTCTGCACCCCCCGGTTCATGCCGGTGGGCACCGCCGCCACCGTCAAGGGGATCAGCACCCCTCAACTGGAGGAGACCGGGGCGAGCATGGTGCTGGCCAACACCTTCCACCTGCATCTGCAGCCAGGGGAGCGGGTGGTGGCCGAAGCCGGCGGGCTGCATCGCTTCATGGGCTGGGACGCTCCCCTGCTGACCGACTCGGGCGGCTTCCAGGTGTTCAGCCTCGATGCCATCAACCGCATCGACGACGACGGGGTCGTGTTCCGATCCCCCCGGGACGGGTCCCGGATCGAGCTGACCCCGGAGCGCTCCATGGCCATCCAGGGGGCCCTCGGTGCTGATGTGGCCATGGCCTTCGACCAGTGCCCCCCCTACCCCGCCAGCGAAGCGGTGGTGGCCGAGGCCTGCCGCCGCACCCACCGCTGGCTGGAGCGCTGCGTCGCCAGCCACGACGGCGGCGGCGAGCAGGCCCTGTTCGGGATCGTGCAGGGAGGATGCTTCCCCCATCTGCGCACCGAATCGGCCCGGCTGGTGGCGGCGATGGACCTGCCCGGCATCGCCGTGGGGGGGGTGAGCGTGGGGGAACCCGTCGAGGAGATGCACCGGGTGGTCCGGCAGGTGGGTCCCCTGCTGCCCGAGGACCGCCCCCACTACCTGATGGGGGTGGGCAGTCTGCGGGAGATGGCGATCGCGGTGGCCAACGGCTTCGACCTGTTCGACTGCGTGCTGCCGACCCGGCTGGGCCGCCACGGAACCGCCCTGGTGGCGGGGGAGCGCTGGAACCTGCGCAACGCCCGCTTCCGCCACGACCACGGTCCCCTCGATCCCAGCTGCGGCTGCCTGGCCTGCCGGCGGCACAGCCGCAGCTACCTCCATCACCTGTTCCGCAGCGAGGAACTGCTGGGTCGCACCCTGCTGAGCCTGCACAATCTCACCACCCTGCTGCGGTTCACGACCGCCATGGCCATGGCGATCAGCCAGGGATGTTTTGCAGAGGATTTCGCTCCCTGGGAGCCCCACTCCCCGGCCGCCGACACGTGGTAGGTTCCAGCGATCGCAATGGTTCTCCCCCAGGCATGGTTCTCTCCCTGCTGGCCGGCTGCTCGCCCCACACCCTCGCCCAGCTGCCTGAGGCCTACCAGGCCTTCGGCCCCCTGGTGGACATCCTGCCGATCATTCCGCTCTTCTTCCTGCTGCTCGCTTTCGTCTGGCAGGCCTCGGTCGGCTTCCGCTGAACGGTTGGGCGGCAGCCCCTCCGGGCGGTTCAGGGGCGTTCCCGCAGCACGGCCCACACAAAGGCCGGCAGGGCCAGCATCCGACGCCAGCGGGTGGGCTCCTTGATCAGCCGGTAGAGCCACTCGATGTGGAGGGCTCCCATCCAGGCCGGGGCCCTTTTTTTGATGCCCGCCCAGACATCGAAGCTGCCCCCCACGCCCATCCAGAGGCCACTGCGGGGCTGGGGCAGGCCCTGGATCCAGGTTTCCTGGCGAGGCACCCCCAGGGCCACCAGCACCAGATCCGGGCGGGCCTGAAGCAACTGGTGCTCGAGGCCTGGCCAGGCCTCTGCCGACTGGTACCCATGGAGGCTGAACACCAGCTTCAGACCCGGCAGGTCGTGGAGCAGCCGATCCCGCAGCCGATCCATCACCGCCGGACTCGCCCCGACAAGTGCCACCCGCCAACCCGTGACGGCCGCGTGCTCCAGCAGGCGATGGGCCAGCTCGATGCCGGGGCTGCGGCGCACCCGATAGCCCTGGCGCCCCAGGGCCCACACCACGCCGGCCCCGTCGGGAATGACCAACGGCGCGGCCGCGATCGCCGCCCCGAGGGCGGGGTCCGCCCGGGCGGCCATGGTCATCTCGGCATTGAGCGTGACGATCTGACCGCCACCGGCGTCATGGAGGGCGACCGCATCCCGGAACACGTCGTTGCTTACATTCACAGGATTGCCCAGGACGCGGGCACGGACCGGCGAGGTCGCAATGGCTGCCATGGAACGGGACGTCTGCGGGGAGAATCTATGGCCTGAATCCCAGGCCGTTGACCCCACCGCCCCCCGATCTGACCCATCCATGCTGACCACCGAAAGCCAGGGCATCACGGCGGTGGCGGATCAGCCCCAAGCCCCCGCCAGCGAGGCGGAGGCCCGCCGGATTCTGCACCGGCTCGACAACCAGATCGAGCAGGTGGTGCTCCGCCGCCAGCATCCGATCACCGGCCTGCTGCCCGCCAGCACGGCCAGCACCGTCCACGGCAACTACGGCGACGCCTGGGTCCGTGACTGCGTCTACACGATCCAGTGCGTCTGGGGCCTGGCCCTGGCCTACAAGCGCCTGGAGGGGCCCTGCCGTCGCGCCTTCGAACTGGACCAGCGGGTGCTGCAGCTGATGCGGGGCCTGATGCGCTCGATGATGCGCCAGTCGGCCAAAGTGGAGCGCTTCAAGACCAGCCTCCACCACCTCGACGCGATCCACGCCAAGTTCGACACCGCCACCGGCGATCCGGTCGTGGCCGACGACGGCTGGGGCCATCTGCAGCTCGACGCCACCGCCCTGTTCCTGCTGCAGCTGGCCCAGTTCACCCGCTCGGGCCTGGTGATCGTCCAGACCAGCCATGAACGGGATTTCCTCCAGAACCTCGTCTTTTACGTGGCCCGGGCCTACCGGGTGGCTGATTACGGCATCTGGGAGAGAGGGGACAAGGGCAACCACGGTCTGCCGGAGCGCAACGCCAGTTCGATCGGAATGGTGAAGGCCGCCCTGGAAACCCTCGTCGGTCTCGATCTCTATGGCCCCCACGGCGATGGAAGGGGCTGCCTGATCATTCCCCACGACGCCATCGTGCGGTTGCGGCGCGCCCTGACCGCCCTGCTGCCCAGGGAATCGGGCAGCAAGGAAGCGGACAGCGCCTGTCTCTCGGTGATCGGCTATCCCGCCTGGGCCGTGGAGGACCAGGCCCTGGTGGACCGCACCCGCAGGAAGATCCGCGACGAGCTGGCCGGGTCCTACGGCTACAAGCGCTTTCGCCGCGACGGTCACCAGACCGTGGTGGAGGACGTGACCCGCCTCCATTACGAGCGGGAGGAGCTGGCCCAGTTCGAGCACATCGAATGCGAATGGCCCCTGTTCCTGGCCTATGAACTGATCACCGCCTGCTGCGAAGGCCGCTGGAGCGAGGCCCGCCGGTGGCGCCGGAGCCTGGAGGACCTGAGCGTGATGGTGGACGGGGAGGCGCTGCTGCCGGAGCTCTATCTGGTGCCGGCCCAGCGGATCGAGGCCGAGCGGAGTCAGCCCGGCAGCCAGCAGCGGATCCCCAACGAGAACGTCCCCCTGCTCTGGACTCAGAGCCTCACCTGGCTGTCCGATCTGCTCCTGAACGGACTGATCACTCCTGACGATCTCGATCCCTGCGGCCGGCGACACCCGGTCCCCCTGGGTGCCGAACAGGTGCTGGTCGCCCTGGTCCCCGCCGATGCCAGGATCGCCGCCGCCCTGGCCGCCGCTGGCCTGCCGGTGCGAATCGGACCCCACCCCGAGGCTGATCCCCCTGTCGCCCCCCAGGTCAGCGCCGCGGACGAGCCCCCTCCCCTGCGGGTGGCGAGCTCCCGGGAACTGGCCCGCCGCCTGACGACAGTGGGCGCCAACGGGCGGCTGGGACTGTCAGGTCACCCTCCCGTGCGGATGGAGACCCACGCCACAGCCCGGCTCTACCGCCACGAAGGCGAGCTGATCGGTTTCCTGCCGGCGGTGCTCGAGGAGGACACGTTCTACCTGGCAGATGATCCCCAGGTGCTGGTGGACACGGTGGCCACCGAGGTTCGGGTGCTGCAGCGCCACTGGCGGGGTCCCGGCGCACCGCTGCTGCTGGTGCCGGTCGCTGCCGTGCCTTTCCGGCGGGACCCGGAGGCCTTCCTGAACCTCGGCCGCGAGCTGCAGCGGGGACCCCTCGGCACCCTGCCCGCGCGGCTGGTGTCCCTGGAGGAGCTGGTGCCCCTGGCCAGCGTCATCGAGCTGCCTCCCCAGGCTCTGGCGGCCTGTGATCTGGTCCCCGACGGCCACACCCTGCTGCCGGCCAGCACCAGCCACCAGCCCCTCACCGCCCGTCAGGAACAGGAACTCGAGGATGTCCCCCTGGCCCACCTGGTCGACCGGCTCTGGAGCAGCCGCTCTCTGGAGGAACAGGCCGAAGTGCTGGAGCTGCTGAGCCGCCGGCTCGGTTCCAACGCCCGCCTGCAGGGCCCGCGCAGCGGTCCCGGCGTACGGCTGATCGTGCTGCTGGAGGAGGTCTACCGCCGTGCCCTGGCCGAGGCCGACTGGAACGTGGTGCGCCGGGCGGCCGGTGCCATGGGGCTGGTCCATCCCCAGCTGGAGGATGCCCTCACCGATCTGCTGCTGCGTCAGAAACAGGTGGTGGTGGGCCGCAACTACACCCGCGACTCCCTGATCACCCATCCGGAGGGCAGCCTGGCCATCGCGGCGATGGTGCGCCGCTTCAGCGGCGAGGATGGACGGGAATGGATGCTGCAGCAGGAGCTGCTGCTGGCCCTCGACGCCCTGGCTCGTTCCGATGTGAACCTGCTCAGCGGCAGTCTCACCCTCCAGCTGGGTCAGCTGATGCTGCTGCTCACCGGGGAACTGGCGGCGGAGGCCAACCTCAGCCCGAGTGACGCCTTCGAGGCCCTCTGCGGCCTGCCGCCCCACGCCATACGCCGCCGGCTCGAGGCCGTCCTGGCCGATGTGGAACATGCCAGGGCCTCCCTGCAGCGCAAGGAACAGCTGCATCTGCGCGGCCGGGTGCGCTGGGCGGTGCCCGATCCCCTGGCCGAACTGCCGAAGGACGGGGGCTGGCTGCAGCACCGCATGCGGCTGGGGGCGCTGCAGCGGGTGCCCAAGCAGTTCTATCCGGGCATCTGGGATCTGCTCCACCACTGCCGGGGCATCGTGATCGGCGACAAGCTGGAGCGGCGCAACCGGCTGGAGAGTGCCCCCCTGCTGCGCGAGAAGACCCCCGGCGAGAAGAACTTCGCCATCCTGGTGGAGCACCTGCTGAGCAAGATCGAGGCTCCGGAGTACCGCCGGCTCTGCATCGAAACCCTGCTCACCCTGATGGCCTTCGTGGCCGCCAACCCCCAGGTGCAGTTCGACGACGATCTCGCCCTCGATGTGGTGATCGGTCACGCCGTCCGAGTGGGATGGCAGCAGCGACACCCGGAGGTGGCACCCGACGACTACGGCCAGCACAAGGCGGATGCCTGGGATCTCTTCTACCGCTCGTCCCCCGCCGACTGCCGCCGCTGGCAGCTGCTGGCCCTGCAGGAACTCACCGACACCGACAGGGAGCTGGTGGCCTAGATCGGGGCCTCCAGGGCCATGCAGAGGTTGGGCTGCTCGACGCACTGCTCGATCAGGTCGGCCAGCTGCAGGGCCCTCGAGGCCTGCAGACCGCCCACCGCAGGGGTTTCCCGGCCCCGGACACACTGAAGGAAGTGCTCCAGTTCGGCATAGAGGGGCTCGATCGACGTGGTGCTCACCTCCTCGATGAAGCCATCGTTGCGATACAGCAGTTCGCCGTGATCGGCGCTGACGGATTCGTGGGAACGGCGGTGGATGCGCAGGTTGTGGTTGAGGAAGTCCGTCTCCATCAGGCTGCTGCGACAGTGGGCACTGAGGCTGCGGATCTTGCGGTGGGCCATCTTGCTGGCCGTGAGGCTGGCCACCACGCCGTTGGCGAAGCCGAGGGTGGCATTGACGTAATCGATCGGGCCATCGGAGCTGCGACCGCCGGCCGCCGCCAGGCGCACCACCGGAGACGCAGCCAGCTCCAGCACCAGATCGATGTCGTGAATCATCAGATCGAGCACCACCGACACGTCGTTGGCCCGATCGGCGTTGGGGCTGTGACGGCGCGCTTCGAGAACCACCACCTCCTCGGAGGCCACCACACGCAGCAGTTCCCGGAAGGCGGGATTGAACCGCTCGATGTGGCCCACCTGCAGCAGGCGCCCTGCCCTTTCGGCGGCGCGGATCAGATCGGCCGCCTCCTCCTGGGTGGCGGCGATCGGCTTCTCGATCAGCACATGCACTCCCGCCTGCAGACAGGCCATGCCGACCCGGTGGTGGAGCAGGGTGGGTACGGCGATGCAGACCGCCTCCACCTCAGCGAGCAGGGCTTCGTAGGAGGGGAACCAGTGACAGTCGAACTGCCCCACCGCCAGAAGCCCCCGGGCCTCGTCCGGATCGGCCACCCCCACCAGTTCCGCATCCCGCAGCAGGCTCAGCACCCGTGCGTGGTGCCAGCCCATGTTCCCGATGCCGATGACACCCACTCGCACTGGGTTCATGGCAGGGGCAGAGCAAGTGGCCGCATTATCGATGATCAGGCTCCGTCCAGGCTGGAGAGGGTGATCCGGACCCGCTCGATGCGGGGTCCGTCCATGGTGAGAACGTCGACGCGCACCCCATGCCAGCGCAGGCATTCACCCGGCGAGGGAATGTGCTGCAGCCGCTCGAGCACGAACCCTGCCAGGGTGTGATGGCCTTCCGCTTCGGGCAGCTGAAGACCCAGCTGGCGGTTGAGTTCGACGATCTCCAGGTCCCCCGCCGCCGACCAGCTGCCATCGACGAGCGGCTGGAGATCCTGGGCCGTCTCCAGGGGGTTCTCGTCCTCTCCGACGATCTCGCCGGTGAGATCGGCCACGGTGACCAGGCCCTCGGTCCCGCCGTGCTCGTCCACCACCACCAGCAGGGGCTGGCCGCTGCGGATCAGGGGAAGCAGATCGGCCAGGGAGGCACTCTCCTGCACCTGGCCCAGAGGCACGATCCAGGGGGCCAGGGGGGTCTCCGGTCGCAGCAGGCCCCGGGCGATCGGCTCGGCCAGCCGGCGCAGGTCGAGCATGCCGCGCACGTCGTCGAGGGAGCTGCCGATCACCGGGAAACGGGCGTGCTGGCTGCTGTGAACGGATTCCATCATCTCGGCGAAGGTGACCTCCACCGGCAGGGTGACCATGCCGGAGCGCGGCACCATCACCTCCCGGACCAGAGTGTCCCGCAGGGAGAAGACCCCTTCGAGGATGCTGCGCTCGTCGGGCATCAGGCCCGTGACACCACCGCTCTCGATGAGCGTCTCCAGTTCTCCGGCCGAGAGCACCGGCACCAGCTCGTCCCAGTTGCGGGGCAGGCCCAGGAGCCTCAGCAGCCCGCCGCTGAGGCGCTCGATCAGCAGCAGCACCGGGGCCAGGGTGCGGGTGAGCGACTCGAGCAGCGGCGCCAGCCGCAGGGCCGAACCCTCGGGGCGATGCAGGACCCAGGCCTTGGGCAGAAGACCGCCCACCAGGGTGGCCAGCAGAGCGAGGGTCAGGAAGACAACGGCATCGATCCAGCCCTGATCGCTCCAACCCATCCAGCCGGCCATCTGCTCCGCCAGGCCCCGGCCCAGCCAGCCCATGGCCAGCAGGGCCAGCACCAGGCCCAGCTGGGTGGCGACCAGGACGCGCCGCAGGCGCTGCTGCAGCCGGGCCACCGAACGGGCCCCGGGCTCCTCGGCCTCCTCCAGTTGCTGCACCCGGCTGGGGCGCAGGCGAATCAGCGCGAACTCCCCGGCGGCGAAGAAGGCCAGCAGGGCCATCAGGATCGCCAGAACCAGGAAGCGCATCGGCGGGGAGTCGTGGCAGCAGGTTAGGCCCCGCCGGCAGGCTCAGCCTTCCCCGCCTTCCCCTCCCTCGCCGCCCTCATCCATGTCACCCCCGTCCGGCGCCTCCGCCGGGGCTCCTGCGGAGGGCTGGGTCGGTGAGGGGGTGCTTACACCGGCCTCCCCACCTTCGCTCTCCCTCGGCTCCGGGGCCTGGGAGCAACCCATGGTGGCTGTGATCAGCCCGGTGGTGACCAGGAAAAGAGCGATGCTCGAACGGGCCATGACAAGACGCAGAGGCAACAGAGATTGTGGCGCCGCCTCGCCCCGGCCACCGGTCCGCTGCCACGGTGGCGGGTGCCCGATCGAACACGTGAGGATGCACTTCCGCCTCGAACCCCTCCTCAGCGACGGCCAGGTGGAGGAGCTGCGCCTGGCCCTGCTGGCGGACGACACCCCCTGGCGGGATGGGGCCGAAACAGCCGGCTGGCACGCCCGGAGTGTCAAGCGCAACCGGCAGCTGGATCCCAGCTCCGCCCTGCACCAGACCCTGGCCTCTGCCCTCAGCGACCATCTGCTGCAGCATCCGCTGCTGCAGGCCGCGGCCCTGCCGGTGCAGCTGCACAACCTGCGCTTCAGCCGCTGCGGCACCGGCGAGGGCTACGGCAGGCACGTGGACAACGCCTACATGGTCGGCGGCCGCTCCGACCTCTCCTTCACCCTGTTCCTGAGCGATCCCGACCAGTACCGGGGCGGCGAGCTGGTGCTGGAGGACCCCGGTGGCGAGAGCGCCGTCCGGCTCCCGGCCGGCCATGCCCTTGTGTATCCGAGCTCCCTCCTGCACCGGGTGGAGACGGTGACCGAAGGCGAACGGCTGGTGGCCGTGGGCTGGATCGAGAGCAGGATCCGCCGGAGCGACCGGCGCGAACTGCTGTTCGAACTCGACACCGCCCGCCGGGCCCTGTTCCGGGAGCAGGGCAAGGAGGAGATCTTCGACCTCCTCAGCCGCAGTTACACCAACCTGCTGCGGATGTGGGGGGAGTAGGGGAGCTGGGCGGCCGGTGATCGGTGGAACCCGGGCTGCCTGCTCAGAACCAGCGGTGGGGATAGGGAGCGATCCCGGGACGCAGGTGGCTGAAGAGCACGGCCATCAGCGTCAGCAGAAGCGATCCCGCCAGCATCGGCATCAGCACGAACCAGGGCTGGACCTCGAACAGAACGCCCAGCAGGGCTACGGCGCCGGCGGGAGGGTGCAGGCAACGGAGCTGCTGGCCGAGGGCGATCGTGAGGCCGACGGCCATTCCCATCGACCAGGGGGAGTTCCCCAGCCAGGCGACGCACGCCACACTCGTGACCGCGGCCACGGTGTTGCCCAGCACGATGTTCCGGGGCTGGGCGAGAGGACTCGCGGGGTACCCGAACAGCAGCACGGTGGAGGCACCGAAGGGAGCCACCACCAGGGGGTAATGGCTCCAGGAGCTGATCAGACCCAGTGACGCGATCGCCAGCAGGCCACCCAGCCAGGAGATCAGCACGTCGTGGCGCTGAAAGCGGGGCTGGTAGGCGCGGCCGCGGATGCGCTGAGCGAGGATCCGGCGCCAGACCATCAATTGCGTAGCAAAGCACACCGTTTTAGCGCTGCCGCTGCTCCGCACCCGTTGGGCGAGCCCATGACCGCCAGCCGGGGTATCAGCGGCCCTTCGGCGTCACACGGCCCGCGCAGACCATGCGATCCGGGGTGGCGAACCCGGACGCCACTCCCGCTGCCGGGGCGATCGCCACCGCCTCGTGGGAGTCGACATCCTTCAGGCCCAGGCGAGATGGGGAGTGGGGGGAAGGGAAGCGATGGGGGTCGCGAGGATCGAACTCGCCTCACGCGAATTATGAGTTCGCTGCATTCACCAGATTGCTAGACCCCCGACATGCCGGCGACCGGCCGGACGGGTCGTCTCACCAGAGCCCTCGGACCGGCGGTGTCCAGGTGGTGTCGGCCGGTTGCCGGACGTAGGCGGGTTCGGGGGCCGGCACGAGACTGGCGCCGAAACCATTGGAGATGTCCGAGGTGCGGACCGGCATCTGGCCGTTCTGGTCGGTCAGCATCACTTCGTAGGTGTTCTCGATGGCGCTGCCGTCCCAGACGATGGCCTGATCGGGAAATCCGAAACCCACGAGCTTGTTGCCGCCGGGGCCGGAGAGGGCAAGGCCCAGGGCATCGGTGAGCTGGTGCAGCATGTTGATGCCCGAGGCGTAGGGCGCCGAATAGCTGTAGTAGCGGCGCTCCATCACCTGCTCCGGGGTGCTGGTCACGCCGCAGCGGGTCACCTCCACCGGAGCGGAGCCCGCCTCAGCGTCCATGGGTGCCTCGAGGGTGGTGGTGCAGAGCACCGGACCCGCCTGAGCGGGAGCCGTCAGAACCCCGAACAGGAGCGGGGCCAGGACTGCCAGGGGAAGAGAAGCCTCGCGGGCCACCTTGGCGGCGGACATCGCGGGCACTGCCAGGATCGGTGCTGTCATGGGGTCGTACGGCCCCCGTTCCGGGGCGGTTTGAAAGCAGGTTAGCCACCTCTGACCCTCCCAACCATCCATCTCCGCTCGCATCCGCCCCGCCCCTTCCGATGGTTTCCCTGCCTTCCAGCCACCAGCAACAGCGCTCCGGCCTGCTCGCCCTGCTGGCCCAGCGGGCCTACCGGCTCGGCGACTTCACCCTGGCCTCGGGCCGCCAAAGCGAG
This sequence comes from uncultured cyanobacterium, assembly GCA_963772735.1. Taxonomy (GTDB): domain Bacteria; phylum Cyanobacteriota; class Cyanobacteriia; order PCC-6307; family Cyanobiaceae; genus Cyanobium. Next base: position 209,367 of record CAVYYO010000021.1, on the reverse strand, counting down.
CACTACGTCAACTGCAAGCCGGTGAGCCTCAGCGGCATCGGCCTGGCCCTGCTGGGGCCCCTGCTGCTGGAGCAGGTGGAGGCAGAGGCCGCCGCGGTGGCAGGTCTGACCCTGGGGGCTGACCCCCTGGTGAGCGCGGTGGCCCTCCAGGCCGCCCTCGACGGCCGCAGCCTCGATGCCCTGATCGTGCGCAAGGCCGCCAAGGGCCACGGCACCGGCGCCTGGCTGGAAGGGCCCCTGCCCCCCCCAGGAAGCCGGATCACGGTGCTGGAGGACGTGGTGACCACCGGAGGGTCGGCCCTCAAGGCCGTCCGCCAGCTGCAGGAGGCCGGTTACGAGGTGGGCCGGGTCGTGGCGATCGTGGACCGTCAGGAGGGTGGGGCGGAGGCGATGGAGGAGGCCGGGCTGGACCTGCGCAGCCTCTTCCTGCTCGAGGAAGTGGCCGCCAACGCCGCCGGGCTGGACGGCGCGGCAGGCTGATCCCCGCCCCGCCGCCGCCATGACCCCCTCCCCCGTTGCGACCTCCGCCGATCCCGGGCCGTGGGCCTGGAGCCCACCGGCCGGCAGCCGCTGGTCCCGGCCGGTGGGTCTCATCAGGCTTGAGGGGCCCGACACCCTGCGGGTGCTCCACGGCCAGACCAGCCAGGCCCTCGAGGGGGCCCGGCCCGGCCAGTGGCTCGGCACCTGCTGCATCGGCCCCACGGCCCGCATGCGGGCCGTGGCCGAGGTGCTGGTCGACGGCAGCGGGGCCTGGCTGGTGATCGTCGCCGGCGATCCCGAAGCCGTGCGCATCGCCCTCGACCGGGTGCTGTTCCCCGCCGACAAGGTCAGACTTGGACCTGTCACGCCGGCCGTGCTGCATCAGCCCCTGGGATCGGAGGGGCCCGAACCGACGCCCGCCGGCACCTGGGCCCTGCAGGAGGGGGCCGCGGGCTGGCGGTTGGGGGACGCGGTGCTGCTGCCTGACAACGCCCCTCTTCCTGGCTGGCTGGCCGAGCGGCGCCCGCTGCAGCCCCACGAACAGGAGCGCTGGCGCCTTCAGCAGGGGCTGCCGGCGGTGCCGGGGGAGATCAACGAGGAGACCAATCCCTTCGAGCTGGGGCTGGCGGCCAGGGTGAGCCTCAGCAAGGGCTGCTTCGTGGGCCAGGAGACCCTCGCCAAGCTCGCCACCTATGACGGTGTCAAGCGGCAGCTGAGGCGCTGGTATGCCGCCGGGGCGGCCGCGGAGGCCGTCGCCCCGGGCACCCCACTCCAGGCCGGTGACGGCGGCCGGGCAGGTCTGATCACCTCCAGCCTGGAACTCCCGGACGGCGGGGGCTGGATCGGTCTGGCCCTGGTGCGCCGGGCCTTTCTGCAGGAGGAGGTGCTGGAGGCCGGTGGAGCCCCTGGGGCCCTCCTTCACCTCTCGGTACCGGCGGCGTTTCAGCCCCCGCCCGTGGGGGCCGGCGGCAGGGCGTCGTCCTGATCCAACAGCCAGCGGACCACGGTCCAGGTGGCCAGGCTGTCGTCCTGGTTGTACCGGAAGATCCTCTGCAGCTTGCGGTTCAGAGCGCGCCTGCCGGGTCGCCGTGGACCGCCGTAACCTTCCCGCCACTGCCGCCACCAGAGCAGGCAACGGGCGCCGTCTACCCCTTTCTGGCTCCAGGTGAACCCCAGCCAGCCGGCCACGGCCTTGAGCCCGTAGCTGTTCACCGGCAGCAGCCAGTGACGTCGCAACCGCTGGTGCACGTCCACCAGCCGGGCCCGAAGCCGATCCCGCTCCTGTTCGGAGGCCCCCTGACGTTCCGCGAGACGCAGCAGGGCGATCGACTCGGTCTCGCCGTAGTGGAGCACGGGCCAGCCGGGATAGCGGGCCAGCAGGGAGGTCAACCGCCGCCAGAGCCGCTCCTCACCGTGCTCCTGGAGGGCCATCAGCGGCTGGTAGCGGCCCGGACTCTCCCCGGGGCCCGGGGCCTCGGGCCAGCGGCCATCGGCCCCCCGCTCCAGCCGCACCAGGCCATGGAGGAAATCATCGCGGGCATCGGGATCGGATTCGATGTCGTAGAGCAGCACGCCGGGGGCCTCGGCCAGTTCAGGCAGGGCCGGGGAGGGATCCGCTTCGGTCCGCCGCGGATGCCCCTCGTTCTGCACCCGGGCCTGAGCCACCAGCTTCGGCGCCACCTCCCGGTGCTGCTCCCCGTGGTCGGCCAGGTCCTCCGCCAGGCGGTCCGGATCGGCCGCCGCCAGCTGGCCGAGGCTGGTGATGCCCAGCGCCAGGAGAAGTTCGCGGCGCCTGCCGCCGATGCCGCTCACCTCGCTCAGGTGCCCTTCGGCGGCGGCCACCCGGTCGCAGGCCCCACGCCAGCTGCAGAGGGTGCACTTCTTGCGATCGCTGACCAGCGGTGGCGGCTGGCCGCGCCCCAGATCGAGACCCAGCCGCTCCAGGCTCTCGTCGAGCTGGCGCTGCAGCCCCGTGCCCAGGGCCAGCCTCTCCCGCTCCAGGCGGCGATCGGCGCCCGCCACCACCAGGCCATGGGGCACGGGAGCCTGCTGACGCTCCTCCAGCAGCCGCCCCCAGAGGGCGAGCAGCAGGCGGTGCTCCCGGGTCAGGCGACGACCCTGTCGGGCCAGCACCGGCCGGTAGCTGTGGGCACCCCAGCGGCTGGGAGCCTCCACCCGCTCCAGCAGGCTCGGATGGGCCTCCAGCCGGCTGCCCCGGGGGCCCGATCCCACCAGCCTCAGGCCCACCACACCGGGCGCACCATCGCGACAGGCCTGCTCTCCATGGCCGGGACGCTGGGGCAGCAGGCTCTGAAACGTGCGCAGCTGATCGTCGAGGGCCAGGGCCCGGTGGGCACTCCAAAGCCTCTCCTGGGGTGGGCCGTGGCGGTCCAGCCAGGCCCTTCGCCGGCATCGCACCCAGCTGCGCAGAAGACGGTCGGTAAGAACGGGAGCGTCCGGTGACGGGGTCATGGCCCCAGGCTAGGGGGGCCGGTGGCCTGCCATCAGGCCGGCACCCGCCTCCGCCGCCGGGTGGGGATGGCCTGCTACGACCGGCCTGATCCTTCCCCGCGTCCGCGCCGCGCCATGACCTCCGCTCCCCTGCCCCTCGAGGCCGGACCGATCCACTTCGGCACCGACGGCTGGCGGGGCATCCTCGGCGTGGACATCACCATGGAGCGCCTGCTGCCGGTGGCGGCGGCCGCCGCCCGGGAGCTGGCCGCCAGCGCCCCCGCGGGCCTGGGCAGCCGGGAGGTGGTGATCGGCTACGACCGGCGTTTCCTGGCACCGGAGCTGGCCGAAGCGATCGCCGCCGCCGTGCGGGGGGCCGAGCTGGTGCCGCTGCTGGCCGCCAGCCCTGTCCCCACCCCGGCCTGCAGCTGGGCCGTGGTGGAGCGGAGCGCCCTGGGTGCCCTCGTGATCACCGCCAGCCACAATCCGCCGGAATGGCTCGGCCTGAAGATCAAGGGTCCCTTCGGCGGCTCGGTGGAGGGTGACTTCACCGCCCGGGTGGAGCAGCGGCTGGCCGCAGGGGGCATCAGCGTGCCCATCCCTGGCGCCACCGAGCGCTTCGATGCCATGGGCACCTACCTGGCGGGCCTGGGCACCAAGATCGACACCGCCGCTCTGGTGGAGGGACTGGCCGCCATCGGCCTGCAGGTGATCGTGGATCCGATGCACGGCTCCGCCGCCGGAGGGCTGCCTGCCCTGCTGGGAGAAGCCGGCGCCGCCGCCGGCGTGATCCGGGAGATCCGCAGCGGGCGTGATCCCCTCTTCGGCGGCCACCCCCCCGAACCCCTGGCGATCTACGTGGAGCAGCTGGTCGCCGAAGTGCGCAAGGAGACGGCAGCGGGCCGGCCGGCGGTGGGCATCGTCTTCGACGGTGACGGCGACCGCATCGCCGCGGTGGACGAGCAGGGCCGCTTCTGCAGCACCCAGCTGCTGATGCCCCTGTTGATCGACCACCTGGCCAGGGCCCGCCAACTGGCCGGCAGCGTGGTGAAGACCGTGAGCGGCTCCGACCTGATGGCCCTGGTGGCGGAGGATCTGGGCCGGGAGGTGATCGAGATGCCGGTGGGGTTCAAATACATCGCCGCCGAGATGCTGAGCGGCGAGGTGCTTGTGGGGGGCGAGGAATCGGGGGGCGTGGGCTTCGGCATCCACCTGCCGGAACGGGATGCCCTGTTCGCCGCCCTGCTGCTGATCCAGGCGCTGGTGGAGGGTGGCCTGCCTCTGGGGGCGCGCCTGGAAGCCCTCCAGCAACGCTGCGGCGGCGCCAGCGTCTACGACCGCCTGGATCTGCGCCTGCCGGACATGGCCAGCCGCGCCCGGCTCGAGGCCCTTCTGGCCCAGGATCCGCCCCGGGAGGTGGCCGGAGCGGCGGTGCTGGAGGTGAACCGCACCGATGGCGTCAAGCTGCGGATGGGGGCCAGCCACTGGCTGATGCTGCGCTTCTCCGGCACCGAACCGCTGCTGCGCCTGTACTGCGAAGCCCCCGACGCCGATCGGGTGCAGGCGGTGCTGGGCTGGGCGCGCCGGCTGGCGGAGACCATCTGATGGCGTCCTCCCCCACCGTGCTCGTGATCGCCAGCGGCAACCCCGGCAAGATCAGGGAATTCGCCCACCTGCTGGCCTCCCTGCCCCTGGAGGTGCGTCCCCAGCCCCAGGGGATGGACGTGGAGGAAACGGGCAGCAGCTTCGCCGCCAATGCCCGGCTGAAGGCGGAGGCGGTGGCCCGGGCCACCGGCCAATGGGCCCTGGCCGACGACTCCGGCCTGGCTGTTTCGGCTCTCGGGGGAGCCCCCGGGGTCCATTCGGCCCGCTACGCCGCCTGCGACGCTGCCAGGATCGCCCGGCTGCTGCGGGAACTGGGGGAGGCCGACCGGCAGCGGGAGGAACGCGGCCTGCCGGCCGATCGGCGGGCGGAGTTCGTGGCGGCCCTTGCGGTGGCCGATCCCACCGGTGCCATCCGCCTGGAGGTGGAGGGTCATTGCGGTGGGCTGATCCTGGAGGCACCCCAGGGGAGCGGGGGCTTCGGCTACGACCCGGTGTTCCTCGTGCCGGAAGCGGGCCTGAGCTACGCCCAGATGGACAAAGCCCTGAAAAGCCGTCTGGGCCACAGGGGCAAGGCCTTCGCCCTGCTGGAAGCGCCGCTGCGCCGGTTGCTGGAGGGGGGCGACGGGACAACCTGACCAGGGGCCATGCCGTGGAGACGGGCCCGGTTCTTCACAGCGCCCCCAGGTCCCCCACCGCCGGCTTCCACCCCTGCAGTCGCCAGTCGACACCACCGCTCAGGACCATGGGATCCTCCCGAACCAGGGCCTCGGCCGCGGCGTGATCCTCGGCCTGCAACAGCAGAAGACCTCCCCCACCGGGCCGCCCCTGGTCATCGACGAGATAGCCGCTGCTGATCACCACCCCTTCCCGGCGCAGCCGTTCCACCCAGCGGTGATGCGCCTGCAGGTGGGGGAGAAGTTCCCTGTGGGGAAACCTGAAGGTTTCTGTCTTGATGAACCAGGCCATGGCGTCCAGCATGGCGGAGGTTTCCGCAGGACAGGGCGGACCGCCAGGCATTAGGACGGAGTCAATACGTCGTCAGAGGTCCCATGTCGAAATCCCAGCTCACCGCCTTCCTGGCCAAGGTCTCAGCCGATGCTGCCCTCAAGGCCCGGGTGGATGCGGCGGCCGACCCCGACGCTGTCGTGGCCATCGCCCTGACCGAGGGCCATGTGTTCTCACCGGCCACCTACTCGCGCTTCTCACGCGGCTGAACCCGCGCGGTCAGGCTCCCACCCAGCTGCCGTGCAGTCCATGGGGAATGGCCAGAGGCAGCTCGATCACGGCCTGCTCCTCCATGGAACCGGCATCGAGAATCACCAGATCGCTGGCACAGCGGGCCCCGTTCCAGACCAGGCACAGCACCCAGCCATCATCCTCCGCCGAGCCGTCCGGCCGTGGCACCATCACCGGCTCGCTCACGAAGCCCCGGGGCGCCGCGCTCCAGACCCGCTGCTCGCCGCCGACGCCATCCAGCTTCATCAAGGCCTGCAGGGGGTCGTTACCCTGTTCGCGCTCGGCCACGGCCATCCAGGCATACCGGCTTTCCAGCCCCACCCGGGCCGGATTCACCATGGCGAATTCACAGGTGCGCTCGCTCAGCCGGCGGGTGGTGACGCTGCCACCGGCCAGATCCAGGCGCGAACGCTCCAGCAGCCCCTCCGGGATGCGATCGAAGTCCACGTCCCGGAAGTCCTGATCAGGGCCGACCGAGGGGAAATCGGCGTAGAAAATGCTGTCGATCACCAGCGCCTCGCCCTCCTCCCAGGCGTTGAGGTGGTGGAACACGAACCCTTCCGGTGCCTCCAGCACCCGCGGTTCCTGACCGGCGAAAGCCCCATCCTGGCGGGGTATGAGCCAGAACTGCCCCCGGGCGCCGGGCCGTGATTTCAGGCACTGGGCAGCCCCCTTGCGACCCAGAACGTAGGGAAGGGGATTGAAATCGATGGCGTTCTGCAGGAACACCGCCCAGTTGGGGGTGATGGCGAAATCGTGCAGGAACGCGAAGCCCGGGAAACGGTGATGGCTGTCGGCGATCAACCGCCCCGCTTCCGGCCCTGAGGCCGCGAATTCCATCAGCCGGACCGTGCTGCGCGGCCCCGCCTTGACGCCGAACGTGACCATCCGGGGTGCCCCATGATGGCCGGGATCGAAGCGGGGGTGGGCGCTGAAGGCCTCCCCCGGCCTGAGCACGCCATCGAGGAGGCTCAGGCCCCTGGTCTCGAGGCTGACCGGATCCAGGGCATGGGGGGAACTGGCTTCCCAGAGAGCCAGCAGCTGGTCGCCCAGGCGCACCACGTGGGTGTTGGCGATGTTCTTGAGCCGCAGGTCGAAGGCATTGGCCAGGGGGCCGCCTGGCTTGGGCGTCCCGAAGACCCCCCGGTAGAGAAAGCGGCCCGCCTGTTCCTCCGCCTGCCAGCCCTCGGTGCGCACGAAGCGGTTGCTGAGGTGGGCTCCCCCGCCATCGAAGCGCAGGGCCGTGATCATTCCGTCCCCGTCGAAGGGGTGATGGACCCAATGGCCGGCGCGCTCAAGCCGGCCGGGGCCGTTGCGATAGAGAGTGCCGTTCAGTTCAGCGGGAATCTCACCACGCGCAGGCGATGACGGCCTCATCGCTGAACTCGAGGCTGACGTTGCGGAAGGCACTGGCCCAGTCGGCGCGGTCGTAGCCCCAGGGGCTCCGGGGCCGGAGGAGCTGGCACCGGACGGCAAGGGGTCAGAGGGTCGCTCCGGTGCGGAAGGAGAGCTGGAGGCAGAGCCGCGACCGGTGAGCGTCATGGGCGATGGCAATGGGGGGAACGGTCATGGTGGCACTTCACATCACGGAATGTGAAGGAACGGTGCCACGATGCCCGGATCCCTGCGCGAGGCACCTTGGAGATGCATGTCGACTGGGAACGTCTGGCCGAAGTCCGCGAGCTCAGGGAGTATTTCCAGGACGACGCTGCGGGATTTCGCCGCACGATCCAGGCGGAGGCGGAGGCCCTCCGCAGCGTCCCGGCCGAGGAACTCGACCGTCTCGCCGTCCTGCGGGTGCTGGAGGTGACGAACGGCTGCACCCAGTGGGGATTCCGCCGGGGCGACGCCGAGGCCCTGCCGGTCGAGCGGACACGCGAGTGCATGCAGAGGGTCATCGGCTTCATCAAGCAGCGGCGGATCGACCTGCCTGATGGCTCCAGCCTTGGTTTCACCCCGGCGATCGAAGCGTTGATCGACGAAGGACGCACCCTCTATCAGAAGGCCTTCAAGGCCAACGATCCCCAGGCGCAGCGTGCCTACTTCGCCGCCTCCACAGCGCAGTTCCTCGTCTACGGCCGCGATCGCCTGCTCGAGGCCGAGCGCCTGGTGAGCGAGGCCTTCACCAGTCTCTTCGGCCCCTACTGGATCGCCCGGGGCCGGGGCTGGATCGCCCCCTACCTGGAGGCGATGGAGTCGGCCGGGCAGCAGGAAGATCCTGAAGGGGATTCAGCCGGCGAGGCTTGCACAGCGGAAGCAACATCGGCCCAGGCATGAACCCTGAGCCGTCGCGGCGATCAGTCGAGGCACGGAGCCTCGCCCCGCTCGCAGGGAACGGCGGCGGGAGCATCGCAGGGGGGCTGGACCACCGGGGCGACAGCCCTGACGGTGACAGCCTCCGGGCAGGGGGCTGATGCGGCCGCCTGGGCGGGGCTGCAGAGGGCCATCAGGCCGCCCAGTCCGGCAGCGAGCAGAACGACGCGGTTCATCGAGACCCGGCAGGTGAAAGGCTGAATGTAGGCAATGTCAGCCGGATCCGCCGCTGCCGGCCCGCTCCAGCACCCCCTTGCTGCTCGGGCACGGCGCCGCCGCGGCGGGGGTCGATCTCCACGGCCTGGTCGAGGGCCCGGGCGAAGGCCTTGAAGCAGGCCTCGACAATGTGATGGGAGTTCAGCCCCGCCAGCTGACGGATGTGGAGGGTGAGGCCGGCGTTGTTGACCACCGCCACGAAGAACTCGCGCACCAGCTCGGTGTCGTAGGTGCCGATCCGCTGGCCGGGGATCGTGAGATCGAAGCTCAGGTGGGGCCTACCGGAGCAGTCGAGGGCCACCTGCACCAGGGCCTCATCGAGGGGGGCCAGGAAATGACCGAAGCGGCGGATGCCGCGCCGGTCCGCCAGGGCCTGGGCCAGGGCCTGACCCAGGGCGATGCCCACATCTTCGTTGGTGTGGTGGTCGTCGATGTGGGTGTCGCCACTGGCGCTCACCTGCAGATCCACCAGCCCATGGCTGGCCAGCTGGTGAAGCATGTGGTCGAGGAAGGGCACACCCGTCGCCACCTGGCAGCGACCGGTGCCATCGAGATCAAGAGCCACATGCACATCGGTTTCGCCGGTGACCCGGTGAACCTCGCCGGTGCGCGGAGGGCTGATGGACACGCGGGCAGGGGCGACGGTGCGCATCCGAATCATGCCAAAGCCTCCGGAGGAACGCCTGGTGTGAAGCGCTACGACACGGGACCGGCTCCGGTGATGGGGTGAGGTCGCGGCTCAGCGGCTTCTGCATGCAACCCACTCCCCGGGCCATCCTGGATCAGCTGCGGGAAGGGCATCAGCGGTTCCTCGCCGGGCACTCGCTCCATCCCCACAGCGACCGGGTGCGGATGCTGGAAGTGGAAACGGGTCAGCACCCGATCGCGGCGATCCTCGGCTGCGCCGATTCCCGGGTACCTGTGGAGCTGCTCTTCGACACCGGCTTCGGCGACCTGTTCGTGGTGCGCAACGCCGGCACCATGAGCACGGTGGCGGCGATCGCCTCCCTGGAATACGCGGTGAGCCATCTGCAGGTGCCGGTGATCGTGGTGCTGGGCCATGCCGCCTGCGGCGCCGTGGCCGCCGCCTTCGACCGCGCTCTCACCCTCACCCCGAGCCTGGCCCAGGTGGTGGGCCAGCTGCGCATGGAACTGTTCAGCCTGGGGGCCGAGGAGGACCTGGAGCAGGCCTGCCGTCACCACACCCTCAACGCGGCCCGCAATCTGGTCGACTCCAGCGTCATGCTCACCGACCGCCTGCGCGCCGGGCAGCTGCAGGTGGAAGCCGCCTACTACAACCTGCACACCACCCGCATCGAGTGGATGGGCAGCGTGATGGCCATGCCCCCGCCCTGAGAGCTGCCAGGCGGCGACGGCTCACATCCCGGTGATGCAGTACCCCCCATCCACGTAGATCACCTGGCCGGTGATGCCGGAGGCCAGGGGGCTCGCCAGGAAGGCTGCTGTGGCCCCCACCTCGTCCTGCGTGACGGTGCGGCGCAGGGGGGCCTTCTCCTCCACGTTGTGGATCATCTCCAGAATCCCTCCGATGGCCGAACTGGCCAGAGTGCGGATCGGGCCGGCACTGATGGCGTTCACCCGCACCTGCCTCTCCGGCCCCAGCTCGGCGGCCAGGTAGCGCACCGAGGCCTCCAGGGCGGCCTTGGCCACGCCCATGACGTTGTAGTTGGGGATGGCCCGCTCGGCGCCCAGGTAGCTCAGGGTGATCACGCTGGCCCCCTCGCTGAACAGGGGCTTGGCGTAGCGGCAGAGGGGCGCCAGGGAGTAGGCACTCACCTCCAGAGCGCGGCCGAACCCCTCGGGGGAGATGGCGCTGTAGTCGCCCACCAGTTCCTCCTTGCCGGCGAAGGCGAGGCAGTGCACCAGCACATCGAGGCTGCCCCACTGCTCGGCGATGCGCTGGAACACCGCCTCGATCTGGGCCGGATCCTGCACGTTCAGCGGCTCGAACAGGCTGGGGTTCAGGGGCGCGGTGAGCTCGCGCACCTTGGCCTCGAAGCGGCCCTTCTCATCCGGCAGGTAGGTGATGCCCAGCTCGCAGCCGGCCGCGGCGAGCTGCTGGGCGATGCCCCAGGCGATCGAGCGGTTGTTGGCGATGCCGGTGACGAGAGCCTTCTTGCCGCGCAGATCGAGGAGCATGGGGTCAGGGCGCCGGAGGGCGAAGCAATGCGATCCGGCGATTCTCCCCTACATGCGCTGACCCCTTCCCCCACTTCGGAAACCGGGGAGGCGGCCCTGGCCGGCCCCCCCCTGGGCTGGAGCGAAGGGGAGGGTGACCTGCCGCGGAACTTCCCCAGCCGCCGGGCCCTGATGCAGGAACTGGGGGGGCTGATCCCTGCCGCTGCGGCACGGGGGGACACCGGCGAAAACCCTGAGCCGGGGCCGATCCGGGGGGGGCGGCGGGAGGCCCTAAGGCGGCTGGGGAGGATCCATCCCGCCGCCTACGGCACCAGCCGCAACCATCTCGAGGGCGCCGTGACCGGGCTCTCCCCTTACATCCGCCACGGCGTGCTGACCCTGGCAGAGGTCCGGGACGATGTGTTCCGCCGGCTTCAGCAGGACGGCCTGGACCGCGTCACGGCCCAACGGCGGGGCGGCAAGCTGATCAGCGAGCTGGGCTGGCGAGACTACTGGCAACGCCTCTGGGGGCTCTGGGGCGACGGCATCTGGGACGACCGGGAGCCGCTCAAGACCGGACTTCCTTCCGGGGCCTACGCCATCGAACTTCCGGCCGACATCCGTGAGGGCCGCACCGGCCTGGCCTGCATGGACGCCTTCGCCGCCGATCTGGTGCGGATCGGCTGGCTGCACAACCACGCCCGGATGTGGCTGGCGGCCTACGTGGTGCACTGGCGCCGGGTGCGCTGGCAGGCGGGGGCCCGCTGGTTTCTGCAGCATCTGCTGGATGGCGATCCGGCCAGCAACAACCTCAGCTGGCAGTGGGTGGCCAGCAGCTTCGGCACGAAGCCGTACATCTTCAACCGGGAGAACCTGGAGCGCTTCGGCGGCAACCGGTATTGCCGGGACTGTCCCCGGGCGGCAGCCGGTGGTGTCGCCGCGCACGGCGGTTGCCCCTTCGAGGCCAGCTACGAGGAGCTGCAGGCGCGGCTGTTCGCTTCAGCCCCGGCTCCCGTGGCGTCCGCCGCTCCCGCCGAAGGCCCCCCGGCCCGCCTCAGGGATCCTGGGGCCTGGCCGCCAGCCACGGGCACCGCCGCCGGCAACGCTCCCCGGAATCCCGTCCTGTGGGTCCACGGCGAGGCCCTCGGTCCTGCCAATCCCGCCCTGCGCAACCATCCAGGGCGGCCGGCCCTGTTCGTCTTCGATGCGGAGCTGATCGCCGGCCACACCGCCACCAGCGGGGGGCAGGCCGCGGAGCCGACCCCCCCGAGCCTGAAGCGTCTGGCCTTCCTCTACGAATGCCTGCTGGAACTGCCGGTGACGATCCGCTGGGGCGACGTGGCCGAGGAGGTGCTGGCCTTCGCCCGTCGCAACGGCGCCGACGGGGTGGTCACCAGCCAGGCGGTGGATCCGCGCTTCGAGCGGATGCGGGCCCGCATCGCCACCGCCCTGCCGGTCCAGGTGCTGGCACCCGAACCCTTCCTGCCGCTCACGGAAACCCCGGACCGCCCGCTGGATCTGGGTCGCTTCAGCCGTTGGTGGAAGCAGGCCGAGCCTGCCCTCTGGCGCCTGGCGGCGCAGGGCCGGGGCGCCGAACGATGATGGGTCTGCGTCCCGAGCGCTGGCCGGCGCCGAACGGCCGCGGCCTGAGCTTCCCACCGCGGCCGTCCCTGGCGAGCGAGGCTCCCCCCCTCCTGCTCCTGATCGACAGGAGCGATCCCCAGGCCCGCGCCATGCTCATGCCGTTGAGGGATCTGCTGGATGCCGGAGAAGCCCGACGCCTGCTGCAGCTGCGGCTGGAAGAGGATCGGGAACGGTTCCTGCTGGGCCGCGGCGTTCTGCGGCTGATGCTGGGCGGCTGGCTGGGGGCCGACCCCGCCGACCTGATGCTGGGGGTAGGCCCCCTGGGCAAGCCGAGGCTGATGGGCCAGGAGGCGGCAGCGGCGGAACCCGCTCCCCGCTTCAACGTGTCCCATTCCGGCGATCTGATCCTGCTGGGCTTCCACTCCCGGCGGGAGGTGGGGGTGGACGTCGAGCAGCTCCGCCCTGTCCCGGAGTGGGAGGGGATCGCCCGCCGCTGTCTGCCGCCGGCCCGCCGCCAGGCGATCGGGGCCCTGCCGGCCGCGCGGCGCGACGGAGCCTTCCTGGAGGAATGGTGCCGGCTGGAGGCTGGGCTGAAGGCGCAGGGGCTGGGGGTCTTCGGCCTCGGCGCGGACAGTGGGACGACGCCAGCGGGAACCGATCTCTGGCCCGTCGCGCTGCCGGCGGGCTACGTGGGCGCCACGGCCCTGGCCTGAGCCTGCCGCCATAACCCCTCAGGAGTCGCCGGGGAGGGGCTCCAGGGGGTCGTCGAAGTCGTCCGGTGTGAGAGGGATCCCCAACAGCGTCTTCTCGGCCCGCCGGATCGCCCGCGGATCGCTCAGCAGCTGGGGCTCCTCGACCAGGGGCAGGGCCGGAGGCCGGTACTCGGCCGCGGTGCGCGGCGGCGGCTCCCAGACGAAGGTGCTGCGGGGGGCCCGCCGGCGGCAGAGGCCCTCCGCCAGACGGCGCAGGGCCAGCCGCACCTGCCCCCGCTCCTGGACCTGGAAGAACTCCCGCCGGGGAGCCCGCCCGAAGCTCGTGGGGTTCGGACCGTTGCCGCCCCGGAGCCTGGCCGGATCGGGAATCCAGCGGGGCCGGCAGAGGCCCGGATCACGGGTGTCGGTCTCGATGAAGATGTGCAGGCCCTCTCCGCCGGGGTGGTTGACCACGGCCAGGCCGTCATCGGGCTGATGCCGGCTCAGGGGATAGACCCGGCCGCTCGGGCGCTGATCCGCCGGGACGCAACCGGCGAGCAGAACGGCCAGCAGAGGCGCCACCAGGCGGCGCGGAGCCGGCAGGTGCGGGGGCAGCACGCCGGAGACGGGTCGGAGGCGGCGATGATCCTTACCGTGCACACGCATCCGCTCTGCAGCAAGGGCGGCCGATCCCATGGTCCTCACCGCCTCCACCATGCTGCCCCTGGGCACACCCCTGCCGCTGAGGGCGATGCAGCAGGGCCTGCGGCCGGTCACGGGCGGCCCCCTCGACCCCGACGCCCTGGCGGGTCGGCCCGTGCTGGTGCTGTTCCTCTGCCCCCACTGCCCCTTCGTGAAGCACGTGGAAGCGCAGCTCACCCGGCTGCAGGACGACCTGGCCGGGCGCGCGGCCATGATCGGCATCTGCAGCAACAGCACCGCCAGCCATCCCCAGGACGGCCCCGAAGGTATGGCGGCTCAGGCCCTGGCCTGCGACTGGACCTTCCCTTACCTGCAGGATCCGGAGCAGAGCGTGGCCCAGGCCTTCCAGGCCGCCTGCACCCCCGACCCCTTCCTGTTCGACGTCGCTCACCGGCTCGCCTACCGGGGCCAGCTGGACAGCAGCCGTCCCGGCGGGGGCGGAATCTGCGACGGCCGGGATCTGCGAGCCGCCCTGGAGGCCGTGCTGGAGGGGCGGCCGGTGCCGGAACCGCAGCGACCGGCGATCGGCTGCAACATCAAATGGCATCCGGGGGGCGCCTACCGGGGGCCGGATCCGCAGGCTTAATGTTGCCGCCATGAATGTGCCCCCCTTCAGTCTCAGCGAGCAACTGCGGCAGCTTGGAGACGCGCTCGATCAAGCCGTTCTCGAGGTTTTGCGGAGCGGCCAGTACATCGGGGGCACCACCATCAGCGGCTTCGAAGCCGCCTTCGCCACGGCCTGCGGGGTTCCCCATGCCATCGGCTGCAACAGCGGCACCGACGCCCTCGTGCTGGCCCTCCGGGGCCTGGGCATCGGACCCGGCGACGAAGTCATCACCAGTTCGTTCAGCTTCTTCGCCACCGCCGAAGCGATCAGCGCCGTGGGCGCCACGCCGGTGTTCGTCGACGTGGACCCGGACACCTACCTGATCGATCCGGAACGGATCGAGGCCGCCATCACCCCCGCCACCCGGGCCGTGATGCCGGTGCATCTCTTCGGCCGGCCGGTGGATATGGAGCGGATCAGCGCCATCGCCGCCGCCCACGATCTGCGGGTGATCGAGGACTGCGCCCAGGCCAGCGGCGCCAGCTGGGCCGGGCGGCCGGTGGGCGGCTGGGGGGATGCCGGCTGCTTCAGCTTCTTTCCCACCAAGAATCTGGGGGCCGCCGGGGACGGCGGCATGGTGGTCTGTCGCGACCCGGAGCTGGCCCGGCGGATCCGGGAGCTGGCGGTCCATGGCATGCCCCGCCGCTACCTGCACACCGACCTGGGCTACAACAGCCGCCTCGACGCCCTCCAGGCCGCCGTGCTCACGGTGAAACTGCCGCACCTGGCCGGCTGGGTGGAGCGCCGTCGGTCCATCGCGGAGCGCTACCAGCGGGAGCTGGCGGGTCTGTCGGGCCTGGTGCCTGCAGCCCCTGGGCCGGAGGGGCACAGCTGGAACCAGTTCGTGGTGCGGGTGCCCCGCTGCCCGGCCACCACCGCCGCCTGCGCGGGGCGTTGCACGCCCGCGACCGACAGCGCCAGCTATGGGCTGCCTGAGGCCTGCTGCCGGGACTGGCTCAAGCAGCAGCTCCAGGAGGCTGGGGTGACCACGATCATCTACTACCCGATTCCCATCCATCGCCAGCCGGCCTACGCCGAGCTGGGCTACGAACCCGGCAGCCTGCCGATCACCGAACGGCTCAGCGCCGAAGTGCTCAGCCTGCCGATCTTCCCCGAACTGAGTGTCGAGCAACAGGACAGCGTCATCGCCGCGGTACGGCGCCTGGTGGCAGCCGAAACCGTGGCCGCCTAGCCCTTCGGCAGGGTGGCGTAGAGCGCCTTGAAGTGGGCCTGCTGCCGCTTGTGGCTGACGATCGGCTCGGGGTAGCCGCGCCTCTCCAGCGGGGCGATCTCACCGCTGATCAGGTCGGCGGTGGCCACATGGGCCAGTTCCGGCAGCCAGCTGCGGATGTAGGTGGCCTCCGGATCGAAGCGGGCCGCCTGGGTGGAGGGGTTGAAGATGCGCAGGGGCTTGGGATCCATGCCGCTGCTGGCGCTCCACTGCCAGCCCCCGTTGTTCGCCGCCAGATCACCGTCCACCAGCCGGGCCATGAAGGTCCGCTCGCCGTGGCGCCAGTCGATGATCAGATCCTTGACCAGGTAGGAGGCCACCACCATCCGGCAGCGGTTGTGCATCCAACCGCTGTCGTTGAGCTGGCGCATGGCGGCGTCAATGATCGGCAGGCCGGTGAGCCCCTGCTCCCACGCCGTCAGCCGGGCCGGGTCGTCCTCCCAGGGGAAATGGCGCCACTGGGGCCGGTAGGGGCCGTCGGCCAGCTCGGGGAAATGGAACAGGGCCTGTTGGTAGAACTCGCGCCAGCCCAGCTCCTGCTCCCACACCCCGATCGAGGCGAGGGCTTCCTCGCTGCGGGCCAGCTCCCGGGCGCCACGGGCGGCAGCCCAGGCCTGGCGAGGGCTGAGGGTGCCGAACTTGAGGGCGGCCGAAAGGCCGGAAGTGCCGGCGACCCCGGGGAAATTGCGGCCAGGCTCGTAGGCGGCCAGGGCACCGCCATTGACGCCCCCATCGGCGAAGGCCGCCAGCTGGGCCTGGGCCGCCGCCTCCCCGGGCCGGCAGGGGCAGAGATCGGCGCCGGCAAAGGTGAAGCCCAGCGCCTCAGGGGTGGGAGCCTTCTCCACAAAAGGAAGGGACGTCCAGAGCGTGGCGCACTCCGCAGGGAGGACGTCAGGATCCAGGTCCAGCAGGCCGGCGGGAGCGGCCACCGGCTCCAGCCCGCCGGCCGCCGCGGAACCGATCGCGGCCCGGGCCTCCAGCTGCCCGCGCCAGTTGCGCAGGAACGGGCCGTAGACCCGGTAGGGCTCGCCCGCGCCGGTGCGGATCGCTTCGGGTGCCACCAGCAGCTGGTCCCAGTCGACCAGCACCCGGGTGCCCTGGGCGCGCAGCGCCGCCGCCACCCCTCTGTCGCGATCGCGTCCGTAGGGCTCCACATCTCTGTTCCAGGCCACCACGCTGGCGCTCGCCGCCCGGGCCGCCCGGGGAACCAGGTCAGCCGGATCCCCCCGCAGGATGATCAGACGGCTGCCGGCCGCGTGCCAGCGTTCCGCCAGCTCCTTCAGGCTCCGGCAGAGAAACCAGATCCGGGCCGGCGCCATGGCGGGATCGGTCAGGATCGCCGGGTCGAGCACGAACAGGCCGGTGACCGCCGGAGTGGCAGCCGCCGCCGCCGCCAGGCCCAGGTTGTCGGCCAGGCGCAGGTCGCGGCGGTGCCAGAACAGCCAGCGATCCGGGGCCATCAGGGGGCCAGCAGCTGGCGGGCGCGGAACCAGGCGGTCACGGTCTTGCCGTCCAGGGGCTCATCGCCGCTGGCCAGGGCCGCATCCAGCTCGGCCGGCTCCAGCAGCAGCACCTCCATGTCCTCATCGTCGTCGCCGGGGGGGCGATCCTGCAGCAGGGTGAGATCACGGGCGAGGAACAGGTGGATCACCTCGTCGGAGTAGCCGGGGCAGGGGTGCATGGCGCCCAGGGGATCCCAGCGGCTGGCGCTGTAGCCGGTCTCTTCTTCCAGTTCCCGCTGCATCGAGCCCAGGGGCAGCTCCCCCTCCTCCAGGGTGCCGGCCGGGAACTCCAGCAGCCGGCCCGCCACGGCGAAGCGGTACTGACGCAGGATCACCACCCGGCCGTCCGCGAGCACCGGCACCGCCAGGGAGGCGCCGGGGTGGCGGATCACCCCGTAGATGCCCTCGATGCCGATGGGAAGGACCACCCGGTTGAGCTCGAAGCGCACCTTGCGGGCCTGGAGAGCGGCCGTGGTTTCCAGATGAAGGGGGGGCTCGGGGGGCGGCAGGGGAGCCATGGACCATGCGGTTCGGGCCCCCAGTGTGCCCGGCGTTCGCCGCTGGCGCGGTTCAGGCCCCCTCGGGCCACCCCCGCCGACCGGGCAGGGGCATCGGAGGGATTTCGCCCGGGCGGGCCAGCAGGGCCGCCAGCCGTTCGGCGGCGCTGACGCCCTCGCCCGGCAGCAGCAGCTGGGCATCGATCGCCGCCAGGGGGGCGAGCACGAAGGTCCGCTCCCCCAGGCGCGGATGGGGCAACACCAGTTCCGGGCTGCGGCAGGTGAGGTCCCCGCACCAGAGCAGGTCGAGGTCGAGGCTGCGGGGTCCCCAGCGCTCCCGCCGCACCCGGCCGAAGCTGGCTTCGAGCGCCTGAAGCCGGCACAGCAGCGCCTCGACGGCGGACCAGCGCGGGATGCGGGGCCCCGGGACGCCCGACTCCGCGAGGAGCACGGCATTGAGATAGACCGGCTGGCCCGGCGGCCCCCCCACCGGCGCCGTGCGGAACAGGGGCGACCAGCGCAGCCGGAGCGTGCGCTCGCCGGCCGCCGACCAGGCCCGAAGCTCAGCCGCCAGCTGGGGCCGCACGGCCGGCAGGGTGACGGCGGGATCCCCCAGGTTGGCCCCAAGGGCGATGGCAAGGGAGGAGATCAATGCGGCGGTGGGAATGTCGGTACAGGCGGATCCTGCCCGGCGCCTGGTCGGCGAGACTGGCCAACCCACCCAGCCTCCGCCCCATGGTCGTCAGCGGGTCTCCAGTCACGCCCGCCGGTGCCGGCCCCACCGGCACCTTCCCCCTGGCCGCCATCACCGGCCACGGCACCCTGAAGCTGGCGCTGCTGCTGGCGGCGGTGGATCCGGGTCTGGGCGGTGTGGTGATCGCCGGGGGGCGCGGCACGGGCAAGTCGGTGCTGGCCAGGGGGCTCCATGCCCTGCTGCCGCCGATCGACGTGATCGACCTGGCGGACGGTCCGGGGCTGCTGCAGGCCGACCCCTCACGGCCCGACGAATGGGACGCCGCCACCCGGCGCCGCATCAGCGAGCTGGGCGGCGATCCCAGCGGCGCCGATCCGGCCGCCCTCCTGCCCACGAAGGTGATCCCGGCCCCCTTCATCCAGGTGCCCCTGGGCGTCACCGAAGACCGGCTGATCGGCTCGGTGGACGTGGCCGCCTCCCTGACGGCAGGGGCGCCGGTGTTCCAGCCGGGGCTGCTGGCCGAGGCCCACCGGGGGGTGCTGTACGTCGATGAGCTGAACCTGCTCGACGACGGCATCACCAACCTGCTGCTGGCGGCCGTGGGTTCGGGCGAGAACCGCATCGAGCGGGAGGGGCTGAGCCTGGCCCACCCCTGCCGCTGCCTGCTGATCGCCACCTACAACCCCGAGGAGGGGGCGGTGCGCGACCACCTGCTGGATCGCTTCGCCATCGCCCTGTCGGCCAACCAGCTGCTCGACACCGACCAGCGGGTGGCGATCACCCGCTCGGCCCTGGAGCACGGCGAATCCAGCGGTGCCTTCCGCTCCCGCTGGAATGAGGAGACCGAAGCCCTGGCCACCCAGCTGCTGCTGGCCCGCCAGTGGCTCCCCGACGTGAGCATCGACCGGGAGCAGATCCGCTATCTGGTGACCGAAGCCATCCGCGGCGGCGTGGAGGGGCACCGGGCCGAGCTCTACGCCGTGCGGGTGGCCCGGGCCCATGCGGCCCTGTCGGGCCGCGACCGGGTGGAGGCTGACGATCTGCAGGTGGCGGTGCGGCTGGTGATCGCCCCTCGGGCCCTGCAGCTGCCCCCCCCGGATCCGGACCAGCCGATGGAGCCCCCGCCGCCACCGCCGCCCCAGGGGGAGCAGCCCCCTGAGGAGAGCGAACCGCCCGAGGAGCGGGAATCCGATGAGAGCGACCCGCCCGAGGAGGAACCGCCCGAGGACAACGACAGCCCCGAGGACCAGGCGCCGCCCCAGATCCCCGAGGAGTTCCTGCTCGATCCGGAGGCCACCGCCATCGACCCTGACCTGCTGCTGTTCGCCTCGGCGAAGGCGAAGAGCGGCGGAGCCGGCAGCCGGGCGGTGGTGTTCAGCGACAGCCGTGGCCGCTACGTCAAGCCGATGCTGCCCCGGGGGCCCGTGCGCCGCATCGCCGTCGATGCCACCCTGAGGGCTGCCGCGCCCTACCAGAAGGCCCGCCGGGCCAGGGAACCGCAGCGCAGGGTGATCGTGGAGGAGGGGGATCTGCGGGCCAAGCGGCTGCAACGCAAGGCGGGGGCCCTGGTGATCTTCCTGGTGGATGCCAGCGGCTCGATGGCCCTCAACCGGATGCAGAGCGCCAAGGGCGCCGTGATCCGGCTGCTCACCGAGGCCTACGAGAACCGCGACGAGGTGGCCCTGATCCCCTTCCGCGGCGAGCAGGCGGAGGTGCTGCTGCCCCCCACCCGCTCGATCACCGCCGCCCGCCGGCGGCTGGAATCGATGCCCTGCGGCGGCGGATCACCCCTGGCCCACGGCCTCACCCAGGCCGCCCGGGTGGGGGCCAACGCCCTGGCCACCGGCGACCTGGGCCAGGTGGTGGTGGTGGCGATCACCGATGGCCGCGGCAACGTGCCCCTGAGCCGCTCCCTGGGCCAGCCGCCGCTGGAGGGGGAGGAACCGGTGGACCTCAAGGAGGAGCTGCGCCAGGTGGCGAGCCGCTACCGGACCCTGGGCCTGAGGCTTCTGGTGATCGATACCGAACGCAAGTTCATCGGCAGCGGCATGGGCAAGGATCTGGCCGAGGCGGCAGGCGGCCGCTATGTGCAGCTGCCGAAGGCGAGCGACCAGGCCATCGCCGCGATCGCCCTGGAGGCGATCAACGGTTTCTGACCGTCGGGGCGAGGCGGTCCTGGGCGGCCTGGCGGGCGGCCCTGATCTCCTTCTGGCGGGCCTCTTCCCGGTCCTGGCGGGCCCGGGCGGCGTCCACCTGGGCGGGATAGAGCTCCTCGAAGAACTTGCCCAGTCCGATCGACAGGCTGCGGATGCCCTCGAGGAACTGCGGATCACCGGTCAGCTTGCTGACATCCCCACCCACGGCCGACCAGCGGTCGGTGAGCCGCTTGGCGTTGGTGAGGGTGGCCTGGAGATCAGCGACGGTCTTCGGGTTGTCGAGGGCGGCGGTGAAGTTGTTGATGTGACCGGTGGCTTTGGCGGCGTCGGCACTGGCCGCGTTGAGGTTGGTCAGGATCGGGTCCACCTTGCCCACCGAGCGGTTCAGCTGGGTGACCAGGTTCTGGGCGTCACGCAGGAACAGCTGACCACTCCTGGTGAGCTTCTCGGTCTCCTTGGCGGTCTTGGCGAAGGCCGCCGTGGCCTCCACCATCTGGGGCACCAGCTTCTCGCGGTCGGCCTGGTCGAGCAGGTTCTGCACCGTCTCGGTGACGCTGTCGAGATTGGCGGCGGCGATGCCGCTGACCTTGCCGCCGTTGCACACCATGCGGGTGTCGTTGCAACCCTTCGCCCGCGGGCCGGGCAGGCCGGCCGGCAGGGGGCCGCCGCGGGACAGCAGCGACACCTGGGCATCGCCCCCCAGCAGGGACGCGGTACCCACCCGGGCCACCAGAGGACGGGCCAGCCGCAGTTGCGGGTCGGTGATCTCCAGATCGGCCACCACCGCCGCATCGGTGACCGTGATCTTGCGCACATTGCCCACCAGCACGCCCCGGAAGCTGACCGGCGAGCGCTCGGCCAGACCGGCGGCGTCAGTGAAACTGGCCTGGATCGTCCAGGTGTTGCGGCTCAGGGAGATGCCTCGCAGCCAGAACCACAGGCCGAAGCCGCTGGCGATGGCGGCCAGCAGGGAAAATCCGACCAGGGCTTCACGAACACTCCGGCGCATGGGCTCAGTTCTCAGCCGGCTGCATCGGTCCGTGCAGACTACCGCTCCGAAACTGGACCACGTAGGGATTGGAGGTGACCCGGAAGTCCCCCACCGACCCGGTCCAGCGGAAACGGCCGTCGTAGAGGAGGGCCACCCGCTCGGCACAGCGCTCGATCGTGCTCATCACGTGGCTCACCACCAGGGAGGAGGACTGCACCAGCTCCGAAGTGCGCACGATCAGATCCTCGATGCGGGTGCAGGCCACCGGATCGAGACCGGCCGTCGGCTCATCGAACAGCAGCAGGGGGGTGCGGGAGGGAGGCGTGGTGGGGTCCTGGATCAGGGCGCGGGCGAAGCTGACCCGCTTCTGCATGCCGCCGCTGAGCTCGCCGGGCATCTGCTCCCCGATGCCCGCCAGCCCCACGGCCTGCAGGGCCTGATCCACCCGATCGGCGATCTCTCGCTCGCCCAGGCGGCTGAAGCGGTAGAGCAGGAAGCCGACGTTCTCCCTCACGTTGAGCGAGGCCAGCAGGGCAGGATTCTGGAACACCATGCGCACGTCGGGAGGGTGGCGCTGGTCCAGCCGCAGATAGGTCTGGGGTGCGCCGTGGATGCGCAGCAGGCCGGAGGAGGGCAGCAGCAGGCCGGCCAGCAGGCGCAGCACGGTGGATTTGCCCGATCCGGAAGGCCCCACCACCACGAGCCGCTCCCCGGGATGGAGGCTGAAGTCGATGCCGTCGAGAACGATGTTGCTGCCCCAGCGCATGCCGAGATCCACCATCTCGACCACCGGTGGGACGGATGTTGCGGCAGGCGGGATGGATGGGCTGAGGGCCAAGGGACCATGGCGAACAGGCCCCGGGGACCAGGCCTCCATCCTGGCGGGTCACGACGGACATTTCATCCGTACAGTTCGGTTGGTCCTTGCCGCGTCGCCACGCCCTGCCCTTGACGGTTCGAGGCCCCGCTGCGAACGGTCGGCGTCGCCGAGGCGGCTCCGCTGCGACGAGCCGTCCCCGCTGGGTGGGCCGGGGGGATCTGCGCCAGCAGGATCTGGTGAGCCGCTCACGGCGGGCGGCCCGCTGGCTGCAGCCGGGATTGGTGGTGAAACGCTGGATGATCACCTCGGGGCTGGGGCTGGTGATCGCCCTGCTCGGGGCCGCTGTCTGGGCTGACCTGCAGCCGATCTACTGGATCCTGGAGACGATCAAGTGGAGCCTGGCCCGCCTCACCCAGGTGATGCCCCGGGAGATCACCGGGCCGCTGGTGCTGCTGATCGGCGCCGGCCTGATCTGGCTCGGCCAGAGCCGCAGCTTCGGCTCGATCCAGCAGGCCCTGGCCCCGGAGAAGGACACCCTCCTGGTGGACGCGCTGCTGGCCCAGCGGCGCCTGAACCGGGGGCCCAACATCGTGGCGATCGGCGGCGGCACCGGCCTGGCGACCCTGCTGAGCGGCCTGAAGCGCTACAGCAGCAACCTCACCGCCATCGTGACCGTGGCCGACGACGGTGGCAGCAGCGGGGTGCTGCGGCGCGAGCTGGGGGTCCAGCCCCCCGGCGACATCCGCAACTGCCTGGCGGCCCTGGCCCGGGAGGAACCCCTGCTGACCAGGCTGTTCCAGTACCGCTTCAAGGCAGGCAGCGGCCTGGAGGGCCACAGCTTCGGAAACCTGTTCCTGAGCGCCCTCACCGCCATCACCGGCAGCCTGGAGTCGGCCATCATCGCCAGCAGCCGGGTGCTGGCGGTGCAGGGCCAGGTGGTGCCGGCCACCAACGCCGACGTTCGGCTCTGGGCTGAACTGGAGAACGGAGAACGGATCGAGGGGGAATCCCAGATCGGCCATGCCCCCCATCCGATCGTGCGCCTGGGCTGCACCCCCGAGCGGCCACCGGCCCTGCCCCGGGCCCTGGAGGCCATCGCCAACGCCGACCTGATCGTGCTGGGCCCCGGGAGCCTCTACACCTCCCTGCTGCCCAATCTGCTGGTACCGGAACTGGTGAGCGCCATCAGCGCCAGCAAGGCGCCGCGCCTCTACATCTGCAATCTGATGACCCAGCCCGGCGAGACCGACGGTCTGGACGTGGGCGGCCACCTGCGGGCGATCGAGGCGCAGCTGGCCAGCCTGGGGGTGGAGCAGCGGTTGTTCGGTGCGGTGCTGGCCCAGGAGGAGCTGGCCGATTCCAGTCTGTTGGATCTGTACAAGTTGCGGGGAGCAGAACCCGTGTGCTGTGACGTCAGCCAGTTGCGGGAGCAGGGCTATGAAGTGATCCTTGCGCCGCTGCAGGGAGCGAGGCCCACCGCCACGCTGCGGCATGAGCCACGCAGCGTGGCCAAGGAAGTGATCCGGTATTACCGGAGGCATCGCAAGGATTGAACGGTGAGGGAAGGGACATTCTGATGGAGGCCAACCCTCATTTCGTTTACCAGATCCATTACGCACCGGGGCAGCTACAGGCGCTCGATCCGGCATTCCTTCCTTATGACAATTCCGCCTCAGAAAGGCCACAAGAACACGAATTCCATGTGTTCCAGAAAGAGTATCTGGCCGGGAACACCAAAGATGGTTTCACCGGCTTTCTGTCGTGGAAGTTTCAAGAGAAAACAGGACTCAGTGGCGCAGCCTTTCTTCGCTTCTGCGAAGAAAGGCCAGGGCATGATGTGTATTTCGTCAATCCCTTTCCGATTGAGATCTGCTATGGCAACATCTGGCGACAAGGCGAAATGTGGACCCCGGGCATCACGGCGATCGCCCAGGAGCTGCTCGATCGCTGCGGCTATGGCATCCACCTAGCCAGCCTGCCGTGTCAGCTGAAGAGCATGGCCTATTGCAACTACTGGGTGGGTACCCCGAGGTTCTGGGATCGCTACATGGCCTTCTGCCTGCCGCTGTACCGGCAGATCCACAACAACCCGGAGGATCCCCTCAGCCAACGACTGCTGAGCCTGGGCGATCCAGGCCGGAAAGCCAGCTACTTCTCCTTCATCTTCGAGCGGCTGTTCAGCACCCTGCTGGCGTCAGATAACAGCATCAGCTACGCCGCCTATCGATACAGCCGAGCGAACCTGCACGAGCGGTATCCGTCCTGCTACGCCGATTTCCTTGCGGATCTCCAGGAGCTCGAGGAGCGGCTACCGGATGATCCCGAGCCGGTGCTGCACAGCCGCCGCCATCAACGCTTTCTGCAGCTGCAGAATCGGGCGATGCGGCTGATGAACCGACCCTGGATCCGCAAGACTTTCAACCGCCGATGGCCGCAGTGGGAGAGTTCTTCTATCCGGCAGAAAACCACTCGGAACCGCTTTCTGCAGAAACGGGAGATGGAGCTGTTTCATCTGCTCAATCCCGCCTATGTGCACTGGCGGCGGGATCTGGCAGGGCGTAGCTGAGGAGCAGATAAGCTTAGATAAGGGTCAGCGGTGATCGAGTTGGGCCAGTATCTGTTCTCCCTTTTCCCAGAGATCCTCCAATCGTTGGCGATGAAGTGCACCGCTGCGAGGCACGGAGAAGCGATCTCTGTAAACCTGCACCACGAAAGGATCCTGGACTTGGTTATTCCGGCGTGCGGCGGCAACCAGCTGCATGCGACGCGCAGCTTCATGAACATCGGGATCGGCCAAGACCAAAACGGCATGATAGGGATGCTCGCCGGCTTGCACCGGGATCAGACGAAAAGGCACAGGATGGGCGAGAGGTCCATTGCAGAAATCGGTATTACCGCCGTAGTCAGTGGCGATCACATCCATGCCAAGTTGAAGCGCCTCGGCGAGGCTGAGCCCGAGCCCCTCGGTTCGATGAAGGGAAACAAAGGCATCTCAACAGCGGCGTGCTGCGCCGGGTGCTGGCGGTGCAGGCCAGGTGGTGCCGGCCACCAATGCCGACGTGCGGGTCTGGGCGGGACTGGAGACCGGCGAGCGGATCGAGGGGGAATCGCAGATCGGCCATGCCCCCAGTCCGATCGTGCGGCTGGGCTGCACCCCTGAGCGGCCGCCGGCTCTACCGCGAGCCCTGGAGGCCATCGCCCACGCCGACCTGATCGTGCTGGGCCCGGGCAGCCTCTACACCTCCCTGCTGCCGAACCTGCTGGTGCCCGAACTGGTGAGCGCCATCAGCGCCAGCAGGGCGCCACGCCTCTACATCTGGAACCTGATGACCCAGCCCGGCGAGTCCGACGGCCTGGACGTGGCCGGTCACCTGCGGGCGATCGAGGCCCAGCTGGCCAGCCTGGGTGTGCAGCAGCGCCTCTTCGATGCCGTGCTGGCCCAGGAAGAGCTGGCCGATTCCAGCCTGCTCGAGCTCTACCGTCTGCACGGCGCCGAACCGGAGACCTGCGACTCCGACCCGTTGACAGAACAGGGCTGCGAAGTGATCCTGGCGCCGCTTCAGGGAGCCCGCCCCAGCGCCACCCTCCGCCATGACCCCGCAGCGTGGCCAGGGAGGTGCTGCGGTACTAGCGGAGGCACAAGAGGGCCTGATTCGCCGATGAGCCGTCTGCCATGAGCTGCCGATGGTCCAGCTTCCTGAAGCCACTACCTCTGAATCCCTCCCCTCCAGCCCTTTGAAGGCAACAAAATGCCCTGTGCGGGGCGCAACCCTCAAGGCATGGCGACGGAGTGGAAGGGACCACTTGACTCTGATCATCACGCAGGCCAAGAGGCGACCCCTCTCATAAAATGACTCATCCGGTTCGACAAGGGGCACTCGAAATGACCATTGATGCCGTTCTGTTCGGGGCCTTTGAACGGCATAACTTCGGGGATCTCCTCATGGGCCATATTTTTGAAGACCTGCTTCGACAAAAGGGTGTGCGTACGATCCATGCCAGCATCCTCGACAACGATCTCACCTCATGCTCTGGGAAAAAGGTTTACTCCCTTTTCGATCTTGTCCGCAGTGGCCTAGATACAAATACACCAATTCTTCACGTTGGAGGTGAAACGGCTTCTTGCTCATTCCAGAATGCTCTTCTCTTTGACACCCCGCTGTCTTTGCCTTATCGTGACGCCAAGGATGTGACTGAAGAAGCCCATAGGTTGCTACCAACAGACCGATTCTATCCATACATTACGCCTCCTCGCGAGAACATTAATGGAGAGGTTTTCCACTGGAGAAACAGGCTTTATTACGGAATAGGCTATACAAGTCCTGAAGCCGACGAGCATGTGAGAGCACGCCTAGCAGAGTCTTTCTCGGAGTCAAAATTCATTGGTTTTAGAGATAGACACTCTTTAGCTGAGGCCAAAAGAATAGGCGTAGAAGGTGCCCTGCTTACTCCAGACATAGTATTGCAGCTCAGCAAGCTCATACCATGCAATATGGAGCCAGGGCCAGAGTATTTACTCATGCATTTTAATCGCGACTTCCTAGTAAGGAACAGGTCAGACCTGATTGGCGAGCTTTCCAAGCTGGCCGACTGCTTTGATGGAGGCATGAAGATTGGGCTGGCAGGAACAGCCAACTATCATGATTCCCTGGAAGAGCTCTATGTATTCCAAGAATCCGCTCGCGAAGCCTCGGTATCTATTGAGGTTCTTCCCTCGGTAGATATTTTTTCTATCTGTCAGCAGATTGCCAATGCAGCCGTAGTTGCTTCCACCAGTCTTCATTATCGCATAGTCGCCAAGTCCTATGGGGTCAAGCGCCTCACTATGAATTTAGATAAAGTCAATTGCTGGTCCCAATGCAACGACGATGCCCATCCCTACGGCATAGGGCCTCGACAGCTGGCTTCCACAGTCATTGCTCTTGCCCAACGCAACAAACTTGGCCCCGAGGCTGCCCAAGAACATGATCTCGAGAGCATCGAAGCTCACATCGAAACCATTTCCGACATCATTCTCCGTGCGAGGGGCAGCGCTGAAAGCAAGATCTTGCCGACCAAAGAACCACAGCCTCAGCTGCCATCACCCAACCTGTGGATCAGATCCATGGCTCGCTGCCTGGAGAACAGAAATTCGGTGATTAGGCAACAAGATCTCCGCCTGTCATCAAGACGATATCTGTTCAAACGACTTGTTAGACTCTCACTTCCTGGCTTCCTACGCAACCGTTTTTTTCTGAACTCGTAATCATTCATGCGCGGAGTGGGCAGGCGGGCAGGAATATGGAAACTGAAATCGACACTCTCCTGGAGAGAATCCGATTAGCTAGGTATTCCGACTAAGCAGTTATATTTCCCGTACAATTCCCAAAAGCCATCGCTTTCTACCTTCCCCTGTACCACCCCATTCCGGAGAACGACGCATAGTGGGGGAGGGGTTCAGGAATGTAGGAGCGTTGCCAAGGCACGGCCCCTGTTCGCCTATCACCATCAACCCCACCTTCCTGCCGATCTCGGGTTCTACGACCTGCGCCTGCCCGAAACCCGCCAGGCCCAGGCCGATCTGGCGCTTACCCTTGGCATCCACGGGTTCTGCTGTTACCACTACTGGCTCAACGGCCGCCGGGTGCTGCAGCGGCGTTTCGAAGACGTGCTGGCTTCAGGAGAGCCTGACTTTCCCTTCTGCCTCTGCTGGGCCAATGAGAATTGGACAAGACGCTGGGACGGCACCGACGATGAAATCCTTCTGGCGCAGATCTACAACGAGCAGGACGACCGCCACCACATCGAATCTTTGTTGTCTGCCTTCCGGGACCCCCGCTACATCCTCATCGAAGGCAGACCGCTTTTTCTTGTCTACCGCACCAGCACCCTGCCAGAGCCGGCCCGTACGGCAGACGTATGGCGATCCATCGCCCGCCGCCATGGCCTCGACGGGCTCTACCTCGTGTCGGTCGAATCAAAGGAGAGCGAAATTCGCGACCCCCAAACCTTCGGATTCGATGCCGCCGTGGAATTCCAGCCCTGCTGGCCGATGCTGGCCACCCTCAGCCACCAAAACCCCAGCCTTCGAAAAGGTCAAGGGCTTCATCAAGAACGAATCCCCAGGAGAAAAGATCCATCGGGTTGTCGATCATCAGAAGGCATGTGAGGCCGCCCTTTCAAGACCCATCCCCCCCTATCCCCACTTCCCCTGCGTGACACCTTCCTGGGACTAAACGGCTCGCCGGCGGTGGGGAGGGATCGTGCTGCAGGACTCAACGCCGGAACATTATCGCGGCGGGCTGAAAAGGACGGTCGATCGCCTGACTTCGTACAACCTTCCTGAACCGGTCGTGTTCATCAATGCCTGGAACGAATGGGCTGAAGGCAACCACCTCGAACCGGATCAACGCTGGGGCACCCTCTACCTCGAGGAAACCCTCTCGGCACTCAGCTCACGCAGCTCTCAATAAGCGTCCTGCAACTCATAGAAGTCCGGCTGGACGTAATCCTTGCGCAGGGGATAGCCCTTCCAGTCCTCCGGCATCAGCAGCCGTTTGGGGTGGGGATGGCCTTCGAAGCTG
This sequence comes from uncultured cyanobacterium, assembly GCA_963772735.1. GTDB lineage: Bacteria > Cyanobacteriota > Cyanobacteriia > PCC-6307 > Cyanobiaceae > Cyanobium. The sequence goes on along the minus strand of CAVYYO010000021.1, from coordinate 180,888 downwards.
ATGCCGAACATGTCGAAGGTTTCGCGTTCCTGCCAGTCGGCGCCGCGAAACAGGCCGTACAGGCTGGGGATGGTGAGGGAGCCGTCGCGGGGCAGGAACACCTTCAGGCGCACCTCCTCAGGGTGCGCATCCGCCGGCAGGGGGCCGTTGGCGTCGGCCAGGGCAGTGAGCTGATCGACCATCGCCGCCATCTTCACCAGGTGGTAGAAACTCACCAACCGCCCCCCGGGCCCTTCGTCGTAGCCGCCCTGGCACTGCAGATAGTCGAAGCCGGCGGCCTTCAGCGCCGTCGCCACCAGGGGCAGGGCAGCAGCATCCACCCCGAGCATCTCCACACCCTCGTGGTCGGGGCCGAGGGCATCGGCTTCGAAGCCCTGGCTGGTGAGCCAGGTGCCCACAGGGCCGGTGGCCGGCCCTTCGATCGCCGCAGCGCTCTCGGCCGGGGTGGCGGGGGTCTCCTCAGGCATCTGTGGCGGGGGCGGTGGGAGAGGTGGGAACGGCCTGGGCGCTGCCGGCGGCAACGGGAAGGCCTGCGGCGGCGGCCAGAGCCGCCTGCTGGGTTTCGGCACGCAGATAGGCACCGGTGACGATCGGCTCCACCCGCTTCATCTGGTGGGGAATCGTGCAGTAGCGATGGGTGGGACGGAGATTGCCGCGTTCGGCGAAAGTTTCGTTGCCCACCTTCTTGCGCAGCTTGATCACCGCGTCGAAAATCGCCTCGGGCCTCGGCGGACAGCCGGGCAGGTAGAGATCCACCGGAATCAGCTTGTCGACACCCCGCACCGCCGTGGTGGAGTCGGCGGAGAACATACCGCCGGTGATCGTGCAGGCTCCCATGGCGATCACGTACTTCGGCTCCGGCATCTGCTCATAGAGCCGCACCAGGGCCGGGGCCATCTTCATGGTCACCGTGCCGGCCACGATGATCAGATCCGCCTGCCGGGGGCTGGAGCGGGGCACCAGACCGAAGCGGTCGAAATCGAAGCGGGAGCCGATCAGGGCGGCGAATTCGATGAAGCAGCAGGCCGTGCCGTAGAGCAGGGGCCAGAGACTGCTCAGCCGGGCCCAGTTGTGCAGGTCATCCAGACTGGTGAGGATGATGTTCTCGGACAGGTCGGCGGTGACACCTGGGGCGCCCACCGGTCCGCAGCTGGCCTCGCGCAGGTCGCGCAGGGCGTCGACGGACAGGGAGCCTGGGGGAGGGGTGAGGGTCATGGGGGGTTGGGGTCCGGTCAGCTCCACTCGAGGGCGCCCTTGCGCCAGGCGTACGCCAGGGCCAGCACCAGGATGGAGATGAAGATGAGGGCTTCGATGAAGGCCAGCAGGCCCAGCCGGTGGAAGGCCACCGCCCAGGGATAGAGGAACACGGTCTCGACATCGAAGATGACGAAGACCAGCGCAAACATGTAATAGCGGATATTGAACTGGATCCAGGCGCCGCCGATCGGCTCCATCCCCGACTCATAGGTGAGCTGGCGCTCGCCCTGGCGGCTCTTGGGAGCCAGCAGCTTGTTGGCCACCAGCGCCAGCACCGGGACCGCCGCCGAAAGCAGCAGGAAGCCGAGAAAGGCGTCGTAGCCGGAGAGAACGAACATTCGGCAGAGCCAACCTGGCGCGCATTCTGCCACCTGCCTCCGGCTGGGCCGGTCGCCGCGACGACCGGCGGCACGGCCCCTCTGGAGGCGCCCCGGCGTCGGGAGTGCCCGTCGATAGAGTTGATCGACACGGTCAGGCAAGGGATGAGCACGGAACCGCCCAGTGAACCGCTCATCGAGAAGCCCGGGGGAACCTCCGAGGGAACCATCGAGCAGCCGGCTGCCGCTGAGCCGCCTGCGGCGGTCGCGCCGGAAAGCCCCCCCGACGACCCCACCACCCACCGCTTCGAATGCCGCAGCTGCGGCTTTGTCTACGACCCGGCCGAGGGCGTCAAGAAGCTGGCGATCCCCCCGGGGACACCCTTCACTGACCTGGATCCGGTCGGCTTCCGCTGCCCCGTCTGCCGCAGCCGGGTCGGCGCCTTCAAGGACATCGGCCCTCGCAACAAACCCAGCGGGTTCGAGGAGAACCTCAACTTCGGCCTCGGGGTCAACCGACTCACCCCGGGCCAGAAGAACGTGCTGATCTTCGGCGGTTTCGCCCTGGCGTTCGCCTTCTTCCTCTCCCTCTACTCCCTGCGTTGATGCCTGCACCTGTTCCCACCCTGCCAGCCTGCCTCCGCCCGCTGCGGCACCTGCTCAGCCTGGCCCTCTCGGTCGTGCTCGCCTTCGGGCTCACGGGCTGCGTCACCACCGGCCTGCCGACGGCGGCGGCCAGTCCCTGGCAGGAGGTGCCGCTGGACACCCGCTCCAATCCCCTCGATGTGGCCTTCACCAGCGCCGACCATGGCTTTCTGGTGGGCAGCAATCGATTGATCATGGAAACCGTCGACGGCGGCGCCAGCTGGGAGGCCCGTTCCCTCGATCTGCCCGAGGAGGAGAACTTCCGCCTGATCAGCATCGATTTCCACGGCAACGAGGGCTGGATCGTGGGCCAGCCCGGCCTGCTGCTGCACAGCGACGACGGGGGCCTGAGCTGGAGCCGGCTGCTGCTCGACACCAAGCTGCCCGGGGAGCCGTACCTGGTCACGGCCCTGGGGCCGAAAAGCGCCGAGCTGGCCACCAACGTCGGTGCCGTCTACCGCACCGCCGATGCCGGCTCCAGCTGGCAGGCCCTGGTGGGGGATGCGGCCGGCGCCATCCGCGACCTGCGCCGCAGCCCCGAGGGTGACTACGTCAGCGTCAGCAGCCTTGGCAATTTCTTCGCCACCTGGGAGCCCGGACAGCCCGCCTGGCAGGTGCACCAGCGGGTGAGCAGCCAGCGGCTGCAATCGATGGGCTTCCAGCCCGACGGCCACCTCTGGATGGTGGCCCGGGGCGCCCAGCTTCGATTCGACGGCGACCCGACCACCGCCGAAACCACCGAGAGCGGCGACTGGAGCAAACCGGTGATCCCGATCACCAACGGCTACGGGTACCTCGACATGGCCTGGGATCCCCGCGGCGCCATCTGGACCGGGGGCGGCAACGGCACCCTTCTGGTGAGCAACGATTCCGGCGCCAGCTGGCAGAGGGACCCGGTGGGCAGCACCCAGCCCACCAACTTCTCCCGCATCGTCTTCGCCCCTGACGGCAAGGGTTTCGTACTGGGCGAGCGGGGCGTGCTGCTGCGCTGGGTGGGTTGAACGGCCTGCGGCCGACCGACTGCATCCCTCTGTAACCAACCCCCCGTCCTGCTCCCGTCCGCCGCAGGCCGACCCCTAGGATTGCCGGGCTGAACGCTTGTTGCTATGGCTGCCGGCTCCACAGGGGAACGTCCGTTCTTCGAAATCATCACAAGTATCCGCTACTGGGTCATCCACGCGGTCACTCTGCCGGCCATCTTCCTGGCAGGCTTCCTGTTCGTGTCCACCGGCCTGGCTTACGACGCCTTCGGCACGCCCCGTCCGGACGCCTACTTTCAGGCCCAGGAAACCAAGGCTCCCGTTGTGAGCCAGCGTTACGAGGGCAAGAGCAGCCTCGACCTGCGCCTCCAGGAACCATGACCCAGTCCACCGCCCCCACCACGCCGCGCAACTATCCGATCTTCACGGTGCGCTGGCTCTCCGTTCACGCCCTCGGCATTCCCACGGTCTTCTTCCTGGGTGCCCTGGCCGCCATGCAGTTCGTCCGTCGCTGAACCCTCCATGCAGCGCAATCCCAACCCCAACAACCTGCCGGTCGAACTGAACCGCACCAGCCTCTACCTGGGCCTGCTGTTCGTGTTCGTCATCGGCATCCTGTTTTCCAGCTACTTCTTCAACTGACGGGAGGAACCACCCCATGAGCGGCAAGAAATCAGCCATGCCCGACGGCCGGATCCCCGACCGTCTTCCCGACGGCCGCCCGGCCGTCGCCTGGAAAAGCCGCTGGACCGAAGGGGTTCTGCCCCTCTGGATGGTGGCTACCGCCGGTGGCATGGCCGTCATCTTCGTGGTCGGCCTGTTCTTCTACGGCGCCTACGTGGGCGTCGGCTCCGCCTGAACCCGGCCCCTCTCCGGATCTTCAGAAACCACCAGCAGGCGGATTCCTCGGGGGATCCGCTTTTTCTGTGGCCGTTTCATGGGGCCGAAAGCCCATCAAGCCCCAGGGAGAGAAAGTCGGCGGCGCTGAGAAGGCGGTCAGGCTGCGGAGCGCCCTGTTCCTCCCCTGTGCCCCCCCCCTCCGGACGCAGCGCCATCAGCCTCACCAGCCCCGACGCGGCCTCCTCGTCGCCCAGCAGCAGGGCCCAGCGGGCGCCGCTTCTGCGGGCCCGCTTGAGCTGCTTGTCAAACCCCGCGCCGCTGAGATCCAGCTGCACCGCCAGTGGGGCCCCAGGCCTCTGCCGGCAGCGGCGGGCGAACTCCAGGGCATAGGCCTCGGCCTGCACACCCCGGTTCACTACGTACAGATCGGGGCTGGTGGAGGCCGCGGGATCCTGGGCGCCCGCCTGCCGGGCCTGGCTGAGCAGCAGCACCAGCCGCTCCATGCCGAGGGCCCAGCCGACCGCCGGGGTGGGAGGGCCGCCCAGCTGCTCCACCAGGCCGTCGTAGCGGCCGCCTCCGCAGACCGTGGCCTGGGCCCCCAGCTGGCTGCTGGTGATCTCGAAGGCGGTGTGGCCGTAATAATCGAGGCCGCGCACCAGACGGGGATTGAGTTCGAAGGGGATGGCCAAAGCCTCGAGGCCTTGCCGCACCCTCAGGAAGCGCTCGTGGCTCTCGCCGCTCAGGGCATCGGCCAGGGTGGGAGCCCCGCCCAGCAGAGCCTGGGTCTCGGGGCTCTTGGAATCGAGCACCCGGAGGGGGTTGGTCGTGATCCGCTGCTGAGAGTCGGGATCCAGGCGCTCGCGATGGGCCTCCAGCCAGTCCACCAGCTCGGCGCGGAAGCGGAGCCGGTCATCAGGGGTGCCGAGCGTGTTGAGCTCCAGGCTCAGGCCCGCCAGCCCCAGATCCATGAGCAGATCCCAGGCGATGGCGATGGCCTCCACGTCGCTGCGGGGATCGGCGTGGCCGAGAAACTCCAGCCCGATCTGGTGGAACTGCCTCTGCCTGCCGGCCTGGGGCCGCTCATAGCGGAACATCGGGCCGCCATACCAGAGCCGCTGGGGCCCCTGGGCCACCAGCCCATGCTGGATCGCCGCCCGCACCACCGAAGCGGTGCCTTCCGGGCGCAGGGTGCAGCTGCGGGCGCCCCGGTCGTCGAAGGTGTACATCTCCTTGCCCACCACGTCCGTGCCCTCACCGATGCCGCGGGCGAACAGCTCCGTCACCTCCAGCAGCGGCGTGCGGATCTCCTCGATGGCGGCCCGGCGGAAATGGTCCCGGGCGGTGGCTTCGATCCGCTGCCAGAAGGGGGTCTGGGAAGGCAGCAGATCGACCATGCCCCGCAGGCTCTGGAGCGGTTTCAAGACAATCGGGCGCACACAGGCCCCCCAGTGTGCCCCGGGGCGACGCGGCGCGGCCGGCCGTGGGGGTCAGACCCCGTGGTACTCCCGGTACCAGGAGGCGAAGCGTTCCACTCCCACCTCGATCGGTGTCGAGGGGCGGAAGCCCACCCACGCCTCCAGAGCCCGGGTGTCGGCGAAGGTGGCCGGCACGTCGCCGGGCTGCATCGGCTGCAGATCGCGGATGGCCTCCCGCCCCAGCGCCTGCTCGAGCACCTCGATGAAGCGCAGCAGGGGGATCGGCCGGGAGTTGCCGATGTTGAAGATCCGGTGGGGCACCGCCGCCGTGGCGGGGTTGGGCTGCAGAGGATCGAAATCGGGATCGGCAGTGGCGGGCTTGTCGAGGCAGCGGATCACCCCTTCGGCGATGTCGTCGATGGAGGTGAAGTCACGCTCCATGCGCCCCTGGTTGAACACGCGGATCGGCTCGCCGGCCAGGATCGCGCGGGCGAACAGCATCGGCGCCATGTCCGGCCTGCCCCAGGGCCCGTAGACCGTGAAGAAGCGCAGTCCCGTGGCCGGCAGCCCGTAGAGATGGCTGTAGGTGTGGGCCATCAGTTCGTTCGCCCGCTTGGTGGCCGCATAGAGGCTCACGGGGTGATTCACCGGGTCCTGCTCCGAGAAGGGCATCCGCCGGTTGCCCCCGTAGATCGAGCTGCTGGAGGCATACACCAGATGCTCCACCCCACCATGGCGGCAGGCCTCGAGGATGGCGCCGAACCCCACCACGTTGCTCTGGATATAGAGAGAGGGGTTCTCCAGCGAATGCCGCACCCCGGCCTGGGCGGCCAGATGCAGCACCCGGTCGGGCCGTTCGGCGGCGAACAGGGCCGCCACCGCTTCGGCGTCGACCAGATCGAGGCGATGGAAGCGGAAGGCACCCGCTGGGGCCTGGCCCTCCAGTCGCTCCAGCCGGGCCCGCTTGAGCCCAGGGTCGTAGTAGGCGTTGAGGTTGTCGAGGCCGATCACCCGCTCGCCGCGGGCCAGAAGGCGCTCGGCCAAGGCCGCGCCGATGAAGCCCGCGACACCGGTGACCAGGATGGGGGGTTTCAAGACACGGCCTACAGCCGTTCCCGGAAGTAGGCGATGGTGGGCTCGAGTCCCTCCTCCAGGCTCACCGTCGGCTCCCAGCCGAGTTCCCGCCGGGCGAGATCGATCACCGGCTGGCGCTGCAGCGGATCGTCCTGGGGAAGGGGCCGGGTGGTGAGTTCCAGGGAAGGGTCGATGCGGTCGCGCACCCGTTCAGCCAGCTGGCGGATCGTGAATTCGCCGGGGTTGCCGATGTTGATCGGACCGCTGTGCGCTCCGTTCATCAGCCGGATCATGCCCTCGATCAGGTCATCGACGTAGCAGAAGGAACGGGTCTGACTGCCGTCGCCGTAGAGGGTGAGGGGATGCCCCTCCAGCGCCTGCACGATGAAGTTGCTCACCACCCGACCGTCATCGGGAAGCATGCGGGGGCCGTAGGTGTTGAAGATCCGCATCACCCGGATCTCGGTGCCGTGCATGCGCTGGTAATCGAAGCAGAGGGTTTCGGCGATCCGCTTGCCCTCGTCGTAGCAGGAGCGGATGCCGATGGTGTTGACGCAGCCCCTGTAGCTCTCCGGCTGGGGATGCACCTCCGGATCGCCGTACACCTCACTGGTGCTGGCCAGCAGCAGGCGGGCCCCCACCCGACGCGCCAGGCCGAGCATGTTGTAGGTGCCCAGGAAACTGGTCTTGGCCGTCTTGATCGGATTGAACTGGTAGTGCACCGGGGAGGCGGGGCAGGCCAGATGCCAGATCCGGTCCACCTCGAGCAGGATCGGTTCGGTGACATCGTGGCGGATGAATTCGAAGTTGGGATGGCCCAGCCAGTGGCGGATGTTGTCCTTCCTGCCCGTGTAGAAGTTGTCGAGACAGATGACCTCCTCACCGGCCTCCATCAGGCGGTCCACCAGATGGGACCCCAGGAAACCGGCACCGCCGGTGATCAGGTTGCGGTGTGTCAATTCAGCCCTCTCCGACCCGCCAGACGTTAAGGCCCGCCGCCCTGGCAGCGTCGGCATCGGCGATGGCGCGGGCATCGAACAGCCAGGCGGGACGGCGCATCACCGCCCCGATCTCTCGCCAGTCGAGACGGGCGTACTCGCCCCATTCGGTGATGATCAGCACGGCGTCGGCACCGCTGGCCGCCTCCAGCGGTGAATCAGCGGCCTGCCAGCCGCCATCGGCTCCGGAGGGGGGCTGGCCCAGGTCAGCGGCAATCTGGGCTGGGGACACCTTGGGGTCCACGATCACCAGACGGGCCCCTTCCTCGATCAGGTCCTGGCAGATGCGGATGGCGGGTGCCTCCCGGGTGTCGTTGGTGTCGGCCTTGAAGGCGAAGCCCAGCACCGCCAGCCGCTTGCCGGTGATGGTGCCGAAAAGCCGGTGCACCACCATCCGGGCGATGCGGGCCTGCTGCCAGGTGTTGAGGGTGACCACCTGCTCCCAGTAGGCCGCCACCTCCTCGAGGCCGTAGTGCCGGCAGAGATAGACCAGATTGAGGATGTCCTTCTGGAAGCAGCTGCCGCCGAATCCGGGCCCGGCCTTCAGGAACTTCGAACCGATCCTGGAATCGGTGCCGATCGCCCGGCCCACTTCCCGCACGTCCGCCCCAGTGGCCTCGCACAGGGCGGAGATGCTGTTGATCGAGGAGATCCGCTGAGCAAGGTAGGCATTGGCGGTGAGCTTGGAGAGTTCACTGCTCCAGAGATTGGTGCGCAGGATCCGCTCCTCGGGCACCCAGGTGGCGTAGATCCCCGCCAGGGACTCGATCGCCGCGGGGTCCTCCCCGCCGATGAGCACCCGGTCGGGCGCCTCCAGATCGCCGATGGCGGTGCCTTCGGCGAGGAACTCCGGATTGGAGAGCACCGAGAAGGTCTTGGGCTCGGCGTTCGCCGGGCCCGAGCCGTTCTGCTGGGCGGCGCCCAGGATGGCCTTGACCGCTTCGGCGGTGCGCACCGGCAGGGTGCTCTTCTCCACCACGATCGTGTGGCCGCGGGCGACGGCGGCCACCTGGCGGGCCGAAGCCTCGATCCAGCGCAGGTCGCTGGCCTTGCCGGCGCCCACACCCCGGGTCTTGGTGGGGGTGTTCACCGAAAGGAACACCATGTCGGCTTCGGAGATGGCCCCATCCACCTCCGTGGTGAAGTGCAGGTTGCGGCCCCTGGCCCTGCCCACCACCGCATCGAGACCGGGTTCGTACACCGGCAGGCGACCCAGATCCGGGTCGTTCCAGGCGGCGATCCGCTCGGCGTTGAGATCGACCACCGTCACCTGGATCTGGGGGCAGCGATCGGCGATCACCGCCATGGTGGGGCCGCCCACGTAACCAGCCCCGATGCAACAGATGGTGCGAATCGGCGAACGGACCGAGTCCATGAATGAGGGGATGGCTTCCGGGAGATTACCTCCCTTGGCCGAAATTTGTTCCAGCCTGGCGGAATTTTCCCCCGGGCGCCGGGCGGCCGGGAAGGGAACGGGATCATGCTCCCGTTTGGGGGCAGGTAAGTTGTGGCCAGGAGCCTGATGGGGGCCGTTTTTTGACCAAGGTCCTGCTGACCGGGGGGGCCGGCTTCATCGGCAGCCACACCTGCCTGGACCTGCTGGAGGCGGGCCGTCCGGTGGTGGTGCTCGACGACTTCAGCAACGCCCGTCCCGAAGCCCTGCGGCGGGTGAGCGAACTGGCCGGTCTTGGCGCCTGGCGACAGGAATCAGAGGAGCGCTGGTCGACGGGAAACACCGGTCCGGCCCGGCTCACCCTCCTGCGGGGAGACGTGCGCAGCCCGGTGGATCTGGATCGTGCCTTCGGGGAGGGCATCGGCGCCGTGCTCCACTTTGCCGGCCTCAAGGCCGTCGGCGAGTCGATGGACCAGCCCCTGCGCTACTGGGACGTGAACGTCACCGGGGCCATGCGGTTGCTCGAGGCCATGGGCCGCCACAGCTGCCGGACGATCGTGTTCAGCAGCAGCGCCACCCTTTACGGCACCACCGATCAGGTGCCGATCCCGGAAACGGCCCCTCTGCAACCGATCAATCCCTATGGCTACACCAAGGCCGCCGTGGAGCGGATGCTGGCCGATGTGGCCGCCAGCGCACCGGGTTGGCGCATCGCCCGGCTGCGCTACTTCAATCCGGTGGGGGCCCACTCCAGCGGACGCATCGGCGAGGATCCCCACGGCACGCCCAACAATCTCTTCCCCTTCCTCTGCCAGGTGGCCGGTGGACGCCGGCCACGCCTGGATGTCTTCGGCGGCGACTGGCCCACCCCGGATGGCACCGGGGTCAGGGACTACCTGCACGTGATGGATCTGGCCGAGGGCCATCGCCGGGCCCTCAACCTGCTGGAGGCGGAATCACCCCAGCTGCTCACCCTCAACCTCGGCAGCGGCCGCGGCCATTCGGTGCTCGACCTGGTGCGGACCTTCGAGACCACCAACGGTCTGGCGATTCCCTTCGCCGTGGTGGCACGCCGACCGGGAGATTCCGCCGTGAGCGTCGCCGATCCCCTTGAGGCGGAACGGCGCCTCGGCTGGCGGACCCGCCGCACCCTGGCGGACATCTGTCGTGACGGCTGGGCCTGGCAGCGCGCCAATCCCCAGGGCTATCGGTGAACAAGGACCGGCTCTGGCCTGACGGCGGGGTCCTCAGAGCCGTTCACGGTCCAACCGCTCGGCCCTCAGTTGCCGCAACCGCTGCCCGAGGGCGGGACCCGGGGGCTGACCGGCCGCGATCAGGCTCTCCGCGCTGATGCCGGAGCGCAGGTGGCGCCACCGCGCCCACCAGCGCAACAGGGGCCGGCGGGGGCCGCCACGGGCCGCCAGGTTCAGGGCCACCGCCTCAGGGGAGAGGCCTGGGGCCTCCAGAAAGGCACACCAGCGCGAGGGCGCCCAGCAGCGAAGCTCCTCCTCGCGGGCGGCCGCATCCAATCGGTCGCGCAGGGACAGGAACTGGCCCAGGTGCCGATGCTGGCGATGGGGCAGCTGCAGACGGTCCGCCAGAGCGATCGGGTCGGCAGCCCCGGCCACAAGGGCAGGCAACAGATCGAGTCCCAGCCGCCGTGCCCAGAGCAGGCGCCGCTGCCATCCCTCGTCGGCCTGAAGAGCCGGGTCCAGCAGGATCAGCGCCCCCCAGCGCTGCAACTCCCCCAGGGCCGCCTGCCAGTTCTCCCGCTCGAGCGTGAGCTCCAGTTCCATGCGGAGGCGGGTGCCCAGAGCCGAGGGGGCCTGGCCGGGGGGGTCGCCGACCCGCCATGCCCATGGCCAGCGGGCCAGCGTGTCCCTGACCTGCTCCAGGCTCGGGGGCGCCAGCCGGAAACCCATCCGAGCGGCGTAGCGGGCTGCCCGCAGAATGCGGGTGGGGTCGTCCCGGACGCTGTGAGGATGGAGGAAACGCAGGTGCCGCATGGCCAGGTCCACCTGGCCGCCATGGGGATCCAGCAGCGTCGACCCGAGTCCGCCGGACGGCTGGTCGCCGCCGGGATCGCCATCCCGTTCGGAACGGGATGGCAGGGGTGAACGGCCATCGAGGAGCACCGCCATCGCATTGATCGTGAAGTCCCGGCGGGCCAGATCATCCTGGAGCGAACCGGAGCGCACCACGGGATTCTCCCCCGCCACCGGGTAGGACTCACGGCGGGCACTGGCCAGATCAAGCAGCAGCGGTCCCTCCTCCAGCTGCAACTCCAGCTCCACCGTGCCGTAGGCGTCATGCTCCTGATAGGCCGTCACCCGCTCGGGCCCCATGAGGTGGCACAGCCGACGGGCCACCCCATGGGCCGCGGCCACTGCTGAGACGGGCTCATCCCTGGGCATCGGCAAAGGGCCGATGGATTCCACCACCAGATCCACATCGGGAACGCCTCGCCAGGGGTCGTTGTGGACCCTGTGCAGCAGGAGGTCACGCACAGCCCCCCCCACCAGCGCCAGCCGATGGCCTGCAGCGACCTGATGAAGCCGCTCCAGCAGCGAAGCCGGGATGCCGGGCAGTGCGGCAGCGGAGGTGGGGCCCAACGAACGGGTATGGGGAGAATGGCCGCATCATCTTCAATCCACCCCGTGTCTGCCCTCACGCGCTGCCTCGTCGAGGAAGCCGCCGCTATCGCAGCCAGTGCCCATCGGCTGGAGGATGCCCAGGTGGAGGCAGCGCTGCAGCTTCTGGAGGACTGTGCCGATCGTCGCGCCAAGCTGGTCATCACGGGCGTGGGCAAGAGCGGCATCGTGGCCCGCAAGATCGCCGCCACCTTCTCTTCCATCGGCCTGATGGCGATCTACCTCAACCCCCTGGATGCCCTGCATGGGGACCTGGGGGTGGTGGCGGCCGACGACGTGGCCCTGCTGCTGTCGAACAGCGGCGAGACCAACGAGCTGCTGGAGATCCTTCCCCATCTGCGCCGCCGGGGCGCCGCCCGGATCGCCCTGGTGGGTCGACCGGAATCCACCCTCGCCAGGGGCAGCGATGTGGTGCTGGACGGTTCCGTGGACCGCGAGGTCTGTCCTCTCAACCTGGCCCCCACCGCCAGCACCGCGGTGGCCATGGCGATCGGTGATGCGCTGGCCACCGTCTGGATGGAACGACGCGGGATCTCTCCCCAGGACTTCGCTCTCAACCACCCGGCCGGATCGCTCGGCAAGCAGCTCACCCTGACGGCCGCCGATCTGATGGTGCCGGTGGCCCGGCTCCATCCCCTCGAGGCCGGAGCCACCCTGCCGGAGGTGATCGCCCATCTCACCGCCGATGGGGTGGGAGCCTGCTGGGTGGCTGAGACCGGTTGCACCGCGCGCCTCTGGGGTCTGATCACCGATGGTGACCTGAGGAGGGCGCTGCAGAGCCATGGTCCCGAGACGTGGAGCCACCTGACCGCCGCTGATCTGATGACCGTCGATCCGATCACCGTCGGGGCCGACACCCTGGCGGTCAGCGCCATCGAACGGATGGAGCGGAACCGCCGCAAGGCCATCGGCGTGCTGCCGGTGGTCGACGCGGCCGAGCGCATGCTCGGCTTGCTGCGTCTGCACGATCTGGTGCAGGCCGGCCTCACCAAGGGCTGAGGAGCTCAGCTCCAGAGGCGCATCGCCTCGTCGCGAGCGGCCAGCCATTCCGCCGCCAGCACGCCGCCGCTCAGGCGGTACTCCCGGAACCAGGGGCCGCCGAGGGTCCAGTGCACCAGGGCCGGCCCGCCGCCCTCGACGGGTGCCTCGGCCGGAGGCTGAACGTCGATCAGGTGGTTCCAGCGCCCCATCGGCAGGGCGCCGATCTCATGGTCGCCGGAGAGCCACTCGAAACGGTGCAGCTGCAGCCCCGTGGCGGTGTTCACGTCGTCCGGCGTGAGCGCCGTGCAGCGCCCACACTGAAACAGCATCAGGGAGCTCCAGTTCTTCTTCTCGTAGCGGGTCTGCTCGGCCCCGAGGAATTTCACCGTCTCGGCGGGCACATGCTCGTGCTTCACAACCATCAGGGCGTAGCGCTCGTCGCGCTGGTCCCAGAGCTCGGCGATGTCACCCCGAGCGAGCATGTCGCAGTCCATGAAGATCGCCCAGCCGCCGTAGTCCTGCAGGTAAGGCACCAGAAAGCGGGAAAAGGAGAATTCGGTGCTCTGGCTGGGATGGCGCTCACGGTCGAGGACCCCCTGCAGCTGACGGGCCATGATCGGCGTGATCGCCAGCGGCCGGCTGCTGTGCTGCACGAGGCTGTCGGCCAGCACGTTCACGGCGGCACGCTCGTGGAGGTCATAGCCGATGAAGACAGGAATCGGTAGCGCCATGGGATTGTTCGCGGGCCCACCGATGCCCATAGAGCAAGACGGCAATCGCATACTACATTGTCGTTATGGGCTTGCCAGGTCCTCTCTCCGGCGCCGGCCCGGTCTCCCGGGTCGGCGCGGCTCAGTCTCCGACAGCCGCGGCGATCGCCCGGGCCTGCTCGAGCTGCTCGGGGGTGTCCACCGACAGGGATTCGCCCTCCACCGCGAAGGTGCCGATGCCGATACCGGCCTCCAGCAGGCGCAGCTGCTCCAGCTTCTCGATCTCCTCCAGGGGCGAGGCCGGCAGCGCGTTCCAGCGGGCCAGCACATCGGCGCGGTAGCCGTAGATACCCACATGGCCCCAGTAGGGCACGTGGGCGTGCCATTCGGAAGGATCGATGCCGCGCACGTGCGGAATGGCCGAGCGGGAAAAATAGAGGGCGCGGCCGTCAGCGGAGACGAGCGTCTTGACCACATTGGGGTTGTGCACCTTGTCCGCCCCCATGCGGTAGACGGGCGTCAGCACCTCGGCGGAGGGGCCTCGCCGCTCGAACTCGCCGGCCATCGCGTCGATCACCGCCGCGTCGATGAAGGGCTGGTCCCCCTGCACATTGAGGATCACCGTCTGTTCGGCCGGCACACCGGCCAGCTCCACCATCCGCCCCACCACCGAAGCGATGCGCTCGCTGCCGGAGCCGCAGGCCGGACTTGTGGCGATCGCCTGGAAGCCCCAGTCCCGGGCGGCTTCGATCAGCTCCTGGCTGTCGGTGCAGAGCACCACCGCCTCAGGAACCCGGGCCTGGGCGCAGCGCTCCAGCACCCGACGAAGCATCGGCCGGCCGCCGATGTCGGCCATGACCTTGCCAGGCAGCCGGGATGACTCCAGCCGGGCCGGCACCGCCACCACGTAGCGCATCCCGTTCCCCATCGGGTGGTCCCCCGCCTCAGCGAGCGAGCCTAGAACCGTGCTTCAGCCTCAAGCCCTCAAGCCTCAGCTGCCAGCTGCCGGGCCCTGCGCACCACATCGGCCACCAGCGTCGGATCGGCCGGGGGCCGCTCGCCCGCCACCAGGGCCCGGTAGAGGTCGGCCACGCGCCAGCTCTCGCTGGCCGGATCGGCCCCGTGCCGGGGGATCAGATGGAGGTGAAAATGGCGGGCGCCCTCGCCGAAGGCGATCGCATAGACGCGATCACATCCGCTCAGCTGACGCACCAGAGCGGAGCTGCGCCGCAGCATCGGCCCGAGGGCCATGCTTTCCTCGTCGCTGAAATCGGCGGGCCCGCCCACGTGCCTCAGGCTGTCAAGGAGCAGCCAGCCCGGCAGGGGCGCGGGCAGCGGGTGATGACGCAGCAACCAGGGCCCGAAGCGGCCGATCACCAGTTCGCCCGCATCCCCATTGGGGAGCTGGGCATGGATCCGGCAGACGCCGCAGGCGGAGAGATCGTTCATGCTGCGAAACCCTGGCCAGAGAAACGCCGGACCCAACGCCACTCTGCTTCAGTCCGCACGCCTTCCGTCCGGGCCGGCAGCGACAATGGCGAGATGGCCGGGGGCGAGGGTCTTGCCTGACCAACCGATCGACCGCCCGCCTGCCGGAACGAGGACGGAATGATCCACCCTCGCCACCTCAGGCGTCGCTGGCTCTGGTGGCGGCGGAAAGCCCCTCTGGCCAGGGTGAGATTGCTGGTGCTCGACGTCGACGGAGTCCTCACCGATGGCGGCCTCTGGTACGGACCCGAGGGGGAGCTGATCAAGCGCTTCGATGTTCGTGACGGCCTCGGCATCCGCCTGCTGCAGCAGGCGGGGGTGGAGGTGGCGCTCCTGAGCGGCGGCCGCGGCGGGGCCACCGAGGTTCGGGCCGCCCATCTGGGCATCCGTCACTGCCTGGTGGGAGTAGGGGACAAACCGGCGGCCCTTGCCCGGCTCCAGGCCGAGCTGGGCTTTTCCGTCCAGGAAACCGCCTTCGTCGGCGACGACGTCAATGATCTGGCGGTCCGCCCCCGGGTGGGCCTGCTGATCGCCACCGCCGATGCGGCCCTGCCTCTGCGTCACCGGGCGGATCTGGTGCTGCTGCGGCCCGGCGGCCGCGGTGCGGTGCGCGAACTGGCAGAGCGAATGCTGAGGCCCACGCCCCTCTGGAGGGAGGTGAGTGGTGCTGGCTGGCGGGATCGCAACGACTGAGGTCAGTCCCAGAGGCGAAGGGCGTCGTCCCTGGCGGCGAACCACTCGGCCGCCAGCGGCCCACCCATGGTGCGCTGCTCCCGGAACCAGGGGCCCCCCAGGGTCCAGTGGAGCAGGCCTGGCCCCCCGTCGCCGGCAGGGCGATCCGGCGGATCCTGCACATCCACCAGGTGGTTCCAACGGTCGGGAAGGGCGCCGATCTCCTCGTCGCCGGCCAGCCAGTGGAAGCGATGCAGATCCAGGCCGCTGGCGCTGTTGACGTACTCCGGCGTGAGCGCCGCGCAGCGGGCGCAGTTCATCAGCATCAGGGAGCTCCAGTTCTTCTTGGGATAGGGGCTCTGCACCTCACCGAGAAATTTCACCCGCTCGTTCGGGATGTGCTCATGTTGGACGCACATCAGAGCCCAGCGCTCGTCCCGCAGAGCCCACAGTTCGGAGATGTCGGCGCGGCAGAGCATGTCGCAGTCCATGAAGATGGCCCACCCCCGGTACGCCATCAGATGGGGCACCAGAAAGCGGGTGAAGGAGAAGTCGGTGCTCTGCTTCGGGTCCCTCTGCCGCTGGAAGATCCCCTGGGCCTCCAGTTGGGGGGTGACGATCGGCGTGATCGCCAGGGGCATGGAGCTGTGCTGATAGAGGCTGTCGATCAACACGTTGGTGGCCGCCCGCTCGCGGGCGTCGTAGCCAATGAAGATCGGGATGGGCTGGGTCATGGCCATGAATCTTATTCAGGTCGCGAACAGCCGCCGCAGAGCTTTCTCTCCGCAGCTGCCAGTGCTGACGCGGATCCTGCCGGACGAGGGTGTGGTTGGTCGGTCATGCTGGCCCCATCCGAACGTCATTCCCGGGTTCCATGAGCTTCACCCTGATCGCCGGCCCCTGTGTGATCGAGAGCCGCGAGCTGGTCATGGAGATCGCCGAGCGGGTGAAGGAGATCACGCAGCGGCTGGGCATCACCTATGTGTTCAAGGCCAGCTTCGACAAGGCCAACCGCAGTTCCGGGGGGTCGTTCCGGGGCCCGGGGGTGGCCGAAGGGCTGCAGGTGCTGGGGGAGGTGAAGGAGCGTTTCGGCCTGCCTGTGCTCACCGACATCCACGAGAGCGTCCAGGCGGCGCCGGTGGCGGAGGTGGTGGATGTGCTCCAGATCCCCGCCTTCCTCTGCCGCCAGACCGACCTGCTGATGGCCGCCGCGGACGCCGTGAAGGGCACCGACAAGACGATCAATGTGAAGAAGGGGCAGTTCCTGGCCCCCTGGGACATGGCCCAGGTGGTGGCCAAACTGCGCCAGGCCGGCGCCGAACGGATCTGGCTCACCGAGCGGGGCAACAGCTTCGGCTACAACACCCTGGTGGTGGATTACCGCAGCCTGCCCCAGCTCCAGGATCTGGGCTGCCCTGTGATCTTCGATGCCACCCATGCGGTCCAGCAGCCCGGGGGCCAGGGCACCCGCAGCGGCGGCCAGCGGGAGTTCGTCGCCCCCCTGGCCCGGGCGGCGGTGGCCGTGGGGGTGGATGGGCTGTTCATGGAGGTCCATCCCGATCCCGACCAGGCCCTCAGCGATGGGCCCAACATGGTGCCGTTGCACCGCCTGGAGCCGCTGCTGGAGCAGCTCATGGCCCTGCGCACATCTTTGGGCGAGGAACTGGCCCCCAGCACCATCTGAGCCCCTCACCCCGCCCCCTTGCCGTGACGAGGGTCAGAGGACTTTCCCAATGTTGTGCCCAGGTTGAGAACCGGCGATCAACTCTTCAGCGATCGCTGTGATCAGGGGATTGTGGAGGACATCACTCCACGCCATGGTGTCTCCAGAGAGATCATCAACGGATTGAAGAGCCTGGGGTACCGGCATGGGCGGGCTGATTCCTGGCACAAATCCCACCCGGAAACATCCTGACCCCTACCCCACCGTTTCGGGCTGCGGGCCGATGGGGCAACGCCGCACCCACAGACTGTTCCGGCAGTGCTGGCCTTTCATCTCAATCGGAAAGCTTTGCCAGAAGGACTCATCAAAGTCGGCAACATCTTCATGCAACCTCATGGTCGAGGAACGGAACAGTTCCCTGCCGCCCACGAGGCGGGCAGCAGTCAACCCCTTCAAAGATTCATCCGGGCTTCCTGAAAACAACGGCTTGATCGGGCCTGCGCTGACGATCACAGTTCAGACCATTTGAGCGGTCGCCTGTTGGCAGTGGGGAGAGCTCGCTGTTCCTCCCAACAAGAAGGTGATTGCCCCAGACAGATTTGGTCATAAACCCATTCCGCTCGAAGAGCCGCCCAACTGAAAACGCTGGCCGAAGATCCACCCGGATCAGGCGAGAAGGCCTGATTGCGCCGCAGCGACAGGGACTCCATCGATCCTCAAGGATGCCTTTCGGGAGGTGCTGAAAAGCATCCCTAGCGACAGGAGCCATGACGGGCTCGGGCCTGCTTCCTCATTCTTTGGCGATGGCGAAGTTCTGTCCTCGCCGCAGAGTGCCGCAGTGTTGCGATTCAGTTCCCATCTCCTCAGCTCAAGGGGCAGTAACATCGTCTGGGCTCCGTTCCACAGCCTTCAGCTCGAGAAGGAATTGATGGCTCACCGAGGCTCCCGGCATCTCCCCCACGGCAGGAGTTCTCCCCCCAGGCTCCGCTCACCCATTCCTCCCTGCGCTGATTCCCATGCTGTGTCGGTGGCTTCCCTCGGCGATGGCCGTTCTGCTCCTCTGCGGCTGCCCGGGGCAGCGGCAACAGGCTCCCCGAGATCTTGCCCTGCGCTTCATCGTTGGTGCCAAGTTCCCGGTCACCCATTTCGATCTGATGGGGGAAAGGCCGATTTCTTTCACGGTGGATGAAGACAAGCTCAGCTGTCAGGGCAGCTCGGGCTTTTCCCAGTTTGTGCCGGAAGCAGCCGCTGAAATCTTTGACGAGCGGGGAGCCCTCCTGGGCCAGGCAGTGCTGGGTCCGGGCAGAGTCACGATGACCACGCCGGATCAGGAGGGCAGAAAACGCTATGAAGCCTGCACGTTCGAGCTCACCATTCCCCTGGATGGCCCAGCGCGAATTTATACCATCCGAATTGCTGGAGAAGGGTTCGTGCGCCGGGAACACATCTCGACGCTGCTGCGCTCCAACGGAGCCATAACCTATTTCACAGACTAGGATCCACTTCGGAATTCATGGACAAGAAGGGAGCGGCCATGAACGTACCGAACAAAGCCATCAATACTGGAACCTTGATCATGCCCAGCTCGACCATGTTGAACAGCAGAAGATAGAACACACAGGCACTGCCGCTGAACAGCATCAGAGGAGAAGCTGATCGCTCCGCCCACCTCAGGTTCGCGATGGAGCGCCGCAGGATCCAGGCCAGGGACGGCAAGAGAAACAGGGCTCCCACCAGTCCGGCCTCGGCCCAGATCTGCAGCACAAGATTATGGGCGTGGCTGAGACTTCTGCCCACTTCCGAGGCCGAGCACATCCCCTTCATGGCACTGCCGTACCCCACTCCCCAGAGGAAGCGGTTGTTGCCGGTGAAGGGAAGACCCAGATAACAGGAATACACTTTGATCCGGCTGGCGTCGTTCTCCAGATTCTCCTCCCCATACATCTGATCAAGCCCTGCGGGAAGCATCGAATCGGGGGCAGACCAGATCAGCATCGTCAGCCCGATGACGAGCGCCAGAAACAGCAGGACCGCTGCGATGACGACTTTGTTCTGCCTCAGCAGAGGGATGCCTCGGCTGACCATCGCCATGCACCTGGGGCCCCAGAGCAGCAGAGCGCTCAACGACAGCGCCACCAGCAGCATCACGATGCCGGCCCTGGAATCGGCGGCCTTCAACAACAGGAGACTGGCCGCAAGGGAGCCACCGAACAGCAGCCGGTTCCACCAGGTTCGGCTGGCCGCCAGGCTGGTGAAAGCGCAGATCACGGCGAATCCCGCCAGCAGAGCGGTCTGGTTCTTGGTCAATGCCAGCGCGTGATATTCGATCCCGAAACGGGCGAAATCAAACACAACCTCCAGGTTGCCGCTGACCCCGATCAGCGTCGCCACCGCCACAGCCCCCATCGTGCGCAACCACCAGCCTCGGCTGCGGCCGTAGCCGCAGAGAAAGGCCGCCAGCATCAACACCATGTCCATGTGGGAGGAGGGAATCGTGCCCTCATCGAGCATCACCTGGCGCACGTTGAACATCAGCATCCCCAGGACGGCCAGGGACCAGGGCCGCGAGGACCCTTGCCCCAGCAGGGCCAGACCCATCCACGACAACAGAAAGGCCGAGCTGGGCTGGAGGTTCTCCGTGACGAAAAGCAGTGCGATGGCCAGGCCCAGGAAGAGGGCCTGACCCGCTCTCGAGAGTCCAGTCAGGGTGGGGGACGGCAGGAGACGGTGAACGGCGACCCCCTCCCCATGACCCGCGGTGATCGAAGGACTGGCCCTCATTCCAACCCTTCGATCGGGGCCAGACGGGGATCGAGGATCTTCGGACCCATCCCCTCGAACTTCACGGCGATGGAGATCTTGTCACCCGAGCCGAAGCGGTGGGTCACGGTGCCTTCCCCAAAGCTGTCGTGGCGCAGCCGGTCGCCCACGGCCCAGTCCCGGCCAGGACTCCGCCGCCGCACGGCATTGGCCGGCTCGCCGCTGGAGCCCCCCCGGGCCACCCGGCGGCTTTCGTCCCGATCCACCCGGGTGAGACGCTCCAGCCGTTGCTCCCGCCGCAGGGCGGCCCCGCCGCTGCGGGGAATGTCCCCCTGGATCAGGTCATCGGGCAGTTCTGAGAGAAACACCGAGGGCACGGCCGGCTCCCGCATGCCCCCCCAGAGCCTCCGCTCGCTGGCGTGGGAAAGGAACAGCCGCTCCTTGGCCCGGGTCAGCCCCACGTAGCAGAGCCGGCGCTCCTCCTCCAGGGAGGCGGGGTCGTCCAGGGAGCGGTAACTGGGGAACAGGCCCTGCTCCAGCCCCACCAGGAACACCACCGGAAACTCCAGGCCTTTGCTGGCGTGGAGGGTCATCAGGGTGACCCGGTCGGCGGTGGTGTCCTTGTCATCGGCGTCGCTGGCCAGGGCGGCCGAGGCCAGGAAACCCTCAAGGCTCCCCTCCTCGTTCTCCTCCTGATATTGCAGGGCCGCATTCACCAGCTCCTGCAGGTTGCGCCGCCGCTCTTCGGCTTCATCACTGGCCTCGGCGATCAGTTCGGCCACGTAGCCGCTCTGCTCCATCACCCGTTGCACCAGTTCCGAGGGCGGGGCGTCCTGGACACGCCGCCGCAGATCCTGGATCAGCTCGCAGAACTGCAGCAGGCCCCGGGCGGAGCGACCCGCCAGGGAACGCACCGACTCCGGATCGCTGACCACCTCCCAGAGGGGCACCCCCAACTGGTTGGCGGCGTCGCTGAGCCGTTCCACCGTGGTCTTGCCGATGCCCCGCCGAGGCACGTTGAGCACCCGCAGCAGGCTGACGTTGTCGGCAGGGTTCACCAGCAGGCGCAGATAGCCGAGGATGTCCTTGATTTCCCGCCGGTCGTAGAACCGCAGCCCCCCCACCACCAGGTAGGGGATCCCCCAGCGCACCAGCGCTTCCTCCAGGGCCCGCGACTGGGCGTTGGTGCGGTACAGCACCGCCATGTCCCCCCAGCGCAGCTCGGGATGGGCGGCCTCCAGCATCCGCATCCGGTGGACCACGGCCTCGGCTTCGGCGATCTCGTCGTCGCAGCGGGTCAGGCTGATGGGCTCCCCTGCGCCGCGGGTGGGCCGCAGCACCTTGTCGATCCGTTCGCGATTGTTGGCGATCAGGGCGTTGGCCGCCTCCAGGATGGTGGCGGTGGAGCGATAGTTCTCCTCCAGCTTCACCATGGTGGCGGTGCTGTCGGCGGCGGCCCCATCGCCGAAGTCATCCTGAAATCCCATCAGGATGGTGAAGTCGGCCGCCCTGAAGCTATAGATGCTCTGGTCGGCGTCCCCCACCACGAACACCGAGCGGCCGCTCCAGTTCTCGAAGGACTCGGGATCCTGGCCATCGGTGACCAGCAGCTTGATCAGTTCATACTGGGTGCGGTTGGTGTCCTGGTATTCATCCACCAGCACATGACGGAAGCGGCGGTGCCAGTAGGCCCGCACCTGCTCGTTCTGCCTGAGCAGCTGAACGGGGAGCAGCAGCAGGTCGTCGAAATCGAGGGCGTTGTTGGCGGCCAGGGCGCGGCGGTAGAGCCGGTAGGCCTCCGCGATCTTGCGATCCCGCATCCCCTGCGCCTCAGCCTCCAGCTGCTCGGGGAGCCAGCCCTGGTTCTTGGCGTTGCTGATGGCCCAGCGCACCTTCTTCGGTTCGAAGCGCTTGGGATCCAGCTGCATCTCCTTGGTGACGATCTCCTTCACCAGCGACTGGGCGTCCCCCTCGTCGTAGATGGAGAACTGGCGGGTCCAGGTGAGACCCTCGGGATCCCTGAACTTGTCGACGTCGAAACGGAGCAGGCGGGAGAAGAGGGCATGGAAGGTGCCGATCCAGAGATCCTTGATCACTTCCTGATGGACGCGGCCGCGCAACTGCCGCTGCTGCAGGGCCGGCAGAGTGCTCCAGGGCTGGCCGAACTGGCTCTGGGCCAGCCGCTCCGCCAGCAGCACCTCGAGCCGCTCCTTCATCCCCCGGGCGGCCTTGTTGGTGAAGGTGACCGCCAGCAGCTCGGCGGGATCGACCCCGTGGTGGCCGATCAGATGGGCGATCCGATGGGTGAGGGCCCTGGTCTTGCCGCTGCCGGCACCCGCCACCACCAGGAGGGGGCCGGTGTGATGGTCCACCGCCCGGCGCTGGGCCTCGTTGAGGCCGGACAGGAAACCATTCGCGCCTTTCGAGGGATGGGTGGGGGTGGCCATGGGAGCAGAATAAAGGCCGGGTCCCGGCGTCCAGGAGCATCGAAGACCGCCTGCCGGACTCGACGACCCCAGTGTTCCCGGCACCGGCCTGAAGCACTGGGGGACCATCAAGGCACCCTCGCAAGGGATGAAGCAGATATTTGCACCGGAATGACCATCAATCCAGCAGCAAGACGCTGAATAGTTGTGCAGAGATTTCCTCAAAGGGAGCGGGTCAACACATCACGATCAGGGTCTTGTCCCCCATCGGATTCCGCGATTGGCGACCGAAACCGACGCCCACCCATTCGATGCCCGGTGGCGGAAGGTGGGAATAGCCATCATGTCCTGGCCGTGATGATGGTCAACCTGTCAACCACTGTCTTCGCACCGGTCACGATGAACGGTGCCGGGCAAGTCATCATTCCGTCAGCATCTGGGCCTCCAGGACATCCGGCGCCTGCTGAACTCGTCCCCCATCTGGATCGACCATGGCTGCTGGCAACTGGGTAACGTCCTCATCTTTCAGCACAGACAAGAAGGGCAACAGCATGAAGATTGATTGATCCATCGGTCCCATGTTTCGGCCCATGCCCTGCTCCACTCCTCCAGGGTCTCACGATCTGGCTGCCGTACTCTCCACGATCTGCGCCAAGGGGACCCACCAGGCGGTCTTTCGGCCCGGCACCTGGACATCTTGCGTGAAAGCAAGTTTGCCCGTATCGAAGGCTAATCTCAGCTGGAATACGGCCTCGCCTGCGGTTCCTGTCTGTGCAGGGAACGGCACCGATCCGGCCGCCCTCTGTGATCGGCAGACCCAGACCTGATGCAAGCACCTGGCCATGGGACCGTCGTACTGCTCGACCCGGAAGCCGTCCGCTGGTGGATCGAACGCAGGGAGCAGGGGGCGCATGCAGAGGTGTACTGCGGATCACTCAAAGCCTGGGCCGCCCTTGAGGCAGGGGGTGCGGAGTCGGGGGTGCGCTGGCTCGGCCCGCTCGGGCCGCAGGACTGGGAGCTCAGCCTCAGCCTCAGGCAGGACTGGCATCAAGGCCTGGCCGACATCCCTGTGCTCACCCCCGGGGAGCCGGCCAGCGCCGATCTGGCCGAACTGCTGACGGGGGATCTGGCCACCCCGGCCCTGCTCAGCCTGTCCCTCCTGCCTGCCTGGACCCGGCAACTGGCCCCCTCTTCCCGTATCTGCCTGCCGGTGGGCCGCCACTTCCGGCCGCCCCGGTTCTCCAGGCTTGGCGATCTTCCCCTGATGGCCCTTGCCTCCGCGCTCCGGCACCACGGACATCAGGTGGAACTGCTGGGGGAGCTGGAGCCCGAGTCCCCTGGCCACTCCCCTGCGCCGCCCGGTGCTGGGGCCGGATGGCGGTTGGAGCCACCCACCGCTGCCGCCTGGCTGGCGATCGGCAAGCTTCGCCATCCCGAGGTCTGCCTGGTGGCGCTCGAGGCAGCTGGCCTGGCGGTGGCCCTGTTCGAATCCGACTCCGCTCCGCCGCTGCCGGACCTCTTCGAGGACTCGCCCCGCTTCCTGTGCCATGCCCGGCTGGACCATCTCCACACCGAGAGCGGTGAGCCTCCGCTCGCGCCCGCCGGTGGGGCCCGGGCTTCTGCCAGGGAATGGCTGGACGTCCTGCGGACCTGGCCGCCCCTGAAGGCGGAGGCCCGGGCCATCGCGGCGGAACGCCAGCGCCTCGATGCCATGCTGGCCAGGCACTTCTGCCGTTCCGCTCCTCGAATCGTGCTGGTTCCAGAGGAAAACAGCCTGCCGGTGGAACGGTTGCTGCTGCAGGCCCGCGCCTTCCGATGCCCGATCGCGATCCTGCACCACACGGCCGAGGTGCTCCCCCTGCAGGCGCAGCTCCGCTGGCAGCGGCACATCAGCCGAGGCGATCCGCTGGTGGTGCCCCTGAGGGGACAACGGCCACCGTCTGCCCAGAGCGATCTTCAGGGAAGCCGCGATCCCAGCCAGGGATCCGAACGACCCAGCCCCTCCGAACAGGCTTCGGTGCTGATGCTGGATGCCGTGCGGGCCCATCTTCTGGATGCACTTGAGTTGGAGGCGCCCCTTCCCTTCCCATCTCCCCCGGCGGTGGGGTGGCTCCACTACCCCCTGCATCAGCAGGCTCTGGTGCCCCTGGCGGATCCGGCCTCCTACTGGGAGGCCGTCGAGACGGTGCGCCGCGGGCTGAAGGACCGGGGAGTGACGCTGTACCTGGCGCGCAAACCCCCCCTGGAGCCGGCCGGGCTCGGGGACGCCTTCGCCCAGGGTCTGTTCCAGCCCATCGCGTGCCTTCCGCTGCCATCCCTGCTGGCTCGGAGCCAGGTGCTGATCGCCCCCGGCCACCTGGGAACAGGCCATTTCGAGGCGATCGCCCGCGGTCGGGTGGTGGTCCTCGTCACCCCCGATCGCCTGGATCGCCCCTCCCGGCTGCTGGAGGGGACCGAGGTCCCCCTGCCCCGCATCGGGGCCGCGGCGTTTCCCGACTGGTTCCGCCAGCAGGGAGAGGAGGACCTGGCCCGCCTGGCCCGTACCCAGGTGGAATGGCTTCGCCATCAGGTGGTCACCAGCGAGCCGCTCGTCGGCTGGCTGACACGCCGGGGTGTGGCCTGTCAGCCGAGAGACCAGCGGTTCCTCGGGAGCGGTCTGATGGCCCAGAGGCCTCTACTGGAGCGGGTCGAGGCGATGGATCGCCTCAGCCGGCGCCTGAGGGCCCTGCGCAGGACAGCGCCGGGAAGACTCCTCGACCGGCTGCGACGGGTGGGGCGGCGATGAGCGCTCCACGGGAGTCCAGTGGGTCCAGGCTTCGGCGCAAGGGACGCAAGGGCTGGTTGATCCTGACCCAGCTGATCCGCGGCAACCCCGACGGGCTGCTGCGGGTGATGGCCGAACGGCTCGTTCCCCGACTCGAGCGGCATCGCAATCGGGCCTGGGCCGACCGTCTGCGGATCCTGCTGTTGCGTCAGCAGCCCGGTGTGCGCGCACCGCGCCGGCAGGTGGAGGCACTGCTGGCCAGCACCAGGCTGCTGGTGCCTCCCCACTGGCAACCGACGCTCCTGGAACGACGGCGCCTGCAACGCCGGCTTTCCACCCGCATGGCATGCACCGGCGCCGCCATGGTCACCTGCGATGACTGGGTCCGACTCCCGACCGGTGGCTGGACCTGGCGGCAGAAACCACTCTGGGATTCCCCCTTCGACGCCGAAGTGGAGATCGCTGAGGGTCCGGTGCTGGTGCGGCAGGGGTTTCTCGAGGGGATCGACGCCCTCCCGGGCGCTCCCCATGGGCCGGCCTGGCGGGAAGCCCTGCATCGCCGGGCCAAGGCTCTGGGGGGCCATGCCCATCTGCCCCTGCCCCTGGTCCGTGCCCCTGTCCCCGCCCAGTGGAACTCTCCGGTGGCGCCAAAGGATCAGCGGCCGCAGCAGCAGCCTCTGGTGAGTGTGCTGATTCCCACCGCCGGTTCCCGGCGCTCCATCAGAGGCCGGCCGCAGGTGCTGGTGCAGAACTGCATCCGCAGCCTGATGCAGCGCAGCCGCTACCGGCATCTGGAGGTGGTGATCATCGACGGCGGGGAATGCTCCGCTGAGCTGATCGAGGAGCTGCAGGCCATGGTGAGCGAGGGCCTGGGAAGGGAACGTTGGCAGTTCCTGCGCGAGAGCAGGCCCTACTGCTACACATCCCGCATCAACAGAGCCGCCGAAGCAGCCCGTGGGGAACTGCTGTTGCAACTCAACGATGACACCGAAATACTGGATCCAGCCGCAGTGGAGGTCCTGATCGAGGCGTTGCAGGGACCCGATGTGGGCATCGCCGGTGCCCTGCTGCTCTACCCCGACGGAAAGGTGCAACACGCGGGCACCGCCATCGATAACCTGGCCCCCCGCCATGCCTGGGCCGGGTGTCAGCCGACGGCCCTCCCCTGGGGTACGTTGCAGGGGCATCGCACCTTTCATGCCGTCACGGCGGCCGTGAGCCTCTGCCGGCGAGAACTGTGGGAGCAACTGGGAGGATGTTCCGATCGCTTTCCGGTGAATTATGGCGATGTGGATTTCTGCCTGAGGGCGGCGGATCTGGGCTATCGAACCGTGCTTGCGCCCCGAAGTCGTTGGCTCCATTACGAGTCGGCCAGCCGTACGATCGAGCAGGTTCCCCCTGAGCTCCGTACGTTCGAAGACACATGGTCGGAACGGCTGGGGGGAAAATACAACGTTGATGAGTATTGTTCAGCCTGGCGCCTGTTGCTCGGTGAACCCGCCCATGATTGAGCTGGCAACCAGAAAATGAATCGCTCGCGTCCACTCTCCTCGGGGCCTCCTGACGCGTCCGGCCCGGGAGTCACCGCGTCCATTGGGATCGGGCTCGTCATGCTCGGTGGAATCGTCACTACCCTGGGCTTGTTCAGCAGCAGTAAACTTGCCCTGCTGCCCCTGATGGCAGGCCTGATCATTCTGCTGCTGAGGCAGCTTCATGCTCAGCCCCTCGAAATCGGCTTTCTTTTTCTTTTCGTTCTCAGTCTACGTGTTTATCTCGTCGGCAACGACAGATATCTTCCCGAGGAGATTTCTCTTTCCGACTACCTCCTGGTCCTGATCGCCTTCGTGGCAACGGCCGGCCGAACCCTTGCCTTCTGGCAACGGTTCCAGGCCCTTTTCGCCATCCTTCTTCCCCTTGCCGGAATGATCTCCTGGCTCCATCAGTCTTCGATTAATGCCCAGACTCCATTCCAAGCCGGAATCCTTTCACCCCAGCAGACATCCTTGTTGTTCGGTTTCAGTCTCTGCATCGGGCTTGCCTATGGGCTGATGGCGCTGATCGAAAAGCCCCGCCGCCGGCCTCTGGCCCTCGCCCCCTGGATATTGACTGTCGTATTCAGTGTCACCCTGATCCTCGCCACCGGAGTCGGTGCGGGGTTGCTCCTGTCCCTTGTGGCCATCACGGCGGTCTTCTCTGTACTTGCCGCCCGTAGTAAAGGGCCTGGCCAAAAAACGGCTGCCCTCGAACCCTTGATGGCTGCAACAGGCATGGGCTCGATTCTTGCAAAGACGTCCCGATGGCTGCTTGTTACAACCGCCGTAATAACAACTCTGCTCCTTTTCGGCCTCGGGCCTTACAGCCAATGGCCAAGATCAGTCGAGCATAGACTGTCGCTGCTTCACTGCTTCTTTACGGCTACATTTTCTACCTTTGAAAGGTTCCTCTACGGCCTGGGCTTCACCAATTCGAGCACCTGGCTCTGTGATCGAGTGGCTGCCACGCCAGCCCCAATTCACGCCCACAATCTCTTTGCACAGGTCGCAGCAGATAATGGCTTCTTCGCTCTGATCGGTTTGATCATCCTCAGCAGCCTGTTGTTCAGGAAAGCCCGGAAGTTGACTTTTCTCAACCCCCATCCCACCATCCTTGCGACGCTGGGAATGGGCACCTACGCTTTTCTGTATCTGCAGATCGATGCAAGCTGGGCACAATCAACATTTCTAGAGGTGATGCTGGGATGCGTGATCGGCTCTTTGATCCTTCGCACGGATACCGGCACCGATCTCCTTCCCCTTCAGGCCCCAATACGACACCAGAAGGCCCCACCTTCGATCGGCTCCCTTGAGCTGAAGAGCTCGGACAAGCCCACCGGACCTGACCATGGCCTTCTGTCCTTCTCCTTGGAGCCATGAGAGGGGCCGCCCTTTCGACCGGGCCTGATCGAAGGCCCTTGCTTGACCTGACAGCCGCTCTTCTGATTGTGGTGGGAGGAGGGCTCTCTGTGCTGATCCCTTACCAGGGGAATCACCATGAGCTGATTCCCCTGGTGGCCGGTCTGGCTCTGCTGCTCGTTGTTCACGCTAAGGAACATCCAATCAAGATCGCCTATCTGGCATTGTTGTTGCTCGCCATGAGGATCTACATATTTGGGGACGAAAGGAATGAAGGCTGGGAGTTAGTTTTGGGGGACTATATTCTTGTGGTCATTTCTTTTGCAGCAAGCTATCGGCTGTCCAGTGGGTTCTGGAAACTTTTCTTTCCGATCCTGTCAAGCTGTCTGCCTGTGGCGGCGTTGGCAACCGTCTTGATCCACGGCTGGAAATCAGAGAACCTGTCTTACTCGATAGGAGATCTCTCCGTCAACCAGACCTCCTTTCTGTTTGGCACCTGCCTCACCATCAGCCTCTGCTACCTTTGGAATTCGATCGTCGCAGCATGGTCTTCTCGGAGATGCCCGATTCAGGGGCTTGGCTGGCTTGCTGTGAGTGGCATGAATGCGGTATTACTGCTGCTGACAAATTCCCGTTCAGGCTTGGGAATACCAATCGTTTCTTTCTTCGTTGTCCTGAGCCTTGGCAATGGCAGAAGATTCATCAGATCATTCAGCGACTGGATTGAGCATCGTTTTTCGCTCAGAACCACCCGCAAGACGAAGGTCTCACTGTTGCTCATCATCCTGGCTCTTGTGCTTTCTCTAACAGCCAACGCAGTGTGGAGAATTTATTCCATCCCGGAAAACCAGCTCAGTGACCTCAATAGGCTCTATCTCCTTCGCTGCTACTTCGGCACTCTGTTCAGTGGTAGCAACCGCTTCATTTATGGAATGGGTTTTACCAATGCCAGCAACTATCAATGCCAAGATGCCGGAATCATTGAAGGCATTGTCCACACACATGCACACAATATATTTGCCCAGCTGGCTGCTGACAATGGATTCTTTGCAATGCTGATGGCGGTCATCATAGTGATTTTACTGGCGAGAACCGGAATCAAAAGGCTTTCCAAAATTGGATATAGCCAGGTTTTTTCATCAATCGCGGTTGCCCTTTACTGCCTTTTGTTTCTGCAAGTTGAAGGGGGCTGGGGAAAAGTAAGCTTGCTACAGACTCTGATAGGCATCTCAATTGGTTCATTGACAATGAAATACCCTGCTTCCCTTGAAGCAACATCTTCTAAGTCTGCCTAATTTCAAGTGAGGAAAGATCCCGGAAAGAGGCCGATCGGGCCTGGAGCTCTTCAAAAGATCCAGAGGCGGTGATCGTTCCCTTCGAAAATTCATAAATTCGATCACAACGGACGATGGTACTTAATCTGTGTGCAATCACAACGGTGGTGCAACGCCTGCCTACCATTTCAATCGCATCGATCACGTAGGACTCTGTGCGGTTATCGAGAGCGCTCGTCGCTTCGTCCAGGAGCAGAAACTTCGCATCCCGGTAGAAAGCCCGGGCCAGGGCAAGGCGCTGGCGCTGCCCTCCAGACAATTTCATGCCATTCTCTCCGATCGGGGTGAGCAACCCATAGGGCATTTCTGCCACAACATCGGCAAGCTGGGCGGATTGCAGAGCATCCCAGAGACGATCGATCTCGATTTCGTCCTCATCAAATCCGAAGGCAATATTCGATTGAACACTGGCATCCAGCAACTGGATGTGTTGCGGAACCTGGGCGCAGGAGGCTTGCCAGGAAGGCTTGGAAAATCTGTCCAGAGCCATACCATCCAATTCCATGGAGCCACGCTCCGGATCCAGCAATCCGAGCAGCAGGCTGGCGGCAGTGGACTTACCGCTTCCCGTAGCCCCCACCAAAGCAACGCGAGAACCAACAGGGATCGTAAGATTCACTCCTTTAAGAACCCATTCTTCTGTTTTCGGATAGCGATACCAAGCATCCTTCAGGCGTATGGAATGGCGAGGAAAGACCGATTCTGGGGTAAGAACCCCAGGCGAACTCACCGTTAATCTTGGATCAGAAAGTTCAAGCAATTCAACTGTTTTTTTGATCTTCGGCATGCTTCCCCTCAGCAGCGTGATGGAAGAAAACAGATCTTGAAGCGGGGGGGTCAGTCGTTGGGAGGCGATGGCAAGGCCAGCCAGCAGTGGTATGATCTGACGAATCTCGTCAACATTTCCACTTTTCAAATAGGGAAGAGCTCCGAATAGAAAGATGAGAGTGATACCCAGCGGCTCGATCAGTTGCCTTGGAACGATGGGAATCAAGGCGGAAATCCAGGCATAGCGTTGAGCTCTCTCACCCGTTCGTACGAACAGATGCTGGAAGTAGGGTTCAGCGTTAGAGAGTTGAATGTCGCGAATAGATGCAAGTGACTCCATCAATGCATGGGTAGATCTCTCGTCTTCACGAACCATTTGCTTGGAAGCATGCCTCAGGTAAGGAGTGAGAAAAAGGGACAGAGAAAGATAAGCAACCACCAATAGTGTTATGAGAATGACCGACAGCCAACGGCCTACAAAAACAATTCCCAGGGACAGCAGCACAACGGAAACAATACTGCTCGCCATACGGAGGATCGGATTGATCACTCCATTGGAAACGGCCTTCACATTGCCAATGATCAGAGAGGTCAGGCCGGATGTGCTGCGCAACAAGTGATAGGCATAGGGCTGATAGAGCACATTATGATGAATCTGATCGGAAAAATCTCTCCAAATCAGAGCAGTAAGGCGCTGCTGTGTGTATTGAAGAGTCAGTCTCAGGGCTGAAGCTGTCCAAGCCAGAGCAATGAAGATTCCGATCAGCCAGAGGCTTTGGTCGACCATATCTCCACCAAATATCCTTACACCTGGAAGCGCATCGAGTAGATTCGCTCCGATCAAGGCGCCCGCCAGGCGGGCCACCACTCCGATAGTGATCAGATCAATCAGTCCAGGAAGAATGGACAGTGGAGCAAGGACCAGCAGAACGCGATAGCGGCGCCTTGGAAGAAAACGCAACAACCGTACCAGGTGATCGATCGTCTGGCTCTTCTTCTGCAGCAGGCGCAACATCAGCAAGTCCTGACCATGGGCTGGAGTGATTCTGGCAGCCTGTGGCTTCCACCCGCTGACAACCCAAGGTATGGGGAGGGCAGGGCTTCAAAGGTCCAGAGAGTCCACCCCTTCAATCGCCCATGGACAAAAAGGGGATTGGTTGAAGAGACCTTCATGGCACTGCCCTCCGCCTGAACCCGAATCGCTTCATCACTCGCCCCGCGCGGATGCCCCACCGAAGCAACGGGAGGATCAGGAGGATTCGCAACCTGGCCTGGCCTGAGAGAAAACGATGCCAGGTTCTGATTTCCTCCAGATCCTGGTTTGGAATCTGCATCTCCAGGAATCTCTCCGGCAGGCCAAGTACATTTTCCAGGTAGACTCTGTTGCCGAGCATTCTGACATTTTCGCCGATCGGCTGCGGCGGAACTGGAATAGACCTCTCCTCTGCCTTCCAGCGGTCAATACCCACATGCAGGTACTTCGAGCGATCCTCTCCCTTGGTCCATTTCATTTTTTCGGCAAGCATTCTATTGCTTGCCTTGCTCTCCTCCATGAGGGCAATCGATTCGAGCGACACCCACGGCTGAATATTCTTAGAGGCCGGATCAGTCCCGCCCTTACGCATTGCAACCCGCTCGGGATCGCCATGTTCGATGGTGTGGAAGATATTGGGCTGAAAGAAGGATGGCTGACATGTCCTGTCCAGACGATGGTAAAGGTCTTTGTCATCGTGGCCATAGCCACAGAGGTACTCATTGAAACCACCGACAGCAAAGAAATCATCACGGCGAATCATGAAGATTCCGTTCAGCCCCCCTCCCTGCGCCGAGCGAAGATAGGTGCCTGGAACCAGGTCGATCTCTGCCGACCCGATCCGGTTGATCCAGCAATCCGCATCGAGCTTGAGCACAATTTCATGCGAAGCCATCCCGATGGCAAAATTATATGCTCTGGTCAGTTGCCATCTGCGCTCTCCCTCCACGCGAAGGAGGCGAATGCGGGAATCATCAGGCAGGAACGCTCGTTCAAGAGGGCTCTCACTGGACCAGTCCACAATCAGATGCTCAGCGTGACACGGCCATTGGCTGACTTTTGGAGCCGTGGCCAGAAGGTGGTTGGTGCGGTTCATCACCACCGTGACGATTGAGATCCCCATACCGCCGCTGATCTCTGAATCCATTCAGACCAGCCCCCTCAGAGATCGCGCCAGCGCTTGGGGCTCGAGATGGCAATCAAAACCGAAGTACGGGGCAAGAATCTCACGAGCGGACTCCGGTTCCAGTGACTGCAGATAGTCAAGATGGGGGACGATGCCCAGCTGACTCATCAGTCGGGCTCTCTCCTGCCATTCACTTACGTAGCGATGCTTCCAGAGGTCGCTGGCTTTTGAGACGTCCTGATTGATCTCGATGGGTGCGAACAGAATCGGCTTGTCCAGCGCCAGGCCGTAACCGATGTGGCTACCCAGCGTGAAAGCGAGCATCGCGTCCGCAAGCTCAAGCAGAGTGCGCTGGCAATCCAGGAACCACGGGTTCGAGTAGTGGCCGTTGCAGGCAAGGATCCAGTCGGGGGGGAGTCCTTCAGGAACCTCATCTTTCCAGAAACCCTGCCAGATCACCGATTCGAATCCGTGGGAACGGCAATGGGAGGTGACAAGACGGATCAGATCATCGGACGACCAGCGGCGCTCCACGTTGACCACCGAGTGGGCCGGGATGACCAGCAGGGTCTTGCCCAGTGTCCTCTTCAGCCGTTCCTGCCGTTGGGGTGTCATCACCGATCGGGCGTAGCTCACGTACGGCCCCACGGCGACACCATGAACATCGAAGCGGCGCAGGAGTCGTTCGGCGCGCCGAGGGCCCATGCAGAGGTAGGTCCTGACCCAGGGCAACGGATCCTCGAAGGAGGCCTCCTCACTGAAGTTGACGCCGTGCTCGAGCATGAAGGGAAGGGGCCGTCCCACCAGGGGCAGTTCTGCAGCCCGCTTCAGAACCACATCATGGCCGTAGTGATGAACCGCATTGTCACGCTCCCGTCGGGAGGGTGACTCGGTCGGCCGCAGCTGGGAGAAGGACGTCCACTCTCCCTCCAGCACCACATCCGGACAGACCCAGGGCCGGAAGGGCTCGGCATGGAACGCCTGATGCACCAGTCCTCCATAGGCGGCGAGCGATTCCAGTTCCCGGCGCTGTTCCCGGGAGAGCCACCTTCCCAGGGGTATGAGCGCTTCGCGAATGCCACTGCCTACCTTTGCTTTGAGGGAAGGGTCGGGGGCCATGCGGGGGCTGAGGACAGCGGCGGGGGATGGTTCAGGAGCCCTCCGGGCCCTATTCGTAGCACTTCGGCCGCTGCGCTTGCCACCGCTGAAGGCGGAGCCTCGAGGCCTGAACAGCCCGTCGCCACCTGGGAGCGTTGGGTGACTCCTGCCTGAAGGGCGCCCATGGGCCGGTCCCAACCCAGCGGTGCTGCCTGCCGTCATGCCAGCTCCGTCAGGACCTGCTCCACCCGGGCCGCGGCCCGCTCCCAGCGGAATTCGGCCGCACGCGTCGGGCCCCGTGCGGCCAGCGTGTCGCGCAGCCGGTTCGAGCCGAGCAGCTCTTCCAGAGCCGCCCGTATCTCCGACACCGCACAGGGATCCGCCAGCAGAGCGGCGTCTCCCACCACCTCCGGCAGCGCCCCGGCCCTCGCCGCGACCACCGGAGTGCCGCAGGCCATCGCCTCCAGGGCAGGCAGGCCGAAGCCCTCCCACAGGCTGGGGATCACAAGCGCCATGCAGCGATTCAGCAGGATCAGTCGCTCCGCGTCGCTCACCCAGGGAATCCACCGGCATCGGCTGCCGATGCCCAGTTCCCTGGCGTGGTCCTTCAGGCGCGGGGTATAGCGCTGGTCGTGGGGGCCCACCAGGACGAGCTGGACGGCACGATCGGAAAGGCCCGCGAAGGCTTCGAGCAGCCTGTGCAGGTTCTTGTGGGGATCATGGCGACCCAGAGCCAGCAGGAAAGGCTCACGCTCCAGCCCCATCGGCCGCAGCTGTCCAGGGTTGAATCCGAGGGGGATGGTGACCAGCCGTCGCAGGGGCACCCGCAGCCGACCGTGCACCTCCCGGGCCGTGGCGTCGGAATTGCACAGCACCGCCACCGCCCGATGCAGCACCAGAGGGACATAGAGGAGGTGGTAGGCCAGCAGCGGCGTGGGCTGGGGGTGGCGCAGGGGCAGCAGATCGTGGGCGATCACCACGGAACGCACCCCCCTCAGCAGGGGGGCTTCCGGCAAGGGGGACAGCAGCAGGGACGCTCCACTGGCCTGGACCAGCCCCGGTAGCTGGAACTGGGTCCAGCGCAGCCGGCGCAGGTGGCCGGCGCTGCCACAGGCGGGCCCAAGGTCGTCGGGGATCGGGATCGAACCGGGTCGATCGGAGCCGGTGGGATCGGCGAGGGCCACGAGTGCGGGATCGAGAGCCGCCACCAGATCCCTCGCCACCACGCCGATACCGGTGGGGCGACCGCCCAGGTAGCTGCCGTTGAACAGGGCGAGGGGACTCATGGTGGCGGCGCTTGCAGGCCCTCTCTAAGCCCGGAGAGGGCAGCGAGAGAGCCATGGGGCCTGAGGGGCAGCAGCAGCAGGGATTTGAGCAACAGGCGGGTACCCCGCAACCAGCGGACCCAGAGCGGACAATGGCGCGCCATGAAGCGCATGTAACTCACCGTCGAAAGGCG
Source organism: uncultured cyanobacterium (assembly GCA_963772735.1). GTDB lineage: Bacteria > Cyanobacteriota > Cyanobacteriia > PCC-6307 > Cyanobiaceae > Cyanobium. The sequence continues at coordinate 146,145 of CAVYYO010000021.1, read as the reverse complement.
CAGGCGGCGGTGGCTGGGGGTCGAACTGCCCTCGCCGCGCTGGTGGTGGACCTCGGGCCGGGGCAGCCAGAGAACCTCCGCCCCCTGGCGGCCCAGGCGGAGGCAGAGGTCCATGTCCTCGTAATAGAGGGGAAAGGCCGGGTCGAACCGGGCCGGCGGTTCGTGGATCGAGGGCCGCAGACAGAGACTGCAGCCGCTCAGCCAGTCGAGTGGCACCGGTCGACCGGCGCTCCGGTGGGCGGGGCCGACCCGGCGGCGTCGGAACCTCAGCCCCGGGTCGATCCAGCCGGCGCTGGGTTCCAGCTCTCCGGTGGGCGCCCGCACCGCGGTGCCCACAAGAGCGTTGGCTGGGAGGTCCTCGAGGGCGCCGGCCAGGCTGGCCAGCTCCTCACCCGTCGGTAATCGCGTGTCGGGGTTGAGCAGCCACACCCATCCCTCCCAGGCCTGCTGCTCCAACCACTGGAACCCCCGATTGCAGCCACTGCCAAAGCCATCGGCCTCCCGCCCTTCAATCAGGGAGCAGGCGAACTCCCGCTGGAATCCGGATTCGACCTGCCCGGAGCCCCCCTCTCCTGCTGGGCTTCTCAGATCCGCGATGCTCAGCGGAGCGCTGTGGGGGGCATTGTCGACCACAAGCCATCGGGCTGGCAGAAGCCGCTGGCGGGCCAGATCACGGCTGAGCTGCAGCAGGGAAGCGTGGCTGTGATACGCCACGCTGAGGATGACGACCGGACATGCCATGGCGGGATCAGGGCTGGCGAAGTCCCAGGCGCCGCAGCAGCCGCAGGATCCGCTCCAGGCGCTGGCCCCAGCGCAACCGGATACGGGGGAATGATCGCAGGGGAAGAGCTTCCTGCTGGAGCAGCCGGTGCCAGTGGCTGTCCACTTCCAGCAGGGCACGGGACCACCGCTGGGTCAGCGCCGCTTCCGAGCAACCCTCCAGCACCCGCTCCAGGAGCACCGGAGCGGGTTGCCAGGAGCAGGGTGCTGCCACCGCAGCCGCGATCCTCTCCAGGTCGGCCGCCATCGAGCCGCAGCCGATCTGATGCCCCACCAGGCCGGGATCCAGCTGGTCGGCCAGGGCGTGATTCAGGCTGCTGAACACCACGCAGCCGCAGGCCAGCGCTTCGATCGGCGGCAGGCCGAAGCCCTCACTCACCCCTCGCCCCCGCCAGTAATCCGCCGAGTCGTACAGCACCACCGTGGCGCTGTTGAACAGATCCACCAGATCATCCACCCAGCCATCCTGAACTTCCACGCTGAAACCCTGACGACGCAGGGCGGGGACGAGCTGGTCGAGCACGTAGCGGCTGTTCTTGCGCTGCTGCACCAGCACATCGATGGGTCGCCGCCCTGCCGCCGCCGCAACGGCACTCCCCGGTCTGGCCCCCCGGTCCAGCCACTTGGGCTGGAGGGCATTGGGCACCAGGAAAAGGGGGTTCCGGGGGGCGCGGTCGCCCCAGTAGCCGAGGGTGTTGCGGCTGACGGCCAGCACCGGTACACCGGGCGGCAGGGAGAAGCCGTAACCGCTGCTGTGGGCGTGATAGGCCACCGGCCGGCCGCTCAGCCGCCGCAGCAGACCCGGGACGTCGAAACCCCAGCTCACGATCCACAGAGCGTCTCCGGGGCGGGGTTCCCGCGCCAGCAGATCGTCGAGAAACGGATGATCGGGCTCCCGCTGCCGATAGGTCACCACTTCGGTGGGCGCCAGCTGGTCCGTGAGCCGGGCCGTCTGCAACTCCACCAGCAGGCCGCCGCAACGGAACCGGCCTGTGGTGCCGGGGAGCAGGAAGCGGATCGGGCGCACGCGGATCGGAGAGGCGGCTACCGCCGCTGGCCGCTGAAACCTAGGCCGGCACGGCTTCGGTGCTGCCGGCCCGGGTCCGACGGGTGAGGAAGCCGAACAGCACCTTGCCGATGGCGGCCACCAGATTGCCCTCCAGCTCCTGGAACATCTTCATGTTGCAGTGGAAGGCATGGTTGGCCTCCGCCACGATCCGATCGGCCATGGCCTGATCGATGGGCAGGCTGTCGAGGGTGGCGCGGTAGTTGGTCTTGAAGGCCTTCTCGTCGGCGATGGCGTCGAATTCGTAGAAGCGCAGGCCATCGTGCTCACCCAGATTCATCGCCTTCTGGGCGATGGCCTTGAGGATCTGGCCGCCGGAGAGGTCGCCGATGTAGCGGGTGTAGTGGTGACCGACCAGCAGCTCGGGAGACTCCTTCGCCACCTGATGCAGTCGGGCCACGTACTCCTGGGCACCGGGGGTGGCCCGGATCAGCTGGCGCCAGTCGCCACCGAAATAAAAGGCGAGATCCTGCTCGAGCGCCTCGCGCCGGTTGAGTTCGGGCGAGGCGATCGGGCCGACCACCGGATGGTCGGCCAGCTTGCCGATCTCCTCTTCCATGGCGCTGTAGACGAACCAGAGGTCGGCCACCAGGGTGCGGTAGCTGGCCTTGTCGACGACCCCCTTGAGGAAACAGCTCACGAAACCGGTGTTCTCGGCCATCGTGTGGGCTTTCTTCGTTCCCTCACGGAGTTGGGAAGCAAGGGCGACGGGCATGGGATCGGAAGGCTGCGCGGGCAGACGTAACAACGTAGGTGGGGCCTTCCTGAGCAGGCGGCAAAGTTGCGAAGGATTACGCAGCCTGCTCGCCGCGGGCGGACGCCTCGCCGAACAGATCGAACAGTTCGCGGCACAGCTGCTGGAGGGTGCCGATCACATCGGCGACGGGGAGATGGGAACCCGACGGCTGCCAGTCCCCCACGGTGGCCAGCCGCCAGCGTTCCGATTCGTAGGTGAGCCCTCGGATCAATACGCCCAGCAGCCTGGGCCGTTCCCCGGATCCGGCCGGCGCCCGCTCCAGCCGCAGCTGAACCAGCAGCGACCGGCATTGCAGGCGGGGGCTCCAGCCGGGGAAATGGAACGACAGATCCAGGGTCTCCCGCTCATCGAAGGCCCGGGTGAGGGGATCGTCCCGCCAGGGTGTGAGGTTGGCCCGGGCAGCGGGGAAATGCAGGCGGAACTGCCCCACCACCGCGGCGATCGCGGCGGCAAGCTCCACCGATCGGGCCTGGTCGGCCGCATTCATGCCGTTTCCCCTGAGCAGAAACCCAACTTGGTCGAAACCTAGGCTCGCCGGCGTGTTTCGTGCCGACGCAATGGCCACATACGAGAAGCTCACCGTCCCGGCCAATGGCACGGCGATCCGATTCGAGGGCGGCCAGCCGATCGTTCCCAACGACCCGATCATTCCCTTCATCCGCGGTGACGGCACCGGTGTGGACATCTGGCCCGCCACCCAGCGGGTGCTGGATGCGGCGGTGGAGCGGGCCTACGGGGGCGAGCGCCGCATCGAGTGGTTCAAGGTGTATGCCGGCGACGAGGCCTGCGAGCTCTACGGCACCTACCAGTACCTGCCCCAGGACACGCTCACGGCGATCGAACAGTTCGGGGTGGCGATCAAGGGGCCCCTCACCACGCCGATCGGCGGCGGCATCCGCTCCCTCAACGTGGCCCTGCGCCAGATCTTCGATCTCTACTGCTGCGTGCGGCCCTGCCGCTACTACGACGGCACCCCCAGCCCCCACAAGCGGCCCCAGGACCTGGACGTGGTGGTGTACCGGGAGAACACCGAAGACATCTACATGGGGATCGAGTGGGAGGCCAGCGATCCGGTCTGCGTCGAGCTGATCGCCCACCTCAACGACACGGTGATCCCCGCCAACGGCAAGCTCGGCAACCGGCGCATCCCGGAGGGCTCCGGCATCGGCATCAAGCCGGTGAGCAAGGCCGGCACCCAGCGCCACGTTCGCAAGGCCATCCGCCACGCCCTGGCCCTGGAGGGCGCCAAGCGCCACGTGACCCTGGTGCACAAGGGCAACATCATGAAGTTCACCGAAGGGGCCTTCCGCGACTGGGGCTACGAGCTGGCCACCAGCGAATTCCGCGATGTCTGCGTCACGGAACGGGAGAGCTGGATCCTGGGCAACCTGGAGGAGAAACCCGGCCTGAGCATCGAGGACAACGCCCGTCTGATCGAACCCGGCTACGACAGCCTCACCCCCGAGAAGAAAGCGGCCGTGGACGCTGAGGTGAAGGGGGTGCTCGAGGCCATCGGCTCCAGCCATGGCGCCGGCCAATGGAAGCAGATGGTGATGGTGGACGACCGCATCGCCGACAGCATCTTCCAGCAGATCCAGACCCGGCCCCAGGAGTACTCGGTGCTCTGCACCCTCAACCTCAACGGCGACTACATCTCCGACGCCGCCGCGGCGGTGGTGGGCGGCCTGGGCATGGCGCCGGGGGCCAACATCGGCGACAGCGCCGCCATCTTCGAGGCCACCCACGGCACCGCCCCCAAGCATGCCGGCCTCGACCGGATCAACCCGGGATCGGTGATCCTCTCCGGCGTGATGATGCTGGAGTACATGGGCTGGCAGGAGGCGGCCGACCTGATCACCCAGGGCATCGGGGCGGCGATCGCCAGCAAGGAGGTCACCTATGACCTGGCCAGGCTGATGGAGCCCCGTCCCGAGGCGGTGAGCTGCTCGGGCTTCGCCGAGGCCGTGGTGCGCCACTTCGGGGGCTGAGACCGGCAGACTGGCCGCCATGAGCGGATCCCCTTCCGGCAGCGTGCCTGCCCCCGTCACCAGCCCACCCGGAACTGCGCCGGGGGGCGAGGCCAGGGGCGACACGTTCATCGCCGCCGACCCCTGCGTCCACTGCGGCTTCTGCCTGCCCACCTGCGCCAGCTACCGGGTGCTGGCCACGGAGATGGATTCGCCGCGGGGCCGGATCCATGCCCTCAAGGCGATCAGCGCCGGCGAGCTGGAGCTGGACGCCACGGTGGCAAAGCATTTCGACAGCTGCCTGGGCTGCTTCGCCTGCGTCACCGCCTGTCCGGCCGGCGTCCGCTATGACCAGCTGATCGAAACCGCCCGGCCGCTGCTGAACGCTCCCGAGCTGCGCAGCCCGGCCCAGCGGGCTTTCCGGCGTCTGCTGTTCGCCCTGCTTCCCTATCCCCGGCGGCTGAGGGCCGTGCTGGCTCCTCTGCGGGCCTACGCAGGCACGCCCCTGCAGGCCCTGGCGCGCCGCAGCGGCCTCACGCGGCTGTTCGGGCCCCAGGTCGCCGCGATGGAAGGCCTGCTCCCACCCCTGGCGGAGCAGGCCTTCCATGACGACCTGCCCGTGGTGGTCCCCGCCCTGGGGCCGCGGCGCCACCGGGTGGGGCTGGTGCTGGGCTGCGTGCAGCGACTGTTCGATCCGGCGGTGAACGCCGCGGCCGTCCGGGTGCTGGTCGCCAACGGCATCGAGGTGGTGATTCCCCCCGGCCAGGGGTGCTGCGGCGCGGTCACCCACCACCAGGGGGAACTGGCGCAGACCCGGGAGCTGGCCGGGGCCCTGATGGCGAGCTTCGAGGCGGTGATCGGGCCGGGCAGGCCGGCGGGCCCCGAACCCCTCGATGCCCTGCTGGTGGGGGCGTCGGGCTGCGGCCACACCCTCAAGAAGTACGGGGAGATCCTGGACACCCCTCACCCCCTGGTGGGGCGTGTGGCGGACATCCAGGAATTCCTTGATGCGGTGGGGCTCAGCGAGGGCTTCCAGGCCGCCCTGCGGCCCCTCCTCCACGACGACGGCACCCCCGCCAGCGCCGAGCGCCCCCTGGAGCTGGTGTACCACGATGCCTGCCACCAGCTCCACGGCCAGGGCCTTCAGGTCCAGCCGCGTCGCCTGCTGGGCCAGATCCCCCACGTGCGGATCCGCGAAGCCGCCGAAGCCGGTGTCTGCTGCGGCAGTGCGGGCATCTACAACCTCGTCCAGCCTGAGGAAGCCGCCGAGCTGGGCCGGATCAAAGCGGCCGATCTGAGCGGCACCGGCGCCGCCCTGGCGGTGAGCGCCAACATCGGCTGCACCCTCCAGATTCGCCAGGCCATGGCAGACAGCCCCCGGCCTCTGGCGGTGGTCCATCCGCTGGAACTCTTCGATCGCAGCTATGCCGGGCCTGCCTGAGCTTCCATCCAGCGCCAGGCCTGCCGCAGGGTGCCTGCGTCGCCCAGGTTGCCGGGGAAGGTGAGCACCGGCAGCGGCGTTCCGCCGGTCCGGGCCAGCACCACCGACAGCCCGGGCAGCAACTGGCCCTGAAGCTCCACCATCTCCAGATCCAGCCCGTCGGCCAGCAGGGTATGGGTGGTGATGCCCCCCTTGCTGATCAGATAGCCCAGGGAGGGGGCCAGCGCCGCCCCCAGACGCCCCATCACCCCCGCCAGGACCAGGCCCAGGGCGCGGCGGTCCGCCGCGTGGCGGCAGCGGGCCTCCCCGCGGCTGGTGAACAGCACCCCCGTGCGGCCCCCTGCCAGCACCGCCGCCAGCCGCTGCCGCCAGGCCTGCTCCAGGGACCCCAGCAGCAGCCTCGGCTCCGGACCCTCCAGCACCCGCTGGACGCGGGCCACCTCCAGTTCCACCCCCGCACAGCCGGGTTCCTCCAGCAGTCGCTCCAGCTGGCGATCGGCCAGGGGCACGTGGGAGCCCACCAGCACCAGCCCCGGCAATGGCCGGTCGCCGGCCCGACGGCGCAGGCCCGCCAGGGCGGCCGGGGCCAGCGGCTGCGGCGGCAGCGCCGCCAGGGCCTGGATCAGGCTGGCGGCACTCTGGAACAGGAACCGGCGGGGCCGGCCGCGACCGCTGGGATCTGCGGGGCCGCCAGGGGCCGACAGCGTGCGGACCGCTGTGGCCAGGGCCGCCAGCTGCCGGGCGGAAGCCCCATCCACCGCCACGCAGACATTGCCCTCCAGGCGCGCCAGGTGGGCGGTGAGTTCGGCGCCCCCGCCGTCCAGTTCCTCCCGGCCGATGCGATCCACTGCGGCGGCCGGGATGCGACCGCCGCTCTTCTGGGCCACCCAGTCCGGCAGGAAGCTGGTGCTGTAGCCGAAGAGACCATCACGGGCGAAGGGGCTCCGGTGGACCGGCCGGCCCTGCAGCAGGTGCACTCCATCCACGGTGGTGCGTCCCCCCTCCAGGAAGGCCGGCACCAGCAGGGTGGCGTCGAAGGGTCCGAGCTCAGCGGCGATCACCTCCACCTCCAGGGGGAAATGGCCCCGCAGGGTGGAATCCCCCCGGCTCACCACGAGCCAGCCGCCGATGCGGCCGGCGGCCTCCGCCCGCTCGAGGGCGGGCCTGAGGGCGCGGCAGATGCCGCGCACCCTCTCCGCCGCCGCCTCCGGCGCCAGGGCGCGGGTGTTGGCGAGCAGAAAGAGCAGCGGCGAGGGATGGGCCAGGCCGGCCGCCAGCGCCTCGCCATCCCAGCGCAGCAGCAGGGGGCAGCTGTGCACGGTCTGGGACCCGGTGGGGTCATCGTCGATGACGACGATCTTCAGCCCGACCCTGGTGTCGACGGTCGCCTGTGCCATGGCACCATCGTGCCGTGATGCGCCCTGAGCCCAGCGAGCTGCAGGAGCTGGTGCGGGACCTGCACCGGCAGGGTTCCCCCTGGCTGCCCGCCGGCCTCGGCTCCCGGCTCGACTGGGGCCCTCCCGTTCCGGAGGCCTGCCCCGTACTCAGCGGGGCCCGGCTGCGGGGCGTGCGGGAGTTCAATCCGGGTGATTTCACCATCACCGTGGCCGCTGGAACACCACTGGTGGAGGTCGAGGAGGCCCTGTCCCACCAGCGGCAGTGGCTGGCCCTCGATCCCCCCTGGGGAGACGATGGTGGCGCCGCCGCCGGCAGCATCGGCGGGCTGGTGGCCCGGGGTCTGGCCGGCGGATACCGCCAGCGTTACCTGGGAGTGCGGGATCAGCTGATCGGCCTCGAACTGATGCGGGCCGACGGTGTGAGCGCCAGGGCCGGCGGCAAGGTGGTCAAGAACGTGGCCGGCTACGACCTGATGCGGCTGTTCACCGGCAGCTGGGGATCCCTGGGCCTGATCACCGAGCTCACCCTGCGCACCCTGCCCCAGCCCCCTCTGCGCCGCAGTGTCTGCTTCCAGGGCGAGACAGGGAAACTCGCGTCGCTGAGCCGCTGGCTGCTCGGGTCCAGCCTCAGCCCGGAGCGGATCGACTGGTGGAACGGCCCACTGGCCGCGGCAGCCGGCCTTGCCCCGGAGCCCCTGCTGCTGATCGGCCTGGCCAGCGTCGATGGGGCGACCCTGGAGGAGCAGGTGCGTTGCCTGCAGGAGCGGAGCACCCTGGGGGCCCGGGTGCTCGATGCCGAAACGACCCAGGCCTGGCTGGCCCTGGCCCGGGGTGGCTCCCGGACCACGGACTCCCCCACCGCTGTGGCGCCCGCCTGGTTGCTGCGGATCGGCGTCAACCCTGACCGCCTCGAGGCGCTGATGCAGGCTCCGGCCCTGGCGGGCCTGGCCGTGGACATGGCCGCCGGCAGCGGACTGGGCATGGCCTGGACAGCTCCCGAGGGAGTTCCCGATTCCGTCCCGGTGGGCCAGGTGAGCGAATTGCGCGACCTCTGCGGTGCCCTGGGCGGCCACCTCACCGTGCTGCGCCAGCCCACGGGCGCCGCCTTGCCGGCCTGGCTGGATGCCCCCTCCCGCCCCCTGATCGAGGCGATCAAGCGGCGCTTCGATCAGCACGGGCAACTGGCACCGGGGCGTCTGCCCGGGGTGGATCAGAGACTCGCAACGGTGTAGCGACAGGCCAGTTCCATGGTCTCGCCGGGTGCAACCTCCAGACGACGATCCCCCGTTCTGAGGGCACCTCGGGGACCACTCCAGGGTTCCAGGCAGACCATGGGCCGGGGCGGGTCGGTCCACACCACGACCAGATCCATCGGCGACGATGGATGCAGCGTCACGGACCGCCCTGCCACTCCATCCACCAGCCGCACAGGGCCGGTGCCGCAGCAGAGGAAATCGACCCCCTGATCCAGTCGCTGCAACTGCTCGGCCGTCGCGGCGGTGGCCATGCTGAGGTGGTCGAAGCAGTCGGCCGGCAGGCCTTCCAGCCGCACCTCGGCCGGATCGGAGACGGCGATGTAGGGATGCAGGCCCAGACTGAAGGGAAGGGCCGCCGTGCCGGCCTGACCCCGGTTGCCGATGCGGGCGGTGATGGCCAGGGCCGCCGGCTGCAGTCGCAGCTCCAGCTCCAGGGCGAAGGCGAAAGGGTAGTGGGGGCGGCTGAGCGGCCCGTCCTCCAGGCGCAGCAGCACCCCTTCCCCGGCCGCGAGCGGGGCGATGGACCAGGGCAGATCGCGGGCAAAACCGTGCTGGGTCAGCGGGAACTGACCCTGGGGGAGCTCGAGCACATCGCCGGGCAGGTTGCCACAGATCGGGAACAGCACCGGCATCCCTCCCCGTACCGACCTGGCGGGATCGGCGAAGCGTTCGGCGTCGAAGTAGAGGATCTCGCGGCCGCCGCAGCGCCAGCCGGTGAGCAGACCACCCCGGTCGGGCACGAGGGTGAGCCCATCCCCCGTCGCCGGATCGGTGAAGCGCCAGTGGGGGGAGGCGCCGGTGGGGGGGTGCAGGGTCATGGCAGGAGCGGCAGCGAACTCAGCCGGCGGTCAGCGCTGGAACCGGGCTGGCCACCAGGCCCGCCAGCCAGTCGAGCAGGGCGGCATTCACCTGGTCGGGCACCTCATCGTGGGGGCAGTGGCCGGCCTCCAGCACCACCTCGGTGGTGCGGGCCGGGGCATGGCGGCGGAAGCTGGCCTGGCGGCCGGCGGCATTCATCCAGGGGTCCCGGATGCCCCAGAGCAGCAGCAGCGGTGCGTCCAGCTGGGCAAAGAGCTCGTCGAGAGGCTGGCCACGAGGGATGTCGAAGACGGTACGGAAGACGCCGAAGGCGCCCGGATCCCTGGACGGACGCAGAATCGCCTCCACCAGTTCGTCATCGACGTTGGTGCGGTCGACATAGACCTGGTTGAGGGTGCGCCGCACCGTGGCCGGCCGGCGCAGGTTCTCGAACAGCAACCGCTGCAGGACGGGACTGCCCAGCAGAGCCGCACCCACGCTGCGGCGGGCAATGGCCCACCAGCCCCGAGGGGGCTCCTGCTCATCGCTGAAGGGACCGGCCGCGTTCAGCAGGGCCACTCCGGCAGTCCGCTCCCCGAGGGCGGCGCCGGCCGCCAGGGCGGCGAAGCCGCCGAGGGAGTTGCCCACCAGCACGGTGGGCCGCCCGATCCGCTCCTCCACGTAGGCACAGAGCTGGTCCCGCCAGAGAGCTCCGCCGTAGGTGAGACCTGCGGGCTTGGCGCTGCGGCCGAAGCCGAGCAGATCGATGGCATGGACCTCGTGGGTCTCGGCCAGCACGGGAATGTTGAAACGCCAGTGGTCGGTGGACGCCCCGAAGCCATGCACCAGCAGGATCGCCGGCCCCACCGGATCGGCCGGAGCCTTCCTCAGGGCATGCACCCGATGGCCCAGGAACTGCCAGGGGGTTTCGGGTGGGAAAGCCATGGACGGGCCGGCATCATGGAGGGAATTGATGCTAGGAACGCCGGCCGTCGAGCGGCCCTGTCCGCGGTGCCCGCCGCCGGCTTCGAAGGCTGGTCCGCCGGGAGCGGCGTGGTCCGCTGCTGCCGGGGTGGGCGATGCTTCAGGGCCCGGCCAGCCCCTTCTCCTGCAGGAAGCCCCTGAACGGGGGGGCCAGCATCGTGCTGCCGGTGACACTGAGGTGATGGTTGTCGGAGTACAGCACCGTTCCATCCTGCCCCCGATGGCGCACCTTCCCATCCAGCAGCAGATAGGGGGTGGGATCAAAGACATGCACGTTGTCCAACCCGGCGGCGATCGCCGCCAGGGTCTGCCGTTGGGTGTTCTGCATGCGGGCCGTCACGGAAGCCGGCGGAGCGCAGAGGGTGCTCCTGTCGCCATCCCCCTGGAGCGAGGCCCAGCTTTCGCAGACCACCGGGTCGCGCACCAGCTCCGGAATGTCCACCATCAGCACCAGCCCGATTCCCCGCTCAGCCAGTCGCCGGGCGAACGCCCTCGTGCTGGCCACGTAGGAGCGCCGCACCTCGTCGGGTTTCAGGCGCCGGCTTCCTTCGTAGACGAGGAAATCCCTTGGGTCTCCCTTGCTGTCGATGTCCCCGAGTTGCTGATTGAGCCAGGAGGAAATCACCACCAGATCGCCTGGCTTCAATCGTTCCAGAGTTCGCTCCATCTCCCCGGCGGCGAACTGGCGGCAGGGTTCATAGCGCTCCTTGTTGAAGCTGACCGTGAGATCCGGGCTGATCAGGCAGCTGCTCTTGAAGGTGAAGCTGATCCGCTGGCCCGTCTCCTCCGTGACCCGATCGAGCATGGGCAGGAGGTGGTGGGCGTGGGAATCGCCGATCAGGAAGATCTCTCCGGCACCGGCCCGGCCCGGCTTGCTGCAGCGGTCATAATCGGCCCGGCTGGTGGGGCTGTAGGTGGTTTCGGTACCCACAGCGCAGTTGGTGTCCGTGATCCGGGTGCCGGGGATCACCGGTACGCGATTGGCGATCCTCTCCTGGGCGGGAACCGGGTCAGAGGTGTTGCCAAGGAAGAGGACGCCCCGGTGGGGATAGGCCAAAGCATCGATCCCTGCCCAGCTGCCCCCCAGGGCCGCCAGGGCCAGCCCCACCTGGGCCGGTGCCGGCAGGGGGTGCGTACGCACCGGCCGCTCCACGAACCTGAACGCCAGCCAGGCGAGAAGGAAGGAGACCACCACCGCCAGAAGCATCTGCCAGGGGCGTTCCATTCCCACCGTCCATCGCATCAGCGTCATCACCGGCCAGTGCCAGAGATACAGGGAGTAGGAGAGAAGCCCGCAGGCCACCAGACCCGTTTCGAGCCAGCGGAAGGGCAGGAATCGACCGTCGGCGCCGGGGCTGGCCTGCAGCACCATCAGGGTTCCCAGCACGGCCGGCAGGGCACCGGGGGCGGGAAAGCCCTGGCTTTCCGAGGTGAACACCAGGCAAGCCAGGAGGATCAGGATCCCGGCCAGCCGCAGCCAGCGACCACGGATCCAGCCCGCCACCAGGCCGCGGCGCTGGGCCAGCAGCAGCGCTCCACCCAGGGCCAGCTCCCAGAAGCGACTGGGCATGAGGAAGAAGGCGGCCATCGGCTCCTGCACCGTCCACCAGAGACTCAAGGCCAGGGAAAGGCCGATGGTTCCCGCCAGAAGCGGCAGGGCACGCCGATGTTCCATCCCCAGCGCCGCCATCAGCACCGGAAAGATCAGATAGAACTGCTCCTCCACCCCCAGGGTCCAGGTGTGCAGGAAGGGGTTGAGGGAGGCATCGAGGCCGAAGTAGTCGTCCGCCCGGGAGAGCAGATGGTTGTTCGACCAGCCATAGAGAGCCTTGACGGCAGTGAGGAAAATCCCCTTGGTCTCGGTGGGAGGCACCAGCAGGGCCACCAGCACGGTGGTGACGCCGATCGTGAGCAGCAGATTGGGGAGCAGCCTCCGGATGCGGCGCAGATAGAACCCTCCCAGCCTGCGGCCCAGGGGTTCCCGGCTGCGGTGCATCAGGGAGCCGGTCACCACGTAACCGGAGATCACCAGGAAGATGTCGACGCCGGTGAACCCCCCCGGCAGCCAGTCTTCATCGAGATGGAACAGGAACACCGCCAGCACCGCCAGCCCCCGCAGGGCATCGATGTCGGCGCGATACCGGAAGGTGGGGGGAGATCGATCGGCAGGGCCGGAATCCGTCGGACTGGTGACCACGCCCGGGGCCCCTTCCGATCCGACAGCCACTCCGCTCACACCACTGGCCAGGCAGATGAACGGGGAATGGTAAGGCCCTGCGCCCTTCTGTTTTCCGCAGGCCCCACGGAATCGGCCGGAGCCCCCGCAGGGCATCCCCCCGATGACCCGGGGACCGCCAGGGGGTTCCGGCTGTGGCAGCCATGGACGCGGAGCGATCGCCGGAAGGGGCGATGCTGGGACCCCGGCCGGAGAGCGGCCCTGCCCCCTGCGCCTGCCTCCATGGCCGAAGTCTTCACCCTCTCAGAGCTGCGGCCGCTGCTGCCGGGGGTCGCCCTCTGGGCCCTGGCGCTGTATCTGCCCCTGAGCGTTCCCCTGGCCAGGCTCGAGCAGGCCCTGACCGAGGGCCCCCTGGAGGAAGGGTGGCAGCAGCTGGTGCTGGTGACCGGCAGCCTGCTGCTGGCCCTGGCGGTGGGCCTTGTGGTGGAGCTGGCGCTGAGCTGGGCCCTGGGACCGGGCTGGGCCGGCAGCCTGGGGCTGATCGCCGTGCTGGGGGGACTGGTCCTCGGGCTGGCCGGAGGCAGGGACGGAGACAACCGCAGCTGAAAGGAGAAAGCTGAGCAGAAGGGGATCAGGCCGCCTGTTCGGCGGGCTTTTCGGCGGGTCTCTCGGTGGCGCTGAGCACCAGGCGCAGCAGCAGCGGCGCCAGAAAGGTGGTGCCGATCACCATCAGCAGGATGGCCGCCTCCAGGGGGGCCGAGAGGATGCCCGCCTGGCTGCCCAGGCCCAGGAAGATCAACCCCACCTCGCCGCGGGGCATCATCCCCAGACCCACCACCAGCCGATTGGTCTTCTCCTTGCTGGTGTAGCTCCAGCCGGAGGCCACCTTGCCGGCGATGGCCACGGCGAGCAGAAACAGGGCGACGATCAACCCTTCATGATTGTCGGTGTTGAAGGGATTCATCACCGAAAGATCGAGGGAGCTGCCGATCAGCACGAAGAAAACGGTGGCGAACAGGGCCACCAGGGGCTTCACCGACTGCTGGATCGCTTCGGTGTGTTTCGAGCCGCTGAGGATCAGGCCGGCGGCGAACGCCCCCAAGGCGGCTTCCAGACCGATGGCCTCGGCGGCGAAACTGCAGACGCCCAGCACCAGGAAGCCGGCCACCACCACCTCACCGGGGGCCTTGAGCCGGTCCAGAAGCCAGTCGAACGCGGGAGCGGCGGTGCGGCTGAGGAACAGGGCCACCGAAACGAACACGCCGGCGGCAACCACGAGCTGCAGGATCGGACCGGCGGAGAGCACCCCTTCGCCGGCCAGGGCCACCACCACCGCCAGGATCACAATCCCGAAAATGTCGTCGAGCACCGCAGCGCCGATCACGGTCTGTCCTTCCCTGGTCTTGAGAAACTTCAGCTCTCCGAACACGCTGGCGGTGATTCCGATGCTGGTGGCCGTCATGGCGGCACCGGCGAACACCGCAGGGAACAACGGCACGTGGAACAGGTAATAGAGGCCGGCGGTTCCCATGGCGAAGGGCAACACCACGCCGGTGAGGGCCACCGTGGTGGCCTGCCTGCCCACCGCCATCAACTCATCGAGTTCGCTCTCCAGGCCCGTGAGGAACAGCAGGGCGTAGAGGCCCAGCCTGGAGGTCGCCTCGAGGGAGGGGAAACTCTCGTTGTAGATGGTGGTCACCGCCTCGGCGCTGACCCCGGCGCAGGTGCCGATCAGGTTGAGCATCCCCTGGTTGAGATCGGCGTGAACCCCCGGGGGGAGGATCAGATGCAGACCTGTGACACCGACCAGAACACCGGCGACCAGCTCCCCGAGGATCGTGGGCAGCTTGAGACGCACCATCAGCTCCGCCAGGGCACGGGCCGCCAGGAAGATCACCATGTAGCGGCCTACCGCCAGCAGGGTTTCCACCGTCTCGATCTGGGTGTTGCCGACCTCGAGCAGAAGGCTGGGGGCGAGCATGAAGAAGGTGTCAGGACCGTGCGACCTGGAGGTTAAGGGTGCTGTAGCCCAGCCGGTGTGCCCTTGCTGATCTCCCTACAGGACGGGTGAGGGGAACGGCAACCACCGCTACGGTCTGGATACGCACTGGAGGGCTTGCGCCTGAAGGACACCCGCGCGCCATCCGCCATGACCGACCACCAACCACGCAATCTGAGCCTGCCCACGCCCGGGTGCTTCGCGGACCCCGATCGCAGCGGCCTCACGGCGACGGATGTGTTCGACGGCATGACCGAACACCTCTTCTACACAATCGGCAAACTGGCCCCCAGCGCCAGCCGCCACGATCTCTACATGGCGCTCAGCTACGCCGTGCGCGACCGCCTGATGACCCGCTATCTGGCGGGCATCGAAGCCATCAGCGCCAACCCGAAGCGGATCGTGGCCTACCTGTCGGCCGAGTTCCTGATCGGACCCCAGCTGGGCAACAACCTGCTCATGCTGGGCATCCAGGAGGAGGCCGCCGAGGCCCTGCGGCAGTTCGGCATCAACGACATCGAGGAGATCCTCGACGTGGAGGAGGAGCCGGGCCTGGGCAACGGCGGCCTCGGGCGCCTGGCCGCCTGCTTCCTCGAATCCCTCGCCTCCCTCGAGATTCCCGCCACCGGCTACGGCATCCGCTACGAGTTCGGCATCTTCGACCAGCTGATCCGCGACGGCTGGCAGGTGGAGATCACCGACAAGTGGCTCAAGGCCGGCTGGCCCTGGGAGATCCCTCGCCCGGACCAGGCCTGTTTCGTGGGCTTCGGCGGCCACACCGAGAGCTACCGCGACCAGCATGGTGCCTACCGGGTGCGCTGGATCCCCGCCGAGCACGCCATCGGTGTCCCCCACGATGTTCCGGTGCTCGGCTACCGGGTGAACACCTGCGACCGGCTGCGCCTCTGGCGGGCCGATGCCACCGAGTCCTTCGATTTCTACGCCTTCAACAGCGGCGACTACTACGGCGCTGTGGAGGAGAAGGTGGGCTCGGAGACCCTCTCCAAGGTGCTCTACCCCAACGACGGCACCACCAAGGGGCGCCAGCTGCGCCTCAAGCAGCAGCACTTCTTCGTCAGCTGCTCCCTCCAGGACATGATCCGCAGCCTCGATGCCCGCGGCATCCCGATCCGGGAGTTCCCCGAGCACTGGGCCATCCAGCTCAACGACACCCACCCCTCCATCGCCGTCGCCGAGCTGATGCGGCTGCTGCTCGACGACAAGCACCTGGATTGGGACACCGCCTGGAGCATCACCACCGCCTGCCTCTCCTACACCAACCACACCCTGCTGCCGGAGGCCCTCGAGACGTGGGGCCTGGAGCTCTTCGGCGCGCTGCTGCCCCGCCACCTGGAGCTGATCTTCGAGATCAACCGCCGCTTCCTCCAGCAGGTACGTCTCAAGTACCCCGGCAACGACGCCGTGCTCCGTCGCCTCTCGATCATCGATGAATCCAGGGGCAAGGCGGTGCGGATGGCCCACCTGGCCACCGTCGGCTCCCACCACGTCAACGGGGTGGCGGCCCTGCACAGCGAACTGGTGAAGAAGGATCTGTTCCCCGAATTCGCCGCCCTCTGGCCGGAGAAGTTCACCAACGTCACCAACGGCGTCACACCGCGCCGCTGGCTGGCCCTGGCCAATCCCCAGCTGGCGGCCCTGCTGGACGAGACGATCGGCAACGGTTGGGTGCGCAACCTCGAGGAGCTGCGCCAGCTGGAGCGCTACGCCGACGACTCCGGCTTCCTGGAACGCTGGGGGGCCACCAAGCTGTCGGTGAAGCGCCACCTCACCCACTACATCCATCGCCACACGGGCGTGCTGGTGGACCCAGCGTCGATGTTCGACGTGCAGGTGAAGCGCATCCATGAGTACAAGCGCCAGCATCTCAATGCCCTGCAGGTGATCGCCCAGTACCTGCGCATCAAGAACGGCCTGGCCGACGGCATGGCCCCGCGCACGGTGATCTTCGGCGGCAAGGCCGCCCCGGGCTATGCCATGGCCAAGCTCATCATCCGCTTCATCAATGGCATCGCCGACGTGGTCAACGCCGACCCCGACATGGACGGGCGCTTGCGGGTCATCTTCCTGGCGGATTACAACGTGAAGCTCGGGGAGAGGGTCTACCCTGCCGCCGACCTCTCCGAGCAGATCTCCACCGCCGGACTGGAGGCCTCCGGCACCGGCAACATGAAATTCATGATGAACGGCGCCCTCACCATCGGCACCCTTGATGGGGCCAACGTGGAAATCCGCGAGCAGGTAGGGGCTGACAACTTCTTCCTCTTCGGCCGCACCACTGAAGGCATCGCTTCCCTCCGCAACGAGGGCTACCGGCCCTGGGAAAGGATCGCCTCCATCCCCGAGCTGCCGGAGGTGCTGAACCTGATCAGGCACGGCCACTTCAGCAACGGCGACACGGAGCTGTACCGGCCCCTTCTGGAAAACCTCACCGGCCGCGATCCCTTCTTCGTGCTGGCCGACTTCTCCTCCTACCTGGAGGCCCAGGAGGCCGTGAGCCGCACCTGGATCGATCGGAACCGCTGGAATCGGATGTCACTGCTGAATACCGCCCGCAGCGGGTTGTTCTCCTCCGACCGCTCGATCAGGGAATACGCCGAGCGGATCTGGCGGGCCGAGGAGTTCCCGGTGACGATCACCTGCGAAATCAACGAGGCGCCTGTGAAGGGCAGGAAGCTCCCTTCGCCCCAGTGAACCTCAGCAGGACCCGGTTCGGATCACCACGACGGCTCAGCCGCCGCGGTGATCCGGCAGATCGGGAGTCTGGTGAAGCAGGCGGTTGAGGCGCAGCCGATCGGCATTGAGCGGGTCGGGGGCCAGTTCGCCGGCCACTTCACGGAAGGTCTGCTCCACCGGCTCGGGCACCCGCACATCGAAGATGCGCTCCATCAGCGCTTCGATGGAGAACAGGTGGGCGTTGATGTTCTCCAGGTCGGCCATGGCCTGCTGGATGGCCTCGTTTTCCGGCGCCACGGGGCAGGAGGCGGCCGAAGAACCCTGCTCAGCGGGGGGAGGGGCAGGAGCCGGCTCCCCGTCACCATGCTGCTTCTGGAGCTCCTCGAGCACCCGTCCGGCCAGCGTGCGGAACGACTGGAGCGCAGCCCAGTTGAGCTCCTGCTGCTGGCGCAGGCTGGGGTTTTCGCGGATCAGCCGGTCGTGTTCCCGATAGAACCGCTGGCAATCAGGACATTGGCAGGGCTCTTCTGGCACCGCGTCCCTTCTTCATTCAATGACCATCATGGCATTGTCAGGCCGCAAGAGGGCCCTGATCGCCGCAATCCGGCTTCTCAGTGGAGCCGGGCAGAGGGATTTCGATCGAACCCACCACCTGGATCACATCCCGCAGGCGCATGGAATCGGCAAACCACCCCATGGCCTGCTCCACATCTCCGCGACGCTCAGCGTCACCGGCCTGCTCCTCGTGGGCCTCCGCCAGCAGGGCCAGCCAGCAGAGACAACGGGCCTGAACCACCGAGAGCTCGAGATCGCCGGGCTGGCTGTCGGCGATGCGCTCACTTTCCTGTTGCACCAGGAGCCGCAGGCGCAGGTCGTGAAGCTGGGTCATCCGGTGGTGACGACTGCCAGCACGCTAGCGACGGTGGACATCTTTGGGCCACCCCCACCGGTAGTGCCGGCTACGGTTCGATCCATCCTCCGGACCCGCCCCGCAGGATTCCCAACGATGACCGTCAGCTCCGGTGTCAGCTCCGGTCGGTTTGCCACGCCATTGCCGGAGGCTTCACCTTTTTCATGGACCGGCGATCCATCCTCGATCCCGGGATCCAGGTGGTGCACCCATGCAGTGCATGACTCGCGGCTTCCGCCCAAGCCCATCACCCTTCTTCCGTTCAGCTCGGTGGCCAGCCCAGCCTGCCTCCTCGCTCCGGGCTGGACGCCGCCTGTGGAATCCAGGTTCGCTCTGATCGAGCCGGAGCCATCCAGCCCGTACCGCGACGGCCATGGCGGTTGATTCCGCAGTCCCAGCGTCTGATTCAGGTACGGACGTCACGTCCAGCTGGCCATTCCCCAGGGCTCCAGCGCCCGTTCCATGGTCGGCAGGTTCCTGCTCCAGTTCCGTCGACTCCCATCGACCGCGATCCCGTCCCCCTTCCAGCCCTGGTGGCCGACGCTGCCTTCAGCCTCCGTCGACGCCTCCGTCGTCGCCCCCTCCGGGTGAGGCCGTGCAGTTCCTGTCCGGCTGCCGAGCCTCCGCCATCGGAGCTGCTTTTCCCCACCGCAAGGAATGCAAACCGCTGACATGCCTCAGGCGAAGCCACGATCCAGCGGAAGACCTTCTGTTCAGCATTACCGGCAGGGCAAAGCCCATTGCCATCGGCACGATCGGCACCGCAGCTCGATCCAGCGTGAAGGAAAATTTTCGCCTCTTCTTTCCCGGTGGATCTGCAAAGCGGCTCTGCTGGCAAGACGGGAGCAACTCAACAGCACCAAGTTCCGTAGCCTGCTGTTGCCTGGCCTGCTGTTGCCTGGCCTGTTGTTGACCGGGCGCAGCAGGTGGCTGGCCTGCCAGGGGAGCACACCCGCGCACCCATCATCAGCAGGCGGAGTGTGGCATCTGATTTCTGATTCAGAGGCCCGAATCAGAGCCAGCGGAATGCAATCATCCACTCGTTCCCAAGAATGGCTTCATTCCTCAAGCGAATGACAGGAATTACAACGGCACCAAGGCGTCTTGCAACATGCGATAGGCAAGGGAGAACCGAAGTGATACTCTCATTCCGCTGGCGGGATCAATCACGCTCGCAATCAAGCCATCCCTCCCCTGCACAGCTTGTCATCCAATGGTTGACGCCACTTCGAGCGATAAGTGGTCTGCTTTCAGGCCTCGCATCAACGAAATATTTAATACACAAGTCCTTCTGGTAATTGCGGCCAGCATTGTGCCATCGATTGCGATGCTTTCTGACTCCTATTTCCAAGCAATCGGAAGCGCGAAAACAAACCTTCAAGACATCATCAACTCTGCCACGGTGAAGACAGAAAATCTGATGGCCCCACCGAGCAAACCCTGCATCGCAACAACAAGGACCTTCAGGATGCAGACACCGAGACAGCCACAAGAATTCTGCGTAGACAAGTTTACAATGACTATCGTTTTCGCGAAACCGGCATCATCAACAAACACGGACTTCTGACTCTGACCAGCCTGGGGATCATTGATCCTCCCATGCCGGTCTCTCCCATAGAAGCTCGTTTGGATCCTGGAAGATCAGAGCTGCGAATCCTTGGCCTGGGCCGATCCAGACTCATGCAGGAAGAATCGATTGTCACGATGCTGAAGGGATCAGGAAGGATCGGAAGCACTTCCATGCTGGTTGATCCCGTTCTGCTGACTGATTTTCTAAAATTGATTGCTGAACTCGACCTGGGGCCACAAGGATATATTGCTTATGTAACCCACGATGGCCAGCTGCTCAGCGCCATTGGCATAGGAATTTCACAAGAGGAAATTCGATCCAACCTCAAGAATTCTTCCAGCGACACTATTCGCGCCAGTCAAGCGAGCAAAGATGGAAATATCAAGATCATTGCCGAAACCAAACGAAAGTGGGTACTGCGGTTTTGGCACCAGGAGCTCCTCATCACCATACCGGTTACTTTTCTTGTGAGCACAATCCTTGTGGGCCTTTTCATTCGAGAGCTGCGCAAGCCCAATAGCCTGGACGATGAGCTGAAGCGTGGCCTGATGAAAAAGGAGTTTGAAATCCACTACCAGCCCATCATTGACTTACAAACGCGGCAGTGCGTCGGCGCAGAAGCGTTGGTGCGGTGGCATCATCCGAAACGAGGACTGATTTCCAGATTTATATACTTCGATCAATCTTTCGCCAACCCAGCTGAACACCGGTGACGTCAGCCAGCTCATCCAGATCCTCAAAACCTACAGTGGTTCCAGAGCATTGATTACTTTTGAGATCACTGAAAATGAGATTGTCGAGGAGCAGTGGGAGATCGTGAAAGACGCCATCGCCCATCTCAAGCGGTGGGGCGTTCAACTCGCCATTGACGACTTCGGGATGGGCTACTCAAATATTGTGTACTTACAAAGGCTCGACGTGGATCAACTTAAGCTGGACAAGCTCTTCATCCAAGGGCTGGATGCCGGCAATGATATTGCCCAGCTTGTGGATGCTCTGATCGATTTTGGGGATCGGTTCAAGTTGCGCATTGTTGCCGAAGGCATAGAAAATGAGACGCAGTAGCAATACCTTAGAGACCGCGGTGTCGCCTACGGCCAGGGCTGGTTGTTTTCGGCGGCTTTGCCAATGGATGAATATCTTCAGTTCCTGCAAGACCAGGAACTTTGATTCTCCAGCAAGGCCGAAGCACAAGTTCCAGAGCCGGTGAAAACGGCAGAAAGAATGCACACCTGAAACGGGTTTTCCCCATGGTTCCCCCGCAGGGCCCCAGGATTCCTCGCTTCCGTCTGCTGCGGTGACCCCAGGCTATGGGGGTGCCCTGTGCAGGGGTCCCGGGGAGGGGGGCGATGAACGGGGCTGGCGGGACTCGAACCCACGACCTACGGTTTAGGAAACCGTCGCTCTATCCGGCTGAGCTACAGCCCCTCTGCTGGCATGGCTGCCGCGCGTGGCCACCAAGCTGAAAGCCATCATAAGCCGGCATGGAAAACCGGCTGTCTGCGGTACCCCATCCATCCCGCAGCCCAGAGCGCCGCGGCTCATCCCATGGGCCCTGTGCGATCGAGCCTTAACCTGAAGCCTGGAAAGCAGGCGAGGTGATCGCGATCGGTGCGGTGCGGCCTCCGGGCCGACACCGGGACCGGTTGAGGAAAGTCCGGGCTCCCCAATGGCCAGGCCTGCTGGGTAACGCCCAGTGCGGGTGACCGTGAGGACAGTGCCACAGAAACACACCGCCGATGGCCCGGGCTTGCCCGGTGCACAGGCAAGGGTGCAAGGGTGCGGTAAGAGCGCACCAGCGGCATCGAGAGATGCCGGCTCGGTAAACCCCGGCCGGGAGCAAGGCCCAGGGACAA
Organism: uncultured cyanobacterium; assembly: GCA_963772735.1. Lineage (GTDB taxonomy): Bacteria > Cyanobacteriota > Cyanobacteriia > PCC-6307 > Cyanobiaceae > Cyanobium. The sequence continues at coordinate 124,494 of CAVYYO010000021.1, read as the reverse complement.
CGGTTGGCCATCTTCCCCGTCCCGATTCCCATGCGCCGCTCGAGGCCGCCGGTGACGGCGGTCCCAGACAGATGATCACCCCCTCGGCCGCCGGCACCGCCGACGGCCGGGGAGAACAGAACCCGGCTTACGTCCTGCTTTCCCCTCTTGCCCCGTGATGAACTCCCAGCGCCGCCGGCAGCTGCTGGCCTTTCTCGAGGGCCAGGGGTTCGGCGCCGATTCTGGATTTCTGCCCGCGGATCCAGGCGCCTCCAGCGCCGCCCTGGCCACCGTTGATGAGGCCCTCACCCACAGCTCCACCGGTCTGAGCCGTCATCACGACCGGCTGGAGTTTCTCGGCGATGCGGTGCTGCGCCTGGCGGCGGCCGAATTCCTGCGCCACCACCACCCCTCCCTGAGCGTGGGGGACAGCTCCTCCCTGCGGGCCCAGCTGGTGAGCGACCGCTGGCTGAGCGATCTCGCCGCCGCCATCGATCTGGAGCCGCTGCTGCTGCTCGGGCCGATGGCCTCCGGCGACCGGGCCGGCCGCTCCACCGTGCGGGCCGAATGCTGCGAAGCCCTGGTGGGGGCGATCTACACGGTTGGCGGCGGCGAGCAGGGGGGCCTGGTGGCCGTGCAGCGCTGGCTGGGCCCCCACTGGCAACGAAGCGCTGCCGAGCTGCTGGCCGACCCCCTGCGCCACAACTGGAAATCGGCCCTGCAGGAGTGGAGCCAGGGCCAGGGGCAGGGACTTCCCATCTACACCTGCCGGGAGCGAAGCCGGGTGCATGGGGATCCGGAGCGCTTCGAGTGCCGGGTGGTGGCGGCCGGTCTGAGCGGAGAAGGTCGGGGGGGGTCCCGCCGGGAAGCCGAACAGCAGGCGGCCAGGGCGGCCCTGGCTGAACGGGAGCTCAGGCCTGCTCGAGAGTGCTGATGGGCACGGTCACCAGCTTGTCCCAGTTGCCCCCTTCGAACAGGACAGCGGCCATGGCGCCGCTGATGCGCTGCACGAAGCCCTGGTAGCCGTTGTAGATGGAACGGGGATCACGCACCACCACCGTGGAGCCGGGCAGGATCGGAAGGCTGGCCATGGCGTAGGCCCTGGAGAGGCCGTCAGTTGTTGGCATTATCGGCGCAGGGCGTCCCCTCCGGCGTGCCCGGAGGCACCACCAGGATCGGTCCCGGGCCGGGAGGCGATGATGCGCCTCAGGAGAGGGGTTCAGGCCGTGGCCGAGACCAGGTTTGAGGGTCCCGGGGACGACCCGGGTGAGCTGATGGTGGTGGGGCGTTTCGTGGCGGCCCAGGGCATGGGCGGCGAGGTGCGCCTGCTCCCCCTCAGTGATTTCCCCGAGCGCTTCACCCGCCCCGGAAACCGCTGGCTGCAGGCCCCACGGGCCGAACCGCGGCAGGTCCGGTTGCTGGCCGGGCGCCCCGTGCCGGGAAAGACCCTCTTCGTGCTCCGGCTCGAAGGCATCAGCGACCGGACCGCCGCTGAAGCCCTGGTGGGCCAGCATCTGCTCGTGCCAGCCGACGACCGTCCCAGCCTGGAACCGGGCGAGTTCCACCTGCTCGATCTGGTGGGGCTCAAGGTGCGCCTCCTCAAGGAGCCCGGCACCGCGGTGGGCACGGTGACGGACCTGATCCACGCCGGCAACGACCTGCTCGAGGTGGAGCTCGCCGCAGTACCCGGCGAGGCCGGCGCCGAGCCGGCCCCGCCCCGAAGGCTGCTGATCCCTTTCGTCGAGGCCATCGTGCCGGAGGTGAACCTGGCGGAGGGCTGGATCGGCCTCACTCCGCCGCCGGGCCTGCTGGACCTGTGAGACCGACCGACGGTGCGGCCTGACGCCGACGGGTGCGACGGATTCCGGTTGAATGGGTTCCTCCGTTGGTCCTACGGGACAGCTGCCGCCGCGATGGCTTCCCCCTCCCTTGTTCCGGTGATCCTCTGTGGGGGCACCGGCACGCGCCTCTGGCCCCTGTCCAGGGCCAGCTATCCCAAGCAGTACTGGCCCCTGGCCGGCACGGCCGAGGAAACCCTGCTCCAGCAGACCCAACAGCGGCTGCAGGGCCTCCCCGGCCTGGCGCCGCCGCTGCTGATCTGCAACGAGGACCATCGCTTCATCGTCGCCGAGCAGATGCGTCAGATCGGCGTGGAGCCCGCCGCGATCCTGCTCGAACCTGTGGGCCGCAACACCGCTCCTGCGGTGGCGGTGGCCGCCCTGCAGGCCACCGCCCGCGGAGACGACCCCCTCCTGCTGATCCTGGCCGCTGACCACGTCATCCGCCGGGCCGCCGATTTCCGATCCACCGTGACCGCCGGAATCGAGGCGGCCGCCAGTGGCCAGCTGGTCAGTTTCGGGATCGTTCCCACCAGTGCGGAAACCGGCTACGGCTACATCGAGGCCGCCGAGCCCCTGGCCGCCAAGCCCGTGCCGATCGCCCGCTTCGTGGAAAAGCCCGATCGCGCCACGGCCGAAGCGTTTCTCGCCACCGGCCGCTTCACCTGGAACAGCGGCATGTTCCTGTTCCGCGCCAGCGCCATCCTGGCGGAACTGGAGCGCCTCGCCCCCGACGTGGTCTGCGCCTGCCGCGTGGCCCTGGATCATGACAGCGCAGACCTGGAGTTCCTGCGGCTGGAGCGTGAGGCCTTCGCCAACGGTCCGAACGTGGCGCTCGACGTGGCCGTGATGGAGAAGACCGACCGGGGGGTCGTGCTGCCCCTTGATGCCGACTGGAGTGACGTGGGCAGCTGGGGGGCGCTGTGGGAAACCTCCGAACAGGACCCCGAGGGCAACGTCCTGCGGGGTCGGGTGATCAGCGAAGGCAGCCGCAACTGCTATCTGCGCAGCGAGCACCGGCTGGTGGTGGGGCTGGGTGTGGAGAACCTGGTGGTGGTCGAAACCGATGACGTGGTGCTGGTGGCCCACCGCGACCACACCCAGGAGGTGAAAGGCATCGTCGGCCGGCTGGAGCGGGACGGAGCTCCCGAGAGCAGGGCCCACCGCCGCATCTACAGGCCCTGGGGCCACTACGACGGCGTGGTGGAAGGGGAGCGCTGGCAGGTCAAGAAGATCTCGGTGAAGCCCGGCGCCAGCCTTTCCCTGCAGATGCACCATCACCGCGCCGAGCACTGGGTGGTGGTGCGGGGCACCGCCGTGGTGGAAAAGGACGGGGTGGAGGAGCTTGTGGGGGAGAACCAGAGCACTTACATCCCCCTGGGCTCCCGGCACCGGCTCACCAACCCGGGCAAGATCCCCATGGAGCTGATCGAGGTGCAGAGCGGCCCCTATCTGGGCGAAGATGACATCGTCCGCTTCGATGACCGCTACGGACGCAGTGACACCCCGGCCCTGACCCACTCCTGAGGGGCCCTAACGGCCGCCGGCCTGCGGCGGCCGTTAGGGCTCAGGAGGGCAGGCGGCGGTGGGGAGAGAGCCCCTTCAGCGGCGACCCCATGGCTAGGGAGCCCTGCAGGCCACCAGGTGCTCCCCCCCCCCAGGGGTGTCTGCCGCGGACTTCCGAAGGCGGCGTTGCCCGCGCCAGCGGGCGCGACCGCCGCAGGGAGACCGCGGCCCGACACCCTCACTCGACGGTGACGCTCTTGGCCAGGTTTCTCGGCTGATCGACGTCGAGCCCCCGATGGGCGGCGATGTGATAGCTCAGCAGCTGCATCGGGATCACGGTGAGCAACGGGCTGAGCAGCTCGTCCACCTCCGGCAGAGGCAGCAGGACGTCGAAGATCTCGGTGTCCGGGCAGACGGGAGCCACGCCGATCAGCTGGGCATCGCGGGCCTTGGCTTCCTGGGCATTGGAGAGCACCTTCTCGAACACAGTTCCCGGCACGGCGATCGAAACCACCGGCACCCGGGCATCGAGCAGGGCGATCGGGCCGTGTTTCATCTCGCCCGCCGGGTAGCCCTCGGCATGGATGTAGCTGATCTCCTTGAGCTTGAGGGCTCCCTCCATGGCGATCGGGTAGTTGATCCCCCGACCCAGGAAGATCACGTCCTGGGTGTCGGAGAACAGGTGGGCCAGCGCAGCGCAGCGCCGGTCGTGGTCCTCGACCAGCCCCTGCAGCACCGCGGGCAGGGCCCGCAGCTCCTCCACCAGGGACCGCAGCTGGGCGGGGGTGCGGCCACCGCCGAGGGGATGGGCCGTGCCGCCGCGCCGCTCGGCGAAGGCCACCGCCAGGCCGTAGAAGGCCAGCAGCTGGCCCAGGAAGGTCTTGGTGGCCGCCACCCCCACCTCGATGCCGGCACCGATGTCGAGCAGGTGGGGCACCATCCGACCCAGGGAGCTCTCCGGACGGTTGGTGATGCCCAGCAGGCGCGGGGCATAGGCAGGATCGGCCACCAGGGCCCGGCGCTCCTGCTCCATCACCAGGGCAGCGAGGGTGTCGGCTGTTTCCCCCGACTGGGTGACGCCGATGGTGAGCGTATGGGGAGCCAGGGGAGGAGGCGCATAGCGGAATTCGCTGGCATAGAACACCGCGGTGGGGAGACCCGCGAGCTGCTCCAGCAGGTAGGCACCCACCTGGGCCGCATGGCGGCTGGTGCCGCAGGCCAGGATCTGAATCCGCTCCACCCCTTCGTAGACCGTCTCGTCGAGGGGCAGGGCCACGAGGGCTTCACTGGGCAGATGGCGGGCCACCCACAGGGCCGCCGTCTCCGGCTGCTCGTGGATCTCCTTGTGCATGAAGTGGCGAAAGCTGCGCTTGTCCGCCACGTGCTCGGTGCCCACCAGCAGCTGGGGGTTGCGCTGCACCCGTGCTCCGCTCCCGTCATAGAGCTCGATGCCGAGGGGGGTGAGCAGGGCCACCTCGCCGTCGTGCATGGGCAGGATCGTGCGGGTGAAGCCGGCCAGGGCAGGCGTGTCGCTGGCGCAGAGAAATTCCCCCTCCCCGAGGCCGATCAGCAGGGGAGCCTGGCGGCGGGCCACCACCACCGCTCCAGGCACCGCCGCCCAAACCACCGCCAGGGCATAGGCCCCCTGGAGCAGGGGCAGCACCTGCTGCAGGGCCTCCAGCAGCAGGGCCGGCGAAGGACTGGCCCCCTCAGCCTGCCGCTCCCCCAGGCGGCGGGCAATCAGATGGGGGATCACCTCGGTGTCGGTATCGGAGAGGAAGCGGACCCCCTCCGCCTGCAGCTCCTCCCGCAGGCTGCGGTGGTTCTCGATGATCCCGTTCTGGACCACCGCCAGCTCGCCGCTGCCGTCGAGGTGGGGATGGGCGTTGCGCTCCTCGGGCTTGCCGTGGGTGGCCCAGCGGGTGTGGCCGATGCCGCACTGCCCAGGAGCCCCCCGTTCCTCGTAGCGGGCCGTCAGGTTGACCAGCTTGCCCTCCGCCCGCAGACAGTGCAGGCCCGCCCCGTCGACGGTGGCGATGCCGGCGGAGTCGTAGCCGCGGTACTCGAGCTGGCGCAGGCCCTCCAGCAGCTGGGGGGCCGCCTCCCGCGAACCGATCAGGGCAACGATGCCGCACATAGGGACAGGATCCGGCGGGGGAACGGGGACGGGAGGGCACAAAAAAGCCCGGCGCCTGCGCCGGGCATGAGCTTATGGGAGGCCAGCCGGACCGCTGGCTTCAGTAGGCCAGGCCCATGGAGCGGCTGGTCTCGTCACCCAGGTAGACGCGAATGCTGAGGAAGTCGGTGGGGCAGGCGGTTTCACACCGCTTGCATCCGACGCAGTCCTCCGTGCGAGGGGAGGAAGCGATCTGGCCGGCCTTGCAGCCATCCCAGGGGACCATCTCGAGAACGTCGAGGGGACAGGCACGGACACACTGGGTGCAGCCGATGCAGGTGTCGTAGATCTTGACGGCGTGGGACATGCCAGGGCCGGGAACGAACGGCGAGGTGCCCAAAGTACCCAAGCCGTTCCGGCGCAGGGCGGGACCAGCCCCCGGCCGTCACCCTTGTTCATACGCCGAAAGATCCCGAACGGGGCGACCCGTAGGATGCTGCCTCCCTCACAGCAGCCATGTCCCAGGAAGCGATCTTCGAGAAAGTCCGGTCGATCGTTGCCGAACAGCTCAGCGTGGAGGCTGACGAGGTCAAGCCGGAATCCAACTTCCAGAACGACCTGGGCGCCGATTCCCTCGACACCGTCGAGCTGGTGATGGCCCTGGAGGAAGCCTTCGACATCGAGATCCCCGACGAATCGGCCGAAGGGATCACCACGGTGGGCGACGCCGTCAAATACATCCAAGAGAAGCAGGCCTGAGGCGTTCATGGTGGAGGGTCTCCGCCGCGTCGTCGTCACTGGCCTGGGCGCGGTCACACCGATCGGCAACAACGTCCAGGAGTACTGGAAGGGGTTGAGCAGCGGCCGCAACGGCGTGGCGCCGATCACCCTGTTCGATGCCTCGCGGCATGCCTGCCGCTTCGCCGCCGAAGTCAAGGACTTCGACCCTGCCGGCTGGCTGGAGGCGAAGGAGGCGAAGCGGTGGGACCGCTTCTGTCAGTTCGGTGTGGTCGCTGCCAAGCAGGCCGTGGCCGATGCCGGCCTGAGCATCGATGACGGCAACGCCCCGCGGGTGGGTGTGGCCATCGGCTCGGGGGTGGGCGGTCTGCTGATGATGGAAACCCAGGCCCACGTGCTGGCCGACCGGGGACCCGACCGGGTCAGCCCGTTCTGCGTGCCGATGATGATCCCCAACATGGCCACCGGTCTGACGGCGATCGCCATCGGCGCCAAGGGCCCCAGCAGCGCCGTAGCCACGGCCTGCGCCGCCGGATCCAATGCGATCGGGGATGCCTACCGTCTGATTCAGCTCGGCCTGGCCGATGCGATGGTCTGCGGGGGCGCGGAGTCGGCGATCACGCCCCTGGGGGTGGCCGGCTTCGCCAGCGCCCGGGCCCTCTCCTTCCGCAATGACGACCCCGCCACGGCCAGTCGCCCCTTCGATGCCGACCGCAACGGCTTCGTGATCGGCGAGGGAGCGGGTGTCCTCGTGCTCGAGAGCCTGGAACATGCCGAGGCCCGCGGCGCCACCGTGCTGGCCGAGATCGTGGGCTACGGCATGACCTGCGACGCCTACCACTACACCCTTCCCTCCCCGGGCGGAGTCGGGGCGGCGGAGGCCATCCGCCTGGCCCTGGCCGATGCCCGGCTGGAGCCGGAGGCGGTGGACTACGTCAACGCCCACGGCACCAGCACCCAGGCCAACGACAGCAACGAGACCGCGGCCATCAAGTCGGCCCTCGGGGCCCACGCCATGACCATCCCGGTCAGTTCCACCAAGTCGATGACCGGCCACCTGCTGGGCGGCAGCGGTGGCATCGAGGCCGTCGCGGCCCTGCTGGCGATAGCCCACAACCTGGTACCGCCTACGATCAACTACAGCACACCCGATCCCGCCTGCGATCTGGATGTGGTGCCCAACCAGGCCCGGGAACACCCCGTCCATGTGGTTCTCTCCAACTCCTTCGGGTTCGGCGGCCACAACGTCTGCCTCGCCTTCCGCCGGATGACCTGAACACCCCGCGCCCCGTCGCCCAGGGTCACCCCATCCCCAGGAACCCCTCCCCTTCCCCGTATCCCCTTCACGTCATGGTCGCCGCCCCCAGCACTTCGGTCGATAGCCACGTAGAGACGCTCTGCATCAACAGCATCCGCTTCCTGGCGGTCGATGCGATCAACAAGTCCAATTCGGGGCACCCCGGCCTGCCCATGGGCTGCGCTCCGATGGCCTTCTCCCTGTGGGACCGGGTGCTGCGGCACAACCCGAAGAATCCCCAGTGGTTCAACCGCGACCGCTTCGTGCTCTCGGCCGGCCACGGCTGCATGCTGCTGTACGCGCTGCTGCACCTCACCGGCTACGACAGCGTCAGCCTGGAGGACCTCAAGCAGTTCCGCCAATGGGGCTCCCGCACCCCCGGCCACCCGGAAACCTTCGAAACCCCCGGGGTCGAGGTCACCACCGGCCCCCTGGGCCAGGGCATCTCCAACGCCGTGGGCCTGGCGATTGCCGAAGCCCACCTGGCGGCGAAGTTCAACAAGCCCGACGCCACCATCGTCGATCATCACACCTACGTGCTGATGGGTGATGGCTGCAACCAGGAGGGGGTCGCCAGCGAAGCGGCCTCCCTGGCCGGCCACCTGGGCCTGGGCAAGCTCATCGCCCTGTACGACGACAACCACATCACGATCGACGGCAACACCGGTGTGTCCTTCACCGAGGACGTGATGAAGCGCTACGAGGCCTACGGCTGGCATGTGCAGCACGTGGCCGAGGGCAACACCGACGTGGCCGCCATCACCCGGGCGATCGAGGCGGCCAAGGCGGTCACCGATCGGCCCAGTCTGATCAAGGTCACCACCACCATCGGCTACGGCTCCCCCAACAAGGCCAACACCGCAGGGGTGCATGGCGCCGCCCTCGGAGCCGAGGAGGCCGAGCTCACCCGCCAGCAGCTCGAGTGGACCTACGGGGCCTTCGAGGTGCCCGAGCCCGCTTACGAGCACTGGCGCCAGGCCATCCAGCGAGGCGCCGCCTCCGAGGCCGCCTGGAACGAGAGCCTGGCGGCCTACCGCAGCCGCTACCCCGCCGAAGCGGCGGAATTCGAGCGGATGCTGCGTGGTGAGCTGCCCCAGGGCTGGGATGCGGCTCTGCCGGTGTTCACCCCCGCCGACAAGGGTCTGGCGACCCGTCAGCACTCCTACAACGCGCTCAACGCCTTCGGCCCCAGCCTGCCCGAGCTGATCGGCGGCTCCGCCGACCTCACCCACTCCAACCTCACCGACATCAAGGGCGAGGCCAGCTTCCAGAAGGGCCATGAGGCCAACCGCTACCTGCACTTCGGCGTGCGCGAGCACGCCATGGCCGCGATTCTCAACGGGATCGCGTACCACAACAGCGGCCTGATCCCCTACGGCGCCACCTTCCTGGTGTTCGCCGGCTACATGATCGGCGCCATGCGGCTGTCGGCCCTCTCCCAGCTGGGCGTGGTCTACGTGCTCACCCACGATTCGATCGGCCTGGGCGAAGACGGCCCCACCCACCAGCCCGTCGAAACCCTCGCCAACCTGCGGGCCATCCCCAACATGCTGGTGATCCGCCCCGGCGACGGCAATGAGACGGTGGGGGCCTACAAGGTGGCCATCACCAACCGCAAACGTCCCACCGTGCTGGCCCTCAGCCGCCAGGCCATGGTCAATCAGGCCCATTCCGCCGCCGACAAGGTCGCCCTTGGTGGATACGTCCTGGAGGATTGCGAGGGCACACCGGACCTGATCCTGATCGGCACCGGTACCGAGCTGGATCTCTGCGTCAAGGCCGCCGCCCAGCTCACGGCCGAAGGCAAGAAGGTCCGCATCGTCTCCATGCCCTGTGTCGAGCTGTTCGAAGAGCAGGACGCCGCCTACCGCGAGTCGGTGCTGCCCGCGGCCGTTCGCAAGCGCCTGGTGGTGGAAGCCTCCAGCTCCTTCGGCTGGCACAAGTACACCGGCCTGGACGGTGCCAGCGTCTCGATCGACAGCTTCGGCGCTTCCGCCCCCGGCGGGGTCTGCCTGGAGAAGTTCGGCTTCACCGTCGACAATGTGGTGGCCACGGCGAGGGGACTGGGGTGAGGTGTTACCCAATCCATCCACGGGCAATACCTTCCTAGCGAGTACTTCCTAAGTCCGATGAAGAAGAAGCCAAAAAGTCCCACGGCAAACTTGCTGGCCCTCTTCTTATCAAGTGGCCTGACACCAACCGCGGCGCTGGCACAGTTCGTGTTTGCTTGCGTCGCGATGGGGGGGTTCATTTTCAGCCATGGCCTTAATATCGACGAAGAATTGGGGCTATTCACCCCTTTTTCGATCTCCCTTCAGGGCCGGTTTGCCCTTGAACTGTTAGGCCAAGTACTGCAGCCACCAGGAGTCTTACCCCTGGCCCCCTATGTACTGCTGGCTGCAGCCTATATCATTTCCTATAACACCATTGTTTCCATTCACGGCCTGCGCCATTCCTGGAGAACCCAGCTAGGCTTTCTAATTTTTATTCTGTTTCCAACGAACTGGCTCACTCAGGAGTATTCAGGCCTGGCTGCAGGCCTGGCTCTTGGGCTGATCTGCACATCCACGGCTGCCTTGTTGACTGTGGACAGAATCAGGAATCAACGCACTCCCCTCCAGCACAGCCTGCTCTCAGTTCTCACGGTAGCTCTGCTGGTTCTCGCTCTCAGCACCTTTCAATCCCAGATCACCGTCTATTTTGCCATCGGAATGGGGGTAACCCTGTTTTCGATCTCTCAGGCAGAGAGCCATCAATCACCATTTGGCTTTACCAGCCTTCGAACCTGGATTGTGCACGGGGTAGCATCCGTCCTGGCCTATGCGCTCACCGTCAAGGCGTATCTCACGCTGACCGACCAGAACATCCAACATGTGAATATCTACTTTCGAAGCCCCTACTTCATGCTCAGGACAGAGCCGCTGCAGTACATCACGGGCAACCTGGAGCAATACACCAGAACCTATCTTACTCCTGGCTTCTTCTATGGCCATCCCCTCTGGGGCCTGCCCCTGCTTCTGATTGGCGCTCTTGTTCTTTACTTCATCTACTGCGGACCAGCTCGCGATTTAACTCAGGCTTCCGGGATCCAACTCAAGGCAGGTTGGCAAGGAATGCTCGGCTGGCTATTCCTGCTTGCCATCCCCTTGGCCCTGAACATTGTCTCAAAACCGTATCGGATTCCGATGCGGGCTCTCTTCGCCGTTCCCTATGTGGCCTGGCTGGCGTCAATGGTGTGGATAGAGCTGGCGGCAGGCTCACGGCGATTAAGGATTCTCATGGTTGGCGCAGCACTGTCTAGTGTGTTGATTCTGCAAAGCCTGATCACGATTTCCCATTATTTCGCCGCTCGTGCCTTCAATCAACGTGCTGATCAGTTGGTTGCCAGCACAGTTGCTTCTGTGATTGCCACGAGTTCCAAGCAAGCTGCCCGGGTCTCCAGGATTGCAACCGTTGGCTCACTGCAACGGGAGCAACCTTATCGAACCGGATGGTACTCCTTTGCCGAATCCTCCTTTTTCAATTGGGATGGAGGCAATACTCTGCGGATCAGTGCCTGGCTGAGAGCGATGGGCATTCCAGGCCTGAAACCCGTGGAAGCCAATGAGAAGAAAAGATTTGAGACCGTATTTGCAACCATGAAACCCTGGCCGCAACCAGGCTCCATCCAGGTGAATGACGACACCGTACTGATCAAGCTGAGCTGAGCATCGAAGACACAGTCACTATGCCGTCACGAAGTGTCGAGACCTCCTCACTGCCGGAGGGTTCTCCAGAATCACCATAACCTTCGTGCACCGACGCGACGTCGCGTTGCATAGTGAGCTGCGGGCTCACGCTGGAGACGCTGACGTTTCCGCTGGCACACGTTCACCGGCTTCGACGGCGCCAGCGTCTCAATCGACAGCTTCGGTGCCACCGCCAAGACATTCATCAACAGGAAGCCGGGATCTCACTCCCGGCCTTTTATGACTTCTCCTGGGGATCACCGATCCGTTCATAAAGGATGCCCAATTCATTGGTCTGACGCACGCGGTAAACCTCCGGCAAATTGACGCCGTGGCGCCGGGCCAGCTCCTCCAGAGGCGGGTAGTTGGCCGGTGCAAGACCAGCACCCTTTCGCGGGGAGGACACATGGTCCAGCACGAATCTGGGCCTGTCCTGCGAACTGGTGAGCGCGCGTATATATGCCGTCGTGTCGTTCTTGACCCAGGACAAGACGAGTAGTGTGCCAAGGTTAAGGTCGCTGATGTGGGTATCATGAACCCCTAGGAGCTGGGAATTCAGTCCGAAGATGTGGATACCTTCCTGACGCGTTTCGGCGGGAAGGAGGGAATCAAGACGACTCCCATCACCAGCCAGCTCCCGGGTCATCCTGTGGCCCGTAACGCTCAGTAGAGCAAGAACAGGTGTAAGGGCCAGAAGTGGGGCCCACCATGGCATGGCGAACGGTCGGGCAGGCCATGAAGCAGGGAACTTTGCCGATGCCGCGGGGCTGACAAGGCCAGGGATGTTGGCCAGGCCTGTGGCCATCACTACGACTGCCGTGGGAATAAGAAGCAGGTAGTAGTTCAACATGCCCTTGTTGGGCAGCAGAATCGCTGCGATCGTGGCGAGAGAAAGGAGAAGCGACGCCCTGAAGAAATGAAGGGAGTGGGGCGGGTAGCGCTGGGCTCGGCACAGGGGAACGAGCCACACAAGCCAAGCCAGCAGGAAGTGAGGGGCTTCGACTGCCAGCGTGGCCAGCAAACCCATGAGCCGATCAGGTGCATTGCCAAAGAAAGTGAATATCTTGACAATGAACCAGACGGCCACAGCCCGGAGAGAAAACTCAGACGGCTCCCTACTCGATGCGTCCAAATCAACGACGCCCATGTAGTCGCCCAATAGCGAACCTGCGCGACTGAACAGCCCATAGCCGCCCAACCGGTAAACGAGCAGGTCAACCACCAGACACGCCACGCAAGAGATAGCCAGAAGCCGGAAAGTCCGCCGCCGACCGAGGCCCCCACCCAGGATCAGAGCCCACACCTGGGGTACGAGCTGATACTTAAGGTGAAAGGCTGCCACGGAAAGGGCAACGACACCTGAGAGTGCTCGGCGTCCCGCTGGTCGATGAACCAGCAGCGTCCACATGCCAAGGAGCAGCACACTGCCGAGGATCTCGCCATTAGGAGTGAGTTGGGTGATCGACAGATTCACTGGCCGGATCAACAGAGGCGGTCCGACGCAAAAGAAGCAAACGGCAACGGATGCCCCGCGATTCAGCAGGGCACGACTTCCTGCATAGGCCAGCAAGGCAATAAGACCCACGGCCACGGACTGCACGAAAGCGATCGCGAGTCCGTCCTGTAATGGAGGCGGGATGTCGATGAAGCGGAGCAAAGCCAAGAGCGGGACGTAGAGCAGGGGGTGGAGAAAACCTTGCGTATACATGTCAACGACCTCAGTGCCTGGGGGGCGCTGCAAGTAGCGGCGTGCCAGTGACGCAGCCACATGGACATCATCCTGAAATCCACTGGTAATCACACCCGCCCACAGAACCCGAACAAGAATGGCAAGGGACGTAGAAATAAACAGAAGAAGACCGATATTCAGGTCAGATGATCTAAGCCTGAATGGACGACGAATTCGATCGGCCAGATCCATGAAACAATCACGCTGGTTCACCAAGATACGCGACATAGACCCAGCTGAATAGCCAGTTTGAGCCTGGGAACAAGGGGAACAGGGCACGGGTTCTCTGCAGAAACGAAAGAGTGAGATCGCCTGGATGGGAGCAATCGCCAATGGACATGGCAGTCTTCACCCCACTGAGTTCAACAGACCTTCATGGAGTTACGCCGAATGCCGAATAAGTCCTCGGTGGTGCTGCAGCCAAGATGCCATCTGAGCGTGATGTTGACACGACGCCCATCACCGGGCGTGACGCCATGGCCACAGGACAGCATGCATCAGGAGCAAAGACGTCTCGGGATCTGAAGGCAAACGGGAATTGTCGGCTAACGTGGAAGCGACAGCACTCGATTGCAGCATGACATCCGAACGACTCGTATACGTATCGACGGCCTACAATGAGTCGCTGAACCTTGAGGAGTTGCATACGCGCTGTCGTCAAGCCTTCGAGCAGATCAGGGAGGCCCTTCCGAACCCGGACGACCTTGAGTTCGGGATGGTGATTGCCGACAACAACAGCAGCGACGAGAGCCTGTCGGTGATTCAGCGCATTGTCGCGAAGGACCCGCAGGTCATCGGGATCGCCAACAGCAGCAACTACGGACCGGAGGCCTCAGCGGTGAACGCCTTCAGGCATGCGGGCGATTGCGGCCTGATGATCTGTCTCTGCTCCGATCTTCAGGATCCTCCCGAGCAGAGTGTGGAGATGGTGGTGCGGTTGCTTCAGGACAATTCCAAGGATGCGGTGCTGGCCGTCAAGAGTCGATCGGCAGGGGGGCCGCTGCTGCAGATGGCTCGGAGGACGTACTACAAAGCGCTGGGCTATTCCTCCAGGCTCCAACAGGTTCCCAGTGGCTTCCATGGCTTCGGCTGCTACCGCAAGGAGGTTGTCGAGGAGATCCTGCGCTACTGGGATGAGTCCGGGATGAACCTGCGCATGTGCATCGCCAACAGCTGCCATTCGCCGGTGCTGATTCACTACAGGCAGGCCGAATCGAACCCGAGGGACATCCTCCTATCAGGGCGCAGGGTATGCCCTGGAGGCCATCCGTGCTCTGCTGTCCGCAGACGCAGCCGCCAGTCGACTGGCCCTCACCATCGGCGGATTTGGAGTTCTGTTTGCCTTCATGGTGGCCGTGTTCCTGCTCGCCAACTATCTGTCTGGGAACAGTCAGTACGAAGGCGGCATCCCCACGGTCATGGCCCTGGTTCTCATCAGCTTTGGCCTGCAGATGCTGACCATTGCGGTGGTCTCCAGGCAGATCGAAGGCTTACGCCTTTCCGGCTTCAGGCCGAAGCTCAGATATACCTTGATGCGCCATCGCCAGGGTGGGGATGAATAGCCATTCATTCACCCGCTATGGTCTCAACGGGATCGCCTTCACCATTCTAGGCCCAGCCATTTTCTGGATTGCCTATCCGATGGGTGCCTTTCTCGCTCTGGGCATTGCAGAAGGGACCTGCCATATCCTGAGATACTTCAGCTTTCGATTTCTTGTTTTCCCAAGCAGCCAAGGCTATCGGGTGTCCATCGGGCGCTACATCATCTCAGTCGTGCCCACCATTACGGCGGGAGCCGTCATCGTTGCCCTGTTCAAGGGAGTGCTCGGCAGAACGGAGTTGACGGTACTGGGCGCCGCGATCTCTCTGATCGTCGGCTATGCGTGGAGCACGTTTGTGTACAAGCAGAAAATATCCACCCGGCGCACAGAGCATGACGAACCCACAGGCTGATTCTCCAGCCCTGGAGAGATGGGCAGCCTGGAAGCCATCTCAATGAGTCCGTACTACGATGCCATTGCGATGAGCAGCATCCATCATGAGAGAGACTTGCCTCGTTTGCGGCCATCCACTTTCGGAGCCGATCCTGCACTACAGCGATCTCCCTTCGGGCGCCCAGCAGATTCCCACGAAGGAAGAACTGGATTCCGACAAGGGAATTGATTTCAACGTCAGACAATGCCTCTCCTGCGAGACCCTGCAGCTGGACTGCGAACCCGTTGGGTACTATCGGGATGTGATCAGGGCGATGCCGGTC
This sequence comes from uncultured cyanobacterium, assembly GCA_963772735.1. GTDB lineage: Bacteria > Cyanobacteriota > Cyanobacteriia > PCC-6307 > Cyanobiaceae > Cyanobium. The sequence goes on along the minus strand of CAVYYO010000021.1, from coordinate 109,306 downwards.
AAGGGTATCTTTGCCAATCTGAAGCTTGAGCTGTTCAAGGACTTTGCAAAGAAGTGTTCTCTGGACGGCAAGCATCTGATCGAAGTCGGCTGTGGCAAGGGCGACTTTATCCAACTCTTTTCTAGCGAATCGGTAAGGATTTCTGGAATTGAGCATTCAGGCGCCTCCGTTCTCGCCGCTCAAGGCAAGGGCCTCGACGTCGTTGAAGGGTTTGCCGAGTCTGCCGAATCCAGGCTGCCAAACGGACCCTATGACGGATTTCTCTCGATCAACTTCCTTGAACATCAACCAGATCCATGCGGCATGCTGGCTGGCATTCACAGGAACCTGACGCCCGATGGCGTAGGCCTGATTACGGTGCCAAGCTTCGATCACATTCTGCGTTTTGACGCCTATTACGAGTTTGTCAGGGATCACCTGCTCTACTTTACGGAAACCACATTTCGGCGCATGCTCGAAACGAATGGCTTTGACATCCTGGAGATGGGCCTCTTCAACGAAGATACGATCTATGCCTACGTCAGAAAGCGGCCGGTTGTTGCCTTGCTTGGACTGTCCAGCAACTACATGAAGCTGCGCAGTGAGCTGAATGCGTTGATTGATGATCTCAAGGCCCAAGGCAGGCGCGTGGCCCTATGGGGAGCCAGCCATCAAGGCTTTACGATCATCGCCTGTGCGGGCATTGGAGAGAAGATTGAATACATCATTGATTCGGCAGAGTTCAAGCAGGGGAAGTACTCGCCCGCCACGCACATTGAGATCATCTCTCCCGCCGAAGCCCTATCCCGGGCAGCCAATGCCATCATCATCGCCGCACCGGCCTACACAAAAGAAATCCTCGGCGTGATCCTGTCGACCTACCCATCAGATACGCATGTTTCGGCACTCCGGCAGGACGGGATTGAGGTGCTTCATCAACCGGTCAGCCCTTAAGGCCAGCAGCGGTATCGGTGATCTGCTCGTCCAGCGTCCATGCGGAAAGGCCATGGGTGGAGAGGAAGTCCAGGAAAGGAGCGGGATCAGAGGAGTAGACATTCGGAGTAAGGCCCAGATCAACAGAGGAGACGGGATCTGGAAGACTGAACAACCTGCTCACTCTCTGCGCCAGGGACGTCAGGTCGGTTTCCTCGCTGACGGTGGCCAATGGAGCCTCCAGTGGTGGTTGGTTGCTTGCCAGCCACGCCCAGGCCGATGCCACAATGTTGCCGGCATGGCCAAAGCCTCGAACGACACGGTTCTTGGACTTCAGGATGATCTGGCTACCGTCCCGGGCTTTGAGAAGAAAGTCACCCAGGGCATAGATCTCAGGGTTCGTCATGAATCTGCCCGAGAGCGTGTAGATCCTCAGGATGAGGCTGGCGGTGAGCTCCCTGATCCGCACTTCCTCCTCATACTTGAGGGCGCCATAGGAGTTTTCAGCGATCTTCTCTTCAGAGGCCGCACCGGTGTGGTCAAAGGCCGCCGCGGCTCCGGAGGAAATGTTCACAGCCCTGACGCCGGGTGAATGCTCAATGGCCCCGCAGACGAGCCTCGTGATCTCCCGGTTGATCACGATATAGGCGTCGACACCGACAGCATCCAACCCGGAGCGCGGGAAGAAGGCCCCATGGAAGAGATAGCCAAAGGGCTCCTGCTTCGCATGCTCAGGCAGCTCGGCCAACGGATAGACGGGATACTCGAAGGACTGGTCCTGTCCATAGGCGGTGGTGCTCAGCAAGCCGGGCTTGCTGGCATACGCTCGGACCTGCTGACGAAAGACATCGGGCGCCAGCAGACGCTGGAGCTCGTGCAGTGCGGTCTTTCCCACCCACCCGGTGGCACCGGTGACGGCAATGGGCTTGGAATGCAATTCAGACATCAGCAAGTGGCGTGAAGGTGAAGCAAGTTTTCCTCGAGTCTCGATCGAATGGCTGCAGATCAAGCATCGAATGGCTAAAGATCAGGCGTCGCGCTCCAGTACCTTCCAACGGCTCTCCAGCATCTCGATACGCATCTGGTCTTCCTGGTACATCAGACCATAATACTCTCGCTTGTTGAGGAGCCAGAGCAATTCGAAGTGAACAGCCTGCAGCAAGGCTTCTGCAAGATCGGGCGAGTCAAGGGCTGATCCCTGAAAGATCACCTTGCGGGTTTCGAAACGATCCAGATGAACAGCCTGGAAGCGCTTCAGGTTGGGAAACGCATCGATCGACACGGCTCCGCCAACAACGAACTCCAGCCCGGCCTTCTGGCACTTCATGGCGATGTCTTCGCCAACCTCGGTGACCTCGTTTCCTTCCAGACCCTCCCGACCAACGCCGAGCGAGCAGCTGAAGTCGACGCGGCCGAAGACGACGCCATTGCAGCCAACCTCCGCAGAGGCTGCAGCAATCAGATCATCGATGCAGCGATAGCCCGCGATCGTTTCCACGTTGAACAGAAACTTGACATCCTCCTGATCCTCGGGAGCAAAGACTTTGTTCTTGGCGGCAATGAATTTCCCCAAGGCATAGGGGGATTCCACCATGGGGGCAATGATGTAATTGACCCCAAATTGCCGCGCCTCGAGCATGTCACGGATGGCTTCGCAGCCCCCCACCTTCAGAGCCATACCCACATCAGCCTTGTGGGCGATTTCCAGCAGCCTCAGGAGCTCGTCCGTACGGGTACCTTCGGCTTCAAACTCCGCCTTTGTCGCAACCACACCGAAACATTCCCTACCTCGCTTAAGAATATCTAACATCTTCCGTTCATGAGCGTTCATAGATCTCCTGATGATTGGTCGAATCTTACCAGAAATCGACGTTTTTGATTACTCGGATGAGCGTAGGTATCGGAACACACAAGATGCAATCTCGTCAGGGAGGTCGGGAGTCATCCTGTGAAGGGGATTGGATTCCATGCCACCCTGGGCACTGATGCGGCTGGAGATCTTGGGGAAATAGCTTTGCTCCGGGTCGATGGGCACAAGGAACAACGCTGGAGTTGGACGCTGCCAAAGATCGCGGAACACCGGATCGTCCGACCACCACCCAGCGGAGAGGGTGTGGACGGGAACGTCGTAGGCCTTTCCAAGGAGCCGCCAATCGGGAAACCCCAGACCGGAACGGACGTCACAACCCACGTAGGACCCTTGGAAGTAGTTCTTCTGGGTCATGCGAATCGACGCATAGCCCTCATTGCAGAACAGAAAGATCTTGAGATTGAGATCGTTGACGGCGACCGTGGCCAGCTCCTGAAGGTTCTGGCTGAACCCCCCATCCCCCTCCACTAGAACTGTGCGATGGTGGCGATCGGCGAGGGCGACACCGATCGCGGCCGAGAGGCCATAGCCCATGCTTGCCAGTCCCTTGTTCGTGAGCATCGTCTGGCCCTGACGCAGCTCAAAGGCCTGCATCATGACCGTGAAGGCACCGCCGCTGCTGCAGGGAACGATGTGGTCACCGGCGTCACAGAGACGCGCCAGTTCTTCAACCATGGCGTAGGGATTGAGAAATCCCTCCGGTGTGGTGTTGCAGGCTTCGCAGAGCGGCAGGCGGGCTCGCACCTCCTGAGCGAAGGCCAGCCATTCGCTGTGATCGCCGAGGGGGTGTGCGAGGAGGGCCTCCAGGAAGCGATCGGCATCGGCCTGGATGCCGGCGGCGAGGCGCGGATTGGGCTTGGCCAGTTCGGCGGGGTCGATGTCGATCTGGATCACCTCACCAAGAGGCACGAACTGACGCCAGTTGAACCCCGTCTGCTGCAGACCGAGCCGGGAGCCCACGGCCAGCACCAGATCAGCCTGCTGGAGGATGACATTGCTGGAACGCTGTCCCCAGGTGTTGGGCCGGCCGGCGTAGTTGGCGTGATCAGCCGGGTAGCGATCGGCGCCGTTCCAGGTGGTCATGATCGGCAGCGCCAGAGCTGCGAGCTGTGGTTCTAGGGCGCGGGCCAGGCGATGGGAGAGGCCCCCACCGAGAAGCAACACGGGGCGGCTGGCCACGCCGATCCGTTGCGCCAGCTCAGCAACCAGCTTCGGGTCAGGATTCAGCGTGGCGGGGGTGAGATCCGGCAGAGACAAGCGCGGAGGTTCGGCCCAAGCCTCGGGAACCTGCACCGCCTGCACATCGAGAGGCAATTCCAGGAACACGGGGCCGGGGCGCCCTCTCCAGCTCTCAGCCACCTCGGTGAGCAAAGCGTCAACCGGCAACGGTTCACGCAGGCAGAGGCTGCGCTTGCATACAGGCGCTGCCATCGCCACCCCATTGACCTCCTGAATACCGAGCTGTCGCAGGCCGGGCGGCGCCAGGTCCTCCACCTTCACCTGGCCGCCCAGCAGCAGCAGTTCACGGCTTTCCAGCCAGGCACCGGCCAGGCCGGTGAGGGTGTTGGTGAGGCCGGGCCCGGCGGTGACCAAGGCCAGAGCCTTGCCGGTGCCGGGTGCGGCGGCGCCGGCCTGAACGATCGCGTTGTGATATTCGGTAGCGATCGCGGCCGCCACTTCATGCACCACCGGGACGCACTGCAGCTGCTGGCGAGCGGAATTGAGCAGGTGCATGATGTTGCCCCCGGCCACGAAATAGCAGTGGCTGTAGCCACTTGCCTTGAGCCAGCCGATCAGGGCATCGCAGTAACTCCATCCGGCGGAGGCGAAGGAGGCGGGGTGGAAGGGGCATGGCCCGAGGAACAGGGGCGCCAGCAGAAGCAACGCTGGCGCCGGCTGGCGATTCGATCTGGCCAGCGAGCACCGCCAGGGCCTCCTGCATGGCCTGGAGCACGACGGCGAGCGAGGCCTCGGAGGCAGGCAGGCGCACCTCCTCCACACCGAGGCGATCGGCGGCGGAAGCGGATGGCACGATCAGGTGATAGTGGCCGCGGGAATGTTTTTTATCGGCCTGAAGGCCTTCCGGAAGCGCTCGGCATCGAACACGGCCAGCTGCGTGGGCTCGATCACCGGCTGCAGCAGGGCGAGGCAGTGGTGCCAGAGGCCGGAGGACGCGGGCTGCTGGTCGGTGAAGCGGATCGCAGCGAGCATGCCGATCGCCACGGCGAGACCATGGGGAATGGCGAAGTGGGTGGCTGATTCGAGCGCGTGGCCCAAGTATGACCGAAGTTGAGCAGGCGGCGCTCAGCCTGATCGAATTCATCGATCTCAATGAACCATTGCTTCACGGCCAGGGTGGCGTGCAGGAGTTCAGCGAGCTGTCTCGCCCGACGCCGTGGAGCACCGGCTCGGCGAGGCGCTCGTAGGCCGAGAAGGCGGCGGCACCACGGCAGAAGGCGATCTTGGCGGCCTCCGCGGCGCCGCCTGCGAGTTCCACAGCGGGAAGCGTACGGGCGAAGGAGGGCAGGATCTCGATGCGGCTGGGGGGATGGAAATTGCCAATCAGATTCTTGTAAGGGCCCACATTGATCGAGCTCTTGCCGCCGAGGCAGGAGTCGGCCATGCCGAGGAAAGTGGTCGGCACGTAGTCCCAGGGAATGCCCCTCATGAACAGGGAGGCCACGAAGGTGGCGATGTCCTGCACAACTCCTCCGCCAATGGCGGTGAGACGTGAGGAGCGGCCCAGACCGGCATCCTTGAGGGCCACGAACAGAGGAAGGGTCTGCTCCAGGGCCTTGGCTTCCTTGGTGGCCTCAATCCAGAGCACCGGCAGGCCGGCAGGGAAAGCGAGGCGATCGCGGAAGAAACGATCCACCAGCAGCAGATCAGCCTGCGGCTGCCACTGGCTGATAATGTCCGCGAGCTGGTGGGAAGACCACGCTGTAGTCGGCGCGGGCGCTGCGGATGAGCAGATCGGGAAGGGGTGCGGGCATGGGGGATCAGGCGTGCTTGAGGCCGATGAAGCCGGCATCCACGGTGAGGAACTGCCCGGTGATGGCGCGATTGGCGGGGGAGGCAAGAAAGCCCACGGCTGCAGCGATGTCGGCGGGTTGCGGCAGCCGCCCCAGCGCACATTGGGAGGTGATCGCGTCGATCTGGCTGGGGGAGAGGTGGGTGCGGGTCATTGGAGTATCAACCACGCCCGGCAGCACGGCATTGATCAGGATGCCGAGGGGGCCGAGATCAAGGGCAGCCGATTTCACCAGCCCCTGGAGTGCCGCCTTGGAGACCGTGTAGGAGAACTTGCCGGGGCGGCTCTCGAGCTGCCAGATCGAGCTCACCACCACCAGCCGACAGCCTCTGGCCAGCTTGCCGGCGGCCAGCAGCGCCTGAAGGCTTGAGGCGATGAACAGCACATTGCCCTGGAGGAGACTCTGCAGATCGGCTGCCTCGAAGGTGGCGACCGTATCGCTGCAGTTGAGCCCCTGCGCCCACACCACAGCGTCGAGATTGGGGAGTGAGGCGAAGGACGAGGGCTCCAGGGGCGTCTGGTAGCGGAGGGGCTGATGGCTGGCCCCCCGAGGAGGCTGGATCCACCAGCGGAATGAACGCCGAACCCCTGGCTGAGCAGGTAGGCACCGATGGCGAAACCGAGCGCACCGCCAGCGCCGAAGAGCAGCAGGTCGGAGGCCATGGGCTGCTCAGGGTTCACGAAGGAGGCGATCACCTGGATCTCCCTGGCCAGCATCGGCGCCGTCAGCCCGGATACGTGCCCAGGAACAGGGTGTCGACCATGATCGCGTCGGCGCCGGCCAGATCGCCCACCACCCGCAGGGCGTCGGGGCGGTCGGCGCGCAGCTGCACGAAGGCCGGCTGCCGCAGCAGGTTGCCGCCGAAGAGCATGCGGTTGCCGATCTGCTGGCGCGTCGAGGTGCCGGGCAAGGTCGGTGCGGCAGAACGGGGCGCCGGGCTTCACGCGAGCATGAAGCCGAACCAGGAGCAGTCGGTGCGGCAGCCGCTGGCGTCCCAGGAGAAGCCGGCTCGCCGGTCCCAGGCGGTCGCGTGGGTGGGCAGGGAGAAATCAAGAACGTCCTCGATGGTCAGCCAGCCCCGCGCGCAGGATTTCCCAGTTCCGTTTGCGGGCCTCGATGAACGCGGGCAGGTTCTTCAACTGCTCCCGGCCGATGGCGGCCTGCGGATCGAGGGGTTTCAGGTTGTAGCCGAGGTGGCTGTAGATGTATTTGTGGTCGTAGCCCTCGGGCAGTTCGCCCAGCTGCCAGCTCGAAGCGCTTGCCGCAGGTGTCGTCCTTGCCGCTCGCGCACCAGCAGTCGCGGCCCCAGTCGCGGAAGCTCTCGGCCACCACCTTCAGCTTCGGTCGCGGACGATGTTGACCGCGCCGCCCTCGCCCATGGTCAGGTGGTGCGGCGGATAAAAGCGACTGCGTGGAGATATCGCCCCAGGTGCCGGTGAAGCGCGTGACCGTGCGTGCCCTCGACGAGTGCCGGCGATGTTCTCCCTGAAGCCGAGCGCCTCGGCCCGCGCCACGCGGCATCGAGTAGGTGCAGCCGAGCGCGTCGCAGTTGTCCTCGATCAGCCAGAGGTCGTGCTTGCGGCAGAATTCCAGCACGGCGCCGAGGTCGAACGGGTTGCCGAGCGTGTGGGCCATCATCACGGCCTTGGTCTTGCCCGGGCGAAAAGCCGCCTCGAGCTGGTCCACGCGGGCGTTGCCGGTGGCGGGATCGTTGTCGATGAAGACCGGCACCGCGCCGCCCTGGATGATCGGCGCCACCGTCGTGGGGAAACCCGCGGCCACGGTGATGACCTCGTCGCCGGGCCTGCGACGCGCTTCGCCGGGCAGCTTGTGGGTCGTGAGCGTCGAGAAGGCCACGAGGTTGGCGCGACGAGCCGGAGTTGACGAGCAGCGTGTGGTTCACGCCGAGCAAGGCGGCGAGCTCGGTCTCGAACGCCGCGCCCTCGGGCCCGAGCGTGAGCCAGAAATCGAGCGTGGCGCCGACGGCCGCCTCGACCTCGTCTTCGTTGAAGACGCGGCCCGCGTAGGGCACGGTCGTCTGGCCGTCCAGCCAAAGGGCGCGGTGTTGTCGGCGCCGGCGCGGTTGGCGCCGTGGGCCTGGGCGCGAATACTCGCGGGTGAGGCGCAGGATCTCCTGCTTGAGCTGGTCGGGTGGTGGTCAGGAGAGGCTCCGGCAGGCCGCCAGTTCTGCTGGCACCATTCAAAGGCAGAGCCGGCGGCCGAGTGCCGCCTCGTACCAGCCCAAGGTGCGCCACGTGATCGGGTGGATCGGCCCGAGGCGCAGAGGGCGATGCCGCGATACCCCGAGCGCAGTGAGGTCGCCTCGCGGCCGGCAGTCGGTTGGCGTCAGCGAGGCGCAGACCCTTACCAGGGCGGGGGGTCATCTCACGGGGCTCGGACTGTAAGCCTCCAGATCCGCCAGACAGCACGCCAGCGGGAGGTCGCCCGCTGCGATCACCCGCCGGTACCACTGAAGCGTGCGGGCCGTCGTGGTGGCGAAATCCCAGCGGGGCGACCAGCCGAGCCGGTGGTGGGCCTTGTCGACCACCAGGTTGAGCAGGCCGGCCTCGTGGGGAGCGGTGGGGTCGGTCGCGTCGATCCAGGGCCCGGCCAATGGCGCACGGCCTCCTCCACCAGCTCGCAGCACGCGGCGGTTGGCCTCCAGCTGCGGGCCGAAGTTGAAGGCGTCGGCCAGGGTGACATCGGAGCTCGAGCCGGGCTCGGCCAGGACCACATAACCGCTCAACGGTTCGAGCACGTGCTGCCAGGGGCGCGTGGCGGCGGGGTTACGCACGCCGATCGGCTCGCCCTTGGCCAGGGAGCGCACCGCATCGGGCACGATCCGGTCGACTGCCCAGTCACCGCCGCCGATCACATTGCCGGCCCTCGCGCTGGCGAGGCGCAGATGGGGCGTCTGGTGGGGCTGGCTACCGCAGTAGCTGGCGCGCCAGCAGGCGATGGCCAGCTCGGCGCCGGCCTTGCTGCTGCTGTAGGGGTCGTGGCCGCCGAGGGGATCGTTCTCGCGGTAGCCGTAGAGCCATTCGTTGTTGCGATACACCTTGTCGGTGGTGATCAGCACCGCCGTGGACGGCTCGCTCCAGGCGGCGCAGGGCCTCCATCAGGTGGATGGTGCCCATCACATTGGTGGCCCAGGTGGCACCGGGCTCGTCGTAGCTGCGGCGCACCAGCGGCTGGGCGGCCAGGTGCAGCACCACCTGGGGCGCGATTCAGACACCAGCTCCGCCAGCACGGCCGGATCGCGGATGTCGCCGACGTGATGATCCAGCCGCTGATCAAGCCGCAGCTCGTGAACAGGCTGGGGGTCGGTCTCCGGCGGCAAGGCGAGACCGGTGACCTGGGCCCCCAGGTCCAGACAGCCAGAGGGCAAGCCAGCTGCCCTTGAAGCCGGTGTGACCGGTGAGCAGCACGCGGCGGCCGCTCCAGAAGGCGGCATCGGGATTCACCAGAGCTTCCAGGGGGCCGGCCGCTCTGCCAGAGATCCTCCAGAGAGTTTTCGTCGCGCAGGGTGTCCATCGGCTGCCAGAAGCCGCTGTGGCGATAGGCGGTCAGCTCGCCCGGTTGCCGCGAGGCGTCTCCAGCGGCTCGCTGCTCCCAGATGCCGTGAGTCGCCGTCGATCAGGTCGAGCACCGGAGGCTCGAGCACGAAGAAGCCGCCGTTGATCCAGGCGCCGTCGCCGTCGCGGCTTCTCGTCGAAGGACAACACCCTGCTCGCCGCTCGAAGGTGCAAGGCGCCGAAGCGCCCCGGTGGCTGCACCGCGGTGACGGTGGCCTGGCTGACCCTCGCGTGGTGGAAGGCGATCAGCGCGCGGATGTCGACATCGGCGACGCCGTCGCCGTAGGTGAAGCAGAAGGCCTCGTCGCCGGAGGTAGCTCGCGCACCCGTCGCAGCCGGCCGCCGGTCATGGTGGCATCGCCGGTGTCGACCAGTGTGACCCGCCAGGGTTCGGCCTGCGTGCTGGTGCACCTCCATCGGGTTGGTGCCATGTCGAAGGTGACGTCCGACGGTGTGCAGGAAGTAATTGGCGAAATACTCCTTGATCACATAGCCCTTGTAGCCGCAACAGATCACGAAGTCGTTGATGCCGATGGCTGTAGATCTTCATGATGTGCCAGAGGATCGGCTTGCCGCCGATCTCGACCATCGGCTTGGGACGCACACGGTTTCCTCGGAGAGCGGGTGCCGAGGCCACCGGCGAGGATGACGGCTTTCATGGATAACGAAAAACAAGGCTGAGGTAATTCCCGATGGCAAACGTAAGACGGAATGACGCAGATCTTCTCGGCAAACCCACGCCCTCGAATTTTAGCATGTCCAATAGCACCCGGTAACGCATCTACCGGCAGCGCACTTGTCTCACGTCGATGCAGTCGCAGGCAACCGCTTAGCGCTCCTTCCTCTCAGCCCTTCCGGGTTCACGTACCAGCCCCGTTCCTGTGCACCACGCAGCTTCCCATCGCTTCGATCCTGGGGCAAACGCACGAACAGCCACGATGACTCAACCCCTCAAAGCAGTCGTCCATGAGCCTTGGCGAGCATTGGCGTAAGCGGTGTACATACAAGCCAGCCAGGAAGCGTGCATACGAGTGAATCTACAGTTCAGCCTTGCTTCAAAAAGTAATCAGTCACCTGATAGCCAACTTCAAGGCCATGGTCAGGAGAGAATGAATCCACGCACATCACGCGACCTCCATCGCCGGGTTAGAGCCTCCACTCCCCTAACGCTCAAGACAAGGGCGAAAGGCACTGCAACACTGATATATCTGATCTCCATTAAAGCCGCGTACTTAAACACTCCAACAACACCCAGCTCAAGGGTACGCAAAAGAACGTAAGCAATCGAAAAGAGGGCAAAAGACATCATCAAAAGTGGTTGGCATGGGCGCCTTGCTATGGCGACTCCTTGCGGATCTATTGTGGCCATAGTCCCAGAAGAAAGAGGATGAAAATCGAGAGCCTTCCCAAAAGCGTCGCAAGAGCAACAAAGGTAGAAAGTGGTGGTCGCAGGGCAAAGGAACGATGAGAATTCGGCCTCCATCACGGTTCAGCCAGAAGTGCTGCATTCTGTACAGGGGATTGACGATATAAAACCGAATGGGTTGGCCATGCCATTCTTTGCCAGTCGCGCAAAGCCAGCATCAACAGTTTCATCATAGCCAAACGCCTCCAGTGCTCCAAGAGAAAGGCGACTCTATTGTGCTCCTCCCCTGAGACAAAAACATGTGGCGGTATAGCCTCAATCGACTTTCCCCTTCCCAGAGTGGAATCGACATCAAGGGATGCGACATAATCACTGCGATCCAATGTCAACGTACGGGCCCGACCTGAACCACCTCCACATCGTCGACTCTTTTGCAAACCTGAATTCGCCTGTTGATTGATACTGAGGTTGACACTGTCAAGGGAATCACCAGAGATAGGGCGAGGTAATACAAAGTGGCTTTCCATGCAGAACGCCTGCGCAGCCAAACCCAAGCCACGAGCAGCATCATGGCCCAAGGTTGAGAGCCAAGACATCAACACGCAACATGGAAGCCATCCCAAGCAAGGAATAGCCCCAGGCGAGAGAAACAAAGCACGCTGGCATCCTGCGTGGCCCCTGAATGATATTACGAAAAAGAAAACGAAGAAAGGAGCCGGAACATAACCACCTGCTCCGTATAAACGATTGAACCAACAGTTCAGGTAAAAAGCCGCAGACGAAGGTGGCGACCACAGGCAAAAAACAACACGGTTACCGCTGATGGAGAATCCTTTGCGCGTATCAGGCCAGAGCGAAGACGATGACAAAATCGAGGAGCTGCTGCACCCGAACGACAGCTGCCGTCAAGCCTGCCCTTTAGACCAAAGAGAATGGAGTAGCCATTGGGCTGAACCAGCCAGCGCAGGCAGGCGGCCTGTACGAACAATCTCTTCGGCTCCATTGAGATAGCCCGGTAGCATCACCAACCTGAGCGCGACCTTCACCCGGCGGGGACACGTAAGGAAAACGTAAAGCCAAGAGCAACGAAAGTGTCACTACCAGAACCCATGCCCGGCGCCCTCTGAGCACCGAATGCATCATCTTGCGATATTAGCCAGTAAAAACAGTGCAAGGTTATCACGAACTTCAATTCAAATCTATAACTTCATCACGCTATTCATGCGTAATGGTTGATGGGAAACAGGTTAACGCAGAAAATCGACATCATGCATGAATGGGCGAGCTGGCCGTGCAAATTTGTTGCCGATAGCGCCGAGCAGCACTGGCACCACAACCTCGGTTTATCCGGCAGCACCGGCGTGTTGGCTTTCTGAACTGCGTCGATGTGGGCTGATCGCACCGCGGCCCTTCCCGCCAGGGCCGCTGCCCTCATCCCGCCACTACCGCCAGCGCCTTCTGCGTCGCGTGAACCGGAGCAACCACTCCTTTGGAGAAGCCTCCGGCTACAGCAGGTTGTGCGTGGCAGCCATCGTCCCACTCACCGTTCACCTTCTCAAGGCCCCGCAACAGGAACCGCCACAGGCCCCGGCTTCCTTGATCTGCCCGTTCACCGGCTCGACGATCGCCTTGCGCTGGGTGTAGATCTTCCTCCCTTCTGCTTCTGAGCTTGCGGGCCATGCGGGTCTTGGCATCGGCGTTCCTGGGCATCGGTCCCGCGTTTCGGCGGTGGCGGCTGCCCGTGCGGCAACCGGCCAGTGGCGATGTAGGCGTCAATCCCCTGATCGGCCAGGTCTTGGCGTTGTCCTCGCCCCAATACCCCGCATCCATCGTCATCACCTCCGGCATCGCGCCGGCGCCGTCAGCGATTCGCTGCAGCATGGGCTCCAGGTGCTCCACATCCGGCGGCTGGTTGCTCACGCCTACCGCCACGATCACCTGGTGGCCGCTGCTGTCCACCGCCACCTGGCAGTTGTAGCCCTGCAGATAGGTGCCGCCTGACTGCATCAGATGGCTGTCCGGGTCAGTGAAATTCCGCTGGCTCTTCTTGGTTGGTGTGCCGTCGGCTTTCCTGGCAGAGGGGGCCGCTTCCTCCTGCCGCTGCCTTGCAGCAGCCGCAGCGGTCTCCGCCTCCATCTCCTTGCGCGCTTGGCGGATCCTTGCCAGGCGACTCTGCTGATGCCGCAGTTCATCGGGCAGCTCACTGCCACGGTTGCCCTTGCCGTACCTGTGATCCTCCTGGGCATCGAGGATTTCGGCCTTGCGCATCAAGGCGTTGATCTCCTTGTCCAGCTCCTTCTCCGCCCTGAGCATCCGCTCATGGCTCATGGCTTTGTGCTTGGAGGCATTGGCCTGAACCTTCGTGCCATCCAGCGCCACATGGCCCAGCCTCACCATCCCGGCCTTCTGGCACAGGCGCAGGATCTGCACGAACAGGCCCTTGAGGGCGTCGAGGTTGCGGCGGCGGAACTCACTGATCCGGCTGTGGTCCGGCTGCTGGTTGCCGGTGAGCACCCGAAAGGCCAGGTCCTCGTAGCAGGCCCGCTCGATCTTGCGAGAGGAGACGATGCCCACGCAGTAGGCGTAGAGCAGCAGCAGGGTCAACATCCGCGGATCGAATCCCTTCTCCCCGCGGGGATCCTTGGCCTGAGCGGGAATCAGGATCTGCGAGAGATCGAGCTCATCCACCAGGTCCAACAGGAAATACACCTGATGGTCCTCCGAAAGCCACTCCCGGGGGGAAGGCGGCAGCAGGGTGGTCTGCTCCGGCTGCCAGGGGCGAAAGGTCTTGCGCTTCTGCATACCCCATTCTCTCGTCCAGATCCACTGCAGTCACTGGGATCCAGGCAGATTCAGGGGCGTCTGTGGAGAGCGCGCAGGCGATCTACGCGCAACAGGCTCCTAGTAAAGCCATTGAACCAGGCTCTCGCAAGCATGGTTCAATGTATCGGGACGGCTGCTTGCCAACTTCAGAGCAAAGGATAAGAAACAACCGTAAGTCCGCCGCTGCAGGAGGTCTGCGCTGCGAGCCATGCGCTGATGCGCGCATGCATCAGGCTAGACCTCAACAGCCGCTTTGGCGGCCAGCACCTGCTCCAGCCCCGCGAGATCCGCGTCGGTGATCTTGGTCTGCATCGGGCAGTGCTTGGGTCCGCACATCGAGCAGAACTCGGCCTGCTTGTAGATGTCGGCCGGCAGGGTTTCGTCGTGGTACTCCCGGGCGCGCTCGGGGTCGAGGGAGAGCTCGAACTGGCGGTTCCAGTCGAAGGCGTAGCGGGCCCGGCTCAGTTCATCGTCACGGTCGCGGGCGCCGGGGCGGTGGCGGGCGATGTCGGCGGCGTGGGCGGCGATCTTGTAGGCGATCAGGCCCTCGCGCACATCCTCCGCATTGGGCAGGCCCAGGTGCTCCTTCGGCGTCACGTAGCAGAGCATGGCCGTACCGTGCCAACCGGCCAGGGCCGCGCCGATGGCGCTGGTGATGTGGTCGTAACCGGGGGCGATATCCGTCACCAGCGGACCGAGCACATAGAAGGGCGCCTCGCTGCACTCCTCCATCTGCTTCTTGACGTTGAACTCGATCTGATCCATCGGCACATGGCCCGGCCCCTCCACCATCACCTGCACATCGTGCTTCCAGGCGCGGCGGGTGAGTTCACCCAGCGTCTTCAGTTCCGCCAGCTGGGCCGCATCGGAAGCGTCGTGCTGGCAGCCCGGCCGCAGGGAGTCCCCCAGGGAGAAGCTGCAGTCGTAGCGCTTGAACATCTCGCAGATGTCCTCGAAACGGGTGAACAGCGGGTTCTGGCGGTGGTGGTACAGCATCCACTGGGCCAGGATGCCGCCGCCACGGCTGACGATGCCCGTGAGGCGTCCCTTCACCAGCGGCAGGTGTTCGATCAGCAGGCCGGCGTGAATGGTCTGGTAATCGACGCCCTGCTGGCAGTGCTTCTCGATGACGTGCAGGAAGTCGTCCTCATCGAGCTTCTCGATGCTGCCGTGCACGCTCTCGAGGGCCTGGTACACGGGCACCGTGCCGATCGGCACCGAGGAGGCCGCGATGATCGCGGTGCGCACCTCATCCAGGTTCACGCCGCCGGTGGAGAGGTCCATCACCGTGTCGGCGCCGTACTTCACCGCCAGCTTCAGCTTCTCCACCTCCTCGTTGAGATCGGAGGCATTGGGGGAGGCGCCGATGTTGGCGTTCACCTTGCACCTGCTGGCGATGCCGATCGCCATCGGCTCCAGATTCGGGTGCTCGATGTTGGCCGGGATGATCATGCGGCCCCGGGCCACCTCCTCCATCACCAGGGATTCGGGCAGGTTCTCGCGCTGGGCCACGAAGGCCATCTCCTCGGTGACCACCCCCTGCCGGGCGTAGTGGAGCTGGGTGACGTTGGCCTGACCACGGCGCTTCTGAATCCAGGCGCTGCGCATGACGGAAGGGGCGGAGGACGGAGGGGCCGCCGGCGGAGCCGGACAGGAACCTGGACGGGGGCGCAGCTGAGAACTTCCGCACTTCCCTGCGCCGGCATGACCCGGATCAGGTTCGGAGGGTGTGATCTCAGCCCAGGACCGCAATCGGCCGGGCACCCCTAGTGACCCGATGAAACTAGCAAGATCTCAGACCTGAAGACCGTCCAGGGCCACGGCCGCCACCCGGTGATCCCCATCGCCCTGGAGCCCCGCCAGGGCCTCGCGGGCCTGGGCGGCCTCCGGCCCCTGGCCCTGGCGCACCAGCCGTCCCAGGATTTCTGCGCCCCCCACCCGAACGGTGCCATCACTGTCGGCAATGGCCTCCCGGGCCAATTCCAGCAAGGAGGCAACCGGCATCTCCGGCTGTTCCGCCAGGGCCGAGAGGATGCTGCAGCGCACCAGCCACTGGTCATCCGCCACAAAGGCATCCCGAAGCAGGGGCCAGGCCCTGTCCACCCCGTAGCTGGCGAGGGCGTTGGAGGCCTCGGCACGGACATTGGCGTCCTCGTCGTGCCGCAGGGCGTTCACCAGGGCCTGCCAGCCGGCCTCGCTGCGCTTGACGCCCAGGCCGGCGCAGGCCAGCGAACGGATCACGAAGGTGGTCTGCTCCAGCCCCAGCAGCAGCAGGGGGATGGCCGCCTCCGGTGCCACCTCCCGCAACCCCGCCAGGGCCGGCATGGCCCGGCCCGGGTCGCCGGAGGCGATCGCCTGCCGCACGGCTTCGAGGTCGGGGGTGGCTTCACTCACGGTGATCACGGCGGGGCCCTTCACCTTGGCGCAGCGGACTTCAGGTGGGTGGGACCGGGGGAGACGGCGGGGCCGTGGCGGTGGGCCGCTCCTCGCGCAGGGCCCGCAGCAGTTCGCCCCGGCGGCGACGGCGACGGACCCAGCTGGTGCCCAGGAGCCCGGAGCCGATCACCAGGGCGGGAACGGCCGGCAGCCGGTCGCTCCCCTGCCGCTGCAGCAGGACCACCAGGGCCAGCAGGATCAGCAGGGGCGAGGAGAGCGCCAGCAGCGCGGCCCGGAAACGGGAAGGCCGACGGGGGCTCAAACCGGCCGCTCCATCCAGCGCAGCAGGCTGAGGGTGAGCACCTTGATGCCCACCGCAAGACAGCCCTCATCAGGATCGAAGCTGTTGCTGTGCAGGGGCGTGCAGCCATCGGGCCCCGCCACCCCCAACCGGAACATGGTTCCGCGGGTGTCCGCCAGCAGCTCCGCGAAGTCCTCGGCCCCCAGGGAGGGCTG
The DNA here is from genome assembly GCA_963772735.1 of uncultured cyanobacterium. Classification (GTDB taxonomy): domain Bacteria; phylum Cyanobacteriota; class Cyanobacteriia; order PCC-6307; family Cyanobiaceae; genus Cyanobium. Next base: position 92,836 of record CAVYYO010000021.1, on the reverse strand, counting down.
CTCCAGCCACTGCACCCGGGACCGCCCCAGCAGGGCCACCGCCGCGTCCGCCACCAGCTGGGTGAGGGCCGCATCGTTGTGCACGGGAGGGGAGATGCAGCGGTAATGGACCCGGGCCTCACCCCCATGGCCCCGGCAGAGGGCATGGACAGTGTCCTCGATCCAGCCGGGCAGCTGGGCATGCACCTCCAGATCCAGACAGCGGACGGTGCCCAGCAGCCGCACGTGGTCGGCGATCACGTTGAAGGCCTTGCCCCCCTCGATGCGCCCGAAGCTGACCACCACCGGATGGAGGGGATCGAGCCGCCGGCTGATCGCCTCCTGCAGCCCGCTCACCACCCGGGCGGCGATCCAGATCGCGTCGGTGCTCTGGTGCGGGCGGGCGCCATGGCCCCCTTCCCCCAGCACCTCCACCTCCAGTTCTCCCGCCGCGGCCGTGAGGCTGCCGCTGCGAACCCCCACCGTCCCCACCGGCAGGCTGGGGAACACATGCACCCCGAACAGGGCCTGCACCCCCTCCATGGCGCCGTCGGCCCGCATCCAGGCCGCCCCCTGGGCGGTCTCCTCCGCGGGCTGGAACAGCAACCGCACCCGGGCCGTGAGCCGGTCGGCGACGCCGGCCAGCAACCGGGCCACCCCCAGACCCACGGCGGTGTGAATGTCGTGGCCGCAGGCATGCATCAGGCCCTGGCGACTGGAGGCATAGGCGAGCCGGGTGCGCTCCTCGATCGGCAAGGCATCCATGTCGGCCCGCAGGGCCACCAGGGGCCCATCCACCGGACCCAGCTCGGCCACCACGCCGGTGCGGCCCACCCCTTCGCGCACCTGCCAGCCCCAGCGCCGCAGCTCGCCGGCCACCAGGGCAGCCGTCTGCTGTTCATGCCCACTGAGCTCGGGATGCCGGTGGATGTGGCGACGCACCTCGATCAGCTCCGGCAGCACCTCCTGAAGGGTCGCCTCCAACCCCAGGGCTTCCCAGGGATCCGCTCCGGCTCCGGCGGGGGCGTCACCGGCGGCGATCGGGGAGAAGGAGAGAGGATTCATGGACGGGGGAGAGGGCAGTTCACGGAGCCAGCGCCAGGAACTGGGCCAGAGCCTGCACGGGAACCGGCGGCCAGCGCCGTATCTGCAGCAGCCATTCCTGCTGGCGGTAACGGGGATCGAGGCCGGAGGCCGCGGCCCAGTGGCTCTCCGCCTCCCCCCGGGCACCCCGGCGCCACAGCAGGGCCGTCAGGCCCGCCCGGGCATCGGCGAAGAGGGGGTAGCGGCGGATCAGGTCCCGCAGCTGCTTCTCCGCCACCGCGGTCTCCCCCAGCTGGAAGGCGGCGAGAGCGGCGCTGGAGCGGGCCATGGCAAAGCCCGGCCGGACGTCCACTGCGGCTTCGAAGCAGCGGCGGGCCGCCTCCCAGTCGCCCTGGGAGCCCTCCACGTTGCCCAGGTTGTAAAGGGCGGAGGCATCGAGCGGATCCCGATCCAGGATCCAGACGTAATCGGCGGCGGCGGCCGACCAGAGACCCAGGGCCTCTTCGGCGGTGCCGCGGTTGAGATGGGGGTCGCCGCTGGCGGGCTCGAGGGCGATCGCCCGGTCCTGATCAGCGATCGCCGCCCGGGGATCGCCGAGGGCCAGCAACACGTTGCCCCGGTTGCTCCAGGCCGAGGCATCCTGCGGGGCACGCTCCACCACCTGATCCCACAGGGGCAGGGCATCGCCGAAACGTCCTTCACGGCTGGCCGACAGGGCCTGCGCGAACAGCTCCGCCAGAGGCGCCGCGCCCTCGCCGGCGTCGGCCCGTACCGCCGCGGGCCAGAGCAGCAAGACCGCCAGGAGCCACGCCAGCAGGACGGGGGCCTTGCTTCCGCCGAGCCGGCGGGTGTCGAGCCTTCCGTTCACCGACTCCGCCGCGACGGATCGATCAACGGCTTCAGGCCAGCTCCTGACCCGACCGCTTCTCCCGAAACCAAGCGTTTCGCCATGGCCTGAGGGTACCGAGGGCGAACCCGGGTCGGAGGATCCGGCAGGCCTGGGAAGGGGGGAGGGCCGAACCCCTTGGCCAGGACTTTCCCTCAAGGAACGCCTGGCCCGAGCCCGGTCTTTTCGCCTGGAGGGCTCAGCCGGGCGGCCGCCAGCCTTCTCAAGCGGCTCTCAAGCCGCCATGGGGGCGGAGCCGTCGAGATGGGCGCGGCCGGCGGGGGTGACGATCCGCCCCCGGGGGGTGCGCTGCAGGAAGCCCAGCTGCAGCAGGAACGGCTCCACCACGGCTTCGAGGGTGGCAGGATCCTCTCCGAGACCGGCAGCCAGGGTCTCCAGTCCCACCGGTCCTCCCCCGTAGGCCTCGAGCATCAGCCGCAGCAGCCGGCGATCACTGGCATCCAGGCCTCGCCCATCCACCCGGTGCAGGGAGAGGGCCTGATCCACCAGGGCCGCATCGATGCAGTCATGTCCCCCCACCGCCGCCACGTCCCGGACCCGGCGCAGCAGCCGGTTGGCGATCCGGGGCGTGCCCCGGCAGCGCCGCGCCACCTCCTGGGCCCCACAGGGTTGCAGGGCCAGCTGCAGCAGGCCGGCGGCCCGCTGCACGATCGCCTCCAGGTCGTCGTGGCCGTAGAACTCCAGCCGCTGGATCAGGCCGAAGCGATCCCTCAGCGGTGAACTGAGCGATCCGGCGCGGGTGGTGGCCCCCACCAGGGTGAAAGGGGCAAGCGTCAGGCTGCGGGTGCGGGCGGTGGTGCCCTTGCCCACGGTCAGATCCAGACGGAAATCCTCCATGGCGGGGTAGAGGATCTCCTCGGCCACCCGGTTGAGCCGGTGGATCTCATCGATGAACAGCACCTCGCGGGGCTGCAGGTTGACCATCAGACCGACGATGTCGCGGGGCCGCTCCAGGGCGGGGGCGCTGGTGATCCGGCAGCGCACCCCGAGCTCCTCGGCCAGCACCAGGGCCATGGTGGTCTTGCCCAGACCAGGGGGGCCGTAGAGAAGCACATGATCCAGGGCCTCCTGGCGGCTGCGGGTGGCCTCCACGGCGATGCGCAGTACCTGCTTGAGTTCACTCTGGCCGATGTAGTCCGCCAGCCGGCGGGGCCTGAGCCCGTCCTCCCGGACCACCGGTTCCTCGTCGGGGCCGGCGGTGGGATCGACCAGCCGCCCGGCCGGGGCCGCCCCGGGGTCTGTGGACCCCGGCCGGGGCGAGCCGGCGAACCGCCCTCCGGGCCCGGGCCCCGGCGCAGCCGTTCCTCCCGAAGAGATGATCGCCATGGTTGGAGGGTACCGGCCCTGGGCAACAGCTGGTAAGGGATCGAAACCATCCGAGAGAGCAGCCATTCCAGCCTGCCCTCCAGCTTCACCCAGGTGAGAGGGCGAGTAGGCGGAGTAAAAATTATGTTTTTAATTCAGGATCACCAGTAAGGTGGGGCGAAGCATAGCGAGTGACATGCATCTCAACATAGCCGCCGTCAAGGAGAGTCGTCGCTATTCGTTGATCCTGACCGCCCTGCTCGTGGCCTCGCTGATCATCTCAGCGGCCTTCATTCTCCGGGATAGTGGCTTGGTACCCGGATATCCAATGGATCAGCACTTCGCCGAAACGGTGGACCTGTCGATCCGCCAATCAAAAGATCGCTGGGTTTTTCAGTACCCTGCCTTACAGAACTCTGGGGGCATCACATCCACCCTGATCGCCGGGATCTACAAGCTTATTATTCCTACGTCGAAAACGACACTTAACTGGCATATCAGAATTCTGGCCATGGTGATGTACCTTGGCAGCAGCTGGTTGCTGATTCGCAGCATGATCGCATCAGCACCCGCCAGAATCCTGGCCTACCTGCTGATCTGCATCTCAGGGTTTCAGTTCATCCAACCCTCCAGCGAGCTGTTCGCGGGTTCTTTCTTGAACCTGTTCCTCTTCGCTCTCAGGCGGGGATGGCCAATCGCCCTGACGACCCTGCTCCTGGCCATTTTCGGCCTCTGCAAGATCGAAATGATTTTGGCTGCGGTCGTCATTGCAATTCTCTGGGGGATCTGGGAGCGTCAGCGTGGGCAGCAGAATCCTGCCATATTTGCGTTGCTCACTGGGGGCTGGATGCTGCTGTTTCTTGCACCGGCATTCCTGGTTCAAGGCTCTAATCCAATTGGGGGCAACAGAAGCCTGGTGGCATTCATGTCTGCCTACACACAGTTCCTGGGCCAACACCAGTTCAGCGGGCTTGATATCGACAGCGCCACCAAAGCCACAAGCGCAGCAAAGGAAGCTCTTTTTTCTGGCGCGAATAACTTGGGAGACATTATCACACAGCATCCCAGACTTTATTTCGACTTCGTCGCGGTCTCAGCCTCTCGCAGCCTACCCAATCTTGTCAATGCCGTGAAGCTGATGTTGATTCCACTCGGCCTGGTCATGTATCAGAACAACAGGCTTTCGACACTTCGCCAGTTTCTGATAATCCTTCTGGCGGTAATCGCCTGTACCCTGATCCCCGCCTGGCTCATCATCAGTATTCGAATTCGTTATGTGGCAAAGCTTTTCCCAGCCATCATTGCGCTTGCCGTGGGCGGGAGCCTTGAACTGAGTTCTACCAACAAGCGAGCCAACCTGATCCTGTGGATCTGTGGCATAGGGTCGCTGGCATGGGAAGCCTATTTCCTGCAGGACATGTGGAAGTACTCACATTTTAAGTGATATGACTATAGTCCAAAAGGAATTTACTGCCTTCCCTCTACCTTCAAGTGCAGGCAGACTATGCAGCATCAAAGGGAATATCCAGTATTGGCTAAGGAGCCTCTGGGCAACGAGCCCTGAAAGAGGGTCCAAGGTTGCAATTTGCTCGTAATGAACAACTTTTGGCAAATCTGAGGTTGGCTTGGCCTGATTTCCCTTTTTGGGAGCCAAAATCTGCCCATGTTGGCCGATTCTTTCCCTCGACAGGCACACTGATCCTCTGATCACGTACTGCATAGCAACCTGCGACGTGCCATGAACAGGTTCGAGAGGGCTACCACCACATTCACTTTGCAGCGGTTCTTGAGCATTCCCCGCAGCCGGGTCTTCTGAAAGCCGAACTGCTGTTTGATCACCCGAAACGGATGCTCTCCCTTGGCGCGGATATGCGCTTTGGCAGTTTCGACCAGATCATCCAGTCGACCCTCCGGCGTATCCGGCAGCACTCGGCGCTTTCCGGGTCGCATGGCGACGCGGAAGCCGATCCCACGGCCTTTCATCTCGTCTCGCTTCTCGATTCCCTGGTAACCGGCATCTGCATAGACCAGGGTCTCCTCGCCGTGCAGGAGATCAGAGGCTGGGGTTAGGTCGTGCACATTGGCAGCTGTGGTTTCCACTGAGTGGATGAGGCCGCTCTCGCTATCCACGCCGATGTGGACTTTCATCCCGAAGTACCACTGCTTGCCCTTGCAGGTCTGATGCATCTCCGGATCCCTCTCCTTCTTCTCATTTTTGGTGGAGCTGGGCGCCGCGATCAAGGTGGCATCAATGATCGTGCCCTGCTTCATCGCCATGCCGTTGGCCTTGAGGTGGGCTTTGACCACCTCAAAGATCTGTTTGCCGAGATCGTTCTTCTCCAGCAAGTGCCGGAACGCGAGAATCGTGGTCTCATCAGGAATCCGGTCACTGATCATGTCGATCCCTGCAAAACGGCGCATCGTCGGCACCTCGATCAGCGCATCCTCCATCGCTGGATCGCTGAGGTCGTACCACTGCTGGAGCAGGTGGATGCGCAGCATGGTTGCCAGCGGATAGGGCGGGCGACCACCCTTGGAGCTGATCTTGGGATAGTGGGGCTCGATCAGATCAATCAGCGCTTTCCACGGCACCACCTTCTCCATTTCGGCCAAAAAACGCTCGCGCCTCGTGCGCTTCTTGGCCGTGGTCTGCTCGTAATCACCGAATCCGAGCTGCTTGCTGCCCATGAACCCAGTCCGCGCCTGCGATTACAGGGGTATTTTTGCGCGGATGGCTCGGGTTTTCCAGAGCCTCCCTAAGCCATCGGGCCTTCATTGAGCGGAACTTCTGACCTCTGTCCTGTCCCTGATGCTGGAAACATGGACGTCACCAAGAAGATTTCGGCAGGGGCACTGGAGGCTTTTGTCTTTGTTGCTGGCAGCGACTGACAAGATAGAGACAGATACTTCTGCCCTCAGGTCGCCGGGCTCTCAACGCCGTTCCTGTCGCCGTCGCCTGGGCGAACCCACGAGTAGCGAAGCATCGACCTGGCTGGGTACAGGATCTTGAGGCTGCAGGTGCCCAAAACCTTGGGGCAGTGTTCAAGATTGGAAGCGCTGCTGCGACGGGCTTCAGGATCCTGCATTTCCCGTGAATGGGTCAACCAACGCAGGGTGCTGGGAAGATCCGTCGATCCACCAGTACCGGCAACCGAATTGAAGGAAGCGGGCCAACCACTTTTAGACGGCGCTGAAACTGATCTGCTAGACCTTCCTGATGGGCTAGGGGGATACCACCGGTCCGTGGGTCGACGCCAGAGCCGTAGCAGAATGAGCACGTTGAACAGGGAAAAGGTCTGGGACCACACGGTGAATCGAGCTGGCCCTTGGTCCAGCTCGAAGTTTCACCAGAGCCTGAACTAGAGAATGGGGTTAGGTTCGGACGAGCTTCAGCAGGATTAGGAGGCTAAGAGTTGATCGCTCAGCGCAGATCGGGGCTGCCGCCGCTAGTTGCGGCCTGTCGCCCGAAACAGTGGATGAAGAACCTGCTGGTTTTCGCGGCGCCACTGTTTGCCTTCCGGTTCGAGTGGGATGTCTGGCTACCCGCGGCGGGGGCCCTCATGGCCTTCTGCCTGATCTCCAGCGCCACCTACCTGCTCAACGACTGCGTGGATCGAGCGGCCGACCGAGCCCATCCCAGCAAGCGCCACCGGCCCATTGCAAAAGGGCTGGTGAGCGTGCCCACAGCGCTCACGACCGCCGCGCTGCTGACAGTGGTCAGTCTGAGTCTTGCGGCCTGGGTGGCCCCGGCTCTGGCAGGGGTGGTACTCCTGTACGTTCTAATACAGGTGGGCTACTGCCAGCGGCTCAAGCGGATGCCGTTGCTTGATCTCTTCTGCATCGCCTCTGGCTTCTTACTGCGGGCGATCGCTGGGGGCGTTGCTGCCAAAGTCCCTCCTTCTCCCTGGTTCCTGCTCACGGTTGGGCTGCTGGCGTTGTTCCTGGCCATCGAGAAGCGGAAAGCCGAGTTGCGTGTGGCGAAGGATCGGGGGGTGATCACCAGGAAGGTGCTGGAGCGGTACTCTCTGCCACTGCTGCTGCGATTGGAAGGGCTCGTGGCCACCAGTGCCTTCATGAGCTACGCACTGTGGGCAGCAGGCCCGGTGTTGCAGGGTGCAAATACCAGCTGGATGCTACTCACGGTACCTTTTGTGCTCGTTGGGATCTTTCGGTACCAGCTCCTGAGCGATCCTGAGGAAGCCGAGCGTCGGCACCAGGGCTCCATTGACCAGAGCAGCGAACAGCCGGAGGAGATCCTGCTGGGTGATCGGGGCATCCAGCTCACCCTGATCAGCTGGCTTCTCTCTGTTGCGGTGATCGGCCTGATCGGTCGCTCCAGCTGATGGCTCAATCGATGGGTGAACGAGTTGCGGTCTTTGACGTGGACGGGACATTGCTTCGGGGCGACTGCCTCTGGCTGGCCGCCCGCCATTCACGGGGGATTGTGGGCCAACTGCTCGCAGCTCTGGCCTGCCTGCCCTGGTGGATCGGCTGGAAGCTGCGGCTAGTTTCCACTGGAAAGTTCAAGCAGAGGGTGATCGCTGCCTTTGGCGTCTGTGAGGCAGTGAATCGGGTCGAGACCCAGGCCCAACCGGCCTGGTTGCTGTCGGAGCTGCGGGCGCAGCTGCGCCCCAAGGCACTGCAACGGCTCCGCTGGCACCAGCAACGCAGGGATCGGATCCTGCTGTGTTCCGCATCGCCCCGCCCGATTCTGCAGCCGCTGGCCGACTGGCTGGAAGTGGAACTGCTCTGCACTGAACTCGTGCAGGTTCAAGGCCAATGGCGGCCCAAGCTGGCCAGCCCGAACTGCAAGGGACCGGAGAAGATGCGGCGCCTGACAGAGCACCTGGGGCCGATGGAAGGGCTAACGATCGAGGCCTACGGGAACAGCAAGGGGGACAGAGAGCTTCTAGAGGGCGCTGCCATCCCCCACTACAGGAGCTTTGGCACTGACCCGAGGCCCTACCCGGCCTTTTCCCTGGGGCCGCTGCTGCCAGTGGTGGCCCTGGCCCTTCTGGGTTATGGGTTGTTGGGGGTATGGGTACAGGGATCACAGCTGCTGCCGTTGCTCAGCAGCCTGTGGCCGCAGATCGGGTTGGGAATGTTGCTTGTTCTCGTGGGGTTCGTTGTCCGTTACGGGCGCTGGCGGCTGTTGCTCCATGCAGTACAGCAGTCCCCACCGATGAGGAAAGATGCGTTGATCTGGTTGGGTTCCTACGCATTCACCGCCACCCCTGGGAAATCGGGGGAAGCGGTGAGGTCGTTGCTTCTTAGGCAGGAGTGCAACGTACCCATGCCTCCAACCTTAATGGCGCTGGTAGTTGAGAGGTTCACCGATGGCACAGCGGTGCTCCTGTTGCTGGCCATCAATCTCCCGTTATTGATGCGCTTGCAGGTACCGATGACGATACCGATCAGTCTCGGCCTTTTGACGATGGCCGCTGGTGTGCTGATGCTGCGAAACCCTTGGGCCAAGGCTCTTATCAAAAACAGTGCCAAGCGCCTGCTGCCAGCCAATCTGGCCCGTGCGGGCGGCGATGGGCTTTCTGCGTTGCGCCAGCTGCTGGATCCGATGCTTCTGCTGCAGGCATCAGTGATAGCTGCCGTGGCCTGGTCCCTCGAAGGCGTAAGCCTTTGGATATTGTTGAGAGGCATGGGGATTGATTCAGCCAGCATCGGTGGATGCATTGCCGCCCACTCAGCTGCTTGTCTTTTTGGTGTACTCACACTACTCCCCGGAGGAATCGGCAGCACAGAAGCTGCGACCGCAGGATTACTGACACTGCAGGGAGTGGGCCTGGCTCCCTCCACAACCGCGGCGATACTTATCAGGTTGCTAACATTATGGTTTATCACCGTGATTGGTGTAGGATGTTTGATCTTTAACGGAAAAGGCTATTCATCCCAGATCTAGATCACTTTTCTCACTACCTTGATCATTGCACAAGCCCTGAAAGCGGTGCCTGTGGGAAGAGGCCTCCGAGGCAGAGCCCTTCATAAAGTCACTCATAGAACCCTGCACACCGCGACATCCAGCAAACAAGTTTCTCTGAGCTCTCGAAAAGTATCGAACAGGCCAGTATCAGCGGAGCGACCAGATGGCCTGTCGCAATCCCGAAATATTCCTTTTAAAGACAGAATCGGGATCCAGCAGCACAAGTTTTCAACCTTGATCGCCATCTGCTTCTTCCATCCGAGAACAACTGATTTCTTGGCCACTGCAGTCCTGCTGATTCAAGGGAGATTCATCGCAAAGGGTGTTCCGAGCGAAGGGTTTTCTGCCCCCTGATGGCGCACTTGCTGCGCCGGAGGTGATCCGCTGGAATTCAGTGAGATCGAAAGTGCCTTGGGGCGGACCATCCCCCAAACGGCGAACATAATGGAGTGACATGGTCTCTGGCATCCAACCATCAGTCGCCGATGTCCTGATGCGTTCAGTTCCCTCCTGAATTCCCACTCAGCTCAAACCATTCCATTCAACAGGAGTGTTGTTGCAGATCCTGCCCAGAGCAGCGCGGTAACCTTCTCTGTACAAACGATGACCGGATCAGATGGCTAAAGGGCCCGGCAGGAAGGGCGGCGGCGGCAAGGGTGCCGACCCGGCCAACCGGCTGCTGGCCGACAACCGCCTGGCACGCCATCAGTACGAGATCCTCGAAACCCTGGAAACCGGCATCGAACTGCTGGGCACCGAGGTGAAGTCGATCCGGGCCGGGCAGGTGAACCTGCGCGACGGTTTCTGCCTGATCCGCAACGGCGAGATGCAGCTCCACAACGTTCACATCTCTCCCCACAGCCACGCCGGGCGCTTCTTCAATCACGATCCGCTGCGGGTGCGCAAGCTGCTGGCGCACCGCCGCGAGATCGAGAAGCTGCGCATCGCCCTCGACCAGAAGGGGCTGACCCTGGTGCCGCTCAACCTGCATCTGAAGGGGTCCTGGATCAAGGTGACCATCGGCCTGGGCAAGGGCCGCAAGCTGCACGACAAACGCCAGGAGGAGAAACGCAAGCAGGTGGACAAGGAAACCCGGGCGGCCATCGCCCGGCTCTGAGGCACTCCCTCAAGGGTTGGTGGGGTCCACAGGCGGGGGCGCGGTGGGGGGTTCCTGGGGCCCATCGGCGGAAGTCTCTGGGACCCCAGAGGACGGCGGGGCGGGGATGGGCGGCGTTTCCGGCGTCTCGCCAGGGATCGGGGGGGGCTCGGGAACCGGAACGGGGATGGGCGGAGCTGGATCGGCCCGCAGCGACAGGCGGATCAACGCCGGGGCAACGCCGTCGTTGGTGAGCAGCAACTGGACCGGAGAGCTGTTCTGTGGAGCCAGCGTCACCACCCGCAGCGGTCCCTTGCGCTCCAGCAGGGTGCCGTCGGCGGAGAACACGCTCATCTGCAGCAGGGGCGAGCCGTTGACCCCGAGGGCCAGACCATGGCCGGAAGGCAGGCGGATCGGGAAGAGCCGGGCACCGCTGGCGGGCACCTCCGCCGACAGCACCTGGGTGGCGCCGGAGGTGGTGTCGATCGGCTCGATCCTCAGGTTCTCCAGGGTGAGTTCGGCGGCCGCGTACCAGATCTGGCGGAAGGGCTCCGGCGGCATGGCCTGGGAGGCCCGTCCCGGCAACAGGTTCTGAACACTGGCCGACACCAGCTCCCCCAGCACGGGAGGGCTCAGCCCCTGGCCCACCAGCGTGGACCGGTGCTGCTCCCAGTCGGCGGCCCTGAAGCTGCCCAGGCGGCGACGCAGGGGCAGGGGCAGCTGCTCCACCCGGGCCAACCATTCCTCGGCGAGCTCGTTCCAGACGCGCCGCAGGGGGGCGTCCTCCAGGGTGTCGGTCGGAAGACGGCCATTGCGTTCCGGATACTGGGCCAGCAGGGCCGCGTCCACCAGGCTGAGGAACCAGGCCCGATCCACCTGCATCGCCCGCAGCCGGTTGAGCAGCTGCTGGCGCTGATCCACCTCCGATGGGGGCAGGCTTGCGGGGAACTCGCTCAGATCGCCGGAGGCCGGCTGGGCCACCTTGTCGCGGCCCAGCCACCACCAGCCCACGGCCGTGCCGACGATGGCCGACAGCACCAGGGCGATCAGCACCGGCCAGAAGCCCCCTTCCGCCGCCTCCTCCCGTTCCACGTAGCGCCTTCGCACGGCGTCGGGATCGGTCGCTGGGGGGGGCGTCGGCGGCGGGGCTGAGGAGACTTCGCCCCCCCCGGCTCTGAACGGCAGCTGCGGCTCCGCCCTCGCGGCGGGTGCCTCGGGGCTGGGGTCCTCGCTGATGGACCCCCCATGGGAAGCCGCTTCGCTGGAGCCGCCGCCGTCCACAGGGGAGTTCACGGGGGAGGCGGTGGGCGCCGCTGCCGGCACCAGCATCACGGTGCGATCGGCCCGGGGTACGGGTCCGGTGCTGTCCGGCATCGCCAGGGCCTGGAAGGCCACCAGCGCCTGGCCGGCCGATGCGAACCGCTCCTCGGGATGGCGGCTCAGCAGACGCTGCAGCTGGCGGCGCAGATCGGGCTCGCTCTCCAGAGCCACAGGCCAGCGCCAGGCCATCGTGGCGGGATCGAGCAGTCGGGCGGGCTCATCTCCACTCAGCAGCACCAGGGAGACCACCCCGAGGGCATGCAGATCCATCCAGGGCTGGGCGGGCTCTCCCCGTCCCATCTCCGGCGGGGCGTAGCCCGGGGTGGCGCCGAGCAGCCGCTCGCCGGCGGTACCGGAGGAGGTGCCCCGCACCAGGCCGAAATCAAGGGGTACCGGCAGCCCGTCGCTGTCCCGGCGCAGCAGGTTGGCGGGGCTGAGGTCCCCGTGCAGCAGGTCCTGGCTGTGCAGAGCGGCGAGCACCGGCAGCAGCTGACGCAGGAGGAGCAGCACCTCTCCGGCCCCGAACACCAGCTGGCGCTCCGCCCGCAGCTCGAGCAGCTGCTGATAGGTGCGACCCGCCTGCCACTCGCGCACCAGCCAGAGCTGACCGTGCTCCTCGATCAGGGCGCCGATGCGGGGCACCTGGGGATGGAGCACCCCCTGGAGGCGCGCCCACAATTCCCGGGCCCGGGCCTGATCCTGGTCGGGGCCGATGCGGCGCAGGGCCATGGGCGCGTCCGCCGCCAGCTGGTCGCTCGCCAGCCAGAGCGCACCCTGGGGGCCGGCCGTTTCCGGCCCGAGGGCGCGTTCAAGGCGGTAACGGCCGCCGATCACCTGGCCCTGGGCAGGGGCTGCCGACGTCATGGGATCAGGGCCGCACCGGAGCGCAGGGGTTGCTGCAGGCCGCGGCCCGCCAGCCAGTCGTGGTCGTAGAGACGGGAGCGGTAGCGATCGCCGCTGTCACAGAGCACGGTGACGATGCGATGGCCCGGTCCCAGGCGACGGGCCGTCTCCACCGCCGCGGCCACGTTGATGCCCACCGAGCCCCCCATGAACAGCCCCTCCTGCCAGAGCAGGCCATAGACCGTGCGCAGGGCGGTGGGATCGTCGATGCGGATCGCATCGTCGATGGGGGCTCCCTCCAGGTTGACGGTGACACGGCTGTTGCCGATGCCCTCGGTGATCGAACCGCCTTCGCTCCTGAGGATGCCCTCGGTGGCCCAGCTGTAGAGGGCGCTGCCGCAGGGATCAGCCAGCACGCACCGGACCGACGGATCCCGTTCCTTGAGGTAGAGGGCCACGCCCGCATAGGTGCCCCCCGTTCCGGTGGCGGCCACCCAGGCATCCACACGGCCGCCCGTCTGCTGCCAGATCTCCGGGCCGGTGCTGCCGTAGTGGGCCCGCCGGTTGGCCAGGTTGTCGAACTGGTTGGCCCAGAGGGCACCGGGGGTCTCCGCGGCGATGCGGCCGGAGAGGCGCACGTAGTTGTCCGGGTTGCTGTAGGGCACCGCCGGGACCGTGCGCACCTCCGCCCCGAGGCTGCGCAGCAGGCCGATCTTCTCCGCCGACTGGGTTTCGGGGATCACGATCAGGCAGCGATACCCGCGGGCGTTGCAGAGGTGGGTCAGACCGATGCCGGTGTTGCCGGCGGTGCCCTCCACCACCGTGCCCCCCGGCTGCAGGGCGCCGCTGGCCTCCGCCTCCTGAAGGATCCCCAGGGCGGCCCGGTCCTTGACCGAGCCGCCCGGATTCATGAACTCCGCCTTGCCGAGGATGTCGCAGCCCGTCAGGGCGCTGAGCGCCTGCAGGCGGATCAGCGGCGTCCGGCCGACCGCCCCGCTGAAGCCTTCGCTGATCCCTGTGGTCGTGCCTTCGCTGTGGGCGCCCATGCGGCTCGCCTTCTCCATGGCTGCGTGGCCGGATCGTAGGGAACATCCCTAAGGTCGGCCCCAGAGAACGGCAGGCCCATGGGCTCCAGGGCGCACTCCCCGACGGACATCACCCGGCTCCTGCAGCGGTTGCTGGCCGTGCGACGGCACAGCGAGGACCTGATCGCGGGGCTCGAACCGGAAGACCTCTGTCTGCAGGGCATGGCCGATGCCAGCCCCCCCAAATGGCACCTGGGCCACGCCACCTGGTTCTTCGAAACCTTCCTGCTGGAACCCCACCTGAGCGGCCACGCGACACCGGATCGCCGCTGGGGCCACCTGTTCAATTCCTATTACGAAGCCGTCGGCAGCCGCCACCCCCGCCCCGAGCGGGGTCTGCTCACCCGTCCGCCCATCGCCGAGGTGCTCGCCTGGCGCCGTCGCGTCGATGCCGGGCTCGAGACGCTGCTGAGCGACCTGGATCGCCGCCCCTCCGACGAGGCCGAACCGCTGCTGGGGCTCCTGGAGCTGGGGCTTCAGCACGAACAGCAGCACCAGGAGCTGCTGCTGATGGATCTTCTCGACGGATTCAGCCGCAACCCCCTGGAGCCCTCCTACGGCCAGGAGCCCGCCGGGGCCGGAGAGACGAAGGCCCCCGGCGGCTGGCGGTCCCACCCCGGCGGCCTGGTGGAGATCGGCCACGCCGGCCGCGGCTTCCACTTCGACAACGAGGCCCCCTGCCACCGGCACTGGCTCGAGCCGTTCTCCCTGGCCGAAACGCTGGTCACCAACGGGGACTACGCCGCCTTCATCGCCGATGAGGGCTACCGGCGGCCGGAGTTCTGGATGAGCGAGGGCTGGGCCGTGGTTCAGGAGCGGGGCTGGAACGCGCCCCGCTACTGGCGCGGCGACTGGGAATTCACCCTGGCGGGCCGCAGGCCGCGGCACCCCGGGGCGCCGGTGCGGCACCTGAGCTGGTTCGAAGCCGATGCCTTCGCCCGCTGGAGCGGCGCCCGGCTGCCGGGGGAAGCGGAATGGGAGGCGGTGGTGACAGGAGCGGGCCAGCCCGGCGGCCGGCCGCTGCCCCAGGCCTTCGGCGCCCTCTGGCAGTGGACCGCCAGCCCCTACCGCCCCTACCCGGGGTTCCGGGCCGCCCCCGGGGCCGTAGGGGAATACAACGGCAAGTTCATGACCTCCCAGTTCGTGCTCCGCGGCAGCAGCTTCCTCACCCCGGCGGGCCACGCCCGCTCCACCTACCGCAATTTCTTTCCGCCCCACAGCCGCTGGATGGCCGCCGGCCTGCGCCTGGCCCGCGACGGCACGGCGGACGCATGCTGATCGATCTCCATCCGGAACCTGCCGACACGGCTCGGCTGGTGACCGAAGGCATGGGCCGCAGCCCGAAGCAGCTGCCGGCCTGGCTCCTCTACGACGCCGAAGGTTCCCGCCTCTTCGACGCCATCTGCGAACAACCGGAATACGGCCTCACCCGCACCGAGACGGGCCTCCTGGAGGCGCGGGCCGCCGAGATGGCCGACGCCCTCGGGCCTGGAGTGGTGGTGGAGTTCGGGGCCGGCAGCGCCCGCAAGGTCAGTCCCCTGCTGAGTGCTCTGCGGCCGGCCGCCTATGTGGCCCTCGACATCAGCGCCGACCATCTGGCCCCCGCCTGCCGCGCCCTGCAGGCGCGCCACCCCGAGCTGCCGGTGCTGGGCATCTGCTGCGATTACAGCCACCTCGAGCAGCTTCCCCCCCACTCCATGCTGGAGGGACAGCGGCGGCTGGGCTTCTATCCGGGGGGCTCCCTCGGTAACTTCGATCCCCCCGGCGCCCGGGCGCTGCTGCGCCAGTTCCGACGGCTGCTGGGACCCGACAGCCGCCTGTTGATCGGCATCGACCAGCCCAAGGCCGTCGAGCGGCTGGAGGCGGCCTACAACGATCGGGCCGGCTGGTCGGAGGCCTTCGCCTGCAACCTGCTCACCCGCCTCAACCGCGACCTGGACGGCAACTTCAGGGTGGCTGATTTCCGTTACCGGGCCTGGTGGGACGCCGGAGGCAGCCGCATCGCCATGGCCCTGGTGAGTCGGGGCGAACTGGAGGTGACCCTGGCAGGTCGGCGCTGGCACTTCGCAGCCGGGGAACCGCTGATCACCGAGTACAGCTACAAGTACAGCCCGGAAGCCTTCCTGGGGCTGGCGGCCGCGGCCGGCTGGCGGGGGACGGACCGCTGGAGCGACCCGGCAGGGGATCTCTCCCTGCATCTGCTGGAGCAGGCAGACTCGTGACACCAGCGGAACAAACCATGAGCAGGGAGGAGCAGCGGCAGGCCATGCGGGGGGTCCGAGAAGCGCTGATCGAGGAACTCGAAGCGCTTTACCGCCGCGCCTTTGACCGCATCGGTGCGCAGGACCTGGGCGAAGGGGCCGTCGCCCGGCTCACCCAGCTGCTGCTGCGCTCCCGGGAGGCCGCCATCACCCCCCTGCAGGAGGAGATCGAAGCGCCTCTGATCACCCGCGCGCCCGGAGAGCCCATGCCATGAGGGGCAGCTGGCTGGAGGAAATGGAGACACGGCTGGAGCAGCAGCTGGAGAGCTTTCTGCGCTTCAATCCCGAACAGGAGGGGTTGCTGAGGGAACAGGAGGACAGGGACCGCCAGCAACGGCTGCTGCAGGAGAGGCGGAGGCTGCGTCAGCAGGCCGAGGACCAGCGCCGGCAGCTCCTGCGACTGGCTGATGAGATCCGCCAGTGGCAGGGGCGGATCGGCCGTGCCCGGGCCGCCGGGGCCGACGAGCTGGCCGGTCGCGCCGAAGGACACGTGGAGGCCCTCATGGATCAGGGGCGCCATCGCTGGCAGGCCCTTGCCGACCTCGGTCAGCGCTTCAAGGGCGTGGAAAAGGAGCTGTCCGAGCTGGTGCGGCAGCGCAGCGCCGGCGCCGCCTCCACGCCGGATCTGGAGGCCGACTGGGCCCGGTTCGAAGCCCAGCAGGAACTGCAGGAACTCAAACGACGTCTGCAGCGCTGAACCCCTTCCGCACCCATGGGTTTTCTGCTCTCGAAACTGCTGCCGCTGGGCCTCTACCCCCTCGGCCTGGCCCTGCTGCTGCAGATCGCCGGGCTTGTGAACCGTCAGCGTCGCATCGGACCGGCCCTCTCCGGGATCGGCATCGTCCTCCTCTGGCTGGCGGCCACACCCTTGCTCAGCCGCCAGCTGGTGTGGGGCCTGGAGGAGCAGGCCGCCCGGATGACCCCCGTCCCGATCCCCCGGGCGGATGCGGTGCTGGTGCTGGGGGGAGGCCTGCGGCCGGCCCTGCCGCCACGGCAGGAAGTGGAAGTGAACGAAGCCGGAGACCGGCTGCTGCGCGCTGTGGCCCTGATGCGGGAGGGTAAGGCCCCCTGGCTGCTGGTGACCGGCGGCCGGGTCACCTTCATGGCCCACGACCCGGCCGCCGGAGCGGCGCGGCTGGCCAAGGCCCTGGCCACCAGCCTGGGGGTGCCGGCCGACCGGATCGTGACGAGCGAGGAGGGACGCAACACGGCGGAAGAGTCCAGGGCCCTGGTGGAGGTGGCCCGCCAGCGCGGCTGGACCTCCCTGCTGCTCGTCACCAGCGCCACCCACCTGCCCCGCTCATTCGCCATCCTGCGCAGGGTGGCCGGCGACATCCGGATCATCCCGGTGGCCTGCGACTTCCAGCTGTCCGGCAGGGAGTCCTTCGGGACGCCCACCCTGGCCAGCAGCCTGTTCAGTCTGCTGCCGAGCGCCGAAGCCCTGGTGCTCACCACCACGGCCCTGCGCGAGCACCTGGGGCTGGTGGCCTACCGGCTGCGGGGGTGGATCTGAGGCAGGTGGAGACGGCGGAGGTTGACGGCTACTTCTTGGGGGCCGGCGGCACCAGGCTCACCCCCTCAGGCGGCGGGGTGGGATCGGGATCGGCGATGAGCATGTGCTGCAGCACGATCTCCGGACGTTCGCTGTCCCGCCAGCGGATGCGGTAGGCAGGCATCTTGGTGCCCCTGCTGGTGGTCTGCTCCACGGGCTCCATGACCCAGCCACGGCGAGATCGCCCCTGGGGATTGCGCTTCACCACCGCATCGGCGTGTTGGAAGCGAAAACCGACGCGCTCACCACTCATATGAGAGCCCCGAACTGGGGAGATTGCCTACTGGCGTCAATTATCCCACTGCGTCGGTTCGACCCTCTCCCTGGCCTCCGGGCGCATCAGGGGAAAGGCGATCACATCGCGGATCGAGGGGCTGTCGGTGAGCAGCATGGCCAGCCGGTCAATGCCGATGCCGAGACCGCCGGTGGGAGGCATCCCCACCTCAAGGGCATGGAGGAAATCCTCGTCCACGGTCTGGGCCTCCGGGTCCCCCGCCTGGCGGCGCTGCTGCTGGAGTTCAAGCCGGGAGCGCTGATCCAGCGGGTCGATCAGCTCGCTGAAGGCGTTGGCCGTCTCGCGGCCGACGATGAACAGCTCAAAGCGCTCCACCAGGCCGGGCTTGCTGCGGTGAGCCCGGGCCAGGGGCGAATTCTCCACCGGGTAATCCAGCACGAAGGTGGGTTGCACAAGGCTCGCCTCCACGGCCTGCTCGAAGGCTTCCACCAGCAGCCTGCCGACGCTGTCGGCGACCTCGGGCACCGCCAGGCCGGCGGCCTCCATGGCCGCAGCCGCCTGGGAGCGGTCGGCGAAGTCGTTGAAAGCGAGCCCGGTGGCCTGCTCCACCAGCTCATGCATGGACACCCGCCGCCAGGGGGGGGTGAGATCGATCGCCGTGCCCTGGTAGGTGATGCGGGTGTCACCGCAGACCTCCCGGCAGGCCGCGGCCAGCAGCTGCTCGGTGAGGTCCATCATGTCGTGGTAGTCGGCGAAGGCCTGGTAGATCTCCACCGAGGTGAACTCGGGGTTGTGGCGGGTGCTGACCCCTTCGTTGCGGAAGATGCGGCCGAGCTCGTAGACCCGCTCGAACCCGCCCACCACCAGTCGCTTGAGGTGCAGCTCGGTGGCGATGCGCAGGGTGAGGGGCAGATCCAGGGCGTTGTGATGGGTGGCGAAGGGACGGGCGTCGGCGCCTCCGGCTTCGGTCTGCAGCACGGGGGTTTCGATTTCCAGGAAGCCGCGCTCATCGAGCCAGCGGCGCATGGCGCTCACCAGCCGGGCCCGGCGACGGAAGGTCTCGCGGGTGTGGGGGGAGACGATCAGATCCAGGTAACGCTGGCGGTAGCGCTTCTCCACATCCGCCAGGCCGTGCCATTTGTCGGGAAGGGGCTGGAGAGCCTTGGAGAGCATCACCCAGTCGGTCACCTTCACCGACAGCTCACCCCGGTCGGTGCGGCGCAGGCTGCCATGCACACCGATCCAGTCGCCGCTGTCCACCAGGGAGGTGATCTGGGCGAAGGCCTCGGGATCCTGGGGGTGGGCCGCCTGCAGGGTGGCCTTTTCAATGAACAGCTGGATCGGACCGGACTCGTCGGCGATGGTGAAGAAGGCCAGCTTGCCCATCACCCGGCGGGTCATCACCCGACCGGCGACCGCCACCGACACCGGCCGTTCCTCGCCGTTGGCAAGATCGCCATGGGCCTGCTGCAGATCGGCGGTGCGGTGGCTGGGGACGAAGCCCAGGGCGTAGGGAGCCCGGCCGAGGGATTCCAGGGTCCGGGCTTTCTCCAGACGGGTCTCACGCAGATCCGACAAGGCAGGCAGGGCAATGGAGAAAGGTCGCTGCCCATCCTGCAGGACCGACCGGCGGATCAGCCGGCGGCGGCCAGGGCCCCTTCACCCATCCGCTGGGAGGCATAGCCGGTGCCTCGCACCGTGAGAATCAGTTCGGGGTTGCGGGGATCGGGCTCGAGCTTGCCCCGCAGCCGGGCGACATAGACATCGACCACGCGCAGGTCGGCGGCCCGGCGGGGTGGATAGCCCCAGAGCTGCTCCAGGATCTCGGCCCGGGGCACCACCCTTCCTGGCTCCCGGAACAGCAGCTCCAGCAGACTGAATTCGGTGTACGTCAGGGCGATGCGCTGGCCTTCGCGGGTCACCTGGCGGCGGTTGGTGTCGACCACCAGATCACTCACCCGCAGCACACCGGAACCGGTGGGGAGCTCCCGCGGCTCGCTGGTGGCCGCTCCCCGGCCCATGCGCCGCAGGATGGTGGCGATACGGGCTTCCAGTTCCTTCGGACTGAAGGGTTTGGGCAGGTAGTCGTCGGCCCCCAGGTCCAGACCTGCCACCCGCTCGGCGATGGCATCGAGGGCCGAGAGGAAGATGATCGGCACACAGGACTCGGCCCGCAGGCGCCGGCAGACGGCGAAGCCGTCGAGCTTGGGCAGCATGACGTCGAGCACCACCAGATCGGGCTGTTCCCGGTGGAACAGGGCCAGGGCTTCCTCGCCGTCCTCGGCACAGAGCACTCGGTAACCGGCCAGCTGCAGACGCATCACCAGGACGCGGCGCACGGCGGCCTCGTCGTCGACGACGAGCAGGGTGGCGATGGGCTCGGCCGGTTGGTGGTCGTCGGACGGAGACGAAGGGGACTGCGGCGAAGGAAAACGGCCACCTCCGGGACTCTGGAAATCAGCGCCGTCCCTGGAAGAGGATGCAATCCTGGACATGCGCATCACTCCTGTCCGACCAGATGAAGAATCGTAACCATACCGCGCCGCCGAATCGGCCTGTGACCACAGAAACGCTTCCTGCGCCAGGGATCTGACCTGAATTCAACATTTCTTTGGAATCACCGGTTTCGTGGCCCCCCGGTCAGGGCCAACGCGCCTCGGCATAGCGGTTCCACTGCCGCTCGGCTTCAGCGAGGGCCGCCGCGCTGTCCAGCTGAGCCAGCATGGCCCGCTGCAGCTGGGTGTAGAGGATGGCCTGGAGGCGCTTCACCCCCGGGGTGGCCGGGACGAGCACCCTGGCCCGGGCCAGGGTCGCGACCGACAACTGCCTGGCGCGGTGGACCAGCCGTTCGGGCCCATCGGAGGGAACCGCACCCCGCAGGCCACGCTCCAGCTGCTCCAGGGCTCCGGTGGAGGAGGGCAGCACCCGGGCCTCCTCAGCGAAGGCCAGCTGGTTGGCCGCATCGCTCAGGAAGAGGGCAAAGCTCACCGCCTCAGGGGCCATGGCGCTCTGGCGGGGCACCACCAGGTTCATCACCGCCACGTTGGCCTCCCCGTTCGCACCGGTGAGGGGCGGGAATGGGGCTGAGGTGGCGGCGATGCCGGGGGCATTGGTCTGCAGGTTGCGCAGGAAATCGGGGCCGCTGGCCACCTGGGCCAGATCGCCGGCCTGATAGAGCTCGATCGCCCGGCGGTAGCCCTGGCTCACCACCTCCCGCGGCAGGAGCCCACGGCGATAGAGATCGCTCCAGAAGGCGAAGGCGCGGCGGCCGGCCGGACTGTTGAACGCCGCCCGCTGGCGGTCGTCGAGCAGCCGCACCCCCATCTGAACCATCGCCTCCATCAGCTCGGCGGAGTCGTCGGGGACCACGGTCACGAACAGGGCGTACCTGCCGGTGCGGCGTCTCACCGCTTCGGCATAGGCCGGCACCTCCTCCCAGCGGCGGGGCGGGGCGGTGAGGCCCGCCTCGTCCAGCAGCCGGCGGTTGGCGATGGTCACCCGGGCGGTGAGATACCAGGGAATGCCGAACAGCTCCCCTTGCTGCTTGCCCGAG
Source organism: uncultured cyanobacterium (assembly GCA_963772735.1). Lineage (GTDB taxonomy): Bacteria > Cyanobacteriota > Cyanobacteriia > PCC-6307 > Cyanobiaceae > Cyanobium. The sequence goes on along the minus strand of CAVYYO010000021.1, from coordinate 71,721 downwards.
GACCAGATCCTGGCCAGGTAGCGGTCAGCGGTGTCAGGCGGGAGCAGGGGGGTGAGGTCCCGCAGCCCACCCTTGCTGGCCAGGTTGGCGGCGAAATTGGGGTTGAGGTTGACCAGATCGGGGGCGGTGCGGGCAAAGACGGACGCCAGCAGCTTGCGTTCCACCGAACCCCAGGGCACGTCAGTCCAGCGCACCGTCACCCCAGGGTGCTCCTGCTCCCAGGCTGCGATCACCCGCCCCATGTAGGCGTTGAAGCGTGGGGCCAGATCCAGGGTCCAGACATTGAGAACCCTCCCTTCACCCGGCCGGGGCCGCCGTCCGCAGGCCGCGGCACCGAGGGTCAGGGCGAAAGGGGCCGCCAGCAGCCTCAGGGCCTGGCGGCGCGACAGGGTGAGAAGGGGGGAAGACTTCGGCATGGTCTAGCGCCGCCACCCGGAGCCCAGTTGCCGCCAGAGCAACAGCTGCAGGGAACAGAGCATGGGGGCGATCAGGGCCGTGATCAGGGTCTGGGCGAAGAGGACCCGTAAACCGGCCCCGGCCAGATCATCCCAGCGCCAGCCCGGCAGGGCCAGCAGGGCGGGATTCACCCCCTGATCGGTGAGGTTGGGCCTGGCCAGTGGGCCCGCCATCTGAACCGCCTCCCTGGCCCCGAACCAGTCGAGCAGACCCCACTGGAGCATCAGGGTGAGACCCAGCAGGGCGGTGCCGAGCAGGGCCAGCAGACCGAGGCTGAAGCTGCGCTGGATCGGCGCAGCACGTCGGCCCAGCCGCCCCCACCACCACCCCAGCAGCAGCAGGGCGGGAATCTGGGAGACTCCGCCGGGGTGCAGCCCATCCAGCAGCAGGCCCAGGCCCAGGCCGGCGCAGGCCCCGGAGAAGGGCCCATCGCTGAGGGCCCAGGGAAGCAGCCACAGCACAGCCCAGCAGGGCCCCACCCCATCAAGGCTGAGCCATCCAGGAGAAGCCAGGACAAGCAGCGGGACCAGGAGGGCCGTGGCGGCGAACCGGGGCTGTCGGGAGAGCAGATCCATCAGCGCACCTGCACCTGCACCCAGTCGAGGGCGGACACGGGCGCGATGAGCTGCACCACCGCCTCCGGCGCCGGATCGGCGTTGGCATCGACCGTCTGGATCACACCTACGGGCAGGTTCGGCGGCACCAGGGTGCTGGCGGGAGAGGTCACCACCACGTCACCGGGACGGGCCTGGGGATCCTTCTCGAGGAAGCGAAGCAGTGGCCTTGAACTGCCGATGCCGGACAGGAGACCATGGTGCTGGGTCCGACCCACCCAGACCCCGACCCGGCTGCGGGGATCGGTCAACAGGGTGACGCTGGCGGTGGTCGGGGAGACGTTACCCACCAGACCCACGAGGCCGCCGGGACCGAGCACCGCCTGACCGGCCCGGATGCCGTTGAGGGAGCCCTGGCCGAGCAGCAGCTGCTGCCACCAGCCCGCCCCCTCCCGCGAGATCACCGGAGCGGTGACCCGGTCGGGATTCTCCTTCTGCAGCTCCAGCAGGGTCCGCAGCCGCTGGTTGTCTCGCTCGAGCTGGGCCAGGCGTGCTCCATCCTCCACCCTGCGGGCCGAACGCAGCCATTCGGCCTGGGCGGTACCGGGCCAGAAAGGCCGGCTCAGGAGGGCATAGACATCAACGACAAGGGCTCCCTTGCTGAGACGTACGGCCAGCAGGGCCAGCAGCACCAGCAGCCAGGGACTGATCCGTCGCAGGGAAGAAGCGCCTTGGACGAAGCGAAGCCAGCGCCATGCCGGCATGGGGATCAGGCCGCCTGACGGGCGAAGTCAGGGGTATCGAGCACACGCTCGAGCCGGCTGTAGTCCTCGAGAACCATGCCGCAGCCATTGACCACACAGAGCAGGGGGTCTTCGGCCACGTGGGTGAGGATCCCGGTTTCGTGGCTGATCAGGTCACAGATGCCCCGCACCAGGGCACCGCCACCGGCGAGCATGATCCCCCGGTCGACGATGTCGGCGGCCAGCTCGGGGGGGGTGCGCTCCAGGGTGCGCTTGACCGCCTCCACGACCACGTTGAGAGGTTCGGCCATGGCCTCCCGGATGTCGCCGGCCCGGATGTTGATGGTGCGCGGCAGACCGGAGAGCAGGTGGAGCCCCCGCACGTCCATGGAGGCCTCATCATGTTCGTCGTCGGGGAAGGCGGAGCCGATGCGGATTTTGATGTCCTCGGCCGTGCGCTCTCCCACCACCAGGTTGTGCACCTTCTTGAGGTACACGCTGATGGCATCGCTGAGCTCGTCACCCGCCACCCGCACCGACTCGCTCAGCACGGTGCCGCCGAGGCTGAGCACGGCCACCTCCGTGGTGCCGCCACCGATGTCGACGATCATCGTGCCCACCGGATCGGTCACGGGCAGGCCGGCGCCGATGGCGGCCGCCACCGGCTCGTCGATCAGATGCACCTGGCGAGCTCCGGCCAGACCGGCCTGATGCACGGCGCGGCGCTCCACACCGGTGACGCCGCTGGGGATGCCGATCACCAGCCGGGGGGCGATCACCCCCCGGCCTTCGTTGCCTTTCTGGATGAAGCTCTTGATCATCTGCTCGGCGGCATCGAAGTCGGCGATGACCCCATCCCGCAGGGGCCGGATCGCCCGGATGTTGCCGGGGGTGCGGCCCAGCATCAGCTTGGCCTCCTCGCCCACCGCCAGGGGAGTGCCCCGCTCGAGATCGATGGCCACCACGGACGGTTCCTGCAGAACGATCCCTTTGCCGGAGACGTACATCAGGGTGTTGGCCGTCCCCAGATCGATGCCGATGTCGCGGGAGAACTGGAAGCGGCGAAAGAACACGTGGGAAGCCTCAGGCAGCGGGGAATCATAGGTGGCCCCCCTCCGGCCGACTCCGAGCGGCCCCAGGGGGGTGTGACAACCGGGACGAAGGGTGGAACGGAAAGGGAGAGGCCCCCGATCGGGGTGCCCCATCATTGATCCATTCGTTCCAGGAGCACGCCATGGGCGTCAATTCCATCACCCTCGTCGGCAGAGCCGGCCGCGACCCGGAGGTTCGCTACTTCGAGTCCGGCAGCATGGTCGCCAACCTCACCCTCGCCGTGAACCGCCGCAGCAGGGACGACGAGCCGGACTGGTTCAACCTGGAGATCTGGGGCAAGCAGGCCCAGGTGGCCGCCGACTATGTCCGCAAAGGAGGCCTGATCGGCATCATCGGCTCCTTCAAGCTCGACCGCTGGACCGACCGGACCAGCGGCGAGGAGCGCAGCAAGCCCGTGATCAGGGTCGACCGGCTGGAGCTTCTGGGCAGCAAGCGCGACGCCGACAGCGGCGGGGGGAGCTTCGGCGGCGGCGGGCTATCGGCGGTGGCGAACCCAGCGAGGAGGAAGTCCCCTTCTGATGGGCACGCCCCGGCCCTTGCCTGCGGGATTGGTGCCGAGGCAGGGGCTTGTGCCGGTGAGCCAGCCGGGCTATCACGGGTCCGAAGCCAGAGGAGGCGCCCCCCGGGGCGCCTTTTTGCTGGCCGGGAGCGGCACGGAGGTCGCCGGCTTCAGGGAGCGCCGCGACGCCTGCGCCACACCGCAACCCCAGCCAGACCAGCCTCGCCAGAAGCAACAGCACCAGCAGTGCTGATACACCGCCGCCTCCACCGGCTTGATGAAGCCGGCCACCCGGCTCCAGTTGCTGCCCAGGGCCCAGCCCGCCGTCGTGAGGGCCAGGTTCCAGATCAGGCTGCCGGCCGTGGTCCAGAAGAGAAACGGTCCGAAAGGCATCATTTCGATGCCCGCCGGCACGGAGATCAGGGTGCGGATGGCGGGCAGCAGCCGGCCCCAGAAGACGACGGCAGGCCCATGGCGCTGGAACCACTGGCTCGAGGTGGCGAGATGTCCGCTGGACACCCCCAGCCAGCGTCCATGGCGATGCAGCCAGGGCTCCAGCCGTTCTGCGTTCACCAAGCGGCCCGGCCGTACCAGGGCAGGGCGCCCACCACCGTTCCGGCAGGCCCGCCAGCACCACCGGGACGAACTCGAGACGACCCTGACCGCACGTAGAAGCCGGCCAGCGGCATGATCAGCTCCGAGGGGATGGGCGGGATCACGTTCTCCAGAACCATCGCGACGAAGATTCCCCCATAGCCCCACTGATCCACCAGCCGCTCGACCAGGCTGTTGAGGGAACTCAGCAGGGACATCGGGCTGCGAGCGTTCCTGAAAGTCTCGCCGACGAGTGCTTCGATGGGCGACGGGAGAGGGGGATGCATCCGGGTGGCCACGCCATGACCGTCTCACGGCTGGCCAGCCATCACCGAGAGCACCATGGCCGGGACGGTCCCCTGCAGCCCGCAAGAGGCAGGCCCCCAGGGCTGATTCAAAGTTCAGCAAGGAGTCGATTCCGGTTGCCGCCGCGCCATTGCCAGCAGCGCCGTGATGTCGTGCATCACGGCCTGTAAGCCGGCCCGGATTGACTGAAACCCAGCCAGGCGCAACAGGTTCAATGCGGCGGTTCGCAGCGTGGCCATCACGCCGGCACCGTTGCCCCGGTAGCGGTGGACATCCTCATGGAGCTGGGTGTCGCGGATCCAGTGCCAGCCCTCAATGCTCCAGCGGTCGCGCACCAGTCGCAGCAGGGCTTCTGGAGTGGTGCGCAGGCTCGTCAGAAACAGGTGGGTGGCGCGAAAAGGCTTGCTGTCACGGGTGCCGCTGGCCGTGACTTCCACGATCCAGCTGGTGCCGATCCAGGCCTCAGTGATGTGCTCTGGAGCCTGTTTGGCGCGCAGCGTCCAGGTGATGTCACGGCCGTGGCCAACCTCGTGATCGGCTGCCACGAAAGGGATATGCCGCTTTCCCTGGAACTGAGATCGGATCTGGCGGTGCAGCGTCTTCTGGTTGGCCTTGACCGTCAGGAGGAAGTCGGCCCCCTGCTCCTGGAGCTGCCGAAAAACGGGCGCTGGGTATGAAGCGCATCCGCCTGGATGAGAACACCCTCCAGATCCAGTTCGCCGAGCAGCTGCCTGAGCACGGCACGCTCGTGGTTGCCTGAGGTGGCGTAGCACGCTTGGCTGATCGCCACGCCCAGGGCGGCGGAGTACAGCGTGACCTGGGCAATGAACGCCGAGCCACCACCGGCTGTGGGCACCATCGACCCTCGCAAGGTCTTGCCGTCACACACAAGCTGGTCGAGATCTGCTGCGCCACCAGGGATCTGGGCGAGCGTCCAGTCACGGATCGCCGCGCACAGGGCTGCCACGTCCACCTGTTGGAAGAAGTAGCGGAACGAGGAATCCGATGGCGGCCGCCGCAGTTTCAGGCCGAGTGCCTCGGTCAGGACGCTGTGGTGGCGGATGGCAAAACGCTCCAGATCCCGCAGGCTCTGGCATCCACTCAGGATTCCGAGCACGGCCACCAGCAGCAGATACCAGGCTGGAAACCGAACGCCGCGCCGCATCCGCGCATCGGGGATCGACCTCAGATAGCTGATCAGGTCGAGATCGGTTGCAGCGGAAGCGCTTTCAAGCACAAAGAGGGGGCGATTCCGTCGACCTCAACCCATGCTGACAGCCTCGGCAAGGACGCTTGTGACGGACTTTGAATCAGCCCTGGGCAGGCCCCCCGCAAGGGAAGGCTGGGGAATACCGCCAGGACGACAATCCTCATGGCATGAACCTTCATGGCCGTCGTCGTCCTGGCATGCCGGATCAGATCAAGGCATCAGACTCGTTGAGCAAGGTAATGGAGATAGCGCATCTCGTAACGATTATTGGTGATCTCCTTGAGAATCAGACCCATGCCCAGGCAGGCCAGCGAAACAAGCATCAGGATGGAACCCACGATCAGAGTTGGAAATCGCGGGACCAGGCCGGTATCGATGTAAACCTGGATGACGGGAAAGAGCAGCAAAGCGGAAATCAGCGCTGTCAACGCTCCGAAGACGCAGTACAGCCGAAAAGGATATTCACGATGCAGCATCCTCAAGGAGAGCCAAAGAATCTTCAGGCCATCGCGCCATGTATTCAGTTTACTCTCACTGTTGCGCCTCGGCCTGATGGTCACAGGGAGGGAGGCGGTTGGCAGCAGCATGCGAGCGCAATAGATCTCAAGCTCGGCTTCGATCTCGAATTCAAGGCTGATGCAGGGAAATGTCTTGACCAGGCGGCGCGATAGTATGCGAAGGCCAGTGAACACATCCTCGCTTCTGACATCAAAGAGAGCTTGAAAGAAGCGAGTGAACAGTTGGTTGCCAATATCATGGCCTCGCCGCTGCCTGATCGCTCCAAGGCGACGGGACCCGACAACCATGTCAAAGCCGCCGTGAAAAACGAGTTCCAAGGCCTCGGGGAGGATTTCCGTGCCATAGGTATTATCGCCGTCAATCATCACATAGACGTCTGACTCCACATCGCGGAACATTCGCCGCATCGCATTCCCCTTCCCCTTTCTTGCTTCATGGAGCACCTCGGCCCCACCAGCTCTCGCCTGGTCGGCGGTATCGTCGCTGCTTGCATTATCGCAGACAATTATTCTTGCAGCCGGCATCTGCTGCCGTAGGCTGTCAATCACAAAGCGGATGGAAGCCGACTCGTTATGACAGGGAATCAGAATCGCGACATCCAACCGCAGAAAGAGTGGAAGAATACGGCCCAACGATAGAGCACTGGCACAAACAAGTCAACTCAGCAAAGCAGCCTACTTGAAAATCAGGCTCTTCTGAATTGAATAGGAGATGACAGGCAGGATAGGTATCATCAGAATCGCCGAGAAATTCTTGCCGAATCCTTGATCAACCAGGACAGTTATCCCAAACCAGTTTAAGCACCAAAGCAGAGAGGCCAGAACTGCGTAGGCGCCGGCGGAACGCCTCGTGAAACGAGCCACGCGAAATACAGCCTTTCCATAGAGAACGTAGCCCAGACCAAGATTGATCATTTGACTCAACATCGTCGCGAGAGCAATCGGCAGCAGAAGCAACAATCCCTGTAAAAATAGATTTGTGATAAAAACATTCACCGCTCCATAGAACAGAAAGCGCCTCTTCAGACCACCTGTCGCCACCTTCTCGGATCTGCCTCCCTTGTCGATCATCTGGCTGACCTGCCGGTCCCGGTGGACTGAAAGCTACTGGCAAGACCCGGAAAATTCATCACAGCCATCATTCTCATCTCTATGGCCCAGAGGCCAGCGAGGACCAGGGCCTACCTGAGCGGGCCTGGCGTCCATCCCCTGGAGTGACATCGCGTGTCAGGCATCCTCTGACAGAAGGACTGTCAGGAGGACGGCGGCTGACCGCCGATCAGGCCACCATTGTCGTCAATCCAGTCGGACACTGCTCCACCGCCACGCACGGGGCTGCCATGCCGGTTCATGCGTGAGCGGCTCTCGCTGTGGCCTGACAGATTCCTGACAGGTTGAGAGTGCCTGTCATAGCGCCCGCGGCGGAAGGGATTCCCATGGGTCTGCAGGAGCCGTAGGTACGGGGAAACTCCCAGAAGAGCATGATTGACGACAGAATTTCAAGCTATCAACACAGGCAACCGTTGCATCGGTCCGTTGAAAGTCCGCATGTAAAGATGGCTGCTCAAGGCTGAGTGAGCCGGAAATGACAACCGATCGCGGCCTGCACGTCCCCCACGGTGGGGTTGGACGAGTGATTGATCGGTCCACCCCAAAGACTTCGACTTTCCAGACATTTCTCCTTCCCCGGCAAGCTTCGGTAGGTATCGGGAGACAGCAGGCCACGGGCACTGATCCACTCACCCGTTCGAGCCCAGTAATAGAGTGGCTGGAGGAAAGATAGTGCCAATGCAAACCATACTGCAGCCACAATGATCCAGCGCATCACCTGGCGCAATGGCGTTGGCTCGCCGACGACAGACACCAGCGCGAGAACAAACAGAGTAATCATATAATATCTCATCTCCATTGACTGAGGCAGAAATATAAAGAGAAAACTGCTGACAAGCAATCTCCTTTTGAGAGTCAACATTGACAAGTCCTGCAACTGATCACCTTTTTCACGGCCGTATGCCGACAGAAGTGCACCAAACAAAACAGCCAGAAACACAAGTCCATTGGAACCACCGGTAAGAATGTATTTCTGATACTCTCCAGGCGCAGGCATAAACTCGGCCTTCGGTATATTGTGATTGTGCCAGCTTCTTACGAAGGAGAAACCAGCCTCAGAGCGTATGATTGGATCCACTTCGGTCGCAGACACCAGAAAGGATGCTGCATTGGCAAGAAGAGGTAGCCGAGGAATGTACTTGATGGGAGATGCCGTAGGCCTCTCAGTACCAGAAAGACCAAGCACGCTTACGGGATAAAAGGGGTTTCCAAAACGAGCTGTGTTCAGAATCTGCTGGGTAAAGACCAAGCCAATCAGAAGAACCGCCAAAACCAAACGACGCTTGAGCAGAGAACCGGTAGCACGACCTTTCAATCCAAGATCTTGCAAACGAAAGACCACGGCGGCCATCAGGACGAGAACGGCCATGAAGAGTCCTTGAAATTTGACATTGGCAGCCAATGCCAGACATGCCAGGCCAAGGAGATCCCACCGACTGATCCAGAAAGGCTTTCTGATCGCGCCATCAAGACTGGAAGCAGGTTGAAATAAGGCAAGGGAAGCTATTAACACCATCACATTGACAAAGAAATCCTGCAGTGACGAGCGAAACCCCAAAAGAGCAACAGGAAAAGCGAAACAACAGCAGATCGTCATCGCCGCCGAGAGACGAAGAATCCTTCTGCTGCAGTAGAGCAGCACACCGAGAGCAGCAATGTTCGGGAGGATGAAGAGTCGGGGATGCTTCAACGCCAAGCCAGGGCCGAGCAGGATTCGCCAGAGAGACGGAAAACCTTGGTACCGGCCCTGGTGGTAGTTGGAAAAGTCAGGGAAACCTGGCAGGTCCAGAAACCTGACCGAGAAAGGCAGGTGATACATCAAAGAGTCTGCCGGGAATGCGTCGAACAGCAGCAGCGACAGAAACAACGCCGCAATCGCAGCAGGCCAAGGGTTCAGCAACAGATTCAGGAGGCGACGAAGAAAAGCGACTGTCATGGTTCTGCAAGCAGGAAAGACGGCAAAAAAAAGCTGGGTTGCAAAACCCAGCTCCATAGAGGCATGGCTGACCTGATGGGATCAGTAGCGGTAATGCTCGAGCTTGTAGGGGCCCTCGACCGGCACGGAAATGTAGGCCGCCTGTTCGGTGGTGAGTTCGGTCAGCCTGGCACCGATCTTCTCCAGGTGCAGACGGGCCACCATCTCGTCGAGGTGCTTGGGCAGCACGTAGACCTCCTTGGCGTACTGGTCGCCCTTGGTGAACAGCTCGATCTGGGCCAGCACCTGGTTGGTGAAGGAGTTGCTCATCACGAAGCTGGGGTGGCCCGTGCCGCAGCCCAGGTTCACCAGCCGGCCTTCGGCCAGCAGGATGATCCGGTTGCCGCTGGGCAGGATCACGTGATCCACCTGGGGCTTGATGTTGTCCCAGGTGTACTGCTTGAGGGAAGCCACATCGATCTCGTTGTCGAAGTGGCCGATATTGCACACGATCGCCTGATCCTTCATGGCGAGCAGGTGCTCGTGGCGGATCACGTGGTAGTTGCCGGTGGCGGTGACGAAGATGTCCACATTGGCGACGACATCCTCAAGACGCACCACCCGGTAGCCCTCCATGGCCGCCTGCAGGGCGCAGATCGGGTCGATCTCGGCGATCATCACGGTGGCACCGAGACCACGGAGGGACTGGGCCGAACCCTTGCCCACGTCGCCGTAGCCCAGCACCAGGGCCACCTTGCCGGCCACCATCACGTCGGTGGCCCGCTTGACACTGTCGACCAGGGACTCGCGGCAGCCGTAGAGGTTGTCGAACTTGCTCTTGGTAACCGAATCGTTGACGTTGATCGCCGGGAAGGGCAGCTCGCCGTTCTTCTGCATCTGGTAGAGGCGGGCCACACCAGTGGTGGTCTCCTCGGTGACGCCCTGGATGTTGGCGTAGATGCGGGAATAGAAGCCCGGCTGCACCGCCAGACGCTGGCGGATGGAGTTGAACAGGGCCACCTCCTCCTCGCTGGAGGGGTTGTCGAGCACCGAGAGATCCTTTTCGGCCTTGGTGCCGAGCACCACCAGGCCGGTGGCGTCGCCGCCGTCGTCCAGGATCATGTTGGGGGTGCCGCCATCCCCCCACTCGAGGATGCGGTGGGTGAAGGCCCAGTACTCATCGAGGGTTTCGCCCTTGTAGGCGAACACCGGAATGCCGGCGGCGGCGATGGCGGCCGCGGCGTGGTCCTGGGTGGAGAAGATGTTGCAGGAGGCCCAGCGCACCTCGGCGCCGAGGGCCACCAGGGTCTCGATCAGGACGCCGGTCTGGATGGTCATGTGGAGGCTGCCGGCGATGCGGGCCCCCTTGAGGGGCTGCTCGGCGCCGAACTTCTCGCGCAGGGCCATCAGACCGGGCATCTCGGTCTCGGCGATCGCCAGTTCCTTGCGGCCCCAGTCGGCCAGGCCGAGATCGGCGATCACGTAGGAGCTGGTCGCCTGGACGCCGGCGAAGGCCGCCTCAGGGCTGGAGGGTGTTGCCACCATGAAAAGAAGCTCCCCTGCGGGAGGACGAGAAATGGGAAATATCTGCGGAGACGCCGAGGCTTCGGGCTCGCTGGGGGCAATCTACAGGGGTGAAAACAAATGACGCGATCGAGGTGTGCCATCTGGCCGATCCCTCGGCCACAGAAGCCCTCGGCAGAAGACTGGCCTCCCGTCTGCGTTGCTCCGGTGGTGGCGGACGGGCTTGCCTGCTGCTGTTGCAGGGGGAGCTGGGCGCCGGCAAGACCTGCCTGGTCCAGGGACTGGCCGCAGGACTGGGCATCAGCGAACCGATCACCAGCCCCACCTTCGCCCTGGCCCAGCACTACGACACCGGCTCCGGCCCCGGGGTCGGCACCGCGGCTCTGGTGCACCTGGATCTCTACCGCCTGGAGCAACCGGCCGCGGCCGATGAGCTCTTCGCCCAGGAGGAGGAGGAGGCCCGCGCCATGGGGGCCGTGATGGCGGTGGAGTGGCCCGAGCGGCTCAGCTTCGTGCCGCAAGGGGCCTGGGTGGTGGAGCTGGAGATCGTGGGGGAGGAGCGGCGGGCGCGGATCACGGTTGGAGGGATCAACGCAACCAGTTCTCCAGCCTGAGTCCCTCCACCCTGCTGAATTCACGAAGGTTGTCCGTGACCAGCACGGCGTTCACGGTCTGCGCCTGGGCGGCGATCCACAGGTCGTTGGCGCCGATCGGCAGGCCCTGGCGTTCCAGGCTTGCCCGGATCAGGCCATAGGCCATGGCAACGGGCCTGTCCACCGGGACCAGCTCCAGATCCTCCACCAGGGCTTGCAACTGACGGCGGTTGCGCTCAGGCCAGGCGCTCTTGTTGACGCCGGTTTCCAGCTCGCCGAGCACGACCGAGGAGAGCAGGAGATCCGCTGGTGCCAGGGTCTCCAGGCAGGCCACCACCCTGGGGTGAGCCTTGATCGCCGCCACCAGGATGTTCGTGTCGAGCAGGTAGGCCATGCCGCTTCATCCCAGCTGGGGTGCGGGTTCAGGCCAGGAATCCTCTGGTGCCTCCAGGTCGGGGGGAGGATCGGACCAGAACGGCTCGAACAGGCTGGCGGCACTTATGGCGGGCTCCGGCACCAACCGCGCCACGGTGCGCCCCCGGCGGGTGATCCGCACTTCACAACCCGCCTCCACCTCTGCCAGGAGGGCGGAGAAATGGGCCTTGGCTTCCACGACAGGCACGGATCGGACTCCCATGGCCTTGAAGATGACTACATGGTCAGACGCTAGCCGGGCCGTGACCGGCCGCTGGCAAGCCCTCAGCGCCAGGCGAACCGCCGGCGGGTATGGCTCGCTCCCGTTGGGGCCCCACAGAAGCACCGCTCCATCGTTCCCGGCGCTCACGATCCGCGTCCCATTGGCGCTGAACCCCAGCGACCACAGCGGTCCCTGGTGTCCCAGCAGGCGGTTGTGTTTCTGATTCCCCCCATTGTCAGCAAAGAAGCCCACTCGCCGAGCACCAGTTCGGCGGGCATTGGGCGCAGGGAAGAAGGTGGATCGGTGGAGCCGGGCGTTCGGCGGCCTTCAGGGCTGGCGAGGGTTCTGCATGCCCACCCGCCACCCCAGGAAGGGAATGGATGCCCACCAGGGCTGCCGCCTGACCTTGAGATCAGGGAAATAGCGCCACACGTACGTTTCACAGGCGCGCCTGGCCTCCTTGGCATTGGCCACCTCCGTGGTGGGCTCACGTAGGCTCCTGTGACGGCTTAAGTGAAGGCAAGCGGTTTTCAGCAGGGGCAGAAAGGAGTCCCATAGCCGCACCGTCCTGTCGGCACTGGCGCTGGCGATCGTGCGGCCATCGGGGCTGAACGCCACCGACCAGACCCAATCCTCATGGCCCGTCAGGGGGGTGCCGATCGCCGCGCCGCTCTTCGCGTCCCACAGCCGCACCGTCTTGTCCGCACCGGCGCTGGCGATCGTGCGGCCATCGGGGCTGAACGCCACCGAGATGACCGGCTCCTCATGGCCCTTGAGGGGGGTGCCGATCGCCGCGCCGCTCTTCGCGTCCCACAGCCGCACCGTCTTGTCCCAACCGGCGCTGGCGATCGTGCGGCCATCGGGGCTGAACGCCACCGACCAGTGACCGGCCCCTCATGGCCCGTCAGGGGGGTGCCGATCGCCGCGCCGCTCTTCGCGTCCCACAGCCGCACCGTCTTGTCCCCACTGGCGCTGGCGATCGTGCGGCCATCGGGGCTGAACGCCACCGACCTGACCGGCTCCTCATGGCCCAGCGGGGTGCCGATCGCCGCGCCGCTCTTCGCGTCCCACAGCCGCACCGTCTTGTCCCTACCGGCGCTGGCGATCGTGCGGCCATCGGGGCTGAACGCCACCGACCCGACCGGCTCCTCATGGCCCTTGAGGGGGGTGCCGATCGCCGCGCCGCTCTTCGCGTCCCACAGCCGCACCGTCTTGTCCCAACTGGCGCTGGCGATCGTGCGGCCATCGGGGCTGAACGCCACCGACTTGACCGGCCCCTCATGGCCCGTCAGGGGGGTGCCGATCGCCGCGCCGCTCTTCGCGTCCCACAGCCGCACCGTCTTGTCCCTACCGGCGCTGGCGATCGTGCGGCCATCGGGGCTGAACGCCACCGACCCGACCCGCTCCTGATGGCCCTTCAGGGGGGTGCCGATCGCCGCGCCGCTCTTCGCGTCCCACAGCCGCACCGTCTTGTCCTCACTGGCGCTGGCGATCGTGCGGCCATCGGGGCTGAACGCCACCGACCCGACCGGCTCCTGATGGCCCGTCAGGGGGGTGCCGATCGCCGCGCCGCTCTTCGCGTCCCACAGCCGCACCGTCTTGTCCCTACCGGCGCTGGCGATCGTGCGGCCATCGGGGCTGAACGCCACCGAGATGACCGGCCCCTGATGGCCCTTGACGGGGGTGCCGATCGCCGCGCCGCTCTTCGCGTCCCACAGCCGCACCGTCTTGTCGCCACTGGCGCTGGCGATCGTGCGGCCATCGGGGCTGAACGCCACCGACCAGTGACCGGCTCCTCATGGCCCGTCAGGGGGGTGCCGATCGCCGCGCCGCTCTTCGCGTCCCACAGCCGCACCGTCTTGTCGTCACTGGCGCTGGCGATCGTGCGGCCATCGGGGCTGAACGCCACCGACCCGACCGGCTCCTCATGGCCCTTCAGGGGGGTGCCGATCGCCGCGCCGCTCTTCGCGTCCCACAGCCGCACCGTCTTGTCCCTACCGGCGCTGGCGATCGTGCGGCCATCGGGGCTGAACGCCACCGAGATGACCGGCCCCTCATGGCCCTTGAGGGGGGTGCCGATCGCCGCGCCGCTCTTCGCGTCCCACAGCCGCACCGTCTTGTCCCCACTGGCGCTGGCGATCGTGCGGCCATCGGGGCTGAACGCCACCGACTGACCGGCCCCTCATGGCCCTTGAGGGGGGTGCCGATCGCCGCGCCGCTCTTCGCGTCCCACAGCCGCACCGTCTTGTCCCAACTGGCGCTGGCGATCGTGCGGCCATCGGGGCTGAACGCCACCGACCTGACCGGCTCCTCATGGCCCGTAGGGGGGTGCCGATCGCCGCGCCGCTCTTCGCGTCCCACAGCCGCACCGTCTTGTCCCTACTGGCGCTGGCGATCGTGCGGCCATCGGGGCTGAACGCCACCGACCCGACCGGCTCCCTCATGGCCCGTCAGGGGGGTGCCGATCGCCGCGCCGCTCTTCGCGTCCCACAGCCGCACCGTCTTGTCGCCGACTGGCGCTGGCGATCGTGCGGCCATCGGGGCTGAACGCCACCGACCCTGACCGGCCCCTCATGGCCCGTCAGGGGGGTGCCGATCGCCGCGCCGCTCTTCGCGTCCCACAGCCGCACCGTCTTGTCCCAACTGGCGCTGGCGATCGTGCGGCCATCGGGGCTGAACGCCACCGACCTGACCGGCTCCTCATGGCCCTTGAGGGGGGTGCCGATCGCCGCGCCGCTCTTCGCGTCCCACAGCCGCACCGTCTTGTCCCTACTGGCGCTGGCGATCGTGCGGCCATCGGGGCTGAACGCCACCGACCTGACCGGCCCCTGATGGCCCTTGAGGGGGTGCCGATCTCCTTGCCGCTCGTCGCGTCCCACAACCGCACCGTCTTGTCGCTACTGGCGCTGGCGATCGTGCTCCCATCCGGGCTGAACGCCACCGACTGGACCCCCTCCTATGGCCCTGCAGCCTGTTGCGCTCTTGGTTCTGCCGCAGGCCCTCGAGCAGTGCGCCGGCAGTGGCCGCGGGGAGGGAGGCAGCGGCCGGGCGCAACACACCGAAGCGGCTGAGATCGGCCGAGGCAAGGGCTTCAAACAGCGCATCTGCCGGGCGGGTGTCAACCTTCAACCTTGCTGTGGCCGCCATCGCCTCACCGCGCTGGTGCTCGGCCCGCACCAGCTGACCCCAGGCCCCCAGCAGCGCCAGCGACACCAAAGCCAGGCCGCCCCCAAGCCCACCGAAGATCAGCCGCCGCTGTCGCCGTTCCTGCCGCCGGGCCCGCTCGATCGCCGCCGCACTCGCCTCGATGAACTCCCGCTCCGCGGCGCTGAGATCCTCACTCGATCCTTCAATTGCTCCTGGGCTTCCGCCAGGGCCGCTCCCCGCAGCAGCAGGCCCTCGTCGTTCTGGGTGGCCTGCCACTGGGCCAGGGAGGCCCGCAGCCGTTCCTGCCAGGTGCGGAACACCCGGTCGCTGGCCATCCAGCCGCGCAGCTCGCCCCAGTGGCGGATCAGGGCCTCGTGCACCACCTCCACCGTCTCCACGGTGGCGTCTTCGCCCCGGTTGGTCACCACCAGCCGGGCATCGGCCAGCCGTTTCACCAGCTCCCAGGGGGCCGCGCCCAGCTCCTGGCGGGTGGCCACCCGGCGGGTGTCCTCGGTGCCCTCCCCCGGCCGCACCAGCTGCAGAAACACGCGCCGCGCCTCCTCCTTCTGCTGCCCGCTCAAGGCGGCGTAGCTGTCGTCGGCATGGCGGGCCAGGGCCCCCTCCACCCCGCCGATGGCGCTGTAGGCCCCATGGGTGATGGTCTGCCCCTCCCGGCGGGCCCAGAGTTCGGTGAGGGCAAACTCCAGCAGCGGCAGAACACCCGGTTCGGCCTCCACATCCTCCAGGATGCGCTCCACCAGCCCGGATTCGAAGGCCACACCCCGGGCCGCGGCCGGCTTCTCGATCACCTCGCGCAGTTCCGCCGCGTTCATCGGCCCCAGCTTGAAATCCCCCTGCTGCAGCAGATCGGCGAAGGGCCGATAGGAGAGGGCATTGCCGAGGAAATCGGCCCGCATGGTGAGCACCAACCGGGCCTGGTGACTTGCCGAGGCCTGGGCGTCGTTGCCTTCGCCGGGGAAGCCGGCCAGGAGGGTGTCGAGGAATTGCCGGCGAAGCGAATCGTCGGCGCCCAGGGTGTACAGCTCCTCGAACTGATCGGCGATCAGCAACACCCGATCGGTGGCGAAGTTCTGCCGCACCTGGGCCAGCACATCAGGCAGAGGCACCGCGCCGGAGCGCAGAAAACCCGCCAGCTGGCGCGCCTGGGCCATGCGCTCGGTGGCGTTCAGCTGCGGCTCATAGAGGGGCACCAGGGCCAGCGCCAGGGCATGGAAGGGGTCCGCGCCCGGCCGGAAGTGGGTGAAGCGCCAGTGGCCGTCGCGCTGCAGCCGGGGCACCAGCCCCGCCAGCACCACCGACGACTTGCCGCTGCCCGAGGCCCCCAGCAGGGGCAGGAAGGCGCGGGTCTGGATGGCCTGATGCAGGCTCTCCACCACGGCATCGCGCCCGAAGAACAGCGCCGCGTCGTCGGGGCCGAAGTGGAACAGGCCGCGGTAGGGGCAGGGGAGATCGGCGTCGGCCGCAGCGGCGGGGCCGGCCGCTGGTTGCGCGGCTGATTTTGGCTCCTCCCGGTAGTAGTAATTGGTGATCTGGATCGTGGCGTTGCCCGTGGCGGAAGTGGCCGCGTAGCGCGCCTCCGAGATCTCCTGCCGGATTCCCTCCTGCGGCTCAGCCATGTCCGGGGGGCTGCTCGTGGATGGGGCCGATGCTGGCGTCGCCGGATCCGGAGGTGGCGGCGTATTTCACGTTGCTGATCCTCTGGGTGATCACCTGCGTCGCGCCCGGCAGGGCCCTGGCCTGCTCCAGCAGCGTCTCGGCGGCCCGCAGGATCTCGGGTCCTGATCCACGGCCGCTTCCGCCAGCTTCTTCTTCAAGGGCGCGTCGAAGGTGTCCGGGTCCTTCTCGTGCTCCTGCAGCACCACCGTGGCCGCCTGATTCCCGGCCAGCTTTTTCTGGATCAGGGCCTTCAGTCCCTGATAGCCGTCCTTGATCGCGGCACCAGCCGTGTCCTTGGCGGCTGTAGCGGCGCCAGTGGCCAGGGCGGCCACGATCAGGGAGAGGGGATCCATCGGTGGCGGCCGGCGCTGCGATTACAGCCTGGCAGAGCTGATCGCAGGGACTGTCATCCCGGTGACAGGCGTTGGGCCAGGGGGTGACAGCCCCAGTTCCTAGGGCTGCAGGAAGGGACCCAGAGCGCTGGCCCAGGCCTCAGAGCCGCTCGCTGCCCCCAGCCTGGGGCACCCCGAGCCACTCCTGCAGCGCCGCGATGATGCGGGCGTTGGCGGCCGGAAAGGGATAGGCGTCCAGCTCCGCGGGCTCCACCCAGCGCACCTGCTGGGAGGCCAGCGGCTGCGGTTCGCCGGAGCGCCAGCGGCAGAGATGGACCACGAAGCGCAGCCGCTTGTGGCTGTAGGCGTGCTCGACGGTGATCAGTTCCTCCTCCACCTCCACCTCGATCGCCAGTTCCTCGCGCAGTTCGCGGGCGATCGTGGCGGCGATCGCCTCGCCGGGCTCCTGCTTGCCGCCGGGAAATTCCCACATCCCGCCCAGCAGTCCCTCCGGCAGCCGCTGATCGATCAGCACCCGCCCCCGGTTGTCACGCACCACCCCCACCCCGATCACCTGGAAGGGAATGGCGCGGGGGGTGTCCTTCACGGGAAAGCGGCCGGGATCGCCGGCAGCGTAGGCAGCGCAGTGCTCCTGCCAGGGGCAGGCGCCGCAGGCCGGGGAACGGGGCGTGCAGATCGTGGCGCCCAGATCCATCAGCGCCTGGTTGAACGCCCGGGGCCGCTGCCGGTCGAGCAGGGTCTCGCTGAGCCGCCAGAACCGGGCCGGTTCCCGTTTCGGCGGCCCCGGATGGGCGGTCAGCCGCGCCAGCACCCGCGCCACGTTGCCATCGAGGATCGGGGCGGGCCGGTCGAACGCCGAGGCCACGATGCTGCCCGCGGTGCTGCGGCCGATGCCCGGCAGCGCCAGCCAGCCCTCCAGCGTGCGGGGCCAGGGATCCTGCGGCGGCATGCCTTCCAGCAGCTGGATGGCCCCCTGGCGCAGCCGCCGGGCCCGCGCGTAGTAGCCCAGGCCCTGCCAGAGCAGCAGCACGTCGTGCTCGTCGGCGCCGGCCAGGGCCTCGAGCGCGGGCAGCCGCTCCATCCAGCGGTGCCAGTAGGGCAGCACCACGGCCAGCTGGGTCTGCTGCAGCATCACCTCGGCCACGAGCACGGCGTAGGGATCGAGCGTCTCCCCCGGCGCCGGCCGGCGGCCGGCGGCCGTGAACATCCACGGCTTCTGGTTGGGGCTGCGCCGACCATTGGTTTCCCACCAGCCAAGCAGCTGCTGCCGCAATGCGGGCGCAATGACGACCAGACGCGCCAACTCAGGAGCGGGCTGAGACCTGTCTTTGGCTAGCGGCATGGCAATGCGGGGCTCAGGCAGCAACCATCCGCAGGTCACCGCCCTGGGGCTTTGCCAGCACCCCAAGCCGCTGCTCGGCCTCAGCGACTGCTTGGCCCCGACGGGCAGCAGCCTGCTTGGCAGCCCTTTCGCGGTATCCCCCGAGCTTGACTCCCTGAGCCTTGGCAGCCGCCAGCGCCTCGCGGGTGCGCTCGCTGATCCGTCGGGCCTCGAACTCCGGGATGCTAGCCATCATCGTGAGCACCATCCGGCCAGAGCTGGTAATGGCGTCGATGGCGGGCAGGTCGGCGACCACGAAGCCGCCCATGTCGTTCTTCTCGGTTTCGTTCGCCAGCTGGGGGCGGTGGTTGAACGTGGAACCAGTCTATGGAGTCGACTCGCTTGCTCAAGCCAAAACAGGCAACTGAAGGATGAAGGTGCTGCCCGCGCCAGGGATGCTCTGCAGCGTCAGCCGGCCGCGATGTCGCCGGGCTATCGCCTGAGCGATGGCCAGCCCGAGCCCGGTGCCGCCGGATTGACGGGATCGACTGCCGTCGCTGCGGTAGAAGCGCTCAAAGATCCGCTCCTGCTCGTCCTTGGCAATCCCGGGCCCTTGGTCGGCCACGGCCACACGCAGCTCTGATCCCTGCCGCTCCAGCTCCACACGCACCACGCCACCCGCCGGGCTGTGCTGGATGGCATTGCTGATCAGGTTGGCCAGCAGCCGGATCAGTTCGCTCTCCCGGCCGCGCACCACCGCGTTGGGATCGCTGACCTTCAGCTGCAGGGTCACGGCTTTGGCGCGCGCCGTTTCGCTGAAGTCTTCCATCAGATCCTCCAGGCCTTCGGCGATCTGGCAGAGCTCCTGCGTCTCCAATTGAGCAGGCTGCTCCAGGCTGGCCAGCAACAACAGATCAGCGATCAGCCGTTGCAACCGCTGCCCTTGGGCCAGCACCCGGTTCAAGCTTGCCGTTTCCGGCGGGTGTGTCTCGGCCGCTGCGCCGCGCTCGGCCTCCACCACCGCCAGCAGGTTGGCCAGGGGCGTGCGCAGCTCGTGGGCCACATCGGAGCTCCACTGCTCCTGCCTCCTGTAGGCCTCCAGTAGGGGGGCCATGGCCAGGCCCGCCAGCCACCAGCTGGCCAGGGCCATTCCCACCATCGCCAGGAGGAAGACCCCGTGACCGAGCCAGATCAGTTGCCGAGCCTCTCGATCGAGGTCCGCCAGGCTGCGGCTGATCTGCAGATAGCCCCAATCCCGCTGGCTGCTGCCGTGGGAGCGGTGCAGGTGGATCGTGTAAGTCAACTGCCGATCCCCTGAGCGTCCAAGACGTTCCTGCCAGCCCATGTGTGGGGTGCCAGTGCCCGGAGCGGCTGCCCCTGGTGAGCTGGCGATCAAGGCACCCTGGGGGTTGAGGATTCGCAGCTGAAAGCGCGCGGGATCTGTGGCACTGACCGCGTGGCGTTCCATCAACGCATCAGGCAGTGCACATGGTTCACCCACCATGCACAAGCCGGGGAGCACCAGCCCCAGTGCAGCCGGCGGTCGGGCGGTGGGGGGCAGGGTGGGTTTGAGGCTGTCGTGGAGGGTGCCGGCCAGGGTCTGCAGCTCCCTTTTGGATCGCCATTTCCTGTTCGTGCAGCAGCAGCCGCGCCATCAGCAGGCCTGCGCTGTAGAGGATGGCCCCCATCAACAGCAGCGAAAGGCCGGCCAGACGCAGCCGGGAGCGCCAGAGCAGCGTGGGCGCCGGCGGGCGCGGGGTGCTCACGGTGAAGGGTTCAGCTGGGGATGGAAGCGATAGCCCTTGGCTGGCACCGTTTCGATCGGGGAGGCCAGGCCATGGGCGGCGAGCTTGCGCCGCAAGAGGCGCACCTGGGCGGCCACCACGTTGCTCACCGGGTTCTGGTGCAGATCCCAAAGCTGGTTGCGCAATCGCGAGCCCGGAATGATCTGGCCGGGGTGCTCCAGGAAGTAGGCCATCAACTGCTGCTCCTTGGCCGAGAGCTCCACGCCCACAACACCGGTGTTGGTGCTCACCAGAAGCTGGCTCTTAGCGGGGTCGAGTCGATAGCAGCCTGCTTCCACCAGAGGCTCGCGATAACCCGGATGGCGGCGCTGCAAGGCCCGGATGCGGGCCAGCAGCTCCTCCATCGCGAAGGGCTTGCTGAGGTAGTCGTCGGCACCGGCATCGAGGCCCTGCACCCGATCGGCCGTTTCGCTGCGGGCCGTGAGCAACAGCAGCGGCAGGCCCAGGCCGGCGGCCCGAGCACGCCTGCAGAGCTCAAGGCCGCTCAGATCCGGCACCATCCAGTCGAAGATCCCCAGGTCGTAGCGGGCCAGCTCACCGCTGAGCAGGGTCCAGGCCTCCAGGCCACCGGCGCAGTGATCCACCACGTGGCCGTGGCGCTGCAGCACGATCTGGATGGCGGCGGCCAGGTCGTCCTCGTCTTCCACCAGCAGGATCCGCAGGGGCATGAGATTTCACCTGTTTTTCATCCCGGTTGCGCCATCCTCCGCCCATCCCCTGCTTCCTCGGGCCTTGCTCGACCGATTTTTGCGGCTCGCCGCCGGCGCCAGCCTTTCAGCTGCTGCCCTGGTTGCCATCGCCACGGCAGCTCCAGTGGCCATGGCCCACGTCGGCCATGGCGATGAGTTCCAGCAGCAGGGGGATGCTCGCCAGGTGCAGCGCAATGCCGAAAGTGATGGGCTGCTGGGCGTGGCCACGGTCAAACCGGAACAGGGGCCGGACGGTCTCACGGTGCCATCCACAGCGCTGGTGGATGCCAATGGCAAACCGCTGCTGTTCGTGCAGACGGAGACCAGCTACGACCCGGTGTATGCGGAGACCGGCGCCAACCAGGGAGACCGGGTTGTCGTGACGGGGGGAATCGATCCCACCGATGACGTGGTGATCTCCGGCGCGCTCTCCCTTTACGCGGAGTCGATGAAGACCCAGCAGGCCGAACCTGCAGCGGCGAACGGCAAAGCGGCGGAGGCAGCGGGAGCCAACGCTGCAGGAGCCGGCGCCCTTCCCGTTCCTGTCCTGGCCGCTGGTGCGGTGGTGCTTCTGGCCGGTGGAGGGATCTGGCTGAGCCGCCGCAGCAAGACGAATGGTTGAGCGGCTGCTCAACGCCACATTGCGGTTTTCGATTGCCCGCCGCTGGCTGATCGTGGCCGCAGCGATCGTCATCAGCCTCTGGGGCGTGCTGGCCGTGGGCCAGATGCAGCTGGATGTATTTCCGCCGTTCGCCCCTCCGCAGGTGGATGTGCAGACCAGCGCCGCTGGCCTCTCGCCGGAGGAAGTGGAGACGCGCATCACCCTGCCGATCGAATCGGCCGTGAACGGCCTCGCCGGGGTGGAGACCGTGCGCTCCTCCTCCAAGGCGGGGCTGTCGATGGTGCAGGTGGTGTTCAACCAGAACGCCGACATCTACCGCGCGCGCCAATCGGTGGCGGAGCGGGTGCAGCAGGTGAGCGCCCAGCTGCCCGCCAATGCCGGCGCTCCGGAACTGTCGCCGCTGGTCTCGCCGCTGGGCACGATCCTGCAGGTCGCCTTCACGGTGAAAGGGGATGGCGCCACCTCGCTGATGGATCTGCAGCAGCTGGTGCTGCGCTCCTACCGCCAGTCGATCCTGGCGGTGCCGGGCGTGGCCCAGGTGACGATCTACGGCGGCGATGAGCAGCAGTTTCAGGTGCTGCTCGACCCGCAGGAGCTGCAGGTTCAAAGCGTTTCGCTCAATGCAGTGATGGAGGGCGTTTCCGCAGCGATGGCCACCAGCCCCGGCGGTTTTCTGATCGGCGGGGGCCAGGAGCGGCTGATTCGTCCCATGGCTCAGATCAACCAGGTGAGCGATCTGGCCGATGCGGCGGTGCGCAACGAGCAGGGGCAACCGGTGCTCCTCTCCACCCTGGCCGAGGTGAAGCGCGGCGCGGCGCTCAAGCGAGGTGACGCCAGCTTCAACGGCAAACCCGCCGTCGTGCTGATGGTGACCAAACAGCCCGATGTCGATACCCCCACGGTGACGCGGGCGGTGGAGCGGCGCATGGCCGAACTCAACCGCACCCTGCCGGCGGATGTGCAGATCCAGCAGACCTTCCGCCAGAGCAACTTCATCGACAGTGCGATCCGCAACGTGAGCACCTCCCTGCTGCAGGGGGTGGTGATCGTGTCGGTGGTGATCGTGCTGTTTCTGATGAACTGGCGCGCCGCGGTGATCAGCCTCAGCGCCATTCCGCTCTCGCTGCTGATCGGCCTGATGCTGATGAAGGCCCTCGGCCTGGGCATCAACACCATGACCCTGGGCGGGCTGGTGGTGGCGATCGGTTCGGTGGTCGACGACTCGATCGTCGACATGGAGAACTGCTACCGCGGCCTGCGCAGCAACCAGGCCAGCAGCGCGCCGCAATCCCCCTTGCAGGTGGTGTTCGAAACCTCGGTGGAGGTGCGCCAACCGGTGCTGTTCTCCACCGTGATCATTGCGGTGGTGTTCGCGCCGATCTTCTCGCTCACCGGTGTGGAAGGGCGCATCTTTGCGCCGATGGGTCTGGCTTACTTGTTTTCGATCGCGGCCTCCACCTTGGTGGCCGTGACCCTCTCGCCGGCCCTCTGCGCCATCCTGCTGGCGCCGGTGCAGCTGCCGGAGGAGAACACCTGGCTGGCCAGGCAGGCCGAGAAGCTCTATCGGCCGATCCTCGATCTGGCGCTGGCCTCGCCGCGACGGGTGCTGGCCATGGCCCTGGCCCTGGTGGTGGCCACCACCTTGATCCTGCCGGCCCTGGGTCGGGTGTTCCTGCCGGAATTCCGCGAACAGTCGCTCGTCAATTCGATGGTGCTCTACCCGGGTGTCTCGCTGGAGATGACCAACCGGGCCGGCCTGGTCCTCACCCGTTCGCTGCAGAACAATCCCCTGTTCGCGTGGGTGCAGGTGCGCACCGGCCGGGCTCCCGGTGACGCCGATGGCGCTGGCGTGAATCTGGCCCACGTGGATGTGGAACTCAGCGATCAGGCCATGGCCGATCGGCCCGCCGCCATCGCCGAACTGCGCCAGGCCTTTCTGCGGCTGCCCGGCGTGGCCCCCAACATCGGTGGCTTCATCTCCCACCGGATGGATGAGGTGCTCTCCGGTGTGCGCAGCGCCATCGCCATCAAGATCCACGGCACCGATCTGGGCGAGCTGCGCCGCATCGGCGAGGCCGTGGAGAAGGCCATCGAGCCGATTGCGGGGGTGGTGGATCTGCAGCTGGAGCCCCAGCTGCCCATCCCCCAGGTGCAGATCCACTACGACCGTCCCCTGGCGTCCGCCCTGGGGCTGACGGTGGAGGCGCTTTCGCAGGCGGTGGAAATCGCCCTCAACGGCAAGGTGGTGGGCCACGTGGTGGAAGGAGGTGTGCGCAGCGATGTGCTGGTGCAGCTCCAGGAGGACGCCCGCCAGAACCTCGATGCCATCCGCTCGCTGCCGGTGGCGTTTTCCAATGGCATGACGGTGCCCCTCGGCAGCGTGGCATGGATCGAAGAAGGGCTGGGCTCCAACGTCGTCAACCGGGAGGACGTGTCCCGCCTGATCGTGGTGTCGTCCAACGTCAGCGGCCGGCC
Organism: uncultured cyanobacterium; assembly: GCA_963772735.1. Lineage (GTDB taxonomy): Bacteria > Cyanobacteriota > Cyanobacteriia > PCC-6307 > Cyanobiaceae > Cyanobium. Next base: position 47,860 of record CAVYYO010000021.1, on the reverse strand, counting down.
CCTCGGCAGCGTGGTGAAGGACATCCAGCGCACCATCGCCCGTGACGTGCGCCTGCCTCAGGGTTACACGATCCGCTATGGCGGCCAGTTCGAATCAGAGGAACGGGCCACCGCCAACCTCGTTTTCTACAGCGTGGTGGCCGCCGTGGTGATCAGCGCGCTGATGGTGGCAGCAGTCAAGTCGCTGCCGGCCACAGCCGCGATCATGCTCAACCTGCCACTGGCGCTGATCGGTGGGGTGGTGGCGGTGTTGCTGACAGGCGGCGTGTTGTCGATCGCCTCGCTGATCGGCTTCATCACCCTGTTCGGCGTTGCCGTGCGCAACGGCCTGCTGCTGGTGGACAACTACAACCGCCGCCACGCCTCAGGCCAGCCCCTGGGCGAGGTGATCCGCGCGGGAAGCCTGGAGCGCCTCAACGCGATCCTGATGACGGCCCTCTCCTCGGCGCTCGGCGCCCTGCCGCTGGCGCTGGCCTTCGGGGCCGGCAACGAAATCCTGCAGCCCCTGGCGATCGTGGTGCTCGGCGGCCTGATCACCTCCACGGCGCTGACCCTGCTGGTGATTCCGGCGCTGTATGCCCGCTTTGGCCATTGCCTGTTGCCCTCCATCAACGAACCGTCGCCTTCCCTTGCTGCGTCCCAGTCATGAACCACAGCCTCAACCGGATCACGGATCGCCTGCGTCAGCCCCGGGTGCTGCTTCCCCTGGCCGTTGGAGGATCGCTGTTTCTGGGCATCGCGCTGGGGCGCCTCCATGGTGTCTCTGCCACCGCTCCCTCGGGAGCTGCAGCAGAGAGCGCCGATCGCAGCGGCTCCATCGCCTTCACTGAAGAGCAACTGCGGCGCTCGGGGCTCAGCACCATTCGCCCTGACGTGAGCACGGGCACCGAACGCCCGATCTCAGGTTTTGTGGAAGCAGCCGTTGGAGCGCACTCCAGTGTGGGCATGCCGGTGGCGGGCCGCATCGTTCGCCTGCTGGTGGCGCCAGGCGCTGCCGTACGTGCCGGTGAGGCGATCGCTGAAGTGCAGAGCGCCGACGCGGCGGTGGTGCGGGCCGACGCGGAGGCCGCCCAGGCCACGGCCCAATCGCTTGCCTATCAGTACCGCCTGGCCCTGCCGATGGCCCGGCAGGGTGCACTTTCGGCGCAGGAGCTGGAGAGCCGCCGCCTCGCCAGCGTGACGGCAGCCGGCACTGCCCGTGCTGCGGCGGCCAAGGCCATGGCGATCGGGACGCCGGATGCCATGGGTCGCCTGGTGATCCGGAGCCCCATCAGTGGCAAGATCGCCGACGTGAAGGCCTCCCCGGGTGCTGTGCTCCAGGCGGGAGAGGAAGTGGCGCAGATCAGCGATGCCCGCGGCAGCGAACTGCGCTTCCTGGTGTCACCGGTGCTGGCCGCCAGCCTGGAGAGCGGCCAGCTGCTGCGGGTGAAAGCTGGAGCGCGGGACCTGCGGGCCCGCGTGGTGGCCGTGGCCCCCGACAGCGGCAGTGGGAATCGGGTCACTGTGGTGCGGGCCCAAACGGTGGAGGCGCCGATGCCACCGGCGGGTGCAGCAGTGACGGCCTTTGTGCTGGTGCCGGCCTCCGAGCAGCGTTTCACGGTCCCGGCCGATGCCGTTCAGCTGGTCAATGGCTCGCCGGTGGTGTTCCGTTACCAACGGGGTGTGGTGGAGCCGGTGCCGGTGGTGGTCGGCCAGCAGTCGGCTGAGCGGGCTGAGATCCTGCAAGGGGTGGGCGGCGGAGATCTGCTGCTGAGCGGCAACACGGCCAAGCTGCGCAACGCCCTGGCCGGGCAACAGAGAGCAGGCCAGAACTGATTGAGCCGCAGGAATCAGAGCATGCCCTTGTCTTCCTTCCGACGCGGCCAACTGGCAGGTCTGGCCGCCGCCGTGCTGTTTGGCTGCAGCGCTCCATTGATCAGCACCTTGACCGACTCGGGCTCGGCCCTGAGCATCGCCGGGCTGCTCTATGCCGGCGCAGGCCTGGCTCTGCTGGCGGTGCGGCTGATGAAAGGCCGATCCCAGGCGGAAACCCCTGTGCAGCGCCAGGACTGGCCCGCTCTGGCGGGGCTCACGCTGCTAGGAGGTGTGGTGGGCCCTCTGGCCCTGGTGCTGGGGCTGGCGCGCCTGCCGGCGGCGTCCAGCTCCCTGCTGCTCAATCTGGAAGCCCTGTTCACCCTCGCCATCGCCGTGGCTGTGGGACGGGAACATCTCGGCCGGCACGGTCTCATCTCAGCTGCCCTGACGATTGCCGGCGCCGTGGTGCTGTCTGGAGGATCCCTCAGCGGAGCCGCCTGGCCAGGGGCCGGCCTGATGGCCCTGGCCACCATGGCCTGGGCCATCGACAACAACCTCAGCCAACGGGTGAGCCTGCGCGATCCCATCCAGATCGCCAACCTCAAAGCCGCCGGAGCATCCCTGCCGATGCTCGCCTCGGCCCTGCTGCTGGGTGAGCGATTCCCGCCGCCGCCCGTCATGTTCGGGCTGCTGGGCATCGGTGCCCTGAGCTACGGCATCTCCATCTGGCTCGATCTGCTTGCCCTGCGGGATCTGGGCGCGGCGCGAGAGGCGGTGATCTTCTCCACAGCTCCTTTTGTGGGCGCCCTGTTCTCACTGATGGTGCTGGGAGAGAAGCTCACCCCGTCGCTCGCCCTGGCAGCTGCACTGATGGCCGGCGGAGTGGCGCTGCTGCTGCGCGAGCAGCACAGCCATTGGCACGAGCACCAACCCTTACGCCATGCCCACCGACACCGCCATGACCCCCAGCATCCAGATCCCCACCACAACCACGACCACAGCCAGGAAGAGCTGAGCGGCATACCTGTCGATCACCCGTTCTGGCATGCCCATGAGCACCACCACGCGGAAACGGCCCACGCCCATCCCCATGTGAGCGACGCCCACCACCGCCACCGCCATTGAGAGAGAGGGGGGGGGCACTTGATGACCCAGCTCCCTTCGCGGACAGGGGTTGCCCGACAGACTGGTACGCCTATACCGGTCAGCTCATGGCGCGCAACGGCCTTCAGTTCCAGAAGGGCCCTGAAGGCTCTTTTCGGCTTGCCATCGGGAACGTCAATCAGCAGGGGTATTGACGTCATGATGAACAGTATCGGACCTGTAATGCCGAGAAAACTCACTGTCACGAGTGGAGCCATCCCCATCGCAATGGCAATGGAAGGAGAAGGGGGATGGAGCGCCAGGAGAGCCGAGGTTTATCGATGATCAGGAGCAGCCCAGTCATCCCAAGAGTGAATACAAGGACATCAATCTTGCCCTGAGGCCCGACTACTCGGGAATTCAGCAGGGTGATCAGTGCACCATAGATCAGAGCGGAGAGCAATCCCCGCCGGCTGCCGATCAAAGGACTTGAGCTGAACCACGCCAGTCCATAGACGGCCCTGCCGACAAGCAAGGGCAAGAGAAATCTCGATGCCTGACTGGTTGCCAGCTGGTGCAGAGGGCCGTAGGTGAAAACCAGATCACGGCCGAAGACTCGCCCGGAGTCCGTGGCCTCTACGAGTGCCTGCTCCCACGATTCATCCAGACCGAGTTCTGGCCAGCGAAGCCGAACACCGAGACAGGCCATCCAGGCAGTGCCGAGGGCGACAGCAATCAGAAAAGGGTAAGGGCTGGAAGGAAAGGGAAGCGGATTTGATTTCAGCTTCACGCTGATCCCATTGATTGGAGCATTTTCATGCAATCTGATCCTGGAGATCGAAGATGACTATTGCTGGTTCGGCTCCTGGCTCAGCCGGACTTGGATTGGACTCACGGAGTCACCTATCAGCACGGCCCTGGTCAGCACCGCAACGCCCGAATCGTAAAACCCCAGCCCGGCGGAGCGTTCGGGGTCCGATCAGGCGGTGGATGCAGCCGGTGCGTTGCGCGCTGGCGGAGGCCGATGGGGTCCGGCCCCTCGACCATCTGCAGTGGTCGTCGATGCGGCGGTGGGACCTCCTGGGCCCTGCGCTGGTGAGGGATCAGCAGCGACACCACCTCTCAGGCCAGCCGCTCAGCCGAAGGCCGCGCGGTTCGCCCCTCAATAGCCTGGGACGAACGGATCCTCTCGCTCGCCCATGGTTCCCCCCATCCCGGCCCTGATCAGCCTGCTGGCCCTGCTCGTGCTTCAGGCCACCGCCCTGGTCGTCGGACGGGCCCGCGCCCTGCATGGTGTGAAGGCCCCGGCCACCACGGGCCCGGAGCCCTTCGAGCGGGCGCTGCGGGTGCAGCAGAACACCCTGGAGCAGCTGGTGTTCTTCCTGCCGGTGTTCTGGCTGGCCGTTCTGCTCGACAACCCCGTCGTCGCCAGTGCCGTGGGCCTGATCTGGGTGGGAGGACGCATCGCCTACGCCGTAGGGTATCTCCAGGCCGCGGAGAAACGGGGGCCGGGATTCGGCATCAGCTTCCTCAGCAGCGCCGTGCTGCTGGTGATGGCGGTGGTGGGGGCCCTGCGGACCGTCCTCTGAGGCCGGCGGATCAGACGAATCCCCCTGGCCTGGGCCTGGCCGAGGAGAGGGAGACGTTGCCCTGCACAACGGGCGGCGCAGCAGGCCGGGGCGGGGGCTGGGGCACGGCCACCACGTTGAAGGCGATCGACCAGCGCTCGCCCTCACCCCGGAACGGCGGCACCGAATGGGGCTGCCAGGCGGGAAAGACATAGAAATCACCGGGCACGGGCAGCACGTAGTGGGCCATGCCCGTGCGAAAACTCTGGATGTGCCATTCCTCCGGACCGTGGAAGCAGAGCTGGCCGTCGAAGCGATCGGCGCTGATCTGGGGCGGCACCTGCAGGAACAGCACCCCGGAGAAGCTGCCGCCATGGGTATGGGTGGGGTTGTAATCACCGGCCCGCTGGGCATTCAGCCACAGATCGATCATCTGAAGCCCGTAGCGGCCCGGCGTCCAGGGGCCGCGGCCCTGGGGGGGCTGGCGATCGATCACGTGACGGATCCAGCGCTCGCAGGCCGGCAGAATCACCGAACGACAGAGCTCGGCGGCGGCGGGATGGTCAGGCCCCAGCTCCCGTTGCTGGCTGAGCTGGCCGGCCAGCTTCACCGAGGCATCAGGGCTGCGTTCGGGATGGCCGAGCACCGTGCGGGCCATGACCTGCAGGTCGGCGAGCTGGGCGGGGGGCAGCTTGCCCTGGAGGAGATAGCGCGGGAAGAGGCTGATCACCTCCATGGCCGGCTCCTTCGAAGCTGGAGGGGGCATGCCGACCATGGAAGGAAGAACTGCGCTCATGGCGCCAAGCCTGGCAAACGGTGGGCTCAGCTGGCCACGTAGGCCTCGACCGCCTCACTGAGACGGCGCAGGCCGGCCAGCCCATCCCGTTCCAGGTTGCGCACGCGGTCGCGGCTGATGCCCAGGATGCGACCGATGCCGGTGAGGCTCATCGGCTCCTGGCCGTCGATGCCGTAGCGCATCTTCATCACCCGACCCTGCAGGTCCGGCAGCTGCTCCAGCAGTGCCCGCAGGTCGCCCTTCAGGCATTCCCCGTCCACCAGCTCCCCCGGCAGCAGGTCATCCCCCGCCAGCAGATCCAGCAGCTCCGTGTCCTCCCCATCCCCCACCTTCGTCTCCAGGCTCACCGGCTGACGGGCCCGGCACAGCAGATCCTTCACCTCCTCCTCCGGCAGTTCCACCGCCACCGCCAGCTCGCTCAGGGTCGGCGTGCGGCCCAGCTCCTGGCTCAGCTCCCGCTGCCCCTTCTTCAGCTTGTTCAGCGTCTCGGTGATGTGGATCGGCAGACGGATCGTCCGGCTCTTCTCCGCGATCGCCCGCGTGATCCCCTGGCGGATCCACCAGTAGGCATAGGTCGAGAACTTGTAGCCCCGCGTCGGGTCGAATTTCTCCACACCCCGCACCAGACCGATCGTTCCCTCCTGGATCAGGTCCAGCAGCTCCATGTTCCGCTTCGTGTACTTCTTCGCCACACTCACCACCAGCCGCAGATTCGCCGCCACCATCCGCTCCTTGGCCCGCCGGCCCGCGTGCAGGCGCCTGCGCAGCAGCTCGGGACGCAGACCCGCCGCCGCCGCCAGTTCCTGCTGGCTCGGCTCGCTGCCGCCGGAACGCAGCTTCAGCTCCTCCCGCAGCTCCTCCAGCGCCATCAGCTCCTGCACCTGACGGCCCAGAGTGATCTCCTGCTCGTGGCTCAGCAGCGGCACCCGGCCGATGTCACGCAGGTAGGAGCGGACAAGATCGCCATCCACCGGTGGCATGGAACGGCCCGCGGAGGGACGGACCACGGAACGGGCTTCGGCGGCGGTGGACGACTGGGGAAGGGCAAGGGCAACGACCATGGCTCAGAGACATAACGGTCTGTAAAGCCTAACATAAACAAATGTGAACACCTCTCAGAAGCCGGTCTTCGGCGACGCCTGGCCGAGCTCCCGATTCAGCCGGGGCCCAGGCGCGGCAGCAGCAGCTGGGCGGTCTTGAGGTAGATGAAGACCCCGGCCACATCGGTGGCCGTGGTGATGAACGGTGCCGACATCAGGGCCGGATCCAGGCCGATGCGGGCGAACAGCAGAGGAAGAGCCGCGCCGGCGGTGGCGGCCAGGGTGGTGATGGCCACCAGGCTGATCCCGGCGGAAGCCGCCACCAGTGCGCTGCCCCCCATGGTCCAGGCCCAGGGCACCACCACCACCGCCAGCAGGCCCCCGAGCAGGGCCCCGGCGATCAACTCCCGAGCGATGGTCCGCCAGGGACCCAGGGACTGGAGACGCTGGGTGCTGAGGCCCCGGATCACCACGGTGGAGCTCTGGGCGCCCACGTTGCCGCCGGTGCCGATCAGCAAGGGGATGAAGGCCGCCAGCAGGACCACCTGCTTGAGCACCAGCTGTTCCGAGGCGATCACGGCCGAGGTGCCGGTGTTCGCCACCAGCAGCACCAGCAACCACACCACCCGCCGACGCGCCACGGTGAACAGATTGCTGCGGAAGTAGTCGTCCTCGTCGCCGGCCTGCACAGCCCCCGCCGCGTAGAGGTCCCGGGTCGCTTCCTGCTGGATGACATCGATCACATCGTCGACCGTGACGATCCCCACCAGCCGCTGCTCCCGGTCCACCACCGGCACGGCCAGGAAGTCGTAGCGCTGGATCACCCGGGCCACCTCCTCCTGATCGGCGTCGGTGGCGACGCTCACCACCTCCCGCGTCATCACATCCCCGAGCCGATCCTCCGGATCGGCGGTGACCAGATCCCGCAGGGACACGATGCCGCTGAGGTGACGGGAGGCATCGGTGACGTAGAGGCTGTAGATCGTCTCGGTCTGGCGGGCCCGGCGGCGGACGATCTCGAGGGCCTGCTGAGCGCTGTGGAACTCCTTGAGGTCGATGAACTCGGTGGTCATCAGACGGCCGGCCGTCTCCGCCTCGTAGCCGAGCATCTGGGCGGTGACCCGGCGTTCGGCCGGGCTCAGCTCCGAGAGCAGCCGACGCACCACCTTGGCCGGCAGCTCGTCGAACAGGCGCACCCGGTCGTCCGGGGACATCTCCTCCACCAGCTCCAGCACCTCACCGGAGCGCAGCCGCTCCAGGAGGCTCTGCTGCACGGAGCCATCGAGGTACTCGTAGACCTCGATGGCCTCATTCTTGGGCAACAGCCGGAAGGCCAGCGCCTGAAGCGTGCGTGGCAGCGTGCCGATCGCCTCCGCCGAATCCACCGGCTGCACAGGCTGCAACAGCAGTTTGGCGCCGTCGTAGTTGCCAGCCTCGAGCAGCCCCTCCAACTGGCGGGCCACCACCTCGGCGACGGCGGAGGCCTCAGCCATCGGTCCTCGGATGCCGTTGGGTACGAGTGTATGGGCTGGACCGCTAAGGTCCGCGGCGTTCTCCCCGACCAGGAAAATCATGGCCCCGAACGTGAGCGACGTGGTGGTGCGCACCGCCATCGGCCAGGAGCGCCGGCTCGGTGAGTGGGCCGGGAAGGTGCTGCTGATCGTCAACGTGGCCAGCCGTTGCGGCTTCACCCGCCAGTACGCCGGCCTCCAGGCCCTGCAGGACCGCTTCGGGCCCCTGGGCTTCGCCGTCCTGGGCTTCCCCTGCAACGACTTCGGCGCTCAGGAGCCCGGCAGCCTCGAGGAGATCCAGCAGTTCTGCTCCAGCACCTACGGCGTGGGCTTCGAGCTGTTCGACAAGGTGCACGCCACCGGCACCAAGACGGCCCCCTACGACACCCTCACCGAGAGCGAACCCGCCGGCGACGTGGCCTGGAACTTCGAGAAGTTCCTGATCGGGCGCGACGGCACCGTGCTGGCCCGTTTCAAGAGCGCCGTGGAACCCGATGGGGCCGAACTCATCGCCGCCATCGAAGAGGCCCTGGCGGCCTGACTCCAGGCCGGCTGGTGCCGCCCTCGACCCGGATCAGCCGGCCAGCCAGCCACGGCTGGCACGACCGCCACCGTTGGCCACCTCCACCTGAAGCCAGCGCCGGCCTCCCGGCTCCAGCCATTCGCGCAGCACCCGCAACGGAGCACCGGCCTCCACCCGGGCCAGCACCGGCGCCTGACAACGGGGTTCGCAGTGGAGCCCGGTGGCGCCGTCGCTGAGCAGGGGTTCCGTCTGGCGCTCGCGACGCCGGACTTCCGGCAAACGCCGCTCCCCACCTCCAGCTGGCAGGGCCGCCGGGGCTAACAGGGCGAATCCCAGCAGGGCGGCCCAGCGCCAGGCAGGTCCATTCAGCGGGTGGCGGGAAGGCATTCAGATGTCGAGCTGGGCGAAGTCGAGCTCGGAGCTGTGGGTCTCGATGAACTCCCGGCGGGGAGCCACCTTGTCGCCCATGAGAATGGTGAAGATGCGATCGGCCTCGAGCGCGTCCTCGATCTCGACGCGCTTCATCATGCGGGTTTCAGGATCCATGGTGGTTTCCCAGAGCTGTTTGGGCATCATTTCCCCGAGACCCTTGAAACGCTGGATATTGTAATTAGCCTTTTCCCCAAAGCCTTCAAGCACCTTCTTGAGCTCGTTTTCGTTGTAGCAGTAGTTGTGGTTCTTACCGCGCTCCACCTTGTAAAGGGGCGGACAGGCGATGTAGATATACCCACCTTCCACAAGGGCTTTCTGGTAGCGGTAGAAGAAAGTGAGCAGCAGGGTACGAATGTGGGCGCCGTCCACATCGGCATCCGTCATGATGACGATCCGATGATAGCGAAGGTTCTTCTCGTCAAACTCTTCTCCCTTGATGCCAAGCCCCAGGGCCGTGATCAGGGCCTGGATCTCAGTGTTCTTGTAGATCTTGGCGTCATCGGTCTTCTCGATGTTGAGAATCTTGCCCCGCAGAGGCAGGATGGCCTGGAAGCGCCTGTCGCGACCCTGCTTGGCGGATCCACCGGCCGAATCCCCCTCCACGATGTAGATCTCCGATTCGCTGGGATCCCTTGAACTGCAGTCGGCCAGCTTGCCTGGCAGGGTGGAACTCTCCAGTACGGATTTACGCCGGACCAGCTCCCGCGCCCGCCGGGCCGCCTCGGCGGCATTGAAGGCCTGGATCGCCTTCTCCAGGATCAGATCGATCACCTGGGGATTGAATTCCAGGTATTCCCCCAGAGCTTCTCCCACCGTGGTATCGACAATGCCGCGCACCTCGGTGTTGCCCAGCTTGGTCTTGGTCTGCCCCTCGAACTCAGGGTCGGGCACTTTCACCGACAGCACGGCCGTGAGGCCTTCCCGGATGTTCTCGCCAGCCAGATTGGCATCGGCATCCTTGCGCTTGCCGCGCTTCTTGGCGAAGGTGTTGAGGGTGCGGGTGAGCACCGTCTTGAGGCCCTCGATGTGGGTGCCGCCATCCACGGTGCGGATGTTGTTGGCAAAACCAAGGATGCTGTCGGAGTAGGCATCCACGCACCACTGAAGGGCGGCCTCCACCTGGACGCCGTCCTTGGTGGCATTGACGTAGATGATCTCGGGGTGAAGAGGATCCTTCTCCGCATTCATGTAGGCGACATACTCCCTGATCCCACCTTCGTAGTGGTAGACCTCCTCGTGGGCCTCTCCGGCCGCATTGGCGGCGGCGGGCCGCTCGTCACGGAAGACGATACGGACGCCGCCGTTCAGGTAGGCCAGCTCCCGGAGCCGGGCCGAGAGGGTGTGGTAATCGAAGTCGATCCCGACACTGAAGATCTCGATATCGGGCTTGAAGCGCACCGAGGTGCCGGTGCGGGCTTCGGGGGCGTCCTCGGAGGCGAGGGTGCCGATGGGCAGACCCCGCTCGAACCGTTGGCGGTGGACCTGACCCTGACGGTGCACGGTCACCTGCACCCACTCGCTCAGGGCATTGACCACGGAAATGCCGACGCCGTGCAGGCCACCGGAGACCTTGTAGCCGCCGCTGCCGAACTTGCCACCGGCGTGAAGGACGGTGAGCACCGTCTCCAGGGCGCTGCGGCCGGTGCGGGGATGGATGTCGGTGGGGATGCCGCGGCCGTTATCGGTGACGCTGGCGGATCCATCCCCATGCAGGGTCACCAGGATCTCGTCGCAGTGGCCGGCCAGGGCCTCGTCCACCGAGTTGTCCACCACCTCGTAGACCAGGTGATGCAGGCCCCGGGGCCCGGTGGTGCCGATGTACATCCCGGGCCGTTTGCGCACCGGCTCCAGGCCTTCCAGCACCTGAATCTGCTCGGCGCCGTAGGCCGCTTCGACTTTGATGGCGTCGCTCATTCAGAAAAGGACTCCCCAGGGGGCTGACGAAGGACGGCGGGTCCCGGGGCAAACGGGGCGAAGCGGCCCCGGAGGACGCTTGGCAAGGGTGAATCTACCATCGCCGTCCCCTAGGGCCACAGAGGCGCCTCTGAGAACCGATTTACCCCGGGGGTGCAATGGGCTCCCGATGGCGCCTGCGGCAGGATGGCCCGATCCCCCGCCGCGGCCGGCCCGTGGCCGTCGCTCCCGATCCACCGTGGCGCCCTCCTCCGGAGCCGAACCCGGCGCTCATCCACCATCCCTGGTGATCGCCCTGCTCGGCCCGACGGCCAGCGGCAAGACCTCCCTGGCGATCGAGCTGGCCGAAGCCCTGGATCTGGCCGTCCTGTCGGTGGATTCCCGCCAGCTGTACCGCCACATGGACGTGGGCACGGCCAAGCCCAGCCCCGCCCAGCGGGCCCGGGTGCGCCACGAGCTGCTGGATCTGCGCGACCCCGACCAGCCGATCAACCTGCAGGAGTTCACGGCCCTGGCGAGCGCCGCGATCGCGGCGGAGCATCGCCGCCGGGGCGTGGCCCTGCTGGTGGGCGGCAGCGGTCTCTACCTCAAGGCCCTGCTGGCCGGGCTGCAACCGCCGGCCGTGCCACCCCAGCCCGCCCTGCGGGCCCAGTTCGCCGCCCTGGGCCAGGCCACCTGCCACCGGCTCCTGGCCCAGGCGGATCCGCTGGCGGCCGGCCGCATCGCCGCAACCGACGCGGTGCGCACCAGCCGGGCCCTGGAGGTGCTCTACGCCACCGGTCAGCCCCTTTCGGCCCAGCAGGGCCATCGGCCGCCGCCCTGGCGGGTGATCGAACTGGGGCTGGATCCGGCCGACCTGCCCCAGCGCATCCAGCGGCGCACCGCCGCGCTCTTCGCCGGGGGTCTGGTGGAGGAAACGGCGGCGCTGATCGAACGCTTCGGCTCCGGCTGCCCGCTTCTGAACACGATCGGCTATGGAGAAGCCGCCCGCCTGCTGCGGGGAGAGCTGGCCAGGCCGGAGGCCATCGCCGTGACCGAACGGCGCACCCGGCAGTACGCCAAACGTCAGCGCACCTGGTTCCGGCGTCAGCACCGCCCCGTGTGGCTCACGGACCGGGCCGGCACCGCGGCGCCGGAGGCGGATGTGCTTCAGCAGGCCCTGAGGGCGGCCACGGGCGGTTTAGGGTAAGGGTCTAACCGCCCCTGTGAATGCCTCCCCGTCCCCGTTTTGATCGCCGTGCTCCCGTGCGGGAGCTGCCCAACATCAACGACCGCATCAGCTACCCCAACCTTCGCGTGGTGGATGCAGACGGCAGTCAACTGGGAGTCATCACCCGAGAGGAGGCCCTCGATGTCGCGCGGGACCGGGAACTCGACCTGGTTCTGGTGAGCGAGAAGGCCGACCCCCCGGTCTGCCGGATCATGGATTACGGCAAATACAAGTTCGAGCAGGAGAAAAAGGCCAAGGAGGCCAAGAAGAAATCCCACCAGACCGAGGTCAAGGAGGTGAAGATGCGATACAAGATCGACTCCCACGACTATCAGGTCCGCATCGGCCAGGCGGTGCGCTTCCTCAAATCGGGCGACAAGGTCAAGTGCACCGTCATCTTCCGGGGTCGCGAGATCCAGCACACGGCCCTGGCCGAACAGCTGCTCTATCGCATGGCCAAGGATCTCGAGGAGAACGCCGAGATCCAGCAACCCCCCAAGCGGGAAGGCAGGAACATGATCATGTTCCTCAGCCCGCGCAAGCAGGCCGCCAGCAAACCTGCCGCCGCCGCGGCGGGCTGAAGCCCCCCGCCCTCAGGCACCTCCGGGGGCAGGCGGATCACCATCCCCCAGTTCGCGCGCGAAGTGGTCCAGCAGGAGCCGCCATCCCGCCGCTGCGGCCTCGGGCCTGTGGTCAGCCCGCTCCTGGCACATGAATCCATGGCCCCCCTCGAGCACCACCAGCCGGTGGGGGGCCGGATCTGCTGCGCCCCGAGCCCGCCCGGCATTGGTCGCCGCCAGGGCCGTGTCGATCGCCGCCACATCGGACGGGGGGATCAGGGAATCATCCCTGCCGCAGATGCACAGCAGGGAGCCGCCGATGGAGGGCACCAGCTCCAGGCTGGGTGGACCGCCTCCGGGGCGCCCCGACGCCACGCCGGCTCCGTAGAAGTCGACGCTGGCCTTCACCTGGGGCAGGCTGGCCGCCAGCAGGGCGACATGGCCGCCGAAACAGAAACCCACACACCCCAGACCGGGGGGAGGGGCCCCGGCGCCGGCGGTCACCTGTTGCCCCTGCAGCCAGTCAGCGGCCAGGGCCAGATCGGTGAGCAGGTGATCGGTGCGGGTGCGCTCCTTGTGGCTGCGGCCCAGGGCCAGATCCTCCTGGCTGTAGCCAAGCTCCAGTTCGGGGGCTGTGCGGGCATAAAGGGGCACAGCGAGGGCGCCGTACCCCTCCTCGGCCAACCGCGCCGCCACGCTCCGGATCCAGCCGTTGATGCCGAACACCTCCGGCAGCACGAGCACCCCACCCCGGGGCGACCGGCCGGCGGGCCGGGCCCACCAGCAGCGCAGGGGCACCTGGCCCGGGCGATCGGGATCCAGCCGCAGCCAGGTGGCCTCCACGCCCTCCGGCCGCGCCGGGGCGATGGGGGCCTCAGAACCGGTGGGATCGGGGAGCGGCAAACCGGCACAGAGCAACCGGCACATGGTCGTATGCCAACGGGGGAATTGTCACGGGGCCCAAAGCTCCTTAGGGTGGCCGCCAGACCCACCTGGCCCCTCCGGCGTGCGATTCCACATTCAGCAGGAGAGCGACATCCCGGCGTCGACCCAGCTGTACAACCAGATCTGCTTCGCCATCGCCGCCCGGCACTACCCGCCGGGCCACCGGCTGCCGAGCACCCGCCAGCTGGCCATGCAGACCGGCCTGCACCGCAACACGATCAGCAAGGTGTACCGCCAGCTGGAGACCGACGGGGTGGTGGAGGCCATGGCGGGCTCGGGCATCTACGTGCGCGATCAGCAGAATCCGCGCGAGATCAAGCCCCCCCCGGGCCTGCGCAGCAAGGCCCTGCCCGACATCGACCGGGAGGTGCGCCAGAGCGTCGATGGCCTGCTCAACGCCGGCTGCACCCTGCAGCAGGCGCGGGAACTGCTCACCAGGGAGATCGACTGGAGGCTGCGCTGCGGTGCCCGGGTTCTGGTGAGCACCTCCCGGGAGGACATCGGCGCCTCGATCCTGATCGCCGAGGAACTCAGGCCCAGCCTGGAAGTGCCGGTGGAGGTGGTGCCGATCGAGGAGCTGGAATCCGTGCTGGAGACCTCCAGCAACGGCACGGTGGTCACCAGCCGCTATTTCCTGCAGGAGGTGGAGCAGATCGCCAAGGTCCACGGGGTGCGGGCGGTCCCGGTCGACCTCAACGACTTCGGCCAGGAGCTGGGCATGCTCAAGGAACTTCGGCCCGGCAGCTGCGTGGGCCTGGTGAGCATCAGTCCGGGGATCCTGCGGGCCGCTGAGGTGATCCTGCACAGCATGCGGGGCAACGAGCTGCTGGTGATGACAGCCAACCCGGACACGAGCAGCCGGCTGCTCGCCCTGCTGCGGGCCTCCAGCCATGTGATCTGCGACAAACCCAGCCTGCCGCTGGTGGAGCAGACCCTCCGCCAGAACCGCGCCCAGCTGATGCGCCTGCCCATGGTGCACTGCGCCCAGAGCTACCTTGGCAGCGCCACCATCGATCAACTGCGCAAGGAGATCGGCCTCCTGGCCGCCTGAACCCGCTGTCCAGAGGATGGGTGGACGATCCCTGGACCATGGGTAGACTATGGGGAATTTCTACCATGCGCCGCCATGGGCATGAACATCAAGGACCCCCAGGTCCACGCCATGGCCCGGGAGCTGGCGGCGCGCCGAGGCACCAGCGTGACCGAGGCCGTGCGTCAGGCCCTGGGGGCAGAGCTCACCAGAGCAACGGAGCCTGGACCTGAGGACATTCGCTCCACCCGACTCGAGGCGATCCATCAGATCCAGGCGCGCTTCTCGGAGCTGCCGATCAGGGATCCGCGTTCCTCGCGCGACCTGCAGGACAGCCTCTATGACGACCGTGGCCTGCCGATCTGAATGCCCCCATCTGCCATGGTCATCGACACCTCAGCCTTTCTGGCGGTGCTGCTCAAAGAAGAGGACGCAGAGGCTTTGGCCGTGCTGATGGCGGAATCACCGAGGCTGCTGATGTCAGCGGCAACGAAGCTGGAAGCCTCTCTGGTGGCGGAAGGCAGCCGCTTCGGAGCCACCAGCGAGGCCGTCGAAGCCCTCTGCCAGGCTCTGGACATCCAGGTCATGCCCTTTGATCAGAGTCATCTGCTCTGGGCCCTGAGGGGCTGGCGTGAGTTCGGCAAGGGGCGCCACCAGGCAGGCCTGAATCTGGGCGACTGCTTCAGTTACGGACTGGCCAGGGCCCTGAACATGCCGCTGCTCTACAAGGGGGATGACTTCAGACGCACCGACGTGCGCTCTCCCGAACCGAGCACCTGAGGGATCCCACCATGCTCGACGCCATCCGGGCCGACCTGGCCATCATCCGGCAGAGGGACCCGGCCGCCAGGGGCACCCTGGAGATCCTGCTTTGCTACCCGGGCTTCCACGCCCTGGAGCTGCACCGCGTCAGCCACCGCCTCTGGCGGATGGGTCTGCCCCTGATCCCCCGGCTGCTGAGCCAGCTGGGGCGGCTGTTCACCGGCGTGGAGATCCACCCGGGCGCCCGCATCGGCCGCGGCGTGTTCATCGACCACGGCATGGGGGTGGTGATCGGCGAGACCAGCGTCATCGGCGACAACTGCCTCCTCTACCAGGGGGTGACCCTGGGCGGCACGGGCAAGGAGCACGGCAAGCGCCACCCCACCCTGATGGACAACGTGGTGGTGGGGGCCGGGGCCAAGGTGCTCGGCGCCATCACCGTGGGCCCCAACACCCGCATCGGCGCCGGCTCGGTGCTGCTGCGCAACGTGGGGGCCGACAGCACCGTGGTGGGCATTCCCGGCCGGGTGATTCACCAGGCGGGGGCCCGCATCGATCCCCTCGCCCACTCGGCCCTGCCGGATGCGGAGGCGGGGGTGATTCGCAACCTGATGGAGCGCATCGACAGCCTCGAGAACGACGTCAACCGGCTGCAGGCCTGCCTGCGGGAGGTGGCAGCGGGAAGGCCCCTGAAGGAGCCCTGCGGTGGCAAGGCCCAGAATCTGCGCGACCGGGAGATCATGGAGTTCCTCGGCGAGACGCCGAACGAGGAGGAGACGCCCCTCAGGCCGTGACCGTCTGCGGCACCTGGGGCTGGAACATGAACATCGAGTAGATCACGTTGCGCCGCATCTGGGTCATCATCTCCAGGAACATGTCATAGCCCTCGTTCTTGTACTCGATCAGAGGATCCTTCTGGCCGTAGCCCCGCAAACCCACCGATTCCCGCAGGGCCTCCATCGCCTGGAGATGCTCCCGCCAGAGGGTGTCAATCTGCTGAAGGATGAAATACCTCTCAGCTTCCCGCATCAGGCCGGGACGCATCTGATCGATCTGGCCCTCCTTGATGTCGTAGGCATTGCGCATCTGTTCCTGCAGGAAAGCCTTGAGCTCCTCCATCGACAACCCAGCCACCTGCTCAGGCGTGAGATCCTCCAACAGATAGATGAACTCCTTGACCTTATCCACCAGGCGGGTGAGGTCCCACTCCTCGGGTGGCAGATCCGGATTGACGTAGGCCTCGACGATGTCGTCGATGGTGCGCTCGCCATAGCCGATCACCTGCTGCTTGAGCTCCCGTCCCTCGAGTACTCGGCGCCGCTCGGTGTACACCGCCTTGCGCTGGTTGTTCATCACTTCGTCGTACTCGAACACCTGCTTGCGCTGGTCGTAGTAGTGGGTCTCCACCTTCTTCTGGGCCCCTTCCAGGGACCGGGTGAGCATGCCCGATTCGATCGGCATGTCCTCCTCGACCCGGAAGGCGTTCATCAGGCCGGCCACCCGGTCGCCGCCGAAGATGCGCAGCAGATTGTCCTCCAGGGAGAGAAAGAATCGGGTGCTGCCCGGATCGCCCTGGCGGCCGGCGCGGCCGCGGAGCTGGTTGTCGACCCGGCGCGACTCATGGCGCTCCGTGCCGATCACATGCAGACCACCGGCGGAGCGCACCTGGGCCTCCTCCTGCTTCACCACATCGTCGTACTCGGCCCGCACCCGGGCGATCAGTTCCCGCAGGCCCTGGATCCGGGGATCGTCGGTGGGTGCCTTCTCCGCCGCCTGAGCGATGCGATCCTCGAGTTCGAGCACGCTCAGGGCCCGGTCCCCCCAGGCAGCCACCAACTCCCTCGAGAAGCTTGCCAGGGCCTTCTCCGTCTCCTGCGAGAGGTCGCATGGATAGAGGTTGCCGATGGCCCTGGCCTCGCTGGCCGGTCTGGAGCTCGGGGCCACGCCACCCCCGAAACCCGCCGGCGCCTCGTTGGAGCGCTGCAGCGGCACGGGAGGACGGTGTCCCTCCTCCGGTCGCACCAGCCGGGGCAGCAGCACCTCCCGCAGCTTCAGCCGGGCCATGTAGTCGCTGTTGCCGCCAAGGATGATGTCGGTGCCCCGGCCGGCCATGTTGGTGGCGATGGTGACGGCGCCGGCCCGCCCCGCCTGGGCGACGATCTCGGCTTCCCGCTCCACGTTCTCCGGCTTGGCGTTGAGCAGGTTGTGGGGGATCTGCTGCTCCTGCAGCAGGGTGGAGAGCAGTTCCGACTTCTCCACGCTGGTGGTGCCCACCAGCACGGGACGACCGGCCTGGTGAACCTGGGCGGTTTCGGCGGCCACGGCCTGCCACTTCGCCGTTTCGGTCTTGTACACCTGGTCGGGCCAGTCGGAGCGGGAGCGGGGCCGGTTGGTGGGCACCACCGCCACCTCAAGCTTGTAGGTCTTCTCGAACTCCACTTCCTCGGTCTTGGCGGTACCGGTCATGCCGGCCAGGCGCGGGTAGAGGAGGAAGAAATTCTGATAGGTGATGCTCGCCAGGGTCTGGGTCTCGGGCTGGATCGGCAGGGACTCCTTGGCTTCGATCGCCTGGTGCAGGCCATCGCTCCAGCGGCGGCCCGGCATCACCCGACCGGTGAACTCGTCGACGATCACCGCGTCGGAGCCCCGTACGATGTAGTTGACGTCCTTGACGAACAACTCCTTCGCCTTGAGGGCGTTGTTGATGAAATGGGCCCAGGGGTCCTGGGGATTGAAGAGGTCCTGGACGCCCAGAAGCTGTTCGGCCTTCTGGTAGCCCTCATCGGTGAGGGTGACGTTGCGCAGCTTCTCATCGACTTCATAATCGCCTTCCGGATCAATGCCGTCCTTGCCCATCTCCGCAGCCCGCTCCAGCACCGTGGCGATCTGGGCCGCCTGCATGTATTTCTCCTGGGGGCGCTCGATCTGACCCGAGATGATCAGGGGCGTGCGGGCTTCGTCGACGAGGATCGAATCCACCTCGTCGATGATGCAGTAATGAAAGTTGCGCTGGACCACCTCGGCGATGTCGCTCGCCATGTTGTCGCGCAGGTAGTCGAAGCCAAGCTCGGAGTTGGTGGCGTAGGTGATGTCGCAGGCGTAGTTGCGGCGCCGCTCCGGCGGGCTCATGTCCTGCTGGATCAGGCCGACGCTCAGACCGAGGAACCGGTGGATCTGCCCCATCCACTCGGCGTCCCGCCGGGCCAGGTAGTCGTTCACCGTGACCACATGCACCCCTTCACCGGTGAGGGCGTTGAGATAGGCCGGCAGGGTGGCCACCAGGGTCTTGCCCTCGCCGGTCTTCATCTCGGCGATCTGGCCGTTGTGCAGCACCATGCCGCCGATCAGCTGCACGTCGAAGTGCCGCATGCCCAGCACCCGCTTGCCCGCCTCCCGCACCACCGCGAAGGCCTGGGGGAGCAGCTCGTCGAGCAGGGCCTTGCGGCGGGCTGCCGATTCAGGCTTCTCCAGCTTGTGGCGGAACTCGGCCGTCAGCCCCCGCAGCTCGTCGTCACTGAGGGGCTCGATCTCCTCCTCCAGCAGGTTGATGTCGGACACCAGGGGCTGGTAGCGCTTCAGCTTGCGGGCATTGGGATCACCCAGCAGCAGCTTGAGCATGACGAAGGCCGGTCGGTGAAGGGTCACCCTATCACCGCAAATCCAGGACCGAGGCCGAAGAAGCAAGACAGGGCAAGGGGTTTCGGAGCAAGGATGGTCCTCCGCCCCAGGCGCCGGGGCCAGGCGCCGTCCGGCGCTCTGCCGGCCGGGATGCCGCTCGAGGAGCAGGATTCGCTCCTGAGGATCCTCGCCCCAGCCCGTTGAGCTCCACCCCCCCCCGGCCCGAGACCGCCGCCGCCCCAGTGCGGCTGATCCGCCACAGCCCGCTGGCCCTGCGCCTGCGTTGGCGGCTGGGGACCCTTGGCGCCTTGCTCGACGGCCACAGCTTCTGGGCCAAAGGCCGCAGCCGTGCCCAGCTGGGCCGGATGCTCGGCGGCAGCCAGGTGGTGGTGAGCGCCTGGCGCGGGAAGGAGCTGGTCGGCTTCGGCCGGGCCACGAGCGATGGTGTGTTCCGCGCCGTGCTCTGGGACGTGGTGGTGGCGGAGGCCCGGCAGGGCCAGGGCCTGGGCCGGAGGATCGTGGAGGAACTGCTGGCCAGCCAGGCGGTGGCCGGAGCCGAGCGCATCTATCTGATGACCACCACGGGCCAGGGCTTCTACGAGAGGCTGGGGTTCAGGCCGGTCGACAGCCAGCGGCTGATGCTGAGGCTGAAAAGCGGATGAAGAGATTCGAACTCTCGACCCTCTCCTTGGCAAGGAGATGCTCTACCACTGAGCTACATCCGCAGGATCGGCAGCGGCCGGGCCCCTGGCCGGACGTCACCGGCTGATCGAGCATGCCCCATGGGAGGCCCCCCGGTCAAATGAGGGTCGGACCGGGGAAGCCGGTAGGGGGAAAATGATGTCGGCTCGGCCCATAAAGTCGAGCGGAGGTGGCGGCGGCAAGGCATGTGGTGGCGTACTCCCTGGCTGCGGCAGCGCCGGCTTCTGCTGGGGCTGGCCCTGTTCGACACCCTGCTGCTGCTGGGGACCTACAACAGCCTGTTCCTGCACCGATTCGACCGCTGGGCCGGCCTCACCGGCTCGATCGTCGGCCTGATTGTGCTCTGGGTGGGGACGTCCTACCTGCTGGGGCGCTACTCGAAGCCGGACCAGGGACAGCGGGATTCCCAGCGGCGACGGCTGGGCGCCACCGCCCTGGTCGCCCTGCTGGTGCTGGCGATCGTTGTTGTGGTGCTCAACTGGGGCCTCAAGGTCGAAGACCCGCGCACGTTCCGGAACTTCATCCTTCCCCTACTGGCGGTGGTCACGGTGGCCTCCGGGACTGCGCAGCTGGTCGTCACCCGCCTGCTGGGCCGGCGCCAGTCGTGGTTGCTGGTGGGGGAGGCCGCAGAGCTGACGGTGGTGCGGCTCGAACTCGAACGGGACGGCGGGCCGACCCTGCTGGACCTGCACTGCTGGGACTGCCGATCCCTGGAGCCGGCGTTCGAGACGATCCTGCTGTCGGTGGATGGCATCGCCGTGAGCGAAGCGGCCGAACTCAACGATGCCCTGCTGCAAAAACTGCTCGCCCGACGTGAACGGGGAGCCAGTGTCTGCAGCCTGGTGATCTGGGCGGAACATCATCTTCAGCGGGTTCCCCCGGAGCTCTTCTCGAGTCGGTGGCTGCTGCAGGCCGACGGCTTCGAGCTGCAACCGAACCGCTGGGGATGGCGCCTCAAGCGCATGGGGGACGTAATCGTGGCCAGCCTGCTGCTGATCGTCACGGCGCCGCTGCTGCTGATCTCCGCCCTGGCCATCCGCCTCGGGGACGGGGGGGGGATCCTCTACCGCCAGACGCGTACAGGCCTCTACGGAGCGGCCATCGAGGTGTGGAAGCTGAGAACCATGGGCCTGGACGCGGAAACGCGGGGTGCGCGCTGGGCCAGCCGCGATGACCCCAGGGTGACGCGGGTGGGGAAGGTCCTGAGACAGTTGCGGATCGATGAGCTCCCCCAGCTGGTGGCCGTGCTCAAGGGTGAGATGAGTCTGATCGGACCGAGACCGGAGAGGCCCGAAATCGAAGACATTCTGGAAGAGCAGATCCAGCATTATCGGGTCCGGCACTGGGTGCGACCCGGGCTCAGCGGATGGGCACAGGTCTGCTACCCCTATGGAGCCAGCATCGAAGACAGCAGAATGAAACTCAGCTACGACCTCTACTATCTACGCAATGCGAGCCTGATGCTGGACACGCTCATCCTGATCAAAACGATCCGACTTCTGGCGAGAGCCAGAGGGGCCCAGCCCGGCTTTCAGCGAAGGGCCTCCATGGCCAAGTGGAAGGCCGTGCCCTGAGCCTTCTCTACCTCGAAAAGCCCTCGCCGAACAAGCCCGCAGCGCCTGCATCATGGGCTTCGGCCGAGGGACGACCGAACATCAATCACGTAGAATCGATAATCACTGACGATCGTCTTGGCGACTGTACTGATCACTGGGGGAGCTGGCTTCATCGGCAGCCACACCTGTCTGGTTCTGATCGGTGCCGGCTATGAGGTTGTTGTCATCGACAACCTGCACAACAGCAGCATAGAAGCGCTCCATCGTGTGGCCGAACTCTGTCGACTCAGCCCATGCGAAACGGGCCTCCATCAAGTCTGGCGATCGTCCACAGGTGAACGCCGGCTGAGCTTCATCAACGGTGACATCCGAAGCCCGGAGGCTCTGGATCAGGCCTTCCACGCCGGCGCCGGCGAGGGGAGGCCCGGCATCGCGGCCGTTCTGCACTTCGCCGGCCTCAAAGCCGTGGGCGCCTCGATCAAGGAGCCGCTCAGCTACTGGCATGTCAACGTCGAGGGGACGCGCAACCTGCTGGAGGCGATGCGACGGCACGCCTGCAGGACCATCGTGTTCAGCAGTACCGCGGCGCTCTACGGATGCCCTGAGACATTGCCCATCCCGGAAAGCGCCTCCATTCAGCCGGCCAACTCCTACGGACAGACCAAGGCGGCCGTCGAACGGATGCTCTCCGACGTCGCAGCCAGCGAACCTGGATGGCGAATCGCCAGACTGCGCTATTTCAATCCTGTCGGTGCACATCGCAGTGGACGCATCGGTGAGGATCCCAACGGGGAACCATCCAATCTCTTTCCCCTGATCACACAGGTAGCGATGGGTCTCCGATCCCATGTGCAGATCTACGGCTCCGACTGGCCTACCCCCGATGGCACCGGCATCCGTGACTTCATCCATGTGATGGATCTTGCGGAAGGTCACCAGCAGGCGCTGGAGGCACTCCTGGTTTCAGAAGATCAGATTCTGACCCTCAATCTGGGCAGCGGCAGGGGACACTCCGTGCTGGAAATGATCAAGGCCTTCGAGCGGATCAACGGTTGCCGTGTGGCCTACGAATTTGCGCCACGAAGGCCAGGCGATGTGGCGGAGAGCGTGGCGGACTCTTCTGCCGCCAGAAAGCGTCTGGGCTGGTCCACCACACGAAATCTGGAAGACATCTGCCGTGATGGCTGGGCCTGGAGACAGCAGAATCGGAACGGCTACCGCAACCGGTGATAGAGCCAATTCTGCAAGCCCGCCGGCAGGATACGCAGGCCGAAGGCCGCCACAGCCCACAGAACATTCATCGGTGAATACAATCGGAGCTCCCGCATCGCCCGGACCCGGACATGGAGGTCGGCCCAGGCCTGCTGCCAACCACCACGGCGCCGGAAAAAGGTGGAATCCCGCTGAAAATTCAGCCATGGATCCCGCAGGTTCGCAAACACGAATCCCGCTGCCGCCGCCGTGATCCAGAGGTGATAATCCTCCGTGCATTTCACATCTTCACGGTATCGAAGACCGGCGTCGAAAACACGGCGTCGCAGCATCACCGTGGGATGATTTAATGGATTGCTGCGCGGCAACGTAGCCACGATGGCGCGATGGCTGATCGGCATGCGCTTGAGCTGCAGATAGGCGCCATGCTCATCGATCTCGTGACAGGCCGTGCCGAGGATATCCACCTCCGGGTGATCCGCCATGTACCCGCGTTGGCGTTCCATGCGATCCGGAAGGGATTCATCATCGGCATCCATCCGGGCGAACAAGGCGATGCCGGGATCCTTCAGCGCCTCTTGAATGAGCTGGTTGAGGCCGTGGGCGAGCCCCCGGCCCTCCTCAACCTCTCGGAGCAACAGGGAAGCAGGGGCGGCGGCGGCACGGAACGGCCCGGGATCCGTGAGTTGCCCTCCATCGACGCGCAGGTAAAGGACGTCGCCGGGGGCAAGGCTGGCCGCCGTGCTGCGAATGGCCCGCAGGGCCAGGGCCGCCGGGGTGTTTCCCTTCATGCAGAGCAGGATCGCGATGCGCGCGGTCACGGCACCGAGGCAGGCAGCAGCGGCAGATCGATCTCCACATGGGCCGCGGTGGGCACGAAATCCCGCAGGGCCTCCACATCCACCCGCTGCCCCTCGTGAAAGCGGCCGAGCAGGGCTTCACTGGAATAGTCGTGGCTCCCGCCGGCCCGGTTGTCGAGGATCGTCTGCACCTTGTTGATCGGGGCGCAGAAGGCCACGGACTGCTCGAAGCAGAGCAGATCGGGCTTGCTCAGGGCGAAGAGGGAGCTGGAGGAGGAGAGCACCTGCTCAAGGCGATTGGGGTTGGTGTAGGGAAGGGTCCGCAGCAGACCGATCAGATCGGCGAGGCGGTAGACGGAACTGGACACCTCGATCGGGTAGCCGAAGTCGCCGGTCTGGCCCACCCAGCGAAAGCGCAACCCACCCTCCACAGGCTGGAACTCCGGCAGGGGCTGCGCACAGTTCATGGAGTAGCAGGTGGTGGTGTTGCGACCCACGCGCAGGGAGAAGCCCATGGCCGACGGCTGCCGCTCCAAGGTCTCGACGATCAATCGCAGCGAAAAGGGCCGCACGAAGATGTTGTCATCGACGAGGAACAGCAGCTGTTCACAGCGCGGACGCCAGGAGCGCAGCCGCAGGCGATCCAGGATCCGGCGCCAGCCGGATGGGGCGGGCGGTTGCCGCAGGCAGGCCAGCAGATCGTGGCGGAAGGAGCACTCCTCCACCCAGTCGATCAGGAGCCGACCCTGGAACTCCTGCCGCAGCTGGGCGTAACCCTGGGCAAAAGCCTCTGAGCTGGTCCGGTGGAGCACCGTGATCGGCGTCTGCGCCGCCTCCTGGCAATGCAGGGCGAACGAGGCCAGGGTCGCCTGCAGCTGCAGCGGCCGATCCTTGGAGAAGATCAGGGTGAGGACGCGCATCAGAGCTGGGGGGGAGCCGGGAACTGGTCGTGGATCGCCTCACCATCCAGCAGGGATCGGTACAGCCGTTCGTACTGGTCGGCGATGCGCTCCCAGGTGAAGTGGGCCTGCCAGGCCCGGTAAGCGGAGTGGGCCATCCGGCGGCGGCCGGGGGCATCGGCCACCAGGGCCTCCAGCCGCTGGGTTCCGGCGGCCACATCGGCCCGCACGCTGCCTTCGCGGTCGTCACTGCGCTCGCCGGGCAGCAGCTCGCCTCCCCCGGTCCAGGCGATGATCTCGGCCGCATTGCCCACCGGCGTCACCAGGAACGGCGTGTGGGAGGCGGCGGCTTCGAACAGCACCAGGGGGGAGCACTCGATCCAGGACGGGAACAGCAGCAGGTCGGCTTCGAGGAAGGCGCTGACCGTGTCCTGGCGTGAGAGGGCATGGCCGAGCACCTGGCGGCCGGCCGCCGCGTTGCGACGCCGGTTGAGGCGCTTCATCACCTGCAGCTGGGTGGGGAAGGCCAGGGCCCGCAACCCCTTGCCCCGCAGCAGGTGATACAGGCCTCGGGCCAGCTGCCGCGGCGTCAGGGAGCGGGCCAGGGACTGGGAAAAATCCGGGCTGACCAGCAGCAGGGTGGCCTGGCGCAGCTGGGAGCGGGAGAAGATCTCGAGGGCCTCGGCCTGCCCCTTGGCCACCGACAGGTAGCCGGAGACGTGCAGGATGAGGAGATCGTCTTCGGGGATGCCGAGCCGGGCCCGCAGGCCGGGATCCCGGGGACGGTCGAACTCCTCGGCCGCTGCCCCGTTGGGAATGATGGCGATGCGCTCCACTCCCTCCCGACGGGCAAAATCGACATCGCGGTAGGAGTCGGACAGGAAGACGCAGGCGTCGTAGCTGCGCATCCATTCGCCCATCGCGGTGAAATAGGCCGAGAAGGTGGGATCCCCCAGGGCGGAGAAGCCCGTGGGAACGAACACCTTGCGGGCCTTCAGCTGGGGCAGCAGCGGCAGCATCAGATCGGTGGCCCACTGCTGCGCTGCGAAATTGACGATCAGGTCGGCATCGGAGCCGAGCAGGTAGCGCTGGTAGCCGGAGACATCCCCCCAGACCCCGACCGCACTCTTCCCCTGGACGTCGAAACCCCTCACCTTCACCCCTTCGATGCTGTCGCCGCTGCGGGCCGGGTCAGAGCGGGTGGCCACGGTGACGTCGTGGCCCCGGGCCACCAACCGCTCGGAGATCTGCCGCACCACCTCCGACATGCCATG
Source organism: uncultured cyanobacterium (assembly GCA_963772735.1). Taxonomy (GTDB): domain Bacteria; phylum Cyanobacteriota; class Cyanobacteriia; order PCC-6307; family Cyanobiaceae; genus Cyanobium. The sequence goes on along the minus strand of CAVYYO010000021.1, from coordinate 22,631 downwards.
GCGGGCCGGCAGGTAGGACTCGACCGTATGGAGGATCTTCATGGGCCGGCGGGGCTGGGGCGAACCTACGCCGCAACCGGGGCGGTGGAATAGAGCAGGGTCATGCCCGGGAGGCTGAGGCCGGAATGCACCGCCCGGAAGCGGCCGGGGTGGGCGGCCAGGGACTCCTCGACGGCCTGACGGGGTCCGATGTTGTAGCCGGAATCGGGGGACTGGAGGAAGGTGTCGTGCAGCAGCAGCACCGGGTCGGGGACGGCCGCCAGGATGCCGTCGATCTCCCGCCTGACACTGGCGTGGCTGTGGTCACCATCGAGGAAGAAGAGGGGGGAGGGGGGACGCCCCGCCCGCTCCCAGAGGCCGAGGGAGGTGGTCAGCCCGTCGCCCTGGTGCAGTTCCACCCCCGCCAGGCCCCGCACCATCGCGCCCCGCTGGGCGTGGGGGTGCTCGACGTGGTCGACGTCGTCGGGAAGATCGCAGGAATGGATGGTGGTGGGGATATGGAAATACTGGGCGATTTCATGGAAGATTCTCGCCGATTTACCGATGTTGGTGCCCCATTCGAAGATCAGGGAGGGCTGGAAGCGACACACCGTCGCCGTCATCAGCATCAGTTCCTGAAGGGGAAAGGGATGGACTCCGACCACGGGAACCAGGGTGCGGGCCACGAACGCGGACGTGACCCAGCCGTCCACCTCGAACTCCCCGCAGGCGGGATTGCGGGACGGGTTGGTCGTGCTGAGGAAGGGATCCAGGGATGGGGACTGGGCAGCGGCAGATCCACGAAGTACCTGCAGCCGCGAAAGAATACCCATTGGGTCAGGACCGGGTGAACGGAGGCTGTCCTCAGAGGGAGGAGGAGGCCTTCAGGGCATGATCCCACATCTGGGCGAGGCCGTTCTGCAGAGACACCTGGGCTCTCCAACCGGACACGGAAAAGAGCTTCTGGGCATCGAGCACGTTGGCTTCGACATCAAAGCGACGCGCAGGCAGGTGGTTCACCTGGACGGTATGGCCGGCAGCCTCGACCAGGGGCCGCAGCAGGGTGATCACATCCAGGTTGCTGGCGCCGATGCCGGTGCCAATGTTGTAGATCTCACCATCGCTGCCGAAGTCGAGGGCCGCGAGGATGCCATGGGCCACATCAGCCACATGGATGTAGTCACGGATGGTGCCCGCAGGGCCATAGATCTCGATGGCCCGATTGGAAAGAATGGAATCAATGGCCGCAGCGAGAAATCCCTGACCCGTGCGGGAACGCTGCTGTACGCCGTAGGCATTGGCTGGACGCACCACCACCACCGGCAGATCACGGGTGTGATGAAACATCAGGGCATAGTGATCGATGGTCAGCTTGGTGATGCCATAGGGACTGATTGGGGCAGTCGGGTGGGTTTCGGTCATGGGCAGCCCATGGGGCGAGCCATACACCGTGCCGCCAGAGGAGACGAGCAACAGACGCCGCACATGGGCCGCGATCGCCTCCTCAAGCAAACCGACGCTGCCTGGGAGGTTGGCTAACAGGTCAAAGGCGGGATCGCCGTAGCTCGTCTTCGGGACCGTGGCATAGGCCAGATCAATCACCTCACAGCCTGGCTCGAGAATGTCCCGCATCTCGGAGCGGTTACCGAGATCCGCGCAGCGGTAGGTGCAAGCCAGGGAAGCCGAGTGGGCACCGGGAGGGCGCCGTCCCACGATGGTCACGTCGCGACCGGAATCGATCAGGGCCTGGCTGACAAGGGAGCCGATGAAACCGGCACCGCCGATGACGATGGACTTCATTGATGCCCTCTGAACCGTTGCGCCAGGCGCCAGATCCGCTTGGCGAGGTTGCGGAAAGGGCCCGCGGTATGGAGAAGCTCGTAGGCGGGCGACGAACGGACCATCCATGCCCCCTTCATGGCCTGGACGCGGGCCAGGGCGTCCTGGCGGAGGGGCGTAAGGGCATCTCCCGAGGCGACGCTCTGGATCGCCTGGAGCAGGACCTCCTGCATCCGGGCAAAGTCGAGGGTGGGCTGCAATGAAGAAGCATCACCATGGGTGAGCCTAGCGATGGCGAGCACAGAGGGATCACCACTCGGCAAGCCGGCTGCAGCAGCGATGTTCTCCGCGCTAATCGTGATCAAGCGACTGCGGAATGGTGAAGGGCCAACTCGGGACATGCTGCCGGGAATCTCCCGATACACAAGTAAAACCTGTCCCAGATTTCCCACGGAACCAATGCGAGAAAGACGCGACCACAATTCATAGTCTTCAGGGGGCTGCCGCGCTGGATCAGTCGTATAGCCGCCAACCTGCTGTAGCGCCGAACGTCGGAGGAGAACAGAGCTGTGGACAAACGGGTTGTTGAACAACAGCTGATAGCGCAGGGTTGGCTCATCGACAGGATGGCGGTGAAAGCGATCCACGAGACGATCCACCTCCATGATCTGGGCCCAGGAACCAACCAAAACACAATCCTGGTGGGTTTCCATGTGAGCCACCTGCAAGGCGAGGCGATCGGGATGGGAAAGATCGTCCTGATCCTGCCGGGCCACATAGGTTCCACGGGCCAGGGAGATGCCATGGTTGAGGGTACGGGCAAGGCCCTGATTGTCTTGGTGCAGAAAGCGGAGGCGCTGATCGTGAAACTCCTCAAGGACAGAAGCGGACCCATCGACAGAGCCATCGTCAATCACAATCAGCTCAAAGTCAGTAAACGACTGAGAAAGGATGCTGGAGATGGCCGCATGCAGATAGGGGAGACCGTTGTAAACGGGCAGGACAACGGAAACGCATGGAGAGGGAGACGTCATCTAATCAGCCTGATCCGAAGAGGCTAGGCCCTTAGTCGCCTTGACATGCCAGCCGTAGCAGCTGTAGTCAAAAGAGCCTCGATCCAGAGATGAACAGACCTGTAAGAATCTCAGAATAGCAAGCATCGCCAACCGGACCCGCCACGACTCCTTAGCAAGGGAGTAGGAGCTGGACATCTGCGGCAGCCTCCTGATTTCCTGGGCGAGATACTCAAAGTAGTTTCCATTCGGCGTCATCTCCACGCAACTGAAACCAAGATCCCCTAAATGCCTGGAATACCAGTTACGGGAAAAACCAGTTGAAAAGAAGTATGGAGAGAAGTGCGTGAAACTGCAGAATGGAGCCGTAAGTAAGAGCAGACCACCAGGTCGCAAGACACGCGTGAGCTCTCCAATCGCCGCCAAAGGGTCAGGCAGATGCTCTAGAACCTCAGTACACAAGACGACATCAAATGAATCACTAGGCGCCGGAATATCTACGATATCGCAGACATAGTCAGTGGCACCATAGGTCCAGCTTTCAACATGTCCCCCATGGCCATCACCCTTGCCATCATAAGCAGCGTTGTCCTGCGAGACGTAGTGGAGATGCGAGCAGAACCGTCGATACTTCTGCTCGCCAGAACCAGCATCGAGCAACCGTGATTTCGGCACAACCTCAGCGAGAACGGATTGAACCCACTGATCACGGTTACTGGAGTTCGTCGTCCCAACAGTAAGGATAGGATCCTGAATTCGACGGGATACTGAGATCCACTGTCGAAAAGAAGATTGAGAGTTCTTTCTGAACCGATTGCAAGCATACAGCTGTCTGTCAATTCCCCGCTTAAGCTGAACGATAGGAGATAGAAAGCGCTTTAAAGGATGAGGAGTCGTCATGGATCAACCCAGGTCGCAGCATCAACAAGAACGCTATTAATGAATGTATTGGCAAACAACATGTAGCCATGTTGACACAAGTAGTCTGTCACTCCCAACGGTCGTCTTGTGGTACGAACGGTGCTGTACTCAAGGTCCTCCACACAAAGAAGGGGGGGCCGAAAGCGTTCAATGTCCCAGCTGGACAACACATCGAGATCACCTCCCTCGACGTCGATGCAAAGCAGCTCAGGAACACCGTTCGCCTCAAACAGGTGATCAAGGCTTATCGGCTCCACCCGTATCTTGTCAACTACCGAAGCCCCAGGAGTCTTCAATGCGCGACTCAAAGCATCAGGATCAAATGTGCTGAGTGTCGAGGGCTCAAGCACATAGAAGATCAGCGGATCCTCACCCGCCGAGATGACATTCGTGAGCACCTTGTCGCGGGGACGTGCAGCGGCAAAGTCCTGAGCCAGGAAGGGGATGGGCTCAACACAGATGCCTGCAGCACCTCTCGCATAGAAAAGGTAGGTGTTGCTGTAATGGAAAGGATGGTTGGCGCCAACGTCGAAATAGCTTTGAATATCGATGCCACACTGACGGGCGACAAAGTCAATAATCAGGTCTTCCCCGCACTGAGAAAAACTCTCGCGCGCGTACGATGCAGAAACGGAAGGCGTGGCAATCGGCTGACGAAGACTCTGACAATACTCAGGAATGATTGATTGCAAACGACGTCGTATTGCGCCAAGCATACAAGAACTTAGGCAAGAGCTTTAATCGCTCCAAGAAGGAGAGTCTTGGGGCAGTCAAGATTAGCACAACACCATGCCGGAGCCAGGGCAGCGGATTGTAACGCTTCGCACTCAAGCCTCCAGCACACTTGATCGAACGTGCTGGCTGGTCAATGCCAAAAACGACCAATCGTTCAGGGATCAAGTGTGATCTGCAGCAAAGCAGAGTTGACATTATACAAGCAACATCCATCCAGTCAAAAGAAACGTTTTTCTGGTGCCAGAGATTCAGTGACGAGTTCATCAAGGCACGTCGCTCGTACAAGCCATAAAAAAGCGAAGAGATTGGTTGGGTCAGGTAGAGGCAGGCGTTGGCATAGAACCCGCGCTCATGGGAGATGGGCGGAAGTGCGGAGGGATGCTCGGTAATGCCAGTGACATAGTTATGAACAGAGAACCCCCAACACAAGTATTTCACACTCGGATACAAGACCAAGAAGTTATAAGCTGTTTCCAAAAGATGAGGCTCAATAACGTCGTCATCAGCAAGCCACATAAAGTGCGTAGCTGTTGAATCCTGAAGTAGCTGCAAAAAGTTTGACGTTGGGCCAACATCTCGCTCTCTGCGGAAATAGCGAAGATTGGGGAGGATGTCTCGCCACTCTAGATACACATCCAGAGTTTCAGAGTTGTCTGAGTTATCGCCGATGAGGACTTCATCCGGCGTCCGGGTCTGAGACGTAATGGATGACAGAGCCCGCCGCAACAAATCAGGCCGATTTCGCGTGGGCAAGCCAATACAAATCGTCGTTGCCAACAAAGTCAAGCGAGCTTTAAGCGGTCATTATATCAAATCCACCGAGAGAGGCCCAAAGCCCTGTAGGAGACAAAGGAATCATCGGGTGCGCCTAGGGATTAGTTCGATCACTGGATCATGAACAACACGTGGCCAGACGTGGAGATGACTCCAAAGGGAGCCAAGAAAGGCGCAGGATAATCCGCAAGGCAGCAGCCCTAGGATGTCAAGCCAGGCCAACAAGGTATCGATGAGATGTACAACTGTTAACACCTTCAGGCAAGAAACACTCAGCCTTGTCGAGGAAAGGAGAGTTGTGGATCCTCTCCGCCTGAAACGACTACACAGTTCATTGCAAGCAAGCAACGACGGTAGCGACAATTGACTCTGGCCATCCTGCTGACCAAAGGGCTAGATCTGAGGGGTGCTCGCGGGCGAGGCATAACCAGAGAGCTAGAGACTGCCTCAACAAGGCATGCCAAGGAAGTTGATGACAGCCACACAGAAGAGGATTCTCAAGAAGACAATCGACAGAGTCCAACCAACACAAGTCGAGGAGAGATCAAACGGGGTGGCAGAAAGGCAACTGAGACCAACGATGGTTAGCAGTGAGAAATCCTAATGGGTTCTGGGAATCTCAGCAGCCGTAAATGGTCGCTGATAGAGGCCTAGAGACGTTTCAAAAAGCCAGACCGGGCCACAGTGATTTGTAACTTCTGATCAACAGCGCGATCGACCTGCCAAGAGGGATTGTCGAACAAGAACTTTTCGACTGCCGTCAATGGACTATTACCCGGACCCCAGGCACGGTGGGTGCGAAACTCAGGACGCATATACTCAACAACCGTGTCATAAACAATGCAATAGCTCTGGCTGGTCACCAAAGGTGCGTAGGCAAGAAGTTCCTGATAAACATGGTCAAAGGTGTGGTCAGAGTCCAAACAAACTAGAATCGTGGAATAGCCTGAGGCAATCTGAGCCACCTGCTCAACAATGCTCTTACTAACGCTGGATCCCTCGATCAATTGGATGTAGGGCGAAAACGGATGGGCATGGATCGCGCTACGGTTGTGTGGGCGGATCTCGATGTCAATTCCAAGAACCTTTCTCGCTGGTTCATGGGATCGACCATGACCTTGGAGCTCATCACTCCGATCAAGCAAGGCAAGAAGGGACGCACTCAGCATCAGAGAGCCGCCGTGGGCCACCCCCGTCTCAATGATCAGATCGGGGCGGGTGCGCCAGACAATCTCCTGAAGGGCAACCATGTCCTGAGGATATTGGATGATCGGGCGACCCAACCATTCGAAGTTGTAGGTATATTTGTGCAGGCCAGAGTGATGCATCCACTCCAAAGACTTTTCCCAAAGTGAGTCGTCAGCGCCAAGACCTTCAATGTTCTTTGCGACTTCGTGCTGGAATAGTTCAAGCTGATTCATTAAAGGGTCTCGAAATGGATTCGGTCGATACGTCCTCCAATCTGAGCTCCCTTCCGAAGATTGAGGAAATAGTGGTCAGGAAAACCAGCCGCTTTCATGGACTTCTCTGTCGCAGAGACATCATACTCCACGCGCCTCAACAAAACCTCATCACGATCGAGGATGGCATAGGCAGCTCGGGGAATGCCATCGCGGGGCTGGCCCACAGACCCAGGATTGCAGAACAGGCGGCCGCCATTCCAATGGAGCACTTGCACGTGCGTATGGCCGCAGAACAGGCGATCGACGTCCTCTTGAAAAAGCTCAGGAGACACCCTGTAGACATACTGCTCAAGCACATCATCAGGGCCCCCGTGGACGAAGAGATCATGTCCACAGCTGAAATGGGGCAGACTCGTCGACAACCAGTCAAGGTTGTCTGACGTGACGATGGACGCCTGGAATCGGAGGACATGGGAAACGATTTCCGAACGGGGACAACCAGAACCGTTCAACAGGTAGGCATCGTGATTCCCGCGAATCAAACGGAGGCCGGGTAGTGACCTGAGAAGTGCAAGGCACTCATTGATGTCGGCGTGATAGCCAGCCACATCACCCAGACAGATGAATTGCTTGCAGCCCTGCTCGAAGGCGTCCTCTACAACGGCCTGAAGCGCCGCGTAGTTTGCATGAATATCACTGATCAGAGCCTTCATGGACGATGACATCACTGATTATTCGCCAGGCGTGACCCTTGCGGATGATGGGCGGAGCCGGGGGACTCCCCTGCAGGAAATACTGGATACACATCTCAGCCTCATTGTACCCAAAGGCCGTCTTGATGGAAGTTGAGCTCGAAAACCGGGGATTGATCTCCAGGAGATAGTAGGTTCCGTGGTGGAGTCGAAACTGATAGTTGGTCGGGCCGATCGGCTGGAAGAATGCGGACAGCACGCCGATGGCAGCTTCGATCTCGGCGCATGGCACCACTTCAGCGTAGTTCGTATAACCGGCACGGGCAAGAGTACGCCGAAAGATAATAGGTGTCAGGCTCGCGCCACCCGATAATCCAAAAGCGCTGGCTGTGAACTCATGCTCCGGATCACCAAGATAGGGTTGAACAATATAGTCTCCACTGCAGTGCCTCTCAAGAGTGTCCGTGTAGTCTCGAAGATGATCGACAATGTGAATCCCCCTCGATCCATTGCCACTACAGGGTTTCAAAATGTAGGGACCATGACCAAGGCTGGGCAGATCTGCATGCTTTGTGGCGACAAGCGTCGGAATGCGCGCAATATCCACGGAGTCAAGCTTTGTATAGGTGGTCAGCTTGTTGCTGCACACTGCCAAGACATCAGGAGCATTGATCGCCAGCGCAGCCAGGGATCCAAATTGCTCACGATGACGATCGAGAAAAACGACATCCGACTCAATACCTGGTAAAACCAGATCTACGTTGAATGAGACCAACAGTTGGCGCCAGAAGTCAAGATAGCCATCGCTGGCTTCATCAACGTCAGGTTTACAGATGAAACGATCACACAGATAGGCACCCACGGAGTTGGCCAGCCGATCCATGCCGATGATGACGACCGGCTGTCGGCATCGTCGCAAAGAGTCAATAATCCCCTGGCCGATGATGGCGCCAACACCCGTAACGAGAACCGTGCGGCCCATCAGAGAAGCAACGGAACGTCCTGAGGGTCAAGGACGGGTTTCACTGCAGTTCCGCCTCTACCAGCAGACCCACGCAAAGCTCAGGGAAATCGACGCCCACATGCAACAGGGCCTGGAAGTTCTCCGCAGCGTCACTCATTCCCTGAAGCACAGGCAATGGAAGTGGCTTCAAGTAGATCCCTTCCAAATGCGTCAGTCGGTAACCGCTGGACTCGAGATCGGCGGTCAGTGTGTCCACGCAGTACTGACGCTGGTGGCCCATTGCAATGTCATTAGCATTGAGATCATAGAGATCGTCAATCTTGCCCATGGCGTGACCAATGCGCCGGTTGAGTGACTTGCCATTCGGAACAGCGACGAACAGCTTTCCATCCGGGGACAAGAAATGTGAATACTTTTTCAGCACGAGACGTGGATCATCCACATGCTCAAGGATAAATCCCATAACGATATAATCGAACAACTCCTGGCTTTCGAATTCTTCAAAGTAGCAGTGATGAATATCGCAGTCAATCTCGGGGTGCTCCAAGCGGAACTGATCAATCACAACTGATGCACCTTCAACGAGCACATGGCGACTGGCGACCTCATGGAAGATTTGTGCCGTAAATCCGTGACCAATTCCAAGTTCAAGAATCGATCGATCGGGAGTCAGCCTCTGAAGGATTCTCTTGGGGTACCAATGAAGAACGAGATCATTCTCGAAGATGGTTGGGGCTTTGGCGTTGTATTGGGAGGCTTCGGCGTTGAGGTCTCGTTGCATGCCTTTCTAAGCTGGGTCAACGCGTAATGAATTGCTGCCATTTTACCACGGTACCAGCGATGACAGAGCGACCTTCCTTGCCAAGCATCGCCACAAGATCCAAGCTGGAGACATAGGGAATGAACGTCTCGCTGAGCTGGCGGTACGGAGCAAGCCCGTAGTCAATGTAGTGAACATCAACTCCGGACGCCTCAAAAGAAAGATGGTCCAGGTAGTTCCTGGCGCCATGCCCAGTGATGTAGTCGCTGGCATGGAGATGGCTGCAGATCGCAAGGACCCGCTCACTGCCGGCGCCGCCGATAGCCAGATCTGAGGACTTGAGGAACTGCGTTGACTCAGCGAGGCCAAAATAGGTAGCCAGGCATTGCACAGAGTCCATGGCAATCGAACAGAGGCTGGAGCTCTCCGAAGAAAAGACCGATTCCAGCAATCTCACCGCATCGGCAAGATAGGGGGCATTCCGATAAGCCGAATGAAACTTTCTCAAATGGGAAAGCTTCCAGTCCTGATGGTCATTGACCAAGACATCCTGAATCAAGATGGGCGCTCCAGGTAAACGCACAGGCACTGTGAGCCAATGCTGGACACCGCCGTTCAACAGCTGGACACGATTTGTGAAGCTGCCCTTCGAAAACTGAACATCATCATAGAACACATAGGCATCTGCAGCCAGAAGCTGCTCCAAATGCCCGTACCATGGAAAGTACATGGGCTGGGAGATGACAAGACGCACAGGCCCTATTCCAGATAAATGCAATCGAGGGTCTTATCCTGCCAAGCCTCAATGCCCCGAATAATGCCCTTGGCACTCTTTGGATTGAGGCCAACAAGGAGGGTGTCAACATCCTCTGGCAGCTGCGAAGGAGCAACCACCGGAAGACCGTCCACGAAAGTTCCTTGCAGGAATGGATTCTGGTCAACAATGACAACAGCCGTGCGGCCCGTCGCCTGCAGGAGACCCCTGAGGTAAGAACCGTAGAAGCCTGCGCCATAGATACCAAGGCATGCATGGAGTGGCAGAGAAGTCAGCCGGGCCATGAGCCTCTGCTCCTGCGACGCCCAGAAACTGGAGATGCTCTGCAGTTCTCGCCTCTCCCCTTCCTCAACCTGATAGGGCAGTTCCGGGAGGGATTGAACGGTAGGAGCCGGCGCCTGGTCGTCCTCAGGGGCAGCCTTCCGGGCCGTGACAACAAAGGCTGCAAAATGGAGAGAATCGCTGACCTCGACATCAGTGAAGCCATTCCTCACCAACAGGGCCTGCAGGGATGACGGCAGGAAGTGATTGACATGATCGGCGACAATAAAGTCAGCAACATTAACCAGGACGTTGGGAACAAGGAAATAGAAGGTTCCCCCTGGCTTGAGGCAATCACGAATCGAGGTCAGAGCATCAGAAAGATCGGAGATATGCTCCAAGGCATAGAATGAAGTGACGATGTCAAAGCTCCCCTGTGCACTGGCAGGAATGGACCTGACAAAACAGTGATCACGGGAGGTGAATGATGCCCAGATAGGAAGATATTTATCACTCACATCATAGAGAAACGGCTGAAGCCCCGGCAGTTTCTCGGTGATACGCATCATCGTCAGGCTTTTACCACAGCCATAATCCAGAATCCGCGTTGTCTCATCGATAGCAAGCAACTGGCAAGCGATACGTGCCTGGTGTTCCGCACGATAAACGGGCTTGTCACCATCCATCGCATACAACTGGTCATCATTCTCGTTGAGCCGTCCAACCTCGTAGGTCTCTTCGTAGTACGACTTCAAATCAAACAGGGGTTCAGTCTGAACATGGCCGCAGATAAAACAATAGGAAACGACGGTGGGCCCATGGAGGGTCGTGTTCATTGTCGTGAGCGAAGAAGTCGTCGAGCCCCTGTAAAGTTCGACAAGCGTCTCACTGTGGCAACAATTACAGGTGTTCACGCTGGTCATGGTGGTGGGTTGAATAGGGCTACTTCTTACTGTCGATAGGGTAGCCAAAGAACTCCGTCGGGCTAGATGGCCAGCCATCAGCCACGGCTTCTGGATTGGTGAAGTTGAAGTAGCGAACCTGCATCGTCACCCTGAGCCGTCGTGAGCGATTGTAGCCACTTTGATGAATCGTTCGAAAATCCATCAACAGAAGATCTCCCGGCCTGCTTAACGGAGACACATGCCTGTAGCGTGCAACCACCGAATCTTCGTCAGGTATCCCTGTCTGGTAGAGACCAGATTTGAAGGCATACTTGGCCAGGGGCTTATGGGGAACGAATCCATCCCGATTGGATGCCTCACAGATCACGACAGATCCCATATCATCCGCCATGGGGACCAGCGGAATCCAATAAACAAGACCATCCAGGCTTTGCGGGTTAGAGGCATACTCCTGATGCCAATGGGAACGAAAGAGATCCTCATCAGGTAGGTCATAGCGTATTCCGTAGCTCCTTTCGCCAATCCCCACCAAGTCTGTCTGGCGGGCAAGACCATACAAGTCTTCAAACTCAGTGCAACTAGCCAGTCTGAGAAACGCCGGGATCTGCTTGGAGGCATCATAGAGATCCGAAAGAAAGGCACGGTCAAGCAGCGTCAGCCTCAACAGCTCATCAGAGGTCTCCTCTTCGCTGCAGAACTCACCCAGATGGAAATCCAGCCCGCGGCGCTGACAAATCAGCCTGGCCAGCTGATGAATGGCCACCCAGATTGGCGCAATGTACTTCTGAATATCAATGAATCCCTCAAGCTTGAGGTAACCCAAGCTGTTGAGCCCTTGGCGAATCAACAGTTGATTCACGCCTTACCAAGAATCTGTGATATTGAGTTTACCACATGAAGCTGATCCTCTTCGTCCATGTCATGAAAAGACGGGAGGTTGAGTGCATGCCGGGAAAAGCGTAGGGCTTGCATGTTGACTTCATTGCCGGCCAGCGACTTCGTGCCATTACATTGAGGCCAACTGCTGCAAACCATGCTCAGGGGATGAAAGACAACCCGTGCATCAATACCCCGATCCACCAGACCGGACTTCAGCGGTTCGATCGATTCAAGCCAATCATCAGAGAACACAATAGTCGGCATCCAGGCACCGATCTGTGTACCATCAGCACCATCAGGATTCAACCTGACAGAGTCACCAAAGACACCAGAAAACGCCTGCCTGTAAAAACATAGGATGTCCCGTTTACGGGAAATCAATTCCTCAATGCGTTCCAGTTGTCCACAACCGATAGCAGCCTGAACATTGCTCATCTTGAACTTGTAACCGAGCATATCGGGCCAGAACTGTCGGGTCTGACGCCTGTCCCGGCCGTGATTGGACAGCGTCAAGACGGAGTCATAGAGAGAGGGATCATTAGTGACAAAGATTCCCCCCTCACCGGTGGTCATCGTCTTGGTACCGTGGAAGGAAAAGGCCCCAAACCGACCCAGGCTGCCGGCTCTCTTGCCCTTCCAGATGGAACCGATCGCTTCAGCTGCATCTTCAATGACAGGGATGTCATGGGCAGACCCAATGGCCAACAAGGCCTCCATGTCGCAGAGATTGCCATAGAGGTGAACAGCTACGATCGCCTTGGTCCTCGGCGTAACCGCCGCCTCCACCTTCCTGGGATCAAGACACCACGTGTCGGGAAAAATATCCACAAACACTGGCGTCGCACCGAGATGAAGAATCGGTGCCAGTGTTGCCACCCAGTTGGTCTCCGCCAGGATCACCTCATCACCGGGGCCAATGCCAAGCGCATGCATGCCAAGATGAAGCGCACCCGTGCAACTGCTTGTAGCGATGGCATAGGACACACCAAGATGCTTCTTGAACGCATCTTCAAAGCGGTGGATATAATCGTAACAGTGGTCGCCCCATCCGAATCGGGTGGCATCGGTGGCATAGCCAACCTCCAGCTCAGTAATGGAGGGCTTGGTATAGGGAACCTTGCGGAATGTCTGGTGCGTCAAGGTTCAGATCTCCTTCAAGAAAGGGATGGCCACCTTGATGGGGATAGCGATGTTCCTGCTGAGTTGTGACTTCACTTCCTTCGCCAGATTCCAAGGCAGAACGAGCAACTCGTCGGGACCCCTGGCCAGGAGATCCTCCACACTGACGACAGGGATGTGACTTCCCGGCAGCCACTTGCCGACCTTGCTGGGAGCCCGATCGGCCACCGCCGGAAGAAGATCGCTTCGGATCCCTGCGAAGTTGATCAGGGTGTTTCCCTTGGCAGCGGCACCATAGGCCAGCACGCACTGACCGGAACGTCGTGCCGCCAACAGATACTCCATCAAGGCAAACTTCGCATCCAGGGCTCGTGCCTGGCAATGGACATAGGCATCCAGGGTCTCCAGACCTGCCATGGTCTCCTCAGACAGCACGACCGAAACAGCGTCCCGTTCCTTGATGCCTTGAGAACAAGCCGCTCGTTCGCCCGATCGCGCCAGCCAGACCCTGAGGCTGCCACCATGGGTAGTGAGTTGCTCCGCATCAAACACCATCAGACCAGCCGCTTCAGCCATGCGAACCAGGGTAGTCAGGCTGAGGTAGCTGTAGTGTTCATGATAAATCGTATCGAATTGATTTCCATCCAAAAGGCGTAACAGATGGGGGAACTCGATCGACGCCATGCCGCTGGGGCTGAGCAGCACCGCGATCGCGCCCAGGAAGTCATTGATGTCAGGCACATGCGCCAAGACGTTGTTCGCCACGAGCAAGTCAGCCTTCAGCCCCTGGGATACGAGGTCCTCTGCAAGCTGGCCGCCAAAAAACTGCTCAATCGTCTCAATTCCTTTCGCACGGGCGGCCTCTGCCGTGGCATGGGTGGGCTCGATGCCAAGGCAGGGGATTTCCAACGCCTTCACATACTGCAAAAGATAGCCGTCGTTACTGGCAACTTCCACCACCAGACTCTCAGGTCCGAGCGATAAACGTTCAACCGCCCCCTGCACGAAACGCTCCGCATGCTGGCACCAGGTCACGGATGTACTGGAGAAGTAGGCGTAATCTGCGGTGAACAGTTCATCCGCCGGTGCATGCATCGGCAGCTGGACAAGCCAGCAGCTCGTGCAGACATAGACACGGAGTGGAAAGGTGACCTCTGGAAGGCTGAGCTTCTCTTCGGTCAGATAGGCATTGCTCGGAGGCTGGTGGCCGAGATCGATGACGTCGCACTGCAGGGAAGCGCCACAGTGCCGGCAGGCGTGACTCATGGAACCCACTCAAGCAGAGGGAGCAACCTGTCGCGCTCGCTCAGATCCGCCGCCTCCAGGGGCCAGCTGACCCCGAGCCGTGGATCATTCCAGCGCACCCCAGCCTCATCACCGGGACGATAGGGGGCCGCATGCAGGTACAGCAGTGTGCTGTCCGGCTCCAGGACCTGGAAGCCATGGGCACATCCTGTGGGGATCAGCAGGGAGTTCCCAGCCTCGGCGCTGAGCTCCACCCCATGCCACTGGCCGCGGGTCGCCGACTCCGCCCGGAGGTCGGCGGCCACATCCCAGACCCGCCCCTTCACGCAGGTGACCAGACGCACTTCCGGAGGATGGCCCCGCTGCAGATGCATCCCACGAATGGTTCCCCGTCGGACGTTGTGGCTGAGATTGACCTGATCGATTGGCCGATCTCCCCAGATCTCCGACCAGTCTTCCCGTCGAAACAGATTGAGGAAGTGTCCCCTCTGGTCCGTGAAGGGTGTTCGGCTGACCTCCAGCACACCCTCGATGGCAGAGGCACTAATGCTGGGGCCTGCCATCTCAGCGAGCCGTCGGGACGCCGCAGCACGCTGAAGGCATCGAGATCCTCAAGGCCCCAGCCATCGGCCAGACCGCTGAGCCTCTGGAACGTCACCTCCAGCCCTGCCTCGGAGGCGAAGGCCCGCATCCGCTCGGCTGTCATGTCGCTTCGATTGCCGGGATTTTGCGCCCAGTCACTGTTGGGTGCCACAGTGCCGTAGTTGGAATGGTGAAGGAATGCACTCCCGCCAGGACGCAGCACGCGTGCAATCTCGTGCAGATAGGCATTGACGACGGACGAATCGAAATGAACCATGGAATCGAAGGAATACACCAGTGTCTGGGAGCCTGAGTCGATCATGGCCAGGGAATCACCGGCGGTCACGAAGTAGCGAAACTGGCATTCGTCGACACGATCCCCAAATCGCTCCCGGCAGGCCTCGATACAATTGGGGTTCACATCGACCAGGGTGATGGATGTGGCCAGACGACGAAGAAACTCCGTATTGCGGCCATGGCCAGGAGCCAGCTCGAGCACATGCTGGAAATCGAGGTTCTGGATGATGGGCCAGATCACCCCATCCCACTGTTTCTGCATGTAGGGCTCGGCATCCCTATAATAACCGCCTTCCGCATGGGCATCCCGACACTGGGCAATCGTCTTGAGACGAATCATTTCCGCCACCACATCGGCACAGACCGTGGCCGCGGACTCTGCCTCCAGACGCCTGTATGCCGCCTCCAGATCAGCTTGCGTGCGGCTCTCAAGCTCATCCTTGTAACGAAGGATCACACCCGTTCGGGTCAGGTCATGGGATCGGATCTGATCCCGCAAGACCTCCGGCATTCCTGGCGCGCTCAGACCAATCAGGTCCAGCCAGAGCACCAGGCTGCGAGGATTGTCTCTCAGGCGGCGAATGGCCTGCTTCTCCGTTGTGGACGTAGGACTGAAGATCTGGGTGCAAAACCTTGAGAGCTTCCTCCTGATTCGGCCGGCAAGGGAGCGCATCATGTCATCTCCAGATCCAATCCTGATTTTCCCACGAAGCCACGCGGATTGCCAGTGGCGTCGTTCACTCCAGGATCCAGTTCAGTTGTGGCCTGACGGCCCCGGGCACGAGATTGACGGCGCCATGCCGAGACTCATCATGCAAGTCTTCGATCACCTGAAAGCAGAATTTATCCTGAATGTGAAAATGAATACACAGCGGCATGACTGTTGTCGCAGCAAAATTGACTGAATACGTCCCTTCATTCAGAAATCGCTCTGGCACCCAGACGGTCACCCGATGTCGTCCAGGGGATTGAGAGGACGGCTGACTGGGACTTGTTACGAACGCACATTGCCCCCCAATAAAGAAGTGAATGTTGGGAATGACTGGTCCGGTCGAGGGCTCAAGGAGTTCGTAGGTCATTTCCAGGCCGAACTCGCGGTCGATATAGACAAAGCTCAGCTCGTCCCCGGTCCGGTCCACCAGCCTTGCTCCGAGCATGCGACAACAAGCGTCTCCGGGTGGATTCGCCGCAAGATCGAGTAGCAGATCCTGCCGTCTCCTCACTGCTGGCGAAGTAGGAGGCCGTCACAGACTCCGTGGGACCGATCAGACGTGACCCTGCCATTCTCCAGCAACATGCACTCATCGCAGAGACTGTTGACCGTGCTGAGACTGTGGCTCACAAAGAGGACTGTTCGACCTTGTCCGGTGACATCCTTCATCTTGCCGAGGCATTTTTTTTGAAACTGAAGATCACCCACCGCCAGCACTTCATCGATGATCAGAATGTCCGGCTCCAGGTGGGCGGCGACGGCGAAAGCCAATCGAACGTACATACCACTGGAATAGCGTTTCACCGGTGTGTCGATGAAACGGTGCACCCCGGCGAAATCAACGATCGCATCGAAGACCGATCAATCTGCCGGCGTCGCATTCCCAGCAGCGTGCCATTGAGGTAGATGTTCTCGCGGCCGCTGAGCTCGGGGTGAAAACCGGTACCCACCTCCAGCAGAGAGCCCACCCGGCCGCGGATCTCGGCCATGCCGGTGGTGGGCTCCGTGATCCGGGACAGGATCTTCAGCAGGGTGCTCTTGCCCGCCCCGTTCCTGCCGATCACCCCAAAGACCTTGCTCCGGGGAACCTCGAAATCCACATCCCGCAAGGCCCAGAAGATCTCGCTGCTCATCCGCTGACGCTGGCCCCTTGCCCTGCCAGGGCCAGCGACCCCGGGAGCCACCATCAGTGGCGCCGGCGGAGGGTTCGGCTGTGCCCAGATGATCAATCCTGTAGGACTTACCCAGGGAGCGAACTGTGACGGCAATATCTGAAGTCGAAGTCATACGATATCGGCGAAGCCCCTCTCAATGCGCAGGAAAACTGCCATGCCAATTACCAACGAGGCGACCAGACCGGTCAGCATGCTCGCCATCATGGTGAAGGTGATCGGCACACCACCCAGCACCGACCAGCGGAATCCCTCAATCAGACCAACCGTTGGATTGAGGGAATACAAGAACTGCCATCGCTCAGGAATCAGTGCCGATGAATAGACGATGGGAGTCAGATAATTCCAGGCCTGCAGGGCGAACGGCACCGCATAGCCGAAATCGCGATGATAGACATTCAGAGAGGCCACGATCAGCGTCAGGCCCAGACCCATCAGGAACGCCGCCAGCAGGAAGAAGGGGGCGGCCAGCAGATGCCAACCCAGACCGAAGCCGAAGAGGGCCAGCAGAATCGCCAGGACGGCAAGGCTGACCAGCCCATCGACAACCACTGATCCCATCGACGCCAGAGGGATGATCAGACGGGGAAAGTAGATCTTCGACAGTAGTCCCGCATTGCCCACCAGGCTGCCTCCGGCCCTGCCGATCGTGTTGCTGAGCAGACTCCAGGGAATCAGGCCCGTGAACACCATCAGCAGGTAGGGCTGACCATTGCTGGGCAGACGGGCGAAGTTGCCGAACAGCACAGCGAAGATGATGGCGGGCACCAGCGGCTGCAGGATCACCCAGACCACACCCAGGCTCGTCTGCTTGTAGCGCAGCTTGATGTCGCGAAGCGACAGGTAATACAGAAGATCGCGATATTCAACGATCTCCTTCCACTCGAAGAGAGAAAAGCGACGCGTGGGCTGAATGCGAGTGACGCTCATACGGCGGGACTGGGGTGGTCCGGGCAGGCTGTCACGCCGTCACCCTGTCGACCTCACACCACAAACAGACTCATCCCCCAGTTCACCAGCACCAGGGCCACCCAGGCGGCGCCGCCGAGCAGGATCAGCCGGTTGGAGCGGCCACTGTCCTCGCTGCTCGCGTAGAGCACCGGCACCGCCACGATCAGGGCGAAGGAGAGCACCACCAGGGCCAGAACGGTGAGGGTGTTGAGGATCTGCATGGGCAAGGCGGCTCGGGGCCGGATCAGGCAGCGTTGGGGATCCTGCCATGCAGGCAGGGGACAGACCCAGACCCGCCGCCATCCTTCACACGTTGTGGGTGGCGGCTGGGCGGGCAGAGAAGAGATCCCCGGCCGCTTCAAGGGCCTCCAAGCCCGGGGCGGCGGCATCCTTGCCGGCCAACAGGGGGATCCCCGGGGCCGGAAGCTCCGCCAGGGGCCAGGCGATGGCGACGGCGGGGTCGTTCCAGGCCAGGGAGCGCTCGCACTCCCGGCTCCAGTAGCCGGCGGTCTTGTACTGCACCTCGGCCACCGCGCTCAGGGTGAGGAAGCCGTGGGCGAAGCCCACCGGCACCCAGAGCTGGTGCCCGTTGTCGGCACTGAGCCGCTCGCCCAGCCACTGGCCCAGGGTGGGGGAGTCCTGGCGCAGGTCCACGGCCACGTCGAACACCTCCCCCGCCGTGCAGCGCACGAGCTTTCCCTGCGGGTGGGGATTCACCTGGAAGTGCAGCCCCCGCAGCACCCCCTGCACCGATCGGGAGTGGTTGTCCTGCACGAACTCGGGGGCATCGGCTTCCTCCAGCCCCAGGGCCTCGGCGAAACGGCGCCGGTTCCAGCTCTCGCTGAACCAGCCCCGCTCGTCGGCGTACACCGAGGGCGTGAGCAGCAGGGGACCAGCGATGGGGAACGTCTCGACCTTCATGGGCGGGGCTCCAGGGCCCGGTGGTCACTGGCCGCCTCCTGCAGCAGCCGCAGCAGATAGCTCCCGTACCCGGACTTCTTCAGGGGCAGCGACAGCCGCTCCAGCTGGGCGTCGTCGATCCAGCCCAGGCGCCAGGCCACCTCCTCGGGGCAACCCACCTTCAGCCCCTGCCGTTTCTCCAGCGTCTGGATGTAGCTGGCGGCCTCGTGCAGGGAATCCGGGGTGCCGGTGTCGAGCCAGGCCATGCCGCGGCCCATCAGCTCCACCCGCAGCAGGCCGTCGTCGAGGTAGAGCTGGTTGAGGTCGGTGATCTCCAGCTCCCCCCGCGGCGAAGGACGCACCTGGCGGGCCCGCTCCACCACAGTGCCGTCATAGAAGTACAGCCCGGTGACGGCGTAGCGGCTGCGGGGCTGGGCCGGCTTCTCCTCGATGCTCAGCACCCGGCCGTCATCACTGAATTCCACCACCCCGTAGCGCTCGGGGTCGCGCACCGGATAGGCGAAGACCGTGGCCCCGGGCCGATCTCCGTTGGCGCCCTGCAGCTGGGGGATCAGGTCGTGGCCATGGAACAGGTTGTCGCCCAGCACCAGAGCCGCAGGCGCTCCATCGAGGAAGTCGGCGCCGATCAGAAACGCCTGGGCCAGCCCGTCGGGGCTGGGCTGCACCGCGTAGCGGATCTCCATTCCCCAGCCGGAGCCGTCCCCCAACAGCCGCTCGAAGGAGGGCCGGTCGACGGGGGTGGTGATCACCAGCACCTCGCGGATGCCCGCCAGCATCAGGGTGCTGAGCGGATAGAGGATCATCGGCTTGTCGTAGACCGGCATCAGCTGCTTGCTGACAGCGGTGGTGAGGGGCGCCAGCCTGGTGCCGCTGCCGCCGGCCAGGATGATGCCGCGGCGGTTCATGGCTGCGACGGCAGCGAGGCCATCAGGCTGCCCATCTCCAGCGCCTGCAGGCCGTAGCTCCAGCCCAGGTTGCTCTTGATGCCGGCCCGCTCCAGGGCCTGTTGCAGGGTGTCGGTGGTGAGAACTCCGAAGATCACCGGGATGCCGGTGTCGCGGGCAACGGCGGCCACCCCCTTGCTCACCTCGGCGACCACCACATCGAAGTGGGGGGTGTCGCCCCGGATCACCGCCCCCAGGGTGACCACCACCTGGTAGCGGCCACTGGACGCGAGGCGCTGGGCCACCAGGGGGATCTCGAAACTCCCCGGCACCCAGGCCACGTCCAGCTGGGCACTCTCCGGGGTGACGTCGATGCCGTGGCGGGAGAGGGAATCCAGGCAGCCGCTCAGCAGCTTGCCGGTCACCAGATCATTGAACCGGGCCACCACCAGAGCGATGCGGAGACCCGCGACGTCGGTGAAGCGACCTTCGAAAACCGTCAAGGGGTCAGACCACGAAGAAGCTCATGCCCCAGTTGAGCAGCACCAGGGCCAGAACCGTCAGTGTGTTGAGGATCTGCATGGCAAGAAGCGCAGGCTGATACTGGGCCTGGGCCATTCTTCCACGGGGGATGGCAACGACGGCGCCGCCTTCGGCTCTTGATTCACAGGTTGTGGGGCCCCCTGGGAGGCCCCTTACGATCATCAGGCTCCAGGCGACGGGCCCATGGCCAGGGATGTCCAGCAGCAGCTGACGCTCGCGGACGATCCGGGCCTGCAGGGGGACCTGTTTGGGACGGAGGCCTTCGGGCGTCCCGCCGAGACGGCACCGGCGAGCGGGGACGAGCTCGACGAGGAGGCCCTGCTGGCCGATGCCAGCGCCCGGCCCCGGCGCCGCCGCCGCCAGAACGCTTCGGCCTCGCCCTCCGACGCCGGAAAGCCCCCTCCGCCGGCGGACCTGTCCCCGGAGCCGCCGGTCGAGCCTGGCCCGGATGGAGATCTGCCCCGCTGGCACCACCATTCCCTGCTGGACCCGGCCGCCCTCACCCCGGTGCTGCGCCACTACGTGGAACTCAAGGCGGCCCATCCCGACCGGGTGCTGCTCTACCGGCTGGGCGACTTCTACGAATTCTTCTTCGAGGACGCGATCCTGCTGTCGCGCCTGCTGGAGCTCACCCTCACCGGCAAGGACGCCGGCAAGGCCCTGGGCCGGGTGCCGATGGCCGGCATCCCCCACCATGCCGCCGAGCGCTACTGCGCCGACCTGGTGCGCCGGGGCCTGAGCGTGGCCCTCTGCGACCAGCTGGAGGCCACCCCCGCCAAGGGGGCCCTGCTGCGCCGGGGCATCACCCGGGTGCTGACGCCCGGCACCGTGCTGGAGGAGGGCATGCTGGCCGCCCGCCGCAACAACTGGCTCTGCGCCGTGGTGCTGGAAGGGGACGGCAGCCAGGCCGGGCGCTGGGGCCTGGCCGTCGCCGATGTGAGCACCGGCGAGTTCCGCTCACCGAACGCCGCGGCAGCGGCGCCCTGCACCAGGAACTGCTGCAGCTGGAGCCCGCCGAGGTGGTATGGCCCGGCCAGGGGGAGGCGCCCGCCTGGTGCCCCGAGGGCCTGCGCCTCACCCCCCTGGCCCGCACCCCCTTCGAGGCACCGGAGGCGGGCGCCCTGCTGCGCAACCGCTTCCGCCTGGCCAGCCTCGATGGCCTGGGGCTGGGGGAGGCCCCCCTGGCGCTGCGGGCCGCCGGCGGCCTGCTGGCCTACCTGGACACCACCCAGGCCGAAGCCACCGCGATCCCGCTGGAGATGCCCCGGCTCTGGCACGCCGGCGACCAGCTGGTGCTCGACGCCCAGACCCGCCGCAACCTGGAACTGACCCGCACCCAGCTGGGCGGAGCCCTGCAGGGATCCCTGCTGTGGGCCCTCGACCGCACCGCCACCACCATGGGCGGCCGCTGCCTCCGCCGCTGGATCGAAGCCCCCCTGGTGGACCGCGCGGCGATCCTGGAGCGGCAGGAGGCGGTGAGCGAACTGGTGGCCCAACGGTCCTTGAGGCTGGGCCTGCGCCGGCTGCTGCGGCCCATGGGCGATCTGGAACGGCTGGCGGGCCGGGCGGGAGCCGGCAGCGCCTCGGCCCGCGACCTGGTGGCTCTCGCCGACGGCCTCGAGCGGCTGCCCCGGCTGGCGGCCCTGGTGGCCCCCTGCCACAGCGCTCCACTGGCGGCCCTGAAGGGCCCCTGGCCTGAGCTGGCCGCCCTGGCCGAGATGGTGCGCCACCAGCTGGTGGAGACCCCACCCCTCTCCTTGAGTGAAGGCGGGCTGCTGCACGACGGGGTCGACCCGGTGCTCGACGGCCTGCGCAACCAGCTCGACGACCAGGAGCAGTGGCTGGCCCGGCAGGAAGCGATCGAGCGGCGGGCCAGCGGCAACCCCAACCTGCGCCTGCAGTACCACCGCACCTTCGGCTATTTCCTGGCGGTGAGCCGTGCCCGGGCCGCCGCGGTGCCTGACCACTGGATCCGCCGCCAGACCCTGGCCAACGAGGAACGCTTCGTGACCCCGGAGCTCAAGGGCCGCGAAGGCCGCATCCTGCAGCTTCGGACCCGGGCCTGCCAGCGGGAGTATGAACTGTTCTGCGACCTGCGCCGCACGGTGGGGGAAGCGGCCGGACCGATCCGGGCCGCCGCACGGCGGGTGGCCGAACTGGACGCCCTGGCCTCGCTGGCGGAGGTGGCCGCCACCGGCGGCTACTGCCGGCCCGAGCTCAGCGAGGGGCGGGAGCTGGTGATCGAGGCGGGGCGCCATCCTGTGGTGGAGCAGCTGCTGGTGGAGGCGAGCTTCACCGCCAACGACCTGCACCTGGCGGCCCCCGGCCCCGACGGGCTTCCGGCACCGGACCTGCTCGTGCTCAC
>CAVYYO010000020.1:0-65969 GCA_963772735.1 uncultured cyanobacterium | reverse complement strand
GCTGGGCAAGGATCGGGGTGGGCCTCAACGTCGCCAACCGGGTGCCCCCCGGCGCCGTGGCCCTGGCGACGCGGCTCCGCTCGCGCCGGGCTGAACCGTTGCACTGGTGCGGCGAGGTGCTCGCAGCCCTGGACTGGGCACGGGCCTGGGCCGGCCGGCCGGAGGCTGTGCGGGTCCTGGCGGAGCGGCGTCTGCTGTGGCCGCATGGCCCGATCCGCCTCGATGGGGAGAACTGGCAGCCGGCCGGCCTGACGAGGGACGGGGGCCTGCGACTGGTCCACGACGGGCGTGAGCGGGTGCTGGATCGCGGTTTCGGCAACGGATGAGCACCCCCCGTACACTGACGATCGGCAATCCAGGCGCCGCGTCTTTCCTCCACACGCCCCTTTCGCGCCCTTCCCCTTCATGGCCAAGCCCCTTTCCTCCCTGTTGGCCCTGACCGCCGGAGCCATGACCTCCTGGTTGGCCATGCCGCTGGTGCTCGCTCAGGCCGTACCGGGTGTCGAGGAGAGTTCCCTGCCTCCCCCCGAACCGGTGGCCCGGCCGGAGGTGCGGATCCCTGGGCCAAGCGCCCCGCCCAGTTCCATCGCGGCGCCGATCGCCCGGCCCACCCCCCAGGCACCGATCCAGCCGCTGGTGCCTCCCCCCCCGATCCCCGGCGAGGCTTCCGCCGCCACTTCGCGTCCCGGCTCCGCCGAGCGCCTTCCCGATCCCGTGCGTCGTTTCGACGCCTCCCTCGATGCCCTGGTTCGGGAGGGGGTGGTCACCCCCGGGGAGCGGGTACGGGTGCGGGGCTCCCTGCTGACCCCCCAGGATGCCGCCAACCGCAGCAAGGCCTGCCGTGCGGGAGCCCTCTCGGCCCAGGAATGCAGCACCGGCGTGATCATCATCGGCCGCGGCCGCCAGGATGGCCTCACCGGTGGGCTGGACAGCGGCGGCATGGCCGGAGGCCAGGGGAGCGGTTTCGCCGGTTTCGGCCTCAACGCCGCCCCCCTGCCGCCGATCACGGTGCCCGTCACCGCCCTGCTCACCGGAGCCGGCGGCAGCTTCCGGCTCAGCGACGTCTTCCGTGTCACCCCCCGGCCCTCCCCGATCGGCGGCAACGGCAACCTGCGGCTCCTCTACCCCCTGATCGGCTCGGCGGTCACCACCAGCTCCTTCGGCTGGCGGCTGCACCCGGTCCTGGGCAGCTGGCTGATGCATGCCGGCCGCGATCTGGCGGCGCCCGAAGGCACGCCGGTGGTGGCGGCCCTCTCCGGCCGTGTGGTCAGCTCCGGCCTGGCCGGCGGCTACGGCCTGGCGGTGGAGGTGGAGCACGAACGTCCCCGCCGCCGCACCCTCTACGGGCATCTGTCCGAGCTCTACGTCAAAGAAGGGGAGATGGTCCGCCAGGGTGAGGTGATCGGCCGGGTCGGCAGCACGGGACTGAGCACCGGCCCCCACCTCCATTTCGAGTTGCGCCTGCCCCAGGATGGCGGCTGGGTGGCCATCGACCCCGGCGATCTGGATTCCGGGGGCAGTCTTCTGGCCGGCCTGGGAGGAGCCGACGGGGGCGGCCCCACCGACGCGGTGGCCTTGCTGATGGGCCAGCTGATCGCGACCCTGGAACGTCCCCGTTCACCCCTGCCCTTGAAAGGGGAGAGTCTTCCCATTCCCGCCGGCAGGCCATCCCGCGGCTGAAGCCGGGGGCCCAGGGGACAGGGGTCAGTCGCTGATGCGGCCGTCCCGGAAGTGCACCACCCGATCGGCCCTTGCACCCACATCGCTTTCGTGGGTGACCAGCAGGATCGTGATCCCCTGGTCGTTGAGATCGCCGAACAGAGCCAGCACCTCCTCGGTGGTGTGCGAATCGAGAGCGCCGGTGGGCTCGTCCGCCAGAAGCATGGCGGGCTCGTTGATGATCGCCCGGGCCAGGGCCACCCGCTGCTGCTGGCCACCAGAGAGCTGGTTGGGTTTGTTTTCCAGCCGGTTGGAGAGGCCGACCCGGTCCAGCGCGGCCAGGGCCCGGCGGCGGCGCTCGCCCGGGGGGACGCGGGCATAGATCATCGGCAGCATGACGTTGTCGATGGCACTCAGCTGGGGCAGCAGATGGAACTGCTGGAAGACGAAGCCCAGCTGCTGGTTGCGCAGGTCGGCCAGCTCGTCGTCATCGAGGCTGTCCACCTCGGTGCCGTTGAGCAGGTACCGACCGGCGGTGGGGCGGTCCAGGCAGCCGAGGATGTTCATCGCCGTGCTCTTGCCTGAGCCACTGGCCCCCATCACGGCCAGGTAATCCCCCTGCTGGACCGTCAGAGAGAGGTCATCGAGGGCGCGTACCTCGGTATCGCCACTTCCATAGACCTTGGAGACATGGATCAGCTGGGCCACGGGAGGAGCCGCTGCGGAAGGGGGCGGAGCAGCCATCGAGGGAGGTGAGGAGCTCAGCCCAGGGAGGGGATGGAAGCCGCCGCGATGGCCTGCTGCAGGATCGGCGTGCCGGCCACGGTGGAGCTGGCCCAGTCGAACAGGGGGCTGGAGAGAACCCCACCCACGGCCGTGATCACCACGCAGCCCACCAGGGCGGCCCGCAGGGGCTGCATGCCGGCCAGGTTCCAGGTGATGGCCGGGTAGGACTTGACCACGTCAGAGGCCTCCTGGGGCTCCTTCACCACCATCATCTTGATCACGGAGATGTAGTAGTAGATGGACACCACCGAAGTGACCAGGCCCACCACCACCAGCAGGTATTGCTGGTCGGCCCAGCCGGCGAAGAAGAGATAGATCTTGCCGAAGAAACCCAACATCGGCGGAATGCCGCCGAGGGAGAGCAGGCAGAGGCTGAGCCCCAGGGTGATCAGGGGATCCTTCTGATAAAGCCCGGCGTAATCGGCGATGCGGTCGCTGCCGGTGCGCAGCGAGAAGAGGATGATGCAGGCGAAGGCGCCCAGGTTCATGAACAGGTAGGCCGCCATGTAAAGCACCATCGCCGAGAAGCCGTCTTCGGTGCCGCATACCAGGCCGATCATCACGAAACCGGCCTGGCCGATGGAGCTGTAGGCCAGCATCCGCTTCATGGAGGTCTGGGCGAGGGCCACCACGTTGCCCAGCACCATGCTCAGCACCGCGAGCACGGTGAACAGGAACTTCCACTGGGCATCGAAGCTCTCGAAGCAGCCCACCAGCAGGCGCACCGCCAGGGCGAAGCCTGCGGCCTTGGAACCGACCGAAAGGAACGCCACAACGGGAGTGGGAGAGCCCTCGTAGACGTCTGGGGTCCACTGATGGAAGGGCACCGCGGCGATCTTGAAGGCCACGGTCGCCAACACGAACACCAGGGCCAGGGCGGTGATGGGGGAGGCGCTGGTCTGCAGGGCCAGTCCGATGGTGGCAAGGTCGGTGGCGCCGCCGCTGAGGCCGTAGAGCAGGGAGGCGCCGTAGAGGAACACCGCCGCGGCGGCCGAACCCACCAGCAGGTATTTCAGGGCTGCCTCGGAACTGCGTGCATCCCGCTTCATGTAGCCCGCCAGCAGGTAACTGGAAACCGAAAGGGTTTCCAGGGAAATGAAGATGCTGACCAGATCGGTGGAGCCGCACAGGAACATCGCTCCGAGGGTGGCCGCCAGCAGGATCGCGGCGTATTCGCCCATCGGAGTGCCGCTGCGTTCCACGTAGCGCCAGCTGAGCAGCAGGGAGATCAGGGTGGACGCCGCCACCACGGCCCGGAAGGCGATCGCCAGGTTGTCGGCCAGGAACGAACCCAGGAAGGAGGGTTCCAGCGGGTTGTTCCATTGCAGGGCCAGCAGCACCAGAGAGGCCCCCAGCCCGCCGTAGCAGATCGGCGGCACCCAGCGGCTGGCGGCCTGCTCACCGGCCAGATCGACCAGCAGGCAGACCACCAGGGTGAGCAGCACCGCCCCTTCCGGGGCGATCGCGCCGGCGTTCAGCTGCAGGGCCAGTCCACCGGTGCCCTGACCCGTCGCGATGGCTTCCGCGGCGGAGGCCGCGGAGGTGGCGGCTGCCAGAAACAGGTCGGCCACAGGGATCACAGAGGCATGCGATGTGCCGGACTGTAGCGGCCATCAGCGGGGCAGGTCTGGTGCGCCAATACACGGATGGTCGGCCGATGCGATAAAGAAGGGAGCGGTATCGCGCCTGCCCGTGGCCCACACCCTGGTCATCGTCGAGAGCCCCACCAAGGCCAGAACCATCCGGGCGTTCCTGCCCAAGACCTTCCGGGTGGAGGCGTCGATGGGGCACGTCCGTGATCTCCCCAACAACGCCAGCGAGATCCCGGCGGCCCACAAGGGCGAGAAATGGGCCAACCTCGGCGTCAACACCGCCCATGACTTCGAGCCCCTCTACGTGGTGCCGAAGGAAAAGAAAAAGGTGGTGAAGGAGCTCAAGGACGCCCTCAAGGATGCCGACCAGCTGCTGCTGGCCACCGACGAGGACCGTGAAGGCGAGAGCATCAGCTGGCATCTGCTCCAGCTTCTCGGGCCCAAGGTGCCGGTGAAGCGCATGGTGTTCCACGAGATCACCAGGGAGGCGATCGGCCGCGCCCTCGACCAGACCCGCGATCTCGATATGGAGCTGGTCCACGCCCAGGAGACCCGCCGCATCCTGGATCGCCTGGTGGGCTACACCCTCTCCCCCCTGCTCTGGAAGAAGGTGGCCTGGGGCCTCTCCGCCGGTCGGGTGCAGTCGGTGGCTGTGCGGCTGCTGGTGCAGCGCGAACGGGCCCGGCGGGCCTTCCGCAGCGGCAGCTACTGGGATCTCAAGGCCCGGCTGGAGCAGCAGGCCGCCCCCTTCGAAGCCAGGCTCACCCATGTGGGGGCCGAGCGCATCGCCGGCGGCTCCGACTTTGACGAGACCACCGGCGGCCTCAAGGCCGGCAGCAAGGTCAAGCTGCTCAGTGAGGGGGAGGCCGCCGCCCTGAAGGCCGCCGTGGAGAGTTCCCCCTGGCGGGTGGCGACGGTGGAGGAGAAACCCACGGTGCGCAAGCCCGTCCCGCCCTTCACCACCAGCACCCTGCAGCAGGAGTCCAACCGCAAGCTGAGGCTCTCGGCCCGCGACACCATGCGCACGGCCCAGGCCCTCTACGAGCGCGGCTTCATCACCTACATGCGCACCGACTCGGTGCACCTTTCCGACCAGGCCCTGACGGCTGCCCGCAACTGCGTGGGCGCGATGTACGGCAAGGAGTTCCTCAGTCCGGCGCCACGGCAGTTCAGCACCAAGGCCCGCAACGCCCAGGAGGCCCACGAGGCGATCCGGCCCGCCGGCGAGAGCTTCCGCACCCCGAAGGACACCGGCCTGGAAGGCCGCGACCTGGCCCTCTACGAGCTGATCTGGAAGCGCACCGTGGCCAGCCAGATGGCCGACGCCCGGCTCACGCTGCTGGCCGTCGACATCGAGGTGGCGGGCGCCACCTTCCGCGCCAGCGGCAAGCGCATCGACTTCGCCGGTTTCTTCCGCGCCTACGTGGAGGGCAGCGACGACCCCGACGCCGCCCTGGAGGGCCAGGAGGTTCTCCTGCCTGCCCTGAAGGTGGGGGACGCCCCCGCCTGCCGGGGGGTGGAGGCCCTCGGCCACCAGACCCAGCCCCCCGCCCGCTACAGCGAAGCGGCCCTCGTCAAGACCCTGGAGAAGGAGGGGATCGGCCGGCCCTCCACCTACGCCAGCATCATCGGCACCATCATCGATCGGGGTTACGCCACCCTTCAGAACAACTCCCTCACCCCCAGCTTCACCGCCTTCGCCGTGACGGCCCTGCTGGAGGAGCACTTCCCGGACCTGGTGGATACGGCCTTCACCTCGAAGATGGAGCACACCCTCGACGAGATCTCCACGGGCAAGGTGTCCTGGCTTCCCTACCTGGAAGGCTTCTACAAGGGTGAAAAGGGCCTCGAGACCCAGGTGCAGCAGCGGGAAGGCGACATTGACCCCGGCATTTCCCGCACGGTGGTGCTGGAGGGCCTGCCCTGTGTGGTGCGGATCGGGCGCTTCGGTGCCTACCTGGAGACCAGGCGGGTCGCCGAGGACGGCAGCGAGGAGCTGCTCAAGGCCACCCTGCCCCAGGAGATCACCCCCGCCGATCTGGACGCCGAGAAGGCCGAGCTGTTGCTGCGCCAGAAGGCCGAGGGACCCGAGTCTCTCGGCGAGGATCCCGAAACGGGCGAGCAGGTGTATCTCCTGTTCGGTCAGTACGGCCCCTACGTGCAGCGGGGCCAGGTGAGCGAGGAGGTCCCCAAACCGAAGCGGGCCTCCCTGCCCAAGGGGGTGAAACCCGAGGATCTCAGCCTCGAGGATGCCCTCGGCCTGCTGCGCCTGCCCCGTCATCTGGGCGAGCATCCCGATGGCGGCAAGGTGCAGGCGGGCCTGGGCCGGTTCGGCCCCTATGTGGTCCATGACAAGGGCAAGGGGGAGAAGGACTACCGCTCCCTCAAGGCCGAGGACGACGTGCTGGCCGTCGGGCTGAGCCGGGCCCTGGAGCTGCTGGCCATGCCCAAGAAGGGGCGCGGAGGCCGCACGGCTCTCAAGGATCTCGGCGTCCCCGACGGGGATGAGGATGCCATTCAGCTGTTCGATGGTCCCTACGGGCTCTATGTGAAGCAGGGAAAGGTGAACGCCTCCCTGCCGGAGGGCACCACGGCCGACACCATCAGCCTGGAGCAGGCGGTGGAGCTGCTGGCCGCCAAGGCCGCCGGCAGCAAGGGCGCCGGCAAGGGCCGCGGCCGCACCGGCGGCACGAGGTCCGCCACCTCGAAGTCCGCCGCCACCAAGGCTGGAACGTCCAAGGCTGGAACGTCCAAGACGGCGGCAGCCAAGAAGCCTCCTGCCACCACCAAGACCGGCCGCCTGAGGGCCAGCGCGGTACGGGTGATCAAGCCCGCCGGAGGCTGATGGCCCGTCCCCGCCCCTCCCTTCTTCTGGCGGGGACCCTGACGCTGCCGCTGCTGCTGCTCACTGCCTGCGGCGGCACCCCCTTCGGCGATGCCCTGTCCCGCAGTTTCTCGCCGGCCGCCACCCCTCCGACCACCCCCCCCCAGCCTGCGGCCCCCGCGGCTCCGTCGCCCGCCCCGGCGACCCCGGCCGGCCCCCCCGCCACCGCGGCTCCGGCTGCTCCCTCCAAGCCTGACGGCGAACCCGCACCAGGCGCCAAGCCGGCCGCCGCCGCCATTCCGGCCCCTTACCGTGTCACGATCCGCTTGCCCCAGGCGGATCCCTCCGCTCCCGCGGAGGTGGTCACCAGGGCCCTGCGTGCGGCCGGTGTGCCCTTCGAGGTGGAGACCATCGAGCGCATGCCCGCCACCGGTACCTCGTCCCCTGCGACTCCTGCCGCAGGGGACACCAGTCCTGTGCCCCCCACGTCCCGCCCGGCTCCGGCGCCGCGCTGAGCCGATGACCCCTCCCCCCCAACGGCAGCTGAGCCATCGCCAGGCGCGCCAGCTGATGGACACCGCCTACCTGGCTGCCGCCACCTCCCTGCTCTGGGTGGCCCTTTACTACCTCCCGGTGGGCAGCCCCCTCTTCCGTCTTGCCCTGCCGCTGCCCCTGGCCCTGCTGCAGCTGCGCCACGGCTGGCGCTGCGCCCTGGAGGGGGTGGTGGTGACGGCCCTGCTGCTGGTGGCGCTGATGGGGCCGATCCGCGGCCCCCTGGTGCTGTTCCCCTATGGCCTGCTGGCCCTCTGGCTGGGCTGGGGCTGGCGCCGTCGCTGCAGCTGGTGGCTCACCCTGGGGGTGGGAGCCCTGATCGGCACCGCCGGGTTCCTGGTGCGGGTGGCGGTGCTCTCGGTGCTGGTGGGGGAGAACCTCTGGGTGCTGATCACCACCGCCGCCGCCAACCTGCTCGATCGCTTCGCGGGCTGGGTGGGTCTGGTCGGCGGCTTCGACCTCGCCCAGGTGCAGATGGCGGCGCTGGGATTGCTGCTGCTCCAGAACCTGATCGTGGTGCTGTCTCTTCATGCCGTCGCCTACTGGATCTTTCCGCGCCTGGCCATGCCGATCAGTGAGCCGCCGCCGGCCCTGCGCGCCCTGGTGGCCCTCGACCCCCTTTGAGCGAGCCGCTGCGGATCGGCGGTTCCGCCGCTGCCGCGGCCCAGTGGTGCCGGTCCTGGCGGGAGCGCTGGGCCGCGGCGGAACTGCTGCTGTTGCTGGCGGCCACGGACACCGCTGCCGTGCCCGGCATCTCCGCCGCCGGCGCCACCCCCGCCTCCCGCCGCCGGACGGCGGCGGCGGACGCCGAGCTGCTGTTGCTGGGACCGGGAAGGGAGAGGCCCCACGCCCTGCCTCCCCTGCCGGCCGGCGTGTCCCCCGCCCTGATCAGCCACGTGGTGCTTCATGAGCTCGGCCTGGCGCCCCTGGTGATCGATCTGGGCTGCCCGGTGGCCCCGGCGGTGCCCCACCTTCGCCTGCCGGGCGGGGCGGGCGCGGGACCGGCCCGCTGCCTGAGCGGGGGCGATGCCCTTGGGCCGCGGCGGCTGGAGGCCCTGCTGGCGCTGGGGCGGCGCTGGGGGGCGCGCCTGTCGCCGGAGCGGCCCCTGCTGCTGGCGGAATGTGTGCCGGCAGGTACCAGCACCGCGCTGGCCGTGCTCACCGGGCTGGGGGTGGATGGGGCCGGCCTGGTCAGCGGCAGCCTGCGCCACCCCGACCACGGCCTCAAGGCGGACCTGGTCGGGCGGGGCCTGCGGGCGGCGGGTCTGGCCGGAGCCGCTTCGCTGGCCGCCGCTTCGCCGCCGGATTCAGCCGCCGCCGCAAGGGTGGCCGCCGCCCTGGGGGATCCCATGCAGCCCCTCGCCGCTGCCCTGGTGCTGGCCGCCGCCGCCGCCGGCAGCCCTGTGCTGCTGGCCGGGGGCAGCCAGATGGCCGCGGTGCTGGCCCTGGCCCTGGCGCTGGCCCCACCGGCGCTGCGCCCGGCCATTGCGAGCTGCACGGCCCTCGGCACCACCGCCTGGGTGGCCCACGAGGCCGGCAGCGACCTGGCCCTGCTGCTGCGCCGCATCGGTGCTCGCTGGGGGGTGGAGCCGCTGGCCTTCGTGGCGGGCCTTCGCTTCAGCGGTGCCTGTCATCCGGCGCTGGCGGCCTACGAGGAGGGTTACGTCAAGGAGGGGGTGGGGGCCGGTGGGCTGGCCTTGCTGTGGCAGCTGAGCGGCCGCTCCAGCGACGCCCTCGCCCGAAGCTGTGACCGGGCCTGCCGGCAGCTGCTTGGGCCGCCGCCTACGGTCCGCTAGATGGGCGCATTTCTCCCCCCACCCCTGGCCCCGGTGCTCGGCCGTCGCGCCCTGCTGCAGCTCGGCGCCGCCTCCGCCCTGACCCTGATCGCCGGCTGCGGGCGGCGGTCTCCCCTGCTGCTGGCCAGCCGGGGAGACCTGCCCGCCGCCTGGGCCCGCCGTCTGCCCGAGCCCTGGCACAGCGAACTGCTCGAGGACCCGGCCGAAGTGCTGGCCCGGGCGTCCTCCCCGCTGACGGGCCTGCTGCAGCTCAGCGACGGCTGGGCCACCGAGCTGCCACGGGGCGGTCTGCAGTCCATCGGCACGCCCGCCCTGCTGGGGCGGCTCGAACCGATGGCGGCCCCCCTGGCCCGGCTCCATGGCCCGTTATCCGGACCTGCCCTGGCCTTTCCCTGGTCCTACGGCCCCTGGGTACTGGTGCTGCGCAGCCGGCCCGACCTCGCCCGCCGCCGGGCCGAGGGCTGGGACCTGCTGCTCGACTCCAGTCTGGCGGGACGGCTGGTGCTGCCCTCCTCCCCCCGGGTGGCGATCGCCCTGGTGGGGGAGGATCCGGAGCGACTGCGGCGCCTGCGCCGTGGGGCTCTGGCCTACGACGAACGCAACGGACTGAACCTGCTGATCACCGGCGAGGCTCAGGCGGCCGTGCTGCCCCGCCAGCGGGTGGTGAGCCTGCTGCGCCGTGATCCCCGCCTGCAGGTACTGCTGCCCGAGAGCGGAGCGCCCCTGAGCTGGAACCTGCTGCTGCGGCCGCCCGGCCCCCATCCGCCACCACCGCTGGAATGGCTCGCGGCGGCCCTGGAGCCCCCCCTGCTACCGGCCCTGCTGGCTGGGGGCTGGGTGCCGCCCCTCCCCCGCGACCAGCTGCAGAGGGCCCTGACCGATTTCCCGGCGGCGACCGCGGCCCTGCTGCTCCCTCCCCAGGCGGTGCTCGACCGCTGCTTCAGCCTGCCTCCCCTCAGCGCCGCCGATCGCCAGAAACTGCAGAGGCTCTGGGATGGCGCCACCCCCTGACCAGGCCCTCCGGGCTCAACTCCACAGGCGACGTCGCGGCGCGGCCGCCAGCCGCCGGTGGGTATCGGCGAGCAGCTCGGGGATGGGCAGCTCCAGTGGACAGCGGGACAGGCAATCGCCGCAGCGGCCGCAGGCGGACCCATCGACCTGCTCCCACCAGTGGCCGGCCCGGCCGATGAGGTTGTAGCGCTCCTGGGCGAAGCCTTCCATGCCATGGCCCACCGCCAGGTTGCGCAGCCTCAGCAGGGCGGGAATCGGCACGCCGTTGGGGCAGGGCAGGCACTGGCGGCACTGGCCGCAGCGGTCTCCACCGAGGCGCTCCCGCCCGGCCCCATCGAGCCTGGCCAGGGCCCTCTCCAGGGCCTCACGCTCGGCCTCCGCGAGGGGGCCGCCCGCGCTGGCCAGACGGACGGCCCAGTCCAGATCCTCCGGCCGGGCCGCCCCCAGGGTGAGGGTGCTGATGCCCTCGGCCAGCAGGAAGCGGTAGGCCAGCTCCAGCGGCGTGAAGGGGGCGCAGTCAGCCACCAGCTCGGCGGGAGGGGCGTAGAGGCGGCCGCCCTTGTCGGCCGGGGAGATGGCCATCACTCCGACTCCCGCCGCCAGGGCCTGGCGGGCCAGGGGCAGCCGTTCCTGGTCGAACAGGTGCAGATGCAGGCTGCAGAAGCCGAAGTGGCCGCTCTCCAGGGCCGCCCCGATCAGCGCCGTGTCCCCATGGCTGCTGAAGCCCACCTGGCCCACCAGCCCCTCCCCCCGGGCCCAGGCCAGCAGATCGGCACCCGGACCGCTCAGGGACCAGGCCAGGTGCTCCGGCCGGTTGAGTCCGTGCACCGCCAGGTTGTCCAGCCTCTCGATCCCCAGCCGCTTCAGGCAGGCCCGCAGCTGGGCACGGCCTTCGGCCAGGTCGGGCCCGGGCAGGATCTTGCTGGTGAGCACCAGGGCCGCCCGGCCTGCCGGATCGCGCTCCGCCAGCCGGCTCAGGGCCTGGCCGAGAAAAGCTTCGGCCGGGCCGTAGGCGGGGGCGGTCTCCACATGGTTGATCCCTGCGGCCCGGGCGGCGATCAGGACCGCCTCCATGGCCTCAGGGGTCTCCAGGGCTCGCATGGTGCCGAGGGTGAAGGCCGACACAGGCCGGCCCTTGCCGAACGGCCGGCCACCCACGGGCAACACCGGAGGGGGCGGATCAGGCGGCAGGGCCACCGCCCTCGGGGCCCTCTTCGGGGCCGTTCTCGGCTTCGGCCGCGGTCCTCCCGATGTGGCGGATCAGATCGGCCGGGCTGGTGCGATCCAGGAAGCGGCGGAAGTCCTCCTGGTCCTCGGCATCCGCCTCAGCATCCACCGGAATCGAGGCATCGGCCACCACCTCCTCCAGCATCCAGATGCCGCTGTCGGTGCGCAGGGCCAGGGCGATGGCGTCGCTGGGGCGGGCATCCAGCTCGATCGGCCGCTCGCCGCCGTCGTCCAGTTTGAGCACCGCCCGGAAGGTGTTGTCCTCGATGGTGTGGATGATCACCTTCTCGAGCCTCAGCCCGGCGGCCTCCATCAGGCTCGCCATCAGATCGTGGCTGAGAGGCCGGGTCGGCTTTTCGCGGTTCAGACCGGAAAGGATGTTCTGGGCCTGGGCCTGATCGATCCAGATGGGCACCTGGCGCCGCCCGGAGGGATCGCGCAGCAGCACGATCGGACTGCGGCTGGCCGCATCCAGGGCGATCCCGGCAACACGCATTTCCACCATGGTCGGGTTCGCTCCTCGAACGTGATGCTCCCCGTGGAACGATTATGGCCAGTCGAGCGGCCGCAGGGGATGTTCACCGGACTGGTCCAGGCCATCGGCAGGCTGGAACGATGCCCCGCCGGGGTCCGTGTGCGCACGGGAATGGGTCCCCTGTCCCTCGGGGACAGCGTCGCGGTGGACGGAGTCTGCCTGACGGTGGCCGAGCGGCTGGCCGATGGCTTCCGGGCCGATGTCAGCGAAGAGACCATGGCCCGCAGCACCCTGGCCCAGCGGGCCGCCAGCGGCAGCTGGGTGAATCTCGAGCCTGCCCTGCGCCTGGCCGATCGGCTGGGCGGCCATCTGGTGAGCGGTCACGTCGACGGGCTGGGGGAGATCACGGCCATTCACCGGGAGCCTGGCTCCTGGCGGCTGGAAGTCGCCTGGGAGGATCCGGCCTACGGGCGCTACATCTGCGAGAAGGCCAGTGTGGCGGTGGACGGCATCAGCCTCACGGTGGCCGGCTGTGAACCCGAGGGGGGGCGCTTCTGGATCGCCGTGATCCCCACCACCTGGACCGGCACCACCCTCCAGGGGCGTCGGGTGGGGGAGCGGGTGAATCTGGAGGCCGACCTGCTGGCCAAGTACACCGAGCGGCTGTTGCGGGGTGCCCCGGCCACCGATCCCCGGCAGGCGAGGCCCTCGCAGGGGACGATCTCCGCCGCCTGGCTGGCGGAGCGCGGCTGGGGTTAGGTCGGCTGCGGTGATGCCCCGGAACAAGGGGCTGTTGTCACCGGTGGGTTCCCTTGGCAGGCTGGCAGCACTTCGTGCCATGCCCATGCCCACCCCCGCAAGTCCATCCTCCCGCCCTGCCATGGGCGCTGCCCTGCGCGCCTTCACCCTGGCGGAGGGAGTGATGCTGCTGGTGCTGGGGGTGCTGGCGCTGGTGTTCCCCGTGGTGGCCTCCCAGTGGGTCAGCGCCGTGGTGGCCATCGCCTTTCTGGTGGGAGGCATCGTGGGCTGGATCAGTTCCCTGATGCGCTCGACGCGGCTCAGCAGGGCGATCACGTTCTGGCGGCTGGTGATCTCCACCCTGTTTCTTGTCGTCGGGGTCTGGATGATCCAGCAGATGGCTTCAGGGCCTATGGCGGCGGCGGTCCAGACGGCCGCCCTGGCTCTGGCCATCGGCGTGGTGTTTCTGGTGGAGGGGCTGGTGGCAATCCTGGTGGCCGCCAGCCACCGTCAGATCGAAGGCTGGCGCTGGGGACTGGTGAACGGCGTGGTGACCTTCGCCCTGGGCCTGCTGATCCTCACCATGAAGTTCTGGAGTCTCCTGTGGGTGGTGGGCACCCTTGTCGGCATCAGTTTTCTGTTCAGCGGCATCGATCTGCTGCGCTTCAGCGCCAGTTTCCATCCTGAGGAGGACTGAGGGGCCCGCTCGGCTTCTCCCGGGCGAGGTTCGGGCACGGTGCCCGATGCTCAGGAGGGGTGGTCGCCGTTCGAGCCCTCCAGGGGCAGCAGCCAGATGGCTCCGGTCTCCCTGTGGATTTCGATCCGGAATTCCTGGCCGGGCTCCAGACCCATGCGCCGGGTGTAGGCCTGGCCGATCATGAGGTTGCCGTTGCCATGGACACGGGTGCGGAATTCGGCCTGGCGCCCCTTGCCCGCACCGGCAGCGCCGCTGGCCATGCTGGAAGGCAGGGTGTAGCCCTTGGCGGTCACCAGGGCGCGATAGAAGCTTTTCTTGAGCACCCTCCCGCTGGGACCCACATAGCCGCAGGCGCGGGCGATCTGATCCTCAGGATGATTGCTCAGGGAGCGGGCCCGCTCGAGCAGAGCCTGGCCTTCCAGCATGACCGAGCTGGCGGAGGAGTCATCACCGTTTGGACCTTTCTGGGCACCCATCAGCCGTCGATGCGGATACTTCTCTTCAGATT
Organism: uncultured cyanobacterium; assembly: GCA_963772735.1. Taxonomy (GTDB): domain Bacteria; phylum Cyanobacteriota; class Cyanobacteriia; order PCC-6307; family Cyanobiaceae; genus Cyanobium. The sequence goes on along the minus strand of CAVYYO010000020.1, from coordinate 52,104 downwards.
GTGGCGATGGTTGTGCTGATCGGGCAAGCGTTAGGAAATCAGAGCAGGTAAAGAATCCCGTAGAGGATCACCCAGATCCCATCGACGAAATGCCAGTAAAGCTCAGCGGCTTCGAGGCCGAAGGGAGCCACGCTGCTGACCCGCCCCCCGTTGCGGGTCTGAACCCATACCAGAAGGATGCAGATCACACCGAGGGTGACGTGCAGCCCATGGAAGCCCGTCAGCGCATAGAAGGTGCTGGCGAAGAGGTTGTCCGTGAGGCCGAAGGGCAGGCTGAAGTACTCCACCATCTGCCCCGCCAGAAAGGCTGCCCCGAGAGCGGCCGTGAGCAGCAGCCAGGCCCGGCAGGGCGCCATGCGACCCAGCAGCAGGTTCCGTCCCGAGCGGTGGAAGGTGTAGCTGCTCACCAGCAGCAGCACGGTGTTGATCGAAGGAAGCAGCAGTTCCAGCTCGTAGGTGGAACCCGCCGGCAGGGGATTCACCGCTCGAAAGGTGAGGTAGGCGGCGAAGAAGCCGGCGAAGGTCATCCCGTCGGCCACCAGGAAGGTGGCCAGGCCGAAGAGTCTCAGGTCGGGATGCTCGCCATGGGCCTCGACGGCGGCGACGTCGCCGGCACTGGTGCTGGTGCTGGTGGCGAGGCTGGTCATGGGACTTGCAGTCTGGGGATAGGAGGGGTGGACAGCGATCAGCGGCGGCCGGAGCCGCTCCAGAGGTCCCTGCCGGTGGCGGCCTCGAGACTCAGGGTGTCTTCCGGAACGCCGTAACCGTAGGGGTTTTGCACCAGCGGGGCCTCACCCACCCAGTTCTCGACAGGGGGTGGCGAGGACGTGAGCCACTCCGGGGTGAGGGCGTTCCAGGGATTGTCGCCCGCTTCCTGGCCCCGGAAGGCGCTCACCAGCACGTTGTAGAGGAAGGGCAGGCTGCTGATCGCCATCAGCAGAGCCCCCACACTGCTGATCTGATTGAGGGTGGTGAAGCTGGGGTCGTACTCGGCGACGCGGCGGGGCATGCCGTTGAGGCCGAGCCAGTGCTGGGGAGCGAAGCAGAGGTTGAAGCCGATGAATGTGAGCAGGAAGTGCAGTCGGCCCAGGTCCTCGTTGAGCATCCGTCCGGTGAACTTCGGATACCAGTGATAGATGGCGGCGAAGATCACGAAGACCGTGCCCCCATAGACGATGTAGTGAAAATGCCCCACCACGAAATAGGTGTCGTGCACATGGATGTCGAAGGGTACCTGGGCCAGGGCCACTCCGGTGATGCCACCAAAGACGAAGTTGACGATGAAAGCACAGGAGAACAGCATGGCGCTGTTGAGGGCCAGCTTTCCACCCCAGAGGGTGGCCAGCCAGTTAAAGAATTTGATGCCGGTCGGCACCGCGATGAAGGAGGTGGCGATGGTGAAGAAAAGCCGCATCCACGGTGGTGTGCCGCTGGTGAACATGTGGTGGGCCCAGACCACAAGACCGAGCACCACGATGGCCAGAATCGAATACACCATGGTGGTGTAACCGAACAGGGGCTTGCGGGAGTGGATGGGAAGGATTTCGCTGACCAGGCCGAAGGCCGGCAGCACCATGATGTAGACCGCTGGGTGGGAATAGAACCAGAACAGGTGCTGATAAACCACCACGTTTCCGCCCATGGCCGGGTTGAAGAAACCGGTGTGGGCCACGATGTCGAAACTGAGCAGGAGCAGGGTGCCGGCCAGGACCGGCGTGGAAAGCACCACGAGAATGCTGGTGCCAAGCATGGCCCAGCAGTACATGGGCAGCTGCATCAGCTTGAGGCCGGGTCGGCGCAATTTCAGGATGGTGGCGATGAAGTTGATGCCGCCGAAAATTGAACTTCCCCCCAGCAGCAGCACGCTGACGATCCATATCACCTGGCCCAGGGCCGGGGTGGTGATGCTCAGGGGAGGGTAGGCCGTCCAGCCTGACTGGGCAGCTCCCCCGGCGATGAAATAGCTGCTGATCAGAAGGATCCCTGCAGGCGGGATCATCCAGAAGGCCACGGCATTGAGGCGGGGGAAAGCCATGTCCCTGGCCCCCACGTAGAAGGGGATCAGGTAGTTGCCGAAGCCGCCGTTCACGACTGGCACGATCCACAGGAAGATCATCACCGTGCCGTGCAGGGTGAGTACTTCGTTGTAGGTTTCACGGCTGACGAAATCGGAGATCGGGCTGGCCAGCTCCGTGCGGATCACTCCGGCCAGGGCACCACCGATGAAATAGAAGATGAAGCCGGTGACCAGATACTGGAGACCGATCACCTTGTGGTCGAGGCTGAAACTGAAGTAGCGCAGCCAGCCCTGGGGCTGGAGGCTCTCCTGAAAGTCGTTGGGGGACGCGACGGTCATCGGGGATGTTCGGTGTCAGGCAGGGAGGGGAATCGGCGGAGCGGGGGTCAGGCGGTCGGGGTGATCAAGGCGCTGGCCACGGTTGCCGCCAGTGGACTGTTCTTCTGGAACCAGGCGTCGTAGGCATCGGGCTCATGCACCACCACCGTGGAGCGCATGCCGCCGTGGTACGGACCGCAGAGCTCGGCACAGACGATCGGGTAGCTGCCGGCTCGGGTGGGGGTGAAGGTGAGCACGGTGGGCTGGCCTGGAATCACGTCCTGCTTGATCCGGAACTGCGGCACCCAGAAGGCATGGATCACATCGTTGGCCTTCATGCGCAGCTCCACGGGCCGGCCGTTGGGAACATGCAGTTCACCGCTGGTGATGTCGCCATCGGGATAGTGGAAAATGAACGCGAACTGCATGGCCGTGACCTCCACCGGAAGCACGTTGGTCTCATCGGCGGCCACGCCGATGCCGCCCCAGACGCGGGCAGCAGGTGGGGAGCCGGGGTCAACGGAATCCAGGGACGCCTCCATGGTTTCCGTCTCCGTGGGGGCCATCCGGTGCATCGCGGAGTGGTCGTTGAGACTGCTCATTCCTCCCATCCGCTCATAGATGTCGTAGCTGTAGATGCCCACGAAGAGCACAACGATCGCGGGTATCGCCGTCCAGACGATCTCGAGGAGCAGGTTGCCCTCGATCGCCTGACCGTCGGTCCGGTCACCGGTCCGACGGCGGAAGCGGATCAGGCTGAACAGCACCAGGCCGACGATGCCGACGAAAAGAATGGTTCCGATACTGAACAGAACCCGGAAAAGCGAGTCGTAGACGGGGGCGTTGGCGCTCGCGTCGACGGGCAGCAGGTCAACGTTGTAGCCGACCCAGAGGCCGGAGAGAACGAGCGCCATGCCCACCAGCAGAGTGACCAGAGCGGAAGGAATCGGCACGGCTGGGGAAAAGGGTCGAAGGTCGGAGGGAGGGACAGCTCCGGATCAACAGCTTATGGAAGCCCGCTGAGGGCCCGTGCGTTCGTTGTAGCCAGAGAAGCAATTTCCGGGAAATTTCACATTTAGTTCGGGAGATGTGCTGAATCGCACATCTTTCATTGCTCGCTAACTTGAACGCCCAGAACAGCTTCCGCCCATGGCCGTTGCGCCATCCGCGCCTTCCCACCACCCCGCTCGTTCCAGCATGGATGGGGGCTGGCCCGAGCGTCTGGTGCCCCTGCTCACCGCCCACCTGGTGGTCGCCCTGGTGGCCCTGGTGGCCATCGGTGGCGCCACCAGGGTCATGGAAGCCGGTCTGGCCTGCCCCGACTGGCCCCTCTGTTACGGGGTCCTGCTGCCCGGGCGACAGATGAATCTCCAGGTCTTTCTGGAGTGGTTCCATCGCCTTGACGCCTTTCTGGTCGGCCTGGCCCTGCTGGCCCTGTTCGGCCTCAGCCTGCGCTTCCGCGCCCGCTTCCCCTCCTGGCTGCCATGGAGCGCCGGCCTGGCCCTGGCCCTGGTGGCCGTCCAGGGGGGCCTGGGAGCGCTCACGGTGTTCAGCCAGCTCGCGGCTCCCACCGTCACCCTGCATCTGGCCACCGCCCTCGCCCTGGTGCTGCTGCTGGGCGCCACCCACCAGGGCCTCGAGGCCACCGTCCATCCCCGCCTGTCAACCCCTCACCCGGCTACGCCCCGCCCTCACCCGGCTACGCCCCGTTGGTGGCAGCCCCTGCCCGCGGTGGCGGCCGTGCTCGTCGGCAGCCAGTGCCTGCTCGGCGGAGCCATGGCCAGCCGCTGGGCCGCCGATCTGTGTCTGCAGGTCGGAGAGGGCTGCCGCTGGCTTCTCTTCCATCGCCAGGGGGCCTATCCAGCGGCCCTGGCTGTGCTCCTCATGGCCTTTGGTTCCCTGTTCCTTCCCCGGGGTCAGGGACGCCGTCGGGCCTTCTCCCTCGCCGCTGCGGCGCTGGTGATTCTCCAGGTGCTGCTCGGGGTGCTGACCCTCAGGCTCCAGCTCTCCGTCCCCGCCGTGACCATCGCCCACCAGCTCACGGCCGCCCTCCTGGTGGCCGTGCTGGGAGGGCTCTGGGGCCTTTCGCTCCAGCCCCCTACCGTTCCCGACCGTCTTGAGGTGGCCCATGGTTAGCGCCAGTGTCGTGACGGCTGTCGCCGTTGCCCCTCCCCCTGCTCCCGCGGCCATCCGCCCCTCGGTGAAGCTGCCTGCCTGGCTGGAGGTGGCCAAACCGCGGCTGATCCCTCTCCTGCTCGCCACCACCGTCGGCGGCATGGCCCTCACGGCCGCCTGGCCTCTCGATCCGCTGCGGATGGCCTTCACCCTGGTGGGAGGAGCGATGGCCTCGGCGGCCGCCGGAGTCCTGAACTGTCTCTGGGAGGAGGAACTGGACGGCCGCATGCAGCGGACCAGCCGCCGGGCCCTCCCATCGGGCCGGCTGGCCCAGCGCCAGGCCTTCGCCCTCGCGGTGGCTCTCACCGTGGCGTCGGTGCTGGTGCTGGTGCTGGGGGTCAATGCCCTCGCCGCCTCCCTGGCCCTGCTCGGCCTGTGCAGCTATGTGCTCCTCTACACGGCCCTGCTCAAGCCCCGCACCAGCCAGAACATCGTCATCGGCGGCATCGCCGGTGCCATCCCCCCCCTGGTGGGCGCGGCGGCGGCCACCGGTCACCTCGGCTGGAGCAGCTGGTGGCTGTTCGGCCTGGTGATGGTCTGGACCCCCGCCCATTTCTGGGCGCTGGCCCTGCTCCTCCACGACGACTACCGCTCCGTGGGCATCCCGATGCTGCCCGTGGTGAAGGGTCTGTCTGCCACGGCGGGGGCCATCGGCCGGTACAGCTGGCTCACGGCGGCCCTGAGCCTGGTGGGAGTGTTCGCCCTGCCCAGCGGTGGCTGGTTCTACCTCCTGCTGGTGCTCCCCTTCAATGCCCGCCTGCTCCAGCTCAGTGCCAGCCTGGTCCAGGACCCCCACGATCCCCGCCGGGCCCGCAGCATGTTCCGCTGGTCGATCTTCTATCTGTTCGGCATCTGTCTGCTGCTGGTGCTGGCCCGCACACCCCTGGCCACTTCGGTGGACCCGGGTGAACTGCTGGCCACCGTGTTGCGTCTGCCTGCCGGCCGGGCTGCCTAGATTGGCGCCGCTTCCGGTCCTTCGCGATTGACCCCGGCTTGATCGAGCTTCAGCACCTCAGCAAGCGTTTCGGCGGTCGCAAGGCCCAGCCGGTCCAGGCCCTCGACGACCTCTGCCTGAGCGTGCCGGCGGGGGCGCTCTATGGCTTCCTCGGCCCCAACGGCGCCGGCAAGACCACGGCCCTGCGCATCCTCTGCACCCTCCTGGCCCCCGATGGGGGTTCGGTCAGGGTGGCCGGCGTCGATGCCCTGGCCGAACCCCGGGCCGTCCGGCGCCTGCTGGGCTACGTCGCCCAGGACGTGGCCATCGACAAGATTCTCAGCGGCCGGGAGCTGCTGCATCTGCAGGCGGCGCTGTATCACATGGCAGCCGGCGATCGGGTGGCGCGTACCGCCGAACTGATCGAACTGCTGGGCATGGGCGACTGGATCGATCGCCGCTGCGGCAGCTACTCCGGTGGCATGCGCCGGCGTCTCGATCTGGCCGCCGGCCTGCTGCACCGCCCCCGGGTGCTGGTGCTCGATGAGCCCACGGTGGGCCTCGACATCGAGAGTCGTGCCGCCATCTGGCAGGTGTTGCGGCAGCTGCGGGATCAGGGCACCACCGTTCTGCTCAGCAGCCATTACCTCGAGGAGGTGGATGCCCTGGCCGACCGGCTGGCGATCATCGATAACGGCCGGGTGATCGCCGAGGGCAGCCCGGCGGCCCTCAAGGGGGCTCTCGGCGGCGACCGGGTCACTCTGCGGGTGCGCGAGTTCAGCGATGAGCAGGAGGCTTCCCGGGTGCGCAGCCTCCTCCAGTCCTGCCGGGGTGTCCGCCAGGTGGTGGTGAACCGGGCCCAGGGCTACTCCCTCAACCTGGTGGTGGAGGACGCCGGGGTGGTCGATACCCTGAGACACCAGCTGGCCGAGGCCCAGCTGCCGGTGTTCGCCCTGGCCCAGAGCCGGCCCAGCCTGGATGATGTCTACCTTCAGGCCACGGGCCGCACCCTGATCGATGCCGAACTCTCCGTGGCCGGTCGCCGGGACCTCAAGGAGGAGCGCAAGCAATCAATGCGATGACCCGATCCACCGTTTTCCCATGACCAGTGCCAGTCCTTCCCTGACCCCCGTCGCCGCCGACGAGGAGCCTTCCGCCCTGGCTGAGATCGGCCAGGAGACCCTGGCCCTCACCCGTCGTCTGTTCGTCCAGCTGGTGCGTCGTCCTTCCACCCTGGTGGCCGGCGTGATCCAGCCCCTGATCTGGCTGGTCCTGTTCGGTGCCCTGTTCGCCAAGGCTCCCGAGGGGCTGCTCCCCGGCGGCATGAGCTACGGGCGCTTCCTGGGGGCCGGGGTGATCGTGTTCACCGCCTTCAGTGCCGCCCTCAACGCCGGTCTGCCGGTGATGTTCGACCGGGAGTTCGGCTTTCTCAACCGCTTGCTGGTGGCCCCGTTGCGCTCGCGGAGCTCGATCGTCTTCGCCTCCGTGCTCTACATCACCAGCCTCAGCCTGGTGCAGAGCCTGGCGATCATGGGCACGGCCGCCCTGCTGGGCTACGGCTGGCCCGGCGGGGCAGGGCTGCTGCTGGTCCTGGTCACCCTGCTGCTGCTGGTGTTCGCCGTCACCGCCCTCAGCCTTGGGCTGGCCTTTGCCCTGCCGGGCCACATCGAGCTGATCGCGGTGATCTTCGTGGCCAATCTCCCCCTGCTGTTCGCCAGCACCGCCCTGGCCCCGATCTCCTTCATGCCCCCCTGGCTGGGCTGGCTGGCGGCCCTGAATCCCCTTACCTTCGCGATTGAACCGATCCGCGCCGCCTACGCGGGATCCTTCCACCTCACCGACGTGGTGCTGGTGGCCCCCTACGGATCCCTCAACTCCCTTGCCTGTCTCGGCATCCTGGCGGCGCTGGCGGCAGGTCTGTTCCTGCTCATCCGCCCGATGCTGGATCGCAAGCTCTCCTGATGCTCCCCGCGTGCTCCTGCCCTCCCCCCGGCCCGGCGCCGTCAGCCAGCTGCTGGATGCCATCCACCGCAGGGCCCCTGCCGCCACTGCCCGGCTGACCCCCCGCCGGTGGGCCCACCGGCGGGGGGTCAGCTCGCTGGGGGATTGCCGCTCCAGCAGTGTGATTCCCCTGGAGGGCCGGAACGGTGATGAATGCCGGCAGCAGCAGCTGGATGGTGCGGCCCCGCTCCCCTCGGCAACGGCCCCGTGCTCACCGCAGAGTTCCGTGGCCCTGACCGCGCCGGAGTCCCCCGCCGGGACGACGGTGGAGGATGGCTTCGACGGGCTCGGAACGGCTGGCCTTCCCTCCCCCCTGACCCCTTCCACAGAAGATCCCTGCCCTGCCGAGCCCTCCGACGGTTCTCCGCTGTCGGCCCCGGCCCTGCTCGGCGCCCTTTCCGCGAGCACCCACCCTGCACCGGCACCCTTCACTCTCGCCGACCTGCGCTCCTGGCTCTCCGGCGCTGCTCAGCATGGGCGCGCCGGCTGATCCTCTCTTCCCTCTGCTGATGGTTTCCTCCCGTCCCCTGCCGGACCGTGCCGCGCTGGCGGGCCGCCTGATCGTGTCGGTGCAGGCACCGGAAGGTTCACCGATGCGCGAGCCGGCGGTGATCGCGGCGATGGCGGAAGCCAGCCTGCGCCAGGGTGCCGTGGGTGTCCGGCTCGAGAGCCCGGAGCACATCGGTGCGGTGCGGCGACGGTGCCCCGGCGCCCTGATCGTGGGGCTCTGGAAGCGCAGCTTTCCGGACAGCCCCGTCTACATCACACCCGGCTGGGAGGAGATCCGCGCCGTATGGGCCGCTGGCGCCGATGTCGTGGCGATCGACGCAACTGATCGTCCCCGGCCGGAGGGCCAGCGGCTGGAGGAGCTCGTCATTCGTGCCCATCGGGACCTTGGTGCACCGTTGATGGCGGATGTGGACAGCGTGGCCAACGGCCTGCGGGCGGCTTCCCTCGGATGTGCCTGGGTCGGCACCACCCTCTACGGCTACACCGAATCCACCAGCAACGACCGGCCACCCGGCTGGAATCTGCTGGCCCCCCTCCGCCGTGGATTGCCGGAACCAGTGGCGCTGATCTGTGAAGGAGGAATCGCTTCGAAGCAGGAAGCCGCCCAGGCCCTGGCCAGGGGCGCCGACGCCGTGGTGGTGGGGACGGCGATCACCGGTGTGGACCTGCAGGTGAACGCCTACATCCACGCCCTGGCGGGGTGAACCGGGGGCCCGGGGAAACTCACATCATCCCGGGCATGCCCATGCCGCCCATTCCACCCATGCCGCCCATGCCGCCCATGCCGCCGTCGCCAGCCGGAGGGGCGGGGGGTTCGGGTTTGTCGGCGATCACCGCCTCCGTGGTGATCAGCAGGGCGGCGATCGAGACCGCATCCTGGAGGGCGAGTCGCACCACCTTGGCCGCATCCAGGATGCCGACGGCCAGCAGGTCGTCGTAGGACCCGGTGAGGGCGTTGTAGCCCTTGCCCTGGCTCAGGATCTGCTGCACCACCACGTCGCCGTTGGCACCGGCGTTGATGGCGATCTGGCGCGCCGGTGCCGCCAGAGCCCGTTGAACGATCTCCACGCCGGTGCGCACGTCGCCCTCGCAACGGCTGGCCAGTTCTGCCAGTTCATCGGTGAGCTCGAGAAGGGTGCTGCCACCGCCACCGACGATGCCCTCGTCGATGGCGGCCCGGGTGGCATTGAGGGCGTCCTCGATGCGCAGCTTGCGATTGCGCAGTTCAGTTTCGGTGGGCGCTCCCACCTTGATCACCGCCACACCGCCGGCGAGCTTGGCAATCCGCTCGTTGAGCTTCTCGCGGTCGTAGTCGGAGTCGGTGGCCTCCAGCTCCCGCTTGATGGACGCCACGCGCTCACCCACCGCCGCCCGCTGATCATCGGCGGCCACGATGGTGGTTTCGTCCTTGCTGATCGTGATCCTGTGGGCATGGCCCAGATCGGCCATGGTGGCTTTCTCCAGGGTCATGGCCCGGTCCTCGCTGATCACCGTCGCGCCGGTGAGGACGGCGATGTCCTCGAGCATGGCCTTGCGGCGGTCGCCGAAGCCGGGGGCCCGCACAGCGGCCACCTGGAGTACGCCCCGGGTCTTGTTGACCACCAGGGTGGCCAGGGCCTCACCCTCCACTTCCTCGGCCAGGATCACCAGCGGCCGGCCGTTCTTGGAGACGGCTTCCAGCACCGGCACCAGGTCGGCCACGGCACTGATCTTGCGATCGGTGATCAACAGCAGGGGATTGTCGAAGGCGCACTCCCGCCGGTCCTGATCGGTGACGAAGTAGGGCGAGGAATAGCCCCGATCGAAGGCCATTCCTTCGGTCACCTCCAGTTCGGTGGCGAGGGATCTGGATTCCTCGACCGTGATCACCCCGTCGGCGCTCACCATTTCGACGGCCTGGGCGATCATGCGGCCGATTTCCTCGTCGTTGCCCGCGCTCACCGTGGCCACCTGGCGGATGGCATCGCCCGCCACGGCCCGGGAGCGGGAGGCGATGCCCGCCACCACCTTCGCGGTGGCCTGCTCCATGCCGCGCCTGAGGGCGACGGGGCTGGCTCCGGCGGCCACATTGCGCAGGCCCTCGTGCACCAGCGACTGGGCCAGGATCGCCGCTGTGGTGGTGCCGTCGCCGGCGGTGTCCTTGGTTTTCGAGGCCACCTGCTGGATCAGCTTGGCCCCCAGATTCTCGAAGGGATCCTCCAGTTCGATCTCCTTGGCGATGGTGACACCGTCATTGACGATGTCGGGGGCTCCGAATTTCTTCTCCAGAACCACATTGCGACCCTTCGGCCCGATGGTGACCTTCACCGCATCGGCCAGGGCGTTGACGCCGCGTTCGAGGGACTCACGGGAGGCATCGGCGAACTGGATCAGTTTGGCCATCGACGGGGTTTCCAAAGGCACCGCAAGGAAGCGTCCCACAGCGACCCCATCGGCAGCATCCCGCCGCCGGTGGGGAAAGCCGAATGCCCTGCCCCGAAAGGCTGCAGCCCCTTTCCCGAGGGGGTACCTTCTATCCATGGAAGACCTCCTGCAGCAGACCCTCGACAGCGCTGCCGCCGATTCCGCCCTCGCTCCCAGTGGCGCGGCCGATGGCATGGTGTTTCTACTGATCGCTGCCCTGGGCCTGCTGATGGCCCTGGTCTACGTGCCGATCCGCCTGTTCCTCACCCTCACGGCCCGCAGCCGCCGGCTGCGGCTGTTGCAGCAGATCCGCAAGCTGCGGGAGGACCTGGCCCAGCCCCTGGCTCCCGACTCCTGAGCAAGGCCCCGCCGCCGTTGCTCAGCGCATCACCATGCCGCCATCCACCTGCAGGACCTGGCCGGTGATGTAGGCCGCTGCCGGGTCCCCTGCCAGGAAGCGCACCGCACCGGCGACCTCCTGGGGGTGACCCATGCGGCCGAGGGGAATGGCGGCCAGGATCGGTTCCTTGTCCAGATCACGGGTCATGTCGCTCTCGATGAACCCCGGCGCCACCGCATTGACCGTGAGGCCCCGGCTGGCGAATTCGGCGGCGGTGCTGCGGGTCAGACCGATCACGCCGGCCTTGGCGGCGCTGTAGTTGGCCTGGCCCGGATTGCCCATCAGGGCCACCACCGAGGTGATGTTGATGATGCGGCCGCGGCGGGCCTTCAGCATGCTGCGGCTCACGGCGCGGGTGCAGAGGAACGTTCCGGTGAGGTTGAGGTCGATCACGCTCTGCCAGTCGGCGGTCTTCATGCGCATCAGCAGTCCGTCGCGGGTGATGCCGGCGTTGTTGACCAGCACATCAAGCTGCCCTTCCCGCTCCAGAATCGTTTTCACCATCGCTTCCACCTCGTCTTCGAGGGCCACATCCGCCTGATGGCTCCAGGCCCGGCCGCCGGCCGCCTCGATCGTCTCCACCACGGCGGCCGCCGCCTCGGGGGAGCGGGAGTAGTTCACCACCACCGTCGCACCGGCTGACGCCAGGGTCTCGGCGATGGCGCGGCCGATCCCCCGGCTGGCGCCGGTGACCAGGGCAACCTGACCCGAGAGGGGAGCGGCGCTGGACATGGCGGCGGACGCAAGGTCAGGCGATCGTATGCCTTGCCCCCCACCGGCCTCACTCGGCCATCGGCTCGGCACTTTCCAGGGCCGGGCCCAGCACCTCGGCGAAGCGCTTGAGCTGTTCCTTGCTGCCCATCACCACCAGCAGCTGGCCCGCTCCCAGGCGCACATCGCCGCCGGGGTTGGTGATCAGCTTGGCCTCGGGGACGCCATAGGTGGTGCCCCTGTAGGAGTAGGGATTGATTACGGCGGGGGCCGGGTTGCGGATGGCCAGCACCTGGGCGCCGCTGCGACGTCCGAACTGCATCTCGGCGAGGCTGCGGCCTTCCAGATCGCTCAGTCGCGTCTTGTCGTCGCTGAGCTGAAATTCCTCCACCTCGCAGTCGGAGCCGGCGAGCAGCTCCATGAAGTCGACGGCCAGGGGCCGCAGGGCGGTGGCGGCCATGACCCGGCCGCCCGCCACGTAAGGACTCACCACCTGGTCGGCGCCGGCCAGGCGCAGCTTGCGTCCCGCCTCCTCGCTGTCGGAGCGGGCGATGAGCCGGCAGCGCGGGGCCAGCCCCCGGGCGCTCAGCACCACATAGAGATTGGCGGCGTTGCTGGTCAGGGCGGCCACCAGGCTGCGGCAGTGGAGGATGCCTGCTTCCACCAGGGTCTCATCCAGGGTGGCGTCGGCGAACAGCACCGGCAGACCCCGTTCCTCCGCTGCTTCCCGGCAGGCCGGGTCCATCTCCACCACCAGCAGGGGAACCCCTTCCCGAAGCAGCTGGTCGGCGATCTCCTGGCCGATGCGGCCGTAGCCGCAGAGAATCACGTGGTTGTTCATGCTTTGGACCCAGTTGCGGAAACGGCGCTCCCGCAGGCGCCGGAAATAGCCGGTTTCGGAGAGACCCACCAGGTTCTGGATGGTGAGCTGCACCACCACGAGACCTCCGGCGATGGAGAACACGGTGATGATCCGCCCTGCCGCGGACAGGGGCTGGACCTCCCCGTAGCCGATGGTGGGGATCGTGATCGCCACCATCCAGTAGCAATCCCCCCAGTCCCAGCCCTCGGCGAGCCGGTAGCCGAGGGCGCTGGCGTTCACCACCACGATCAGGGCGATCAGCGGAGTGAGCCAGGGGCGGCGGGCCCGGGCGGAAGGGGGGCGGCTCCTGCGGGTGAACCACAGGCGGCTCATCGGGGCTGCTCAGCCCAGGCCGAGGGCCTGGAGCACGTCTTGGCTGGGGAGGTCACGCAGCGGGCCGTCGGCACCCAGACCTTGTACACCGGTGCGGATCGGAAGGCTGTCGCTGCGGCGACCCAGGGCCACCACCGGGGTGCCGCTCAGGAGCGCCAGTTCGATGGTGGCCGGATCGCTGGCCAGCACCACATCGCTGACGGCCACCAGAGCGGCACGGGCGGCCAGGCCGGCGGGGGGCGCCGGCGGCACCTGGAGGGAGCGCAGACCACTCAGGCTGGTGCCGATGCGACCGGGGAGCTCCCGCCAGGAGTCGGCCGGCCAGTCGCCGGGGGTTCCTGATGGGGCCAGCAGCAGCATGGGTCCGTCGCCGGGCGGCAGGCTGGCGGAGGCTTCCTCGAGGGCGGAGCGGGACAGGCTGAGGCGAAAGGCGGCGGCATCCAGGTTCACCCCAAGCGGCCGCAGATAGGCCTCGAGGGACTGGGCAGGCCAGAGGCCCAGGGGCACCTGCACCTTCTCGGTGGCGGAGAAACCGCCGGTCGCCACCCGGTTGGGGATGTGACTCATCGAGAGCATCAGATCCACCTGGCGGCCGCTGGCCAGGTTGATGCAGGCCTGGAAATCAGGCTCCCGCACCGATCCCAGCAGGTTGGCCCAGTCCGCCAGGCTGGCGTCGCCGAAGTTGAAGGGGATCACCTTCTCCACTGCCGGAAGCAGCTTCCAGAGGCCCATCAGGGTGGGGGGACAGGCCACCTGCATCTGGAAATGGAGCTGCTCGGCGGTTGCGGCCACGGCGGGGAAGGCCTGCAGTTGGCTGACGCCATCGCCCGGGATCAGAAACAGTGCGCGCATCGGGCGTTGGGTTGGGCGGGCCTCGCGGCCTGATTGTATGGAGGGGACTCCAGGGTTCCGCCCGGTCGGGCCATCGCTTGTGCATTTGCTGATCGCCGCCGCCGGCAGTGGCCGCCGCATGGGAGCCGCCACCAACAAGCTGCTGTTGCCCCTGGCCGGTCGCCCCGTCCTGGCCTGGACCCTCGACGCTGTCCTTGCCTGCCGGGCGATCACCTGGGTCGGGGTGATGGGCCGGCCGGAGGATGAGGTGGCCATCGGCGCCATCCTGGCGGCGGCGAAGCCTCCCCGTTCCCTGGCGGCGCCGGTCGCCTGGATCGTCGGCGGCGACACTCGCCAGGCGTCGGTGCGGCGGGGTCTGGCGGCTCTGCCCGCCGAGGCGGAGGCGGTGCTGATTCACGACGGCGCCCGTTGCCTGGTGGAGCCTGATCTGCTGCAGCGTTGTGCCGACGCCCTGGCCCAGGCCATGCTCGAGGGGGCCGGCATCGTCGCCGCCACCCCCGTCACCGACACCATCAAGCAGGTGGACGCCCGCGGCCAGATCACCGCTACCCCCGAACGCCGTGGCCTCTGGGCGGCCCAGACGCCCCAGGGCTTCGGGGTGGCCCAGCTGCGGGAGGCCCATGGGCGGGCCGAGCGCGAGGGCTGGAGTGTCACCGATGACGCCGCCCTTTATGAACGGCTGGGGCTGCCCGTGCGGGTGCTGGAGGCACCGGCTTCGAACATCAAGCTCACCACCCGCTTCGATCTCACCGTCGCCAGCGCGGTGCTGGCGGCCCGGGGAGCCTGAACACCGCCATGGATTCCAACGCCCTGCAGCTGGAAACGATCGCCGACCGCTGGCAGGGGACGTTCCACAACCGGCGCCAGGTGGTCGCCACCCTGGCCCGGGGCGGACCGGCGGCCCCGGAGCTCACCCGTGAAGCTCGCTGGATGACGGTGGAGCGGCTGGACGCGCCGCAACTGGGTGCGCTGGTGCTCTACTTCCAGGAGTTCCGGGCCAGCGCCCCGCAGCTGGCCCACCGCCAGCGGGTGGTGCTGCTGCGGGTGGATCCACAACGCGGCCAGGTGCGGGCGGAGCAACTGTTCTTCCGGGGCGGTCCCACCTACGACCGGCCCCCCCTGGAGGCCGCCCGGGTGGCGGCCCTGGGGCCGGAGGACTTTCGAGCGCCATCCGGGCTGCGATCTGTTCTTCGTGGCCGAGCCGGAGCTGGATCGCTTCCGCGGCCGCATGGATCCCGGGGCCTGTCGCTACCGCCACCCCCAGGACGGCGAGGTCTGCGCCGAGTTCGAGATGCTCCTCCTCCCCGACCAGCTCTGGTACCGGGACCGCAGCGTGCGGCAGGCGGACGGGACGGTGCGGGGCGAGATCGACGGTTTCAGCTGGTTGCTCTTCGACCGGGCCGCCGAAGGGGAGGAACCCTGGACGGTGGCGGACGACGACCTGCCGGTGCTGGTGCGGCAGCAGGGGCTGTGGCAGGGGCACCTTCCGCCGCTACGACGCCGAGGGGCGTGCTGCTGGAGACGTTCCCCTGCACGATCACGCTGCGCGTGTATCCGGGAGGGCGACGGCTGGCACTACCACCAGAGCAGCCTGTACGGCCCCGAGGAGGCGCCGCTGCGGCGCATCGAGGCCCATGGCGCGATCCATTCCGGCCGGGTGTGGTTCGCCAGCGACCGCTATCAGGGCTGGGCGAATGGATCTGCCCGGCGAGGCGCCCGCCGCCGGCAGCCTGATCGTGATGCATCCCCGGCAACCCGGCGTTCCGGAGGTGCATGAGATCTCCAGCTGCAGCACGGACGGGCGCCGCCGCTGGCGGGTGAGTCAGCTGTTGGTCGAGGGACGGTTGATCGGGCGGACCGTGATCGACGAGGAGAAGCTCAGCGACGACTGGCGGGCCCACGACGGGACCCATGCGCCCGCAGAGGGGGGCACGCCTGGCTAGGAGTCCCACCGGCTGATGCTGAGCCTGCCCCGGTCGCCATCCAGCCGGGCTCTCACCCCCAGCGGCAGGGCGGCATTGCCGGGGCCATGGCCCACCGGCAGCCCCGCCAGCACGGGGATACCGAGATCGGCCGTGCGCTCCCGCAGCACCTCCTCCAGGCGGAACCTGGGCGCCGGGGGCTCCGCATCGCTGTGCCCCTCCTGCTGCGGTTCTTCGCAGCCTTCGAAGCTGCCGAAGCCGATGCCCCCCAGGCGCTGCAGGGCTCCGCAGAGGCGCCAGTGGGTGAGCATGCGCTCGATCCGGTAGGGGGCTTCGCCCACGTCCTCGAGCACCAGGATCGCCCCGTCCAGATCCGGCAGATGGGGCGTGCCCAGCAGGTGGGTGGCCACGGTGAGATTGGCGGCCAGCAGGGGCCCTTCGGCCTGGCCCCCCACCCAGCCCTCTCCCTCCAGGTCCTCCAGGGGATCACCGAACAGCAGGGCCCGCAGCCGCTCCCGGCTCCAGGCCGGTTCGCTGGCCAGGGTGGTGAGCAGGGGGCCGTGGATGGCGCCCCCCCGTCCCGTCGCCAGCCGGTGCCAGAGCAGGGAGGTGACATCGGAGAAGCCGAGCAGCCAGCCTTCGGCCACCGACAGGGGACGCTCCAGCAGCCGGGCCGATCCCCAGCCGCCGCGCACGCAGGCCAGCAGCGCCGCTGGGGCCTCCGGGCCGCCGGCGGCCATCAGATCACCGGCCCGTTCCTCGTCCCGGCCCGCGAGATAGCCCCAGTGGCGCTCCTGCAACCGACGGGGGTCGTCGTCGAGGTGCAGGCCCCAGTGGTGGAGCACCTCCAGCCCAGCCTCCAGCCGTTCCAGGTCGGCCAGGGCGGAGCTGGCGGCCACCAGCCGCACCCGATCCCCCTGGCGCAGGGGCGGGGGCTGGAGGGGGAAGGGTGATCCGGCGGCCATGGCGGATCAGGAAGCGGTGGAGAGGATCACCGCCAGCAGGAGCAGGGCACCGAGTTGCACCTGAACCGTGAAGTGCCGGCCGTAGGCGCTGCCGGGCAGATCGGGGCGACCCAGCCGGGCGGCCTGTTGCTGCATGGCCAGGGAGGCGGCCGTCCAGGGGATCCAGAACGGCAGACCCCCACGGCCCTGCAGCACCACGGCCACGGCCAGGGCGAGGCAGGTGAGCCCGTAGCAGAGGGCCACCACCAGAGGGGCCCGCTCCCCCAGGCTGAGGGCGCTGCTGCGGACGCCCAGGCGCCTGTCGTCGTCCCGGTCGCTCATGGCGTAGACGGTGTCGAATCCGAAGGTCCAGCTGACCGTCGCCAGCCAGGTGAGCAGCAGGGGCCACCCCCCCTCGGCGCCCCCCAGGCCCCCCTGGGCGGCGGCCCAGGGGATCAGCACGGCGAAGCCCCAACAGAGGGCGAGCACCAGCTGGGGGTAGGGGAACCAGCGCTTGGCGGAGGGATACAGCAACACCAGCGGCAGCGTTGCCAGGGCCAGCACCACGCAGAGGACCCGGCTCGCGGCCGGCAGGGCCAGCAGCGCCGCCAGCGCCACCACCAGGCAGAGCAGCAGAAGCGCCACCGCGGTGCCCACTCCGATCCGGCCGGCGGCAAGGGGCCGCTGGCGGGTGCGTTGCACCAGGGGATCAATGCGCCGGTCCCAGAGGTCGTTGGCGACACAGCCGGCTCCACTCACCGCCAGTCCGCCCAGCACGATCCAGCCCACCAGCGGCGCTGGAGGCGGCACGGCCGGACCGAGCCAGAGGGCCCAGCCTGCGGGGATCAGCAGGATCAGCCGGCCGCTGGGTTTGTGCCAGCGCAGCAGTTCGAGCCAGGCCGGGGCACGACCGGGTGCCATCGGGACGTTCACCGTTCGCGACGGTCGGATGGCGGCACCCTATCCAACCAGCCGAGACCAGCGGCGTCACGCCTTCAGACGGTGGCAAAGTGGCGCCGCCGCTCCCCGGGCCGTTCTCCATGCCCCCGATTCCTGATCCGGCGACATCCGCGGCGGACTCGGTTTCTCCGCCGGCCGAGACCGCGGAACGGCGGGTGGCCGCCATCGACATCGGCACCAACTCCATCCATCTGCTGATCGCGGCCATCGACCCGGCCCTGGGCAGCTTCTCGGTGGTGGTGGCGGAGAAGTCCACCACCCGGCTGGGGGAGCGGGATCCGGAAACAGGCGATCTGACGCCCGAGGCGATCGAGCGCGCTTTCCTCACCCTGCGCCACTGCCGCGACCTGGCCACCAGCCATGGGGTGGAGCAGATCGTCACCGCGGCCACCAGTGCGGTGCGGGAGGCCCCGAACGGCCGCTCCTTCCTGCAGGCACTTCAGGACCAGGTCGGCCTGGCGGTGGATCTGGTGAGCGGACCGGAGGAGGCCCGCCTGATCTATCTGGGGGTTCTCTCGGGCCTCTCCTTCGGTGATGCCCCTTACTACATCTGCGACATCGGCGGCGGCTCCACCGAGCTGGTGCTGGCCGATGGCCGTGATTCCCGGGCTCTCACCAGCACCCGCATCGGCGCGGTGCGCCTGCAGCGGGAATTCTGCCAGGAGGATCCCCTGCCGCCGCAGCGCCGCCGCTTCCTGGAGGCCTACATCCAGGGGGCGATCGACCCGGCCGCCGCCGAGCTCAAACGGGCTCTGCGGCCGGGGGAGAAACCCGTGCTGGTGGCCACCAGCGGTACGGCCATGGCCATGGCGGCCCTGGCGTCGGCCCAGGATCCCAACCCGCCCCTGAAGCTCGACGGCTACCGGCTGGGCCGGGCCCGCCTGGACGAAATCGTGGAGCAGCTGGTGGCGATGACGCCGGAACAGCGCCGGGCCCTGACGGCCATCAACGAACGCCGCGCCGAGATCATCGTTCCCGGTGCCCTGATTCTTCAGACCACCATGGAGATCCTCCAGGTGAAGGAGATGGTGGTCTGCGAGCGGGCCCTGCGGGAGGGTCTGATCGTCGACTGGATGCTGCGCAACGGCCTGCTCGTCGATCGCTTCACCTTCCAGAGCACGATCCGCCGCCGCACGGTGCAGCACCTGGCGCGCACCTACGGGGTGGACACGACGCGCGCCGAGCGGGTGGCCAGCCATGCCCTCAGCCTCTACGACCAGACCCGCGGCCTGCTCCACGACGACGACGGTCCAGGACGCGACCTGCTGTGGGCGGCGGCCCAGCTCCATGCCTGCGGCAAGCACGTCAACATCGCGGCCTATCACAAGCACACCTGGTACCTGATCCGCCACGGGGAGTTGCTGGGCTACTCCGAAGCCGAGCATCTGATGGTGGCGGCGATCGCCCGCTACCACCGCCGCAGCCTGCCCAAGAAGCGCCATGAGTCGTGGCAGCTGATCGAGGACCGGCAGCGCCGCCACACGGTGTTCACCATGGCCCTGCTGCTGCGGATGGCCGCCGCCCTCGACCGGCGGCCGGCGCCCGGCATCGCGGCGATCGCGGTCAGCGCCGATGCCGGCAGCCCTGGTGGCCAGGCCGATCAGCCCAGGGGGTTCACCATCAGCCTGAAGCCCAGTCAGTCCGTTCCAGGGGAGCCTGCGGTGGATCTGAGCCTGGAGGAATGGAGCCTGCGGTCCTGCACCGATCTGATGCTGGAGGTCACGGGCCTGAGGCTCACGGTGCGGCAGGTGTCGGCTTGAAGGTGCGCCAATCCACCTGATCGATCCGTCCCAGGGGGCGGGCTTCCTGGCTTCCGACGGAAGCAGTCACCAGGTCCGGCCGGCCGGCCAGCACCCTCAGGCCCTGGCCGAGGGGGAAACGTTGCTCCCCGGTGAGGGTGCCGCGAAACAGGGTGGCACCAGCCGCATCGCGGACCTCCAGCCAGCTGGGCTCGACGCTCCGCAACAGCAGCTGGTCCGGTTCGGCCGGCGCAGGTGCGGCGGGAGCCGGTGGTGGTGGTGCCGGCGGCACCGGTTCGGGAGCGGTGGACGGTGTCGGCAGGCGCCAGGCCTGCAGGGAGGGGAGCCTTCCCTGCAGGGCGGCCACCACCAGGACTCCGCCGCCGAGCAACAGCAGCAGCAGCCAGACGAGAGGTGCCCTGGAGCGGGAGCTGGAGGCCGCACCCGTCGGGCTCGCCGGAGTGGCCGGGGTGCGTCGCTGGGCCGGCACCTGGGCCGGTTGGCGTCCTCTCCTCAGCCTGGCGCTGTCCTGCAGGTCGCTGACCTGCTGGCTGACGTCGATGCGCAGGGCCTCGGCCACCCGCTTGGCCTGGGCCACCACGAACACCGTTTCCGGCAGGTGGGTGTGGTCACCCGCCTCCAGGGCCATCAACTGTTCGGTGCCCAGCCGCAGCCGCCCTGCCAGGTCCTCCAGGCTCAGACCCTGCTCCCGGCGGGCCCTGCTGAGCCGTTCCCCCAATTGGACAAGTTCAGGGATCTGAGAGCCGCCGTCCTCTGCGGCCATGGTTGCGGCAGGGGACTCTGGCAAGGGCGTTGACTCCGGGCGTGCAGCGTTCTTTGCAGTATGGCGAGCCGACCTGAAGCCGACCATTCATCCAAGCCGAGGGATCGACCCGACCATGGGGATGGTCTGATTCAGGAAGACTGAAACCATGGGCGATACTGGATTCGAACCAGTGACCCCTTCCGTGTGAAGGAAGTGCGCTACCGCTGTGCTAATCGCCCATCGGATGGTTTCGGCCCACCGCAGCAGCGGGAAAGTGATGGTTCCCTTCGCCGGTTGGATTTTGACCAGGCCTGACGGCCTGCACCCTCCTACACCGTCGCCGATCTCACTGTCAAATCCCTTCCGATTCAGGAGCTTCGGCGGGATGAAGGCCAGTCAGCGGGATCGGCAACCGGCCCAGAAAAGCCTGAGGAACATCTCCCCGGATTCCGACATTCGCGGTGGAAGGGGCCCTTCTCCTTTCGGTCGTGACCCGTTCCCCGATGGCACGCCTCACCCGACTCCTCCGCCTTCAACCTGTGGCGCCGCTCCTGCCCCCCTTAGGTTGGAATGGTTCCTCTGGTAGCCCGCCTTGGCCTCTGCGCCCCGATCCCAGCTGCGGGTGGAAGAGCTGGTGCGCAGCCTGGTCCTCTGGGGCGTCGAGGGAGCCCCCCTGCCCAGTCCCCTGCCTGGGGGAGCGCCCCTCCGGCTGCGTTCGGCGGCGGAGGTGGCCGGGGACTACGGGCCCCGCATCGCCCAGGTGGGACTGGAGCGCGCAGTGCAGGAGATGATCGAGGACCAGGCCCGCTGGAATGGGGGCACCGGATTTCTCACCGGTCTGGGGGGATTCGCCCTGCTGCCGTTGCAGCTGCCTGCCGCGGTCACGGCCACGTGGGTGATCCAGACCCGCCTGGTGGCGGCCATCGCGGCGCTCTACGGTTTCGATCTGGCCCATGAGGCGGTGCGCACCCAGATCCTGCTCACCCTGATCGGTGAAGAGGCGGGGGAGGTGCTCAAGCAGATCGGTGTGAAGGCCAGCCAGCAGTTCGCCCAGGCCCAGTTGCGGCGCCTGCCCGCCGGTGCGCTGGAGGCGATCAACAGAGCGGTGGGATTCCGGCTGGTGAGCCGCTTCGGTGACAGGGGCCTCGTGAGGCTGCACCGGGCCGTCCCCCTGCTGGGGGGCCTGGTTGGTGGCGGGATCGACTACGCGATGACCCGCAGGCTTGGGGCCTTTGCGGCACGGGAACTGGGCCGTCGGGTGCCGGCGGCCTGGACAGAGGAGGATGTGATCGACGTGGAGGTGATCGGTTAGCCGGTGCTGTCGCAGCCTGCCGCCACCCGACGGGCCACCGTCGGATCGAATTCGATGCTGCCGGGACCGTTGAACAGGTCGGGCTGGAGGGTCTGGAGGGCCAGGAAATCCTTGTCCAGCCGTTCCTGGGCACGCGCGATCCGCTGGACCCGATCCTTTTGCCAGCGGACCTTCTGACCGGCCACGCGCTGCTCCCAGGCGTCGAGGGCCGCCTCGTAGCGTTCCCGGTCGAGCTGCTGGTCCTCCAGGCGGTAGCGGGATTCCCTGCGGTCGTCCAGGGGCTCCGGTGGGGCCACGCTGGGCCGGAACGGAGTGCTCCTGGCCGCGGCCAGCTCCTGTTCCGCCTCCCGCAGAGAGGCCATCAGGGTGGTGATTTTCTGCCGGCGGCTGCGGCAGGCCTCCAGGGCTGCCCGGCGGGCCGCTGCCTCCCTTGAGGCCGCGCTTTCGATCGCCAGGCTGCGATCCGTCGATGGCAGGCAGCGCACGTAGGTCAGGGCCGCCGTGACCGGATTGCCCGCTGCGGCGCTTCGCTGCCGGCAGCGCTCCCGGCCGGCCTCGCTGACGCCGGTGGACCGGCAGCTGCTGCCCAGCAGGGTGACGCCGAGCAGCACCAGGAGGATTCGTCGCCGTCGCGTGCTGCGGAACCTGACCATCGTCCTCGGAACTCCGCTCAGAGGTACGTCCCCATTGTCGCTATCCAGCCCTGGCTCCGACAGCCCCAGCGGCCGCCCCCCGGGGCGGCACGACCACGCACCACATCAGCCCCGCGGCCGCACCACCCGGAAGGTGAGGTTCAGGCGCGGGGCCGCCACCTTCAGCCGCCGGGGCAGGCCGTGCTGCCAGTGCCGCTGGGTGGGTGGTTCCATGAACAGCAGATCCCCGTGGCCGAGCTCCACCGCCAGGGTGGGGGCCGCGTCCCGCTGGCGGGGCCGGAAGCGGAGGGTGCGCCTGGCCCCCAGGCTGAGGGAGGCGATGGGGGCCTCCGGATCGAGCTCGGGTTCGTCGTCGGCATGCCAGCCCATGGCATCGCGGCCATCGCGGTAGAGGTTGAGCAGCAGGGAATTGAACGGCCGGCCGGCTGTCGCTCCGATGCGGCGGCGGATCGCATCGGCCAGGGGCGTCCAGGGCTCGATGACGTTCTCCAGACCGGAGTAGCGATAGCCAGCGCCGGGATCGGCCATCCAGCAGGTGAGCCGGGGCATGGCATGGCGGCGGCCATACACCCTGATGTGCTCCTGTTTCCAGGGCACGTCCCGCAGCAGTTGCTCCAGCCAGTCATCGGCCTGGGGATCCCCCACCCAGCCACGCAGGTGGCGCAGGCGGGGGGGCGGCAGGGGAGTCACGTGGCTCCGCCGCGGAACAGGTGGTGGTGGCTCGCCGAGTAGAGCAGGGAACGGGCCCCTTCGGCCGGCCGCAGGGCAGGGCTCACCACGTAGAGGGTGGTGCGGATCAGGTTCTGCTCCCGGCTGACCCTGGCCATGGTCTCCAGCGGCACCACCTTCAGCCACTGGTCGGGCCAGCTCACCCGGTGACCGATCGCCACCGGCGTGTCGGCGGGGTAGTGCTGCAGCAGTTCCGCCTGCACCTCCTCCACGTGCCGGGCACTCAGGTAGAGACACAGGGAGGCCTGCAGGGCAGCGAGACGGGCCAGGGATTCGCGCTCCGGCATCCCGGTGCGGCCGCCCGCCCGGCTCAGCACGATCGTCTGCACCCGACCGGGAATCGTCAGTTCCGCCCCCAGGGCGGCGGCGGTGGCCTGGTAGGCGCTCAGGCCCGGGACCACTTCGACCCCCAGGCCGGCGTCGGCCAGCCGGCAGATCTGCTCCTGCAGGGCGCCATAGAGACAGGGATCGCCGTCATGGAGGCGGACCACCCGCCGGCCCGCTGCGGCCCGCTCCAGCACCACCGCCATCACCTGCTCGAGGGTGAGGGTGCTGGTGCGGACCGTTTCGCACCCCGCCGGGGCCAGGGAGGCGATCTGGGGACTCACCAGGGAATCGGTCCAGACGAGCACCTCGGCCGCTTCGATGGCCCGGGCGGCGCGCAGGGTGAGGAGGTCGGGCGCCCCGGGGCCCGCACCCACGATCTGAACGGTGGCTGTCATGGGGTCACGCCGGCTGGGTCGGGCAGGGAACGCCCGAAGCGGTAAAGCCAGAGCAGCCCAGCCCCCCCCAGACCGATGAGCAGCAGGCTCATCAGCTGGGCCATGCGCAACCCGCCTTCGCAGAAGGGGGGCTGGGAGAACAGGCAGAGGGGGTCGAGCCGCAGCCCTTCGATCCAGAAGCGCCCAGCGCTGTAGGCCATCAGGTAGACGCAGCTCAGGGCCCCGGCCGGCAGCCTCAGGCGGCCCTGACTGCCCAGGCGGAACAACACCAGCAGCAGGGCGCAGACCCCCAGGTTCCAGAGGGACTCGTAGAGAAACGTGGGATGGAAGGAGGCCTGGTCGATGAAGGGGGCCGGCCGGTTGGCCATGGGGATGGTGAGGGCCCAGGGCAGGTTGGTGGGCAGACCGAAGGCCTCGGAATTGAAGAAATTGCCCCAGCGGCCGATGGCCTGGCCCAGGGCCACGGCGGGAACGAGCACATCGAGCAGGGGCCAGAAGGGCTGACGGCGCCAGCGGCAGAAGAGAACGGTGACCAGGGTGCCCCCGATCAGGGCGCCGTGGATGGCGATCCCCCCACGCCAGATGGCGAACATGCCGCGCCAGTCGTCCTGGTACTGACGCCACTCCAGGGCCACGTAATAGATCCGGGCTCCCACCACGGCCCCCAGCACGAGGAGCGGCAGCAGGTCGGCGATCAGGGATGGATCGATGCCCCTGAGGCGTCCGAGACGGGTGGCGAGGATCAGGCCGAGGAGCACCGCCAGGGCGATCAGCAGGCCGTACCAGCGAACGGAAAGGGGGCCCAGCTGGAAGACCAGGGGCCCCGGGGATGTGAACAGGCCGAAGATGGCGCTCAGAAGCCCTCCGCCGCCTGCACCTTCTCCACCTGGCGCTTCTTGAGCACCAGCATGATCTGGGCCAGGGCCACGGCGGCGAAGAAGGCCAGCAGTCCGTAGATGCGCACGGGGTTCTGGAGCACCACCTCGGCGTCGATCTGACCGAAGCCACCCACGTTGGGATCGTTGGTGATGGGGGCGCCGGCCTCCACTGAATCACCGACCGCCACCAAGAGGGTGGGTCCGGCGGGGATGGTCTCACTGACACTGCCGGACTCGCCCGTGATCTCGACGACGGTGGCGCCATCCTCACCGGCGGTGATGGCACTCACGGTGCCGCCGGCTGGGGCGGTGTAGACGGCGTTGTTGGTTTTCTCGCCTTCGGGGGTCACCTGGCCGCGGCCCCGGTTGCCGCCCACATGCACCTGGTACTTGCCGAAGTGGATCGCGCTGTCGGTGGCGGGATCGGGGGAGAGGATCGGGAACACGATCTCCTGGTGCTGGTCACCGGGCAGGGGACCCACCAGAAGAATGTTGGGCTGGTCGTCGCTGTACTGGGTGTAGTAGATGCCGGAGGTCTCTTCCTTGAGTTCCTCGCTGAGGCGATCCTGGGGAGCCAGGGTGAATCCATCGGGGAGCATCACCACAGCTCCCACGTTGAGGCCGGCGGCGCTGCCGTTGCCGGACACCTGCTGCACGGAGGTGTCGTAGGGAATTTCCACCACCGCCTTGAAGACCGTATCGGGGAAGACGGCCTGCGGCACCTCCACCCGGGTGGCCTTCTTGGCCAGGTGGCAGTTGGCGCAGACGATCTTGCCGGTGGCTTCCCGCGGCGAGGCGTAATTCTGCTGGGCCCAGAAGGGGTAGGCCCAGCTGGGGCCGGCCCCCAGGAGCAGCACGCCCATCGAGAGGCTGAGGGTCAGGAGGCTGCCGAGGAGAGGGGAGAGAATGCGGCGCATGGGGGTGGCGGTGGCGGGCGTCGGGAGAGGAAGCGGGTCGGGTGAATCAGGCGCCGATCAGGCCCACCAGGCCTTTTCGCCGGTGCGGAAGTCGGTTTCGGTCCACTGGCTCAGGAACACGTTGTCGTTCTCGACGCTGACGTGGGCCAGGGCCAGGGAGAGGGGCGCCGGGCCGCGGACCACCTTGCCGGTGGCGTCGTACTGGCTGCCGTGGCAGGGGCAGATGAACTTGTTGGCGCCGCTGTTCCAGGGCACCACGCAGCCCAGGTGGGTGCAGATGGCATTGATGCCGTAGTCGCCGATGGCGTCGCCGCCCTCCACCAGAAGATAGGTGGGGTCACCCTTGAGACCCTGCACCAGGCTGCGGTCGCCTTCCTTGTGGGTGGCGAGCCAGCCGGAGGCGGTGACGTTGTTGCCCAGCTCGTCCTTGGCGGTGACGCCGCCACCGCTTCCTGCGGCCCTGGGAGGAATGAAGTACCGGACCACCGGATAAAGGGCACCGAGGGCCACGCCCGTGACGGAGCCGAAGGTGAGCAGATTCATGAACTGTCGGCGGCCCATGCCGGGCACGTCACCGGGTGCACCACCGTTCGGGGAGGCCGCAGGGATCTGGGTCATAGGGAACGGCTCGGTGGGTCCGATCGACGTGGCGCCCATTATGAACCTTGCCCTTCCCGGCCCGGGTCCCTGCCCCATCCCCCGCCGTGGGCTGCAACATGCTGTTGTGGAGTGCGCCTTCCGCCATGACCTCGCCTGAGCCGCTTCGGCGTGAGGAACTGCTGGATCTCCTGCGCGCCCGCTGGCAGGCCTCCTACGACCTGCAGCTGGTGCAGCGCCGCGGCCGCCTCTATCTCCACGTGATGTGGGGCTACCTGGAACAGCAGTCCTTTCCGCTCACCCCCCAGGCCTACGAGGAGCACCTGGAGGAGCTGGTGGGCTCGCTCAATGGCCTGGGGGTGGCCGCCCAGGTGCGTCACTGGCTCCAGACCACCACCGACAGGCCCCGACTGGGCAAGGCCCTCTCCCTGCCCCTGGAGCTGCCGCAGGGGCGGGCCAGCGAGTTCATGCTCTGAGGCTGCGGGACTGGGGCCGCCGCACGGTTCAGGTGGAGGGAGATGGCGAGGGCCGCACACTCTCCGCCAGGGCCACCAGAGCCACTCCCACCAGGTAGAGCGCCGTGATCGCCCCGGTGAGCAGCAGCATGGTGATCGGATCGGTGGAAGGGGTCAGCACGGCGCCGGCCAGGGCTGCCACCAGCACCACCCAGCGCCAGGCCCCCAGCATGGACCGCCAGTCGATCAGCCCCAGGGCCCCGAGAAGCAGCTGCAGGACCGGTAGCTGGAAGGCCAGGGCGGTGGCCACCATCAGCAGCAGAACGAAGTCGAGATAGCGCTCGATCGACCAGATCGGTTCCACCACGTCGGCGCCGTAGGACACCAGGAAGCGAAGGGCGGCCGGCACCAGAGCCCACCAGGCGAAGGCCAGCCCCGCCGCGAAGAGCACCGTGGAGCCGGCGACGGCGGGCGCCACCAGCCGCCGTTCCCGCCGGCTCAGCCCCGGCAGCACGAAGGCCAGGGTTTCGTAGATCACGTAGGGCAGGGCCAGGGTGAGGCCCGCGTAGCCCGCCACCTTCAGAGATACGAACAGGAATTCCCCCGGGGCCAGCTGCAGGAAGCGGATGCCCTGCGCAGGCACCTCCAGCAGCCGCACCAGCGGCCGCACCGCGGCAAGGCAGGCGGCGGCGCCGATCACCACCGCCAGCAGGCTGCGCAGCACACGCCGGCGGAGCTCCTCGAGGTGCTCCACCAGGCTCATCTGCACCTCGCCGGGGAAATCGTCCTCGGGGATGATGTCGCTCATGGCCGTTCCGTCCCCGGCAGCCTAGGGGGCACGGCCAGCCGTTCCGCGGCCCGCTCGGGCACCGCCCACAGCACCTCTCCGCCGCGATGGCGCACCGTGCCGGGGCCGGCCCCGGCGATCCGCTGCAGATCCCCGATCGGCACCATCACCACCGGTACCCGGCCATTGGCCCGTCCCCGGCTGAAGTGGGCCGCCAGATCGGCCGCCTCGCGAAGGTCCTCCTCCGTGGGGGTGCCCTCCGAGCCCTTGAGCACCACGTGGCTGCCCGGGCACTCCTGGGCATGGAACCAGAGATCGCCGCGGCGGGCCTGCTGCAGGCTGATCCATTCGTTCTGGCGGTGGTTGCGGCCCACCTGCAGCCGCAGGCCACTGCCGCTGCGCAGCTCCAGGGGGGTCGGTACGCCAACGGCGGCTCCCCGTCGGTCGCGTCTGGAGGGTCCTCCACCCTGCTCTTCCCTGGCGGCAAGCAGGTTCGGCAGGTCCTCCTCCACGGCGGCCACCTGGCTGTCTTCCTCCGCCTGCTCCAGGAAGGTGAGGCTGGCTTCGATCCCCGCCAGCCGCTGCTGATGCCGCTCCAGCCGCGGCGTGATGGCCGCCACGGAGCGGCGCAGCCTGCGGGCCTTGCGGTAGAGCCGCTGGGCTTCATCCACCTCCTCCCGGGAGGGTGCCGGCAGGCTCAGCAGCGCATCGGCCTTGTTCTGCATCCCCTCGCTGTCGGGCACCGCCGCCAGCAGGGCCTGCTGCTGGTCGACCCGGCGGCGCTCCCGGGCCAGGGCGTGGAGCAGCTGCTGGCGGAGATGCGTCCGCCGCTGCTCCAGGGCGCGGCGTCCCAGCCGCTCCTCGTAGTAGGCGGCCAGCCCCCGGTTGATCGGCAAGGGATCGGGAGCTGGGGCCGGCCCGCCGTCCTCCTCTGCCCAGCAGCGGTAGTCGCTGGGACCGCCCCAGCCCAGCTGGAACCGCTCCTGCTTCACCGCTTGCAGCCAGCGGCACCAGCGCTGCCACAGGCGCTCCCAATCCTCCGCCTGCAACGACCCCACCGGCAACGCCAGCCACTCCTCCGCCAGCTGGCGGGCCAGGGCCGGGCTGATGCCCTGGTAGGCCCCCATCAGGGCCTGGCCGACCGTCTGGGGCACCAGGGCCAGGCGCCGCTGCCAGGAGGCGAACGCCTCCGCCGCCCGGGGGGGTTCCCCCGCCATCGGCGGCGGCGGGACGTAGGCATCACCGGTGACGATCGGCCGGAGCCGGGAACGGTCCTGACGCACCTGGCGGGCCAGGGTGATCACCCGCCGCTCCCCGTCGAGCAGGAAGAGGTTGCTGTGGCGTCCCATCGTTTCAAGCACCACCTGGCGCTGGAGCGGATCCCCGGGACGGCGGGCGAAGCCGAGCTCCACCACCCGCTCCCAGCCCTGCTGGTCGATGCTGACCAGGGCCAGTCCCCGCAGGCCGTGCTGCAGCTGCTGGGCCAGAGTGCTGCCGTCCCCCTGGCGGGGTGGGGGCTCGATGGCCAGGAGCCGGGGGGCCTCCGCCAGCCAGCTCAGCTCCAGCCAGTGGCTGCCCTGGAGGCTGCGCAGGCCCAGCTGCAACCGGTGGGCATCGGGCTGCTGCGCCTTCTCGAAACGGCTGGGCAGCAGGACGGCGCGCATCTCCGCCAGCACGGCGCGCAGGCTGGTCACATCCATGGCCTGGATGGGCAGGGAGGGGGCCATCGCCTCCGGTTCGGTCCACCCCTACTGTGCGCCCCAGCGTCCGTGATCCATGGCACCTTCCCCTCTCCCAGGCAGGCTCACGGTCATCACCGGCCCCAGCGGGGTGGGCAAGGGGACCCTGGTGGCCCGTCTGCTGGCCCGCCATCCAGGCCTCTGGCTTTCGGTGTCGGCCACCACCCGGGAGCCCCGCCCCGGGGAGATCGAGGGGCGGCATTATCTCTTCCTCTCCCGCGCCGACTTCGAGCGCCAGGTGGCCAAGGGGGGGTTCCTGGAATGGGCCGCCTTCGCCGGCCACCTCTATGGCACCCCCCGGGGGCCGGTGGAGGCGCATCTGGCGAAGGGGCGGCCTGTGCTGCTGGAGATCGAGCTGGAGGGCGCCCGGCAGGTGCGGCGCACCTTCCCGGCGGCCTTCCAGCTGCTGATCAAGCCGCCCTCCTTCGCGGAACTGGAGCGCCGCATCCGTGGCCGCGGGACCGATGGCGAGGAGGCCATCCGCCAGCGCCTGGAGCGGGCCCGGGTGGAGCTGGAGGCCGAGGCCGAGTTCGATGCGGTGCTGGTGAACGCGGATCTGGAGGCGGCGGTCCGCGAGCTGGAGCGGTTGCTGGGGTTCGAGGGGCCATGAAAAAGGCGACCCTGAGGGTCGCCTTCGGGGCTGGGAGGGAACCTGGGCGGATTCAACCGCCATGGGCTTCAGAGAGGGTGGATGATCAGATCGGGGAAGAAGCGGAAGACCTCGATCGTGATGCCTGCCGTGAGGGTGAACCAGATAGCGGCCACGACGGGGGCGGTGGTGAGGAATTTCTTCATGGTTCCAGGAATCAGCGGGGGGAAACGGTCACTTTGGAGTCGGATTCCACCATGGCTCCGCTGGTGAACTCCTTCAGGGCTGCCAGGGGCCAGACCGCGGCGGCAAGGGTGGTTTTGAACGCCAGGGGCAGATCGATCTGGATCTCGCGCATGGTGGCGTCCTTGCTGCCGCGGATGGCCATCAGGTAGCCACGGCCGGCCCAGCCGATCGTGCCGGCGATGTACAGGAAGAGCAGGCCCGGGATCGTGAAGTCACCGGCGTGGCTCCAGCGGCCGTCGGTGATCAGGTGGGGCAGGCCATCGGTGCCACACAGGGCCTTCCCGTAGTACGCGAAGCGGGCCTTGGCCTGATCCGTGCTGGCTCCGGCGGCCCGCTGCTGGAAGCGGGGAGTTTCGCTGCAGGGGGTCAGTCCGCCGATCTCGGCCTGGGCCGAGGGGGCGAAGCCGAAGAACAGGAAGACGGAGGCAAGCAGGGCGAAGAGCCTGCTGGCGAAGGGACGGCTGGAGAGGAGACGGCGCATGGAGAGGGGCCGCGGGTGAACTGCCGCGGGGCAGGATGGCTCGTGCGGACAGTAGGGGAGCTCAGCGGGGCGGATGAGCAAGGTTCTGGCCCTCGAAACAAGTTGTGACGAGTCGGCGGCGGCGATCGTCTCCGGTCGGCGGGTGCTGGCCGGTGCGGTGGCCTCTCAGATGGAGGAGCATGCCCGCTGGGGCGGTGTGGTTCCCGAGATCGCCTCCCGGCGCCACGTGGAGGCCCTGCCGGGGCTGATCTCCAGGGTGCTGGAGGACAGCGGGCTGGCCATGGCCGACCTGGACGCCATTGCCGCCACGGTTGCCCCCGGGCTGGCCGGGGCTCTTCTGGTGGGATCGGTGACAGGGCGCACCCTGGCGCGGCTCCACGCCAAACCGTTCCTGGGGGTGCATCACCTGGAGGGTCATCTCTGCTCGGTGCACCTGGGTGAAGCCCTGCCGGAGGGGCCCTACCTGGTGCTGCTGGTCAGCGGCGGTCACACCGAACTGATCCGGGTCGATGCTCCGGGGATCTACGCCCGTCTGGGCCGCAGCCGCGATGACGCTGCCGGGGAGTGCTTCGACAAGGTGGCTCGGCTGCTCGGTCTGGGGTACCCGGGCGGGCCGGCGATCGAAGCCGTGGCCGCCGCCGGCGATCCCCACCGCTTCCGCTTTCCCAAAGGAAGGGTGTCCCTGCCCCAGGGTGGCTTCCATCCCTATGACTTCAGTTTCAGTGGCCTCAAGACGGCGGTGCTCCGCCAGGTCCAGACGCTGACCCGGGAGGGTGGGGAGCTGCCAGTGGCCGACCTGGCGGCCAGCTTCGAGCAGGTGGTCGCGGAGGTGCTGGTGGAGCGCAGCTGCCGCTGTGCCGCCGAGGCCGGCCTGGGGACCCTGGTGCTGGTGGGAGGCGTGGCCGCCAATCGGCGACTGCGCCGTCTCATGGAACGCACCGCGGCGGCCCAGGGGCTCGAATGGCGGCTGGCACCGCTGGCCTTCTGCACCGACAATGCCGCCATGGTGGGTCTGGCGGCGGTCGAGAGGTTCGAGGCCGGAGACCGCAGCGGGATCACGCTGGGGGTGGCGGCCCGGCTGCCTCTGGAGCAGGCGGGGAGACTCTATGCGCCACAACCGCCGTTTTGATGCCTCTATGGTAGGGAGGTCGCCGCTGGTCAGGCCCCATGGCCCCTGCGAAACCCCTGCCCCTCGACCCGACCGACGCTCCCATGGTTGACGGTGAGCCCGTGTCCCAGCAGGAGCTGAATGCCTGGCGCCGCGGATTCACCCCTCAGGCCGAGATCTGGAACGGACGACTGGCCATGCTGGGGTTGTCCGTCGGCCTCAGCGTTCTCCTGGTGGTGCGCCTGGCAGGCGGCTGAGGCCCTGTCCGATCATGTCCGGCCCCGTAGGGTCTGGGACAGCTCACTGGGTTTGAGGCTGACGGCGATCGCCTCGTCGGCATGAACCCTGCCCTCTTCGACCAGGCGTGCCAGATATTGATTCGAGGTGATCATGCCGTCGAAGGCACTGCGCCCCATGATCGCTTCGATCTCATCGAGATTGGCTTTCATGATGTAGTCCCGGCAGGCATCAGTGTTGACGAACACGTCGTGATACGACGCCCTTTTGCCGTCGATCGTCTTGATGAGGCCCTGGGAGATCACCCCCACGAGGGCATCGGCGACGGCCCGCCGCACTCCTTCCTGTTCCTGGGGAGGGTACATCCCCAGCATCCTCTCAACGGTCTGAACGGCTGAATTGGTGTGCAGGGTGCCAAGCAGGAGGTGGCCTGTCTGGGAGGCTTCGATGGCGATGGTGAGGGTTTCCTGGTCGCGGATCTCCCCCACCAGAATCACATCGGGGTCCTCCCGCAGTGCCGCCCGCAGCGCATTCTTGAAGTACTGGGTATGGGTGCCGAGTTCCCTCTGACGGATCAGGGACTGGCGGCTCTTGTGCACGAATTCCACCGGGTCCTCGATGGTGAGGATGTGGCGTTTCATTGTGCGGTTGATGTGGTCGATCACCGCCGCCAGCGTGGTGCTTTTGCCCGATCCCGTCGGGCCCGTGACCAGGAGCATGCCCTTGGGCCGCTGGGCCAGCTCCTTGAGCACCTGGGGGAGCTTCAGATCATCAATGCTGGGAATGGTCTGGGGGATCAGCCGCAGCACCATCGCCGGGCCCAGGAGGGATTCCAGCACGTTGATCCTGATCCGCACGAAGCCGAAGGCGTAGGAGCCGTCGTGCTCCTTGGTCTGGGTGAAGAGATCGATCTCGTCGGGTTCCATGACCTCCTCCAGCCAGTTGTGGAAGGTGGCCCGGTCGGTCACGGGTAACCCGGCCGGCACCATGTCACCCCTGCTGCGGAAACGAGGTTCTTCGCCGACGCCGAGGTGGATGTCGGAGAAGTTCCGTTCGAAGGCGACGCGCACGATGTCCTCCAGTCTCGGCGGGGTGCAGCCGCTGAAGGACATCGGAGGCGGCTCTTCGACGAGGAGCGGCGACCCCGTGTCGACGGCCGCCGGTGGGGGCGGTGGTGGTGCCGGTGGAAGGGAAGAACTCTGCAAAACGGGTGGATGTTCCTGTTGGAGGGTTCAATCGTCAGGGCCGAATCCTAGGTGTGAATTCGCTGGTGTCGACTCCCTTCCTGTGCCATCGGCCCCGGGGTCCTGGAGAGAGGAACCCAGCCTCCGTAGGATTGAAGGCCTTCGCTCCAGCCCGTGTCCTCACCGCCTCTGGTCACCATCGTCCTGGGCACGCGCCCGGAGGCCATCAAGCTGGCTCCGGTCATTCTGGCGTTCCAGCGGGCTCCTGAATTCCGTACCCGCGTGGTGCTCACGGGCCAGCACCGGGAGATGGTCACCCAGGTGATGCGTCTTTTCGGTCTCTCCGCCGACCATGACCTGGCCCTGATGGCGCCGAAGCAGACCCTCACCCACGTCACCTGTGCGGCCCTGCAGGGGCTGCGTGAGGAGTTCGAGGCCCATCGCCCCGATCTTGTCCTGGTGCAGGGGGACACCACCACCGCCTTCGCCAGCGCCCTGGCCGCTTTCTACGAGCAGATCCCCGTCGGTCACGTCGAGGCGGGCCTGCGCACCGACAACCTGCTCGACCCCTTCCCGGAGGAGGCCAACCGCCGCCTGATCTCCCAGCTGGGGCGCCTGCACTTCGCCCCTACGGCGCAGTCGGCGGCGAATCTGAGGGCTTCGGGTGTGTTGGGCGAGATCCTCACCACCGGCAACACGGTGATCGATGCCCTGCTGCTCATGGCACGCACCGCCCCGGCCTGGGACCTGCCAGGCCTGGACTGGCAGGCCCAGCGCGTGCTTCTGGCCACCGTGCACCGTCGCGAGAACTGGGGGGAGCGGCTCCTCCACATCGGCAGGGGATTTCTGGATGTGCTGGAACGTTTCCCCGACACCGCCCTGCTGCTGCCATTGCACCGCAATCCCACCGTGCGGGAGCCTCTCCAGGCCCTGCTCGGGGCCCATCCACGAGCCTTCCTCACCGAACCTCTCGACTACGACCGGCTGGTGGCGGCCATGCGCGGCTGCACCCTGTTGCTCACCGATTCGGGAGGTCTGCAGGAGGAAGCCCCCGCTCTCGGCAAGCCCGTGCTGGTGCTGCGTCGCACCACCGAGCGGCCCGAGGCGGTGGAGGCCGGCACGGCGAAGCTGATCGGCACCGACAGCGAGACGATCCTGGCGGAGACCAGCCGGCTGCTGGAGGACCCGGAGGCTTACGGCGCGATGGCCCGGGCCCACAATCCCTTCGGCGACGGTGAGGCCAGCGGCCGGATCGTGGAGGCGGCGCGCCGGTTTCTCGGCGTCGGCATCCCCGTGGCCTCCTGAGCTCCTGAAGCGACGACCAGGCTGGCTGCCTACCGCTCAGTTGCGCTTCTTGGCCCAGGGAGGCAGGTCGATGAACACCCTTGTGCCGTTCTCCAGGCCTGTGAGGATCTGGGTGTCCTTGCCACTGCTGGCCCCCAGTTCCACCGGCTGGAAGGTGGGTTCCTGACCCTTGCCCACCAGCAGCACGCCGGGGCGACCGTCCTCGGTGACGATCGCCACGGTGGGCACCAATGTCCTGGCCTGCAGGGTGCCCGTCTGGAAGTCGATGTCGGCCGTCATGCCGATACGCAGTTCAGGGGCGGGATCAAGAAGCTGGAGCGTCACCTCGAAGGAGGTGACGTTGTTGGTCTTCACGGCCCGGGGGGCAATCTGGCGCACCCGTGCCCGGAAGCGGCGGTCAGGGAAGGCATCGACCCGCACCGAGGCGGGCAGCCCCAGCTTCACTCGGCCGATGTCGCTCTCGGGCACCTTGGCGACCACCTCCAGCCCTTCGGACAGCTCCACGATCGAGGAGCTGGTGGCTCCCGCGGTGGCCGAGGCGGTGGTGGTGGGGGTGACGAAGGCGCCCGGGTCGGCATAGCGCTGGCTGATCACCCCGTCGAAGGGAGCGCGCACGATCAGTTCGTCCCGCTCCACCAGCCGTTGCTCGAGCCGTTCCCTGGCGGCCCTCACGGCCATGAGTCGCACCTCGGCGTCGGCGCGGAAACGGCTCATGTCGTCGAGGCTGATCGCCCCCTGGCGAAAGAGCGGCTCGTTGCGCTTCAGCTCACTCTCACTGCGCTGTTGCTCCGCCTGGGCCGAAAGCAGGTTCGCCCGCAGCTCCATCACCCGATCCTGCAGGTCGCCGTCATCCATGCGGGCGAGGGGCTGGCCGCGTTTCACCCGGTCCCCCTCGGCGACGAAGATCTCCTGCAGCAGTCCCTGGCGCTTGGGGCTGACGTTCACCCGCTGGATGGCATCCAGCTCGCCGCTGGCGGTGATCACCCCGGGCAGGGAACCTTTCCGGGCCACCACGGTGTAGGGGGCCAGATCCCGGCTGGCGCCCATACGTTGGCGCTGCCAGATCCCTGCCGAGGCGATCAGGGCCAGGCTGACGGCCAGGCCGATCCAGAGACGGCGGCGCCGGGGGCGGCGGGGAGGTTTCACGGGCGCCGCCGCCGCCTCCGCCTCCCGGGGGGGAGCGGGGGCCGGGGCCGGGGGCAGGGGGGTGATGGCTGAAATGGGCCGGCGGATCGCTCCTGACAGTTTCGCGCGCCCGCCCGCAGGATGGGGCTGGGGGAGGACCGACGGGGCCGGGGCCCTGCGCCACCTAGATTCCGGCCATGCTCAAAGCCGGAATCGTGGGGCTGCCCAACGTGGGCAAGTCGACCCTGTTCAACGCCCTGGTGGCCAACGCCCAGGCCCAGGCGGCCAACTTTCCCTTCTGCACCATCGAGCCCAATGTGGGGGTGGTGGCGGTGCCGGATGAGCGGTTGCAGAAGCTCTCCGATCTCTCCCGTTCGAAGGAGATCGTCCCCACCCGGGTGGAGTTCGTGGATATCGCCGGGCTGGTGCAGGGGGCGAGCCAGGGGGAGGGGCTGGGCAACAAGTTCCTGGCCAACATCCGCGAGGTGGATGCGATCGTCCACGTGGTGCGCTGTTTCGACGACGATGACGTGATCCACGTCTCCGGCAGCGTCGATCCGGTGCGGGATGCCGAGGTGATCAACCTCGAGCTGGGGCTGGCGGATCTGGCCCAGGTCGAGAAGCGCCGCGAGCGGCTGAAGAAGCAGATGCGCACCAGCAAGGAGGCCCAGCTGGAGGATGGGGCCCTGGCGAGACTGCAGGCGGAACTCGAGCAGGGCGGCGCGGCCCGGCGGGTGCCCCTGAGCGAAGAGGAGGCGGCCCTGGTGCGCACGCTCGGTCTGCTGACCGCCAAGCCGATCATCTACGCCACCAACGTCAGTGAGGACGATCTGGCCGGTGGCAATGCCTGGGTCAGCGCGGTGGAGGCGCTGGCCTCCCGGGAAGGGGCCGAAGCCGTGCGCATCTCGGCCCAGGTGGAAGCCGAACTGGTGGATCTGGCCGCCGGGGAGCGGGCCGACTATCTCGCGGGCCTGGGGGTGAGCGAGGGGGGGCTGCAGAGCCTGATCCGGGCCACCTACCGGCTGCTGGGTCTGCGCACCTACTTCACTACCGGGGAGAAGGAAACCCGGGCCTGGACGATCACCGCCGGCATGACCGCCCCCCAGGCCGCCGGCGTGATCCACACCGATTTCGAGCGGGGCTTCATCCGGGCCCAGACCGTGACCTACGGCCAGCTGCTGGAGGCCGGATCCCTCGCCGAGGCCAGGAACCGGGGCTGGTTGCGCAGCGAGGGCAAGGACTATGTGGTGGCCGAGGGGGATGTGATGGAGTTCCTTTTCAACGTCTGATCCCTCCCGTGTGCACTGCCATCGGTTTCATCGGCCTGGGGGCCCTGGGCACGCCGATGGCGGCCCACCTGCTGGCCAGGGGCTTTCCCCTTACGGTTCATAACCGGCACCGCGAGCGGGAAGAGGCCCTGGCCGCGGCGGGAGCCCAGCGGGCCGCCTCGCCGGCCGAGGCCGCTCGCGGTGCGGGCCTCCTGGCCCTCTGCCTGAGCGATGACGATGCCGTGGCCGAGGTGTTGCTGGGGAGTAGGCCCGACACCAATGCCACCACCACCACCGACGCCGGTGCCGCCGCTGCCGTCGCGGGTCTGGCGCCCGGGGCCCTGGTGATCGACTTCTCCACCATCGCCCCGGACGCCTCCCGGGCGATGGCCGAGGCCCTGGCCCTGCGGGGAGTGGCCTATCTGGACGCCCCGGTGACCGGTGGCACCGAGGGAGCGCGTGCGGGCACCCTCTCGGTGCTGGTGGGGGGCGCCGCCGCCGACCTGGAGCGGGCCCGTCCCGTGCTGGAGGCCGTGGGAGGTCACATCGGCCATTTCGGTCCGGTGGGGGCCGGCCAGGAAGCCAAGGCCGTCAACCAGGTGCTGGTGGCGGGCAGCTACGCGGCGGTGGCGGAGGCCATGGCCCTGGGGCAGCGCCTGGGCCTGCCGATGGAGGAGCTCCGCCAGGCCCTGAGGGGCGGCGCCGCCGGTTCCTGGGCCCTGGAGCACCGGGCCGGCGCCATGCTGCGGGGCGAGTTTCCGCTCGGTTTCCGGCTGCGGCTGCACCGCAAGGATCTGGCGATCGCCCTTGGATCTGCCGCCTCCTGTGATCTGGGGCTGCCGGTGGCCGGCCAGGTGGCGGCCATGGAGGACGCCCTGATCGCGGCGGGGTACGGCGATGAGGACGTGGCGGCTCTGGCGCGCTGGTTCTGCCCGGGTCCCGGGGAGCTTGGGCAGACTTCTAACTTGTGAAGGATGCGGCGCCGGCCGCAGCGTATCCTCTGCGCGGGAGGTCTGTGCTTGAGCGAAGGTCGGATTCTGCACCAATGGCTGATCAGCTCCAGGCCGCCGCGATCGAACTGCGGGGGCTGAGCAAGCGTTATCAGGAAGGGGAGAGCGAACGGGTGGTGCTCGAGGCCGTCGACCTCTCCATCGCCCCCGGTCAGTTCGTGGTGCTGCTCGGTCAGAGCGGCAGCGGCAAGAGCACCCTGCTCAACCTGATCGGCGGTATCGACACCCCGTCCTCCGGAACGGTCCGCATCGGCGGGGTGGACCTTACGGCCCTTGACGAAAGGCGCCGCACCCTGTTCCGACGCGATCGCATCGGCTTCATCTTCCAGTTCTTCAACCTGATCCCCACTCTCTCGGTGCTGGAGAACGTCACCCTGCCCGGCGAACTGGCGGGTCTGCCCCGGCCTGCCCTGGAGACAGGAGCCATGGAACTGCTCGGCCGCGTGGGGCTCGCGGATCGGGCCTCCGCCATGCCCGATCGGCTCTCGGGCGGCCAGCAGCAGCGTGTCGCCATCGCCCGGGCCCTGCTGCATCAGCCCCTGCTGATCCTGGCCGACGAGCCCACCGGCAACCTCGACGAACACACCGGCGAGCAGGTGCTCCAGCTCCTGATCGACCTCACCCGCCGGCAGGGCCGCACCCTGATCATGGCCACCCACAACGCTGCCATCGCCGAGCGGGCCGACCGGGTGCTGCGAGTTCAGGAGGGCCATCTGCTCGAACCGATCGCCGAGGCGGCGGCGTGAGCCAGGGGGATCAGCCGCCCTCGGTCCGCAATGGGCCCCTCTGGCGCCTGGCAGCCCGGCGGCTGCGGCGCCGTCCGCTGCAGTACCTGCTCTGCATCCTGGGCATCGCCCTCGGGGTGGCGATGCTGGTTTCCATCGATCTGGCCAGTGGCTCAGCCCAGCGGGCCTTTTCTCTCTCCACCGACGCCATCACGGGCCGCACCAGCCACCGGCTGGTGGCAATCGGTCCCGGTGGCGTCCCTGACGCCACCTTCGTGGAGTTCCGCCGCCGCTTCCCACAGGTGCCCGCAGCTCCGGTGATCGAGGGCTACGGACGGGCGGAGGAACTGGACGGCGAACTGATGCGCCTCGTCGGTGTGGATCTGTTCAGTGAGGCTCCGTTCCGCGGCACCCTCAGCGGCGGGAGCGGCGGCGGCCGGGGCTTCGTGCCGTTCCTCACCGATCCCGGCACCGCCGTGATCGCCAGCGAGACCGCCGACCGCTTCGGGCTCCATCCCGGCCGCCAGGACGCCTCGGGCACGCTTCATCTCGATCTGGCCGGGCGAACGACGGCCCTGCGGCTCGTGGGCAGCGTCAGCAGCGACACGGCCCTGGAGCGACGTGGTCTGGAGAATCTGCTTCTGGTCGATGTCGCGACCGCCCAGGAGCTGCTGGCCCCCGCTGGCGATGGCCTGGCTTCGGTGGCGGGGCTCTCGGCGGTCGGTCACATCGACCTGATCCTGGAGTCCCCTGCCCAGGAAGCGGCGATTGCGGCCTGGCTGCCACCAGGGCTCAAACTGGAGCCGGCAGCGGCCCGCGGCAACGCCATCCAGCAGATGACCGCCGCCTTCGAGCTCAACCTCACCGCCATGAGCCTGCTGGCCATGGTGGTGGGCATCTTCCTCATCTACAACACGGTCACCTTCAGCGTGGTGCAGCGCCGAGGCCTGTTCGGTGTGCTGCGCTGCCTGGGGGTGACCCGGGGCCAGATCTTCAGCCTGATCCTGATCGAGGCCGCCCTGTTCAGCTTGGTGGGATCACTGCTCGGGCTGGGTCTGGGGGTGGTGCTGGGGCGCAGCGTCGTCGGGTTGATCACCCAGACCATCAACGACTTCTATTTCGTGGTCTCGGTGCGCCAGATCAGCCTGTCCGGGCTCACCCTGGCCAAGGGAATGCTGGTGGGGGTGGTCTCTGCCGTGGTGGCCTCGGCCCTGCCCGCCTGGGAGGCCATGGCCACGCCGCCCCAGATGACCCTGCAGCGCTCCAGCCTGGAAGCGGGCTGGCAGCGGCTGCTGCCCTGGTTCCTGCTGGCGTCGGCCCTCAGCGGCGCTGCGGGGGCCATGCTGCTCTCCTGGCGCTCCGGTGGCCTGGTGCCCGCCTTCGCGGGCCTGTTCGCTCTGCTGATGGCGGCCGCCCTGCTGATGCCCCCCGTGCTGGCAGCGGTGATGAAGGGTCTGGGCACGGTCGGCCGCGACCTGCCGGTGGTGGCCCGCCTCGCCCCCCGCGACATCCTGCGCTCCCTCAGCCGTACGGCGGTGGCCGTGGCGGCCCTGATGGTGGCGGTGTCGGTGATCGTGGGTCTCTCGATCATGATCGGCTCCTTCCGGGGCACGGTGGTCACCTGGCTCGACCAGACCCTCCAGGCCGACCTGTTCGTCTCCCCCCCCAGCACCACCGCCAACCGGGTGCTCGGCAAGGTGGACCCCGCCATCGTCGCGGCCATCGGAGCGCGCCCGGACCTGCGGGCGATGGTGACCTACAACAACTTCGACGTGCACCTGGTGGACCAGGCCAGGGACGTGACCCTGATCGCCGCCGGGGGCGACGTCTCCGCTGGCCGTCGGCCCTACGCCTGGATCCGTCCGGGCATCGAGGATCCCTTCACCGCCATGGAGGCCCGTGAAGGGGTGATTCTCTCGGAGGCCGTCTACCTGCGGGAGGGGGACGGAGCCATCCCTGATCAGGTCACGATCGAGACCCCTGCCGGCAACCGGACCTTCCCTGTGATCGCCGCCTTCTACGACTACTCCTCCGACCGTGGCTCCGTCTTGATGGACCGGGACCAGGTGGCCGAGCTCTGGCATGACGACAGCGTGGCCTCCCTGGGGCTGTTCCTGGCCCCTGGGGTGGACCCAGATGCGGTGGCCACCGCGCTTCGGGACAGTTTCAGCCCCCGTCAGAACCTGATGGTGCAGACCAACGGCTCCCTGCGCCAGGGTTCGCTGGAGATCTTCGACCGCACCTTCGCCATCACCGGGGCCCTGCAGCTGCTCACCGTGCTGGTGGCCTTCATCGGCATCCTCAGCACCCTGATGAGTCTCCAGCTGGAGCGGAGCCGGGAGTTCGCCGTGCTGCGGGCCTCCGGGATGACCCCCCGCCAGCTGGGGCGCCTCACCCTGCTGGAGACGGGCCTGATGGGGCTGCTGGCCGGGGCCTGCTCCATGCCCCTCGGGTTTCTGCTGGCCTGGGTGCTGGTGCATGTGATCAATGTGCGTTCCTTCGGCTGGACCCTGCAGATCGCCCTGGAGCCCCGCTTCTTCCTCCAGTCCCTGCTGATCGCCGTGGGGGCCGCCGTGCTGGCCGGTGTCTACCCGGCCCTGCGCCTCGGCCGGATGAACATCAGCGCGGCGGTGCGGCAGGAATGAACCGCCGGCGCCCCCTGCTGACCGTGCTCATCCTGGCGTTGGCCCTGGCCCTCAGCCTGGTGCGGCCGGCCCGGGCAGAGGCGAGCACCAGCATGCAATGGGGCGAGGCGCCGCCGGCGGAAGGCTTTGCCCAGGCCCTCACCCCCCGCGACTGGCACTTCCCCGCCGATTTCGGCGCCCATCCCGACTATCAGACGGAGTGGTGGTATTACACCGGCAATCTGGAAACCGCCGAGGGCCGACCGTTCGGTTACCAGTTCACCATCTTCCGCCAGGCCCTGCGACCCCAGACCGCCCCCGCCCCCTATGAGCCGTCCCCCTGGCGCACAGCCCAGGTCTATTCGGCCCATTTCACGGTCAGCGACATCGCCACCGGCGAATTCCTGCAGGCGGAACGCTTCGGCCGGGGCGCCCTGGGTATGGCCGGCGCCGAGGCCGATCCCTATGCCGTATGGCTCAACGACTGGGACATCGCGGCCGAGGGCCCGGACAGGGTGCGGCTGCAGGCCCGCACCGACGCCATGGCCATCGATCTGACCCTCAGCCAGAGCCGGCCTCCGGTGCTCCAGGGCAGGGGCGGCCTCAGCCAGAAGGGGCCCGAACCTGGCAACGCCTCCCACTACTACTCACTGGTGCAGCAGCCCACCATGGGCTCGATCACCGTGGAGGGCCGCACCCAGGTCGTCCATGGGGTCAGCTGGAAGGACCATGAGTTCTCCACCAGCGTCCTGAGCCCCGGCACCGTGGGCTGGGACTGGTTCTCGGCCCAGTTCGACGATGGGTCCGCCCTGATGCTCTACGGCCTTCGCCGGGAGGATGGCGGCAAGGAACCCCTCAGTGGCGGCCGCTGGATCGACGGCGCCGATGAGGTGGAGCTGGGGGCCGATGATTACCGGCTCGAGGTCACAGGCCGCTGGCGCAGCCCCCACAGCGGCGCGCTCTACCCCTCCGCCTGGACCCTCACCATTCCCCGGCTGGATCTGGAGCTGGCCGTCACCCCCCAGATGGCCGACCAGGAACTGATCACCACCTCGGCCACCTACTGGGAAGGGGCCCTGCGCTACGCGGGGCACCGGGGGGAGCGGAGCTTGCGGGGGGTCGGGTACGGCGAACTCACCGGTTATGCCGATCGTCTCGACAGCCTGCGGGGCGGCTGATCGGCGAGGATGGGCTCAGCAGACGTGATGGGCCATGGCCGAAACGGAGCATCCCAGGACCCCGAGCGGCCCGCAGCAGGCGGCCGGCGCAGCCCCTGATCATCCCCATGACTTCGAGGTCCAGAAGCGGATCCATCAGACGATCCGCAACGACCCCGACTACGACGACTGGGAGTACGGCACCGAGCCTCTGCCCCATGAGGCCTGGGTCGAGAAGGCCGCCAGGAAGGCCGCAACGGCTTCAGGGGACCGTCCTGCGGGGGCGTAGCCCCCGCACCAGAAGCAGACCCCCCAGGCAGGCCAGGGCCATCAGCAGCCAGAGGCCGGCCCCATGGCCCTGGCCGTCC
Organism: uncultured cyanobacterium; assembly: GCA_963772735.1. Classification (GTDB taxonomy): domain Bacteria; phylum Cyanobacteriota; class Cyanobacteriia; order PCC-6307; family Cyanobiaceae; genus Cyanobium. Next base: position 10,041 of record CAVYYO010000020.1, on the reverse strand, counting down.
AGAAGCCTTCCCGCCAGGAGCGGTGCGCCGAAACCGCTGATGGCGAAACACTGGGAGAGCAGGGCCATGGCCAGCCCCTGGTGTTCGATCGGGCTGAGCTCCACCACCGCCTCGGTGGCGGTGGGAAGGAAGGCGGCCACCCCGAGGGCCAGGGGCAGCTGGGCCAGCAGCAGCACCAGCAGTCCGCTTTCGCTGAAGGCGGAGGCCGCCAGCAGCAGGTTGCCCGCCGCGAAACAGAGCAGGCTGAGATTCAGCCCTGTCGTCACCGGCCGCCGCGCCAGGGCCTGACCCACCGGCCACTGGATCAGCAGCAGCAGGCCCAGCTGCAGGCCGATGGTGAGGGCGCCGAGGCTGTCCGGGAGGGCCCGCCGCAGCAGGCTTCCCCGTACCAGATCCAGGGGCAGGGCGCTCTGCATCAGGGCCGGCATGGCCGTGGCCAGCACCGCCAGCGCCAGCAGCGGCAGCAGGGCCGGCAGCCACTGCGGCCAGGGGCTGGGGTGGGCCAGCCGCTGCCGGGGCCGGGGATCGGGCAGGGCCCGGCGCAGCAGCACCAGCAGCAGGGCCAGCATGCAGGCGATGTCCACGGCGTAGATCCCCCGCAGCCATCCGCGCCAGGCGAGCCCGGCTCCCAGCAGGGCTCCGGTGGCGATGCCCAGGGCATCGGCGCTGCGCATCAGGGCGAAGGCCCGGCCCGAGCTGACCGGTGCACAGCTGAGCGGCACCGCCAGCTCGACCGCCGGCCAGTAGAACCCCACCGCCACCCCGAGCAGCACCTGCCCCTGGAGGTAGCCGGCGAAGGTCCCGGTGCCCATCAGCCGCGTGTCACCGGCGATCGCGATCAGGGCCGCAAGCAGCACCGGGATCGAACAGTTCAGGCCCCGATCCAGCAGGATGCCGCTGAGGATCCGGCCCGCGGTGCCCGCCACGGCGGCCAGGGCCAGGCCTTCGGTGACCCGGCCGGCGCTGAAGTGCTCCTGGTGGAACACCATCGGCGTGAGATAGAGCACGCCTCCCGCCCCCAGCATGGTGATCAGGCGGATCAGGGCCACTTCGCGCAGGGCTGCTGGAAACTGGGTGAACCAGGACCTCACCCTGGCCCCCCCCTGTGCCTGTTTCAAACCGCTTTCGCCGTCTCGATGTCCTGCTGGCCAGTCTGCTGATCGCGGCGCCGGCCACGGTCCGTCCGTCCGCCGCCGCCGAGGTGCTGGAGCTCCGCTTTGAGGGGCTGCAGATCCCGGTGAGCCTCGAGCAGCTCGATGGCTGGTCACGCAGCACAGGCGAGCGCGCTGCCGCCGGCGGGGACCTGAGGGTCTGGCTGGGTCTGCTCCATTCCGCCACCCAGGAGGACCTGAAAGTCCTGCTGCGGGCTCCGCTGCTGCGGGACACCAGCTTTGGCCAGCAGCTCCTCGACAGCTGGGCCGGCAGCCAGATGATGGCCCGCCTGGGCGACCTTCTCACCACGCCCGACGGCCGCAGCACCACAGCGGTTCTGCAGACCACCCTGCGGCGGCTGCTGGAGGAAACTCAGGCCATCTCCACGATCGGTCTGCTGCGGGCGCTTCCCGTGCCGCGGCTGAGCCTCCAGCTCGACGGCCTCTATGACCTGGCCGTGCAGTGGCGCCAGCAGCTGGACCAGCAGCGCGAGGCGCTCCAAAAACTTCAGGCCCTGGTGCTGCCGGAACGGCGCACGGTCCCACTCGGATTCGGCGACCGCACCTCCCTGCAGCCCCTGCGGCAGGGGCTGGCCGTGAAGCACCGCCGCCAGCCCCTGCCCCTGGAAATCTGGCCGGCTTCCCCTGCCCACGGCCTGCCGGGGGCCGCTGCGTCCCGCCGCCCCTGGCTGCTGGTGATGCCCGGGCTGGGGGGCGATGCCGACCAGTTCGGCTGGCTGGCCAGCGAGCTGGCGGAACGGGGCTGGCCGGTGGTGGTGGTCCAGCACCCCGGAAGTGATGGTCCGGCTCTGAAGGCCGCCCTCGACGGCCAGAAGGCGCCGCCCGGCGCCGAGACGCTCGCCGGGCGGCTCGCTGACGTGGAGGCGGTGTTGGCGGCCCAGCGACAGGGGGTTCTGCCGGTGGGCGGTGACGGCGTCGTGCTGGTCGGTCATTCGATGGGAGGACTCTCCGCCCTGCTGGCGGCTGGCCTGGTGCCGGAGCCGGGCCTCGTGGAGCGCTGCCGCAGGGCTCTCGACCGCCTGCCGATCGCCAATCCCTCCCGCCTGCTGCAGTGCCAGCTGCCCAGCACCGGCCTGCCGGAACTGCCCGCGCCCCCCGCCGACCTGCGGGGCCTGGTGTTGCTGAATGGGTTCGGCAGCCTGCTCTGGCCTGATCGGGGCCTGGCGCCCCTGCCGGTGCCGGTGCTGATGGTGGGGGGCAGCCTCGATCTGGTGACGCCGCCGCTGGAGGAACAGCTGCGCCTGTTCCTGCCCGGGGGAGATCCCCGCAGCAGGCTGGTGCTGGTGGAGGGGGGCAGCCACTTCTCCCCCGTGCGGTTGCTGCCCACCGATGAGGTGCTCTTCCGCCTCGACGAGGATCTGGTGGGAGTGGATCCGGCCAAGGTGCAGGCCGCCCTGCTGCGCCTCACCACCGAATACCTCCAGACCCTGCAGCAGCCCCTGCTGCTGCCGGCCCAGCGGCGCGTTCAGGAGGGGATCACCCTCGATGTGCTCGACGGTCCCGCCGCCCGGCGCTGGAACGCCGGCCTGCGGCGCTGACCCCAGGGACGCTGGGCTCAGAAGCGGATGCGTGGATCCAGCAGGGCCACGAGCAGATCCACCGCCACCGTCACCAGCACCACCAGGGCGGCCACCACCACCACGATGCCCTGTACCAGGGGGTAATCCCTCTGGGCGATCGCCTCCTGCAGCCGGAAGGCGATGCCGGGCCAGGAGTAGGTCACCTCGATCAGCAGGGCGCCACCGATCAGGGACGCCACCGTGATGCCCGTGATCGTGAGCACCGGCAGCAGGGCGTTGGGCAGGGCGTGGTGCAGCACCACCCGCCGCTCGCTCAGACCCCGGCTGCGGGCGGCTTCCACGTAATCGGAACCCAGGGCGCGCCGCAGGTTGAGCCGCAGGGCATTGGTGAAGATGCCGCTCAGCAGCAGCCCCAGGGTGGCCGCCGGCAGCACCAGATGGCGCAGGCTGCCGCCCAGCTGGGCCCGGTTGCCGGCCCGCAGGCTGTCGAGCAGGTAGAAGCCGGTGCCTTCCGGGGGAAGCAGGGTGGCGGGGAAGCGCCCCCCCACCGGCAGCCAGCCCAGCCAGACGGCGAACACCAGCTGCACCACCATCGCCGCCCAGAAGGGGGGCAGGGCGTAGGTGCCGATGCCGTAGAGGCGGCCGGCCAGATCGATCCTGCCTTCCGGCCGGGCGATGCCGCTGAACCCCACCGCCAGCCCCACCACAGCCGCCAGCAGGAGGGCCACCACGCCCAGCTCCAGGCTGGCGGGCAGGCTGGCCTGGATGATCTCGCTCACCGGCTGCTTGGTGCTCAGGGAGTTGCCCAGATCGCCCTGAAGCAGATGCCCCAGGAACGTTCCGTACTGCTCCCCCAGGGGGCGATCCAGGCCGAGCTGGGCCCGCAGGGCCGCCCGGGCCGCCGCCGGGGCCCGTGGACCCAGCAAGGCATCGATCGGATCGCCCGGGGCCACCCGCAGCAGCAGAAACACGAGGGTGGCAATCAGCCAGAGCATGACCGGAGCCAGTGCCAGCCGGGAGGCCAGATAGCGGGCCAGATCGGAACGGCGGCTCATGGCACCGAAGCCCCGGCGCTGGTTGGCAGCCGGTGCAGATCGCCCAGGATCACCCGTCCGGACCCGTCGAAGCGGGGCCGGCTGATGGGCAGCCGGCCCCAGGCCGCCGGAGCGCTGAGCCACACCGGCAGGTAGGGGCTGGCCGCCCCGACGCGGCCCTGGATCGCCTCCAGCAGGGCGATCCGGCCGGGGCCGTCCAGCTGGCTGCTGCGCTCCAGCTGCTGCTGCAGCCCGGGGGCCGTCCAGAAGGTGCCACCGAGCACGCTGTTGCCCTCCAGGCAGCGGTCGGCTTTGGCTTTGCTGCAGGACAGCAGCGGCATCAGGAAGTTCTCCGCATCGGGATAGTCACCGACCCAGTCGTAGAAGAGCATCGTCAGGGTGCCCTTGTCGAGCTGGGCGTAAGCGGTGGTGGATTCCATGCCGCTCACCTCCAGGGCCACGCAGTCGCCCAGGTCCCGGCGCAGCTGGGCCTGCCAGGTGAGGGCGAAGAGACGGTCGGTGGGGATGTCGGAGCGATAGGTGAGCGGCAGGGTGAGCACCCGGCCGTTGCAGTAGCCCTCGCGGCGGTAGAGGGCCCGGGCCCCTGCCGGGTCATAGGCCGGCCAGGCGGTGGGATCGGAGCCCGGCAGGCTGGGGGGGATCAGCTGGCGCTGGGGGGCATGTCGATCCAGCGTCACCCTGCGGGCGATGGTGGTCCGATCGAGGCTGAGGGCCACCGCCTGGCGCAGGGGGAGCCGGTTCAGGGGCGGCTGGTCCGTCAACAGCGACAGCACGCTGATTTCCTGGGAAGGCCCCACGGCCTCCCGCAGGCGACCGGCACTGGCGTCGCGGTGCAGGGCCTGCTGGTGGTCGATCTCCAGACCGGTGTTGAGCAGCAGATCCACTTCGCCGCTGCGCAGGGCTCCGAACAGGGCGGTGGAGTTGCTCAGGGTCACCAGGTCGATGCCGCCGTTGGCCGGCCGTCGGCCCCAGTAGCGGGGAAAGGGGGTCAGCCGCTGCTGCTGGCCGCTGAAGAAGGCCAGGGCATAGGGGCCCGTGCCCACGAACCGGTCGTTGAGGGGCTTGTCCCGGTGGAGGCGATAGGCCGTGGGCGACACCGGGGTGAGGAAGATGGCGCTGAGCAGCCGGGGCAGGGGGCTGAAGGGGCGTTTCAGCACCAGCTCGAGTTCGTGCGGGCCGGTGACCCTCACGGCCTCGATCCGCTCGCTCAGCTGATAGCCGAGGGTGCCGATCGCCATGAAGCGGCGCAGCGAGAAGGCCATGGCCGCCGCGTCGAAGCGGGTGCCGTCGTGGAAGAGCACGCCGCGGCGCAGGGGGATGCGGGCCCGCAGGCCGTCGCTGCTGAGGATCGGCAGGGCGGTGGCCAGCCGCGGTTCGATGCGGCCGTCACCGCCTATGGCATAGAGGGGGTCCCCCAGCCCGCTGAGGACCTGCATCACACCGATGCGGGAGGCCTGGGCAGGGTCGAGGGAATCGATCCGGCTCTTGGTGGCCACGATCAGGGATGAGCCCGGACGGGACGGCTGGCAGCCCGCCAGCAGCGGCAGCACCAGCCCCAGAGCGGTCATGACGGCCATCGCCCTGCGCCGCCGCTCCGGTCTTCTCACCCTGGTCGTCGGCAAGCCCTTGCGCTCCGGTGGGGCCATTCAAGCGGGCCGGCGGCTCTGGCAGTGCCCGGGGGTCTGGAGCAGCGCCAGCCTGTGGATCAGGGCCCACAGAGCAGCAGCTGGACGACGATGCTCCAGACAGAGAGGCTGATGACGCCGGGCGATGGTCACCGCGCCGCTGGAGGTGTCGTCGTGCATCAGGGACACGTGGATCACTCAGCGTTTCAATCGCCTGCGCCCCCGGCCGGACAGGGAGTTGAACCTCCGCGCCAACATGTCCAGCAGTGTGTAAGAAGAATTCTTGGGCTGGGCGCCTGCTGCAAAGGCAATGAAATAGCCTATGGAGACTACGAAAGTTCGCGTCCCGGCTTGAATCGCCGACCAGATGCGGTTGGGATCGGTGGTGGTAGATAGGCGGTCGGCATAGAGGTTTTCCGATCGTTCAAGGTTGGCAATCATTTCTTTCTTGATCATCTCCAGGGGCCTGGAAAGATCCTCAGGCGTCAGCTGGGTACGAACTCCCTGCAGACGTGAGAGTTTCTGTAGAAGGTCAGTGGTGCTGGTGGCGGTCTGGATCGCCTGCTTCAATGGTATGGCACGTTTTTTGGCTTGCTGGATCTGGGTCTGCTGGGTGACTTTCGCATCAGTGTAGGCCCGCCAGGTGGAATAGCCCTGAAGGGGAATAAGCAGAAGAAAGCCAATGGCGGCTACCACCGCCCATTGTCGAATCATGACAAGGCGTTGTCGGTAGAAGTGGTTTGCCGGGTTCAGAAGCGCCGCAAGGTGGAGGCAGGCAAAGCCAAGTAACGGGATGAATCCTAAAGAAAGTAGACGTGAGATAAAGCGAAGCTGCCAATTTGGTATTAACAGCTCCAAGGGCAGAGAATCCACTATTAAATAGCCCAGGAAGACAACAAAGCAGCCTTTCCAGACCGCCATCAGGAAATCACTCACGGCTAAACGTACGGAATTTCTCTCATCGATGGCCTCGTCGTTTGGATCGCCGATTAGATTCACGTTCTGACCGGTCAGTGGATCGAGCATTTTTAAAGTGAAACCTGTGGTCCAAGCCGGCAAGATATCCCAGAATCGCCTGCTGTGGAAGCTGGGAGCCTGGGCCGTCAAAACCATTCATCTGCGGCTCCGTCTTGAACGTGTCTTTACAATGTTCTCAGGCAAGCGGCCACTGCCTGCACCTCTTCCAGGGACTCGATCGCATCGAGCGCCTCACGGAAGCGGGACTCCAGCACCTCGTGGGTGATGCTGACGATCTCTGTCGCACCGTCATGCCCAGCGAACTGAACGATCGACTGGATCGAGACGCCGGCGTTGCCGAAGCAGGTGCCGATCCTGCCGATCACGCCGGCCTCGTCCAGGGTGCGCAGACGCACGTAGTTGCGATGGCGCGTGAGGGAGCTGTCCACCAGGGTGCAACGGCGCCAGCTGCTTGCCGCCAGCAGTGGGTCGAGGCCGGCCTGGGGGCCTCCCACCTGTCGGATGCCGGCGATGTTGAGGATGTCGGCCACCACCGCCGAGGCCGTCGGGCCCGCCCCCGCCCCGGGGCCGTAGAACATCACCCGGCCCACAGGATCACCCTCCACCAGGATGGCGTTGTTCACGCCGTGCACACCTGCCAGGGGATGGTCCTTGGGCAGCAGGGTGGGGTGCACCCTCACGTCCAGCAGCTCGCTGCCCTCCTCGTCGCGGCCCATGTGTTCGGCCACCGCCAGGAGCTTCACCACAAAACCCAGTTGGGCGGCGTAGGCCACGTCGCGGGCGTCGAGCCGATCAATGCCCTCGGTGGCGATGCCGGCGCGGCGCACGGGCCCCCCATAGGCCAGGCCCGCCAGGATGGCGATCTTGTCGGCCGCATCGTCACCCTCCACATCGGCGGCGGGATCGGCCTCGGCATAGCCGAGGCGCTGGGCGTCGGCGAGCACCTCGGCGTAGGCCGCGCCCTCGTCGGCCATGCGGCTGAGAATGTAATTGGTGGTGCCATTGATGATGCCGCTCACTCGCTGGATGCGGTTCCCCCCGAGGGACTGCTTGAGCGGCTCGATGATCGGAATGCCACCTCCCACAGCCGCCTCGATCAGCACGTACACCCCATGTGCGGCGGCGGCCGCGGCGATCTCCTCGCCATGACGGGCGATCACGGCTTTGTTCGCCGTCACCACGGGTTTGCCGGCGGCGATCGCCCGCAGGATGAGGGTGCGGGCCGGCTCAAGCCCTCCCATCACCTCCACCACGATGTCCACTGCAGGATCGTCCACCACGGCCGCAGGATCGGTGACAATCCGATCGGCCGGCAGATCCACCGGCCGGGACCGGTGCGGATCCCGAACAGCCACCCGGCGCAGGGCAAGGTCCGCCACCAACGGGTGGCGCCCCTCTGGGTTGATGAGGATGGTGGCCACCCCGGCTCCCACCGTGCCCAGACCGAGCAAGCCGACGCCGATGGCCATGGACGGAAGCCCCAAAGGGCGGATCCTAGAAACTCATGTCCGCAGGACAGACGGTCGCTGTGAGGCCACGAACGGGACGCCTGGGATCATCGGGCCTCCTGCCGATCGCCCGGCGGAGCCCGTCGTCCTTTCGTCCTTATTTATGGCCACCGACAGGATGCCACTGCCTTGGCGGGGAGGCGCTGCAGGAGAGGCCCGCGCCTGACCAAGGAGCGCTACGGCGTCTCGCAAGTACGGGGGCCCCCCAAGCCGCAGACCTGTGGATCCACCCCCTCCTGGGAACACCCCCCTCGGCTCGCTGTTCGAAGGGTCCCACGCTGTGGAGAGGCTCCAGAACCGTTCCAAAGCAAGCGATGCGGACCTGTTGTGGGCCTGTGACAGCCGTCGAACGGCAGGGTAGTAACCTCCCGCTGGAGCAACGGCTTCAGACCGCCCACCAACCATCCGGGGCATCAGCCTCCCGGTCCTCCAGCTCGTAGAAGGAACCACTGCCGGAGGGAGCTCCACCTTCTTGAGGGCCCATGGCTAAGGATCACGACAACTGGATCCGCTCCGATCTGAGAGCTGAGAGCTAGCCCCCCTCTGAATCCCATTAGACCTCTCGCGAAAAACCTGTAAAGTTCCCTTAAGTTTCCTAATCTTTTGTCTGGCGCCGCCCCGCTGGCTGTTCCTGCCCCCTTTGCCCGGCCGGCGTCAGTGCATGCATCCTCGGATCCCATGGCGCCTGTGCTGGCCGCAGGTTTCGCTGGATGGCAGCGGCTTCAGATGGGTGAAGTCACCTTGGACTTTCCAGGAAAAAATAACTAATGATTTGTCAGTTGGCGTTCCCAGTTGACTTGTGCCAATGAAGAGGGCGCCCACTTGACTATTCGCTCCCCTGCCGTCAAGATCGAATAGTTCTCCCGGAGGAGATTTCGGAAGTCTGATGCGGGATATCAGGAAATCCAAGCCAAAGCCCTTATATAGCAAAGATCATTTTGCGTTTTCTCCAATGACGTCAACTCTTTCGACGCCTTTTCTCGGCGCCCCATCTGGTTTCCCCGCCCCTGCTTCATCCAGGAACAAGGCGGCTCCAGTCCCGGCTAACTGCAGAATTGGTGATTTTCGTATTGTCGATCCCCCGTTTTCGATCCCTCAGAAGCAGCTGCTGAAGTTTCTGGTAGAAATATTCGCCCGTGCGGCCGTTGCCCAAGGTGAACAGTCGAGCCTGAGCTCAGCGCGACATCTTTACGAAAAGCTGTTCGACCGGTTTGGGTGTAGCGAAAAACTGTTGTCTCGTCGCTTTACTTACACCCAGGATTTCCTGTTACCCCGCGAAGAGTGGAAAGTATTTGATCCGGAAGATGCTCTCAGTCTTGGTGGCTGGGGTCGCCGTCGTGAGGCATTCAAACGTTATGCAAAGCAAATTTTTGAAGATCTGTTTCCAGCTGATGGCATCCAGCCTTCCAATCTTCTGCATGTCACCTGCACGGCCTATGAATCCCCCAGCGCGCCCCAGCTGCTGGCCTGTTCAAGGGGGTGGAATTCAACGACGGTGACCCAGGTTTATCACCATGGTTGCCATGCGTCAGTTCCTGCCCTGCGGGTTGGCTCCGGGCTGGTTGCCAGTGCTTCTGCCCAGGGAAGGCCCGAAGAAGCGGCGGTTGATGTCGTTCATACGGAACTGCATACTCTGCATGCAGACCCTGTCAGGCGGACACCGGATCAGATCGTGGGCCATAGCCTCTTCGGTGACGGCGTCATCGCCTATCGGCTGTGGGCTCCCGAATCACCCCACGATGGATCCAGGAGATCCTTTGAACTTCTTGCCACCCATGAATCAATCATCCCCGACACAAGTGATCTGATGCAGTGGAGCATTGTTGATAGTGGCATGCACATGATTCTGGACAAAGCCATTCCAGATAGCATCGCAAGTCATATCAACACCTTTGTCCATGACCTCTACGAGCGAGCAGGATTGTTGAAATCCCGCCATTTTTCTGATTCTCTCCTGGCTATTCATCCTGGTGGTCCTCGTATCCTCGACAAGGTGCGAGACGCCCTGAATGTGTCCGAAGAGAAAATGAGCTGGTCACGTCAGATGCTTCTGAATCGTGGAAATCTTTCTTCTGCTACCGCGCCGCACATGTGGGCCGAAATGCTCTCTGATCACAGCATTCCATCCGGCACCCTCGTCACGACTCTTGTTTTCGGGCCCGGCCTTACGGCTGCTGGGGCAC
>CAVYYO010000019.1:0-40082 GCA_963772735.1 uncultured cyanobacterium | reverse complement strand
CGCAACTGCTGCCGATCGAGCGGGTGGATGAGGTGGTGGAGCACCACCCGGAGACGTGCCGCCGTTGTGGCACCCTGCTGCAGGGCGAGGATCCAGAGCCTGTGCGCCATCAGGTGATCGAGATTCCGCCGATCACGCCGCTGGTCATCGAGCACCGGCTGCACCGTCTGGTCTGCCCCTGCTGCTCCACCAGCACCTGCGCCGAGCTGCCGGCGCGATGTGGAGCCCAGCCGCTACGGGCCCCGGCTCAGCGCCCTGGTGGGGTTACTCGGCAGCGCCTTCCCCTTGAGTTTCGGCCGAACCCAGGCGCTGCTGGATCAGCTGCTGGGGGTGGAGATCAGCCGCGGCGCCATCGCCACCATTCGCGAGCGCCTGAGCGCAGCCCTGGAGCACCCCGTGGCAGAAGCGCTGGAGGTGGCCCGGCAGCAGCCGGTGGCCTACGTCGATGAAACCGGCGCCCCCACCGGCAATGCGGATGGCGGCAATCCCGAGGGCAAGCGCGGCTGGCAGTGGGTCATGGTGACGCCGGTGGTGACGGTGTTCCTGCAGGGCCTGAGCCGCTCGGCCGCAGCGGCGATCGAGCTGCTGGGCAATGCCTTTGCCGGCATCGTCGTGAGCGATCGCTTCTCCGCCTACAACCACCTGCCCGTCGAGCAGCGGCAGCTGTGCTGGGCGCACCTGATCCGCGACCTCACCGCCATCGCCGAACGCCAGGGCGCCAGCGGCGAGATCGGCCTGGAGCTGCTGGCGCTGCAGCAGCAGCTCTTTGAACACTGGCACCAGTGGAAGAGATGGAGCGATCGACTGGCTCCAGCTCCAGCAGCGCTGCCACCCGATCCGCCTGACGTTCGAGGCCACGCTGCAGCGGGTGGTGGATCTGGGCTGCGAGCGAGGTGAGCGAACGCCGTGGGCCAAGACGGTGCGCACCTGTCGTCAGTTGCTGCAGCGCAGGGAAGCGCTCTGGACCTTCCTGGAGACACCAGGGATCGAGCCCACCAACAACGCCGCCGAGCGGGCACTGCGTCCGTCGGTGATTCACCGCAAGATCAGCCATGGCGTCCAGTCCCGAGCCGGTGCGATCTGCCGCAGCCGCCTGCTCACGGTCACCACCACCCTCAGACAGCAGGGCCGAGATGTGTGGGAGTTTCTGGAGCAGGCCTGGATCGCCCATCACCTCGGTGGCGTGATGCCATCACTGGTGCAGGATCGCTGAGGCCAGGCGCCAAGGCGCCGATGAGATCGCCGCCCTGAATGGAGCGATCAGGGGCGTAATGGCGCGGCTGGTCGTCCCACCCCGTGAACGGGTACGCCAGGTTGACGGGAGGACTTTCCGTAGCTACCATAAAGTGTGCAGTTCGATTTCGACTCACGGAAAGACGTAATCAACCTGAGCAAGCACGGCCTCTCCTTAGCGGCTGCAGCTCAGCTCAGTTGGGATGTGGCTCTTGCCTGGATTGATGGTCGGGCTGACTATGGGGAAGTGACGATGGTCGCGCTGGCACCAATGGGAGACACCCTCCTTTTTGTGGCCTTTGTAGATCGGGAATCTGCAAGGAGAATTATTAGTCTACGCAAAGCAAATCGACGTGAGGTTAGCCGCTATGTCAACGCCATCGAAGAAGATCAATTTGAAGATGCCGACAGTTGAGGAGGATCAGCTGATTACAGCAGCAGCCGAATCAGATCCTGATGCCCTCCCTCTTACAGACGATCAGATGAGAAAGATGGTGCCGATTCGAGTTGTGCGTGGGCGGCCAAAGGTGGCAAATAAAAAGCAGTTGGTTTCAATCAGATATAGCCCAGAGGTTATCGACTACTTCAAGGCTTCTGGTGCTGGTTGGCAAGCTCGTATGGATGCCGTTTTAAAGGAATATGTGCAGACTCACTCCATTGGTGACGCAAAGGGGGCCTAAAGCCCCTGGAGTGGCAGGGCTGATCCAAAGTCCGTCACAGGGGCGATTGCCGGGGCTGTCAACATGGGTTGAGGTCGGTGGAATCGCCTCCTCCCTGTGTCCGAAAGCGGTTCTGCCGCAACCGATCTCGATCTGATCACCTACCTCAAGGCGATTCCGGATGCGCGGATGCGGCGCGGGGTGCGCATCCCGGCCTGGTACCTGCTTCTGGTGGCTGTGCTGGGAATCCTGAGCCGTTGCCAGAGCCTGCGGGACCTGGAGCGATTCGCCATCCGCCACCATGACGTGCTTACCGACGCGCTGGGCCTGGAGTTGCGGCGGCCGCCCTCGGATTCAGCCTTCCGCTACTTCTTCCGCCAAGTGGATGTGACGGCCCTCTGTGCTACAGATTCTTCGTTGACCTCTGTCTTTTGGTCTGAGTCCTAGGGTCGGCTTTCTCTGAGCCATGGAACTGCCATGTCTTGCGATCTCGCTTATTGCTGCCACACCGACGCTATTGAATTGAAGCGTGCAGGGTGTTGATGATGGTCGTCCGCTTCTGCTCCTTGGCCCGAAGCCTTGCTCCCTGTTGACCCCCTCTCCTTCTTTCGGCTGCTTCGCTTCTTCTGTCGTACCCAGCTGGCCACGGTCTATTCGCCGCTGTCAAGCAGTGGAGCGAGCCGGGGAGCCAAACCTGGCCAGGGTCGCGTCTGGGGGACTCTCAGTAGTTGCCCCGAGCCTGCCCCACCAGGATGGATGCGATGTTTATGGGTGTTTTCAGCTGTTGACCATCCGGCACCTATTCTTCACTTGTTGCGAACCTGTTGCGTGAACTGGGGGGGCCATTGCCGGACAGCCTGGCGCAAGTCCTTAAACCCTCACAACACAACCAGACGAACCTTGGAGGTCTTTGTTAAATGGCGTGTTGCACGCCCCATGGATCCTTGATGTTGCTCACTTGTCCTGGCTGGGTGAAGGCTGTTTCTTACGGGTTCTGCTCCGCGAAGTGTGGGACCGTCGCCATCCTGGCAAGACCATGATCCACGGACTGGAGATCAGCCAGCCGTCTCATGCATTCGATTGACGAAGCCATCCCATGAGTCATCCCCTTAGGAGCCTTTCGGCCCCACTGTTTCCTCCGCTTCCTGATCAAGGCTTCGCAAGCCTTTGAGGTCATGCATCAAAGCGTCGGCATCAGCAAGAAGCTCTGCGATAGTCTCATGTATTTCCGGTTGGAATGCCGTTATTCCATAGGAGAAATTCACCACATAGTCTTTGCCTGATAACCGATTATCGTGGTCCAAAGAGTCCTTCAGACGATGGATCACTTTCTCGGCCTGAGTCTGGGTAGCATTGATCAGAAGCACAGTAAATTCATCACCTCCCAAGCGGGCAATGACATCGGAATCGCGACAAACATGCTGAATACGATCTGCGAAAGTGATCAAGGCACGATCACCCTCTTCATGCCCGTGGGTGTCGTTGATCGCCTTGAAATGATCAAGGTCGAGATAGAGAAGTGATACGGGGATGCCTTGACGTGTACAGAGTTGGAGACTCTGCTGGGCGAGATCCAGAAAGCCTCGTCGGTTGGAGAGGCCAGTCAACTCGTCCTTGGTGGCGAGTAGGGTTGCAGCCAGTTCGTGTTCCACCATTGCAGCAAGGTCTTTGAGTGTGTCGATCTGATCCTGTTCCAGGGATCGTGGTGATTGGTCAATGATGCAAAACGTTCCCAGCTTGCGGTTATCCAGCATCAGAGGGCAACCAGCATAGAAGCGGATGTGCGGGTCATCGACAACCAGAGGATTGTTGCGAAACCGTTCATCATGAAGTGTATCTTCAATGATCATAATTTCTGACCCAAGAAGGTCATGTCCGAAGGAGGAGATACCTCTTTCGGCTCCAGATGCCTCCATATCTAGGCAAGACTTGAACCAATGCCGTTTTTCTTCGACCAGGCTGACCTGGGACATCGGTACCTTGAAGATGCGCTGTGCCATGCGTGTGAGCCGATCAAAGCGGCTTTGCTTGCTGCTATCCACCGTGTACAGAGATTGCAGCTTGGCCAGCCTTAACCTTTCGTCTTCAGGGATGGGGGGTGTAGTCAACGGATTCCTCTCTGAAGCGGGGGGGCGAGGACACTTAGGAAGTCTCCAAGGCTGTTAGCAGTCAAAGACATTCCAGAGGATAGGTACTGTACGGGAATCCCTGCTTCATTGCCATGGAGGGACAGGCCTGCAGGACCGGTTGGTAGCGAAGGTTCAATCCACCTTTTGACTATTAGCGGTCTAGATTACCGTGTGTTCCGTCTGGATGCCATTCTCTATTGCCATCCTCAGATGGTTTTTAGTTTTCTTCTCGCGGCTGAAAGGATATGGTGCTGGTCTCTCACCATCCTTTCATCTCCTTTCCCCCTTTGGTACGGTGAATTGCAGGTCAGCGCTCAGCTTGCGCCTCGTTGCAGATCCCCCGTCCGCAGCCAGCTCTTGATTGCTGCTGCCCATGCAACAAGGAACAGCAGGATCGGAGCCAGGCCGATGACGACGTGGGTCTGGGCCTCGAACAAGGCAAGGGGACGTTGATCGTGTCAGGCGCGACCACTATCGCCGCTCCCTCTCTCCTCAAGACAGTTGCCCCTCCTCCGGAGATCGCGACGTTGAGGGACAAGGGCTCCGTTGGCTCGGTCTAGTAGAAGTCTGCCCCAGTAAGGCTCGCTTGTGTGGGCCGATTCCGGGTCTTTGCGCGGGAACTGCTCCGCTCCGTTGTCTTCCCTGCCTGCCGATCCCGCTGCGGCCAGCGATCTGATCAGCTGCCTCGAGGCCTTGCCGGATTTCCGCTTGCGGCCCGGCATCCGGTTTCCCCAGTGGTGGATGCTGCTCTTGGCGATTCTGGCCCTCCTGATCGGCCAGGGTTCTCTGGTGGGGATGGAGCGCTGCTCCTGACGGAGGAGGCTTCGCCTTCGCCAAAACGCCCTCGCCTGGTTCTCAACGAGCTGCTGGGCACGGATTTCGGCAAGACGCCTTGCGATTCCACTCTCCGGCTGCTGCTCGCCGAGCTTGATGGTGACGCCTTTGAGCCCCTTCTCGAGGGCTGGATGGCGGCCCAGCCTGGCGTCGCGGAGGGCCTCGACACCCTGGTGTGCGACGGCAAGTCGCTGCGTGCGTCGCTTTCGGACACACCCTCAGGCGCAGCCACTGTCAGCGCCCAGACCACCTCCGCCACCGATGCCGGCAGCGAGACCCCAGCTCTCCGAGAACCTCTGGAAAGCGTGGAGGCGGCGTTTGGTGCCCTCAGAGCCGCGACAGAGCGATTGCGGCGCGTTTCTGCTGCCCAAATCACGCCAGATCTCGTCTTCTGCTCCCTCAGCTCGATCGATGTGGGGCTGATTCAGCCCCGGCAACACCGCCCAGGGCCGCCGCCCTTCATCCCGTCCCTGCCGCCAGCGCCTGCTGCGATTGCCGGAACCTCAACAACCGCCGCAAGCGGAACCCCTTCGGGCTTCAGCAGGTTGTGGGTTGTCGCCATCAGGTGCCATCCGGCATCGACCTTCTCAAGGCCCCGCAACAGAAAGCGCCGCAGGCCCCGGGCCTCCTTGATCTGGCCGTTCACCGGCTCCGCGATCGCCTTCGGCTGGCCGTAGCTCGCTGAACCCCTTTGGCTTCCGAGCTCGCGGGCCCTGCGGGTCTTGGCGTCGGCTTCCCTGGGAAACGGTCCACGTTTCGGCGCTGGCGGCCGGCCATGCGCCCGTGCTGGCGGCGATGCACGGCAGCCTGGGCCCCAGGTGCTCATCATCCGGGGGCTGCTTGCTCACGCCCGCTGCCACGATCACCTGGTGGTCGCTGCCCACCCCCAGCTGACAGTTGTCGTCCTGGAGATAGGTGCCGACTGACTGCATGAGGTGGCTGCCTGGGTCGGTGGAGGCGAAGCCTTCGTCCCAGCGGTGGTTGTGTTGGCTCTTCCTGGTCAGGGTCCCGTTGGCCTTCCTGGTCAGACCGCGCCGGGGCATCGCATCCGATGCGCGGAAGCCTCCGGCGACAGCAGCCACAGGCTCCAGGTCCGGCGCTTCTCCACCGGCGTTCTTGGTGAACCCAGCCTGCTCAGTCGCTGGTACGTCGGTCCCACGGGCAGCTGCCGCTTTGGCGCCGGCTTCCTCAGCTTCCTCCTGCCGCTGACGCTGACGCGTTGCAGCAGCGGCGGTTTCCACCTCCATCTCCTGGCGGGCCTGGCGGATCCTGGGCCACCTCTGCGTGGAAGCCCTGCGGCCACCAGCAACTCGGCCCTGAGCATCATGAACAGACCCTTGCGGGCATCGAGGTTGCGACATTTGCGCGCTGCCCGTGCTGCCGGGCTGGCGGGAAGCGGCGCCCCCGACGGAATGAGACTTCCCAAAGGCCCTGGGAGGGGATACCAGACCCACACCGTGAGGCAGGTGACGAGGTGGAGTTTCAGAAGCGGCAACCGGGCGGGTTGGCGGCAAGATCACAGAGATGCGGACTGGTGGGCGGTGGGGACCGTTATGGCGTCCACTGCAGGACAGACGGAACCTGGGCGGCGGGATCCGTCGGCATGGGAAGGAGTTCCCGCAGCAGCTGGGCATAGGTGACGTTGACGTTCACGGTGGCCTCGAGCCGCTGCACCAGGCTGGCGATCAGCCGTTCCTGGGTGTTGGAGAGATCCAGCTCGCTGCTCAGCCCCGCCTGGTAACGGAGTCTGGCGTCCCGGAAGGCCTCCAGGCTGGCGGTCACACCGCGGCGGGCCGCCACGAGCCTGGCCAGGCTGGCTTCATGGCCGAAGAAGGCCTGCTCGATCCGCAGCCGGATGTCGTTGCGCCGGGCCGCGTACCGCCGGGCCACGGCCGCGCTCCTGAGGCCCAGGGCCCGGGCCTCGCCCCTGGTGGTTCCCCCATCGAAGAGCAGCCAGCTCACCACCAGACCCACCGACCAGTCGCTGCCGTAGGTGTTGAGCGAGGTTGCCACGGTGGCCCCGCAGCAGCCGCCGTCAGCGGTGCCGATGTTCCAGTTGTTGGCGTTGCTGGCGCTTCCGCCGGCGCTGGCGAACAGGGACAGCTTCGGCAACAATCCCGCGGCCACGGCGTCCTGCTGGCGGAGCAGGGCTTCGCGGGTGGCGAGGATCGCTTCCAGTTCCGGGTTGTTCCGGTAAGAGGCCAGCAGGCTGGCCTCCAGATCCAGGGGCCAGTGGGGCTGCAGGCGGATCGGATCGCTGGCGGCGGGGGTGAGGCTGGGCGGCAGATCGAGCAGGGCCGCCAGGCGGCGGCGGGCGATCGCCCGTTCCGCAAGGGCCGCGATCAACTGTTCCTGGTCGCTGGCCTCGATGGCACGGCGGCGGAGCACGTCGATGCGGGGCACCAGTCCGGCCCGCTTCAGTTCCAGGCTGTCCTCAAGGATCAGCAGGTCGTTGCGGACCGCGGCGTCCCGGATGCGCACGAGCTGGTCGGTCCGTTGAAGCTGGTAGTAGCTCTCGCTCAGGCTGAGCTGCAGCCGACGCAGGGCCTCGGCATAACCCTGGCGGGCGCTGGCCAGACGTGCCATGGCTGCCTGGGCTCTGGGGGTGCGGGAGAAGTCCAGCAGCTCGTATCGCAGCTGCAGCCCGGCGGCCACCGCATGGGTGTTGCTGTTCAGGGAGGCCCGGCCGCCGGGGGGGATGAAGAAGGGACTGCTGGGTGGGAAAAGGTTCCCCGAGCCGGTGGGAGAGAAGAAGCTGGTGCTGGCCTGGTCGGTCCCGCCTGAGGCGAAGGCCGAGATCCGCGGCCAGTAGGCGCCCAGCCGGCTCTGCAATTCGGCCAGGGCCGCGGCCACCTCCTCGCGGTGGGCCTGCACGGTGGGGCTGTTGGCGAAGCCGATGGCAAGGGTCTGTTCCAGGCTCAGGCCCTGGATCCGGCCGCCCTGCAGGCTTGTGGCCTCAGGGAGGGCCAGCGGCGGGGGCGGGGTCGCCTCCTGCGGCAGCAGCGGTGCCGAAGGGGGGGCATTCGGCTGAAGCAGGGATTCCGGGAGCGGCGAGGTGCCCATCACGTCGCCGGGGGGAGGCTCCGGCTGGGCGGGCAGCAGCGCATCGAGGGCCCGGATCTGACGATCCAGTTCCCTCCAGTTGCGCTCCAGCCGGTCCTGATCGCCACCGCCCCGCGCAGGCAGGGGCTGGCCGGGGAGGGCCCTGGGCCAGAGAACGAACCCCAGGGCCAGTCCCACACTGATCCATCTGCCCGGGGGACGCCCCGCTCCGCTCCCCCCCATCGACCACCGCCTCCCCCATCCGGCGCCCAGTTTGCTCGATGTCGCCATCGGGGGATTCCCAGGAACTGAATCCGGTTTGCACGGCTGCCGCAGGAAGCCGGGGATCCCAAAGGCAGTCCTCAGTGGATGATCCGCCGGGATGAGGGATGCCGTGCGGGGCGTCAGCTGGACGGACCGGTTTTTCTGCCGTTCTCGACCCGTGCGTTTCCTGCCCGTTTCCCCTCAGGAGGTGAGGCCGGCCGGGATGTCCCCTCAGGCTCAGGGAACCGGGGGAGACGGGAATCCCGGTTCGACCGGCCCGGCAGCTCCGTCGCCTGCCAGGGGCTTCCCCTGCCCGGTTCATGCCGCAGCAGGGGCTGCGAGGGCCTGCCAGCGTTGTTCCGCCTGCTCAATGCTGCGCAGGGCCTGGCCGCAGAGCAACAGCCGACTGGCGTTGCGCTGCAGCTGGTCGAGATCGAAGGCGTCCAGATCCGGATCGTGGAGCCACCGTTCGACGGCCTGCCAGCGGGTCGGCGGCTCCAGGACTGTGGCCGGGGGGGAGGGCCTGTGGAGGTGGGGCGCCTCGAGACACGCACCCCACTCCACCAGTCGTCCCGCCACGGCCCGCAGCAGCTCGGCTTCGGCGGCATGAATGTCCCCGAGCGCTCCCCGGTCGCTGCGGCTGTGGGTGAGCAGCTGAAGGCCGTCGACCACGCCGATCAGCTGAGACCCTGCTCGGTTCAGCAGCAGGAAGAGTCGGTAGGTGGGATGGCTGCTGGGGTTGTTGCCGAGCTCATCGGCCACCTCCGCCATGGCCTGACGCAGGGTCACCAGCTGGCGGCGCAACCCTTGCACCGTCTCGCCCCTGTCTGGCAGGGCCACCCCCTGGCTTCCCGAGGGATTCATGGAGGAGGGCGCTTCGATGGTGTCGGCCTGGGCGAGCAGGCTGGCGGAGAGGTCCGTGAACAAATGGCGCAGCCGCCTGCGATTGCCGTCCACCGCCAGGTCGGGCCAGAAGAGGCGCAGGCTCAGCAGGGCCACCAGGATGCCGGCCACGGTCCAGAAGAGCCGCAACGGTACCCACGGCTCCAGGTCGCTGTCGTGGACGAGCCAGCCCATCACGATGATGTTGCTCCCCACCTTGTATCCCACCTCCAGACCCAACGCCGACCCCAGCAGCCGCATGCCGACCAGGGAGAGGCTCAGTCCCAGGGGGAGGGGCAGAGGGCTGAGGCCGGCGTAGGCCGCCAGAAGCACCATCGCTCCCACCACCGACCCCAGCAGCCGTTGACGGCCCAGGCCGATCGAGCCCCCGTAGGTGCCGGTGCAGACCGCGAGCACCGCCACGGGGGCGTAGTAGCCGAAGGGAGCCGGAGCCAGGGCCCCGAAGCCGTTGATCAGTCCGGCGGTCATCGCCAGCCTCAGCTCGGAGCGGCGGATCAACATCGTGCCACCAGCGCCAGGGTCCGCAGGCTGGCCATCAGGGGGTGCTGCTCTTCGGCCAGGGCCAGCAGGGGCAGCAGGGGGACTGACCGGCTCCGGGCCAGAGCCTGCCAGGAAAAGGGATCCCGGGCCGGAGTGGGGGCGGGGTTCCCCTCGAGAAGAGCAGCCATGCACGCCATACCGGTTCGCAGTGGATCGCCGGCCCCCTGCGCATCGGGTGCCCCCGGGGTGCCCAGGTGGTCGCTCAGGCCGGCCAGCAGCCGCTCCCACTGCAGCCAGTGATGCTGCACCGAGGCCCAGAGCTGCAGCCTCTGGGACCAGCGCTGCCGCAGCAGGCGACGGCCATGAGGGCCCCTGCGCTCCTGGGCCACCAGTCCTTCCATGGCCACCAGGTCCTGGCTGAGCCTGTCCGGGAGCAGGGGCTGGGGCCTCTCCTGCCGGCCGTCGAGCCAGTCTCGCTGGCGTTCCAGCTGCTGGATGTAGGTGTCTCGGAGTCCAGCCTCCAGGCGCATCAGCCGGTCGAATCCCCGCCGCGGCCAGAAGAGCAGGCCCACCAGGATGGCGATCACGCAACCGACGGCGGTGTCGAGGGTGCGGTTGAACACGTAGCTCCAGTCCAGGGCCACGTGGCTCGGAATCATCAGAAACATGATGCTCACCAGGGCCGCGGTCCCTGCGGCCGACTGCCAGCCGAGCCAGCGCAGCAGGGGCAGGATGAGCAGCAGCGACAGCAGCACCCCCGTCCAGCCGTCCAGCACGGTATGCACCAGGAAGGTCACCAGTCCGCCGGTGATGGTGCCGAACACCCGCACCCGGCCGGCCCTGAGGCTGAGGTCGTCCCCGTCCTCCATGACGGTGATCACCGCCAGCATCGGGTACCAGACGTAGGCGATGCGCTCGAACCAGAGCGACAGGGCGGCAGTGAGGAAGGCGGCCACCCCGAGCCTCAGACCGTTGCGCAGCACGGCGGATCGCACAGACCTCCGGGACCAGGGCTCTGTGGAGCCTATGGGCGTTCAGGCTCCCAGACTGCTCGCCCATGCGCCGTGGTCGACGCGGTCGAGGCTGTCAGAACAGGAAGCGGTGGCGTCGCCCGGTCACCAGACTCTCCTCCTCCAGCGGGCCGCTGGCAGGGGGCGGCCAGGCCGCGTCCCAGTAGCTGATGCCGTCCTTGTAGAACGGCCTTCCATCGAGCCGCTCGGTGTTGAGCTGGGTGCGGCCCATGGCCGTGATCAGACCACCCAGCTCCATGGGGCCGAGATCGGTGCGGATCTCCTTGCGGGCAGCCAGCATCAGGGCCGGCAGACGCACCAGATATTCGGGCCGGGTCAGTTTGCGGAACAGCGACTGGAGGGCCAGCTGCTGGCGGTCCATGCGGCCCAGGTCCCCGGATTCGTCGTGGCGGAAGCGCAGGAACCCCTCCAGATCCTTGCCGCGCAGTGTCTGCACCCCGGGCTGCAGATCAATGGAGAGTCCCTGGCTGCGGTCGACGTAGCGCATGCGCTTGGATACGTCCACTTCGATGCCACCGAGCATGTCGGCCATCTGGCGGATGGCGGCGAGGTTGACCACCAGGTGGTGCTGGATCGGACGGCCGAGCCTCTGGGAGATCTCCCGCTTCACCGCATCGGTGCCCCCGAGACTGTAGAGAGCGTTGATCTTCACCGGTCCGAAGCTCTCGGCCTCGATATAGGTGTCCCGCGGGATCTGGGTGATCTGGGTGCGGTCCCCGTCGATGCGGAGGGTGGCGATCACATCGGTGTTGCCGCCGCCCACGTCGGTGCCCAGGATCAGCAGATCCTGCCGGTCCATGCCGCCGCTCCAGGCGGCGAAGGGATTGGTGATCGCGGCTCCAGCTTCCGCGCTCACCCCGGCCGTGATGAGCTGGGCCAGGGGCGCCGCGAGCAGCAGGCCCCCTCCGAGGCCGATGGCCATGGCGAGGAGGACGGGAGCGCGTTGGCCGCGCCGGCGTCCAGGGCTATGCGGAGAAATCTTCATTGAAGCTCAACTTAAGACACTTGAGCTCAGCGGAGGGCTTCCTCCGGCCGCAGCCCCGTCTGCACCCGCCAGAGGGCGGCATAGGCCCCATTCCCAGCCAGCAGATCGTCATGGCGTCCGCTCTCGACGATCTGTCCGTGTTCCATCACCACGATGCGATCGGCGTGACGCACCGTGCTCAACCGGTGGGCGATGACCAGGGTGGTGCGCTCGGCGGTGATCCGCTCGAGGGAGCGCTGGATCGCCGCCTCGGTTTCGTTGTCGACGGCAGCGGTCGCCTCATCCAGCACCAGCACCGGCGGGTCCTTGAGAATGGCCCTGGCCAGGGCGATGCGCTGGCGCTGACCCCCGGAAAGGCGCTGACCCCGCTCGCCCACCACGGTGTCGTAGCCATGGGGCAGAGCGGTGATGAACCCTGCCGCCTCGGCCAGGCCCGCGGCCCGTTCGATGGCCACCCGGCTGGCCTCGAAGCTGCCATAGGCGATGTTCTCGGCCACGCTGCCGTGGAACAGGAACACCTCCTGGCTGACCAGCCCGATGGCCCGCCGCAGGTCCTGAAGGGAGAGATCCTCGATCGCCACCCCGTCCAGCAGGATCCGGCCGGCCTGAATCGCATACAGCCGCAGCAGCAGTTTGACGATCGTGCTCTTGCCGGATCCGGTGGCCCCCACGATGCCCACGGTGGTGCCGGCGGGGACCTCCAGATCGAAGTGGCTCAGCAGGGACTCGCGGCCGGCGTAGGCGAAGTCGACCCGCTCGAAGCGGATGTGGCCGCGAACCGCGGCGAAGGGAAGGGGCCGGTGGCCGCTGGGGATGGCGATCGGGGTGTCCAGCAGGTCCATCACCCTGTGGGTGGAGGCCATGGCCCGCTGGTAGTCGTCGAGGGTGCGGCCCAGAGTGGTGAGGGGCCAGAGGAGGCGCTGGGTGATGAAGACCAGGAAGCTGTAGGTGCCGATGGCGATCGAGCCCTGCCAGGCCTGCAGACCGCCGATCACCAGGATCGCCAGGAACGCGAACAGGATCGCGAAGCGGATCAGGGGAATGAAGGCCGCCGACAGGCGGATGGCCCGGGCGTTGCTGGCCCGGTAGGCCTGACTCTGCTCGATCAAACGTTGCTTTTCCCAGTCCTCGGCCGCATAGCTCTTGATGGTGAGCATGCCACCCAGGTTGTTGCTCAGCCGGCTGGCCAGATCCCCGGCCCGCTCACGCACCTCCCGATAGCGGGGCGCAAGCCGGCGCTGAAAGCGGAGCGACCCCCAGAGGATCACGGGGATCGGCAGGAAGGAGATCCCCGCCACGGCCGGGGAGAGCACCAGCATGGCTCCACCCACCGCCATCACGGTGGTGATCAGCTGAAGGATCTCGTTCGCCCCGTGGTCGAGGAAACGCTCCAGCTGGTTGATGTCGTCGTTGAGGATGGTGAGCAGCCTGCCGCTGCTGCCGGCCTCGAAGAAGGCCATCTCCAGGTGCTGGAGATGGTCGTAGGCCTCGATGCGCAGTTCGTGCTGGATCGTCTGAGCCAGGTTGCGCCACAGGAGGGCATAGAGGTACTCGAAGAGGGATTCGGCGCTCCAGATCAGGAACGAGAGCACCGCGAGCACGCCCAGTTGCCCCGGCACGGTGGTGAAGCCCAGTCCCGCCAGCCAGGAGGTGCGTTGCTGGACCACCACATCCACCGCCAGCCCGATCAGGACGGGCGGGGCCAGGTCGAAGAGTTTGTTGAGGACGGAGCAGCTCGCCGCCATCCAGACCAGCCTGCGGTGGGGCCGCAGGCTGGCCAGGAGGCGAGCCAGCCCCGGAGATGTGGTGGTCTTCGAGCGGTTGGCCTGAACGGCCATGGCCGCCGGGGAACTCACCAGCGATTGCCGCCGCCGCCGCCCCCATAGCCGCCGCCGCCCGAGCGGCCACCACCGCCACCGCCGCCGCCGCCGTAGCCGCCGCCGCCACCGGAACGGCCTCCGCCGCCGTAGCCGCCGCCTGGACGGCCCCCACCGCCACCGCCTTCACGGGGGGTGGCCTTGTTGACCCGGATCATCCGGCCCATCCACTCAACGTCCTGGAGGTCATCGATGGCCTTCTGTTCGGATGCATCATCAGCCAGTTCGATGAAGGCGAAACCGCGCTTGCGACCGGTTTCACGGTCAAGGGGAAGGCTGCACTGCCGGACCTCGCCGTACTGGCCGAAGAGATCGAGAAGGTCCTCGCGTTCGGCCTGGAACGAGAGGTTGCCGACGTAAATGGTCATTCAATGAAAAAGGCTGGAACGGATTCCTCCGGTATCGGGAATCCCAGGGGAAGCAGGTGGTCGGCGAGGCGTGGAGATCGGATCCCGGGGTGGGGCCGGTCCCTGTGGGCCCGAGCCGGCGTTGCGTGCCGAAGGGAGCCAGAGCGGCATGGAACTGCGGAAAGCCTACAACTCAAGCCCGGGGCTCCATGGAGAAGCTTGAAGAAGATCTGAAGCAAATTGGAAAATTTCTCCACCCCTGGCCGGGGTGTCCCATTGTCAGCAAACCCTGATTGACCTGATCCCGTGAAAGCGACCCCTGTCCCGTGGAGCCTCGCCTGGAAAGAGGATGGCGAGCTGGGATCCCAGGACCTCTTCGATCTTCTCCAGGTCCTGGTGGCCAGCGAAAGTCACGAAGTTCAGACCACGATGATCGCGGCTCTGGAGAAGCTCTCGGTCACCGATCTCCAGGTCATGGCCAGTGAGGAGGTCACCCGGATGTGCGCCTGAGATCGTGCCACCGCCATCGGGGAGGCGCGGGCGCGATCCCGGCTCAGATCGGGTAGAGCTTGGCTGTGGCGGCCTTGCAGTTGCTGCGGGCCGAGGCGATGCTGCTGCCATTGGAGATGCGGTCAGCCACGCAGCTGCAGGCGTAGTTGGCCATGCCGTCGGGAGCTGTCTTGCCTGACTGGGCCAGTTCCGTTTCGAAGGCGGACAGGCAGAAGGAGCGGACCACCTCGATGATCGGGCCGGAGCCGGCTTCGGCTTTTCTTTCGAGAAGACCGGGAACCGCCAGCGCCACCAGGGAGAGAATCAGGCCAAGCGGCATGGCTGGATGGCGGGTTTCGTGGGTCTGGTGGCGGTGCTGCTGCAGGAGAAGCATGGGGAGGCGGCGCGGTGAGCGCCGGGGAGGGGACTCAGGAGCCCAGTCGGGAAATCTGGAGTTCCTTGTTCATCACCCGAAGGCGACGAAGGTCGTCGAAGACGTCGTCGGGCATGCCCTTGGGCAGGTCGACCGTGCTGTGGGCGTCGAAGATACGGATCTTTCCGATGGATCGGCCGGTGAGCCCGGACTCGTTGGCGATGGCTCCGACGATATTGCCCGGCTTGACCCGATCGCGCCAGCCCACCTCGATGCGGAACCGTTCCATGTTGTCCTCGGGGCCGTCCGCGCCCCGCTCCGGGTTGCGGTCGTTCAAGGGCCGGCGATCGCCCCGATCCTGACTCCGATCCCGGTCGCGGGAGGTGGGGGCTCCAGGACGGGACTGACCCCAGCGCTGCTCACCCTGCAACAGCAGGGGCTTGCCGCCGAGGCTCAGCTCCAGGGCCGCCAGGGCCAGCTGGTCAGGGGTGCAGTTCTGTTCCTGGGCGACCCGTTGCAGGATCTCCCCCAGCAGGGCCCGCTCCTCGGGATTGCTGGCCGGCTGCTGCAGAGCGGCCGTGACTTTCTCACGCAGCCGGTCGAGTCGGTGCTGGTTGATGCTGGCGTTGCCGGGCACCTCCATCGGCTCGATCGGCTGGTTCACCGCCCTCTCCAGCCCCCCGAGAAAGCGCCGCTCCCTCGGCGTCAGGAAGAGGATCGCTTCACCGTTGCGCCCGGCCCGGCCTGTGCGGCCGATGCGGTGCACGTACGCCTCCCCGTCGAAGGGGATGTCGTAGTTGATCACCAGGCCGATGCGATCGACATCAAGGCCCCTTGCCGCCACATCGGTGGCCACCAGCACGTTGACGCGCCCATCCCGCAGGCGCTCGATGGTGCGCTCCCGCTGGTTCTGGGGCACGTCGCCGTTCAGTACCGCCACGTCGTAGCCGTGCTGCTCCAGGGACTCGGCCACCGTGAGGGTGATGGCCTTGGTACGGGCGAAGATGATCACCCCCTCGCTTCCCTCGGCCTCGAGGACCCTTTCCAGAGCCTCCAGCTTCTGGGGACCATTCACCACCAGATGGCGCTGGCGGATGCGGCGGCCATCGG
Organism: uncultured cyanobacterium; assembly: GCA_963772735.1. Taxonomy (GTDB): domain Bacteria; phylum Cyanobacteriota; class Cyanobacteriia; order PCC-6307; family Cyanobiaceae; genus Cyanobium. Next base: position 24,326 of record CAVYYO010000019.1, on the reverse strand, counting down.
CCGCCTTCTGACGGATGGTCACCTCCGCCGGATCGTTGAGGTACTTCTGCGAGATGCGGCGGATCTCGTTGGGCATGGTGGCGGAGAAGAGCACCACCTGGCGTTGAGCGGGAAGTTGCTCGAGCACCCACTGGACGTCGTCGATGAAGCCCATGCGGAGCATCTCGTCGGCTTCATCCAGCACCAGGCTGCGCAGCCCGGACAGGTCGAGGGTGCCCTGGCGCATGTGGTCCATCACCCGACCCGGGGTGCCCACCACGATCTGAACGCCGCGACGCAGGTGCTGGATCTGGTCGCGGAAGTCGGCACCGCCATAGATCGGCAGCACCCGTACTCCCTTCATGCGGGCGGCGTAACTGTTGAAGGCCTCCGCCACCTGCATCGCCAGTTCCCGGGTGGGGGTGAGCACTAGCACCTGGGGGGTGCGCTGGTCGGGATCGAGCCGCTCGAGCAGGGGCAGGCCGAAGGCGGCAGTCTTGCCGGTGCCCGTCTGGGCCTGGCCCACCAGGTCGCGGCCCAGCATCAGCTCGGGAATGGCGGCTTTCTGGATCGGAGAGGGTTCTTCGAAGCCGATGGCCGCCAGGCCTTCGAGCAGCTCGGGGCGCAAGCCGAAGGCGGCGAAGGCGCTTTCGATCTGCTCGGCGCCATCCCCGGCCTGGGTTGCGGTGATCTCGGGGCTGGGTTCGGGTGTTTCGTCAGTGGTGGGGGAGAGGCCCACGGCCTCGAGCGGCTGCTCGATGGCCGCCTGGGAATCGGCGGCACCGGTGAGGGTGCTGCCGTCAATGATCTGGGTCACGGATGCTGGAGCCTGGTGAATCCTTCAACGCAGGCCGGCAGCGGACCTTGGGAATGGGTGGCTTGCACCCGGGCTGCCTTGCCCTTGCTCAAAGGTTGAAAAATTATCTTAACACCCGGCCGTAATCGTCGTCGAAACGCTCGATGTCGTCCTCCCGCAGTTCCTCGCCCCGCTGCACCTCAACGATCTCCAGGCCCTGGGATCCCGCCGCTGCCCGATGCAGCCCACCACAGGGGATGAACAGGGTGAAGCCTGCGGCGGCGGCCATGCTCTCGCCATCACAGGTGATCACCCCTTCCCCGTCCACCACCACCCAATGCTCGCTGCGGTGGTGATGGCGCTGCAGGCTGATGCGGCGTTCCGCAGTGATCTTCAGCCGCTTGACGAGATAACCGTTTCCCGTCGCCAGGGTTTCAAACCAACCCCAGGGGCGATGGACACGTTCAGGCATGGTTCAGCCGTCGAAAGGCTCCTCCCATGGAGTGGTGACCATGACGTGGTGATCCACACAGCAGTTGTAGGGACCGTGTGGCTCGGTGGCGTGTGGATCAACGCAGGGGTTCAGATGGTGGCATTTCTGTGCGGCGGCGCTCAATGGCGGAACTCCGTCTGCGGATCTTCCAGAAGATTCCAGCAGGGCGGATCCGTGGTTGGTAAAAGACTGACCGGAGCCACCTGGGGCCAGGGAATCCATGGGGTTGTCCCTGTTGACCTCAGGGCACCAGGAGGGCCGCTCCCGGTGGAGCCGGGCAGGACCTTCTTTTCGATGCAGGAGGCCATTCCTCGAGGCGGCCTCGGGGAATGAAGGGGCTCTCTTGGGGGGTGAGATCCCGGAGGTGGAGACTATTGGAGCAGGGGCTTCGGCGAGTTCGGCCCGGGGGTTCCGCGCCGATGGAGAAAGTATGGAACGCGGGGCGTAGCCCGCGGCGGCAGGTTCATTTTTCGTTGACACATTGCTGCTCGTGGCGGTGCATGAAGAACATTTACGCCCCATCGTCCTGGCCCTGTTCTTCGCTGGGCACCATCGCTGTCAGCAGCAGGGCCCCCGCTCGCGCCCGGGTCAGGGCGGTGTAGAGAAGGCGCCCGTCCCGGCGCCCGTCCCGGGGGAACAGCACGATCACGTGGTCGGCTTCGCTGCCCTGGGCTTTGTGCACCGTGAGGGCCAGGGCGGGCTCGGCGGCCCCGGCCAGCTGGCCGGGGTGGATCCAGAAGCCGTCCCCGGTTCCGTCGCCGAACAACAGCCGGGCCGCGGGGCCCGGTCCTCCCACGAGCACCCCCACGTCCCCGTTGGCCAGATCCAGCTCCGGCAGGTTGCGCCGGCAGAGCACGGGGGTGCCGGCCGGCAGGTCCTCCAGCCCACCCTCCAGTCGTGACCCCAGCAGGGCCCGATGGATCGCTTCCAGTCCCCAGCGTCCCTGGCGCTGGGGGGCCATCACCAGAAGCCGGTCCCGCTCGGCCAGCAATTCCCGGCAGCCCTCAGGCGATCCGGGCGCGCAGCGTTCCGCCCTGAGCGCCAGGGAGGCCTGGTGGGCGCGGAGCCGGGTCACCAGCTCCACCGGCAGGGTCCGCCCTGAGCAGGGGCGCCAGACCAGGTTGTCGGAGCTGCCGAGCTGGCGCAGCAGCGGCAGAATCAGGGCCACCGGGTCAGGATCCGATGGGCCAGGCCCGGTGGCGATCGCCCGGCGCAGGGCGGTGGCCACGCCGGCGATCGCCCCTGCGTTGCGGTACGTGGTGTCCAGGGTGATGGCGGCGGCCCCCAGCCGATCCCGGCGGTCGGGCCGTTGCAGCTCCTGCAGCACCGCCCCCGGGGCGATCGGGGGCAGCTGGGCCGGGTCGCCCACCAGCACCAGCCGGCAGTCGTCGGGCAGGGCCTCCAGCAGAGCCCCCATCAGGCCGAGGTCCACCATCGACACCTCATCCACCACGAGCAGATCGAGGTCGAGGGGGCGGCCGCGATGGCGAGCGAAGCGCTCTCCCCGGCTTTCCAGCAGCCGGTGCAGCGTGGTGCAGGGCAGGGTGCCCCCGGTGGCGGCCCGCAGCCGCGCCGCCGCCTTGCCGGTGGGCGCCGCCAGGTGGATGCGGGCGCCTGGCTCCCGGGCCCGGAGGGCGGCGATCATGCCCGCCACCGTGCTGGTCTTGCCGGTACCGGGCCCCCCCTCCAGCAGCACCAGCCCTTGGTGCAGCAGCGTCGCCACCGCCTGGCGCTGCTGGGCATCGAGAGGCAGCGGGCCCAGGGGCACCGCCTCGGTCCTGGCAGGCGCCGGCGGCGCCAGGGATCGGGCCCGGCCGATCAGGGCCTCGATCACCTGCTGGCGCTGGCGCTGCCAGCGCCGCCACTGCAGGAGGGATCCCTCCAGGGCCAGGGGGCCGTCGGGGTCATGACAGAGGGGGCTCGCCCGCAGGGCCCGGAGGTGCCCCAGCGGCCAGGGAGGTTCACTCACTTCCAGGGGAGCCTTCCCATCCAGATCCAGCTCCAGTTCCCCCCGCTCCAGGGCGGAGGTGAGGGCGGCGATCAGTTCACCCACGAGGGGATCGCGGGCGGTGTCGTGCAGCCGGGGCAGGGCCTCGGCCAGGCTGGCGGCGAGGGCTGCCACCCAGGGCTGGGGAGGGCCAGGGAAGCCCTTCACGCCCCGTCCTCCTGCCCATCGGCGGCCGGCTGGTGGCCCCCCAGGGCATCGTTCAGGGCAAGGATTCTGGCGAGGGGGGGACGTTCCACGAACATGCCCGGCACCGCCCCGGGCAGGGCCCGGGCGCCATCCTCTCCAGGGGTTCCCCTCAGGAAGACGTAGGCGTAGCCACCCAGATGTCGTTGCGGCGTGTAGCCGGGCAGCCTCCAGCCCAGGTAGCGGTGCAGGGCCACCAGATACAGGTGGGCCTGCAGGGGGTAGTGGCTGTCCGCCATCAGCGCGGCCATCGCCTCGCGGCCGTAGTGGCGTGGTCCGCAGGCCAGGGGCTGCCCCTCCCCATCCCGCCGGCCCATCCAGTTGCTTTTCCAGTCGGCCACCCACCAGCGCTCCTCCCCATCGGCGCCGCAGGCGGTGAAGATCAGATCGATCGAGCCGGTGAGGAAGCCGCTGCAGGCCACCGGCAGGGCCCGCAATGCCTCCGCATAGGCGGTGCCGAACGCGCCGCCGGGATGGTCCAGGAAGGCCGCCGCCAGTCCCCCGGCCCGGGCGAAGCCCAGGGTGAGGTCGAAGTTCATCTCGTTCAGCCGCCGCTCCGGCCCCAGGTCGGCCACCCGCAGGCCGCCCAGCTCGCCACCGAAGGGGCACAGGCGCATCTGCTCCAGCCCCTGCAGCAGCGGCTCGATGGGCTCCTCCCCCAGTCCGGCGCGGCGCAGTTCCCGCTCCACCAGCTCCCGGTTGGCCCCCGCCCCACAGGGCAGGCGGTAGTCGAGCTGCTCCAGCATCCGGTGCAGGCCATCGCCGGCGGTGGCCCCACGGGCGAAGTCCGCCAGAGGTCCCTGCTCAGGCCACCGGAGGGCGTCGGTGACGGTCTCGGGGGCCTCGCCCTCCGGGCTGGGATCGCTGGTGTCCCGGCCCTCGTCGAGGGCCACCGGGCTCGCGGGGACGCCGTGGGCGGATCGGGTCCAGGCGGTGTAGCTGCTGCGTCCCCAGCTGGTGTCGAGGGGGCGCCGGGGCACCGGTCCGCAGCGCAGGGCTTCGCCCCCTTCGGCGGCTTGCCCGGCTCCCCGGGGGCCGACCGGTCCCCCGCGGGGCTCCCACAGATCGAGCTCCAGCTGCCGCCGTTCGATCTCCGCCTGCAGCCGGTCTCGCCAGTCGCCATCACTGCGCCCGGCGATGCTGTCCTCGTCGGGATCGGGCAGGGGCTCGTCGGGAAACAACCAGGGGAAGAGGGGGTTGGCCTGCTGGCCCCTGGCAGGTCCCCAGGCGAGCACCAGCAGGTGCTGGGCCCGGGTGACGGCCACGTAGGCCAGCCGCTCCCGCTCGGCCCGCTCGGCATCCCGGTGCTGATGATGGGCCCGCCAGCCCTGGCCCCAGTGGGTCCGCAGGTGCAGGTCCAGGTGGGCCTCCTCCCCCCGCCGGGGCTGCCAGCGGGCTCCCACCTGGGGGCCCCGCGCCGGGGGGGTGCCGGCCGCCTGCCAGAGGTAGGGACAGATCACCACGGGAAATTCCAGGCCCTTGCTGCGGTGCACAGTGATCACGGACACCGCCTCGTCCACCTTGTCGCTGTGGGCCTGATGGGCCTCCGGGATGGGGCCTGTGGCCCGGCTCTGGTCCAGACGCAGGCGCCGCAGCCAGTCGGCGGCGGCGGCCAGCCCGAGCCGGTCGGCGTGCAGTCGTTCCTGCAGCAGCTCCGCCACCTGCTGCAGATCCGCCAGCAGCCGGCCACCGGCACTGAGCCGGGCCAGGCCCTCGCCGTCCACCAGCCGGGACAGCACCCCGAGCGGCCCCCGTTGGGGCAGGTCCCTTGCCAGGGCGTGGAGCTGACCGGCCAGTCCGCTCCAGGCGCCATCGCTGGCGCAGGCGATCCTCCCGGCCGACCAGCCGAGCAGGGGGGAGGCGGCCAGCAGCCGCAGCCGGTTGGGATCGGCCGGGTCGGCGAGGGCATCGAGCAGACGCTGCAGGGCCGTGGCCGCGGGGCTGGCGAAGACGTCGGCCTTGCTGACCAGTCGGCTGGCGATGCCTCGCCGTTCCAGGGCACGGCGCAGCGCCTCCGCCTGGCGGTGGTGATGGACCAGCAGGGCGATGTCGCCGGCCCGCAGGGGCCGGGCCGGCCCGCCATCGCCCGCCTCCAGACCGGGGGCCTCCCCCAGCAGCTCCTGGACGCCATCCGCCACCAGGGCAGGCAGTCGGGCCTCCAGCTCGCTCCTGGTTGGGGGCGGATTCCCTGCGGCCCGGTCGCTGCCCAGCCAGAGGAGCCGCACCGGGGCCATCCCTACGGGACCGCGGCGGCTCGAGCGGGCCTCCACCGCCGGCACCGGCAGGGCGGAGCGGGGCAGGCCCGCCGGTGCCATCAGGCGGTTGAGGGTGCCGAGCAGGACCGGGCAGGAGCGGCGGTTCTCGAGCAGGGCATGGACGCGTCCGGCCCCCCGGCGGGCCCTGCGGTAGGTGTCCAGATCACCTCCGCGGAAGCGGTAGATGGCCTGCTTGGGATCCCCCACCATCACCAGCAGGTGGGCCCCATCGGCGAAGGCCAGCCGCAGGATGCGCCACTGCACCGGGTCGGTGTCCTGGAATTCGTCGATCAGGGCGGCCCGGTAGCGGTTCCCCACCGCCCGGAGCAGGGGCGTGGGCGCGGTGGTTCCCGGTCCCGGGTCCAGTCCTTCGAGCAGCTGGGCGAAACCGACGCTGCCGCTGCGGGCCCGGCGGCGGGCCACTTCGGCCCGGCCCCAGTGGCAGGCGTGCAGCAGCACCGCCTCCGCAGGACCCTCCTGCAACCCGGCCAGCGCTTCCATCAGTCCGGGGCAGGGCAGGGGGATCTCCCGCCCCTGGCCTGCCACCTTCCGGGCCATCTGGCTGAAGGGATCGGGATGGAAGTAGGAACCCAGCTCCTTCTGGGCCCTGGCGGCGGCATAGCTGCCGCGCTCGGGCTGCCGGGCCAGCCAGCCATCCACCAGACCGCAGCGGTCCTTGCGGGGCTTGGCGGCATAGGGCGTGGTGCTGCCTGAGCCCGCGGCGCGCCATGCCCCTGCGGCGCCCCGGAACGCCTGCTCCAGGGCCAGGCCCTCCTTGGGCCAGGTCTGCCGGAAGCGCGCCCAGGGCTTCTCCCACAGCACCTCCAGCTGCTCCACCAGCGGCCGCTCCAGGCTCAGCTCCGCCGGCAGGGAATCGAGGGCGAGGCCAGGGTCGCCCTCGAGCTGCAGCAGCACCCGCTCCAGATCTTCCAGGGAGATGCTGTGCCCCAGCCCTTCCACCAGGTGCGGCGGCAGGGCCAGCACCTGCTCCTGCCAGTAGTCGTGGGCGACCTGGCGCACCAGCTCGGTGGCGTCGGTCTCCAGGGTCAGTTCCGGCGGCCGCGCCGCCTCCATGGCCTGGCGGCGGAGGTTGCGCTGGCAGAAGCCATGGATGGTGGTGATGTCGGCCGCGTCGAGATCCTCGAGGGCCAGCAGCAGCAGCCCCTGCACCGTGGCGCGGGCTTCGGCCTCCGCCGGGAGGCTTTCCAGCCACTCGGCAAGCACGGGATCGGGCGCCTGCCAGTCGTTGCCCGCCTGGAGGCCGTTGAGGGCGTCCTGGAGGCGCCGGCCGATGCGATCCCGCAGCTCCGCCGCGGCTGCAGTGGTGTAGGTGACCACGAGCAGCTCCCGCAGGCCCAGCCGCCGCTCGGCCAGAAGCCGCAGCACCAGATGGGCCAGGGCGAAGGTCTTGCCCGTGCCGGCGCTGGCCTCCAGCAGCACCACCCCGTCGTCGAGGCGGAAGCTGCCGGGATCGAAGGCTTCGGGACCCGCGGGGTCAGGGCCCGCCGGGCTGGGGATCGCCGCGGTCATGGTGCCCCCTGCGCCGCCAGCAGGGGCGAGAACAGTTCGCAGGCGAGGGCCAGGACCTCCGGGCTGAGCAGGTCGTCGGCCGGCAGGGTGGCGCCGAAGCAGGCTTCCATCTCCTCCCGTTCCCGCTCGCCGCGGCTGAAACCGGACCCCTCCCATGTGCTGGCGGCCCTCGGACGCCCGTCGCCCGCTTTCTTCGCTTCCGCGGCCACGTAGCTCCACCCTGTTTCAGGGGGCACCGGCCAGCCAGGGGCCCGCCAGGCCTGCTGCAGGTCGGCCAGCCGTTCGAGCTCGTTCCGCGCCGCCCCAGGGTCCGGGGGGATGAGTTCCAGGACCGGCGCGAAGACGTCGCCCTGACGGGCGATCAGCACCCCCCGGCGCGGCGGGGACGCCGGGAGGCCGTCATCGGCGGCCGCGAGCAGGAGCTGCAGCCAGAGCTCCAGCCGGTGGCCCACCCGGGCCTGGGCGGTGTGGACCAGCACGACCGTGTCGCCTCGCCAGTCCACCGGGGCCTGCCAGGGCCCGCAGCGGTGCCTGGCCCGCCGGGGCGGGCCCAGGGCCTCCAGGGCGTTCTGAAGGCTCGACCAGCGCAGCTGCAGGCCCTCCGCCGCGATGGCCCCGGCCGCCTTCGGCGGCAGCAGGCCCTGGCCACGGCTGAATGCCAGCCAGTCGGCGGCGCTGGCGGGGGGCCGGGGCTCCGGCTCGGTTTCATGGCGCTGCAGCACGCTCCGCAGCAGGCTCGAGCGCTCCCGTTCCCCCAGAGCGAGGGCCTCGAGATCGTCGATCCGCCGATCCCACTCCCCGGGCCGCAACCCCAGGGACCGCAGCCAGTGTTTCTGGGGCGCCACCAGCCAGTCGCGCAGGTCGCCGAAGGCATCGTCCCGGGGGGCGGGGGGAGGCGTTGGGGGCCTGCCACCGGCCAGCAGGCCGGCGGGCGGCTTCGGCGGATCGCCCGCCAGGCGCCGCACCGCCTCCAGCAGCCGGCGGTCGCAGCTGGGGGGCTCCCGACCGTGCTGGGGCAGGAACTGGCGGCGGTCCAGGGGGTTGGCGGCGTGCTCCACCAGCAGGTGCTGCCAGGTCCCTGGACCCAGCTGGGCGGCCAGCCACTGGAGCCACTGCCCCACGGGGGCCGCAGGGGGAAGGGTGGCACCGGTTCGATCGTCGCGACAACTCCAGCTGATCAGCAGATGGTCCCTGGCGGAGAGCAGCGCCTCCATCAGCACGTAGCGGTCCTGGTCGGCGGGATGGGGATCGCCGAGCTGGCGCTGGGCCTCCATCAGGTGGAAGGCGGGGCGATCGCCCTGGCGGGGAAAGACCCCCGCCTCCAGTCCCATCAGCACGATCACCGGGTAGGGAATCGCCCGCATCGGCTCGAGGGCGCTGATCGTCAGGGCACCGCTGCGGTGGCCGAAGCGGCCGCTCTCGGCCCCCAGGGCCTCCCGCAGCACCGCTGCCACCACCGGGGCCTCCAGGGACAGCGGGCAGCCCGCGGCCGCCGTTCGCCAGGCGTCGATCGCCGCCAGCAGGTCCGGCAGTTCGGCGGAGGCCTCGCCCCCCTCTCCGAACAGATCGGCGATCAGCTGCCGCAGCCGCCGCTCCCAGACCTCGACGTCGCCACCGCGGCGCAGTTCCCCGAGCCAGTGGCGCAGCCTGCCCAGCAGATGCAGCCAGCGGCCCGTCAGCTCCAGGGACACTCCGGCCTCAAAGGGGGCGGCCAGCCCAGGCGCCAGCCCGGGGGTGGTGGGCAGCACCAGGCCCAGCAGCATCCGATCGATCGCCCAGGCCAGGCTGTGGCAGGCGCTGTCCTCCTCCTGCCTTTCGGGCTCCACGGTGCTGACGGCATGCCGACGGTCGTACCCGTCGAGGCCCCAGCGGAAGCCCGCCTCCTGCAGTGCCTCCACCAGGCGGGCCGACTCCCGGGCCTCCAGGCCGAAATGGCTGAGCAGGGGCCGGCAGCCCAGCAGGGTCTCGAGGCCGGAGGCGGTGATCCGGGCCCCGGCCAGCTCCAGCAGGATCAGCAGGGTGCTGCCGAGTCCGGCCCCCTCCTGCTGGCTGCGGTCGGTCAGGCGCCAGGGGAGCTCCACGCCCGTGGCCTCCCCATCGCCGAACACCGAGGCCACCAGCGGGGCGAATCCGTCGATGTCGGGCGTCATCACCAGGATGTCGCGGGGTTCGAGGCTCGGGTCGGCCGCCAGCAGCTGCAGCAGCCGGTCGCGCACGATCTGCACCTGGCGCAGCCGGCCGGGACAGGCATGGAATTCCAGGGAGCGGTCGTGCGGATCCAGCGCCAGCCCGCCGAAAGCCTCGGCGTCGGCGAGCTGCTCCTGCAGCTGGGCCAGCAGGGGAGCGGGCCGGGGGGGCTCCCCGGGGCGGTGATCGGCCTGCCGGGCGCTGGTGGCGGGGGCGAAGAAGAGGTCCTTCTCCTGCTCCTCCCCCAGCTGGGCCTCGCCGGTACCCTCCAGCAACTGCTGGAATTCCCCCCCCAGCCGGCCGAAGCGGGCCTCCAGGCCGGGGGCCTCCAGCAGCCAGGCCGCGTCCAGGGGCTGGCGCAGGGCCAGGGCATCGCTGAGCTGGCGGCGGCGTTCACCGCAGCGGCGCCAGAGGTCGCGGCAGGGGGTCAGCAGATAGAGATCCACCGGGCGATGGCGGCTCAGGGCCTGCAACAGCTGCACCTGGATCGGCGCCATGCTGCTGAGGCCGAACAGGCGCAGAGGTGAACCCTGGGCTTCGGCGGCCAGTTCGCCGCGGCCGAGCCGGGCGATCAGGTCCTGCACCCGCCGTCCGAAGGGATCGCCGCCCAGCTCCCCGCGCAAGGACCGATAGAGCAGGGGCTGCCAGCGCTGGCCCTGAGGCAGCGGCCGCCCGAGAGCATCGATCGCCTCGTCCAGCTCCCAGGCCCGCAGCATTTCCGGCCGGTAGAGGGTGTAATCGTCGAAGGCATCGGCGATGGCACGGCCCAGCTGCCAGTGGCCGAGTTCCAGCCCCCCCCCGCCCCCCACGTCCCGAGCCAGTGGCGCAGCGGGGCCCCTTCGGATTCCGCCGCGATCGAAGGCAGCAGGCCGAGCAGGGGCCAGACCAGCCGGTCGGCGCGCCAGGCCTCGGGGGATGGGGCTTCTGGGGCCGGCCCGTCGGCGCCCACCGCCAGGAGCTGTTCGACCAGTTGGCGCAGGTGACCGCCGGGGAAGGGGAAGCGCAGGTTGGCGGCGATGCCGCCGAGGTGGATGGCCAGCTGTTCACCCAGCCAGCGGCTCGTGGGCCAGGTGTTGACCACCACCTGCACCTGCTCGAAGGGAGCCGGGGGCTGCAGGCGCAGCTGGGTGGCCAGCAACCGGGCCAGCAGTTCGGCCCGGTTGCTGCGGAAGACCGTCAGCAAGGGAGGCTGCTCAGAGGACGCAGCTCAGGGCCGAGCTGGCCGTCAGGGCCTCCATGGGATCGGCCAGCATGGGCAGACCGCTGACGCGGCGGGTCTGGCGGGTTTCGGGGCAGTAGGCGGTCAGCTGGCCGCCGTAACAGGCGCCGGTGTCCAGCAGGACGATCGAGCCCACCCGCCGCAGGCCGGGGCCGGGGGTGTGGCCGACGATGACTTCGCCGAACCGGTCGTCGTAGGCCTGCCAGAAGGCGAGCCGGATGTTGAGATCGGGTTGCCAGGTGCGGGGATCGAAGCCGGCATGGGTGGCCACCCAGCCCCGGCCCCAGTAGGCCAGGGGCAGCCGGTCGAGCCTGTCCCGCCACAGGCGGCAACGGGCCTCCCCCAGCTGGCGGTAGGTGTCACTGCCGTTGAGGGCGGGGTGGCAGGGGCTGGTGCCGGCGTCGAGCCGGGCCACCAGATCCCGTTCATGGTTTCCTTTGAGCCATACCGCCCGACCACGCCGCACCAGGTCCCAGACCAGCTGCATGGCGGCCTCGATCCGGGAGCCGCGGTTGATCACATCGCCACAGAAGACCAGCCTGTCGCCCGGAGGAAGAAGCGCCACCAGTTGCTGGAGAGCTTCGGCGCACCCATGGACATCCCCGATGACCCAGTGGTGGGGGGAATTCCGATCCGGGAATGTCATCAATAGAGACGCTTCCTCCACAGTGTTGCCCTTGGGGGGCGCTTCTGTCACCCCCCCCGGCGATCCTGAACACCCTCCAGCGCTGATACCGTGCGCCCACGGATGCAGCGGGCGATGGACCTGAAGAATCTTCCGGTGAGCCAGCGCGTCAATGCCCTGGTCAGGGCCCTCGACGGAGCCAGACGCACCAACGAGGCCCTGGCCCGCTGCGGCGACGGGGAGGCCATGCTCGACGTTCTGCTCGATGCCTCCAGCAAACTGGGCCTGGGCCTGACCCGCAGGGACCTGGAGAACACGCCACCGATCCGGGACTGGATCTGGTGGAAGAACAAGGAAGCTCCCCTGACCATCGGCGACCGCAAGCCGCGCTACCAGCAGGACGGTGGCCAGGGCAGGCCCCGACCTCCGGCCTCCGGAGAGGGGGACACGCCCCGACGCCGCTTTCTGGGCCTGTTCTGATCAGGGATGTCCGGGCTTCTGATGCGCCTGTGCGATCAGTCCAGGCTGGCGAGCGGATCGGGGATGGTGGGACTCGGCGCTTCGTAGCTTCCCTGGACCACGAACTCCAGGCGCAGCTTCATGAAGGTGATGAATTTCTCGTCGGTGGAGACCACGGCTGCCGCAGGCCGGGGCACCGAAGCCACGCTGCCGGCCAGTTCGGAAGCCTCGAGGAAGGCAGGCCGCTCCACCAGCCAGAAGTCGATGGCCTTGTCCTTCTCGGCGTAATTCCGCACCCGTTCGCGCAGCACCTCCTCGAGGGGTTCCTCCTCGGTCAGGAAGCTGCGGCTGGCGGCGACGAAGTGGTAGGTGGTCATGGCGTAAGGGGCCTCATGGCTGGCGGTCGCCGAAGAGTGGGTCGCGGCGGGGATTCTGCACCAGCGCACGCATCTGCCGGACCGCTTCCTCAAGGCCGACGGCCAGGGCGCGGGCCACGATCGTGTGGCCGATGTTGAGCTCCTCCATGCCCTCGATCGCGGCGATGGGCTCCACGTTGTGATACGTGAGGCCATGGCCGGCATTCACCCGCAGGCCGAGCCCCCTGGCCATGGCCGTGGCTTCGGTGATCCGGGCCAGCTGCAGGGGCTGATCCTCCCAGGGGGCTTCGGCGTAGGTGCCGGTATGGAGCTCCACCCAGCGGGATCTGCAGGCCCGGCAGGCCTCCAGCTGGCGCGCGTCGGGATCGACGAACAGGCTGACGCCGATCCCGGCTCCCTCCAGCCGGCCCACCAGGGTGCGGATGCCCTCCCCCTGCCCGGCCACGTCCAGGCCCCCCTCGGTGGTGACCTCCTCGCGCTGTTCCGGCACCAGGGTCACCATGTCGGGACGGATCCGCAGGGCGATCGCCTCCATCTCCGCCGTGGCGGCCATCTCCAGGTTGAGCCGGGTGCGCACCGTGGCCCGCAGCAGTTCCACGTCCCGGTCCTGAATGTGGCGGCGGTCCTCCCGCAGATGCACGGTGATGCCGTCGGCGCCACCCAGTTCCGCCAGCAGGGCGCAGCGCACGGGATCGGGTTCGACGGTGCGCCGGGCCTGACGCACGTTGGCGATGTGATCGATGTTGACCCCGAGGCTGGCCATGGGCGCGAAGACGGCTGCATCGATCCTGCCCAACCGCATCGCCGGCGGGAATCGGGCAGGGACCCGGACCCCGGCCGCAGGGCCAACTGCCCGCCGGTGCCCGTCAGAGAGGGATCCGCTTCCTAGCTTCTTGGCCGACGTACTGCCTGATCGAGCGTGTTGGCGGCGCAGACGCCCCCTACGACGACCTCCCCCCTGATGATCAGCGCCAGGGAGAGTTCCCTCTGCAACGGCATCAGCCCCTGGCTGTCCCCGCTGGCGATGGTGGTCACCATCGATCTGGTGCTGAAGGGGTATTTCGGAGATCTGCTGGTGCTCGGCCGCGAGCATCTGCCTCGCCAGGGTGCGGTCCTCCTGGCCCCCACCCACCGGGCCCGCTGGGATGCGCTGATGCTTCCCTGGGCGGCCGGCCGCCGCGTCACCGGCCGCGACTGCCGCTTCATGGTCACGGCCGACGAGATGAAGGGGCTGCAGGGCTGGTTTCTGCATCGCCTGGGCTGCTTCCCCGTGAATCAGGGCCGTCCCACCCTGGCCAGCCTGCGCTTTTCGGTCGAGCTGCTGGCCGCAGGCCAGCAGCTGGTGGTCTTCCCCGAGGGCCGAATCCGGCGCGAGGACGGGCCCATCCGCCTGCACCAGGGCCTGGCCCGCCTTGCCCTGCTCGCCGCCAGCCAGGGCGTGGATGTGCCGGTGGTGCCGGTGGGCATCGCCTACGGCCACGCCGATCCCCGTCCCGGCGACGGAGCGGCCCTGTGCTTCGGCCGCCCGCTGCGGGCTGAGGGTCAGGGCCGCGAAGCCGCCCTGGGCTTCAGTTCCGAGCTTGCCAAGGCGATGGAGTCGGCCGAGCAAGCGGCCCGATCGGCGGTCGGGAGACCGATCGGCTCCCCGTAAAGTTCGCCGGTTACCCGTCAGGCGTCGACGTGATCAGGCTTTCCGCCGTCCATTCCTCTCGATCCGGCCGGCCACTGCGCCTGGCCCGGATCTGGGGAAGCTCCCTCGCCCTGTTCGCCCTGGCTCAGCCCCTGACACCATTGCCGGTTCGGGCCCAGGGTCCGGCCCAGACCGTGCAGCCCGCCGGCACCGATCTCGACATCTCCGCCGTCAAGTCCCTGCTTGCCCGGGGCGATGCGGCAGTGGCCAGCGGCAACCTGGCCGAAGGCCGCCGCCTGTATGACCTGGCCCGGGACACCAGCCGTCGCCTGCTGGGCTTCTACCGCGATATCAGCGGCGCCTTCCGTGGTCTCGACGCCCGCATCCCCAGGGAGATGGATGACAAGGGCCGGGAGACCCTCTCCCTGCTGGCCGAGGCGAATCTGAGGCTGGCGGCCCTGTTCCGGCGCCAGAATGAGCCGGAGGTGGCGGTCCCTCTGCTGGTCGAGGTGGTCAAGACGATGACGCCCACCAACGAAGCGGGCCGCAAGGCCTACCAGCAACTGGTGGAGCTGGGCTTCGTGACCACCCCCTACACCGCACCGGGATCGTCCGCGGGGGGGTGATCACGCCTAGATTCCAGCCGCCCGCCATTTCCCCGACTTCCGCCGCCATGGTTCAACCGGAGCAGGTCAAGGACGCGATCCGCCGCGCGCTTCCGGACGCCGCCGTGGAGGTGGAGGATCTCACCGGTGGTGGTGATCACCTTCAGGTCAAGGTGGTCTCCGGTGCCTTCGCCGGGCTCAACCGGGTGCGCCAGCACCAGCTGGTCTACGGCGCCCTGCGCAGCGAGCTGGCCAGTGAGGCGATCCATGCCCTGGCCGTCCAGACCTCCGTCCCGGCCTGATTTCACTATCCCGACTCCCCCACCATGGATGCCAGCACCCGCCAACGCATTGACGCCCTGATCTCCGCCCACCCGGTGGTGGTGTTCATGAAGGGCAACAAGCTGATGCCGCAGTGCGGCTTCTCCAACAATGTGGTCCAGATCCTGCAGTCTCTGGGTGTGCCTTTCGAGACCTTCGACGTGCTCGCCGACATGGAGGTCCGTCAGGGCATCAAGGAATTCTCTGACTGGCCCACGATCCCGCAGGTGTACGTCAACGGGGAGTTTCTCGGCGGCTCCGACATCCTCATCGAGATGTACAACAGCGGTGAGCTGCGCGAGAAGCTGGAAGTGGCCTTGGCGTCCTAGCCCTCCGGCTTCCTGGCGCCAGGGGGTCCGCAGCCACTCCGGAGAACGACGAAGCCGCTCAGTGGCGGCTCGTCTCCATCAGCAGGCGGGGTTGGCCGTCGGGCCCCAGAAAGCTGGAAGGATCGAGGATCCAGCGGTCGATCAGTTCCTCCAGCCGCCGCTGGGAGTGGTGGTCCAGCACTCCGGTGCGGCGGAGGGCATGGAGATAACCATCGGCGTAGAGCCGCAGCTCGGAAGGACCATGGTGGCGATCGGACAGGGCCTGGCAGGCATCGCACAGGGACTGGAAGTGGCGGATCGCGTCGGGATGCTGAAGTGCTGTCATGGCTGGGCGCGGGCCCCTGAGTTCATTGTGCCTGCGAAAGCCGGCGAATGACACCATCCTGCCGTGCGGGGCTTCGATGCGAGAGCGGCCGGTGGATGGGCAATCAGCGGATGGGCAACCAATACGCGCGGGCGGGTCCGTGCGGTTCGTGGATGCGGCACGTCAGATGCGGCCCTTGGGGTGCGGACAGTTGACAAGGCGTTGACAAGGCAACGCCCCCGCCCGGATATCCGCATCTTTCTTGTTAGCATAGGAACACTTCAAAGGCTGTCGGTGCTCCCGCTCCTGATTACATCGTGATGCCGAGAGACACCCATGGCCCAGGACAAGGTGAATGATCCCGGAGGCAACCCGCGCCGGGTCCTGGTCGTCGAACCCCACGCCACGCTCCGCACGGTGCTTGCCCAGCGCCTCCGCCAGGACGGCCATCTGGCGGCAGCAGTGGCCACAGCTCGGGAAGCCCTGGAAATCTGCCAGGAGCAGTCCCCCGACTTGCTGGTGAGTGCCGAGCTGCTCGAGGAGACATCGGCCCTGCGTCTGGCCGCCCAGCTTCACTGCCAGGTGATGGTGCTCACCGCCCGTTCCGGTTCCGAACCCGTGGTGGCTCTGCTGGATGCCGGCGCTGACGATGTGCTGCGCAAGCCCTTCGGTCTCGAGGAGCTGGCGGCCCGCTGCCGTACCCTCCTGCGCCGCAGTGGCAGTGGTCTTCAGGAGCGGGTCTGCGTCGGACCGCTGGAAGTGCATCTGCTGCTGCGTCAAGTGACCCTTCGCGATCAGCCGGTGGAGCTCAGCCCCCGGGAATTTGCCCTCCTCTGCGCTCTGCTCATGCCCCCCGGGGTGGTCCGCAGCCGTCAGGAGCTGTTGCGCATGGCCTGGCCGCCCTTCAGCGGTGGTCCACGCTCCGTGGATACCCAGGTGCTGACCCTGCGGCGCAAGCTGGAGCAGGCCGGACTCGGTGAGGGCGGCGGCATTGAAACCATGCGTCAGCAGGGATACCGCTTCAGCCTGGATATCCTGCCGGAAGTCAGCGAAGACACCCCCGGAGGAGCTGCCGCCTCGATGCTGCTACCTTCAGCCACCGCTTCGGGCCGTCTCGGCTGAGTGGAGTTGCTTCGCCTGGCCTCCCTGAAGGGTGGCTTCCGGTTCGGCAACCGTGCTCAGTGTCGGTCCAGAGATAAGGCGATGAGCTCACCCGCCAGCAGGGTGGCTGACAGCAGGGCGAGCAGTCGATAGGTCCAGGGAGGGCTGATCCGGCCGATTTCCGAGGTGTTCAGCCCGGTGGCCGCGGAGAAACGCTTGAGGAAATCCTCGAAGTGGCTCACACGCTGGGGCAGAAGCCAGGCGCCGCCACTGGTATCACCGGCAGTGACGCCACTGCGCACGTAGTAGACGCGCCCCCCCTGGCTGGTGGTCACGGGCGTGAGGGCGGTGATCTGGCTCCAGGGGAGTTGCCAGCCGCGGCGCAGCAGCCAGGCGCACCAGGGGGGATGGCCCACCCGCAGCTCCTGCCCGTCGAGTTCCACCCGTTCGCTGGTGATCGCCACCACCAGCAGCAGGCCGGCCAGGCCCGCCAGCAGCAAGGGAAGGCGCAGGGGCAACGGCGCCATCACCGGAAGGGGCACCACCAGGGCCAGGTAGAGACCCAGGAGGGTGAAGCGGATCAACGGCGCCATGGGGTAGCGGTGGCAGGCCCCATCACCGTTCATCGGTCTTCGGGGGAACCTGGCAGGGGCTCGAGGATCTGCGAGGGATGGTACCGGCCCCCGAAGACCTCCTCCTCCCGCCCTTTCCAGAACTCCCCTAGCCGCATCAGGTCGGCGTGGGCCTCACCGACGTGTTCGATGTACATGTCCGGATCCATGGAGTCCTTCGCTTCCCGGAGCTTGGTGAGCCGCAGCAGGTGCCACATCCAGGGCTTGCCCATCTCTCCGCGGGCCTCGAGGTAGCGGGCCAGATCGGCGGAGCTGGGGGTCGGAGCGGCCATGAACACGCAACAAATATTCACAAATCCTACGGCCGAGAGGCGGCGGGTGTGGTCGGTCGCCCAGCTCCACGGGGGGCGCAGGACGCGCTCTTCGCCCGGCCCGCCGCCCTGAGGCCCCATCGTGAACGCCCGTCTCAGGCGGGCAGCGCCCAGGGATTGAGCCCCAGATCGGCGCCGATGCGGTGGGCGCAGGCGAAGCCGCTGAAGGCCACGGCGTTGAGCCCCTGGCCCGGGAAGCAGGAATCGCCCACGCAGTAGAGGCCGCCGATGCCGGTGCGGTTGAAAGGCATCGGCAGCAATCCGGGCAGCCGCAACGCCGGCACCGGTCCGTAGCTGCCGGCGAAGCGGCCGAGGAAGCGGCGATGGCTGCGGGGGGTGCCGATCTCCTGATGGCGGATGGCGCCGTCCAGGCCGGGCAGGATCGCCTCCAGCCGCTGGATGAGCCGGGCGGCGGCGGCCTGCTTGGCCTGCCGGTAGGCCGCGGGGGCGAGCCCCTGCCAGGTCTCCATGCTCGAGGGGGTGAAGGTGTGAACGATGTGGTGGCCGGCCGGGGCCAGGGAGGGATCCAGCAGGGTGGGGATGGAGACGAAGATCGTGCCCTGCTCGGCCTCCATGTCCTCCCAGCGCTCCAGCAGCAGGTGATGGACGTGGCAGCCCGGCGGGATCGCTTCGGCCTTCACGCCCAGGTGCAGGGAGAGGAAGGAGGGGGAGGGCCGGTAGCGCCGCCGCCAGGTGCGCTCGGCCGCCGGGGTGTGGGCCTCGTCCACGAGGGAGCCGAAGGTGTCCCAGCGGGTGGCGTTGCTCACCACCCGGCGGGCGCGGATCTCCTCGCCGCCCGCCAGCCGCACCCCCACCGCCCGCGCCTGGCTGCCCTCGCCCTCCAGCAGCACCTTCACCACCCGCGCCCGGTAGCGGATCAGCCCCCCGGCCTGCTCCAGGCCGTGCACCAGCTTTTCGGCGATCACCCCCACCCCGCCGCGGGGGTAGTTGATGCCGCCGGCGTGGCGGTCGGAGAAGACCATGCCGGCGTTGATCATCGGCGTGCGATCGGCCGGCATCACCGACCAGCAGAAGCACTCCATGTCGATGAACTTCAGCAGGGCCGGATCGCGGATGTGGGCGCGGGCCACCTCCCCCACGTTCACCGGCAGCCAGCGGGCCAGCCCCAGGCAGGCCAGGGGCGCGCGGAAGAACACCTTGGCCAGGTAGGCGGGATCCTCCAGCGACAGCAGGGGCATGGCATCGAGGCAGCGGAACACCTGAGCGCAGGTGTCGTAGAAGCGGCGGATGCCCTCCTTTTCATGGGGAAACAGCGCCGTGAGATCGGCCAGGAAGGTCTCGTAGTCGCGGTCGACCGCCACCTCCAGCCCGCCGGGCAGGTGGTAGGCCAGCTGGGCGGGATCGGGGATCGTCTCGCAGTGCTCGCCCACATCGGCGAGGGCGCGGGTGAGCAGGTTGGTGTGGCCCTTGGTGCCGAAGCCGAAGATCATCGAGGCGCCCACATCGAAGGTGTAGCCCTCGCGGCGGAAGCTGCCGCCGCTGCCGCCGGGGATCAGGTAGCGCTCCAGCACCAGCACCTTGGCGCCCTTGGCGGCCAGCTGGCTGGCGGTGACCAGCCCGCCGATGCCCGAGCCGATCACCACCGCGTCCCAGACCCCGCCCTCCGGGGCACGGGCGGAGGCGGCGGGCGAGCGGGTCGGGAGGGACACCGGCGGGACGGGGCGGAAAGGCCGACCCTAGGGGCCTGCCCTGCGCTGGCGGGTCCTGAGCGTCAGCCGCAGCAGGCCTGGGCCTCCCCGACGTCCTCCACGGTGGTCAGCCACATCACCTCGTAGGGCACCAGCCAGAGGGAACCGCGATCGAACGGCAGGGGACGCCGGGGTGCCAGCAGGTTGACCAGTTCACCCTCCAGCCCGCCCCAGCGGGCCATCTCCACATCGATCGCCTGGTCGTCGGCGGTGAAGTTGGCGAACACGAGCACCGAGCCCTCCGGCCGCTTGCGGCTGTAGCCGAGCACGTGGTCGTTGCCGGTCCAGAGCGGCTGGAACAGGGCGAAGCCGTGCAGCAGGGACGTGCTGCGGCGCACGCGGATCTGATGGCTCAGGCCCTGGAAGATCCTGCCTTCGATCGTGTGGCGGTCATGGCGCCGTCCCGCCCGGCTCCAGTCCATCGGCGGCCGGTTGAGCCAGCGGCTGTCGTTCGTCTTGAGCGGATCCTCCCGGTAGGAGGGGTCGTTGAGCTGGCCCAGTTCGTCGCCCATGTGCAGCACCGGGATGCCACCGGAGCCGAGGATCAGGGCGTGCAGCAGCAGGATGCGGGCGATGGCCCGGTCGATCGCACCGGCATCGCCCTGCTCCAGGGCCAGCTCCAGGCCCGCCAGGGAGGCGGTGGAGCCGGTGACGCGGGCGTCGCCCGTCTGGGGATTGACCCCGAACAGGTCGCCGCGGGCGAAGGTTCCCGGAAAGCGGCCGCTGTAGAAGTCGTTGAGGAAGCGCCGGTGCAGGTGAGGCGTCTCACCCACCGCCTGCAGGTCCTCGTCGGTCATCGCCCAGCCGATGTCGTCGTGGTTGCGGAGGTAGTTGATCGGGGCACAGCCGATCAGCAGCTGGGGCGCCCGGTGCATCACGTGGGTGAACAGATTGACCTTGCCGGTGGCCAGGGCGCTCCAGAGCAGCACCATGCGCTGGTTGTTGTAGGCCAGCTCGCACTGCTTCTCCACCGTCGACTTCACCCCCAGGTACTGCGCCAGCGCGTCCGGGGGAACGATGGCCTCGGCCTTGAAGATCACCGCCGGCGCCACGATCCTCACGATCGCCCGGAAGGCCTGGATGAGCTGGAACACCTCCGGCTGGTTCTGGCAGTTCGTGCCCATCCGCTTCCACAGGAACGGGGCCGCATCCAGCCGCAGCACGTCGACGCCGAGATTGGCGAGGAAGAACATCAGCTGGACGATCTCCAGGAACACCTCCGGGTTGGTGTAGTTGAGATCCCACTGGTAGGCGTTGAAGGTGGTCCACACCCAGCGGCCCTCCCCGCCCATGCCTTCCACCCAGGTGAAGTTCCCGGGGGCCTCCTGGGGAAAGATCTCCGGCAGGGTGTGTTCGTAGGCATCCGGAAGGCTGCGATCGGGGAAGGTGTGGAAATAGTTGAGGTAGCGCTCCTCCCCGGCCCGGGCCCGCAGGGCCCACTCGTGCTCCTGGGCCACGTGGTTGAGCACCAGATCCAGACAGAGGGAGATGCCGCGGGCGCGCAGGTCGTCGGCCAGCTCGATCAGATCCACGAGCGTGCCCAGATCGGGCCGCACCTTGCGGTAGTCCTTCACCGCGTAGCCGCCGTCGCTGGGGCCCTCGCGGGGCTCCAGCAGGGGCATCAGGTGCAGATAGGTGACGCCCAGCTCCTGCAGGTAGGGGATCTTCTGGCGCACCCCCTGGAGCGTTCCGGCGAACAGATCCACGTAGCCGGTGTATCCCACCATCTGGCTGCGCTGGAACCACTGGGGGGTGAACTGGCGTTCCAGGTCGAGCCGCTTGAGATCCACCGGCCGCTGGCCGTAGGCGTCGACCATCTGGCCGACCAGCCGGCCGAAGTAGTCGAGGGCGTCGTCGCGCTCGCCGTAGAGGGCCGTGAGGGGGTGGTAGAGATCCTGGAAGTAGCGCTCGAACCGCAGCCAGAAGACGTCGATGTCGCGCGGATCGATGCGACCTTCCAGTCGGTAGCTCTCCACCTCCCTGACGTGCTCGAAGGCCTCGCGCACCTCCGGAGCCATGCAGAAGATGTTGTGCATGGGCTCAGGGCGCGTGCAACGTCTCAGACTGCCAGGGGAAATTCCCGCGGCGCCTCCACCCGGCGCCCGGCGTCCCAGGTGGCCAGCGCCGCCAGGGCCCGGTCGCGGTAGGCGCCGTAGCGCGCGCGCTTGTCGCGGATGCGTTCGGGCAGCTCCGGCATCAGGCCGAAGCTGGGGGGCATGGGCTGGAAGCCGCCGCGGCCGCCACCGGAGCGCGTCGGATCGCTGATGAAGGCCAGCAGGGCGCCGGCCATGGTGGTGGGCGGCAGGCTGAGGGGCGCCAGTCCCAGGGCCAGGCGGGCGGCATTGGTGCCGGCCAGCCAGCCGCCGGCCACGGCAGCGGCGTAGCCCTCGGTGCCGGTGATCTGGCCCGCCGCCAGCAGGGAGGGGCGGCGGCGGAACTGCAGGGAGGGCTCCAGCAGCTCGGGGGAGTCCAGGAAGGTGTTGCGGTGCATCACCCCGAAGCGCACGAAGGAGGCGTGCTCCAGGCCCGGGATCATGCGCAGCACCCGCTGCTGCTCGCCCCATTTGAGGTTGGTCTGGAAGCCCACCAGGTTCCACAGCCGGCCGTCCTTATCCTCCTGGCGCAGCTGCACCACCGCATGGGCCCGCCGGGCCCGGCGCACGTCCCGGTCGTGCAGGTCGCCCCAGCGGGGATCCCACAGCCCGATCGGCTTGAGCGGGCCGTAGCGCATGGTGTCCTCCCCGCGGCGGGCCAGCTCCTCGATCGGCAGGCAGCCCTCGAAAAAGTTGGCGCTCTCCTGCTCGAAGTCCTTCAGCTCCGCCTTCTCGGCCTCCAGCAGGGCCGTGCGGAAGGCCAGGTACTGCTCCCGGTCCATGGGGCAGTTGATGTAGTCGGCGTCGCCCTTGTCGTAGCGGCTGGCCCGGAAGGCCACCGAAAGATCGATACCCTCGCCCTCCACGATCGGGCTGGCGGCATCGAAGAAGTGGCAGGCCTCGCGGCCGGTGAAGGCGCGCAGGTCGTCGGCCAGCTCGGCGGCGGTGAGCGGCCCGGTGGCCAGCACGGTGATCTGATCGGGTTCGGGCAGCCGCTCGAGCACGCGCCGTTCCACCGTGATCAGGGGATGGGCCTCGAGGGCGGCGGTGAGGGCGGCGCTGTAGCGGCCCCGGTCCACGGCCAGGGCGCCGCCGGCGGGCACCGCATGGGCATCGGCGGTGCCGATCACCACCGAACCCAGCCTGCGGAGCTCCTCCTGCAGCAGGCCGGCGGCGCGGTCGGGGGAGAGGGCCCCGAAGCTGTTGCTGCACACCAGCTCGGCGAATTCGCCGCTGTGGTGGGCGGGGGAGGGGCGCATGGGCCGCATCTCGATCAGCCGGACCGGCACACCGGCCGCGGCGATCTGCCAGGCGGCCTCGGTGCCGGCGAGGCCGGCACCGATGACGACGACCATCAGGCGCGGGCGCGCTTGAGCATCAGCTGCAGCTGGCCGATGGCGGCACGGCCGATGTTGAAGGCGGCCCAACCCACGGCCAGGAGGATCGGAGCGGCGACGAGCAGCAACCGGAGGTCCATGGCGGTGATCGAGGGGAAAGATGGGCGGATCCTAACGGAGTCCAGCGTGAACCTCCGAGGCTCGGACCTGAGAGGAAATGCCGAGCCGGCGCCGGACCCATCGACCTCCTTACGATCCAGATTCTGCGTCAAGCTGCCGTTCCGATGGCCGTCACCTACCCCCGCAAGATTCTCAACACCATCGGCCCGCGGCAGATGATGACCGAGGTGGTCAAGAAGCGGCAACTGCAGGTGCTGTTCCTCAATAGCTACCGCTTCAACGAGCAGCGCTCCTGCCTGGAGCTCACCAGCCTGATGGAAGCCCTGGACGGCAAGCCTCGGGAGCTGGTGCGGGATCTCTCACGCCACATCAGCGACGAAGCCCGCCATGCCATGTGGCTCACCGACCTCCTCTATGGGATGGGTGAAGAGATCGGCACCCCCGCATCCGGCTCCTACATCGACGAACTCAATCGCCTCCTCGACGTGGGCGACGACGACGTGCAGCGGGAGGACGTTCTGATCGGCGTGCTGGCCTCGATCAACGCCACCGAGAAGCGCGGCTGCCAGGCCTTCTCGGCCCACATCGCAGCCCTCCGGCAGGCCCCCGCCAGCGAGGAGAACAGTCGCATCCGAGAGACGCTCGAGAAGATCCTGCCGGAGGAGGCGGCCCATGTGAGCTGGGGCAGCCGCTGGCTGGGCCGGATCGCCAGCCGCAGCGCCGACCACCGGGTTCGCGTGAATGCCGCCAAGCGCAAGTACGCCATGATCGAACACGCTGCCTTCGAGGCCGGCATGGACATCACCGCCGGGGCCGAACTGCGGCGCCTGGGCAACCTGGTGGAGATCGCCAACACCCTTCCCTTCTGGGAGCGGCCCGCCTACCTGGCCGAACGCCTGCCCCGGACGCTGCTCGCTCCGGACCTGCAGAAATCCAGGCTGCTGGCGGTGAAGCGGGTGTGGGAGGAGAGGCCGGAGCAGCTGGTCGAGCAGTTCGTGCCGATGTTCCTCAAGGGTCTGCGGAACCTGCGGCCCTCCCTGGCCACCGGCCGCGGCACGCCCTGAGGCTTCCGCCGGTCCAACGCATCATCCCTGGGGACCGGCGGTATCGCCTCGCTCAGCGTGAGCCATGGCGAGACGGCTGTAGTGCCGGGCGTGCTGCCGCTGGCCCTCGATCGCGGCGGCATCGAGCTGGCGCTTCACCTGGGCGGGGGCCCCCATCACCAGGGCACCGGCGGGCACGTCGCGGGTGACCACCGCACCGGCCGCCACCAGGGCGCCTGCTCCCACGGTGACGCCGTTGAGCACGATGGCGCCGATGCCGATCAGGCAGCCGTCCTCCAGGACGGCCCCGTGCACCACCGCCCGGTGGCCGATGGTCACATCGGCGCCGATGGCCACGGGCTGGCCGGGATCGCCGTGCAGCACCGCGCCGTCCTGCACGTTGCTGCCCTCCCCCACCCGGATCGGGCAGACATCGCCGCGGGCCACGGCGGTGGGCCAGAGGCTGGCCCCCGCCGCCAGCTCCACATCGCCGATCACCACCGCCGAGGGCGCCACCCAGGCGGCGGCGTCGATGCGTGGGGCGGGCCAGGCGGTCGGCCAGGGGGCCGCGGCGGCGGCAGCGTCGGAACTGGTCATGGCAGGCGGCCGGGCGTGGCTTGGAGAGGGGCGCCGCCGGGTGATAGCTTCCCTGGCGACGGGTCGCTAGCTCAGCGGTAGAG
>CAVYYO010000018.1:0-120104 GCA_963772735.1 uncultured cyanobacterium | reverse complement strand
GCCCTGGCGCGAGCGACATCGATCTGTTGGTGGAATTCCAGACGCTCCAACCCACCGAGCTTGTCGATGCCTATTTCGGGCTTGAGGAACAGCTCACCGACAGCCTCGGTACTGAGGTGGACCTGGTGATGGCAACCGCCAGACGCAACCCGATCGTGCAGGCCGACATCGACGCCACCAAGCAGTTGCTCTATGCGGCGTGATTCCAGGGTGCTGCTGATGACTGTCGTCGAATCCGCCGACGCCATTGCCGACGCGGTCGCAGCCATCCGGTTCAACGACTACTGCAACAGCCGCTTGATCCGGGCTGCGGTGGAGAGGGAATTCATCACTATTGGCGAAGCACTCAACAATCTGTCCAGGATCGACTGCGGCTTGTTCGCCCGCATCGATCTGGCGCCACGAATCATCAGCTTTCGCAACAAGCTCACCCACGAATACGACAGGGTTGATGACGCTTTGGTCTGGGGTGTCATTCAAAAATCCCTCTCGCCGTTGCGTGCCACCTGTTCTGCCCTGATCGACAGCCTGTAGCGTGAGGAGGGCTGAGCCATGGCAACTGCCGAAGTCCCAGCCTCAGTCGCAGCCTGCAGCCCACTGCCTCATAGCCCAAGCAGAAGCCACCGACGGCTGCGCGGCACGAAGCACTGAACAGCAGCTCTGAAGAGCCCTGCTCGGTGAGGGGGTCAAGCCGGCAGCCGCGCCGAGAGATCCTCGGGCACCCTGAAGATGTCTCGCCGTCCATCCTTCCCCGCGATCAGCAGTCCACGGACCGCCAGTTTCTGCAGATCGCTGCGGGCGGTCTGATGACTCACCCCATGGCTGTTCTGGTGCGAGAGCACCGTGTAGCGGAAGCCGGAATGCCGAAGGGCATGGCGCAGCAGGGCCAGTTGGCGGTGGTTCAGCCCGTCCATTCCCTCCAGCCGCTGCTGCAGGGCCCCCACCTCACCGGCCTTGCGTTCCAGGTAGGCATGCAGATTGGCGATGGCCTGCTGGATCACCTTCACCTGGGCCAGCAGGAAATAGGTGAGGTCGTTGTCGTCGCTCTCGCTGAGAAGAAACGAGCTCGCATAGCGCCCCCTGGCCTTGTTGATCACCGAGGAAATCGAGACGAACGCGAACAGCCAGTAGCCCTGATGCAGCATCGCCCAGTAGAAGAGCGCCCGGGCGGTTCGGCCGTTGCCATCGCAGAAGGGGTGGTCGTAGGCCAGCCAGAAGTGCAGGGCGATGGCGCGCACCACCGGGTGGATGAACACCTTCGGGGTCTCGCCGTTGGCAAAGCGGCAGAGCTCCTCCAGCCGCTGCGGCAGCTCCTCAGCCGGTGGTGGCACATGGAACACGGTGCCGTAGGCGTCATCCACCACCACCTCCTTACCGGCTGGGCGCAGCCGGCCGGCATCGGCCGGGTCATCCAGCGTGTCCTCGCTCACCAGCCGGTGCAGATCCAGCACCAGCTGCGGTGTCAGTGGCTGGTCCCGCAGCTCCTGGATGCGCTGCATCGTCAGGAAGTTGTTGAGGATCATCCGCTCGGAGCGGTCGCGGGGCGGCCGGCGGCTGCGGATCATCGCTTTGGCCACATCCCGTGTCGTGGCGGCGCCTTCCATCTGCGAGGAGGTGATCGCCTCCTCCATCAGCGAGCTCAGCAGATAGCGATCCCGGGTGGAGCGGGTGTTGACGGCCTCGGGGGCCACCGCATTGATACCAGCCTGCCTATCGATCTGATGCAGGCCCTGGAGCAGCACAGGCGGTTGCGAGAACCAGAAGGCCTGTCCGTCACTCGCCAGAAGCGGCAGCGGGGTGGGCCGGCGGGAGAGCTTCTCGGCCAGCCACCACTGTTCATGGCTCAGCCCCTCCGGCGGCGGACGATGGCGCAGCTCATCCCAATGCAGGTAACGATCCGACTCCGCCGCGGAGGCCACCAGAGAGAGCAGCGACAGCGTCTCCTGCAGCCCGCAGCAGCGCTCCAGCAGCTCCTGGAGAGGAGGAGGCCTGCGGGGCAGCCGGGTGGGCAAGGGTCCGTAAACTTCAAACTTGATTCAAATTAGACGATGGTTTGGTTTTGTGCCCGGAGCCCTGGCAAGAGTTTGGTTCCCAACCAGCCCAGCTACCACCACGATCAGCCGGCGGCAGAGGAACCCAACATCCGCTCCAGTCCGCGCCCAACTCGGTTGACGCCCTGGGCAGCGATACTGGGCAGATCATTCTGGCGCTATGAGCCTCGCCCTCGCCCAACCCCAGCTCGACGCCATTGCCGACGCCTGCCGGCGGCATCACGTGGCGCGATTGGATGTTTTCGGCTCGGTGCTCAGGCCTGATTACCGCCCTGGAGAAAGCGACATCGACCTGCTGGTGGAGTTCCTGCCACTTGATCCCGGCAGCCTTTACAAGGCCTACTTCGCTCTCCTGAACGACCTGCGCCTGGGCCTGGCTACGCGCGTCGATCTGGTGATGGCCGATGCCGTCCGCAACCCCTACGTCAAACAAAGCATCGAGGCCAACAAGCAGCAGATCTATGCAGCGTGACCCCCGGGCCTATCTGAGCGACATCCTGGAGGCCGCAGCTGCCATTCAGGAAGCAACAAGCACGATTGATGAAGCTGGCCACGGCAAGTCGAGGCTGATTCGTTCGGCCGTCGAGCGTGAGTTCATCATCATCGGTGAAGCCTTGAAGCTGATTTCACAGCGAGATCCACAGCTGTTTGCGGCGATCCCTGAAGGTCGGCAAATCATCGACTTCCGCAACCTGCTCACCCACGAGTATCTGAATGTGAGTGTTCAGGTGGTGTGGGGTGCGATCCAAACGGATCTGCCAGTTCTGATCGACCACTGCACGCAGCTGCTCAGCCAGCTCGGCGGGGAACTCAACTGAGCATGGCCACCTCCGCTGAGATCCGCCAGCAACTCGTCGCCGCCCTGCACAGCGACCTGATCGGTCCTGGTTGGGACGACGTGGCCCGGCGCCATGAGCAGCTCGGCCAGCCGCCGTCGGTCTGGTACACCACGGGTTTCCTGGTGCCCCATGTGTTCCAGCAGGAAGCGGGGCGCACCACCGGCGATGAGCAACTCTCCTTCGCTGATCTCGGTGGCGAAGAACCCAGCAACGACGCCACCCATCGCCTGGAGAAGCAGGAGAAGGACGACGACGCCAACGATGCCCTCGATCAGGCCAGCACCCGCCGCAGCTGGTTTCCCTCCTCCCTTGGCCTGAGCTTCATCGTGGAAAGGGGCTCCACCTTGGAAGCCACCGTCACCTGGGGGGATTACTCCGCGCCTGCCGATGGAGCCGAGGAACGGATCTGGATCCGTAGGCCCCAGCGTGAGACGGTCAGCGTCTCGATCGATGGCCCCGGCACCAGCCAGGACATCCCCCTGGAAGGCCATCCCCAGGGCCTGTGTCTGCGGTGGATCGCCCGGCCGGCGCCCAGCAGGCTCAGCTACCCCAGCGACCAGCTCTCGGTCTCCCTGTTTCTGCTCAACAAACGCGAGCCACCCCAGACCAATCAGATCCGCCACCGCGATCCGGTCACGGCCTTCCAGGCCGAGCTGACGCTCCGCTGCCAGCAGGGCTTTCCGCCCCGCCGCGATGCCCTGCAGCAGGCCGCCAGGGACCCCGACGAACGCCTGGCCGCACTCCAGTACCGCCGTGACCACTGCTTCGCGAGCGGCCACAACGTGGCCGTGATCGCCACAGACATCAGCGAGGGCAACCCCAGCCGCTGCCACACGCTCACCACCACCTGGCTGCCCACCGCCCGGGTTTACCGCACCCTGCCGGAGCCTCCGCCGGGCATCAGCGTGCCGATGGGCATGGAGGCCCTGGCGGATCTGGCCCTCAGCGAACGCATCGGCCTGCAGCTGCTGCCGATGGTGACGGCCTACCGCGGCTGGATCAGCCAGCAACCGAAACACTCCCATCAGCGACCAGGAACAGAACGAAACCGCCAAGCAGCTGCGGGCCCAGGCCGAAGACTGCGCCAGGCGCATCGAAAGCGGCATCAAGCTGCTGGCCGACCCCCTGGTGCGCGAGGCCTTCCGCACCATGAACCTGGTGATGGCCCGGGCCCAGCGCCAGCGCAGTGGCTTCAGCGCCAGGGTGGCGCCGGATCAGATCGGCACGGCTGCAGGTACCCGCCTCCCGAACTGGCGTTTCTTCCAGCTGGCCTTCGTGCTGATGAACCTGCCGGGCCTGGCGGCGGCCGACACCACCCAGGGCCGCCTGGATCGCGAGGCCGTGGAGCTGCTGTTCTTCCCCACCGGTGGCGGCAAGACGGAGGCCTACCTCGGCCTGGCGGCCTTCACCCTGGTGCACCGCCGCCTGCGAAGCCCCGGGATCGAATCGGCCGGCGTCACGGTGCTGATGCGTTACACCCTGCGCCTGCTCACCCTCGATCAACTGGGCCGCGCCGCCACCTTGATCTGCGCCCTGGAGCTGGAGCGCCTCGAGCGCGCGACGCAGGATCACGCTTACAAAC
Organism: uncultured cyanobacterium; assembly: GCA_963772735.1. Taxonomy (GTDB): domain Bacteria; phylum Cyanobacteriota; class Cyanobacteriia; order PCC-6307; family Cyanobiaceae; genus Cyanobium. The sequence goes on along the minus strand of CAVYYO010000018.1, from coordinate 115,632 downwards.
TCGGGGAATGGCCGTTCGAGATCGGCATGTGGGTGGGCAAGGCCGCCACCCCCAACAAACTCGGCGGCCCGGGCGACAGCGACCAGCAGTCCACCCATGCGGTGCTCACCAAGTGGAAAGCCGGCAAGCGCGATCGGCCGATCCCGATCGAAACCTGCCCCTGGTGCAACCGCCCCCTCCAGCCAGAAGGGTTTCATCTGTTGCCTCCCCGGAATCCCGATCGGCTGGAGATCTACTGCCGCGAGCCCAGGTCTCCTGAGGCCAAGCAGGAGTTCGCCCCCATGGGGCCATGCCCGTTCCACAGGGGCACGCCGTTGCCGGTGCTGGCGGTGGACGAGCAGATCTACCGACGCCTGCCCTGCTTCCTGATCGCCACGATCGACAAGTTCGCCGCCCTCCCCTGGGTCGGCAAAACCTCCTCGCTGTTCGGCAACGTCAGCACCTATCAGTTGCCCGCACCAACCACGGCTGCCGGTTTCTGGGGGCCGGCCGAGAAGGGCACCGGTGGCCTCAAGATCCCCCAGGGCCGTCTGCTGCCGCCGGAGCTCGTCATCCAGGACGAACTGCACCTGATCAGTGGCCCCCTCGGCACCCTCGCTGGCCTCTATGAAGCGGTGATCGAGGGGCTGATGCGGCCGGACGCCTCCACCCCGCCGCCCAAGATCATTGCCTCCACCGCCACCGTGCGCCGGGCCGAGGCCCAGATCAAGGCCCTGTTCGCCCGCAGCCAGGTGCGGGTCTTCCCGCCGCCGGGTCCGGAGCGCGACGACAACTTCTTCTCCCGCACCATCGCCGATCCCGACCAGGCCCGTCTGTACGTGGGCCTCTCCGCGCCGGGCCGGAACCTCAAGGGTGTGCTGCTGCGCTCCTATCTGGGCCTGATGGCCGCAGCCCAGAAGGCCTGGAACGACAACAAGGCCATGGGGGCCAACAACCCGGCCGATCCCTACATGACCCTGCTGGGCTACTTCTCCAACCTCAAGGAGCTGGGCGTGACCCGCAGCATCCTGGAGGACGAACTCGGCGCCCAGTTGGAGCAGTTCGCCAAAAACCGTGCCCTCGCCATGGAGGGCTTTGAAAACCCGTTCGCCAGTCGCAAACGGCCCAACGAACCAGAAGAGCTCACCTCACGGGTGAACACCGCCAAAATCAGCAGCACCAAGGATCGCCTCTCCAAGCCCTACGTCGACAAGGACCACCTCGACGTGGCCCTGGCCACCAACATGATTTCCGTTGGCCTCGACATCTCCCGCCTCGGCTTGATGGTGGTGCTCAACCAGCCCAAGACCGCCGCCGAGTACATCCAGGCCACCAGTCGCGTCGGCCGCCAGCTCAGCGACAACCCGCAGCAGAACAAACCCGGCCTGGTGCTCGTACTCCTCAACCCCAACCGCCCGCGGGACCGCTCCCACTTCGAGCTCTTCCCCTACTGGCACCAGACCTTCTATCGCCATGTGGAGGCCACCAGCTGCACGCCCTTCGCCAGCCGGGCCCTCGATCGCGGCCTGCCGGGGGTGGCGGTGGCCATGGCCCGCCATGGCGATCCGGCCCTGGCTGGTGCCAGGGGCGCCATGGCAGCCGAGGCCCTGCAGCGCATCAAGGCCCAGATCGCCACGGCGCTGCAGGAGCGTTGCATTGCCACGGGTGCCGCCGACGACAGCCTCGATGAACACCTGCCCACCGAAGTCCGCGATCACGTCATCGATCTGCTGGAGGCCTGGTGGAAACTCACCCAGGAGCCCGAAGCCAAGCTGCAGTACTGGACCCACGAGGAGAAGGGCGCTGGCGCTGGCTTCCTTCACACCGCACTCGATGCCGACCCGATCTATCGCGCTGAGGGTTACAAGCAGTTCACCACCAACTGGAGCCTCCGCGATGTGGAGCCCTCCGCCCCGATCCGAATGGTGAACTTCAGGGAAGAGATCACCGCGGACGACTGAACCCTGTAGCCAACCAGCCCATGCCCCCCTCCACGCGTCGCCAAGCTGCTCCCCCGCCCCTCGGAGAGGCGCGACAGAGCCAGGTGCTGCAGCTCTATGGCCCCGGGGCGATGGTGGATCTGCCCGATTACTCCCTGCTGATCGGGGGGTTGGATTACTGGAACGACCGTGGCTGCGATCTGATCCATGAGCCGCGGTTGCTGAAACTGGTGCGTCAGGCCACAGGGGTGGCCAGGGTCGATCTGCGTACGCCACCCAAGGAGGTGGATCCGCTCCGGAACATCAGCGGTTCGATCAAGGCGCTGCGCTTTCCGGAGTGGTCGGTGGCTCAGAAGGTCAGCGAGCGGCTGGCCTTCGGCATTCCCTGCCGGGCCAGGCCCCTGGTTCACTTCAACGACGGCTGCATCTCCGATTGGCGCACGTACCAGGACGATGAAGGCAAGGTACCCCCTGGTACCCGTTCGCTTCGTGATGGCCTGCCCCCACGGCCACCTGACCGACATCCGCTGGCGCGACTTCTGCTTCCGCCAGTTCGGCTGCAAGAACACCGAGCGCCTCTACCTGCTGGAGGCCGGCACCGGCAACGACTTCACCCAGATCTATGTGCAATCGGAGGGAGGCACCACTCGCAAGCTGGCTGACGCGCTGGTCACGGAGCTGAGCCCTCTGGGTCTCTGCCAGGGGCACACGCCCTGGCTGGGCCGCAACACACGAGACCCCGAAAGATGCCACACCGATGGCGAGCCCACCAAGAATCGCCTCCTGGTGCGTTCCGCCACCAACGCCTACTTCACCGAGACGATCTCGGTGATCTCCCTGCCGGAAGAAGCCAACTCCCTGGCCAAGCGCGTCACCGAACTCAAGGACGACCTGGCGCTGATTGAAGCGGAGGCGGATGTGCCCGCTGCCCTGAAGTTCAACCCACGGCTCAAGAGTGCCTTCGCCGGCGTGGATCCTGCCGTTCTCTGGCAGACGATCGAGGCCCAGCGGGGCGGCTCCGCCGGCCAGGTGGCCCAACCCAAGGATGAGGAGCTGGCCCTGCTGGTCGGTCCCATGGATGGGGTGTCCAGTTCGGCGGAAGGGAGCCTCTTTGAAGCCGACATCTGGCAACCGCCCAGCCCTCCTGCCTGGTTCCGCAAAGCCATCAAGCGGGTGTTGCTGGTCCACCGCCTGCGGGAGGTGCAAGCCCTGGTGGGGTTCACCCGCTTCACGGCCCGTACCAGCAGCCTGGGCGGCCTTCCGATCGACACCACCAAGGTGAACCGTCGGGCACCGCTGGCCAACGATCTGCGCTGGGTGCCGTCCAGCGAGAACAAGGGGGAAGGGATCTTCATCGAGTTCGATCCCGCCACAATCAAGGCCTGGGCCGCCAGTGATCCGGTGGTGATGCGGGCCGGACAGTTCACCAAAGCCTTTGAGAACGAATGGCTCGCGTCCCGCGGCCTCGACGAAGCCCAGTTCCCCTTCCCCGGAGCCCCTTACCTCCTGCTCCACAGCCTCAGCCACCTGTTGATCACCGAGATGGCCCTGGAGTGTGGCTATGGCGCCAGCTCGATTCGCGAACGGATCTACGCCAACAGTGAGATTGGGTACGGCATCCTGCTGTTCACGAGCAGCTCCGGTTCGGAGGGCACCCTGGGCGGCCTGGTGGGAGCCGGCAAGCGGATCGTGGGGTATCTGGAGAAGGCCTTCGAGCGCGGCCAGCTCTGCAGCAACGACCCTTTCTGCTCCGAGCACGACCCCAACCATCCCTTCGACATCCGCCCCACCCATGGCGCCGCCTGCCATGGGTGTGAATTGATCGGCGAAACATCATGTGAAATTCGCAACGAATTTCTGGATCGTGCCCTGGTCAGCCCCACCGTCTCGATCAGTCCCGAAATCGGCGATCCGTCCTTCTGGGAGTTCATCAACGCATGAGTCTCACCCTGCCTGCTCAGACACTGCGGGCAGTCGCACACGATCTCCGCCGTCTGAACTACACCCCCACCAGCTGGCAGTCCTTGCTCTCCACTCACAGTGAAGCGATCCGCTCCCAACTCGAGCCGCTGCTGGTGGAGATGGTGCGAGAGGGGGCCCATCCCCGCCTCATGGCGTTACTTCTCGATCGCCTCGCCGATGCCCAGGACGCTCTCCAGAGGGAGCGGAACGCCTGGAGCTTTGTGTGGTCTGGCCCGGATCCCCTCCATGCCAAAACCGCCGACACGTTTGCCACGGTGAGCCAACTCATCAGCGAAGCGCGCTGCAGCCTGTTGATCGCCACCCACAACATCGGCCTCAGCAGCGAGTTTCGCGCGTTGTTTGCCTCCATTGCCGATCGCCTGACCCATGGTCAGCTGAACCGGGTCGACCTGTTCTTCCATCCCAAGCAGATTGAGAACCGACTGGGAGCTGACCCTCTACAAACGATCTCAAACTGGTTTAACCGGAAGGTCTGGCCATGGCCAGTCAAACCCCATGCCTTTGTAGACCGACGCCTGATCTCAGGCTCGGCAAACCGTTGTTACCAGCACGCCAAGATTGTGATTGCTGATGCAACAACCCCTGCAGCCAAAGCCCTCGTGACCAGCGCCAACTTCAGTGAAACGGCCCAGCGCCACAGTTTTGAGGCTGGTTGGCTGACACAATCCGCTCCAAGGGTGCAGGAGATCCAGAAGCAGTTCTCCATGGCCGTTGACCAGGGCCTTTTCTTGCCTCTTCAACTTTCCGCCTGAAGAGAGGCTCCAAATTCTCGAGATGCCCTCTCCCGTCGTATCAGATCCACCGCCTGCCGCGCCGCACCGAGCACCTGAAGCAGCACTTGGGCGACTCCTTGAGCAGGGCGATCCAGTGGTCGAGATCGGCCGCCTGACTCTCGATTTCTCTGCCGATCTCCAGCCGATCAGCCAGCAGCACCACCCCCAGCTCGGCGACACAGGCCCTACAGCCCCCAGACCCCGCGCTGTTCGCCGACAATGAAGTTGACCGATCGGCGACAAGCTCGTTGGCCGGTTGGGTGAGTGCTGGAGACCCTGGCGCCGATGCGCAGGGCCCAGGGGATGCCGGCACCGCTGACAAGTCACCAACGCAATCTGTTCATGGCCAAACGACGAGCCGGCAGCAGCCAGGAGGCGGGGTGGGAGGCCACCAGCACCGTCGTGATGACCCGCGCCGCACACCAGCTCTCCTTGGAGCTGGACCACGGATGGGGGTCACGTCAGTCGGGCACCCTGGGCCCAACATGGAAGGAGTCCGTCCCTGGTTGGAGCGTCCCCGCCGCCAGGATTCAGACCGAAGGCTCCGGTAACGCACCATCCACCTCAAACTGCCTCCGCTGGAAGTGCCATACGCTGTTGTCATCCAGGCATCGGAAGGCCACGTCGCTCGGCATGGCTTTCCACCTGCACATCCACCTGATCAAAGGGGGTGCTCTGAAACACGCAGCAGCTGATCGCACCGAACTGCACCACATCGTCAACGCTGCGGGCCGAGTGGTACTCGAACGCTTCGATCCCGGCTTCGCGCATCCGCTGGCCCGTGGCCTGGGCACATCGCGCATCGACAGGGTCACGCAAGCAGCGCTGCAGGGCCTTCGAGCGTTGCCGCTGCAGCTGCAATCCACGCTCCGTGTCCACATTCACCTGGAACAGGGTTTTGCGCATGGCGGCGCTGCGCGGAAAGGGTCGTTCAGGTCCGGCTTGAAACACAAGCTCGTAGTAGGCCCCTTCCAGGAGGCAACCCAGGCGTGATCGTGAGCCATAGAACAGGCCCCGTTCCCAGGGCCTGGAAAAGCGCGACCCGTAGCGTTTCGGATAGCGGAACGGGGTGAGCAGCAGCCGATGCCGCACCGGGCATTCTTCCGCATCCGGCAGATCGGGTTTGCTGGTCTCCAGAAAGTCCTCCAGCCAGGCCTGCTCCTCCAGGCTGTCCGTGATGCGCCGCGTGGCCTGGGCACCCTGCGGCTCCACCAGCCGCATCACCACCCCATCCAGCCGGGCGATGGCCGTGAGATCAACCTTTGGCGCCGGGCTCACGGCCGCCCGCGCATCGCATCGAGATACTGCACCAGTTCCACCAGCTGCACCGGATCTTGCAGTTGCTGCCGGGGGATCCCGCCGACGTGACGGTTGGCGGTATCCAACCAGTGCCGCATCAAGGCCGGGTCATCGCCCACCAGGGCCGACAGGCTGCGATGCAGACGCAGCACCAGGGCCATCATCTGCCGGGTGTGGGGATCGATGCGCCCCTGAGCCCGGCCCTGCTCGAAGAACGTGCGGCTCTTGCCGATCGCCTGCGCCGTTTCCTGGGCCGTCAGGCCCAGCTCCTCGCCGGCACGCTGCAACGCCTTGCGCAGCAGGACGTTCTCATGGACGCCGCTGGTGGCCTCGCTGGACCTGGTCTGAACGGCCACGTCTCTCCTCCTTCGTCGTCCCATAATGCCTCAGCTGCGGCAAATAGAAACCACTTGCCTCGAATGAGGCCACCCGCCTGCGAGGGCCCGTCAGTCCAGCCCCAGGTGGGCGGCGATGCGCCGCAGCCGGGCATCTGCCTGGGCCAGCTCGCGCCGCTGGTCCTCGCTCACGCTCCAGTCCCTGGTGGGGCCCCGCCTGGCCAGTGGATGCGATAGGCGCGGCTGCGACCCTCGCCGATCGGCTCGATCGCCTGGTGCGCCACCAGTTCGGCCAGATCGCGCCAGGCCGTGGCACGGCTCACCTTGGTGAGGCTGATGGCCTTGCGCAGGGTCATGCCGCCTGTGAAACCCTCCGGTTCGGCATCCAGCAACCTGTTGAGCAGGTTCTGCTGGCGGCTGTTGAAGCCGCTGTGCCGGTGGCTCCACCAGAAGGCCGCCTTGCGCTGCACCGCATCGATCACGGCGCCATGGGCGGCCGCCGCTGCCGGGAGCTGCTCGAGGAACCAGCTCAGCCAGCCCGTGACATCCAGATCTCCCCGCTGGCAGCGCTCCAGCGCCGTGGAATACCCCTCCCGCTCGCGCAGGATCTGGGCGGAGAGGCCCAGGGCGCGAACAGCCAGTTCCTGTTGGGCCTGGGCCCTGCAGTCCTGGGCGAGGAGCCGGTCGGTGATGGCACGGGCCAGGCGGCCGTTGCCGTCCGCATAGGGGTGGAGGGTGAGAAACCAGAGGTGGACCAGGCCGGCGCGTAACAGCCCGTCCAGCTGCGCTGGCGGGGAGGCGATCCAGTGCAGGAAGGCCTCCAGCTGCCTCTCGAGCTGGTCCCGGGGCGGCGCTTCGAAATGCAGGCGCTCACGGCCGATGGCGCCGGAGAGCACCTGCATCGGGGCCTGATCGCGCAGGTCACCGATCCGAATGGCGCGCAGGCCATCGCTTCAGGGCCGTCGCTGCGGCGGCGATCCCATCGATGCATGGCGCATGGGGAAAAGCTTGCAGGTCCTCCATGGCGGGAACTGCAGCGAGATTTTCATGCGAACACGCACTGCCGGAGCTGTTGAGCGAAGCGGGCAGCGTTGAGCGCCTGGAAGCGGTGCGTCAGCTGGTGGAAGGCATGCGCAACCTGCGGCAGAGATCCATCCGGCCTGAACGCCACGCCAGCCATGCGTGCATGCCGCACCAGATGATGCGTAAACTGATGCTTTCCGGGGGCGAGCATGCGCACCACCGTGACCCTCGACGACGAGCTGCTGGCCCGCGCCCAGGCCCTGTCCGGCATCGAGGAGCGGGGCGTGCTGCTTCGGGAAGCCCTGCTGGCCCTGGTGGAGCGGCAGAGTGCCCGCCGGCTGGCGGCCCTCGGTGGCAGCGAACCCCAGCTGCAGCCCATCCCCCGCCGCCGCTCCACACCGTGATCCTGGTGGACACCTCCGTCTGGGTCGACCACCTGCGCGCCGGTGAGGCCCAGCTGGTGAACCTCCTGACGGCCGCCCAGGTGGCCATCCATCCCTGGGTGATCGGCGAACTGGCCTGCGGCCATCTGCGGCAGCGCAGCGAGGTTCTCGGCCTGCTCCAGGCCCTGCCCGCCCTTCCCCTGGCCTCCGATCCGGAGGTGCTGCTGTTCATCGAGCGGCACCAGCTGATGGGCCGCGGCATCGGCTACCTCGACACCCACCTGCTGGCTTCGGTGCTGCTCGCCCACGCCCGGCTCTGGACCCGGGATCGGCGCCTGCGGCTGGTGGCCGCCGACCTGCAGGTGGCCCATGGCCTCGCCTGAAGCCCCATCCCGCGGCACGATCCCCTCCGTCGTCGCCAGCGAGCCTTCCACCCCACCACTGCGGGCTTCGCCGGGCTGATCGATCGCTTTCTGGCCGATCGCGAGCGGCTGCTCCCCGGCACGCCCCGCAACACCCTCGTGGCCACGGGCACCGGCTCCGGCAAAACCGAGTGCTTTCTGCTGCCGCTCCTCGAGCACTGCCGCCTGCAGCACGCCCGGGGCCAGCGAGGCATCAAGGCGATCCTCATCGACCCGATGAACGCCCTGGCCACCGACCAGGCGCGCCGCATCGCTGATCTGATCCACACGATTCCGGCGCTGGCGGGTCATCGGGCTGGCCTCTACATCGGTGCCTCCGGCGATGACGCCACGGCCGCGATGACCGCCACCAGCGTCATCACCGACAAAGAAGCGCTGCACAAGGCTCCACCCGACATCCTGCTCACCAACTACAAACAGCTCGACTACCTGCTGATCCAGCCCCACGTGCAGGGCCTCTGGCTCCACAGCGGCCGGCAGCCGGATGGCACCAGCGTGCTGCGCTACCTGGTGGTGGATGAGTTCCACGGCTTCGATGGCGCCCAGGGCACCGACCTGGCCTGCCTGATCCGCCGCCTGCGCGATCGCCTGGAAGCCCTCGCCGCAGAACGGGCTGAGCGCGCCAAAGCCCAGCTGCTCAAGCGCGCCGAAGAGGAGGCCAACGCCTTCGTGAAGGTGCTGCTGGAGCAGCGGGAGCGGATCCTCAAGACCCGCACCAGGCACGACAGCGAGTTCGAGCCGCTGGCCTTCGGCTTTGCCGACCACGAGCTGCGTCAGCTGCGCGACAACCGTTCCGATTGGGACAAACGGCTGGCGCGGATCGAGCCCGCCGGCGCGATCGTGCTCTGGCCGCTGCAGCCTTGCTGAAGAACAAACCGTCCGTATGATGACGTTACCTGATAACGACATCATCGTGCGCACCATCGTGGACCTGCCCGAGCGCGAGCGCGATCGGCTCGATGCTCTCTGCCGCCAGCGGGGCTTGTCGCGGGCTGAGGCGATCCGCCAAGCGCTGCGCCTCTGGTTGCGGCAGCAGACCCAGACCCATCAGGAGGTGTTTGGCCTCTGGCGCGACCGACCCGAAGGCTCCCTGGCCCTGCAGGACGCGTTGCGTCAGGAATGGAGCGCGCGCTGATGCTGCTGCTCGACACCAACATCCTGATCGACGTGCTGCGCGGCGAAGCGTTGGCGCTGGCCTGGCTGGAGGGGCAGCAGCAGCCCTTCATCAGCGTGATCACCTGGATCGAGGTGCTCGTTGGCTGCCGCGAGGGCGAATCCAGCCGTGTGCACGACTGGCTGGAGAGCTTTCCGCGCCTGGCGCTGGATGAGGCGATCGCGGCCGAAACGGTACGGCTGCGTCAGCGGCACGGCCTCAAGATCCCCGACGCGATCATCCTGGCCACGGCTCGGTGCGGCAACTTCACCCTCGCCACCCGCAATGTGAAGGATTTCCCCCTGGCGCTGGGCGGGGTGTTGCATCCCTACCGGCTCGAAGCCGACGAATGACCGCCCACTCCATCGCCACCCCCGCCCCGCTCCTCACGCAGGAAGGCGCGCCTCAGGAGGTGGCCTGATGCAGCGATTGCGCCACATCGGGAAAAGCCGTCAGGATGGCGCGATCTTCTGTGATCAGGGGCACGCCCGACTGCTGGGCGACAGCGACGAACTCACAGTCGCAGGCACTGCAGCGACTGCTGCTCACAAGCTGCAGCACATGCTCAGTGCTGACCATTTCTTCGTGGGCCGAAAGGATCGCCTCAGCCTCCTGCATCAGCGCAACGGCCTGGGGGAAAGGCAAGAGATCACGCCGCAGGTAACCGGCTCGTCTACCAGGTGCTGCCCGACGAGAAGGTCGTGAAGGTGTTGAGGCTGGGGACCCACTACGAATGAGGCTGTCATAGAGCAGCAGCGCCAGCCCCTCCAGGTGCCGGCTGCAGCAAGCCCGCGGATCACATCCATGACCGAATTCCTGGACGGCCAGGCTTTTCGACTGGCCCGTACTTCCGGATACGTACACAAGGCCACAGCCAGGCCATGCGCATCCCTGCCGAGTTCCGCCGCGCCACCGTTCGGGTTCGGATCACCCGCACCTCCCAAGGCGATCTGATCAGGAACCGACCGCCCCAGGTGGCCGAGCGCATCGATCAGCTCGCCGATGACGACAGCCTGGCGATGTCGTTCATCACCTGGGCCGAGCTGTTGCGCGGTGCCGAAGGCAGCCACCGCCCTAGGCAAGGAGGTGGCTGCCCTGCAAAGGTCTGTCAGGGGCCCGGGCCTGCTGCTTACGGCAGGAGGTCCTCGATCAGGTCTTCGAGGGATTGCGGAAGGTAGCCCGCGGTGTTGATGGTTGGGCGTGCGTCGGGGGGGAGGGTCGGGGCGATCGCCACCTTCTCCACCTGCCAGCCCGCGAAGCGCGGGAAGGCCTTCAGGAAACGAGCCACATGGCCATCGAAGCGGTGCAGATCCGCAACGAGTGCCTCAGCCGATCGCTTGCAACGTCCCAGCCGTAGCCGCTGGTTGTTTTCATCCAGGGCCACCAGATCGATGTCCGTGTCGCTGCTGTCCCACCATCCCTCGATGCGCGAGGTCAGGGAGAAATCGCCCAGACCCCTGCGACTGCGTTCCTCATAGAGCTGGCCCACCAGCCGCTCCAGGCCATAACCCTCGGCCGTCATCAGCCGACGGTCCGCCTGCTCCACCAGATCCTCCAGGGGGCGGAAGTGGATGGCGGCGGTGGGCACCGCCAGCGCAGCCAGCCAGCTGCGCAGAAAGTTGTCGCGGATCGTGTAGTGCCCCCGGCGGGCCCTGGGCTTGGCGAACACCGGCTGTCGCTTTTCCACCATTTCGTATCGCTCTTCCAGGATCTTCAGGTAGCCCCCCACCTGGCTGCCGATCTCGGGCGCCACGGAATCGGCATGGGCCTGCAGGTCGGCATGGGTGCAGCACGGGTGCCGGGCCACGTACTTGAGCACCAGGTCGTAGCGGCCCCGCAATTCCCGCAGAAACCAGTTGTCGGCTTCCGAGCGCAAAGGGGAGCTGCTGCTGAAGAACATCCGCTCCAGCAGCGTTTGCCGATCGGCGTCGATCACCCCCTGTTCAAAGCAGTCGCGATAGAACTTCGGCACCCCCTCAAAGAGGTTCCAGAGGAACAGCAACCGCTCGGGGGATGTGTCCGCGTGGGCCTGCAGCAGCTCCATCAGCGAAGCGATGTCGAGATGGCCCAGGCTGATCGTGTCGGTGAGGCGCTGATAGAGCGGAGCGCTGCGATCTTCCAGCAGCGCCTGCATCTCGGTGTGCAGGGAGCCCAGCACGATCAGGCCGCCCCTGGCCCCAGGGGTGGCGGCCAGCCGATCCACCTCGGATTGCAGCTCGGAGGTGAAGGGGAAGAGGGCCTTGCGGCTGAAATACTGGAACTCATCGAGCGCCACGATCCAGCCCTCAGCGCACAGTTCGCCGATGCGCACCGCCAGGGAGCGCAGATCATGGGGGAGGGGCGCGCTCACCCCGAAGTTCTCCATGAAGTCGCGCGCGGTGCTCACCACACCGGCCGGATCGGAGTCGGGGATCTGGATGTAGAGCACCCGCTCCCACCGCTCCGGCTGGAGCAGCTCCTGCACCAGCCGGGTCTTGCCGATGCGCCGCCGTCCGGAGATCTGCAGGAAGAACCAGCGACCGCGCCCGAGCACCTGTGCCAGCTCGGCCCGCTCTCGCCGCCTGCCGTAGAACCCCCACTCCGCCATCGGCAGTTTACTTAATTCATTTTATATTAGCTGCCCAAGCCAATGCTGGCAGGGCTTCTGGGCCGGTGGCAGGCTGATCCGGTGGCCCGCAGCGAGCTCAGCTGTTGTCGCAACCCTTGTGCCGCATCCCCTGCAGGGTCCTGGTGCAAAACACCCCTGCCAGTGCCCCATGCTCACCCTCACCACTCCCCCCAGCCCCATGGGCCAGTCCTTCGAAGCCCTCGCCGCCGACCACGTCGCCTTCCTCCAGGCCCAGAAGCTGTTCTTCGTGGCCACCGCCACGGCCGACAGCCGGGTGAACATCTCGCCCAAGGGGATGGATTCCCTGCGGGTGCTCGACGAGCGCCGCCTGATCTGGCTCAACCTCACCGGCAGCGGCAACGAAACCGCCGCCCATGTGCAGGTGAATCCCCGCATGACCCTGATGGTCTGCGCCTTCGAGGGCCAGCCCCAGATCCTGCGGATCTACGGCAGCGCCCGCACCATCCAGCGGGGCGAGCCCGACTGGGAGCGCTCTTCGCCCACTTCGAGCCCCTGGCCGGCGCCCGTCAGATCTTCGATCTGGCCATCGAAAAGGTGCAGACCTCCTGCGGCATGGCGGTACCCCGTTTCGCCTACGAGGGCGACCGCACGCGACCTCGACGCCTGGGCCCGCGCGCCAGGGCAAGGCCGGCATCGAGCGCTACTGGTTCCGCAAGAACCGCCGCAGCATCGACGGCCTGCCGGCCCCCATCCCCGCCCGGCCCCTGCGGACGACGGGCCGAGCCTGACGCCGGCAGCGGCGGCTCAGAGCAGCGGCAGCCGCAGCAGCTGGGCCCACAGCTCGCAGCCCTCCTCCAGGGCGCCCAGCTCGGCGGGGATCTCCAGCAGCAGGTCGGCCCCCTGCAGCGAACCGATGCGGGAGGAGGCCTGACTGCCCTCCACCAGCGCCAGCAGGGTCCCGTCGGCCGTCACCTGCAGCCGGGCCCGGGCCAGTTCCGGCCGGCCGGCGCCCCGCTTCAGCGGCGCCGCCAGGCGCACCTTCAGCCGCGGCAGCAGGCTCACCTCGCCCCCCTCCAGCGTCTGCAGCGCCGGCCAGAGCAGCTGCAGGGCCGTGATCGCCGCGGCCACCGGGTTGCCGGGCAGGCCGAAGAAGGGGCGCTCCCCCAGCCGGCCGAAGGCGAAGGGCCGGCCCGGCTTGAGGAACAGCTTCCAGAAGGCCACCTGCCCCAGCTCCGCCAGCAACGGCCGGATCCAGTCGCTGTCGCCGGCCGACACCCCGCCGGTGCTCACCACCACGTCGCAGCCCTGCGCCAGCTCCGAGAGGGCCCGGCGCAGGGCGGCAGGATCATCGGCCACCACCTTCTGCTCGCCCACCCCGTAGCCCAGCCGCTCCAGCAGGGCCCGCAGCAGGGTGCCGTTGCTCTCCCAGATCTGGCCCGGTCCCCGGGCTGCGCCGGCCGCCACCAGCTCATCGCCGCTGATCAGCAGCCCCACCCGCGGCCGGGCCCTCACCACCAGCTCGGCCACCCCGCAGCTGGCCAGCCGGCCCAGGGCGGCCGGACCCAGCCGCACGCCGGCGGCCAGCAGCTCGGCGCCGGCGGCGGCCTCCTCGTCGGGGGAGCGGATCCAGGGGTTGGGGCCAGCCTCCCCCGTCAGCCGGATCGTCCCGGCCCCACTGGCTTCGGGGGCCTCGGGGCTCACCAGCTCCTGGGGCAGCACCCGCCGGGCCCCCTCGGGCAGCGGCGCCCCGGTGAGGATGCGGACCGCTTCCCCCTCCCCCAGCGGCCCTGCATAGGGGGCCCCGGGCGCCGAGCGGCCCACCACTCGCCAGCGGCGGCCCTGGGCCGGGGCGTCGGCCTCGGGGATGGCCCAGCCGTCCATGATCGAGGCCCGGAAGCCCGGCACGGCCTCGGCGGCCCGCACCGGCTTCGGCACTCACCCGGCCCAGAGCAGCGGGCCAGGGGCAGCCGCTCGCGGCCCGCCAGGGGGGTGAGCGCCGCCAGCACCTGCCGGCGGGCCTCCTCCAGGGGCAGGCCCTCGCGGGGGAACGGTTCAGCCATGGGGCGCTGCCTCGGGGTGCTCCCAGGGGCCACGCCGGCCCCCCTCCTTGCGCAGCAGCCGCACCGGCCCGATGGTCATGGCCGGATCGGCCGACTTGACCATGTCGTAGAGGGTGAGCAGGCCCACCTGCACCGCCGTGAGCGCCTCCATCTCCACGCCGGTGGCGCCGGTGGTGCGGGCGCTGGCCTGCAGCCGCAGGCCCGATCCATCGGCCGCCGGCTCGATCTCCACCTCCAGGCCGGTGAGGGCGATCGGGTGGCACAGGGGGATCAGCTCCCAGGTGCGCTTGGCCCCCTGGATCGCCGCCACCCGGGCCACCGCCAGCACATCCCCCTTGGCCGCCCGGCCCTCCAGCACCATGGCCAGCACCGGAGGGGCCATGCGGATGAAGCCTTCGGCCACGGCGCGCCGGTCGCTGGCGGGCCGGTCGCCCACCTCCACCATGTGCACCTGGCCGGCGGCGTTGAGGTGGGAGAGGCCGGGCTCGCTCATGGGGATGGGCGCGGTGGTGGGCGGTGCCTCCAGCATGGCGCTCAGTGCAGCGCCAGCAGACAGCCCCGGGGCAGGGAGAGCACCAGGGGTCCCTGGGCGGCGGCCGGGGCCAGCTCAGCCCAGCGGCGCTGGCGCAGCTCCACCAGCATCGGCTCGGCGGCCCCCTCGGCAGGCGCCGGCCGGCACCACGAACACCGTCACAGACAGCGGCCCCTCGCTCACCCGCACCACCCGGCAGGGCCAGTGGTGGGCCGCGTCGGGGGCCGGGGAGGCGCCCAGCTCCAGGTGATTGGCCCGCATGCCCACGTGGGTCGCGGCGGCCTCCAGGGGCTCCGGTGTGTGGAACTCCAGGCCCCAGGCCGGGGCCCGCAGCCGGGTGGGCCCGAGCCGCTCCACCGCCGCCACGTTCTTGCAGCCGGTGAGCCGGGCCACCCCCACCGCCCCGGGCCGCTCGAACACCTCCCGGCGGGGTCCATGGCGCTGCAGGGCGCCCCGGTCGATCACCAGCAGCTCCTCGCCCAGCCGGTAGGCCTCGTCCATGTCGTGGGTCACCAGCAGGGTGGGCACCCCGGAGCGCGCCAGCAGCTCCTCCATCAGCTGCTGCAGGCGCCGGCGCCGGTGGGCGTCCTGGGAGGAGAACGGCTCGTCCAGCAGCAGCAGGTCGGGCTCGACCACCAGGGCCCGGGCCAGGGCCGTGCGCTGCTGCTGACCTCCCGAGAGCTGGGACGGGTAGTGCCGCGCCAGCTCCAGCAGCCCCACCGCCGCCAGCTGCTCCGCCACCCGGGTGGCGCGCTCGGCCGGCGCCAGGTGGGCCAGGCCGAAGCCCACGTTGGCCGCCACGGTGAGGTGGGGGAACAGGGCGTCGTGCTGGAGCATCACGGCGATGCGGCGCCGCTCCGGCGGCAGGTCGATGCCGCGCTCCGCGTCGAACAGCACCCGGCCATTCAGTTCGATCCGCCCGGCCCTCGGCCGCTCCAGCCCCGCCAGGGTGCGCAGCAGCAGGCTCTTGCCCGCCCCGGAGGCCCCCAGGATCGCCAGCCGGCGGCAGCGGGTGGCCAGGGCCAGATCCAGCCGGAAATCACCGTGGCGCTGCTGCAGGTCGAAGGCGAGGGCGAAGGGGCCGGGGGGGCGCAGGGAGGGGCGCGCCAGAGGAGCGGCGGGGCCGGCAGGGGCCGGGGGCTCCGGCGCGCTGGGCCCACGGCGCAGGGGCCGGCGGCGGCGGCTCAGGACCAGCTGCACCAGCCCCAGACAGAGCCCGTTGAGCAGCAGCACCTGGCCGGTCCACCGCCAGGCCTGGGGCAGGTCGCCGGCATCCACCGCCGCGTAGATCGCCAGCGGCAGGGTCTGGGTGCGGCCGGGGATGTTGCCCGCCAGCATCAAGGTGGTGCCGAACTCCCCCAGGGCCCGGGCATAGCTGAGGCTGAGGCCCGCCCCCAGCCCTGGCAGCACCAGGGGCAGGGTGATGCGCCGCAGCACCCGCCAGGGTCCGGCCCCCAGGCTGCGGGCCACCGCCTCCAGGCCCGGATCCAGCTGCTCCAGCGACACCAGCAAGGTGCGGTACATCAGCGGGAAGGCCACCACCGCCGCGCTCAGCACGGTGGCCGGCCAGCGGAACACCAGCTCCAGCCCCAGCCGCGCCAGCGGCTCCCCCAGCGGCCCGTAGCGGCCCAGCAGCTGCAGCAGCACGAAGCCGAGCACCGTGGGCGGCAGCACCAGGGGCGAGAGCAGCAGCAGGTCGGCGGCGGTGCGGCGCGCCCCGCGCCAGTGCCGCACCCGCTCGGCGGCGAAGAAGCCCAGGGGCACCACCAGCAGCACCGCAAGGGTGGCGCTGCGCAGCGACAGCCACAGGGGCGAGAGGCCCGCCTCCATCAACGGCTCCCTTCGGGCAGGGGCTCAAAGCCCTCGCGGCGGAACAGCGCCAGGGCCGCCGGCGTGGTGAGCGAGTGCAGGTAGGCCTGGGCCTGCCCGGGCTGCCGGCTGGTGCGCAGCACCGCACCGCTGTAGCGGATCGGCGTATGGCTGGCGGCCGGGGCCATGGCCACCACCCGCAACCCTTCCAGCTGCACCGCGTCGCTGCGGTACACCAGGCCGGCGTCCGCGTCGCCGGCCGCCACCGCCCGGGCCACCGCCCGCACCGAGCCCAGGGGCACCAGCTTGGGCGCCACAGCGTCGCTGAGGCCGTGGTGGGCCAGCACCTGGCGGGCGTAGTCGCCCGCCGGCACGGTGCCATCGCCGATGGCGATGCGCCCCACACCGGGCCCCGCCAGGCCCGCGAAGCCGAGGGGCCGCCGCGGCGCGCGCTCCGGCACCACCAGCACCAGCCGGTTGCCGAGCAGGTCGCGGCGGCTGCCGGGAAGCAGCAGACCGGCCTGCTCCAGGGCCTCCATGGGCCGGGCGCCGGCGGAAAGGAACACATCGGCCGGGGCCCCCTGCCGGATCTGCTGCTGCAGCAGGCCGGAGGCACCCAGGTTGAAGCGGGGCTCGGCCCATTCCCGGGAGCGGGCGAAGGGGGCGGCCAGGGTCTGCAGGGGCCCGGAGAGGCTCGTCGCCGCGCTCACCAGCAGGGGACCGTCACCGGCCCCGGCCCGTCCGCCACCATCACGGCCGGCCATCGCGACGATCAGAGCGCCCCCCAGCAGTGAACCGGCCACGGCGGCCAGGGGAACGGCGCGTCCGGACGGGAGGGAAGGCATCGGTGGCCTCAGAAGGGAATCGGCATGGACACGTCGGCGGGCGAGGGCGCACAGGAGGGCACCCGCTCCCCCACCACCGCGCCGACCACCACGATCGAGGGGGAGACGAAGTCTTCGGCCTCCACCCGGTCGGCCAGCTCCGCCAGGGTGGACACCAGCTGCCGCTGGCCCCGCACGGTGCCCTGCTGGATCACGGCGGCGGGGGTGGCGGGGGCCAGGCCGCCTCCGATCAGCTCCTCGACGATGCGACGCAGGTTGTGCAGGCCCATGTAGATCACCAGCCCGTCGCTGCTGCGGGCCAGGCCGCGCCAGTCGACACCGGGCCGGCGCTTGTCGATCTCCTCATGGCCCGTCACGAAGGTGACGCTCGAGCCGGCCCGGCGGTGGGTCACGGGAATGCCCGCATAGGCCGGGGCGGCGATGCCGGCGGTGACCCCGGGAACCACCTGGACCGGGATGCCGTGGTCCGCCAGATGGGCGGCCTCCTCGCCGCCGCGGCCGAACAGGAACGGATCGCCGCCCTTGAGCCGCACGATCAGCCGCCGCCGACCCGCCAGCTCGCGCAGCACCTCGTTGGTGCTGGGCTGGGGCACCGAATGGTGGCCGCGGCGCTTGCCGACGAAGTGCCGCTCGCAGTCGGCCGGCACCAGATCCAGCAGGGCGGTGGGAACCAGGGAGTCGTAAACGAGCGCGTCGCACCGCTGCAGCAGCCGGTGGGCCCGCAGGGTGAGCAGGTCCGGATCCCCCGGACCGGCGCCCACCAGGTACACGGTGCCGGGACCGGGCGCGGGGGGCAGGGGCTCGGCGGTCATGGCAGGGCGATCAGCTGCTCCAGCACCACGGCCCGGAAGCGGGGGCGCTGCAGCAGGGGCCGGTTCAGCGGCGGCGGCAGGGCGTCGGTGAGCCGGTTGGCCGCCAGGGCCAGGGGCAGGGCGGGACCAGGCAGGGCCAGGGTCGGATCCTCATGATCCGTCGCACTGTATGGAGTGGGGCGGCATCGCGCTCCGGTCACCGCCGCCAGATGGGCGAGATAGGCGGCCCCCAGCGGACCCTCCAGCGGGTGATGCAGCAGCCAGGGCCCTGACGGCGGTGTCCCGCCCCCCGGCCCCGCCAGGGCCGCCAGGGCGTCCAGTTCCTCCGCCAGGGCCCGCTGCCAGGCGGGCCAGGCGCCCAGGAACGGCAGACGCCGCACAGGCCCACGGCGGCGGCAGCGGTCGGCGATGCGGGGCACATCGAAGCGCACATGGTTGCCCGGCAGCAGGAACAGGGGCACCAGCGCCAGCGGGGCGGTGGCGTTGGCGGCGGGCCGGTCCGAACATTCACCGGCCGTGAGCACCTCCAGGCGCACCGGCGCACCCCGCGCCGCTTCCAGCTGCCGGCCCAGGTCGTGCAGCTCCGCGGGGATCACGCCACCGGCACGGCCATGGGCCACCAGCAGCAGGGGGCTTGCGCTGCTCCGGTCCATGCCCCTCATGGCTGGGGGCAGGCGCCCAGCAGGACATCCAACCGATCCAGCAGGTTGTTGATCAGCCGGCGCCCCTGGCGCTCGCCGGCCTCGCCCCAGCGGGTCTGCCCCTGGCGCACCCGCTCGACCCCGTCGGGCCCCAGGGCCAGGCGGACGTAGTCGCCGTCCTCCTCCAGCCAGCGTTCCAGGCCGGCAGCCGTGATCTCCACATGAAACTGCAGCCCGTGGGCGTGGTGGCCGATCCGGAACATCTGCTCGCTGCAGAGCGGCGTGGACCCCAGCAGGGTGGCCCCGGGCGGCAGCCGGATCCGGTCCCCATGCCAGTGGAGCACCGGTGCGCCGTCTCCGAGCCCGGCGAGCACCGGCTCCCTGGCCTCGGGCATGGTCCAATCCACCGGTCCCCAGCCCACCTCGTAGGCCCTCACCGGGGGATCCCCCACCATCAGGGGCTCCACCCGGCCCCCGGCGGCGAAGGCCAGCAGCTGGGCCCCGAGACAAAGGCCGATCACCGGACGTTCGCAGTCCAGACACTCCCTCAGCAGCGCCACCTCCGCCGCCAGCCAGGGAAACGCCGGCGATCCGATGTCGCCCACCCCCATGGGGCCCCCCAGCACCAGGAGGGCCTGGCCGGGCCCCAGGCGGGGCATCGGCTCCCCCAGATCCGGCCGGCAGACCGTCAGCCCCCAGCCGCGGCGTCGGGCTTCCTCGGCGAAGCGCCCCGGTCCCTTCCCGCTCCAGGTGCTGGAGCACCACCAGCTGGGTCATGGCCGTGCGGAAAGCGGAAGTCAGCTCCAGCATGGAGGCCTCCGCCCCTTCGGGCCAGGATCCATGCACCGCACTCGCTGGGGCTCGGGGCGGGCCCGGGCGCTGAAGGTGCTTTCCTGCGGCCAGAGCCGTCCCCTGCGCTGAACCATGGACAACCCGGCGATGGAAACCACGAACGAAACCCCGGCGGAGGTGCTGCGCTTCTGGTTCGAGGAGATCCCTCCCTCCGCCTGGTTCCGGGGCGGGCCCGAGGGCGACCGGACCGTGCGGGAGCGGTTCGGACGGCTCAGCGAACGGGCCCTGGAGGGGGGACTGATCCCCTGGGCGGACACCGCCGCCGACGCCCTGGCCCTGATCCTGGTGCTCGACCAGTTCCCCCGCCAGATCTGGCGCGATCAGGCCCGGGCCTTCGCGGGCGATACCCCGGCCCAGGCCCTCACCCTGAAGGCCCTGGAGGCCGGCTGGGTCGCGGCGGAGCCGGCCCCGGAACGGCGACCGTTCTGGCTCATGCCCCTGATGCACAGCGAAGATCTGGCCCTGCAGGATCGGGGCCTGCCCCTGTTCGAGAGCCTCACCGACGCCCGCACCGCCGATTTCGCCCGCCGCCACCGGGAGGTGATCGCCCGCTTCGGCCGCTTCCCCCATCGCAACCGGGCCCTGGGGCGCACCAGCACCGCCGAGGAACAGGCCTTCCTGCAGCAGCCCGGCTCCCGCTTCTGACGTCGATGGCCGACCCCTTCCCCAGCGACGACTCCCTCCAGGCCGCCGAAGCCACAGCCCATCGCCTGGCCGGTGAGCTGTTCCCCTGGGACCTCACCCGGGCCCTGGAACTGGCCCTGCTCAAGACCTTCTGCGTGCCCTCCATCTCCGGCCTGCTGGCCCGCACGGGGGAATTCGAGCAGCGGCCCCGCAAGCGCTACGACGACACGGGCCTGATGGTGGCCGAGCTGCTGCGCCATGGCCCGGGCAGCCCGGCCGGGGCCGCGGTGATCGGCCGCATGAACCGCATCCACGGCCACTACGCGATCAGCAACGACGATTTCCTCTACGTGCTTTCCACCTTCGTGGCCGAGCCGATCCGCTGGCTGGCCCGCTACGGCTGGCGGCCGCTGACGCCCCAGGAGCAGGAGCACCTGTTCCTGTTCTGGCGTGGGGTGGGCGAACGGATGGGAATCGAAGCCCTGCCGGACACCCTGGAGGCCCTGCTGGCCCTCAACGAGCGGGTGGAGCGCGAGGCCTTCGCGCCGGCGGCCACCAACCGGCGCATCGCCGAGGCCACCCTTGCCATGCTGCTGGCCGACTGGCCACCCCCCCTGCGGCCCGCCCTGCGTCAGGTGCTGCTCGGCCTGCTGGACCGCCAGACCTGCGAGGCCCTGGGCTGGAGCACCGCCCCCGGCTGGCTGCAGAGGCTGGTGCTGCGGGGGCTGCGGGCCCGCAGCCGGGCCGTCGCCCTGGTGGCTGCCGGCCGCCGGGCCCTGGGCCGGCCCGGCGTCGCCCGCTTCTACTCCCAGCGCCCCACCCCCAGCTACGGCGCCAGCTTCCGCCTTGAGCAGCTGGGCCCTCCCCCCCTGCTGCCGGCCCTGGAGGATCCCCCCGCCGAAGACCCCTGAGCCTGAAGGGGGCTGCCCCGGCCGCCGGGCCTGGCTAAGCAGGGAGAACAGCACCGCCCCCGCCCGCCCATGACCGCCCCGTTCCAGTCGCCCCACTTCGCCATCGCGCGCACGGAGGACGGCTGGATCGTCGAGGCGCGGGTCACCAAGGATCTGGAGGGCGACTGGCTGCTGAGCCGCCACGAACTGGAGGAGCTCCACGGGCTGCTGGAGCGGGTGATCGCCCCCTGACCCCTTCCGCTCCCGAAGATCCGGTGTCCTCCGACCTGGAATCAGCGACGACGGCCCCGGGCCGGCTTCTGAATGTGCTGGGCGTCACCTTCGGCATCGCTGGGGCAGTGGGCGGCACCATCGGTGCCGGCATCCTGCGCACCCCCGGCCTGGTGGCGGCCCAGATGGGCAGCGGCCCCTGGGTGATGGCGGCCTGGGTGGCCGGTGGCTTCTACGCCCTCCTGGGCGCCGTCGCCGCGGCGGAGCTGGGGGCCAGTCTGCCCCTGGCGGGGGGCTGGTACGTCTACGCCCGCCGCTGCTTCGGGGATGCCGCCGGCTTCAGCGTGGGCTGGATGGACTGGATCGGCCACTGCACCGGCATCGCCTGGGTCGCGGTCACCGTCGGGGAGTACGCGGTCTTCCTGCTGCCCGGGCTGGAGGGCCACGGGAAGCTGGTGGGGCTGGCGGTGCTGCTGCTGTTCACCCTCATCCAGCTGCTGGGGGTGGAGGCCGGCAGCGGCAGCCAGAAGCTCCTCAGCCTGGCCAAGGCGGCGGCCTTCCTGGCCGTGGTGGCCGCCTGCTTCCTGCTGGGCGGACCCGACACCCGCGCCGCCGCCAGCGCCGCCATTCCCACCGACCCGGCAGGGCTGGCAACCCCGGTCGGCCGGAGCGGGATGGTGGTGGCCCTGGTGTTCTCCCTGCAGGCGATCGTCACCACCTACGACGGCTGGCACAGCCCCATCTACTTCTCCGAGGAGTTCAGCGAACCGGAGGACGACCTGCCCCGCTCCCTGATCGGCGGGGTGCTGGCGGTGATCGCCATCTACACCTTGTTCAACCTGGCCCTGCTGCGGGTGCTGCCCCTGCCGGTGATCGCCGTCTCCAGCCTGCCGGTGGCCGATGCCGCCGCCCTGCTGTTCGGCAGCTTCGGCGGCCAGGCGATCACCGTGCTGGCGCTGCTGTCCCTGGCGGGGCTGATCAACGCCTCGATCATGGGCGCCCCCCGGATCCTCTACGGCCTCAGCCGCGACCGCCTGTTCAGCCCCCTCGTCGACCGGGTGAACCGTGGCGGCACCCCCACCGTGGCCCTGGTGCTCACCAGCCTGGCGGCGGCGCTGCTGGTGGTCTGCGGCGACTTCACCATCCTGCTCGGGCTGGCGGCCTTCCTCTACGTCAGCCTCTACCTGATGGGGATCGTCTGCCTGTTCGTGCTGCGTCTGCGCGAGCCGGAGCGGCCGCGTCCGTTCCGGGCCTGGGGCTACCCCTGGAGCGCCGCGATCGTGCTGGGGGGCTCGGTCACCTTCCTGCTCGGGGCCCTGCTCACCGACACCGCCAACAGCGGCTGGGCCCTGCTGCTGATCGGCATCAGCGTGCCGGTTTTCCTGGCCACCCGCGCCCTGACGCCGGCCGAGTCTCCATGAGCAGGGCCTGGCCGCCGCCCTGGTGGGACGGGGCCTTGGCTCGGGAGATCCTGCAGCGCAGCGGCGAGCATCTGCTGCTCGTGGGCACCGCTATCGGCCTGGCCCTGGCGATCTGCCTGCCCCTTGGCCTGTGGATCAGCCGCAGGCCCCGCTGGGCCGGGCCCGTGCTGGCACTCGCCAGCACCGTGCAGACCATTCCGAGCCTGGCGATCTTCGGCCTGCTGCTGACCGTCCCCCTGCTGGGGGGGATCGGCACCACGCCGGCGATCGTGGCCCTCACCCTCTACGCCCTGCTGCCCCTGCTGCGGGGCCTCGCCACGGGGCTGGCCCAGGTGCCCCCGGTCCTGAAGGAGGCCGGACGGGCCCTGGGGCTGAGTGGGCGCCAGGTGCTGCTGCACGTGGAACTGCCCCTGGCCCTGCCCAGCCTGATGGCCGGCATCCGCGTCGCCACGGTGATCGGCGTGGGGGTGGCCACGATCGCCGCCGCCATCGGCGCCGGCGGCCTGGGGGTGTTCATCTTCCGGGGCATCGCCACGGTGAACAACGGCCTGATCCTGGCGGGGGCCCTGCCGGCGGCCGCCATCGCCCTGGCCGCCGATGGGGGGCTGGGGCTGCTGGAGAAACGGCTGGTGCGGCGGCGGCCGAAGCGGGGACGCGCCGGCGGCCGCAGGGCCCTGCGGCTCGCCCTTGGCCTGGCGGTGCTCGCCCTGGGGGCCGTGCTGGCGCTGCGGCTGCTGCAGGTCCCCACCGGGGGCACGGTGCGGATCGGCAGCAAGAGCTTCACCGAGCAGCTGATCCTGGGCGAACTGCTGGCCCAGGAGATCGAAGCCGCCACCCCTCTGCAGGTGCGGCGGGATTTCGGCCTGGGGGGCACCGGCCTGATCCATGAGGCGGTGCGCAGCGGTCGGATCGACGGCTATGTGGAGTACACCGGCACCGCCTGGACCACCCTGCTGGAGCAGCCGCCACCGCCACCGGACACACCGGATCCGGCCCGGCAGGTCTTCGAGAACACCCGCCGTCTCTATGCCGAACGCTTCGGTCTCCGCGTGTTCCCCTCCCTGGGCTTCGAGAACAGCTTCGCCATCCTGGTGCGACGGGCCGAGGCCGAGCGGCTGGGGATCGCCACCATCAGCGCCGCGGCCCCCCACACCCCCGCCTGGCGGGCGGGGTTCGGCTACGAGTTCCTCAACCGCCCGGACGGGTTCCCCGGCCTGGCCCGCCGCTACGGCCTGCGCTTCGCCCGGCCGCCCGAGGCCATGGATCTGGGCCTCACCTACCGGGCCCTGGCGGAGGGGCGGGTCGACCTGATCGCCGGGGACACCACCAACGGTCTGATTCCCGCCCTCGACCTGCAGCAGCTGCGGGACGACCGCCACTATTTCCCCCCCTACGACGCCGTGCCCGTGTTCAACGCCGCCAGCCTGGGCCGCCACCCGGAACTGGGGCCCGTGATCGCGGCCCTGGCCGGCCGGATCCCGGCCGCGACCATGCAGCGGCTCAATGCCCAGGTCGACCTGGACGGCCGCGGCGTCGCCGAGGTGGTGCGCGGCTGGCGGCTTCAGGAGTCGGGAGCTGCCGGAGCGGACTGAGCGTCAGCATCACCGTCCCCGGCCGGGGCTTCGGGGCGGCGAAAGACCAGCACCGGCAGGGAGGTGTGGGTCAGCACCCTCTGGGTCTCGCTGCCCAGCAGCAGCCCGGAAAGTCCCCGGCGGCCGTGGGAGGCCATGAAGATCAGATCGCAGCCGTGGCGGGTGGCGGCCTCGATGATCGACTCGTAGACGACCGGGTGCTCGCCCATGGCCGTGTCGCAGCTGACGCCGGCCTCCTCGGCGATGGCCCGGGCCTGGTCGAGCAGGGAGGCGGCGTAGGCGTGCTCCGCCTGGCTGAACTGCGCCACCACCGCCGGATCGAGCAGCACCGGATCGCCGTAGAGGGAGGCGTGGGGCGGCATCGCCAGGTTGGCGAGCACATGGAAGAAGGTGATGGTCGCCCCGGCATCGCGGGCGAAGCTCACCGCCTGCCGGATCGTGCCGTCGGAGAGATCCGAGCCGTCGGTGGGCACCAGCAGGTGGCGGAACATCGGCCTCGCCGCAGGGGAGTCGGGATGGGGCTCATGATGACCCGTCCGGCGCGCCGGCACCCGGCCCGGCAAGGCGCCGCCTCACACGCTGCAACAGCTCGGCAGCCAGAGGCTCCCGCGCGAGGGCCGCCAGGTCCTCCCGCCCCCCCGGCAGGCGGGCCAGCAGATCCACCGCCGTGGCCGCCAGGGCCGGGTCGAGATCCCCCACCAGGGTGCGCAGCCCCTGCCGCAGGGGCTGCAACGGCCAGACAGCGAGCCCCACCGCCAGGCCCTCCAGGGCGGCCCGGCGCTGCCGCAGGGGCAGGGGGGCCAGGGCCTGCTCCAGCAGCAGGGGGAAATCATCGGGATGGCGCTGATGGCCCAGCAGGGGCAACAGCACCCCGTGGCGCTCACCCATGCCGTCAGGGCCAGCGGCGGCAGGATCGAGGGCCTCCAGCAGGAGCCTGCGGCAACTGGGGTGCCGCAGGCGACCGATCACCGCCAGCAGGGCGGGGTCGGCATCGGGTTGGGCCAGCCACCAGGCCAGCAGCCGGGCCGCGGCAGGACCGTCCAGCCGCTCCGCCAGCACGGCCAGCAGATCGGCGGCGGGCACCAGCCCACCGCCCTCGATCGCCTGCAGCCAGGGCTCCAGATCGAAGCCAGCCGCGCGCCGCAGGCCCTGCAGCCAGGGCCAGCGCTCGGGGCTGCCGGCCGGGGGCAGCTGGTCCGGCCCCCCGACGGGAGCGACGCCCGCCATCGCGCTCAAAACCAGATCGGGGCCGGAGAGACTGTCGCCATTGCTACGATTCATCCGATTGTCCTGGTATGCCCATCAGGTCGGGGTACAACGGGATCAGCCTCTCCCAGCTCTTTCCCAAGGCAGGTGTCCCATGGTCGCAAGCACCACCCGTGACAACCGTTCCACCCGGATCCCCGACCGGGCGGCCAGCCCCAATGAGCGCAAACTGGATCAGCTGGTGCTGACCCTGGTGGCCCAGTTGGCGGAGGCCCAGTTCGCCCGGGCCGACAGGACCAGGACCGAAAGGCTCTGGCAGGAGGTGGCAGCCTTGGAGATCGACCCCGAGCGCATCACCCGGCTGCTTTATGGCGGTCACGACGTGGACGACCGCGAAGGTCTTGCCGTCATGGACCGGAGCTGGTCGGAGGCCGGGGAGAGGTCCGGCGGCTTCCGCTGGGGACGGTCCCGTCTCAGGAGATCGTGGCCCGGCGCCGGGCGCCGAAGCGCTCCACCAGCAGGTGCTCCAGCACGTCACTGAGTTCATCGAGGGGCACGCCCTTGTCGTGCAGCTCGGCCAGCTTCGGATCCCCATCCATGGAGCCTCCCAGAAAGATCTTGGCCGCCTCCACCATCTCGCCGTCCCGGCGGGCCTTGGCCCCCATCAGCCCGATCTGGCCCATGTAGGGCTGGCCGCAGGCGTTGGGACAACCGGTCCAGTGGCTGCGCACCGCGTGGGGAAGCTCCAGCCGCCGTTCCAGTTCCTCCACCACGGCCTGGGCCGTGCTCTTGGTGGGGATCAGAGCGAAGCTGCAGTAGCGATTGCCCGTGCAGCTCACCGCTTCGGCCTGCAGGGCACCGGGCTCCAGACGGAACCGCGCCAGCAGGGGCTCGGCGCGCAGGGCCTCCAGCCGATCCGCCGGCACATCGACGATCAGCGCGTTCTGGGCCTCGGTGAGGCGCAGCTCGCCGCTGCCGTACTCGCGGGCCAGGCGGGCCAGTTCAGCCATGGATGCGGCATCGAGCCGACCCATCGGCACGTGCAGCCCAGCCCAGTAGAGCCCCTCCTGCTTCTGGGCCTGCACACCCAGCCCATCCCGGGGTGCCCGTTCCACCAGATGCCGGCCATCGTGGGGCAACGCCGCCGAGGGCGGCACCCCCGCCAGGGCTCCGTAGGCCTCCTGCACGGCGGCGCGATAGGCGTCCAGCCCCATCGCATCGATCAGGTACATCAACCGGCTCTTGTTGCGCTGGTCCCGGTTGCCGTGGGCCTCGAAGTGGAGCAGCACCGCGAGGGTGAACTCGGGCAGCTGATCCGCCCGCAGCCACAGGCCCAGGGGGATGGCCAGCTCATTGCGCTGGGCCGAGAAGAACCCCCCCACCATCACGGTGAATCCCAGCGGTGCCGAGGGATCCTGCGGATGGGGCGCCGGCAGGAAGGCCAGATCGTTGTGCAGCAGGAAGCTGTCGGGGGCACCGCCCACCGCCACGTTGAACTTGCGGGGCAGATTGCGGGGGCCGTCGTCGGCCAGCAGCCGGGCCTGGATCGCCGCCACCACCGGGCGGGTGTCGAGCAGTTCCTCGGGATCGATGCCGGCCAGGGGGTTCCCGGTGATGTTGCGAGGGTTGTCGTGGCCTGACTGGCGGCTGGTGAGCCCGACCCGCTCCATCGCCTCCATCAGGGGGGGCATGTCCTCCAGCAGCAGGCCACGCAGCTGAAGGTTCTGGCGGGTGGTGATGTCGGCGCTGCCGTGCTCGCCGCAGCGGTCGACCGCGTCGGCCAGCACCTCGAGCTGGTCGGCACGGATCACCCCGTTCGGCATCCGCAGACGCAGCATGAACCGGCCGGGGGTGACCGGGCGGAAGAAGATCCCCAGCCATTTCAGCCGGATGGTGAGGGTGGCCTCGTCGAGGGCCTCCCAGCCCTCGGCCGCCAGTTCAGCCAGCCGGGGGGCCAGGTCCAGGCCGCAGAGATCGGCCTTCGCCTGCTCCACCTTGCTGAGTTTGGGCAGCGGCGCGTTGGTGGTGTCGGAGGTTGTCATACGGAAACGGTGAACCGCATGGCCAGCCATGCGGGAGAGTTCCTGCCAGGCAGGAGGACATCGGCAGACCTCATCAGCCACCGACCCGAAGCGGAAGGGCGAGAGGCTGATCCCGGGACGCCGATGAGAGCTGCGTCGTCGGGAGCGATCGGCTGTCGGGAAGCGCCAGCAAGGCCGCGCAGACTGACCGGACGGGGACGTTCTAGCTTCCGGCATGGAATCGTTCGACCGTGTCTTCCCTGTTACCGAAACCGGCCAGACCGGAGCCCGCCGCTTTCGTTGAGGCTTCCCAGGACCCGATGGATCGGCGCCAGGCTCGGCTGCAGGCCCTCGGCCCTGAACGGGCACGCTTCCGCGAACTGATCGGCAAGGTGGGCAGCGGCGAACACACCAGCACCGGCCTGAATCGCCTGGAAGCCTCCGAGGCGATGGATCTGATGCTCCGGGGTCTGGTCGACGACGCCCAGATGGGCGCCTTCCTGATCGCCCATCGGATCCGTCGCCCTCACCCCGAGGAGCTTGCCGGCATGGTCGACAGCTACCGCCGGCTCGGGCCCATGCTGGAGACACCGGGACGTCGCCCCCTGTCCTTCGGAGTGCCGTACGACGGCCGCAGCCGGACGGCGCCCCTGCTGCCGCTGGTGGCCCTGGTGCTGGCCAGCGACGGCCTGCCGGTGGTGATGCACGGCGGTGACGCCATGCCGGTGAAATTCGGCATCACCCTGGCCGAACTCTTCGAGGCGATCGGCATCACCTGGACCGGCCTGCCGTTGAGCGAGGTGCAGCAGCGCCTCGACCGGCATGGGGTGGCCCTCACCCACCAGCCCGACCATTTCCCGATGGCCGACCGGCTGGTGCCGGCCCGGGATGCCATCGGCAAACGCCCACCGGTGGCGAGCCTGGAACTGCTGTGGACGCCGCACCGGGGTGATCACCTGCTGGTGAGCGGCTTCGTCCATCCCCCCACCGAGACCCGGGCCTGGCAGGCCCTTCAGGCCTGCGGCGAAGCCGACGTGCTGACGGTGAAGGGCCTGGAGGGCTCCACCGATCTGCCCACCTCCCGCGCCGGCATCACCGCCCGGGTGCGCCAGGGCGTGCCGCAGCGGATCCTGCTCCACCCCCGCGACCACGGCATCACCTCCGCCGAGGTGCCCTGGCAAGGCCTGGACCCCTGGAGGGACCAGGCTCTGGCCGCCCTTGGCGGGGAAGGGGCCATGACGCCGGCGCTGCGTTGGAACGTGGCGGCCTATCTCTGGTTCGCCGGCCGCTTCGAGCATCTCGAGGACGCCCTGGCCCGGGCGACGGCGCTGCTGAACGCCCGCAGCGGCGAGCGCCTGCGGCGTGACCTCGCCGGTTCGGATTCCGGCTGAGCAGGTCGACGGCACCACCGGGTCCTGAGTCCCCAACTCCTGTAACCATCGCCACAGCCCGGCGGAGAAGCGAATGGTGAAATAGAGAGTCGGTCAGCATTTGCGCCGCATTAAAATCCTGGCCTCTCTCTTTAATCGAAGCCAGAGCTGACATCCGCAATCTGACTCATGCTCGGCGAAATCTGGTCGCTCCAGGGGAGGTATCGAACCCTTCACCTCACCTGGTTTGCGTTTTTTCTCACGTTCGTTGTCTGGTTCAATCTGGCGCCTCTGGCCACCACGGTTCAGGCCGATTTCGACCTTTCCGTTCCCCAGATCCGCACCCTGGCCATCTGCAACGTGGCCCTCACGGTTCCAGCACGCATCCTGATCGGGATGCTGCTCGATAAATTCGGGCCGCGCATCACCTTCTCCACCCTGCTCGTCTATGCGGCCATCCCCTGTCTGATGTTCGCGGCGGCGCAGGACTTCAGTCAGCTGGTGATCGCCCGCCTGCTGCTCTCCATCGTGGGCGCCGGCTTCGTGATCGGCATCCGCATGGTGGCCGAGTGGTTCCCGCCCAGGGAGATCGGTCTGGCCGAGGGCATCTATGGGGGCTGGGGCAACTTCGGCTCCGCCTTCTCGGCCCTCACCATGGTGATCGTGGCCGGCTGGCTCTCCTTCTCCGGCGGCGCCGACATCGGTGGGGTGGTGCTCAACTGGCGCGGCGCCATCGCCCTCACCGGCATCATCGCAGCCGTCTACGGAATCATTTACTTCTTCAGCGTCAACGACACCCCCCCGGGCAAGACCTATCAGAAGCCCACCAAGACGGCCGGCCTGGAGGTCACCTCCATGAAGGATTTCTGGGGCCTGCTGGGCATGAATGTGCCCTTCGCCGTGATCCTGGTGATTCTGGCCTGGCGGCTGCAGAAGGTGCAATTTCTCAATGCCGGCGGTTACACCATCGCCCTGCTGCTGGTGCTGATCTGGTTCGTCTTCCAGACCTGGGGAATCGTCCGCACCAACTGGGATCTGATCACCGGGGCCAAGATCTATCCCAAAGAGGATCGCTACGAGTTCAAGCAGGTGGCCATTCTGGAGCTCACCTACATCGTCAACTTCGGCTCCGAGCTGGCGGTGGTGTCCATGCTTCCCACCTTCTTCGAAACCACCTTCGCCCTACCCAAGGCCACAGCCGGCATCCTGGCCTCCGCTTTCGCCTTCGTGAATCTTGTGGCCCGTCCCGGCGGCGGTCTGCTGTCCGATCGCCTCGGCAGCCGCAAGAAGACCATGGGCTTCCTCACCATGGGTCTGGGCATCGGCTACCTGGTGATGAGCCTGATCAAGCCCGGCACCTTCACCGGTTCTGCCGGCATTGCCATCGCCTTGGTGCTCACCATGGCCTGTTCCTTCTTCGTCCAGGCCGGTGAAGGAGCCACCTTCGCCATGGTGCCGCTGGTCAAGCGCCGGGTCACCGGCCAGATCGCCGGGATGGTGGGGGCCTACGGGAATGTGGGCGCCGTGGCCTACCTCACCATTTACAGCCTTCTGCCCCTGTGGATGGGCGGAGAAGCCAAGGATCCCTCACCAGCGGTCGTGGCGGCCTCCAACAGCACCTTCTTCCAGGTGCTGGGGATCGCCGGCCTGATCGTCGGTTTCCTCTGCTACTTCTTCCTGAAGGAACCCAGGGGATCCTTCGCCGACGAGCACGAAGGGGAAGCGGTCCTGGCCCAGGTCTGAGGCGACCATCTTTCCATCGGCCCCTTTCATGCCCTCAAGGGCTGGTGTCATCCGCGGAGGTCGGTCCCATCCCCCGACCTCCCCCCGGTCCGAAGCAGGCTCCGTGCTCCCGCATTGGAATTCCCCGTTGAAAGTCCCCTGCCGCGATGGCTGAGACATCCACCCCCACCGGTGCGTCCCCCGTACGCTCCCAATGCCCCTACTGCGGGGTGGGTTGCGGCCTTGAGATGCTGCCCCCCGCCACGGCCGGGCAAAGCGTCCGCCGCGACGCGGAAGGCACGCCGATGTGGACAGCCAGGGGCAGCCGCACGCACCCCTCCAGCCTGGGCCAGGTGTGCATCAAGGGTGCCACGGTGGGCGAGACCCTCTCCCGCGGCCGCCTGAGCGAACCCCTCTATCGCTCCAGCCTCGATGAGGAGTTTCAGCCCATCAGCTGGGATTCGGCCATGGACCTTCTGGTGGGCCGCATCCGCGGCACCCTGAACGGCAGGGGGGCCGGGGCCATCGCCATGTATGGCTCGGGCCAGTTCCACACCGAGGACTACTACGTCGCCCAGAAGCTGCTCAAGGGCGCCCTGGGCACCAACAACTTCGATGCCAACTCACGCCTCTGCATGAGCTCGGCGGTGGCGGGATACACCCGCAGCCTCGGCTCCGATGGCCCCCCCTGCTGTTACGAGGACCTGGACCACTGCAGCGTCGCGTTCCTGATCGGCACCAACACCGCCGATTGCCATCCGGTGCTTTTCCAGCGGCTGCTCAAGCGCAAGAAACGCCAGCCCAGAAGCGTCACGATCGTGGTGGTGGATCCCCGGACCACCGACACCAGCCGGGCCGCTGATCTCCACCTCGCCATCGCCCCCGGAACCGATCTGGCCCTGCTGCATGGCATTGCCCATCTGGCCTTGCGGGAGGGGGGATTCGACAGCGATTTCATCGAAGAGGCCACCGACGGCTTCGCGGCCTATGCCGAGCTGGTGGCGGAGTGGACGCCCGCACGGGTGGCAGCCATCTGCGGAATCCCCGAGCGGCAGCTGCGGGACCTGGCACGCCTCTGGGGGAGGCGGAAGGGCATCCTCAGTCTCTGGTCGATGGGGGTGAACCAGCGGCGCGAGGGCACCGCCGTGGTGGGAGGGCTGATCAACCTCCACCTGCTCACCGGCGAGATCGGCCGGCCCGGTGCCGGGCCCTTCTCCCTCACCGGCCAACCCAATGCCATGGGGGGCCGCGAAGCTGGCGGCCTGGCCCACCTGCTGCCGGGCTACCGCCTGGTGGCCCATGGCGAGCACCGGGCGGCGGTGGAGCGGGCCTGGGGCTTTGCACCCGGATCGATCGCCCCCGAGCCCGGGCTCACCGCCTGGCAGCAGGTGGAAGCCATGGAGGCCGGTGCGCTGGATCTCTGGTGGGTGGCGGCCACCAACCCGCTGGTGAGCCTGCCGAACCTGGAACGGGTGAAGGCCGCGATGGTCCGCTGCCCGCTGGTGGTGCTGAGCGAGGCCTACGCCGACACGGAGACCGCCCACTACGCCCATCTTCTGCTGCCGGCCGCCCAGTGGAGCGAGAAGGCCGGCGCCATGACCAACTCGGAGCGGCGGGTCACCTACTGCCCGGCCTTTCGCCCCCGCCAGGGCCAGAGCCGGCCCGACTGGGAGGTGTTCGCTGAAGTGGGCCGTCGCCTCGGCTTCGAGGAGCAGTTCCGCTATGGCTCCGCGGCGGAGGTGTATGCCGAGTTCGCGGCCCTCAGCGCCGGCCGGGTGTGTGATGTGTCCGGCCTGAGCCACGAGCTGCTGGACCGCGAGGGGCCCCAGCAATGGCCCTTCCCTTCCGGCACGGAGCCAGGCTCCGCCTCCAGGCGGCTTTACACCGACCAGCGCTTCCCCACCCCGACGGGCCGGGCCCGTTTCGTGGCCGATCAGCCCCTGGGCCTGGCGGAGCCGTCCTGCGGGGTCTATCCCCTCGTGCTCACGGTGGGGCGGTACCTGGGCCAGTGGCACACCATGACCCGCACCGGCAAGGTGGAGCGCCTGCAGGCCATGCATCCGGAGCCGCTGCTGGAGATCCATCCGGAGGATGCAAAGCGCTTCGGCATCGACGATGGCGGTCTGGCGGCCATCACTTCCCGCCGCGGCAGCCTCACCGCCAAGGTGCAGGTGACCGATCGGATCCGGCTCGGCTCGGTGTTCCTGCCGATGCACTGGGGCTTCGGCCAGGAGCTGGCCTGTGAGGCCAATGCCCTGATGCACGAGCAGGCCTGTCCCATCTCCGGCCAGCCGGAACTCAAGGCCACCGCGGTCTGCGTGGCCCCTGCCGCGGCCAGGCTGCGGCCCCGGGAGCATCCCCTCAGCCGGAGCGACCAGAGCCACCCAGTGGATTGAGAAGTATCAAGAACTACAGAAAATCATGATGGTCGGGAACCCGCTGCCGACGGGGCAGGATTCGGTGTCAACGGCTGCGGATCCCTGACCCCCCGCCCCTGCAGGATTCATCGATCAATGGGTTCCCGCAGTGCATCTGGCGATTTCCCTGGGTCTGCTGCTGGGTGTCGGGCATGGTTGGCTGGCCTCCGAGCATCGGCACCAGTCCACCCACCCCACCCCGGGGAACTGGCTCCAGTCCTTCCGAACCGCCCCGACGCCGTTCCCATACTGAAGAGGTGCTGCCCAGCCCCTCCATGACCCACACCAGGACCTCCATCCGCCCAGGGGCCACTCCGCTCGGCGTCGCGGCGGGATTCCTCGGAGCCTTCGTCGTGGCTTCGCTCGCCGTCCAGTTGATCCGCGGGGCCCAGCCGGCCACCGGCGCCGCCTCTGCCCGACCCGCCCAGGTGGTGGCCCATCCGGCAGCGCTCTGGGAAACCCTGGGCAGACCCTGACGGCCCGAGCATTCCCGCTGGCGTTGGGGGCCACCGGGGATGGGCGCTGATGCCGCCGCGCTGCTACCAGCAGGTCAGACCCGCGCGTTCCAGCCGGTGTCCTTCGCCCGTCAGCCATGCAAGACCCCACCGGCAGCCCCCCCTTCCCGATCGATCTGGGGGCCTGGCGGCCCCTGGCCCTCGACCCGGACCAGCCGCGGCTGAGCGCCGAGCAGAAGGAGGCCCTGGCGGCCAACATCCGCCTCTGCCGCGACGCGATCGTCTTCTTCACCGCCACCGGCGCCGCCCGGGGGGTGGGGGGCCACACCGGCGGCCCCTACGACACCGTGCCGGAGGTGATGATCCTCGACGGCCTCTTCCGTGGGGCCCCCGACCGCTTCCTGCCGGTGTTCTTCGACGAGGCGGGCCACCGGGTGGCGACCCAGTACCTGATGGCGGTGCTGCGGGGCCAGCTGCCGGCCGCCGATCTGCTGCGCTACCGGGCTGCCCATTCCCGCCTGCCCGGCCACCCCGAACTCGGCCTCACCCCCGGCGTGGAATTCAGCTCCGGCCGGCTGGGCCACCTCTGGCCCTTCGTCAACGGCGTCGCCCTGGCCCACCCCGGCCGCACCCTGTTCTGCCTGGGATCCGACGGCGCCCAGCAGGAGGGGGACGACGCCGAGGCGGCCCGGTTCGCCGTGGCCCACGGCCTGCCCGTGAAGCTGGTCATCGATGACAACGACGTCACCATCGCCGGCCATCCCTCCGAATACCAGAAGGGCTACGACGTGGCCCGCACCCTCGGCGGCCACGGCCTGGCCACCCTGACGGGCGACGGCGAGGACCTGGACGACCTCTACGGCCGGCTCTGCCAGGCGGTGGCCACCGACGGGCCCGTGGCGGTGATCAACAAGCGGCCGATGGCCGTGGGCATCGAAGGGCTGGAGGGTTCCACCCACGGCCACGACGTGATTCCCGTCGAGCTGGCGATCGCCTACCTGGAGCGGCGCGGCCAGGACGCCGCCGCCGCCTATCTCAAGGGCATCGAAAAACCGGTCAATCCCTACACCTACCTGGGGTCCAGCACCCACACCGCCGCCAACCGCAACATCTTCGGCGACACAGTCGTGTCGGTGCTTGCCGGGCTGGAGCCAGCCGAGCGCAAGGCCACCGTGCTCTGCGTGGACAGTGACCTGGAGGGCTCCTGCGGGCTGAGTCAGATCCGCAAGGCCTATCCGGAGATCTTCATCAGCGGCGGGATCATGGAGCGGGCCAATTTCTCGGCGGCCGCCGGCTTCGGCATGCAGAAGGGCCGCCAGGGGATCTTCGCCACCTTCAGCGCCTTCCTGGAGATGTGCATCTCCGAAATCACCATGGCCCGGCTGAACGGCGCCCACGTGCTCTGCCATTTCTCCCACGCCGGCGTGGACGACATGGCCGACAACACCTGCCATTTCGGGCTCAACAACTTCTTCGCCGACAACGGCCTCGAAGATGACCATCACCCCACCCGGCTCTACTTCCCCGCCGACGGCGGCCAGATGAAGGCCTGTGTGGAGGCCGTGTTCCACGATCGGGGCCTGCGCTTCATCTTCTCCACACGCTCCAAGGTGCCCGACCTCCTGGATGCGGAGGGGCAGGAACTCCACGGCGAGGGCTACGTGTTCGAACCCGGCCGCGACGAAGTGGTGCGCGAGGGGGAGGCTGGCACGATCATCAGCTTCGGCGACGGCCTCCACCGGGCCCTCGATGCGGTGGAGAAGCTGCGGCTGGAGGGTATCGCCGTGCGGCTGATCAACAAGGCCAGCCTCAACGTGGTCGACGAAACGATGATGGAGACGATCGGCCGTTCCCCCTTCGTGCTGGTGGTGGAGGCCTTCAACCGCCGCACCGGCCTGGGCAGCCGCTTCGGCACCTGGCTGCTCGAGCGGGGCCACAACCCCCGCTACGCCTACCTCGGCACCTGGCGGGAGGGCTGCGGTGGCCTCTGGGAGCAGGCCCCCCACCAGGGCATCGACAGCGAGGGCATCCTCAGCCACGTGCGGGCCCTGCTGGGCTGAGGCGTCCGGGACGTCATCGACCCCAAGCACTTAACGGACTCTTGATGCCAGCGAGTTAGGTTCCGACCAAGAACCAGAGGAGAGTGAACGCATGGTTTCCACCACCCATTTCTCAGATCCGGCGGCCACCCCCGCCGCTTCCGACCAGGAGCTCGCCCTCCTCGACGCCTGGTGGCGTGCCGCCTGCTATCTGGCTGTGGGGATGATCTACCTGCGCGACAACCCGCTGCTGGCCGAACCCCTTCAGCACGCGCACGTCAAGGCCCGATTGCTGGGTCACTGGGGATCCTCACCGGGCCAGGCCTTCCTCTGGGCCCATGCCAACCGGGTGATCCGCCGCCACGACCTCGACATGATCTACCTGTCGGGTCCGGGCCACGGAGCCCCCGGCGTGCTGGGTCCCACCTACCTCGATGGCAGCTACAGCGAGGTGTATCCCGACAAGAGCCCCGACGCCGAGGGGATGCAGCGCTTCTTTAAGCAGTTCTCCTTCCCCGGCCACATCGGCAGCCACTGCACCCCGGAAACCCCCGGCTCGATCCATGAAGGGCGGCGAGCTGGGCTACGTGCTCTCCCACGCCTGCGGGGCGGTGTTCGACAACCCCGACCTGATCGCCCTGGCCTGCGTGGGCGACGGCGAGGCCGAGACCGGCCCCCTGGCCACCTCCTGGCACGTCAACAAGTTCCTCAACCCCATCGGCGACGGGGCGGTGCTGCCGGTGCTGCACCTCAACGGCTACAAGATCGCCAACCCCACCCTGCTGGCGCGGATTCCGCGGGAGGAACTGGCCAGCCTGATGCGGGGCTACGGCTGGGAGCCGCTGTTCGTGGAAGGCCATGAGCCCATGGCCATGCACCGGGCCATGGCGGCGGCCATGGACGAGGCGGTGGGCCGCATCCTGGAGATCCGCGCCGAGGCCCGCCGCAGCGGTGAGGCGGTGCGTCCCGCCTGGCCGATGATCGTGCTGCGCTCCCCCAAGGGCTGGACCGGCCCTGCCGAACTCCACGGCAAGAAGCTCGAAGGCTTCTGGCGCTCCCACCAGGTGCCCCTGGCGGCGCCCAACAGCGATCCGGAGCAGCTGCAGCTGCTCGAGGACTGGCTGAAGAGCTACCGGCCCTGGGAGCTGTTCGATGAGAACGGCACCCTGCGGCCCGAACTCCAGGCGCTCTCGCCCCAGGGCCCGCGGCGGATGGGCTCCAGCCCCCACGCCAACGGCGGCCTGCTGCGCCGCAAACTGCGGCTGCCGCCGATCGAGAGCTTCGCCGTACCCGTTGAGGCACCCGGAGCCACAGAAGCGGAGAACACTCACCCCCTCGGGGAGCTGCTGCGCGACATCATCCGCGCCAATCCTGATTCGATGCGGGTGTTCGGCCCCGACGAGACCGCCTCCAACCGGCTGCAGGCCATCTATGAGGTGAGCAAGAAGGTCTGGATGGAGGAGCTGCTGCCCGAGGACGCGGGGGGCAGCGAGCTGGCCCGCAGCGGCCGGGTGGTGGAGATGCTCAGCGAGCACACCCTGGTGGGAATGATGGAGGGCTACCTGCTCACCGGCCGCTACGGCTTCTTCCACACCTATGAGGCCTTCGCCCATGTGATCGCCTCGATGTTCAACCAGCACGCCAAGTGGCTGGAATCCTGCAATCTGCATGCGCCCTGGCGGGCCCCGATCGGGCCCTGGAACTGCCTGATCTCCTCCACCGTCTGGCGGCAGGACCACAACGGCTTCACCCACCAGGATCCCGGCTTCATCGACCTGGCCGGCAACAAGAGCGGCGAGGTGGTGCGCGTCTACCTGCCCCCCGACGCCAACTGCCTGCTGGCGGTGGCCGAGGAGGCCCTGCAGGAGAACAACGTCTGCAACATCATCGTTTCCGACAAGCAGAAGCACCTGCAGTACCTCACCCTGGAGCAGGCCAGGGCCCATGTCGCCAAGGGGATCAGCATCGTGCGCTGGGCCAGCAACGACGATCAGGGCGATGCCCCCGACGAACCCGACGTGGTGATGGCCTGCGCCGGCGACATTCCCACCAAGGAAACCCTCGCGGCCGTGGAGATCCTGCGGCGCGAGATCCCCTCCCTGCGGATCCGGGTGCTGAATGTGGTGAAACTGTTCGCCCTCACCGAACCGAGCGAGCATCCCCACGGCCTGAGCGACCGGGATTTCGACACCCTCTTCACCACCGACCGGCCGGTGATCTTCAACTTCCACGGCTATCCCTGGCTGATCCACCGGCTCACCTACCGCCGCACCAATCACGCCAACATCCACGTGCGCGGCTACAAGGAGAAGGGCAAC
Source organism: uncultured cyanobacterium (assembly GCA_963772735.1). Lineage (GTDB taxonomy): Bacteria > Cyanobacteriota > Cyanobacteriia > PCC-6307 > Cyanobiaceae > Cyanobium. Next base: position 77,916 of record CAVYYO010000018.1, on the reverse strand, counting down.
ATCAACACGCCGCTGGAGCTGGCGATGAACAACCAGATCGACCGCTTCAATCTGGTGATCGACGTGATCGACCGGGTGCCCTTCCTGCGCTCGCGGGCGGCCCATGTCAAGGAGCGGATGAAGGAGGCGATTCTCAGCCACCGTGCCTATGCCCACACCCATGGCACCGATTCGCCGGAGGTCACCGACTGGCGCTGGACGCTGCCGGTCAGCGGCGACTGATGCCGGCGGGGCCTGGTGGCGTGCTGGTGCTGAACGCGGGCAGTTCCAGTCTCAAGGCCTGCGTGATCAGCGCCTCCGGGGAACGCCTCTGGAAGGACCAGCGCTCCTGGAGCCCGGCGGATCCGGGAGCGGGGAGCCAGGAGGGATCGCTCGAAGCCACCCTGGAGGACTGGCTGCCCGAAGCCCTCGCCCCCTGGCGCCGGGGATTGACCCTGGCGGGCCACCGTGTGGTCCATGGCGGGGAGAGCTTCACGGCGCCCGTCCGGCTGGATGCCGAGGTGCTGGAGGTGCTGGAGGGACTGGTGCCGCTGGCACCGCTGCACAACGGTCCGGCCCTGCGCGTGATGCGCTGGCTGGGCCGCAGCCTGCCGGACCTGGAGCAGTGGGCCTGCTTCGACACCGCCTTCCACAGCACCCTGCCCCCCGCCGCCCACACCTATGCGATCCCGGCCCCCTGGCGCGCCGGAGGTCTGCGCCGCTTCGGCTTCCACGGCCTCAACCATCAGCACGTAGCCGAAACCGTGGCCCGCAGCCGGGACGACCGGGAAAGCCTCGCCTCGCTGCGGCTGATCAGCTGCCACCTCGGGGCCGGCTGCTCCCTGTGCGCCATCCGGGGGGGGCGGAGCATCGCCACCACCATGGGATACACCCCGATGGAAGGGCTGGTGATGGCCACCCGCAGCGGCTCGCTCGATCCCGGGCTGCTGCTGCACCTGCTCCGCCGGGGGCACACGGTCGACGACCTCGACCATGACCTCAACCAGCGGAGCGGCCTTCTGGGCCTGTCGGAGCTGAGCGGCGACATGCGGGCACTGCGACGGGCCGCCGCAGAAGGCCACCGGGGAGCCCAGCTCGCCATCGCGGTGTTCCGCCACCAGCTGCTGCAGGGGATCGGGGCGATGGCCGCCTCCCTGGGAGGCGTGGACGTGGTGGCCCTCAGCGGTGGCATCGGCGAAAACGATGGGGCGCTGAGGGAGGAGCTGGAGGAGAGCCTCCGCTGGCTCGCGCCGTTCGAGCTGCTGCGGGTGCCGGCCGATGAGGAGGGGGTGATCGCCCGCAGCTGCGGCGCACCGGGCGGCGGGATGCAGGATGGGAACCACGTTCCATCCCCGCTGGCTTCGGATGTCGCAGGAAACCCCTCCACTGTTCGGGAAAACCAGGTTTCTGGAAGCGCAGATGGATGAATTCCTCGACAAGGTCGCGGAAGGATCGATCAGGGCATCACAGCGGCCTGTGAAGAAAAACTGCAGCAGATGCTGAGCCTGCAGGGGCGCTGCAATGAGCTGTGCCGATCCGTGGTGAACACGCTGGACACAGAACGCTCATCCCGGACTTCCGCGGCAATGTCCTGAGCCTGCTGAGCAATCTTTATGGATTGCTGAGGGTGCTCACCAAGTCGTTTCAGGAGTTTATGATTGAGCATGCCATCACTTCGATTTCCGTAGAGGAAAAAGCAGAAATTGAGGCCCTGATCAGCTTTGTTGTAAAAAGCATTCAATCCACGATCATTGCTTCTCGCGCGTTCTTCAGGAATCCGCCGGCAGTGCGCGATCACATCTACGAGATCAGAGTGTATGCCACCGAAGCCGGCAAGGTGGCACTGCAGCTCAAGAAGAGGATTTTCAGCTCCACCATGCCCTTGGAGAGGATGCTGCAGGCCCGTGATTCGATTGACATCATCGCCGCCATTTCCGACATGGCTGAAGAGATCAGTGACGAGCTTTCGATTGATGCGATCAAGCGGATCCTCTGATTCCCTGCATCCTCCGCTTCCGCTCACCCCGTTCCGTCAACCAGAGGCATCGACAGTGGAATCCATCTCCCGGGGTGAATCATGGAACTGATTGCCAGCCTCTTTTTCCTCTCCAGTGGGCTCTTCCTCGGCTGGTTGCTGGGGGCCAATGATGCCTCCAATGTCTTCGGCTCTGCGGTAGGCAGCCGCATGCTGCGATTTTCAACCGCGGCCTTTCTCTGCAGCGTCTTCGTGATCATCAGGGCCGTTTCGGCGGGCGCCGGCGCCTCCGGCGGCCTCGAGGCCCTGGGCGCCGTGAATGCCCTGGCCGGTTCGTTCACCACAGGGCTGGCGGCGGCGGTCACGGTCTACTGGATGACCCGGCTGGGGCTGCCGGTCTCCACCACCCAGGCCGTGGTCGGAGCCATTATGGGCTGGAGCTGGTTCAGCGGGTCGATCACCGATCCGGGACAACTGGCCAAGATCGTCGGCACCTGGGTCTTCTGCCCCATCCTCGCCGGGCTGTTCTCCGCATTGTTGTACTTCCTCGCCGTTCGATGGATCGGACGGGTGAAGCCCCACCTGCTGCGCCTGGATGCCAATGTGCGCTTCGGCCTCATCCTGGGAGGCATCTTCGGTTCCTACAGCCTGGGGGCGAACAACATCGGCAATGTGATGGGTGTGTTCGTGGATTCCTCACCCTTCGGAGACATCAAGTTTGGAAATGGCTTGGAAGTTTCTGGCGTTCAGCAGCTGTTTCTGCTCGGCGCCATCGCGATCGCCGTTGGTGTCTATACTTTTTCCAAACGGGTGATGATGACGGTGGGAGGCAGCCTGATGCCCCTCTCCCCCATGGGGGCCCTGGTGGTGGTGGTGTCGAATTCGCTTGTGCTGTTCATCTTCTCCTCCAGCGCGCTCTCCAACCAGTTGGTGAAAGTTGAATTCCCGCCCATCCCCCTGATTCCCGTCTCCAGTTCCCAGGCCGTGATCGGAGCCGTGATCGGCATCGGCTGCCTGCTGGGAATGAGGGATCTGCGTCAGATGCACTGGGGCGTCCTGGCCAGAATTGCTTCCGGCTGGGTCACCACCCCGCTGATCGCCGCGGTGGTCGGACTCTGCATGCTGTTCGTGGTGCAGAACGTCTTCGGAGCGCAGGTGTACAAGGAAGTCTATTTTCAGATCACCCCACCCGTTCTGCAGCGGCTGGCCTCCAGGGGGATTCCCACATCAGACCTGCACGTTCAGGCCAAGCCGATCGGCCAGGCGGTCCGCTTCCGAAAGGAACTCCAGGGGCAGGCCCGATGGAGTAAGGCGGAGGAACGGATGATCATCGGGTCTGCCGAGATCTATCCCACGATGGTCGATCGCAGCAGGCTGAAGGACTTCGACTCCGCCATCCTGAGCCCCGACCAATGGGCTGCGATCACTGCCCTTCAGGGACGTTCGTTCCTCCATCGGTGGCAGCTGGAGGAGGAGCTGGCACACCAGAGCCCCGCGTAGACGGTGGCGGCAGGCGGGCCGGACAGCGACCTCCAGAACAAACAACGGCGCCAGCAGCTGCTCTCGCGGGAGAAACGTTTTCATGCCAGCGCAGAAGGCTCTGCCAACCCCTGATCAGTTGCTCCGCCCGTGTCCGACCCCCTCCCCGGCGATGAGCACGGCGACCGAGTGCTCCGCGGCGCGGTAGGGGCCCGCAGGGCAGGCAGGCGCGTCCTCCCACGGCACGATGTCGCTGGGGGAGGGCCGGGAGGTGTCGATCCAGCGGTGCCAGCGGCTGGACCCGTCCGCCGCGATCGTGGGCAGGGCGAAATCGAGGGGTTGCCAGTAGGCATTGAGGATCAGGTGGAGCCAGGTCTGGTCCCGCAGCAGCTTCACGGTCAGGGCGACGCTGTGGGATTGATCGCCCCAGTCGGGATGGTTCAGCCGGGTGCCATGCCACGCCTTTGAGGCATGACGGATGAGCGTGTTCAGGCTGGTCCGCTCCCGTTCCGAACGAAGATCACGCAACAGGCGACGAGCGATCAGCAGTCTGACGAAGCGGTGCAGGTCGCCATGGCGCTCAAGAAGGGTCCAATCGAACCAGTTGCTGGAGTCGTCGATGCCGTAGGCGTTGTTGTTTCCATCCTGGCTGCGCCTGACCTCATCGCCCATCAACAGCATGGGGACTCCCAGGGAGAGCAGGGTGACGGTGAAGAAGTTCCGGATCTGCCGGTTGCGCAGGCCTTCCACGGCTGGGTCGTCGCTTGGTCCTTCCGCCCCGCAGTTCCAGCTCCGGTTGTCAGCGGTGCCGTCGCGATTGTTCTCTCCGTTGGCTTCGTTGTGCTTGTCGTTGTAGGAAACCAGATCGTTGAGGGTGAATCCATCGTGACAGGTCACGAAGTTGATGCTCTGCTCCGCTTCACGCTCCTTGTGTCCATAGATCTGAGGGCTGCCGATGAGGCGATCCGCGAACCTGCCCAGGGAACCCGGGGTACTGCGGAAGAAGTCGCGGGCATCGTCGCGAAAGCGGCCATTCCATTCGCGCCAGCTGTCGCCGACGAAACTGCCCACCTGATAAAGCCCCGCCGCATCCCAGGCCTCCGCGATCAGCTTGGTTCCCGCCAGCAGCGGATCCGACTCAATGTCCCAGAGAACGGGAGGATTGGGAAGGACATTCCCCGCTGAATCACGGGCAAGGATGGAGGCCAGATCAAAACGAAATCCATCCACGTGCATCTCCCCAACCCAGTAACGAAGGCTGTCGACAATCATCCGTCGCACGACAGGGTGGTTGGCATTCATGGTGTTGCCACAGCCGGAATAATCGGCATATCCACTCCCACCGTCTTTGAGCAGATAGTAATTGGGATTGTCGATACCCCGGAAGCAGAAGGTGGGCCCGTTCCATCCACCCTCAGCCGTGTGGTTGAACACCACATCGAGGATCACCTCAATCCCGGCACGGTGCAGGGCCTTCACCATGTCCCGGAATTCGTTGACAGCCGCCAGGGGGTCCTTCCCGCAGCTGTAGCCCGGATGGGGCGCGAAGAATCCCAGGGGCTGGTAACCCCAGTAGTTCACATGGCCGGATGGGGCGGCCTGCCGATCAAAGGCGAATACCGGCAACAGCTCCACAGCCGTGATGCCGAGGTCCTGAAGGTAGGGAATCTTCTCGATCAGACCTGCATAGGTTCCCCGCAGCTCCTGGGAAATACCGGAACTTGGATGGGCCGTGAATCCACGAACATGCATCTCATAGATGATCGTGCGGGCACAGGGATGGCGCAGGGGCTGGTCCCCCTGCCAGTCGTAGGCTCCGGGATCGACGACGACACTTTTCATCGGCCCAGCACCTTCAGCCAGGGCCACAGCCCGTCCATAGGGATCGAGCAGGACCCTCGAAGGATCGAAAACCAGCCCGCGCGAAGGGTCCCACGGGCCGTGGACCCGGTATCCATACAGCTGACCGGCTTCCACGCCCGTCAGAAAAACGTGCCAGTAATGGTAGGTACGATGTTCCAGGGGATCCAGCGTAACCACCCGTGATGGGTGGGTATCGTTCACCCCGTCGAACAGCAGAAGTTCCACAGCCAATGCCGTTCTGGAAAACAGGCAGAAGTTGGCGCCACCATGCTCCAGCGTGGCGCCGATCGGGTGGCTGCGACCTTGGGTGAACCCATCCATGGAATCGGTCTGCAGGGATCAGGTGAGCACGGAACCTTCCACGAAGGGATCTCCGGCCATGAGCGCCCGCAGATTGGCGCCTGTGGTGCGAGCGATGTCCATGAGAGCTTCATGGGTGAGAAAGGCCTGATGGGACGTGATCAGCACATTCGGGAAGGTCAGCATTCGTGCCAGAAGATCGTCCTGCAGCACGGTTCCGGAAAGATCCTCGAAGAACACCCCTTCCTCCTCTTCATAGACGTCAAGTGCCACGCCACCGAGACGGCCGGATTTCAGCGCTTCGATCAGGGCAACAGTATCAATGAGGCCCCCTCGACTCACATTCACCAGGATCACACCCGGTTTCATGCAGTCGATGGTTTCGCGGCGGATGATGTGGTGGGTTTCCGGAGTCAGCGGAATGTGGAGAGAAATCACATCGCTGAGGCTTGCCAGGGTGATCGGATCCACGTAGGTGATGCCCTCCCGGGCTGCCCATGCCGTATCAGGGTAGGGATCGTAGGCCACAACCACCATGCCGAACCCGCGCAGGATTCGAGCAACGATGCGGCCGATCTTGCCGGTTCCTACAATTCCAGCAGTTTTTTCGTTTAGATCCACACCGACCAACCCCTGCAGAGTGAAATTCAACTCCCTGACGCGATTGAAGGCGCGGTGGACGTTGCGATTGAGTGCAAGCAGCAACGCCACAGCATGTTCAGCTACGGCGAAAGGAGAATAGACGGGAACCCGGGTGACAGTGATCCCAAGATCCCGGGCTGCGGAGAGATCCACATTATTGAACCCGGTGCAGCGCAAGGCAACCAGTTCAATGCCCTGGGCGGCAAGCTGCTTCAGGCAGTCCCTGTCCACAACGTCATTGACGAACACGCAGACGGCACGGTCACCCTTGGCGGCGGCAGCGGTCTCGGCACCGAGACGAAAGGTCAGAAAACGCAGTTGAATGTCTGAACCCGCTGCATCAGGAAGGTGAATGCGATCGTAGGGTTTTGTGTCAAAGATTGCCGCGGAACAGGCAGCCGTTCTCATGGTGTTCTCCTGCACTGGCGTTCCAGGTCTCTGGGCAATCTAGCCAACTTTCTGCTCAGGTCCGAACTCATTCACAGACGGAGGGATATCCGTGAAGACAACGGTGGCTACTTGTTCACGGTGATTGGATGCTTTCGTTCTGGAAGTGCGCTCCGCTTGACTGGTGATTTCGGGGGAGACTCAGGAGCTGGAACCAGGCATGTAATCCATGCCTGTCAGGGTGATCTGAATACAGGCTCCACGATTGAACAGTGAAAAGACGATTGTCACATTGTGGCGAATGCTGAATGAAGCGAACACCACGATCACTCAAGCCCCACCTTGATGCCGCCGGCTGCGAGTGGCGTCGTCCGCTCGAGTTGTGGCGGGGTTCACTCCCCAAACGCCACCTGACAGGAGGCATTGAGCAGCTGGGCTTCTTCGGGGGTTCCGGGCGGCTCCCCATCCAGCAGGCCCTGTGCGCAGTCCGCCGTGAGCTGATAGATCGTGCCCTCTCGCTCCGCCCAGAATTTTGTGGATGAGGCCCCGACCGGCTCAACGCTCTCGTAGCGCAGGCCGAGATCCGTTTCGGGAACCACGACTGTGGGATTGCCGGACTCGGCAGCCGCGTCCACCAGGTTGTTGATCACCGAAGTTGCCGCCAGAGCCCCCATGCCCCAGCCCAGTGCCCTGGAATCCCACCATCCCCAGGCAGGTCTCCGCGACCGCCCATACCATCCCCAGCCCCAGGGACGGGCGTGGCGCCAGCCCCGCCGCGCCCAACCGGGTGAGCGCCGCTGAAGCCGGCTGGGAGGAACCGCCCGCCGCCAGAGATTGGACGAGCGTCCACCACGCCACCCAGTCCTGGGGCTGCTCCTGATGATCCGTCGGATGCCCCGTGTGCTGCGGCTCCAGCCGCCGCTGGGCCTGAAGCTGCCACGAGGCAACCCCTGTCTGCCGAAGCCCGTTCTCCCGAAGCCACGGGGCGACATCCTCCTGCCACCCCCGCGACTCCCGCCCCTTCCCCCTCCTCGTCTGGCGATGTCGCCTTCCCCATCGGGCTCTGGCAAGGAGTCGACGCCGACAGCAACGGTCTGACTCAAGTGCGGCGGCGGAGGGTGAATCACCTCCGCACCGCAAGGCGTTCCAACCACCAGGCTCAGCAGCAGCGACGTGGCCACCACAGCAAGGCTGGAGGGACGTGCCCGTGTCATAGGCCCGCTCCGATGGCCTGGCCACAGCCTTCATCAAAACAGGAGGATTTCACTCGGCCTTTGGCGTCGAAGAGGACCTTGACCAGGTCACGCTCCCGGTATTTACCGGGACTCTGCTCATAGAGGCTGCTCAGAAAATTGGGATTGACCACACAGAGATCACGCCCGTTGAAGCAAACCGTATTCGTCGAGAACTGCGCCGAGGCCGAGGCGACGGAAATCCACGTCTTCGCCCTGGGATTGAAACGCTCGATCCGATTTTCGGGATCATCGGAGATTCTGATCAGCTCAACCTGCCTGCCGATGCGGTGCCGGTAGTAGGTGATCGTGCCCTGGTTGTAGACATCAACCAGGCATTTCTGAACGGGACCCTGGAGGATGGAGCAGTCGGTATCAAGCTCGTACAGGGGTTGCTGGTCTGGCGGGATGCTTTGGGCCGTGCCAGGAGAAACCGGAAAAGATAAGGACGCCCCAGTAAGCAGCAGCGCGAAGAATCGGCTTGCGGTAAGCGGCATCATCAAGACTCCCTCAATCCTCCATAGTAGTAAAATCTCGCCGAGAGAAGCCGCCTTTCCTGGCAGCTCTGCCGAAAATAAAATCGATCTTCATGGATTGGCCCGGCGGAGGGCGAGAGAATTCCGGAGATATCGGGTGTTACTTTAGATTTTCCTGGCAATACGTCGGAGATTTCTTCGCACTGGGGATTCTCTGGGTCTACGGAATCCTGGGTCGGGCGCCAGGGCAGCATTCTCATAGCCTTGGCGAGACGTCCGCACCAGCCGATCCCGCAACAGATCCCCATCCAGGGCCGACAGGGCCGTGCTGGGATCGATGTACAGCACGGCCAAAACGGCGCGACCTGAGGTGAACACAGCGTCATCGACCAGCCGGATGTCCTGCGATTCCAGTTCCTGCCTGGCCATGGTGTGAAGTGCCTGGCGGACCGTGGATCTGGCGGCAACGCCACCCAGCTCGCGCACCCCACACAACAGCAGAACGATCCAGGCATCACTCACCGGCACCATCCCCGCCAATGGCGTTCCCAGCAGGAGAGGGGGTGATCGCAAAGGCGGTTCCCAGCCCGGCACTGAGGGCTGCCACCACCAAAATGGCTCGCCGTTCCATGGCCAGCAGCTGGCTCTGCCGGCCGCCGCGTCGCCAGTTCCGGTGATGATTCCAAGCGATCAACAGACCAAGAGCAACCATCACGAGGGCGTAGATCACGATTCCTCCCTATCCATGGTGCAGCGACTTTCGCGCCATGGAGTTGGCCGAGAATCCGGTCGACGGAGGTGATCGAAGCGAACAACAGAATCCCCAGGAGCAGAGGTGATCGACTCCCGGTGTAGAGGGTTTCCAGTGCCCAGAAGCCGAAAGGATAGCGGCGGTCAGGTGGTCGCAACAACTGGTTGCTCAGTCGTGCTCCCACGAGAATCATCAGCGCATTGAAGCCTGACACCAGACCATCAAGCGCCAGTGCCTGGGCATTGCAGATCCAGGATGCGATCGCTCCCGTCGGGGCCATGATCAGGTTGATTCCGACCGCAAACTGCATCGAGCGCTACTCTTGATTGACCATACCCAGCCAGGAGTGCTCTGTTCATGAAAGGAGAACAGTACTTCCGTTCCCAGCCAGCCAGCTGAGGATCTGCGGCTGCCCCATTTCATGGACACCGATCAGATACGGAATGGGGTGAGCGCGAGGCCCGCGATGAACTGCTGCTCGCTCAACGTCGTGCAGCAGTAAACGAGCATGCAATGCCGACGCTCACGGTTGTCGAGGTGAGCTCAGCACCTCTCCGTCGTCCTCCAGGGCCCGCACCAGCGGGAGGGTGGAAAAGAAGCTCTCCTCCACCTCGCGTTCTCCCGGAGGCATTCCTTGGTGGACATGCTGCAGACGAACTCGTGCTTCCTCGGCAGATCGCGGCTGCTCCGGTCCGTAGGCAGGATCAGCGGCTCGCGCTCCACCTTCCGGCGGCCGAGGGACCGGAGGGCCACGCCACCGAGACGGCCGGACTGATGCGCTCGATCGTTCAGGGCGATCACATCATTGATCGCAGGCGGCGGCGAGGTCTCGACGTTGTCGGTCGTGGGGCTTGGTGTCGTGGAGCGCGACGGGGATGGGGTGCGGCATCAGGCGCGCCGCCGGGATTCCCGGTGCATCCAGCTGATCCAGTCGGCGGAGATCTGCTTGGGGCAGACGGCCTCGCATTCCAGGTTGCTGCTGCAGCTGCCGAAGCCCTCCTTCGTCATCCGGGCCTGCATCGAGCGCGCCCTGCGGCGCCGCTCCGGCTGGCCCTGGGGCAGCTGGCCCAGGTGCGCCAGCTTGGCCGCCACGAACAGGCTGGCGGAGGCATTGCGGCAACTGGCCACACAGGCCCCGCAACCGATGCAGGCGGCGGCGTCGAAGGCGGTGGACGCCTGGTCCCGTCCGATCAGCAGGGCGTTGGCCTCCGGGGCGCTGCCGGTGTTCACCGAGCAGTAACCGCCGGCGGCGATGATCCGATCAAGAGCGGCCCGATCCACTGCCAGATCCTGCAGCACGGGAAACGCGCGGGCGCGGAAGGGCTCGAGCGTCAGCACCTCACCGTCGCGGAACTGGCGCAGGTAGAGCTGGCAGACACTGGTGGCCCGCTGGGGCCCCTGGGCCTGGCCGTTGACGAGAAAGCCGCAGGAACCGCAGATTCCCTCCCGGCAATCGTGCTCGAAGCCCACCGGCCGTTCCCCCGCGGTGATCAGCCGTTCATTGAGGAGATCGAGAGCCTCCAGAAGGGAGATGTCGGTGGACACCCCTTCCAGGGCCTGGGTCTCGAAGTCGCCGGGGTCATCGGGTCCGGCCTGGCGCCAGATCCTCAGGGTGAGGGCAAGGGTGGGCATGGGCGGGCCTGACAAAGCGCCGAGTGCTGGCAGGAAGTCTGGCAACCGGCGAAGGCCCTGCGGGCGTGCGGATGGACGCGGGGGGGGAGACAGCGCGACGGATTCGCCATGGCGCTGGTCCCCTCACCCCCCGGCCCCAGCCCCGCCGGCCACGGAGAGGCGCCATGCTCATAGAATTTTCAGACGAATACCCCTGCGAAGCCCGAAGGGGTACTTCAAGAAGCGTGGACGAGCACCGCAGACTGGTCGTGGAGCTTCGGCGCTCGTTGGGGCGGCTGGAGGCAGCCCTCGGCACCATCAGCGACGCTCTGGTGATCACCAGCCGTGAGGGACGGGTGCTCTGGTGCAACGCCACCTACGCCCGGCTGGTGGGACGGACGACACCGGGGGTTCTCGGGGAATCGATCTACGACCAGCTGCCCCGCGACTGCGACAGCGCCCCCCTGCTGAACACGGAGCAGGTTCTTGCCGGCGGCGACAGGGGGGGGCACCTCACGAAGGTGCTGCAACGCCACAAGCTGCGCGCCCTGGAGATCGAGTGGAAGCCTGTCCGCACCGATCGGCTGCGACCCCTCATCTTCTGCTTCCGTGAAGTCAGCGCCCTGCTCTCCCATGAGCAGCTACGGGTGGAAGCCGAGCGGATGGAACGCCGCCGTGGGCAGACGGAGAATCTCAACCGGGCCCTGGAGCTCGAGCGCCTCGCCCTGGCCGCCCAGGTGATGGAGTGTCCCGTCACCGGTCTGCCGAACCGCCGCGGGCTCCACGTCAGCGTCCGCGGCGCCCTCCAGACCCAGCGAAACAGCGGAGGCCGGATCACCATCCTGTTCTGCGATCTCAACGGCTTCAAGGAGATCAACGACCTCCACGGCCATCAGATCGGCGACGACCTGCTGATCGAGATCGGCCGAAGGCTGCAGCGATCGCTGCGGTTCGGAGATGTCCTGGCGCGGCTCGGCGGCGACGAATTCGTGATACTCACAATGGGGGTCTTCGACCAGGGCGATGCTCTGCAGCTGGCCATGCGACTCATGGACAGTGTGGGACAGCCCTGGTCAGTGGATGATCTCACGATCCGTCCCTCGATGAGCATCGGCATCACCATCTCGGACGATCCGGATATCTCGGTCGACGAATTGATCCGCCGGGCCGATCTGGCCATGTATGAGTCGAAGCGCAAAAGCCATCAACCCATCTGCTTCTACAAGCCCTCTTTTGACAGGAAGATCAGGAAAAACATTCAGGTGCGCCATCAGCTTGAGAACGCGCTCCTGCACGAAGCGATGTTTCTGGTCTATCAGCCGATCGTGGATCTGCGCGATCGCAGGACGGTGGGCATGGAGGCCTTGCTGCGGCTGGGAGGCACCGGCTCACCGAGCGCCGCCCCATCGGAATTCATTCCGATCGCCGAGCGCACGGCCCTGATCCTGCCGATCGGCCGCTGGGTGATCACCAAAGCCCTCCAGCAGCTCAACGCCCTCCGGGCCACGGGTTCGCCCGTCACCATGGCCATCAACGTGAGCCCCCTGCAGCTCAAGGAAAGCGGCCTCTGCGACTTCTTCCTCACCCAGTTGGAACACGCCGGTGTGGACCCCTGCTGGACCGCGATCGAAGTGACCGAGAGCATCCTGATCGAACATCCCGACCTGGCCGCCTCCGAGCTGCACCGGTTGCGGGAGGCTGGCGTCCAGGTGCACCTGGATGACTTCGGCACGGGGTACTCCAGCATGTCCTGGCTGGCGCGCCTGCCGATCGACACCATCAAGGTGGACCGGAGTTTCATCGCCGACTTTCTGGACAACCCTCGCAAGGCCGTGGTGCTGGAGGCGATGATCCGCCTCTCCAACGACCTGGGCCTGGGTCTGATCGCTGAAGGCATCGAGACCTCGGCCCAGCACGCGGGCCTGCTCGCCCTCGGCTGCCATCAGGGGCAGGGTTTTCTCTTCGGCCGGCCCGAACCGGTCATCGGTAGCTGCGCTGAGACGGCTGAACGGAGTGAAAGGTGAGCGGCTCGGCGTGGCGCACGGGGGGGTGTCCAGGCCGGTGTTCCCAGGCGGCGATGTGGGCGAAACGCTCGTCGTCCCGCAGAGCCTCCCCTTCCGGCGTCTGATGTTCCTCCCGGAAGTGGGCCCCGCAGGATTCCTCCCGCGCCAGAGCATCCCGGAGCATCAGATCCGCCAGGCCGAAGAAATCCTCCAGCCGCAGAGCCTTCTCCAGTTCGCCATCGAGGACGCTGCCCTGGTCGGGGATGCGCACCTCGCGCAGGAAGCGCCCCCGCAGGGCCTCCACGTCGCCGAGGGCCGCCGTGAGGGTATCTCCGCGGCGGCTGATGCCGCAGGCCTCGATCATCAGATGGCCCAGCGACCGGTGGAAGACGTCCACGGGCTGGGATCCGCCGGTACTGCGCAGCGCCGTGATCCTCGCCTCGACCGCCGCCAGCGCCTCGCGGCAGGCGGGATGGTCGGAGGAGAGATCCTCACCGGGCCGTCCCGCCAGCCAGGCGGTCACCGTGGCCGGGGCGATGAAGTAGCCATCGGCCAGCCCCTGCATCAGGGCACTCGCCCCCAGCCGGTTGGCACCGTGCTCGGAGAAGTTGGCCTCGCCCAGCACGAACAGTCCCGGCAGCGAGCTCATCAGGTGGTAGTCGACCCACAGCCCGCCCATCGTGTAGTGGGGAGCGGGATAGATCCGCATCGGCGTGCGGCGGGGATCGTCGCCGCTGATCCGCTCGTACATCTCCAGCAGGTTGCCGTAGCGGGCCTGGATCGCCGCCTCGCCATCCCTGGTGATCGCCTCGGCCAGATCGAGGTAGACCGAACGCCCCCCCGGCCCGACCCCCCGGCCCTCCAGGCAGAGGTCGCGGGCCCGGCGAGAGGCCAGGTCCCGGGGCACCAGATTGCCGTAGCTGGGGTACAGGCGCTCCAGAAAGTAATCCCGCTCCGCTTCCGGAATCGCAGCCGGCGGCCGGCCGTCACCGGGCCGCAGCGGCAGCCAGATCCGACCGTCGTTGCGGAGGCTCTCGCTCATCAGGGTGAGCTTGCTCTGGTGGGCGTCGCCGCTGGGAATGCAGGTGGGGTGGATCTGGGTGAAGCAGGGGTTGGCGAAACAGGCACCCCGGCGATGGGCCTGCCAGATCGCCGTGGCATTCGACTTCAGCGCATTGGTCGAGAGGTAGAAGACGTTGGAGTAGCCGCCGGTGGCCAGCAGCACCGCATCGGCGGTGTGCACCTCCAGGGCACCGGTCCTCTGGTGACGGCAGACCACGCCGCGGGCCACGCCGTCATGGACGATCAGGTCGAGCATGTCGCGGCGGCAGAGCAGCTCCACCCGTCCGGCGGCCGCCTGACGGAGCATGGCCTGGTAGGCGCCGTAGAGCAGCTGCTGACCCGTCTGGCCACGGGCGTAGAAGGTGCGGCTCACCAGGGCACCGCCGAAGCTGCGATTGGCCAGGGTGCCGCCGTACTCGCGGGCGAAGGGCACCCCCTGGGCCACGCACTGGTCGATGATCGCGCCACTGATCTCGGCCAGCCGGTGGCAGCCGGCCTCCCTGGCGCGGAAATCCCCGCCCCTGACGGTGTCGCGGAACAGCCGCTCGACGCTGTCGCCGTCGTTGGCATAGTTGCGGGCGGCGTTGATCCCCCCCTGGGCCGCCACCGAGTGGGCCCGGCGGGGACTGTCGTGGTATGTCACGACCTGAACCCGGTAGCCCTGCTCGGCCAGGCTGGCGGCGGCTGAGGCCCCCGCCAGACCGGTGCCCACCACCAGGATCCGCAGCCGCTGCTTGCGGCTCGGACTGATCAGCGGGAGGGTCTCGCGGCAGCGCTGCCAGGCCGTTTGGATCGGCCCATCGGGAAGACGCGGATCCAGCCGCCGGGATGAACCGCTCATCCGCCCGCCCCCAGGGGGCTCCCGGTCCGCCACACCACGGCAAGGGGGATCAGGGCGAAGCCCGCGCCCAGCAACATGGCCAGCCCTCGGCCGGCCAGACGCAGGGACGGGGCGGTGGCCGGTGCGAGGAGCCCCAGCCGACGGACGGCGCTCTCGCCGCCGTGCAGCAGATGCAACCCCAGCGAGCCCCCGGCGGCGACGTAGAGGGCCAGGCTCCAGGGAGCGTCCAGGGCGGCGTGCACCGCAGCCAGTTCCTCGCCGGCCGATGGCCGATCCCAGCGCAGCTGGCCGATGTGCACGATCAGGAAGACCACCAACAGTGCTCCGCTCCAGGGGATCGCCCTGGCGGCCAGGGCCGAGAGGGGCGCCCATGGACCCTGGCGGCGACTGCGCACCGGCCCGGCGACCGGGCCCCTGGCGTGGCGGTTGGCGAGGACTTGCCTCAGGGCAAGCAGCGGATGGCTCAGGAGCGCAGCCGCCAGAAGGATCTCCATCCAGGGCAGCCAGGCCTGCCGGTGCAGGGCGGCCGCATACCCCTCGAAGGCGGCCGGATCCCCCAGGGCCAGGGCCACGCCCCCCAGGTGGGCGACCAGGAACATCACGAGCGCCAGGCCGGAAACGGCAATCCAGGCTCCGTTGATCATCAGAAGCCGGTGGACTCCCCAGGAGACACGGTGACAGGGCGCATCAGCTCGATCAGACCTCTTGAACAGGGGTGAGGAGGCAACGGCAGGGAATCCTCAGACCCCGCGGACCGGAGCGCTCGGAACCGTCGATCCATCGAAACTACCCTGATTCGCCCACGCCTGATTCGCCCACGCTGGAAGCGCACCGGAGCGGAAGAGGGGGTCACGTCCCATGGCGCCGGCTGCCGCAGAGCCTCGCTCACCGGGGTGGCGCCGTCGTCGCCCCTGCGGTCCAGGCCATGGGAAGGTGCCCTGATCCCCGGCCCGCTGCCGTGCGCCTCTCGCGCCCCTCCACCCTCCTCTGCGCCTTCCTGACGCTGCTCAACGACCGTCTGGGGGAAAGCATCGTGTTTCCCCTGCTGCCGTTCCTGCTGGCGGGCTTCACCGCCGACGGCCGCACCCTCGGCCTGCTGGCCGGCAGCTACGCCATCGCCCAGTTCGCCTTCACCCCCCTGATCGGGGCCCTCAGCGACCGCTACGGCCGCAAGCCCGTGATCACCGCCTGTGTGGCCGGGTCGGTGCTGGGCCTGGGTCTGTTCGCGCTCACCATCAGCCTGCCCTGGAGCCGCCTCTGGCCGGGGGCGGCCGCCAGCGGCCTGCCCCTGGCTCTGCTCTTCGCCTCCCGCCTGATCGACGGGGTGAGCGGCGGCACCGCGGCCACGGCCGCCGCCGTTCTCGCCGACATCTCGACGCCGGAACGAAGGGCCCGGGCCTTCGGCCTGATCGGTGTGGCCTTCGGGCTCGGCTTCATCCTCGGGCCGGCCCTCGGCGGGCTGCTGGGCCGCATCGATGTGACCCTGCCACTTCTGCTCGCGGTGGGCTTCGCCGTGCTCAATCTGGTGGTGGTGGTCACCCTGCTGCCGGAGACCCATCCCCCGGAGGCGCGCCTGCCCCTGCCCAGGCACTGGGAGCTGCAGCCCTTCGGCCAGTTGCAGCGGGTGTTCGCCAATCCACGGGTGCGCCGGCTCTGCGCCGCCTTCTTTCTTTTCTTTCTGGGCTTCAGCGGCTTCACCGCCCTGCTGGTGCTCTATTTCAAACAGGTGTTCGGCTGGGGGCCGGGCCTGTCGGCCGGCACTTTCCTGGTGGTGGGCGTGGTGGCCACGGTGGTGCAGGGAGGGCTGATCGGTCCGCTGGTGCAGCGGCTGGGGGAATGGCGACTGACCCAGATCGGCCTGGGCTGCGTCATGGCGGGCTTCCTGCTGGTGCCCCTGGCGGAACGGCAGAACGCCGTGCCGGTGGTGTTCACCGCGGTGTCCCTCCTGGCCCTGGGAACGGGCCTGGTGACCCCGAGCCTGCGCAGCCTGGTGTCACGGCGGCTGGCCGACGCCGGCCAGGGTGCCGCCCTGGGCAGCCTGCAGGGGCTGCAGAGCCTGGCCAGCTTTCTGGGACCGCCTCTGGCTGGGCTGGCTTACGAGACCATCGGCCGCCGGAGTCCCTTCTGGCTGGGGATCCTGCTGATGGCCGTGGTGGTGGGGCTTGTGGCCGGGAAGGCCCCCCGTCAAGCGGCGCCAGCACCCTGATGCTGCCGGCGCCATTGCTACGTTGCCCCCTTCCCAGGCCGTGGAGCCCAGCGCATGTCTTCGCAGCCGGTCGTTGCTCCCGATCTCTACATCAACCGAGAGCTGAGCTGGATCGACTTCAACCACCGGGTGCTGTGCCAGGCCCTCGATGAACACACGCCGCTGCTGGAGCAGGCCAAATTCAGCGCCATCTTCAGCAACAACCTCGACGAGTTCTTCATGGTGCGGGTGGCTTCGCTGAAGTCTCAGCTTGAAGCCGGGGTCACCACCCGCAGCGACGACGGCCTGACCCCGAAGGAACAGCTGGGGGCGATTCAGGCCAAGTTGCGCCCCCTGCTGGAGATGCAGCAGCAGCACTATCGCCACTCCCTGAAAACCCACCTCGCCGAATACGGCGTCCAGCTGCTCGACTACCTCCGCCTCAACGAACAGCAGACATCCTGGGCCGACGAGTATTTCCGCAAGGCGATCTTCCCGGTGCTGACACCGCTGGCGGTGGATCCGGCCCACCCGTTCCCGTTCCTCAGCAACCTCAGCCTCAACGTGGCGGCCCTGATCCGGGACCCTGACTCCGGCCGGCAGCAGTTCGCCCGGGTGAAGGTGCCCCAGAAGATCCTGCCCCGGTTCGTGCCCATTCCCACCCACCTGAGCGGCATCGAGCCGTCCCCGGTCTTCACGGCCGTGCCCCTGGAGCAGCTGGTGGCCTTCAACCTGCGCTGGCTGTTCCCGGGCATGACCATCGAGGGGCACTACTTCTTCCGGATCACCCGCGACGCAGACCTGGAGCTGCGCGACCTGGAGGCCGATGACCTCATGGAGGCCCTCCAGGAGGGCCTGCGCAAGCGGCGCGTCGGCGGCGAGGTGGTTCGGGTCGAAGTGGCCGACGAAATGCCCGAGGAGGTGGTGCATCTGCTGATGGTGGGCACTGACGTGGAGCCGGAGGACGTCTACCGGATCAACGGCCCCCTCGGCCTCGACGATCTGATGAGCCTGATGGCGATCCCCCTGGACCAGCTGCGGGACAAGCCCCACAAGGGCCGCACCGTGCCGGCCCTGGTCCGGGCCCAGCGCAGCCAGCTGGAGGATGGCTCGATCAAGCAGGAGGAGTTCGAGAGCATCTTCTCGGTGCTGCGGCGCGGCGATGTGCTGCTCCACCACCCCTACGACCTTTTCTCCACCTCCCTGGAGGAGTTCCTCAGCCAGGCCGCCAGCGACGCCTCGGTGCTGGCCATCAAGATGACCCTCTACCGCACGTCCAAGGACTCACCGGTTGTGTCCTCCCTGATCCGTGCCGCCGAGAACGGCAAGCAGGTGATGGCCCTGGTGGAGCTCAAGGCCCGCTTCGACGAGGACAACAACATCCAGTGGGCCCGGCAGCTGGAGCGCTCCGGGGTGCATGTGGTCTATGGGGTGCTGGGCCTCAAGACCCACACCAAGGTGCTGCTGGTGGTGCGGCGCGAGAAGGGAGCCCTGCGCAGCTACGTGCACATCGGCACCGGCAACTACAACTCCAAGACCTCCTCGCTGTACACCGACATCGGCTTGCTGACGGCCCGCGAGGATTTCGGCCAGGACCTGGTGGAACTCTTCAATTACCTGACCGGCTTCTCCAAGCAGCAGAGCTTCCGCAAGTTGCTGGTGGCTCCCGTCACCCTGCGCAAGCGAATGGAAGGGTTGATCCGCCGGGAGATCGAGCACGCCAGGGAGGGGCGGGGCGGCCACATCAAGGCCAAGATGAATGCTCTGGTGGATCCGGCGATCATTGCCCTGCTGTACGAAGCCTCCCAGGCGGGCGTGCGGATCGAACTGATCATTCGCGGTATGTGCTGTCTGCGCCCTGGGATCGAAGGGGTCAGCGCGGGGATCACTGTGGTGAGCGTGATCGGCCGCTTCCTCGAGCATTCCCGCCTCTTCTGGTTCAGCAACGGCGGCCAGCCGGAAATGTTCTTCGGCAGTGCCGACTGGATGCCCCGCAACCTCGACCGTCGGGTCGAAGCGGTGGCCCCCATCGAGGACCAGCGGCTGCAGAAGCAGATCGAGGCTTTGCTGGAGCTTTACCTGGCCGATACGGGCGCCTGGCACATGCAGAGCGATGGACAGTTCAGCCAGCGTCAGCCGAGCGGTGAGGCAAAACGGACGCAGAACATCCTTATGGAACAATGGCGCGGGGGCCTGCCTGAAGGTCCAAATGCGTAGCCGTCACGACACAAGCAATCGTTACACAGGCAAAATCTGACAACCTTCACCTCGGTACTGGCTCCTGCCATCAGGCAGTGCTACATTTCCGCCAAATTCAATCGGGAGCCTGGGGTGATGGGGACACCTCTGCATTCCGCCCTCTCTCTGCTGAAAAGCGGTGGAGAAGGATCGTCCTCTCGCAGGACGAAATCCGCCGGCGGTTCTGTCAGCAGCAAAGGGACATCACGTCAGGCGGGGCGGCTGAGTGCCGACTCCATCGGCTGGTACCTGAGCACCATCGGACGTGTGCCGCTTCTCACACCGGCCGAAGAGATTGAACTGGCCCACCATGTCCAGGCCGGCAAGAAGCTCCAGGCCCTGGGTGAAGGAGAGCTCAACCCACGCCAGAAGCGCCAGGTGCGGATGGGCCAGCGCGCTCGCGACCGCATGATGGCCGCCAACCTCAGGCTGGTGGTGAGTGTGGCCAAGAAATATCAGAATCAGGGGCTGGAATTGCTCGACCTCGTCCAGGAAGGAGCCATCGGCCTGGAGCGGGCCGTCGATAAGTTCGACCCCGCCATGGGCTACAAATTCTCAACTTATGCCTACTGGTGGATCCGCCAGGGGATGACCCGGGCCATCGACAACAGCGCCCGCACGATCCGGTTGCCGATCCACATCAGCGAGAAGCTCTCCAAGATGCGTCGCATCACCCGGGAGCTCTCCCATCGGCTGGGACGCCAGCCGAACCGGCTCGAGCTGGCCCACGCCATGGGCATGCGGCCCGAGGAGCTGGAGGAACTCATGACCCAGAGCGCCCCCTGCGCCTCCCTCGACGCCCACGCCCGTGGCGAGGAGGATCGCAGCACCCTGGGCGAGCTGATCGCCGATCCGGCCAGCAACGAGCACTTCGACTCGATGGACCGCCATCTGCAGAAGGAACACCTCGGCACCTGGCTCTCCCAGCTCAACGAACGGGAGCAGAAGATTCTTCGGCTGCGTTTCGGCCTGGAGGGCTCCGAGCCCCTCACCCTCGCCGAGATCGGCCGTCAGATCAACGTCTCCCGAGAGCGGGTGCGGCAGCTTGAGGCCAAGGCGATCATGAAGCTCCGCCTGATGAGCAATCTGCACCAGGCCGCCTGAGCGAGCCCTCCGTGCTGGCGTTGGTCGCCCCGCCGGGGAAGGAAGGCTTCACCCAGCTCAGCGGCGTGCTGGCGGTGGCGGCTTGGCTGACCCTGGTGAGCGGCGCGGCCCTGGCGCTCCGCCACCGCTGGCCGGAGCAACGGGAATGGAGCCGCAAGCTGGTGCACATCGGCGCCGGACCGGTGGTGCTGATCGCCTGGGCCTTCGGAGTGGAGCGACTGGTCGCCGTGCCTGCCGCGGGAACCATCACCCTGCTGGCGGCCCTCAACCACCGGGTGAGGGTGCTGCCGGCCATCGAGGACGTGGAGCGGCGCAGCTACGGCACCATCGCCTACGGCGCCTCGATCACCCTGCTGCTGTGGATCTGGTGGCCCGCCCACCCGGCCACCGTGGCGGCCGGAGTTCTGGTGATGGCCTTCGGGGACGGCCTGGCGGGCCTGCTGGGCCCGCTGATCCCCTCCCCCAGCTGGTCCGTCATGGGGGAACGGCGCTCCCTTGTGGGCACCGCCGCCATGGGAATCGCCAGCCTGATCGTGCTGGTGGCCCTGGCCCTACTGGGCGGGGGGGCCGCACCACCAGCAGCCGGGATCGCCCTGATCGCCCTGCTGGCGACGGGGCTGGAGCAGTGGGCCCTGCTGGGCATCGACAACTTCACCGTACCCCTGACCGTGGCGGGTCTGTGGCAGCTGCTGGCCTGATGGGCCTTCCCGGAGGAGAAGCGCCGGCGGCGATCAGGCCCTCAACGACTGTTCGCAGCGAAGCTCCCAGTCCCGCTGGGTGCCGATTCCGGCCACCAGCATCCTGTCGGCGGGCTCCTCCCGCAACCGTAACTGCCACTGGCGGATCACATCGGCCCGCTCCATCCAGACATCCAGCACCAGATGCTGGATAGCCTCACCATCCCAGCATCGCCCCCGGGCTGTGTCGAGAGCCCAGCCCAGCAGATCGTCCAGCTGGAAGGGGCGAAAGCCGCCGTAGATCGGACCGGGAGCCAGGGAGCCCTCGGCGGCGGGAGGGTCGGGGCGGGTGGGGGAAACGGCGGATTTCTGTTCCAGATAGAACAGTTGCAAGGGATCCGACAACCCGCAGAACTGCAGGAGATAGGTCATCAGCGCACCTCCACGACTTGCTGGGATCAAACGTAACCAGAGCCTGCCTGGTGGCTGTTCATCCAGAACAGTTCGTTGCAGGAAATTGGATCAGCACTCTCATCACGGGAGTGCCAATCCTGTCTTTGGAGGGCTCCGGGATGCCGCCAATCCGCTCCGTTTGCACAGGGGAACACGGCCCGGAGCTCAGGCCAGAGCAAGGGTTCGGGCCTGGGCCTGCTTCACCGCGTCGGCCAGCTCGACGAGCAGATCCAGCGTGGTGGGCAGATCGATGCAGGCATCGGTGATGCTCTGGCCGTAGGTGAGCGAAGAAAGATCAGCGGAAATCTTCTGATTTCCTTCCACCAGATGGCTCTCCAGCATCACGCCCATCACGTGGACAGAGCCCCCCCTCACCTGCTCGGCCACCCGGCGAAGCACCTCCCCCTGACGGCGGAAGTCCTTGTTGGAATTGCCATGGCTGCAGTCCACCATCAGACGGGCAGGCAGGCCGTCCCTGGCCAGCAGGGCCGCGGCGGCCTCCACCGCCTCGGCGTGGTAGTTGGTGCCGCTCTTGCCCCCCCGCAGCACCAGATGGCCGTCAGGGTTGCCGGTGGTGGAGACGATGGCCGCCTGGCCCTCCTTGTCGATGCCCAGAAAATGGTGGGGTCGGGCGGCGGCCTCCATGGCGTTGATCGCGGTGGCCGCACTTCCGTCGGTGCCGTTCTTGAAGCCGATCGGCATCGACAGGCCCGAAGCCATCTCCCGGTGGGTCTGGCTCTCGGTGGTGCGGGCGCCGATGGCGGTCCAGCTGATCAGATCGGCCAGGTACTGGGGCACCACCGGGTCCAGCACCTCGGTGGCCGCCGGCAGGCCCATCTCGGCGAGGTGCAGCAGCAGGGCCCGCGCCCGCCGCAGGCCGGTGTTGATGTCGTAGCTGCCGTCGAGGTGGGGATCGTTGATCATCCCCTTCCAGCCCACGGTGGTGCGGGGCTTCTCGAAGTAGACCCGCATCACGATCTCCAGTTCGCCCCGGTGACGCCGCTGGGCCTGGGCGATGCCCTCGGCGTACTCCCTGGCGGCGGTGACGTCATGGACCGAACAGGGGCCGACGATCACCAGCAGCCGCTGGTCGCCGGCGTGCAGAATCGCCTTGATCCGCTCGCGGGCCTGCTGCACGGTGCGGGCAGCCTGCTCGGAGAGGGGCATCTCCCGGTGCAGCACCGCCGGCGGCACCAGCGGCCGGGTTTCCACCACATGGAGATCGGAGGTGGGGATCATGTGGCCGACGGCGATGACACAAGCACAGAACCACCCTAGAAGCGCAGCTGCCCGCTGATCGGCCCCCCGGAGGGGACCCTCACCTCCGGGGGAAGCGGGGGCCGAATCCGTCAGGCCGGATCCTCCAGGATCTGGAGCAGCAGATCTCGGAATCGCTGCCGCTGCAGAGCGCCCCTGTCAGGAGCGGATCGGCAGGCGGCTCCCGTGACAGCGCTCGGAAGCGCCAGGTGACGGCCTCCAGAGGCCCCCCGAGAGGACGGCGCAGGAGGGTGGGGGCCACCGCGCCGGGGGAGCGGGGGTGAGTTCCCGGATCTCGGCCGCCAGCGCCTGTTGCCAGGATGGCCAGGCGCCGGGAAAGGGCAGCCGGCGCGGCGGACCGCGTGCACACCAGGCCCCGGCGACTGCGGGCGGATCCCGGCGCACATGCCCGCTGGGCAGCAGGAAGAGAGGAGCCAGCGTGCGGGGCCCTTCTTCAGCTTGCGCTTGCGCTGGAGCAGCCGCTGGAAGAGCACGGGATGGGATTCGGCCGTGTTGGTGCCGAGCAGGGCGCCCTTGATCAGCTTGTTGGCGGCGTAGCAGTCCGCCGTGTGGAACTGGCCGGAGCCATCCATCGCCAGGCCACCCGGTCCGGCTCGATGAGGGTGGGGGCACCCGGTCCTCGGGCAGATCGATGCCCGCTCCCAGGAGATCGGCGCGAAGGGCTGATCCCGTTGCTCCCGATGCTGGGGGGTGGTGAGGCGGTTGCGGTCGAGGGTGTCGCCCACGGTGGCCCCCTTCAGGCACACCTGCCCGAGGGAGGAGGGATCGGGGCGGACGCCCCCGGGCGGATGGCGGCTCTGCCGGACGGGACGAGCTGCGGGAGGATCTGCCAGCGACCCTGTTGCGGGAGGGAGGCAATGGAGATTCCTGACCGGCGACCCATCCGCTGGCGCCTCGCCTGGGGGGTCGTCAGCCTGCAGGTGGCGCTGCTGCTGGGCTGGATGATCTACCGGGCCGCCCAGCCGATGCTGCTGAGCGGCCGGGGACTGTCCGGGCTCCTGCCCCTCTTCGCCCTGCTGCCCGGGCTGCTGGGCCTGGCGGTGCTGCCGCTGGCCGGCTGGCTGTCCGACCGGCGGGATCCCTGGGCCAGGGGCCGCCTGCTGCCGGTGAGCGTGGGGATCCTGGTGGCGGGACTGATCTTCCTTGGCACGGCCGCGGTCTGCCGGCCGGAGGCGCCCTGCTGCCGCTGCTGATGGTGGCCTGGATGGTGGCCGTGCAGGCCTCGGCGAGCCCGGCCCTGGCGGTGCTGGCCGTGTCGGCCCTGGCGGCGCCGTGGGGCGGCACGCTGGTGAGCGGCTGGGGCCTGAAGCGTTCCCTGCGGGGTGCCCTCGCCGCTCTGGCGGGACTCATGGCCCTTGAACTGCTGCTGCCGCCCCTGCGGCTGCCGCTGATCCCCCTGCTGGGCCTGGTCCACAGCCTGGTGAGCACCAGTCTCACCGCCACGGCCCTGGCCACCCTGCCGGCCACGTCCGCCGGCCTGGGGGCCGGCCTGGTGCTGGGGGGCGTGGGCGCCGCCGGGGCCGTGATCACCCTGATCTGCGGGGATGGCGGCAGCGTGGCGCTGGCACCGCTGCTGGCACTGCTGGCCGGGGCCACCGCCGCGGCCCTGCCCCTCACGCCCGATCGCCCGGGTCGGTAGCCCGGCGGCACTGGCCTGTGGCGGTTCTGCAGCGACGGTCACCCAGAACGGCCCGCCTGGTACCGACAATGAGCTCATCAGACCCTGCCCCGGGGTCCCGACCCCGGCCGACCAGAGCCCCCATGCCATACGCCACACCCGCCGCCACAGCACCCCTCCCCCCCGCCGAGCTGCTGCCCACCTACCGCCAGGCCGCCGCCGAGCGGGAAGCCCTGGGGGTACCGCCCCTGCCGCTCACCGCCCCCCAGACCCAGGCCCTCACCGAACTGCTGCAGGCCCCGCCGGCGGGTGAGGAGGCCTTCCTGCTGGAGCTGCTCGGTGAGCGCATCCCCCCGGGGGTGGACGAGGCCGCCTATGTGAAGGCGAGCTGGCTCAGCGCCGTGGCGGCCGGCACAGCCTCCAGCCCCCTGGTGAGTCCGATGGAGGCCACCGGTCTGCTGGCCACGATGATCGGCGGCTACAACGTCGGCGCCCTGATCGAGCTGCTGAAGAGCGCCGATGCGGCGGTCGCCCAGGAGGCCGCGCGTGGGCTCAGCCGCACCCTGCTCGTCTACGACGCCTTCCACGACGTGCTCGAGCTGGCCGAGACCAACCCCCTGGCGAAGCAGGTGGTGGACAGCTGGGCGGCGGCCGAGTGGTTCACCGCCAGGCCGCCCCTGAGCGAGGCCATCACGGTCACGGTGTTCAAGGTGGAGGGCGAAACGAACACCGACGACCTCTCACCGGCCACCCACGCCACCACCCGCCCGGACATCCCCCTGCACGCGATGGCGATGCTGGAGACGCGGATGCCCGGCGGCCTGGAGCAGATCGCGGAGCTCAAGACGAAAGGGCACCCCGTGGCCTACGTGGGCGACGTGGTGGGCACCGGCAGCTCGCGCAAGTCCGCCATCAACTCGGTGCTCTGGCACACCGGCACCGACATCCCCCATGTGCCCAACAAGCGCGGCGGCGGGGTGATCCTGGGGGGCAAGATCGCGCCGATTTTCTTCAACACCGCCGAGGACTCCGGCGCCCTGCCGATCGAATGCGACGTCTCCGGGCTCAGCAGCGGCGACGTGATCACGATCCGGCCCTTCGCCGGCACGATCGAGCGCGCCGCCGGGGAACCCGGCGCCGGTGAGATCGTGGCCCGCTTCGAGCTTAAGCCCAGCACGATCGCCGATGAGGTGCGCGCCGGCGGCCGCATCCCCCTGCTGATCGGCCGCTCCCTCACCGACAAGGTGCGGCTCCAGCTGGGCCTTCCCCCCTCCGAGCTGTTCATCCGGCCGGTGGCCCCCTCCGACACGGGCAAGGGCTTCACCCTGGCCCAGAAGATGGTGGGCAGGGCCTGCGGCCTGGCCGGAGTGCGGCCAGGCACCAGTTGCGAGCCGCTGATGACCAGCGTCGGCAGCCAGGACACCACCGGGCCCATGACCCGCGACGAGATGAAGGAGCTGGCCTGCCTGGGCTTCTCGGCGGATCTGGTGATGCAGAGCTTCTGTCACACCGCCGCCTATCCCAAGCCCGTGGATCTCAGGACCCACGCCGAGCTGCCGGACTTCATGGCGTCCCGCGGCGGCGTGTCCCTGCGGCCCGGCGACGGCATCATCCACAGCTGGCTCAACCGCATGCTCCTGCCCGACACGGTGGGCACCGGCGGCGACAGCCACACCCGCTTCCCCCTCGGCATCTCCTTCCCGGCCGGTTCGGGTCTGGTGGCCTTCGCCGCCGCCATCGGCGCCATGCCGCTGGACATGCCCGAATCCGTGCTGGTGAAGTTCACAGGAAAGCTGCAGCCGGGCGTCACCCTGCGCGATGTGGTGAATGCCATCCCCTACGTCGCCATTCAGCAGGGCCTGCTGACGGTGGCCAAGGAGGGCAAGAAGAACGTGTTCAACGGCCGGATCATGGAGATCGAGGGGCTGCCCGATCTGAAGCTGGAGCAGGCCTTCGAGCTCACCGACGCCACCGCCGAGCGCTCCTGCGCCGGCAGCACGATCAAGCTGAGCGTGGAGACGGTGAGCGAATATCTGCGCAGCAACGTGGCGCTGCTGAAGAACATGATCGCCCGCGGCTACCACGACGAGCGCACCCTGGCGCGCCGCATCCGGGCCATGGAGGCCTGGCTGGCCGATCCGCAGCTGATGGAGGCCGATCCCGACGCCGAGTACGCCGCCGTGATCGAGATCGACCTGAACGAACTGACCGAGCCGATCCTGGCCTGTCCCAACGATCCCGACAACGTCAAGCCGTTGAGCGCGGTGGCGGGCGAGCGGATCGACGAGGTGTTCATCGGCTCCTGCATGACCAACATCGGCCACTACCGCGCCGCGGCGAACGTGCTGAAGGGGCAGGGCGCCAACCAGGCGCGCCTCTGGGTGTGCCCGCCCACCCGCATGGACGAGGAGAAGCTGAAGGAGGAGGGCTACTACGCCATCTTCGAGGCGGCCGGCAGCCGCATGGAGATGCCGGGGTGCTCGCTGTGCATGGGCAACCAGGCCCGGGTGGAGGACAACACCACCGTGTTCTCCACCAGCACCCGCAACTTCAACAACCGCCTCGGCAACGGCGCCCAGGTGTACCTCGGCAGCGCCGAGCTGGCCGCGGTGTGCGCCCAGCTGGGCCGCATCCCAAGCAAGGAGGAGTACCTGGCCATCGCCGCCGAGAAGATCGACCCCTACGGCGACGAGCTCTACCGCTACCTCAACTTCGATCAGATCGAGGGCTTCGAGGACCAGGGCCGGGTGGTGAGCGTGGCGGAGGAGGAGAAGGTGCTGGCCGAGGTTTGAGACCACCCATCGGGGCCCTGCGGTCCCTGCGGCTGGAGGCCTTCCGCTTCGACCGGGACCGCTGGCAATCGACCCGCAGCATCCGCCGGCTGCTGGAGGAGCGCTGGTGGGCCGTGGCCCTGGCCCTGCTGCTCACCGGCTTCAGTGCCGCCGCCGCCGGCCTGCTGTTCAAGACCGGTGTGGGCTGGCTTGGCTCCTGGCGGCTGCGGCTGCTGGAGGTCGCTCCCGCCGCCCTGGTGCTGCCCCTGATGGGCGGACTGGGGGGGCTCTGGTGTCGGCCCTGCTGGTCCGCGAGCTGGCCCCCACGGCGGCGGGATCGGGCATCACCCAGGTGATGGTCTTCCTCAAGGGCACCCCCATGCCCATGGGCTTCCGGGTGGCGATGGTGAAACTGGTGGCGGGCATCCTGGCCATCGGCTCAGGCTTTCCGCTCGGCCCCGAGGGGCCGTCGGTCCAGACGGGGGGGTCGGTGGCCTGGCGGCTGGCGAAGGTTCTGAAGGCCCCCTCGGCCTTCCTGCGGGTGATCGTGGCCGCCGGTGGCGGTGCGGGCATCGCCGCGGTGTTCAACGCCCTGATCGGCGGCTTCTTCTACGCCGTGGAGGAACTGCTGCGCGGTGCCCGGCCGGTGGTGCTGCTGCTGGTCCTGGTCACCACCTTCCTGGCCGACACCTGGGCCGATGTGATGGGTCTGGCGGGACTGGGCCGTCAGTCCAGCGGTCTGACCAACGGTCTGAACTTCACCGGCTTCCAGCTGGAGAGGGAATTCACCCCTCTGGTGCGGTTTCTGCCGGTGGATCTCGTCTATCTGATCCTGCTCGGGGTGGTGGTGGGCCTGCTGGCGGAGCTCTACTGCCGCTACGTGATCCGCATGCAGTGGCTGAGCCACCGCTGGCTCGCGCCGCATCTGGTGAGCCGGATGGTGATCGCCGGGGTGGCCCTGGGCCTGGTGTATGCCTGGCTGCCGCCGGAATTCCGCAACAACGCCGGGCTGCAGCACGCCGTCGGCAACGGCCATGTGGAAATCGGCACGGCGCTGGGGATCTTCACCGTGCTGTTCTGCTGCACGGGCCTGGCCGCCGCCTCCGGAGCGCCCGGAGGGCTCTTTGCACCGATGCTCACCCTGGGGGGCACCATCGGCCTGGCCTGCGGAGGCCTGCCCGAGCACCTCACCGGCCATGTGCCCACCACCTTCGTGTTCGCCGGCATGGGGGCCTTCGTCGCGGGCTGCTCCCGCACGCCGATCACGGCCGTGTTCCTCGCCTTCGCCCTCACCAAGGACCTGCTGATCCTCAAGCCGATCCTGGTGACCTGCCTGGCCAGCTTCCTGGTGACCCAGGCCCTGCACGGGCAATCGATCTATGAACGCCAGATCGAGCTGCTGCGCAGGTTTGACAGCGAAGGGAAGGGCCTCCGGAAGGGCCCCAGGCCCGTCAGTCCCTGACAGCCGCCGGGCTGCTGCGCTGCTGCCTCCAGCGGAGCACCTGCCAGGCCAGGAACACCAGCAGCACCGGCAGCACCGCCACCAGCACGACAAACCGGAAGGTGTCCACCAAAGGCCCGCCGCTGGTGGCGGCCAGCACCTGCTCCAGCAGATAGAGGCCATAGAGGCCCAGCAGCAGCCAGCCCTCCAGGCGGCTGATCACGCCGCTGGTCCAGAAGATCGGCAGGCAGGCCAGGGTGGTGGCCACCATGATGGGCAGGTCGCGGCCGATCATCACCGGATCCACCGCCAGCCCCCGGCCGCCCGACACCACGCCGCACAGGCCCAGGATCAGCACCTGGTTGAGCAGGTTGCTGCCCACCACGTTGCCGATGGCCAGATCGGCACGGCCCCGGTAGGCCGCCACCAGGGAGGTGACGAGCTCGGGCATGGAGGTGCCGGCGGCCACGATGGTGAGGCCGATCACCGTCTGGCTGACCCCCAGGGCCACGGCGGCGGCAGTGGCTCCCTGCACCAGCAGCTGGGAGCCGAGCACCAGCAGGGCCAGCCCGGCCGCCAGCTTGATCGCGGCCACCAGGGGTGTGGCCCGCCCCTCCTCCTCCTCGTCCTCCTCGGCGCGCATCCTCCGAAGCGCTGCGCATCTCCCACACCACGTTCGCCACCATGGCGAACAGCAGCGCCACCCCCGCCTGCCAGGTGAGCCGGCCGGCGGAGGCCATCCCCCAGACGGCCATGGAGATGCCCAGCAGCAGCGGCACGTCGCGGCGGACCAGGCGGCTCTTCACCCGCAGGGGCACGATCGCCGCACTGGCCCCCAGCACCACCAGGATGTTGAAGATGTTGCTGCCCACCACGTTGCTCACGGCCAGATCGGAGCCCCCCTGAAGGGTGGAGAGGAGGCTCACGAACAGCTCGGGGGCGCTGGTGCCCAGCGAAACGACCGTCAGGCCGATCACCAGCTGGGGAATGCCGAGCAGCAGGGAGAGGGCAATGGAGCCGGCCACGAACAGTTCCCCGCCCCCGAACAGCAGCAGGATCCCGACGACGATCGCGACGTAGCTGGGCAGCGGGGGCATGAAGAGCCATCGGATCGCGGCTGACTCTAGGGAGCACTCCCGAGGCCCCCTCCCCGAAGGCCAGGGGGCCGGCGGGCAACCCGCAAGAGGTGACACGCTGGACCCTCCCTCTCTGCCCTCCCCCTGAACCAGGAAACCCTGCTGTTCGCGCCGGCCACCCCGGCCCCCGATGCCCTGCGCACCGTGCTGGCCTTTCCCAGCAGCTATGGGGTGGGCATCACCAGCCTGGGGTATCAGGTGGTCTGGGCCAGCCTGGCCCGCCGCGCCGACCTGGACGTGCGCCGGCTGTTCACCGATCAGGGGGACCCCCCCCACCGCCCCTGCGAACTGTTCGGGCTGTCGCTGAGCTGGGAACTGGATGGCCCGGTGCTGCTGGACCTGCTGGAGCGGCAGGGGATCCCCCTGTGGAGCCACCAGCGGGGGGAGGACGATCCGATCGTGTTCGGCGGCGGCCCGGTGCTCACCGCCAATCCCGAACCGCTCGCGCCCTTCTTCGACGTGGTGCTGCTCGGCGACGGGGAGCTGCTGCTGCCCGCCTTCGTCGATGCCCTCCAGTCGGCCCGCACCCTGCCCCGGCGCGAGCGCCTGCAGGCCCTGGCCCGGGTGCCGGGGGTCTACGTGCCCGGCCTCTACGCCCCCCGCTACGACGCCGATGGCCAGCTGCTGGCCATCGAGCCCGTCGAGGGGGACCTGCCGCCGACCATCGCCAAGCAGACCTGGCGCGGCAACACCCTGAGCCATTCCACGGTGATCACCCCGGAGGCCGCCTGGCCCTCCATCCACATGGTGGAGGTGGCCCGCAGCTGCCCGGAGCTCTGCCGCTTCTGCCTGGCCAGCTACCTGACCCTGCCCTTCCGCACCGCCTCCCTCGACGACGGCCTGATCCCGGCGGTGGAAACCGGGCTGGCCGTCACCCAGCGGCTGGGCCTGCTGGGGGCGTCGGTGACCCAGCACCCCCAGTTCTCCGACCTGCTGAGCTGGCTCGACCAGGAGCGCTTCGACGGCACCCGGGTGAGCGTCAGTTCGGTGCGGGCTGCCACGGTGACGGCTCAGCTGGGGCGGATCCTGGCCAGGCGCGGCAGCCGATCGCTCACCATCGCCATCGAGAGCGGCAGTGAGCGGATGCGGCGGGTGGTGAACAAGAAGCTCTCCGGTGAGGAGATCTTCGCGGCC
Source organism: uncultured cyanobacterium (assembly GCA_963772735.1). Classification (GTDB taxonomy): domain Bacteria; phylum Cyanobacteriota; class Cyanobacteriia; order PCC-6307; family Cyanobiaceae; genus Cyanobium. The sequence goes on along the minus strand of CAVYYO010000018.1, from coordinate 47,280 downwards.
GCCCGCTACGCCAGGGAAGGGGGCCTCAGCGCTCTGAAGCTCTACGGCATGGCCGGACTGCCCAGCGAGGAGGACGCCGACATCGAAGCCACCGCCGACCTGCTGGAAGCCCTGAAGAAGACCACCCCCGGGCTGCGGCTCAGCCTGGGGGTGAGCACCTTCGTGCCCAAGGCCCACACCCCCTTCCAGTGGCAGGGGGTGAGGCCGGAGGCGGAGAAACGCGTGCAAAGGCTGGCCCGCCGTCTCAGACCGAAGGGCATCGAGCTGCGCCCGGAAAGCTACGGCTGGAGCGTCATCCAGGCCCTGCTTTCCCGCAGCGACCGGCGCCTGGCCCCGGTGATCGCCGCGGCCCGTGGCAGCCACGACAGTCAGGGAGGCTGGAAGAAGGCCTACCGGGCGGTGCGGGCGGGAGAGGAGCAGGCCCCGACCGACCTGCCTTACGTCCTGCCCTCACCGCCCCCCTGGGAGGAGGTCGTCCACGCCACCTGGGACGATCGGCGGGTGCTTCCCTGGGCCCACCTGGAAGGCCCCCTGCCGGAGGCCACCCTGCTCAGGCATCGGCAGGAAGCGCTGGCGGTCGATAGCAGCGCAGACCCGCCAGCAGCACCCAGCCCGCCACGTTGATGCGGCTGTCGTAGAAGGGGATGTCGGTGGCATGCAGGGCCACCAGCACCAGGGCGGCGGCCCACCAGGCCCGATCGAACAGGCTGCCGCCCGCCATGCCCAGCCGGGCGGCCCGGATCAGCAGCCAGAGCACCAGGCCCACCACCAGCACGGCGGCGGGGACCCCGTGACTCACCGCCAGATCGATGGGCAGGTTGTGGGGGTGACCGTGCCAGTGGCCGGTGCGGAGCGGGTAGATCACGCTGAACGCGGCCGCGCCCCAGCCCAGCCAGGGCCGCTCGGCGATCAGACCCAGGGCCACCTGCCACTGGGCCAGACGGGTGATGGCCAGGGGGCGCTGGTTGCCGTAGTCGAGGTCGATCAGCCGAGCCCAGATCGCATGGGGCACCAGGACGCGGGCCCGCTCCTGAAGAGCCGCGGGCACCCAGGGCAGGGTGGCCAGGCCGATCACCGCCACCAGCAGCAGCAGCAGCGGCAACAGCCACACCCAGCTGGCGGGCCCGGCAACCAGGGGCACCGCCAGCAGCAGGGCTCCCCAGGCATTGCGGGAATCGGTGAGAAACACAGCCGCCACCAGGCTGGCGGCGATCACCAGCAGCACTCCCCGACGGCCCCGCCCCAGGCCTGCCTCCAGCAGGGCCGCCAGGGTGAGGGGCCAGGCCAGGGCCAGCCAGGCCCCGGCGATGTTGGCGTAATCGAACAGGCCCGCCAGCCGCCCCGACGGATTGCCGCCGGCCTTGATGTGCCAGATGATCAGCCCACCGAGCAGTTGGAAGGGCCCGCTCCACCCCCACCACAGCTGGCCCAGTCCGGTGAGGATCACCGGCAGCGTGCCCGCCACAAGGGCCAGGGCCACCCGCCGACGGGCGGCGGGAGTGCTCAGGTAGGGCTGGAAACCCCAGAATCCCCAGAAGAAGGGCAGCCAGTTGGCCAGCCCCAGCCAGGCCAGGCCACTGCTGGCGGCCCCGAAGCAGCCCAGCACCATCAGCCCTGCCGCGGCCAGGAGCACCCCACTGGCCCGGTCCGCCAGAGGGGGGCGACGTCCACGGCTGCCCAGGATCAGCGCCAGCAGCAGCGCCAGGCCAGCCAGGAAGGCACTGCTGGCCAGCAGGACCATTCCCAGCTGGAAGGATCGCCAACCGAGGGGGGAGGCTTCAGCCGGGCGATGCGCACGCAGGCGGTCGTCGAGGGTGGAAAAACGGATCACCGGGACGGCGGCGGCAGCGGGGGACCGGAGGGAAGTCCCGCTCGATGGCTCAATCAAACACGGCAGTACGACCGCGGTAGACCATCACCTGCCGGCACAGATACAGCCGCACCGCCCGGGCCAACGCCAACCGTTCGGTGTCGCGACCCTTGCGGATCAGATCCTCCACCTCATCGCGATGACCCACATGCACCGTGGCCTGCTCGATGATCGGGCCACCGTCGAGCTCCTCGGTCACGAAATGGGCCGTGGCGCCGATGAGCTTGACGCCGCGCTCCCAGGCCCGGTGGTAGGGCTGGGCCCCCTGGAAGGCGGGCAGGAAGGAGTGGTGGATGTTGATCACGCTGGAGAAGCGCTCCAGGAATTCGGAACTCAGCACCTGCATGTACTTGGCGAGCACCACCAGTTCGATCCCCTCCTCCTCCAGCAGCGCCAGCTGGGCCTGTTCCACCTCCTGGCGGGTGGCGGCCGATATCGGCAGATGCACGAAGCGGGCCCCGAAATCCACCGCCATCGAGGCCAGGTCGGGGTGGTTGGACACCACCAGGGGGACCTGCATCGGCAGTTCCCCCGCGCGGGTGCGCCAGAGCAGATCCACCAGGCAGTGGTCCTGACGGCTGACAAAGATCGCCACCCGGGGCAGCGCATCGGAAAAGTGGACCTGGCCATCGCCGCCGAGGCGCCCCGCCAGAGCGGCCACGGCCGGAACGATCGCCTCCCGGGGCAGACCGAAGCCGGCCAGGGCCCATTCGATCCGGCTCAGAAACAGGCCGGCACCGGCATCGGTGTGGTGATCGGCATGAAGGATGTTGCCGCCGTTCGCCGCCACCCAGCCCGACAGCTCACTCACCAGCCCGGGCCGATCGGGGCAGATCAGCTGCAGGATCGCGGTGGGAGAACGCATCAACGGTCCCCGAGCGGGGCGTACGGGACGGCCATGGTGGCGCAGGGGGCCCGGTAAAGTCACGGCGCCAGCTTTGTTAGAGCCCTTCCCATGGCCGTCGCGTCGATCCCTCGACCCATCTCCCTGATGGGGGTCCTGCGCCGCCTGGGCCTGCTCGCCGTGGCGCTGGTGCTGAGCATCTCCCTGGTGGCCTGCTCCGGCGACCAGAGCCGCAAGCCCCCCACCATCAGCCCCGAGGACATGACCCTGATCGCCCGCCAGGCGGAAGGCGTCCTGGCGGCCAAGGATCGGCTGCCGGAACTGGCCGATCTGGTCAACGGGCGCGACTGGGTCTTCACCCGCAACCTGATCCATGGCCCGATGCAGGATCTGGGCCGCGAGATGCTCTACATCAACCAGCGGCTGCTGCCGTCCGACCGGGCCGAGGCCACCAAGCGGGCCACCCGGCTGAAAACCGCCCTGGCCGAACTCGACGAAGCCGCCCGCCTGCAGGACGGGGAGAATCTGCGCAAGGGCTACATCAAGGTGGCCACGGGCTTCAGTGCCTACACCGAGGTGATTCCGGCCGAAGCCATCGCCATGGCCGAGGCGTTCACCGCCGAAGCGAGGGTGACCAACCGCGTGCCGCCCGCCCCCTCCGCCAGCACCCCGGCGCCCCAGCCCCTGGCGACCGCGGGCGAAGACGCCGAATCCCCGGCGTCCTGAACCAGGACGATCCCCTTCCGACTACGTTCCCGTTGAACACTCCGCCAGCACCGGCCAGCGGAGCCTCGGTGATCGTGGTAGGGGCCGGCATCGTCGGACTGGCCTGCGCCTGGTGGCTCCGGTGCAGGGGCCATCAGGTGCTGGTGCTGGATCCGGCCCCGGACGGGGAGCCTGACCCGGCAGCGGCCGAACGAAGCGGCAGCCGGGCGGCCCTCGGCGTGCTGATGGCCGACCTGTTCCACCGGGACCGGGGCCGGGCCTGGGAGCTGCGGCAGAGCAGTCTGCGGCTCTGGGACCTCTGGCGTGCCGAGCTGGGACGACGCGGCCATCCCGTTCCCCACCGCCCCGGAGTGCTGCTGCTGGCCGCCGAGCCCGACGAGGTCGAACGCCTGGAGCGGCTGGCAGCGGCCAAGGGGAACCTGGGCCTGCCCCTGGCCCTCTGGAACCGGCAGCGGCTCGAGCCCCTGCTGCCCACCCTGCCCCGGCCGTGCCTGGCGGGGCTCCACTCCCCCCGGGACGGCCAGCTCGATCCAGTTGCCTCCATGGCCGCCCTGGCGGCGGATGGGCAGGCACGGGGCATGGCGATCCGGACGCAGGCCGCCGTGGCCCTGGAGCCCCATCGGGGTGGGTGGCGGGTGGCCCTGGCCGGCGGTGCCCATGAGGACGCGGCCTGGGTGGTGCTGGCAGCAGGGGTCGCCACGGGGGACCTGCTGGATGGGCTTCCAGGCAGACTGCCGGGAGCCGGAACCACCGGCTGGCCGCTGGAGCCCGTGCTGGGCCAGGCCCTGGAACTGGAGCTGGAGGTGCCCCTGCCGGCCGCCTGGCCGGGGACGGTGGTGTGGCGAGGCTTCAACCTGGTGCCCCGCCCGGACCTGGAAGGGGGGCGGCGCCTCTGGCTCGGAGCGAGCCTCGAGCCAGGCCGGAGAGCCGATCCTGCCCGGCTCGAGGACCTGCGTCTGCTGGGAGGAGCCGCGCCTGACTGGCTGGCGCGGGCCCGGGTGGTGCACCGGTGGCAGGGCCTGCGGCCCCGACCGGTCGGGCGGCCGGCTCCCCTGCTGGACGTGGCGGCACCCGGCGTCCTGCTGGCGGGCGGCCACTATCGCAACGGCGTGCTGCTGGCACCGGCCAGTGCGGCCTGGGTGGCCGGGAGGATCGAGGCCGGCCACCCAGGCCGCACTCGGCCGGACCTGCTGAGCCGACCTTAACCAGGCCTTGGGGGTAGCGGTTTACGTTCCCGTGGCTTCTGCCCCCTTTTTCCTGTAGTGATGAAGACCAAGATCTCCCTGCTCCGCCGTTCCATGGCCGCGGCGATGGCCGCCGGCACCACCGGAGCGCTGCTGGCCGGCTGCGGGGGTGGCGGCAGCGTCACCCTCAACGGCGCCGGAGCCTCCTTCCCCGCCGCCATCTACCAGCGCTGGTTCCAGGAGCTGGCCTCCAAGGGCGCCCGGGTCAACTACCAGTCGGTGGGATCGGGGGCCGGCGTGCGCCAGTTCATCGCCGGGACGGTGGATTTCGGGGCCAGCGACGTGCCGATGAAGGACGATGAGAAGGCCCAGGTGAGCCGCGGGGTGGTGCAGATCCCCATGACCGCCGGCGCCATCGCCGTGGCCTACAACAACACCGGCTGCGAGCTGAAACTCAGTCAGGAGCAGCTGGCCGGCATCTTCCTCGGCAGGATCACGAACTTCCGTGAGCTGGGCTGCGAGGCCAAACCGCTCAAGGTGGTGCACCGCTCCGATGGCTCCGGCACCACCGCCAACTTCACCGCCCACCTGGCCGCCATCAGCCCCGCCTGGAAGGACGGCCCCGGCGTCGGCAAGACGGTGAACTGGCCCACCGGCATCGGTGCCAAGGGCAACGAGGGCGTGGCCGCCCAGCTGGGCCAGGTGGACGGCGGCATCGGCTACGTGGAGGTGGCCTACGTGAAGGGCGATCTGCAGTCCGCCGCGCTCACCAACGGCTCCGGAGAGATGGTCAAACCCACCACCGAAAGCGAGACCACGGCCCTGGCCGCGATCGATCTGGGAGAGGAGCTGACCGGCAGCGACCCGAACCCCGACAAGGGCTACCCGATCGTCACCTTCACCTGGATCCTGCTGTACGGGACCGGCAACGGCGACAAGCTCGACGGCCTCAGGAAGGTGTTCGACTACACCCTCTCCGACGAGGCCCAGGCCATGGCGCCGGAGCTGGGCTACGTCCCCCTTCCCCCTTCCGTGATGGCGAAGGGACGGGAGAGGCTGGCCAGCCTGGAGAAATGACCCCTGGTCCCTGAGGCGGACCCATGAAAAAGCCCCCCTTCCGGGGGGCTTTCGGTTACGCAGGCATTCAGCCGACCTCCCGGGAACTCACTTGCTTTCGGTGAATTCGGCGTCGATGACGTCATCCGCGGCCGCGGAAGTGCCGTTGCCATTGCCGCCGGGAGCGGCACCGGTGGGAGCACCCTCGGCTCCTCCCTGCTGGTAGACCGAGGCACCGGCGGCGTAGAGAGCCTGCTGGAGCTGCTCGAGAGTGGCCTTGATGGCAGGAGCGTCGTCCTTCTCGACGGCCTCCTTGAGGTCCTTGGTGAAGCCCTCCACCTTGGCCTTGTCCTCGGCACCCACCTTGTCGCCCAGTTCGCCGAGCTGCTTCTCGGCCTGGTAGATGAGGGTCTCGGCCTGATTCTTCAGGTCGATCTTCTCCCGCTTCTCCTTGTCGGAGGCGGCGTTGGCCTCGGCGTCCTTGACCATCTTCTCCACCTCGTTGTCGCTGAGGGTGGAGGCCCCGGTGATGGAGATGCTCTGCTCCTTGCCACTGCCCTTGTCCTTGGCGGTGACGCTGAGGATGCCGTTGGCGTCGATGTCGAAGGTGACCTCGATCTGCGGCACACCCCGGGGAGCCGGGGGAATGCCGTCGAGGCGGAAGGTCCCCAGCGACTTGTTGTCGGAGGCCATCTCCCGTTCGCCCTGGAGCACGTGGATCTCCACGTTGGTCTGACCGTCGACGGCGGTGGAGTAGACCTCCGCCTTCTTGGTGGGGATCGTGGTGTTGCGGGTGATCATCTTGGTCATCACGCCACCGAGGGTCTCCACGCCCAGGGAGAGCGGGGTGACGTCCAGCAGCAGGATGTCCTTCACCTCACCGGCGAGGACACCACCCTGAATGGCGGCACCCACCGCGACCACCTCGTCGGGGTTGACGGTCTGGTTGGGGGATTTTCCGGTGATCCGCTTGACCAGTTCCAGCACCGCAGGGATGCGGGTGGAGCCACCCACCATGACGATCTCGTCGAGCTCGCTGGTGGAGAGCTTGGCGTCCTTGAGGGCCTGCTCCACCGGCACGCGGCAGCGGTCGATCAGCTTGGAGGCCAGCTCCTCGAACTTGGCCCGGGTGAGGGTGAGGTCGAGGTGCTTGGGGCCTTCGGGGGTGGCGGTGATGAAGGGGAGATTGATCTCGGCCTGGGTGGCGCTGGAGAGTTCGATCTTGGCCTTCTCGGCCGCTTCGGTGAGGCGCTGCAGGGCCTGCTTGTCCTGACGCAGGTCGATGCCCTCATTGGCCTTGAAGCTGTCGGCCAGGTGATCGACGATCACCTTGTCGAAGTCATCGCCGCCCAGGTGGGTGTCGCCGCTGGTGGAGAGCACCTCGAAGACGCCGTCGCCCACTTCCAGCACGGAGACGTCGAAGGTGCCGCCACCGAGGTCGAAGACGAGGATGCGCTCGTTGCTCTTGCGATCCAGCCCGTAGGCCAGGGCCGCGGCGGTGGGCTCGTTGATGATGCGGAGCACCTCGAGGCCGGCGATCTTGCCGGCGTCCTTGGTGGCCTGACGCTGGGAATCATTGAAGTAGGCGGGAACCGTGATCACCGCCTGGGTGACGGTTTCACCGAGGTATTTGCCGGCATCTTCGGACAGCTTGCGCAGCACCTCAGCCGAAATCTCCTCGGGAGCGAACTGCTTGCTGAGAACCGGACATTTCAGTTTCACATTGGAGCCGGCCTTCTCGACGCCGTAGCTCACTTCCTTGGATTCCTCGTTGACCTCATCCACTCTGCGGCCGATGAAGCGCTTGACGGAATAGAAGGTGTTTTCGGGATTCATGACCGCCTGGCGCTTGGCGATCTGGCCCACCAGCTTGTCCTGGTTCTTCGTGTAGGCGACCACCGACGGCGTCGTGCGGAAGCCCTCGGCGTTGGCGATCACCGTGGGCTTGCCGCCCTCCATCACGGCGACGCAGCTGTTCGTGGTGCCGAGGTCAATACCGACGACCTTGCCCATGGATGACCACCTCCTGGTGTGGATGAAATTCGGACTGCAAACATCTTCCGCATCCAGGACTCACCGAGGCGAGGTGTGGTTCCCGAACCGGTGCCGTACCGGCCAGCCATCGGAGGTCAGTCGGAGCCTGGGATCCGCCGGGTCTACGGTCGGGCGGCCGCTGCCTGAGGGAGCCCATGGTGATCCCCCCCACAGCGCCGCCGATCGGTGGCGGCACGGCCCTGGCGGGGGTGCTCGGAGATCCGGTGCGCCACTCCCTCTCACCGGCGATGCACAACACCGCCATCGCCGCCCTGGGCCTCGACTGGGCCTACCTGCCCCTGCCGGTGGCGGCGCCGGACCTGGCGCTGGTGCTGCCGGCCCTCGAGGCCCTCGACTGCCGCGGCCTCAACGTCACGCTGCCCCACAAGCAGGCGGCGGCCGCCCTGGCGTCGGAGCTGACACCCCTGGCCCTGCAGCTGGGGGCGGTGAACACCCTGGTGCGGCGCCCGGAGGGCGGCTGGCTGGGCACCAACACTGACGTGGAGGGCTTTCTGGCGCCGCTGCGGGCCCGCGACGCGACCGGCCGACAGGATCGGGATCGGCCCTGGAACGCCAGTGAAGCCCTGGTGCTGGGCTGCGGCGGCAGTGCCCGTGCGGTGGTGGCGGGGCTGGTGGACCTGGGACTGGGCAGGATCCGGGTGGCGGGCCGGGACAGGGCGACCCTGGACCGTCTCGTGGCGGTCTGTGCCGCCTGGGCTCCCGGTCTGGAACCCGTGGTCTGGGGGCAGGAGCCGTCCGGAGAGCGGGGTCCGGTGACGATGGCGCTGGCCAGCGCCGACCTGGTGGTGAACACCACGCCGCTGGGAATGGCCTCCAGCGCCGACCCCGGGGCCGTGGCCCGTTCACCCCTGCGGCCCGACCAGCTGGTGAATCTGCGGCCGGGGGCCACGGTCTACGACCTGATCTACACGCCGAGGCCCACGGCCCTGCTGCGCATGGCCCAGGAGCGGGGCTGCAGGGCCATCGACGGACTGGAGATGCTGGTGCAGCAGGGGGCCGCCTCCCTGCGACTCTGGAGCGGCCGTCAGGAGGTTCCGGTGGCCGCCATGCGGGCGGCGGCGCTGGCCCGGCTGGAAGCCCCTTAGCCTGCTGGAATTGTCCGAGCCCCCATGGAAGGTCCCCCGATCTGGCAGCGACTGCTGGGAGCCCTGGCCTATCTGCTCCCCCTGAGCGATTCCCTTCGCTTCGGCCAGAGCCTGTTCGCCATGTTTCCGCTGCTGCAGTGGGTCGCCCTTCCGGCCCTGCCCCTGGTGCTGCTGGAACGGGCGATCCCCTTCGGTGGCCTGGTGCTCTTCCTGCTCCTGTTCCTTCTGGTGGTGCGCAATCCGCGGGTGCCCTATGCCATCCGCTTCAACGTGCTGCAGGCGATCCTGATCGACATCGTGCTGGTACTGCTCACCCTGGCCTTCGACACGGTCCTGGCCCCCCTGGGTGGCGGTTTCGCCCTGCGCACCCTGTCCAACACGGTCTTCCTCGGCACCCTGCTGCTGGTGCTGTTCTCCGTGGCCCAGACCCTGCGTGGCAAGGAACCCGATATCCCCACGGTGTCGGAGGCGGTGAGGATGCAGCTCTTCTGAGCAGGCCTCCGAAACGGGAGTCGGCGCTGCGATAAGTTGCTGGTTCCGTCGCTGGCGGGCCCGGTGCCCCTCAGCCCCTTCCCACAGGCGACCATGACGCAGCCTTACTACGAAACCATGTACATCCTCCGACCGGACATTCCGGAGGAGGAGGTGGAAACCCATGTCGCCAAGTACGGCAACATCGTCACTGAGGCCGGAGCCGAGGTGCTCGACACTCAGATGCGCGGAAAGCGGCGACTGGCCTATCCCATCGCAAAACATCGGGAGGGCATCTACGTGCAGCTCAACCACAACGGCGACGGCCAGCAGGTGGCCGTGCTGGAGAAAGCCATGCGCCTCTCCGAAGATGTGATCCGCTATCTCACCGTGATCCAGGACGGTCCCATGCCCCCACCCCGCAGCGTCCCGGGTGCCGCCGTCGAGGTGGCCGCGACCGAAGCGCCGACGACCTGAACAGGGTTGAAGGTCCCCGATTGCTGGACCTAGAGTTCCCCCAGCAGGTGGGACGGGATGACTGAGCCGGAAAAGGAAGGAGCCTTCTCCGCAGGGGAGCCGGCTTTTCGTGCCGTTCCGCCACAGCCTGCCTTCACGCCTTCCGCCTGGCCATCGAACGCGCCCCAGGCCCCCGGCGTTGTGACCGCCGGCCAGGCCGTGGCGTCCCTGCCGAATCCTTCGCCGGCCAGCTTCAGCTTCGGGGAGCCCGAGTCGGCCCCGGCACCGGTGGAATCGGAGACGACGGCCTCCGCCGGACCGCCCGCAGCCGCTGCTCCCAGGGTCACCGAGCCGTCGCCAGCGGAAGCCCCTTCGGCAGCATCGTCCTCACCACCGGCGACCGCGAGCCTGGCGATCACCTCCACGGCACCGGATCCGCAGCAGCTGGAGCTGGAACTGGCCGCGGCCCACGAAGAGCTGAAGGCGCTGCACGAAATGCTCGAAGACCTGCCTGAGATCTTCGAGCGCAAGTTCCAACAGCGCCTGGCCACGGTGATGGAGCACCAGAAACATCTGCTGGCCGACAATCAGGCCCTGCGGGAGCGGCTTTACAGCCTCAGTCCCGGAGAAATGGACGGCCCCGGATCAGGCCGCAGTCAGCCTCTGCTGCTGCCCACCGTCGCACCCAAGCAGAGCTGGGTCGGGGCCCTGAAACGGGCCCTGCGGCTGGGGGGTCCCCAGAAGATCAATCGCCACGACGACGGGCAGCCCATAACCGCGTAGGCATTCCCCAGACATAGATGAAGCCCTCGGCGGCCCCGTGATCGAAAAGATCCTCGGCACCGTACGTCGCCATGTCCGGCACGTAGAGGCTGTCCGTGGCGCTGGAGCGCCCCACCACCATCGCGCCGCCCTTCTGCAGCCGGATCCTCACCAGGCCGTTCACCGTGGTCTGGGTGCGGTCGAGGAAACCGTCGAGGGCCTCCTTGAGGGGTCCGAACCAGAGGCCCTGGTACACCAGGTCGGCCCAGCTCATCTCGATCTGGCGCTTGTAGCGGAGCACGTCGGCGGTGAGGGTGAGACTCTCCAGCTCCTGGTGGGCGCGGATGAGCAGCAGCAGGCCGGGGGTTTCGTAGATCTCCCGGCTCTTGATGCCCACCACCCGGTTCTCGATGATGTCGAGACGGCCGAAACCATGGGCGCCGGCCAGGGCGTTGGCCCGCCGGATCAGGGCCACCGGATCGAGGCGCTCGCCGTCGATGGCCACCGGGTTGCCCCGCTCGAAGGCGATCTCGACCACCTGACCCTCGGCAGGGGCGTCGGCCACCGAGCGGGTCATGGCGAAGACCTCCTCCGGCGGCTCCTGAAGCGGATCTTCCAGGGGGCCGGCCTCGACGCTGCGGCCCAGCAGATTGAGATCGATCGAATAGGGGGACTTCTTGCTCACTGGGGCCGGGATGCCGCAGCGTTCCCCGTAGGCAATGGTCTCCTCCCGGCTCATGCCCCACTCCCGCGCCGGGGCCAGCACCCTGAGATCGGGCGCCAGGGCGCCGATGGCCACGTCGAAGCGCACCTGGTCGTTGCCCTTGCCGGTGCAGCCATGGGCCACCGCATCGGCGCCCACCTCCCGGGCCACCTCCACCAGGCGGCGGGCGATCAGGGGACGGGCCAGGGCGGTGGAGAGGGGGTAGCGACCCTCATAGAGGGCATTGGCCCGGATGCCGGGAAAGGCGAACTCTCGGATGAACGGATCGATCAGATCGTCCACCAGGGAGCGGCTGGCGCCGGCGGCAAGGGCCTTGAGCCGGATCGGCTCCAGCTCGTCACCCTGACCGAGATCGGCGGCGAAGGTGATCACCTCCTTCACCCCCCATTCGCGCAGCAGGTAGGGAATGCAGACGCTCGTGTCGACACCACCGGAATAGGCGAGCACGACACGCTCGGCGCGCGGTGCTCCGCCCGCCCCCTGCTGCCCGATCTCCGTCATCAGTGCCGCTCCTGCGCTGGTGCGACCGATTCTGTCGCCTGGGTGGATTCTCCCTCCTCGTCGCCCGCAGGCAGGCGCCAGCGGGCGAGAACCACCACGGCCACCAGCAGGGGCGGTCCAAGCACCAGGGCGACCACCACGGCCGGCATGACCGGCAGGGGAAGGGGCCAGCGCGCCCCGGCCGCCGCCAGCAGGGCACTGAGGGCCAGGGCCAGGGACCAGAGACGGCCCACCTCCTGGATCTTGGATGGGGGCATGGGGGGAAAGGGCATGGGGACCGCGCGGTACAATCATGGATCGGTCCTTGACGACCCAGCCTGACGGCATGAGCATTCTCGACACCATCAACCCCTCCCTCACCCGGTACCGGCGCAGCGAGCCGGCGCCGGTGCTGCCGCTGCGGGACGAACCCGACCTGTTGAGTCTGCTGGAGGCCAGCGGGCGGCTGGTGGCCGATGAGGAGAGCGCCTCCACCGATGTGAGCACGGTGGAAGAGGAGGAGCTCTCGGCACTGATGGGCGAGAAGGAGGATTACAACCAGGCCGACGAGCAGTCCGAGGAGGACTGGGAAGACTGACGGCTTCGCCCAGGCATCCCCTTTCGGCTCCCCTGATGGCATCCCGCGACGGCCGGACCCCGGCGGCCCTGCTCGCACTGATCCTGCTGGCGGCCTGCCTGGCCAGTGACTCCCTTGTGGCCAATTCCCAGCTCACACCCCCCCTGGTGCTGGCGGCCCTGCTCAGCTCCGCGGTGGCCGCCCTGGGGGTGCCCCGGCTGCGGGCCCTCAAGCTGGGCCAGGTGATCCGCGAGGAAGGCCCCCAGGCGCACCACAACAAGGCCGGCACACCCACCATGGGTGGTCTGCTGGTGGTGCCGGTCGGAGTCCTGGTGGGGGGCCTGATCAGCCCGGGGGATCCGCGGCCCCTTGGGGTGGCGGCGGTCACCCTGGCCTACATGGCCATCGGCGCCGTCGACGACTGGCGCAGCCTGACCCGGCGCACCAACACGGGCCTGAGCCCTGGCGGCAAGCTCCTGCTGCAGGCCCTGGCGGCCATCCTGTTCCTGCTCTGGGCCCATCAGGGCGGCTGGCTGGGGGGCGGCGTGCCGGGAGATCTGGGCCTGCCCTTCGGCCGTGTGCTGATCCTCGGCCTGCTCATCTGGCCCCTGGCCCTGTTCGTGTTCCTGGCGGAGAGCAACGCCACCAACCTCACCGATGGGCTCGACGGCCTGGCCGCCGGCTGCGGGGCGGTGGTGTTCACCGGTATGGGGCTGCAGCTGATCCTTAGGGGCCACGGGGGCGATCCGGTGCTGGCCTCCTTCTGCACCGCCATGGCGGGCTGCTGGCTGGGGTTCCTCAGCCAGAACCGTCATCCTGCCCGGGTGTTCATGGGCGACACCGGCTCCCTGGCCATGGGGGCGGCCCTTTCGTCCGTGGCACTGCTCACTGACAGCCTCTGGCCCCTGTTGCTGATGGGCGGGGTATTCCTGGCCGAGTCCCTCTCAGTGATTCTGCAGGTGGGGGTGTTCAAGGCCACCAAGGGCGCCGATGGACAGGGGAGGAGGTTGTTCCGCATGGCGCCGCTGCACCACCACTTCGAACTGGGGGGACTCCCCGAGCAGCGCGTGGTGCTCAGCTTCTGGAGCGTGAGCGTGATACTGGTGCTGGTGGGTCTGGTGCTGCTGCCCTGAGTCCCAGCCCCACCCCACGCTCCTCCGCATCCCGGGCCATGGCCTATTTCACCTGGAAGGAAACGGGCCTGACCGCCGACTGCGCCAGCCTCGAGGCCATGGCGGCCCGCTTCGAGGAGGCTGCGGCCCTGATGCGCCGCATGGCCGGTGAGGGCTTCCGGGTGGAGCGCCATCCGGAGGGCCAGCGCATCACCCACCCCGACCCGGCGGTGTTCGAGGCCTACGGGTTCGTGAGCGAGGAATCGGCGGAAAGCCAGCTCACCCTCCTCGACGAACCAGGCGCCTGAAGCCGAAACCCAGGCCCAGGGCCTTGCGGCGAAACCGGGGCCCAGGGCCTTGCCACGCCGCTCCGGAGTCTGCCGATCAGCGGCGCAGGTAGCCCACCAGCCACACCAGCACGAACGCCAGGGAAGACACGCCCAGATAGATCAGGGTCCACTTCTGGACGCCGACCACGTCCCACCCGAAGGGGAGCAGGCCTTCGGCTCCATCCCCCACCGTGCTGAACGCCAGTGGTCCAGGCGACAGGGCAAGGGAGGCCGGAGGAAGGGAGGGGAGGACCGGAAGCATCGCGGAACGTTAGGGGAAGGGGTCCATGGCGCGTCAGGATCCCCTTACCCGCGATCTCCCGCCATGGCCGCCGGACCCGCCCCTTTCCCCCGGACCGTGATGCTCCTGGGCAGCGGCGAACTGGGCAAGGAGGTGGCGATCGCGGCCCAGCGGCTGGGCTGCCGGGTGATCGCGGTGGACCGCTACGCCGGCGCCCCGGCCATGGCGGTGGCCCAGGCCAGCGAGGTGATCGCCATGACCGACGCCGACGCCCTGGCGGAGGTGGTGCGCCGCCACCGACCGGACGTGGTGATTCCGGAGATCGAGGCGCTGGCTGTGGATGCCCTGGCGGGGCTGGAGGCCGAGGGCATCACTGTGATTCCGACGGCCCGGGCGACTGCGGTGACCATGAACCGGGACCGGATCCGCGACCTGGCCGCCACCCGGCTGGGGCTGCGCACCGCCCGCTTCGCCTACGCCGGAAGTGCCGCCGGACTGGCCGAAGCGGCGATGCCCCTGGGCTGGCCCGTGGTGGTGAAGCCGGTGATGAGCTCCTCGGGCAAGGGCCAGAGCGTGGTGCGCGGCCCCGAGGAGATCGATGCCGCCTGGGCGGCGGCCATGGCAGGGGCCCGGGGGGCGGGGGAACGGGTGATCGTGGAGGAATTCCTGCAGTTCTCCCTGGAGATCACCCTTCTGACGGTGCGCCAGTGGCAGGGCCCCACCCTGTTCTGCCCGCCCATCGGCCACATCCAGGAGCGGGGCGATTACCAGTGCAGCTGGCAGCCGGCCCGTCTCGGGGCGGATCAGCTGGCGGCGGCCCAGGGAATGGCGAAGGCCGTCACCGACGACCTGGGCGGCGCGGGGCTGTTCGGGGTGGAGTTCTTCCTCTGCGGCGAGGCCGGGGCTGAGGAGGTGGTGTTCTCCGAGCTCTCCCCCCGACCCCACGACACCGGCCTGGTCACCCTGGTGGGCCAGAACCTGAGCGAATTCGAGCTGCACCTGCGGGCGGTGCTGGGCCTGCCGATCCCGGAGATCCGCAGCCTGGGACCCGCCGCCTCCCGGGTGATCCTGGCGGGGCCCGAGGCCGGTGCAGCACCGGCCGCCAGGGCCCGGGGTGGCAGCGGAGCTCCCGCTTTTCTGGGGCTGGAGCAGGCGCTGGCGGTGCCCGATACCCAGGTGCTGCTGTTCGGCAAGCCCGACGTCAGACCCTGGCGGCGCATGGGGGTGGCACTGGCCCGAGGAGACGACGAGACCCAGGCCAGGAGCAGGGCTGATGGGGCCGCCGCGCTCATCCAGGTGCAGACCAGCCGATAAACCGTCGCCAGCACTGGTTTTTTAGTATTTCGAGACCTATGGTGCGCGCCTGCGGGTAGCACCATGATTCAGGCCCAATCCTCCTCACGGGAGGCACCGTCTCCAGACACCCGGGGGCGGCAACCAAGGGGAGAGGAGGAGCTGGCGGAAGATACCTCCCGACGGCCCGATCCCACGCACCGGACTCCAGCCCCGAACAAAGGCCGGCGCCTGGCCCTGCTGACCTTCGCCCTCGGGCTGACCGTGGGGGCGGCCGTCGCCGGCCCCCTGACATCGGGTATCGCCCCGTTCATCGCCGGTCTGATCCCCGCCCCCCGCAGCATCGGGGCGGTGCTCAACCCACTCTCGATCGAAAATCGTCGGATCCTGGTGCTGGGGCGCGACGCCATCGGCGAAAACACCGATGTGATGTTCACCGTCCAGGTGGACGGCGACATCACCCGCATCACCCAGGTGCCACGGGACACCTTCATCGAGTCGGACCACCTGGGGGTGGTGAAGGCCAATGCCCTGTTCGCCCTCGGGGGCATCGAGACCACAAAGGAGGAAGTGGGCAGGCTGCTGGCGACCCCGATCGACCGCTACCTGAAGGTCAACCTCGACGGAGTGGCCAAGCTGGCCGAAGCCCTCGGGGGCGTGGAGGTGGACGTGCCCAAGCGGATGTACTACGTCGACAACGCCCAGGGCCTCTACATCAATCTCTATCCCGGCAAACAGCTCCTGCAGGGCAGGGATCTGGAGGGTTTCCTGCGCTTCCGCCACGACGAACAGGGCGACCTGGGCCGGATGGAGCGGCAGAAACTGGTGATGACCGAGGCGTTCCGCAAGCTGGCCCAGCCGGCCACGATCGCCAGGCTGCCGGCTCTGCTGGAGATCGCCGGCAACGACATGGTCACCGATCTGTCGCCGATCGAGATGACCCAGCTGATGTCGGCACTCGGCAAGACCCGTCTGAGCACCCAGCGGGTGGAGGGCCGGCTCTACTGGTACAACGACCTCAGCTACTGGATGCCCGACAGCAACCAGGCCCACGCCAGCCAGATCGAGGACGTTCCCTTTCCCTGAGGCCTCCTGGATTGAGCGGATGGCTCAGGCGGGGAGGCGCCCAGCCTCGCCCGCCCTCCAGCCGGCGGTGAGTTCCTCGATCAGCTGGGCAAGGCCGTGTTTCCGGGGCAGGTCGGCCTCGGCCGCCCACTCGATCTCCCGGATCCTCTCCTCACCGAGCGCCAGCAGCTCCACCAGGGAGCGATAGGCCACGCGCTCCTGGGCATTGATGCTGGGCTCCCCGGGGGAGCGCCGGCCAACCCGCACCATCATGTAGCTGAGCTTGAGGGCCAGCTCCCGGTCTTCGCTCGTGCTGAGCTGGCCCACCAGATCAGCCAGGGAGGCAACGGGAAGCCGTTCCGCAAGGAAGGCCTCCAGCCCGGCCTCACCGAGGGGTGTGGGGCCCTCGCCGAGCTGATGGCGAGCCACCAGTTCGGCGAGCAGCTCCCGCTCAGCGGGGGAACATTCGCCGTCGGCCCAGACCACGGTGCAGACGATGCGCATCAGGGCGGCCTGTCCAGGGGACAGGGCCGCGGATGGGGTGGGCTCAGCCATGGGTCAGGCCGCGAGGGGGATGGGGGGATGCTGCTCCAGCACGTGGCTCAGGTAGCGGCCGGTGTGGCTGGCGGGATTCTCGGCGACGGTTTCGGGGGTGCCGATGGCGACGATCTGCCCGCCCCTGTCGCCCCCTTCGGGACCCAGGTCGATCAGCCAGTCGGCGCAGCGGATCACGTCGAGGTTGTGCTCGATCACCAGGATCGAGTTGCCCTTGTCCACCAGGCGCTGCATCACGTCCATGAGCTTGTGGACGTCGTAGAAGCTCAGACCCGTGGTGGGTTCGTCGATCAGATAGAGCGTCTTGCCGGTGGCGCGGCGGGAGAGCTCGGTGGCCAGCTTCACCCGCTGGGCCTCACCGCCGGAAAGGGTGGGCGCCGGCTGGCCCAGCTTGATGTAACCGAGTCCCACATCCACCAGGGTGCTGAGCCGCTCGCCGGCCTGGGGGATGGCGGAGAACACGTCGGCGGCCTGCTCCACCGTCATCTCCAGGACATCGGCGATGGTGTGGCCCCGGAAGGTGACCTGCAGGGTCTCGCGGTTGTAGCGGGCCCCCTTGCAGACGTCGCACTGGACGTAGACGTCAGGGAGGAAGTTCATCTCAATGACGTTCACCCCCTGGCCACTGCAGGCTTCGCAGCGGCCGCCCTTGACGTTGAAGCTGAACTGGCCCACCTGGTAGCCGCGGGCCTTGGCCTCCACGGTGGCGGCGAACACCTGGCGGATGGGATCGAAGGCGCCGGTGTAGGTGGCGGGGTTGGAGCGGGGGGTGCGGCCGATGGGCGACTGGTCGATCACGATCACCTTGTCGATCGCCTTGATGCCCCGCAGCTCATCGAGCCCAGCGGGGAAAGGAACCTTCATGCCCAGACGGTTCTCAAGGGCCGGATGCAGCAGCTCGTTGACCAGGGTGCTCTTGCCGCTGCCGCTCACGCCGGTGACACACACCAGCCGGCCCAGGGGGATCTCCACGTCGATGCCCTGGAGATTGTTGCGGGTGCAGTTCGCCAGAGTGAGCCGGCGGCTGCCGGCATCGCGCCGTTCGGCGGGGGTGGGAATGGAGCGGCGGCCGCTGAGGTAGGCGCCGGTGAGGGAGTCCTCGGCATTGAGAAGGTTCTCGAGGGAACCCTCCGCGACGATGTGGCCGCCGTGCACCCCTGCGCCGGGGCCGATGTCCACCAGGTGGTCGGCGGCCCGGATCGTGTCCTCATCGTGCTCCACCACGATGAGCGTGTTGCCCAGGTCGCGCAGCTTGGTGAGGGTGGCCAGCAGGCGGTCGTTGTCGCGCTGGTGCAGGCCGATGCTGGGCTCGTCGAGCACGTAGAGCACGCCGGTGAGGCCGGCACCGATCTGGGTGGCCAGGCGGATCCGCTGGGCCTCCCCGCCCGAGAGGGTCATGGCGGGCCGGTCGAGGCTCAGGTAGTCGAGCCCCACGTCGAGCAGGAAGCGCAGGCGCATGCGGATCTCGCGCAACACCAGGTCGCCGATCTGAATCTGGCGGCTGCTGAGCAGGGGCTCGGCCCCTTCGCTGGCCCCCACGCCCATCAGGGCCTCGATGCGCTCCAGGGTGTCGGCCACGCTCACCGAGGTGAGCTCGTGGATGGCATAGGGGCCCACCCGCACCGCCAGGGCCTCAGGCCGCAGCCGCAGGCCGTGGCAGCTTTCGCAGGGCACCAGCTCCAGGTATTTCTCCAGCTTCTGGCGGATGGATTCGCCGCTGGCATCGCGCAGCTGCCGCTCCAGGATCGGCAGGATCCCCTCGAAGGGCCGCACGTAACCCTCGCTCTTGCGGTAGCGGCTGTCGGCCTTGATGGCGATGGGCTCCTGGCTGCCCTGCAGCAGCACCCGCCGCTGGTCGTCGCTGAGCTGGTTCCAGGGGGTCTTGAGTTCGAAACCGAAGGCCTCCCCCACGCTGAACAGCAGCGAGAAGTAGTAGCTGTTCTCCTTGTCGCTCCAGGGGGCGATGGCGGCATACACCGGCAGGGACGGGTCGGGCACCACCCGCTCCATGGTGAACTTGCGCAGGTGGCCGATGCCGTGGCAGTCGGCGCAGGCGCCGTAGGGGCTGTTGAAGGAGAAGAGGCGGGGAGAGAGCTCCTCCATCACGGCGCCGTGCACGGGGCAGGCGAAGTTCTCGGAGTAAAGCCGTTCTCGCTCGATCCCCTCCGGCAGCTCCTCGCCGGTCTTGGGAACCACCTCCACCAGGGCCAGGCCCTCGCCGCGCTTGAGGGCGGTGCGCAGGGAGTCGGTGAGGCGTTCGTTGATGCCCTCGCGGGCCACCAGCCGGTCGACCACCACCTCGATGTGGTGGGCGTGGTTCTTGTCGAGTTCGATGTTGTCGGCCAGCTCGCGCACCTCGCCGTTGATCCGCACCCGGGCGAAGCCTTCGGCCACGAGGCCGGCCAGCAGCTTCACATGGGTGCCCTTCTTGCCCCGCACCACCGGAGCCAGCAGCTGGTAGCGGGTGCCGTCGGGGAGGGTGAGGATCTGGTCCACCATCTCGTCGATGGACTGGGGCCGGATCGAGCGGCTGCACTGGGGGCAGTGGGGTTCACCGGCCCGGCCGAACAGCAGGCGGAGATAGTCCTGGATCTCGGTGACCGTGCCGACGGTGGAGCGGGGGTTGTGGCTGGTCGACTTCTGGTCGATCGAGATGGCGGGAGAGAGCCCCTCGATCGCATCCACATCCGGCTTATCCACCTGGCCGAGGAACTGGCGGGCATAGGCGGAGAGGCTCTCCACGTAGCGCCGCTGACCCTCGGCGAAGATCGTGTCGAAGGCGAGGGAGCTCTTGCCACTGCCGCTCACGCCGGTGAACACCACCATGCGGTTGCGAGGGATGGTGAGATCCACATTGCGCAGGTTGTGCTGGCGGGCTCCCCGCACCCGGATCACATCCTCGAGACTGCCGCCGGTCAGGGTTCGCAGGGCCGCTTCCGACTCCTGGGGCTGCGTGGCCGTTCCATTGCCAGGGGCCGCGCTCTTGGTGGTGGATCCGGAGCGGGCACGGGGCATGGGGATCGGTCGGCAGCCGATGAGTCTACGGGGGATGGACCTGGGGCAGGCTCAGGCCAGGGCGGGCAGGGGGGCCGCCGCGGCACAGAGGGACTCGCTCACCTCCCAGAGGCGCCGGCACTGGTCCGTGTCGAGGGCGGCCGGGGCGATGCGCACCTCGGTGGGCCAGCCCCGCAGGCCGCCCCACTGGTCGGGGCCGTAATGGCCTCCGGGCCTGGCTTCGGAGGCGGTGGCGGCGAACAGCTGGGGCAGGGCCCCCATCGCGGCGCTCTGGAACAGGGGATCCATCAGCCGGTAGGCGAGGGGTTCGAACCAGGAGCCGCTGGCGGCGATGGAGGCCGGCTGGAGGTTGGTGCGGGCGAAACCGGGATGGGCGGCCAGAGAGAGGGCACCGCTGCCCTGGGCCGTCAGGCGTCGCTGCAACTCGAGGGCGAACATGACGTTGGCCAGCTTGCTCTGGCCGTAGGCCCGCCAGCGGTCGTAGTGCCGCTCGCCCTGGAGGTCGTCGAAAGCGATGCGGCCGAAGTACTGGGCGCCGGAGGTGACGGTGACCACCCGGGCCCCTGGCTGGTCGCGCAGGAGGGGCAGCAGGGCGAGGCTGAGGGCGAAGTGGCCCAGGTGGTTGGTGCCGAACTGAAGTTCGAAGCCATCACGGGTGAGGGTCCGGGGTGGCGCCATCACTCCGGCGTTGTTGATCAGCAGATCGAGTCGTCCGTAACGCTCGCAGACGGTTCTGGCCGCGGCCGCCACGCTGGCCAGGTCGGCCAGATCGAGGAGGAGCACATCGATGGCGCCGGTGGAGGCGGCGGTGGTGAGCAGCTCCTCGCGGGCCTTGTGGGCCTTGGCCAGAGAGCGGCAGGCCAGCACCACGGTGGCGCCTCTGGCGGCCAGGGCCCGGGTGGTCTCCAGGCCCAGGCCGCTGTTGGCACCGGTGACCAGGGCGATCCGGCCGGACTGGTCGGGGATGGCGTCGGCGGTCCAGCGCATGGCGGGCAGGAAGGGTGAAAAGCGTTGCGGACAGGGCCGTCACCGGGACGAGCCTTGATGATCAGATCGTAACGGAATGTGACGGAGCCGGACCTTCCCGGCGCAGCTGGAAGAAAAAGGGCCTCTCCATGCCTTTCAGATCCATCAGCCCCAGCACGGTGTCGTCATCCACCCGCCGGAACACATCGTGGATGGGGAGGTGGTCGTAGAGCATCGTGGCGCTCACCACACCGCGGTACGCGGTCATCCGCAGCCTGGCGCGGGAGCGGGACGTGCTGAACAGGGGCATCAGCAGCTGGAACAGGCGGCCGGCGAATGCTGATGTCGGGATGGGTACACGGCCGATCAGGCCCAGGCCTGGCCCCATGGCCCTTGGATCCAGGCAGGCCTCCCCGCCATTCAGGGTGGTGAACACCAGGGGATCAACCTGCTCCGCACTGTGGAAGCGCTTGCCGTGCCAGTGGAAGGCTTCCAGGGCGCCGTCGAGGGGGTGGCCGGTGGCAAAGCCCTCCCCCTTCCAGGCGCCGAGCAGGAAGGGGATCTCGACGGGGTCGAGGGCATCGAAGCGTTCGAGGGCTTCCGTGGTGGTGGTCATGCCGTGAGGGGTCGCTCAGGGGATGGGTGAGACGCCAACGGGCGACTCCCTACGGATAGGTGATTCCGGCGTACTTCAGCCACCCCGCTCGACGGCGACCATCGGGATCCCGGTGCGTCCAATGAATGAGGCCGCCCTGGGGGTTCCACTTGTCCACATCAGCAAACGCGATCGAGTCACCAGTTCTGAAGGCATCGATGCGAGGCGCGGGATCAATGCTCTGAGCAAGCTGGAGCGTATGGCCCGAGGGCAATCGCAGCATGAATGGCGGGTGATGATCACCCATGCTTCTGATTCCAGCAGGAGTGAACCTCTTTGTGCACGCAAGCCGGTATGGCTGCTTCTGTGAGCGCACGAATCTGGGGACCAAAGCCGCCAGGGATCAGTGCCATCCCAGTTCGCCTTCCCGGAACCTGATCAGAGGGGCGTCCCATCCGGCGGCAGCGGCGTGCCGCCACCCTCCGCGCCGGGAGCTCCCTCCGCCAGCCGCCGCTGCAGACGCTCGAGCTCCCCGGCCTGCTCGGTCACGGTGCGGCGGGTCTGGGCGAGGCGGCCCATGCGCCGGACCATCGGCGGCAGCGACACCAGCAGCCCCACCAGCACCCCCAGGAAGAAGCTGAGCAGCATCACCAGTGCCATCGACTCACTGGCCTGCCAGGAGAAGAAGCGCACCGCCACCACCGTGGAGTTCTGCAGCGCGAACACCATCGCCGCCAGGGCGATCAGCAGCGCCAATACGGTGAACACCCTCATGCCTGGTCCTGGGCGGGCGGAAGCCAGCGCCATCATGGACCGGGCCGGCCCTCCACCCGTTCCCCGACCGCAGTGAGGTGGGCGTCCGGAACACTGCCGGCACCCCCTCCACCGCCTGCAAATCGAGCTGCCATTGCCGGTCGGCCAGGCTGGGCAGGGCATCCAGGCCCAGGCACCGCTGGAGGTGGGCTGGGTGCTCTGGAGGGAAGCGGCTGATCAGCAGGGCAGATGGCGTTCTGGGTGAACGAGCCTGTCGGCAACACCCTCCTCATCACCCTGAGTTTCTCCAGACCCGGCGGCCAGATCGCGTCCCGGTAGGGCAACGTCCTGCGCCTCGGCCGGGAGGGCGACGCCAAGGTGCACAGGTCTGATGCGCCACGGCGCCGTATCTCGCCGAGAACTCGGCAGATTCGGACCCTTCGAGAAGCCCGACGGCGGTGATCCGGCCTCCGGCATTTCCGACCTCTGCCGGGGACCGGAACGTCTGCGGTTGCGAAGCTGGCAGGTGCCTGTCTGCACCCTGCCGTGGTCAGCGGCGAAGAGGCCTCGGGGCTCCACCACGGACCTTTGCCCCACTGATGGCCGTCCAGGCCTCCAGCACCTGGGCCACCGACCAGGCCTGGGCGATGCAGCCCCGGGGCCTGTGGGGGGCATCGCCATCGAAGATCTCGCTGATGCTGCCCAGCCCCGCCGCGGCCAGGTGATGGGCCATGGGCTCCAGGAACGAGAGGGCCTCAGCACGATCCCCATGCAGCCGGTAATGGGCCCGGGTGAAGGGCCCCAGCCACCAGGGCCAGACCGTGCCCTGGTGGTAGGCCAGGTCCCGCCGTTGCACGTCGCCGGCGTAATCGCCCACGTAGAGGGGATCGGCCGGATCCAGGGTGCGCAGCCCATGGCGGGTGAGCAGGCGCTGGCCGCAGATCCGCAGCACGGAAGCGGCCTGGTCCTCGCCCAGCAGCGGCTCCGGCAGCGACAGGGCCAGCAGCTGGTTGGGCCTCAGGCTGGCATCGGGGATTCCGGTGGGCCCGTCGATCCCATCGAAACAGAAGCCCAGCCGCGGGTTCCAGAAGCGCTGGAAACCCGCCGCGGCCCGGTCCGCCAGCTCCTGCCAGCGGCCTCGATCAGCCCCCGCCGAGCGGGCGAAACCCGCCATCGACCGCAGGGCATTCACCCACAGGGCGTTCACCTCCACCGCCTTGCCGTGGCGTGGGGTGATGGCCCGATCGGCGGGCTTGGCATCCATCCAGGTGAGCTGGGTTTCTCCCTCCCCGGCGGTCAGGAGACCATCGGCCGGGTCCATGCGGATCCCGAACCAGGTGCCTGCCAGGTGGAGCCCGAGGATCTGCTCCAGCAGGGGAAACAGCTCCCTGATCAGGGCGTCGCTGCCGCTGGCGGCCCGGTGCTCCTCCAGGGCCCGGAAGAACCACAGGGTGGCATCGACCGTGTTGTAGTACGCCTGCTCCAGGGGCCCATCGGCCCGATCGGGGAAGCGGTTGGGCACCAGACCGTGGCTCACCCTGGCGGCGTAGGTGCGCAGGATCCGCTCGGCCACCTCGACCCGACCTGTCACCAGGGTGAGGCCCGCCAGGCTGATCATCGTGTCGCGGCCCCAGTCGTTGAACCAGGGATAGCCGGCGATCAGTGAGGCCCCCATCGGCCCGGGTGAGGCGGAGGAATCGCCTCCCATCGGGCGGTCCACCAGGAAGGCATCGGCGGCCAGGACCAGCTGGCGGATCCAGGCGGGTGCCACCGACGCCAGAGCGGGTTGGGCCGACTCCCAGCCCTGCAGCAGCCGGGCTTCATGGGCCTGGCGTTCCGCCAGGGCCCGTTCCCCATCCAGGGAAGGCGCTTCCGAGGTGCTGGCCACCACCGTGAGGCCAGGGCATTCCTCACTCAGCGTGACCGTGAGCCTGGCCGCCCGCAGGTGCTCAGCCGTGCTCGCCAACCCCCGCTCGGCTTCGACCGCCAGCGGCACCCCCTCCTCCCAGCACGGCGGATCCTCCAGCCACCACCGGCCCCGATCACTGACCAGCACAAACGGCGCCCCGTTCCGGGGCCGCAGCCGCAGGCCCCTCGCCAGCGGCTCCAGGCCCAGCTCCGGCCGCTCGCCGCCGTGGTGGCAGCGGTGCTGCACCCAGGCCATGAGCGTGAGTTCGAGAGGGCCGGCGCCGCGGACCAGCCGATAGCTCACGGTGGTGGTGTTGGCCCCCTGGGCCATCCACACCCGCTTCTCCAGCAGGGCGTCGGCCACGGCGTAGCGCCAGCGGGGCACGGTGCCCTCCAGGGCGAACGAGGCAATCTGGCGGTGACCGTGGGGGTGGATGCTGCCATCTGCCCAGCGATGGGTCGCCAGATCCCAGGTGTGACCACCAGAGCCGACGCGCTCCTCCAGCTGACTCACCAGCAGGGTCCGCTCCACCGGCGGAGTCAGGGCCGCGATCAGCAGACCGTGGTAGCTGCGGCTGGGTGCCCCCGACACCGTGCCCATGGCATACCCGCCCAGCCCGTTGGTGACCAGCCACTCCCGCTGTTCAGCCACCCGCAGGTCGCCGCAGATCTCACTGCCGAAGTGAACCACCATCACTGAGCCGCTGAGGGGCTTCGGTGCACCATCTTCCCCCCGGGCCCGGCTGAGGGGTGATGGGGTTGTCAGCGCTGTCCCTGCCAACTGTCATCCATCTGCCGCGGCGCTGTCAGGGGAAATCAGGCGTGAAAGAACACCCGGCCCACAATCGATCCACTGGGGGAGATTCAGCATGTTGAACTTCCATCTCTGGCCTGAACGTCAGACGCGGCTGGCTCGCTGGTTCCTGATTACCGGGTGGCTGCTGCTGATCACCTCACTGCTGCTTCCCGGCCCGGATCCCCTGCCTGGAGGGCGTCCCTGTGAAGGGGCCGACTTCTGCGGCGGTGGGCCGGGAAACAACCTCTTCTGGAATCTGGTGTTGCCCCTGGTGCTGCTCAGCATCGTGATCAGCCACGAGCTCTGGCGAAGGATCTGTCCGCTGTCGTTCGTCTCCCAGCTCTCCGGCGCCCTTGGACTTCAACGCACACGGAAAGGACCAGGGGGCAAGCGGCGCCTGGTGAGCGTTGATCCCAACTCCTGGCTGGGCAGGCACCATATTCAGCTGCAATGGTGCCTCTTGCTGGCCGGCCTGAGCGTGCGCTTGCTGGTGGCCAACAGCAACGGTCCGGCGCTGGCCATCCTCTGTCTTGTCGCCCTGCTGGGCGCGCTGGTGGTGGGCTGGGCCTATGCGGGGAAATCCTGGTGTCAGTACTTCTGTCCGCTGGGCCCGGTGCAGGCGGTGATCACCGGCCCCAGGGGCCTGCTGGGCTCTCCCGCCCACATCGGCGCCAGCACGCGCACCACCCAGTCCATGTGCCGCACCCTCTCACCGGAAGGGGCCGAAGTCAGCGCCTGTGTGGCCTGCAGCACCCCCTGCATCGACATCGACGCGGAACGCGCCTACTGGAAGAGCCTCTCCGGCAAGCGCGGCCTGCAATGGGCCTGGACCTCCTACCCCGGTGTGGTGCTCGGGTTCTACCTGCTGATCCTGGCCACCAGCCCTGATCCGGAGGACGCCTACGGCTATCTGCACAGTGGCGCTTTTTCGTTCGACACCCGTCTGCCGGCCCTGGCGCTCCAACCCTTCGTCGAGATCGGGCCGTTCGCCATCCCGCGACTGATCGGAATCCCCCTGGCCCTGGCGGCGGCGGCCGGCCTCTCCAGCTGGCTGCTGGGAGGTGTGGGCCGCTGGCTCGAACGTCGCCTCGGGGAGGGCGATCCGATGCATCAGCGTGCCATCGCCAGCCACCGGACCCGGCTGCTGGCCACCGTCCTGGCCGTCAATCTGTTCTTCTTCTTCAAAAGCAACGTGTTCGGGTTCGCCGGGATGGTGGGCGAGCGCCTCGTGGCGTTCACCGTGGCCACCATCACCGCCGCCTGGCTGTGGCGCGGCTGGTGGCGGGAGGAGGACACCTACCGTCGCGAGAGCACCAGCGAGAGCCTGCGTCGTCAGCTGGCCAAGCTGCCCAACCTCAGCCAGGTGCTGGACCACCGCCGGCTCGACGATCTCTCCGCCCTGGAGATCTTCACCCTTGCCAAGGCGATCCCCACCCTGGGTCTGCACCAGGCCAGGGACATCTATCGGGGGGTGATGGAAGATCTGCTGCGCAAAGGGCGCATCTCACGTGCGGAATCCTCGCTGCAGCTGCAGGAACTGCGGCAGAGCCTCAAACTGGAGGATCAGGATCACCATGCGGTGGTGCGTCAGCTGTCGGAACGGGAACCACGACTGCTGCAGATCGATGGCCTGCAACGCCAGCGGCAGGACCTGCGGGAGGAGGTGGCTCGGGAATCCCTCCAGGAGCTCATGCAGGTGGCGGGGATGGAGCTGCTGGATCCGGACACCCTCTCTGACCCCCAGCGCGAACGCCTGGAACAGATTCGGTTGAGCAGCGGGGTGAATCCAGCGGAATGGGACCGCGTGCTGAAGGGTCTGGGTCCTGAATCTCCCCAGCTCCAGGAGCGGCTGCGGCAGCGATGGCAGCAGCTGAACCGGGCGCGTGAACTGCAGAGCCTGCTGGAGCGGCACGCGCTTGGCGACCCGCTGTTACGTCCCCTCGCCCGTGCCCTGAAGATTCGAAATCAGTGCCTGGCGGAGGAACTCGAACCCCGCCGGCACACCGCGCCGCTGGAGTCCCCGGAGGAGGTCGCCACCCTGGCCCCTGCCAGCCTGGCGGAAGCCCTTGATCTGCTCTGGAGGGATCCGGATCCCGATACGGCCGGGTGGGTGCTGATGGTGGAGCGGGCGCGGTTTCCCGACCATGTCCCCCACCGGCTCAGCCATCCCCGCATCGGCCTGGCCAGCTCAGCGTTTCTCGAGGCGATGCGCCGCAATGGAAGCAGCGATGCCATCGCGGAACTGCCCGTGCTGGCCCGCTGCTCCCTGTTCGAGGACCTGCCTCCGGCCGGTCTGCTGCAGGTGGCGGCGAAGGGAGACGTGCGCGAATGGCCGCAGGGATCGATGCTCATGAAGGCGGGAGATCGCAGCGACGGACTGGGCGTTGTGATCCGCGGCGAGGCCCTGGTGCTGGTGTCGGATCGTGAGCCGATTCCCATCGGCCAAGGCAAGCTCCTCGGGGAGATGGGTGTGATAACAGGAGACCCACGCTCCGCGGATGTGATCGCCGGCAGGGAGGGCCTGCACCTGTTCTGGCTCAGCACGGAAGCCTTCGAGCTCCTGTTGCACGACTCCCGGGGCTTCACCCATGGGGTTCTCCACCAACTGGTGGAGCGGGTGGTCGCCAGAGAGAGGCCTCCGACTCCGGTGTCGGTGGGCTGAAACCGCTGTTGTTGTTGCGGTTGTCCGTGTGGTTGCTGTTCCGGCTGGCCGAGCGGCAGTTCCTGCGGTTGGTGTTCCAGGAGCCGCCGCGCAGCAGCTGGGTGACCCGCCCAGGATCACGCTGAAGGAACCGGCCGGTCCGGAAAACTGTCGGACGATTTCAGGGATCCTCCTGCCAGGGCTCCAGCTGCTGAAGATCCAGAGCTTCCGCCAGGCTCCGCAGCACCATGGCGAGCTGAGAGCTGGCGAAACGGCCTAGTGGGCCCTCGAGCTGATCGGCAACAACAGTGGTGGGAAGCCAGGTCATGACGTAGCTCCTCTGCCGCAGCCCATTGGTGGGGGAGGGGTCCACCGGGAAAGCCAGCGGATTTCCTTCCAGGCGTGGATCGGTGCTCAAGGGGAGCACCACCCAGCGCTGACTGCGGCTGGTGGCGGCATCCGGTGCGATCACCAGGACGGGACGGGGTTTGCTGTCGCCGAAACTGCGGTTGCGGGGCCAGAGGTACAAGCGGCCTCGCTCAGCCATCGATGGCGTCCAGAGCCATGGCGGCGGCGGCATCGCCGGCGGCGGCGAGATCACCTCCTTCGAGAACGGCCAGATCGGCATAGGCCCCCTGGAGCGCCGCCAGACGGCGGCGGGCCAGCCAGAACCTGAGGGCCTCGTTCACCAGGGCCGAGCGATTGGCGCCCTGCGCGTCGATCTCCGCCAGCAGGGCTTCATCCAGGGAGATGCTGATGGAGCGGTTGGCCATGCAGCCACGAGGATTCTTGCCAATAATTCTAATAGGTTTTCGGTGGCGCACTCTTCCCGCCTAGTCAGCCAACCCCTCGGCGAAGGGCACCCCCGCGAACAGCCGGCGCCGCAGGCGCATCGTGGGGCCGTGGGCCAGGTGAGCGTTCCAGCAGAGCAGCGGGATTCTTGCCTCCTCGATGGAGCAGGCCCCCGTGGCGACGGCGTGGCTGAGGCGTTTCAGCCGCCGCCGACCGCGCAGCAGGTTGTGGTTGCGCAGCCGCACCCGGCCCGGCCGCACGAAGAAACCCACGAAGCTGGCACCGTCGGCGGTGCGGACGAAATCATCCACATAGTGGAGATAGGCCTCGATGCCGGGTAACGCACGGATGGTGTGATCGAACCCTTCGAGATGGACATTGGCCAGGAACAGGCTGGTGCGGATGAAGCGTTGCTCCAGCGGCGGCACGATCCCGGCGCAGAGGGCGTGATGTACCACCCGGGCGCGGTAGGGAGCGGCCGAGATGGTGCGCGGTCCGTGGTCGCGGATCTGAAAACGGCGACAGCGGCCTGCCTGGTAGGTGAAGGCACGCAGCTCGCACTGCAGGCGGAAGAGTTCAGCCTCCAGGCGGCTGTTGAAAGAAAGCACATCGGGGCGGTAACGCTCGCCTCGCTGGGCCCGCTGGGCGGCGGCCCAGAGATTGGAGAAGCTGGTGATGCGGGGATAAAGATCAAGAAGCTGTTTCATTGGCCAAGGAGCGTGGTTGCGACCTGGGGCGATCACGCGACCTGTCGGCGTTGCTGGCCCAGCCAACCGCTCAGCTGCCGGCCCACCGCTTCCTGCAGGCGGCTGGCGTGTTCGTCGCGGCGCATGTGGATCAGCTGAACGTGATGCAGCAGCAGGGTCTGGAGGCGCAGCAGGTCGTGGAGATTGGCTGTGATGCGATCGCCCAGGGCTTTCGCTCAGCGGCGCAGACCGGTGAGCAGGGGAACGAACCAGCGGATCAGATCGATCGCGGCCCGGAGGATCGGCCCTGCGCCGCGGCTGGGGGTGGGCATTCGGGTGGGCTCCAGGGATGGGATGGGCTCCACTCCGTCACCTGTGGAAAACGTGGAGGATTGGAAACAACTTTCGGGCGCCTCACGGGGCCGGATCGAACCTGCCGAAGACGTTAACTTCGTTGAGGGATTCCACTCTTTTCCCCCTGAGAAAAAGTTTTTGAAGTGGAAAGGGTCTAAGGGATCAAGTGTAAAGAATCAGTCCTGGGGGAGGCAACAGACGCGGAACCCGATGAGGCTGCTGGCGAAGTCGGGGCGGTAGAAGCTGCGGCAGGCCGAGCGGCAGTTCCCGGGGAAGCCGCCCCACGAACCGCCGCGCAGCAGCCTTGCTGCGCCGGCCGAGGCCCCCTGGTCGATCCACGCCGTCCCATCCCTGGGACCACCCTGCATGCCGCCGTGCCAGTGGTCTTCACACCACTCCCACACAGTGCCGTGCATGTCCTGCAGGCCCCAGGCGTTGGCGGGAAAGCTGCCCACATCGGTGGTCTGCCGGCGATACGTCCCCTTGGGGCCATCGCCATAGGTGGAGCTGGCGTCGTAGTTGGCCAGTTCCGCGGTGAGCGTTTCGCCGCAGTGGAACGGGGTGGTGGTGCCCGCTCGGCAGGCGTACTCCCACTGGGCCTCGCTCGGCAGGCCATACCGCTTCCCTGTGCGGCGGCTCAGGCGGCGGCAGAACTCCACCGCCGCATGCCAGCTCACCCGCTCCACGGGGCGATTCGGGCCCTGGAACCTGGATGGATCGGGATCCAGATCCCGCTCCACCTTCTCCCAACCCGCCACCTCCTGCCACTGGGCCTGGCTGATCGGCGTCTGGCCCAGGAAGAACTCCCGCAGCTTCACCTCATGCTGAGGGCCTTCGTGGTCCCGCCGCTGTTGCTCCTGCGCTGGCGAGCCCATCAGAAACGTTCCGGCCGGGATCCGCAGCATCGTGATCGCCACCCCCGGCGCCAGCTCCTCCTGGTAGCCCTGCACCTCCACCGGCTTCGTCTTCACCTGCCAGCGATCGCCCTCCTTCACCAGCCAGCCGTGGCTGACCTGAATGGCCGCCAGCGCACCACCTTGCTCAGCTGGAGCGGTGGTGCCGGTGGGAGGAACCTCAGCCGCCGCCTGTTTTCCCCCTGCGTCGGCCTCCCCGGCGTCAACGCGGATTGCCAGCCGCCGATGCAGCCCCGCCACATCCTCACCCCGCAGCTTGAAACGGTTCTCGAGCAGGGCCAGATCCTGCCGGTCCAGCGGCGAAAGGGCTGCACCGTGGCTGGGCAGGGCGGCCACCATCGCCTCCAGCGCCTGCCGGTAGCGCCCCAGTTTGTCGTCGTAGTCGCGGCAGGGCTGCAGCACCTCGGCCTCGATCCGCTCCGCCTCCGCTGGCGGCAGACCCAGTTCCCGCTGCAGGTCGTCGAGCAGGATCCGCCCGGCCGGAGAGATGGCACCATGGCGCTCCTCGGCCAGCTCCTGCAGCTGCTTGCGGTAGGTCACCGTGGGATCGCGGGGGACCCGGCTCACCACGATGCTGTGGCCGGTGCGGGTGGGGTAGAACTCCGGGGTCTGGGCCGGATTCACCTCGCCGAGGCGCCGTTTCCCATAGTCATGCAGGTCCTCGGCGTCCACCAAGCCCCGCTGCAGCCGATCGGCCGCGCCGGTGCGGATGCCTTCCACCAGAAAGCGGGTGTAGGCCGACAGGTCCTCGCCGCTGCCGGAGGGGACCCCCCTCCACGGCCTCACCCGCCGCTGACAGTTCGGTGGCCGCCGAGGAGGTGAGGATCGCGCGGCCCTCGCCCCCCAGCGCCTCGGCCAGATCGATGCGGCCCTCATCCTTCACCGTCATGCCGATCGCCATGGCGCCGCTGAAGCAGCAATCCAGGATCACCAGCTGCCGCTGCGACGGGCTCGCCTGCATGTACTCCTGCAGCGTGCGGGCCCGCAGGGCGGTGGCCTGGCGCAGGCGCCCCCGCGCCGGGCCCTCCATGACCTTGCTGGTTTCTCGGCAGGCCAGGAACAGCTGGCGCTTTTCATCGCGCAGGCCGTGGCCGGAGAAGTAGAGCAGCAGCAGATCGTCCGCTTTCCGGTTGGCGAACAGGGCCTCCACCGCCGTTTCCATCTCGGTGCGGCCCGGATCCTTCAGCACCTCGCACCGCCTCGGCATCGAATCCCCCCAGCTGCGGTGCCCGCAGCAGCTCCGCCAGGGCCTCCACATCCCGCGGCGCGCTGGGGATCGGCGCCAGGCCCTCGCCGTAGGACCCCACACCGATCAGCAGCGCCCGCTTCTGCGCCATCTCAGTTCAGGCGCCCCAGCGTCTCCACGCTCGCTTCCAGCCGGCTCAGCTACGCCTCCATGGCCTCCTGATCCGCCGCGGCCCCCTCCAGCTCCACCGCCGTGACGCTGCCATCGGCGTTGGTGCGCGCCAGCCTGAGGCGGATCGGTGGCTGGGGTGAACCATCCAGCAACCTCGTCTTGAGGAAGCGCACCACCTTGAGGGCGTTCTCCACGCTCACCTCCGCCTGCAGCACCCCCAGCAGGAACGCCCCCACCGCCTTGGTTCCCTCCGGAGCCTCCGCAGAAGCCTCCTGGGCTCGAACCGATTCGATGCTGTTGAGATCGGCGATCAATTCGCTCAGCAACGCATCCACCGCGTCCGCCTCAGGAGCGGTCTCTCCCTCGCCTGAGTCCGGCTCGATCGCAAGGGTGAGCCGGAGGCCTTCGGCCATCGCCATGCCAGCACCAGGATCATCTCCATTGTGCCCGCTGCTCGCCGGGCCTGATCCCCGGGGCGTTCCGAAAGGTAACGGCAGGTGCGCAGATGATCCTCAGGAGAGCCTTGAAGCCCCCGTCGGTGGATGGCCATCCACCCTGCCCTGCCAGGCTGATTCCCTCCGGCACCCGGCAGCAGGATGACGGCTGAACCGATCCGCTTCACCGACGGCGCCGGCTACGACCGCTTCATGGGGGTCTGGAGCCGGCTGGTGGGCGAGGCGTTCCTCGACTGGATCGCTCCCGCTGCCGGCTTGCGCTGGCTCGACGTGGGCTGCGGCAACGGCGCCTTCACCCAGCTGATCGCCCGCCGCTGCGCGCCCCTCTCGCTGTGCGGCATCGACCCCTCCGGCGCCCAGCTCGCCTTCGCCCGCGAGCAGCCGCTCCTGGTGACGGCCGATCTGCAGGAAGGGGACGCCATGGCCCTGCCGCTTCCCGCCGATGCCTTCGATGCCGCCGTGATGCCGCTGGTGATCTTCTTCGTGCCCGATCCCGGCCGCGGTGTGGCCGAGATGGCGCGTGTGGTGGCCCCAGGGGGGACGGTGGCGGCCTACGCCTGGGACATGGACTCCGGCGGCTTCCCTTACCAGGGCGTGCGCGCCGCCCTGGAGGAGTTAGGCATCGCCACCCCCATGGCGCCCCGTCCGGAGGCCTCCCGTCTCGACGTGATGGAGCAGCTCTGGACGGCCGCCGGCCTGGGCGACATCAAGACCTGCACCTTCGCGGTGGAGCGCACCTTCAGCGGCTTCGAGGAGCTCTGGGGCATCCTGCTCGCCGGACCGAGCGCCGGACAGGCTCTGGCGACCATGGGCGAGGAGGATCGTCAGCGCTTCCGCCGGCACCTGCAGGAGCGACTGCAAGCGGGCGGCGGCGGCCCGATCACGCTGCAGGCCAGGGCCAACGCCATCCGGGGCAGCACGCCCAGCGCAGCAGGCCGCTGAAACCCAGAGGGGGCTGTGGCCGAGGCGGCTCAGGCGGCGGCAGAACTCCACCGCCTCGAACCCGCTCAGCTTCTGCACAGGGCGGTTCGCTCCCTTGAACCTTGAGGGATCGGGATCCAGATCCCGCTGCACCTTCCTCCAGCCGGCCACCACCTGCCACTGGGCCTGGGTGATCGGGGTCTGCCCCGAAAAGAACCCCTCCAGCTGCACCTCATGCTGGGGCCCTTCCTTGCCGGCGCGCTCCGGCTCATCGGCGGGGGATCCCATCAGGAAGGATCCCGCCGGGATCGCCACCAGCTCCAGTCCCACGCCCTCCGCCAGCGGTTCCCGAAAGCCCCAGGTGTCGATCAGCCGGCGCTGGATCTCCCAGGAGGAACCGGCACGTCGAAGGGTGGCCGTTTCCAGTGGGCCGAAATGGCTGCGATCGGCTCCTTCGGTCAGCGCTGGAGTCCTGGCCTCCGGGTCATGGGATCTACCTCCGGCAGCGGAGGGCCCCTCCTGTGGCGGGAGGATCGGCGATGCAGCCGGCGGATCCGCATCTCTGGTGGAGAGTGCGGCTTCCGGCTCACCGAAAGAAATCCCCAGCCGCCGATGCAGCGCCTCCTTATCCGAGCGCCGCAGCTTGAAGCGTTTCTCGCGCAGGGCGAGTTCCTCTTGATCCACGGGGGACAGGGGCGCGCCGGGTGCCGGCAGGACGGCCGCCAGGGCCTCGAGGGCCTGTTGATAGCGGCTGAGCTTCTCGGCGTATGCGCGGAAGGGTTGCAGCACCTCGGCTTCGATCGCCTCCGCGGCGGGCTGCGGCAGGGCCAGTTCCCGCTTCGGGTCGTCAAGCAGGGCCCGCCCGGCCGGCGAGATCACACCGCCCTTCTCCCCAACGCGCTTCTCCACCTCCTGCCGGTAGGCCACCGTGGGGTCGCGCCTCACCTTGCACACCACGATCCGATGGCCTTCCCGGGTGGGAATGCACTGGGGCGTCATCGCGGGAGCCGCCTCCACCACCCGGCGGCTCACGTAGGTATGCAGGTCTTCCGCATCCACGAAACCCCGCTGCTCCCGATCCGCCGCCCCCGGTGCGGATGCCCTCCACCAGGAAACGGGTGGACATCGAGAGGTCGTCGCCGCTCTCGAGCGCACTGGAGGTTTCGATCGGGTCGGAAGAGGTGAGCACCGCCCGGCCCCGACGCCGCCTTCCGCCGCCAGGGGCAGCCCCCCCCCGTGGTGGGAGCGGAGCTGCACAAAGGCCGTCAGCATGAGCTCGAGGGGGCCGGCGCCGCGCACCAGCCGGAAGCTCACATAGGTGGTGTTGGCCCCCTGGGCCATCCAGACCCGTTTCTCCAGCAGGGTGTCGGCCACGGCGTAGCGCCAGCAGGGCACGGTGCCCTCCAGGGCGAAGGCTTCGATCTGGCGGTGCCCAAGGGAGGTCAGGCTCCCGTCGGGCGCCGCCACCGAGACCTCC
Organism: uncultured cyanobacterium; assembly: GCA_963772735.1. GTDB lineage: Bacteria > Cyanobacteriota > Cyanobacteriia > PCC-6307 > Cyanobiaceae > Cyanobium. The sequence goes on along the minus strand of CAVYYO010000018.1, from coordinate 12,765 downwards.
AGCCGGCTCACCAGCAGGGTGCGCCCCACCGGTGGGCTCAGGGCCGCGATCAGCAGGCCGTGATAGCTGCGGCTGGGCGCCCCCAACACCGTGCCCATGGCGTAGCCGCCCAGGCCATTGGTGACCAGCCACTCGCGCTCGCCGGCCAGCCGGGGATCGCCGGTGATCTCACTGCCGAAGCCGATCAGGCTCCCTGGTCCGGCGCTGTCGTTCCCCACGGAATCCTGAGTCGAAGGGGCGAATCCAGGCTGAACCATCCTGAGTGGCTACGTTGTTGGCATCCTGCAAGCACACAGCCATCAAAATGCGAACGCTCTACCTTCGCAACGTTCCGGATGACGTCGTCGAGCGGCTTGAGCGGCTGGCGGCCGAGGCGGGCCTGCCCCTCAGCTCCTTCGCCGTGAGGGAACTCACCGAGGCCTCCAGGCGGGCGAATGCGGCCGAGCTTCTGGCCGCCCTTCCCCACCTGGGCGTGCCCTCCGGCGACATCGTGGCCGCCCTCCACGCGGAGAGGGAGGCCCGGTGATCGTGGCCGATGCCTCCGCCGTGGTGGCCGCCCTCCTCAACGATGGGCCGGCGCGGCAGAGCCTGTCCTCGCAGCCGGTCCATGCACCCCATCTGGTGGATGGGGAAGTGCTTTCGGTGTTGCGGCACCTGAACCTGGCAGGCCGGCTGGATCAGCACCGGGCCGAGGCCATGATCGAAACGCTGGCCCATCTCGGGATCCGGCAGCACAGAAGTACGGGTCTGCTGTTTCGAATCTGGGGTCTGAGAGAAAATCTCACCGCCTACGACGCCACCTACGTGGCTCTGGCGGAGGCGCTCGGCTGCCCCCTGCTGAGCGCGGATCGAAGACTGGCAGGGGCGGCAGGACCCCTGTGCCCGATCCACCTGGTACCTGGATGATCCCCTCCTGGAAACGGATCGAATCGAGCCCTCGCGACATTGGACTGGGAGTTTGTTGCCCGTAGAGCACCGGTCCAGCGATCGCAGCGAACTTCGGACTGGCTGACCCTGGCGGCTCCACGATGGCCTTGCATTGGGCGTAGATCGCTCGTCCCTTCTTGCTTCTCAGCTTGCGGGCCATGGGGGAGCCGGCCGGTGGCGATGTAGGCGTCGATGCGCTGCAGCATGGGCCCCAGATGCTCGACATCCGGCGGTTGGTTGCTCACGCCCACCGCCACGATCACCTGGTGGTCGTTGTCCACCGCCACCTGGCAGTTGTATCCCGGCAGATAAGACCCGGCGGACTGCATGAGGTGGCTGTCTGGGTCAGTGATGTTGCGCTGAGTCTTCTTGGTTGGGGTGCCATCGGCCTTCCTGGCCAGGCCTTTCCTCGGCATCGCCTCAACCGCCAGAGGCTCCAGGTCCGGTGGTTCCACACCGGCGTTCTCGGCAGCCTCGATCGCCTTCTCGCTCGCGGCTCTGGCCTTGACCTCTGCCGTCGTTGAGGGGTCTGGTGGCGATGTGCTGGTGGGAGTGGTCGAAGAGGTGGTGGGAACGGGGGGCGCTGAGCCCTCTGCACTGGTTGTGTTGGAGATCTCTTGCGCCGAAGCCGTGGGCGAGGAAGACGACAGGGCTTCCCGAACGGAGAGGGCGACTTTCTTGAGTGCCTGCTTCTGCTCCACGGGGTTCAGACCTGCCAGATCCGCTGCAGATCGATCCCCAGCCCAGGGAATTCCGGGCCCGCCTCGAGGCGCGCCGGATCGCTGAGCACCCGGGGCTCGACCGAGCCGGCTTCCCACACCTCCACCGAGCGGGTCTGGGGCAGCAGCAGCCAGCCCAGCCGGGCGCCGTTGGCGAGGTAGGCGGCCAGCTTCCGCCGCAGCACCTCCGGCGCATCCGACGGGCTGGCCAGCTCCACCACCAGATCCGGGCAGAGCGGCGGGAAGCCGTCGCGCTCCTGCTCACTCAGGGCCTGCCAGCGATCCAGCCGCACCACGCTGGCATCGGGGCTGCGCACGGAGCCGTCGGCCAGCAGGAAGCCGCCGGAGCTGTCGAACAGCATGAGCGGCAGCCGGCTCCGCTCGATCGCCTGCCACAACAGGGCCCCAAGGGCCTGGTTGCGGGCACTCGTACTGCCGCCGGTGGGGGTCCTCTCGAGGAGGGTGCCATCGGCCTCGAGCTCGAGCACTGCCTCCGGGTTCGCAGCGCACACTGCGGCGAACTGCGCCGGGGTGAGCTGAAGCGTGCGGGGCAGGGTGAGCATGGAGCCCTGCGCCATTCAGACCCCAATCTAGGCCGCGGAATTGGGCCGCCGGAGCCCCCTCCAACACCTGCAGCCGCAGGCGGTCGCCGGGCTTCACCTTCCGCAGCGGGAACTGATCGAAGCGGGGCTGCCCCTGCCCCTCCCACCGGAGGGCCCGCAGCACGTGGAGGGCGAAGACACGGGTGACGGTCATGGCCAGCTGGGCCCCCAGGCAGGCGTGCACGCCACCGCCGAAGGGAATGAAGGTGTAGCGGCGATCCTCCGCGGCCCCGCCCAGGAACCGTTCCGGATCGAAGCGGCCGGGGTCGGGGTAGAGGCGCTCCCATCCGTGCACCAGGCGCGGCTCGGCGATCAGGCCCCAGCCCTTCTTCGGCAACATGCCGTGGATCACCACCGGGCGGGTCAGCCGGCGTGTGGCGGTGGAGGACGGCGGCAGGCGGCGCAGATCCTCCAGGGTGCGCGCCTCGACGGGGACGGACAGGGAAGCGGCCAGCTCCTGATCCAGCCGCCGCCGCACCTCGGGATGGCGGGCGATCTGCACCATCCAGGAGGCCAGCAGGCCGGTGATTTCGTAGTGGGCGCCCCAAAGCTGCAGCAGGCACTGGTTGGCGATCAACGCATCGGTGCACAGGCCCTCGGGATCGGCCCGCTGGCCGTGCAGCATCAGGCCGAGGAAATCCTGCGGCACCTGAGGAAACGGCTGGCCGCCGCGCCTGCATCCCCCGCATCGATCGGCACCCCCAGCAGCAGAGGCTGTTCTCCCCGAACATCGCGTTCGTGGTGGGGGACAGGCTCACCTCCGTGGAGTGGTTGTCGCCGAAGACGCCCGTGCGGAAGATCGGCCCCCAGGTCTTCAGGTTGTCGCGGCAGAAGCGGTCCGGATCCGCCATGAAGGCGAAGGTGTCCCACCCGTGCGGCCGGCGGGGCGGCAGCACGGCGGCAGCTGGCGGCAGGTGCCCTCCTCCAGCACCTGGACCCCGTTCGGGGCGTGGGTCATGGCGATGGGTTCTGGGCGGCCGGGTTCCTTCATGCTGGCGCTGATGGGTCTTGCCTGCCCCCGGCGCCTCCCCTTTGGAGCTGCCAGGACAGATGCCCCTGATCAGTCACCCTTAGGATCTTCCCATCGGATCATCCCTGGAGCGATGGCCATGCATGCCGTGAGCATCAGTGGGCTGAAGAACAATCCCGCCGAAGCCCTGCGCCATGCCAGACAGGACACGGTGGTGGTGCTCAACCGGGATCACCCCGATGCCGTGCTGATCGGCCTGGACAAAGACGGCCTGCTGCAAGCGCCGGGTGTGCGGCCAGCGCTGGCCACCGCCCTGTTCCGTGATGGCGAACTCTCCCTGGCCCGCGCCGCCCGCGTGGCCCAGATGGGCACGGCGGCCTTCATCTCCCACCTCTCCCGCCTGGGGATCCCGGTGATCCGACTCACGGAAGCCGAAACCAGCGCCGACCTCGACACCCTGGAGCAGTGGCTGCAATCGTCATCAGCGACGCCAGCCCCCTGACCGGCCTGGCCCGTGTCGACGGCCTCAGCTGGCTGCACGCGCTGTTCCATGACGTGCTGGTGCCGACCGTGGTGGCCGATGAGGTGCTCACCGGAGGCTTCCCTGCCGAGGAGGCCCTGATCCGGGCGGCCATCGAGGCCGGGTGGCTTCGCGTCGTCGCTTCCATCCCGGCGGGGCCCGAACTGCCGGATCTCGATGAGGGGGAGGCCGCCAGCATTCGCCTGGCCCTGGCCGCGGAGGCTCCGGCCCTGCTGCTGATCGATGAGCGAGCCGGGCGAGCCGTGGCCCGGGAGCATGGCCTGGCGGTGGCCGGCACCGCTGCGGTGATCGGCCTGGCACGCCAGAAGGGACTGATCCCCTCGGCCCGAGCGGTGTTTTCCGCGTTGCATGCCAGTGACTTCCGCATCGCTCCTGTCGTGATTCACACCGTGCTGAAGCGCTGCGGGGAGTGACAGCCCTGGGAGGCTTGATGGTGATCGCCGATCCCACCCGCGCCCAGAACCGAATCCCATGCTGAACTGGCAGTTCCAACCCGATGCGGCGTTCAACGCCATCGTCGACAGCGCCCTGGCCGGCGCCATCGATCTGCTGCGCGCGGCGATGGCGCAGGCCATGGCGAGGAATCCGAGGTCATGGTGCCACGGAGCCTCTGTGGCTGTTCTCAGAGCAGGTGACGGCACTCTTCGATGGCGAAGAGCTGCTGGCGGAGCTGCGGAAACTGCTGCTGGCCCATCGATCGCCGAAGCTTTTCATGCCCAGCGACGTTCACTTCCTCCTCCTTCACGAGGTGCTGAATCATGAGATCGAGTGCCACAACGACCGGGTCTTCGAGACAGGCCAACCCGTCGCCTGTGGCGATGTGCAGCTGCTGCTGATCGACGTCGATTTCGTCAGGGATTTTTTCTGGGATCTGGACTTTCTGCTGGAGCCGGAGGTGATGGAGCGTGTCTCGGAGCAAGACAAGCAAGGGCTTGGATTCAACCCGGAAATCTTCGGGGTGGTGCAGGGCCTCAAACCCCACCCGAAGGAACTGGAGCTCAGGGAAGTGCCGGGCGGGCGGCTGCCGGGGGCAGACCATTACAGGCCAGGGGCGTGCTATCCATGGATCGAGGAGGATCAACGCTCCGAGGAGCCGCAGGGTTGAGGTGTGCTCCTGCCGAGCTGACAGCCAAGCTGACAGCTACCTCGCGTCAGGTCGCATGACCGCCGGCCCCCGTCATGGGCCGGACCACTTCATTGCTGACCACCAGAACTCCCTACGGGCGAGCGAAGCCGCGTGGGGCCGCTCAGGGTTTGGAACCAGGTGCTGGGGATGGGGGAGGGCAGCCGATGAGGGGCTGCGTCGTCGGTGCGTCTGTGGAAAAATGATCGACGGCAGTAGATTTTCGGCGCCTGACGGCGCCTCATCGAACCATGCCGATGGTTTTCCGATATGGAGTTGATGGTGCCCCCAGTCTGCTTCCCCAGAAAAAACCGTAAGGGCCAAGGGCTTGAGGGACCAAGGGATCAAGAAGATGATCCTGGGGGGAGACAGCAGACGCGGAAACCGATGTCGTAGTTGCGGTCGTCCGGGCGGTGCGCCGTACCGGTAGGCCGAGCGGCAGTACCCGGGGATGGTCGTACCAGGAGCCGCCGCGCAGCAGCCGGCGTCCACGCTCACCCTCAGGCAGTTCCGGCGCCGGCTCCAGCCAGGCACTGCCGTCGGTTGGCCCTCCCGCCGGGGAGGGATGCCACAGGTCCAGGCACCATTCCCACACATTGCCGTGCATGTCCTGCAGGCCCCAGGCATTGGCAGAAAACGTGCCGACGTCCGTGGTCTGCTGCCGATACGTCCCCTTGGGGCCGCCGCCATAGGCGGAGCTGGCGTCGTAGTTGGCCAGCTCCGGGCTAAGGGTGGCGCCGAAGTGGAACGGCTTGGAGCTCCCCGCCCGGCAGGCGTACTCCCACTGGGCCTCGCTTGGCAGGCTGTAAGCACGGCCCGTGCGGGCGCTGAGGCGGCGGCAGAACTCCATCGCATCGTGCCAGCTCACCAGCTCCACCGGCCGCTGATCACCGAGAAAGTGGGAGGGATTCGGATCCAGATCACGCTCCCGCCGCGGCCAACGCGCCACCTCCCGCCACTGGGCCTGGGTGATCGGGAAGCGCCCCATCAGGAACTCCGGCACCGACACCCGCCGCTGGTCTTCCACATCCACCCGCTCCTCCCCCTCCTCCACGGCCAGAGCCTTCTTCAGATCTTCCGGCCACTTCGCATAGACATCGCGCCCCTCCTCCCCCGGCGGCGAGCCCATCGTGAAGCTGCCCGTTGGAATGTCCAACAGCTCCAGCGTCAGCCCATCCGCAAGCGGCTCCTCGAACACCTTCAGGGTGACGCTGCTCCGATCCACGTTCCAACGCTCCCCTCCCCAGAATCCCTTCCCCTGGGAGCCGATGCGCGCCGTGGGGATTGTGATCGTTCGGATGGCCAGGGCCCGGCGAGGCCGATTCGATGGCCCCCGAAGCTCTGGCTCGCCGGCGGGCTGGTTGCGCAGGCGCTCGGCTGGTTCCCTGGCCGCCTCCTGCTGCTGCGCCAGCCGCCTTTGCTCTTCCTTCGCTGCGATCAGGGGGGCCTCGATCCGCGCCACGTCGTCATCGCCGAGATTCAGCTGCTGCTGAAAAGCTTGCAGCCCCTCCCTCACGAACGCATCCAGGGGATACAAGGCCTCGATCGCATGGCGGAATTCCTGCGCATAACGCCGCAGGTTCTGTTGATGGTCGGCCTGCCGCCGCTCACTCTCCTTTTCCTCCTGGGCCTGGCGGTCTTGTTCGGCTTTCCGTTCCTGTTCCGCCTTCTCCAGCGCCCGCTGCTGGGCCTCCTCCTGAAACGCCCTCTTGATCTCCTCGGCGATCTGCACGAACGCCTCTTCCTGCTCCACCTCGGCCATCTGGGCGAGCGTCCGGCCGGGAGGAATCGCCGCCTGATACTGCTCGATTTCGGGGATGTCTTTCCAGAGGCAGGGGCGCAGCGGCACCCAGAGAATCCGCAGCCCTTCCTGCTTCGCGGCGTGGAACAGCTCCGGCAACTCCTCCCGCGTCACGAAGTCGGAGGCGAGGAAATCCGCGCTCACCAGCAGCAGGGCCACCCGGGCACTGGCGAGGGCCTTCTCGATCTCCTCCCGCCACAGATCGCCGGCCTGGATGCGGCTGTCGTCCCAGCGGTCCAGGCCATGGCGCTGCTCCAGCGGCTTGATCATCGTGCGCAGACGGTCCACCCATGCCCTGTCCTTGTGGCTGTAGCTGATGAACAGCTGGTGGCGCTGAGCGGCGGTGGTCATCGCGTCGGGGCTCAGCGCCAGGCGCCGGGAGTGCCTTGGGGGCCATTGTGCACGGGTGCCGTGCCATTGGGGCGAGCAGAAAAAACGGGGCCGACCCCGGCGCGAAGCCTGGGTGCCGCCCCGCCGGCGCTGTGCGGATCAACCGGGCTGCGCCGGCCGATCACCGGAACGGGTCTGGACCCTTCGGGCACTCCCGCTGGATTCCCATCCAGCGGCTCCGGCAGTGAAGGGTGCTGGGGGGAGACAGCAGACGCGGAAACCGTTGTTGTTGTTGCGGTTGTCCGGGTGGTTGCCGTTCCGGTAGGCCGAGCGGCAGTTCCTGGGGTTGTTGTTCCAGGAGCCGCCGCGCAGCAGCTGGGCGACCCGCCCACAGGCAGCGTAGGGGCAAGTGCCTCAGGGCAGATCGGCAGCGAAGGGCACACCCGAATACAGCTTGCGCCGCAGGCGGATCGTGTGGCCGTGGGCCAGGTGGGCGTTCCAGCTGAGCAGCGACGCCCGCGCCTCCTCGGCGGTGCGAGTGCCTCGGGCCACACCCTCTTTGAGGAGCTTCAGCCGCCGCCGCCCGCGGATCAGGTTGTGGTTGCGCAGCCGCACCCGGCCCGGCCGCACGAAGAACCCAACAAAGCTGGCGCCATCGGCGGTGCGCCGGATCTGGCTCTTGATCGGATGGAGCCGCAACCGCAGCGCCGCCAGCTCCTGCTCGATCCGCTGGCGGGCCCGGCGCAGAGGTTCGGGGCTGTCGGCGAAGAGGGCGAAATCATCCACGTAGCGGAGATAGGCCTCGATGCCGGGCAACGCGCGGATGGTGTGATCGAAACCGTCGAGATGGAGATTGGCGAGGAACTGGCTGGTGAGGTTGCCGATCGGCAGCCCGCGGGGGCGCTCCAGAGGGGTGAGCAGGGTGTCGCCGCCGAAGGCGTCGATGGCCACCGGAAATTCGGCGCCGTTGGCCAGGATCCGTTCGAGCAGCCAGAGGGTGGCCTCGCAGCCGATCACGCGCCGCAGCTGCTCCAGCAGGAGGCGGTGATCGATGCTCGGGAAATACAGGCGGATGTCGGCGGTGAGCACCCAGCGATGCTCACGGCTGGCGCGGGCGAAACGGCGCAGGGCCCGGTGGCTGCCGAATCCCCGCCGGTTGGCGTAGCTGGTGCGGATGAAGCGCTGCTCCAGCGGTGGCACGATCGTGGCGCAAAGGGCATGGTGCACCACCCGGTCGCGGTAAGGGGCGGCGGAAATCGTGCGTGGTTTGGGGTCGCGGATCGCAAAGCGGCGATAGGGGCCCGGCTGGTAGGTGAAGGCGCGCAGCTCGCTCTGCAGGCGGAAGAGTTCAGCTTCCAGCCGATGGTTGAAGGCCAGCACATCGGGGCGGTAGCGCTTGCCCCGCTGGGCCCGCTGGGCGGCGGCCCAGAGATTGGAGAAGCTGGTGATGCGGGGATAGAAATCAAGCAGGGGGTTCATCGGCGCGAGCCTGCCGGTTGCTGGTTGTTGGCTTCAGGCCGGCTGCCGGCGTTGTTGCCCCAGCCAGCCGCTCAGCTGCCGCCCCACCACTTCCTGCAGGCGGCTGGCGTGTTCGTAGCGGCGCATGTCGATCAGCTGGAAGTCATGCAGCAGCCGGGTCTGCACGCGCAGCAGATCGAGGCGGGCGGCGAGGGGTTCGAGGATGGATAGCTTCTGGCGAGAATACCGGGCCTGCATCAACCCCTCCAGCAGGTCGTAGAGGTTTGCCGTGATGCGATCACCCAGGGCGAATTTGTGGGCACGGGGCAGGCCGTTGAGCAGGGGCACGAACCAGCGGATCAGATCGATGCTGGCCTGGATGATTGGCAGTTCGCCGCGGCTGGGGGTGGGCATCGGCTTGCTCCGGTGGAGGGTGGGATCCATCTGTAGGGGAGCAGTGGGTGGGCGAACGGCCGATGGGGGTCGTGGGGAGAGAATGTTCGCGGTGCCTGCGCCGTTGCGGGGGGCTCATGGGGGCTTGGCCTCCCCGTGGCCCTCCCCCCGTGCCGTTGATTTCCACCTGTGAACTGCGCTTGATCCATTGCGCTGCGCCCCCCAAACCCTGTGGAAAAAGGGCGAAAAGGGCAAAGGGCTTGAGGGACCAAGGGATCAAGAAGATGATCCTGGGGGGAGACAGCAGACGCGGAAACCGAGGTTGTAGAAGCGGTCGCCCGGGGGGCCGCCGCTCCGGGAGGCCGAGCGGCAGGCCCTGGGGATGTCGAACCAGGAGCCGCCGCGCAGCAGCCTGTAGGTGGCCACTTCCCCCTTGAGTTGCGCATCGGGCACCACCCAGGCGCTGCCATCCTCCGGTGACCCCTCAGCCGAGGGGTGCCACAGATCCGCACACCACTCCCATACGTTGCCGTGCATGTCTGCCAGGCCCCAGCCATTCACGAGGCCGTAGGAGCCCACCGGTGAGGTTTTGTTCAGAAAGTCACCTTTCTCCCCATACCCATAGGTGTAAGTCCCCCTGTAATTCGCCCATCCCACATCGAGTGTGGCACCGAAGTGAAAGGGAGTGGTCGTCTCGGCGCGACACGCCACCTCCCACTGGCTCTCGCTGGGCAATGCCACCCTTGGAGCCCCCTCCCCCAGCTGTTGGAGGAGAAAACCGGACAGCCGTTCACACCATTCCAACGCATCGTTCCAGCTCACCGTCTCCACCGGCAGTTCAGCGCCCTTCCTGGTCGAGGGGTCCGCGGAAATGTCCCGGTCCACCCGCTCCAGCTCCGCCACCGCCCGCCACTGGGCCTGGCTGATGGGGTAGCGGGCCATCGCGAAAACCGGCGTGGTCACCCAGCGCAGAGCTTCCACATCTTTCCCTTCGCATTCCGGAGCATGGCCGTAAAACGTGCGGCCCTCCTCCTCCTCCTCTTCACCCTCTTCATCGATTCGCCCTGCAGGCGAACCGATCCGCGATTTCCCCGCCGGAATCTCCACCAGCTCCAACGGGAGACCCCCCGGCAGCGGCAGTTGCCACACCTTCACCGCCACCACCTTGGTGGTGATCGCCAGGGGCTGATCACCGGCCGCGGTGCAGGAGAGGCTCAGCATCTTCACCACCCGGCCGGGCAGCCGCTGAGGCCCCCACTGCCACCGCGGCAGCTCCTGCAGGGCCGCCAGCCGCTGCAATCCCCGGGAGACCCCCTGCAGCAGGGGCAGCACGGCATCGATGCGCTTTTGATCCATTTCCCCCGTCAACCCTTCGCCTGAGAGCACTCCCTCGAGCAACCTGCGGCGCTCCTCAAGCTCCTGCGGGGAGCCCCCGAGCAGGCCCAGCGCCTCGGCAGCCTTGCGGCGCATGGGAGGTGGGTGTCGCTCGTCATGAAGGATGCTCCTGAGGGTCCGTTCGCCGGCGCCGATCGCCCCGAGCGTCTCGGCGGCAAGGCAGCGCACCTCGGGGAGCTGGCCCTGATTGAGGGCCATGGCCTCGACGAGGGGCACCGCCTCCTGCTCCAGCGCGAGATTGCGTTGCTCCTGCGGGAGCTCCCGCCGCTCAAGGGCCATGGTCTTCAGCCCATCCAAGGCCTTCAGGCATTCGCTGGTCTCCGATGCCATCAGGTCCAGCTTCCGGCGGCGAATTCTGAGCCGATCCTGAAGCTCCTGCTCCTTCCGGGGATCAACGTTCGCCAGCTTGCGGAGACGAACCATGAACTCCTCCTGCGGAGCGAACTTTGGCCTGTAGTAGGTGCAGGCATCCACCAGGAACTGGAGGAAACCTGCCATGGCCAGGATCGGATCCTCCAGCCAAGGCTCATTTAGACGCCTTTCCAGGTTCTCAAGAAAGCTTTGCCAGCCACCATCGTGTTGGAGGACTTCAAGCTTCTGCTGGGCAGCCATCGCATCGGCTAACGGATCAAGCAGAAAGCGGTAGTTATGAACGTCACCTGGTTTATTGTGGTAAATCACTCCCAGACGATCCCGCAGATACCGAAGAATCTGCAGAGGTTCTTCACGATGGTCAGTCCGTTCAGCCCCTTGCAGCTCCTTGAGGGCCTGCAGAGCCAGGCGCTGATCGAATTCTATGGCTGTGTAGGAGTGGTGCCCTTCCGGAGACTGTTCCAAGCTCGCCAGAGCAAGACAGCGCACCGCGCTCTGCACTGAGTCGGTTGGCATCCGTTCCTGGACAGGAATGGCCTCGTTGAGGCGCTGCAGGTAGCGCAGCATCAGGGAATGAACATCCGACGGCAGAGAAGCGCCTGCGGCACGGGTGGCAAGCCAGTCTTCGATATACATCTTCGCCAGAAGAGGCGTGATGTTCTTGATGCCCATCATCTTCCGGAACTGCTGGCGTGCCGCATCCTTCTCGAAGTCGGTGATCTTCGTCGCTTCGGCGCCAATTGTGCGATCACTGAGATAGTCGTTGAAGAATGTCTGCAGATCATCCTCATCGATGGACATCGGCTCCAGACGGGTGACGGTTTGCTGCCGGAATTGATCCTTCTCCTGCATCCGCGAGGTGATGATCACCAGGCCCATCGGGAGTTTCTTCACAAAATTCTTGCGGGTCTCGCCAGAGAGCTCGGAGAAATGATCCACGATCACGATCACCCGGCGTTCCCTCAACAGGGCTTCCACAAATGTCAGCCCCAGCTCTTCCTCCTTGAAGCCGCAGGCCCGTGTCAGAAGTTGCCGCACCCTGGCGGCCAGGGTCTCCTCCTTCGCCAGCTCCTCCTCGATCAACACCGGCAGCACCGGATAAGCCGTCAGGCGGCACTGCATCCCCCAGGAACAGAGCCTGAAGGCCAGGCTGGTCTTGCCAGCCCCTCCGACACCGGTGATGAGCACCAGATGGGTTGCATCCCCCAGACTCGCGATCGGCAGGTCATCCGCCTTGATCTTCCTGGTTTCACCGTTGAACTTCACGGGAAGATCCACATGGATCCGCCGCTCTCTCCAGGCCTCCAGCTGCTCGAAGGATTCCTTCACCTTTTTCGTGTTCTGCGCCACCCAGGCATCCAGCACCCGTGGTTGCTGTTTGAGGAAGGGCGTCATCGGGTCTAGGAGAATGCTTTCCTCCAGGAACGTCAGCTTCAATCGTTGGTTGGAGTCCCGCAGACGCAACAGGCGGGCGGGCGCCAGCCAAAAGCAGAACAGCAGCCATGTGCTTCGGAGCAGCATGGCCCCCACGACAATCCCCGCTCCGGCGAGCAGCAGCCAGAGCGTTACCCGCTGCCACTGGTCCGCCCCCCGGCCCAGCCACGCATCGATCCTGATCAGTGGCGAAGTGCTCTGAACCCCCTGGGCCTGCGCCAGAGGCAGACCAGCCGTCGTAAGCGCCAGCAGCGTGGTGGCCAGTGCGAGCAGCCCGATGCCCCACCGGCGGCGCGGCCGATCACGGCGGAGCGATAAACGAAACCTGAGGAAACGGCCATTCAGCGGCATCGATGTCGCAGCGGCACTTGCACCTCCATACTGAACATTCATCCACGATTTGGGCACTGTTCTCCACTCCCTGCCCTGCCAGAATTTCCCATGCTGCCACTGCCACCTCGTGAAGCTTCACGGACCCCAGCATTGCCATTTCACGTCGGGGGATCCATGGTTCCCCTCTCAGAGCGTCCAGATCCGCTTGAGATCCACCGCCAGCCCGGGGAACTCCAGACCTGACTCCAACAGGGAGGCATCGCCAAGGGCCGTGGAGGAAACCTCACCGGAGGCCTCAGGTGTTCTCAGGCCGCTCGCTTCGGCGGGGAGGCCTCGCCAATGCGATCAAGGCCCAGCAGGCTGGCGG
>CAVYYO010000017.1:0-131976 GCA_963772735.1 uncultured cyanobacterium | reverse complement strand
GGGCCTTGATGTCGACCGCATCGGCCTGATGATCAACTACGACATCCCCTTCGACGGCGAGGCGTACGTGCACCGCATCGGCCGCACAGGTCGAGCCGGTCGCAACGGTGACGCGATCCTCTTCCTACGCCGCGCGAGCGACGCTTTCTCGGGGGCCTGGAGAGGGCGGTGGGCCAACCGATCGAGCCGATGGAGGTACCCAGCAACGCCAGCATCAACCAGCACCGACTCGACCGCCTGCGTGAGAGGGTCACCGCCGCCCTGCAGCAACCCGCCAGCAAGCCCGAGGAGCGGGCCCTGCTGGGCGAGATCCTGCAACGGGTGGCCCAGGAGCAGAAGCCGCACCCCCGACGAACTGGCGCTGAGCGGCCCTGGAGCTGGGCCTCGGCGGCAAACCCCTGCTGTTGCAGGGTGAGCAGCGCTGGGGTCAGTCCCGTCCTGGAGCCCCCACCTCCCGCGACCGGGATCGGAGTCAGGATCGGGGCGATCGCCGACCCTTCAACGACCGCAACCAGGAGCGGGGCGCGGACGGCCCGAGGACAACATGGAACGGTTCCGCATCGAGGTGGGCTGGCGCGATCGGGTCAAGCCGGGCAATATCGTCGGAGCCATCGCCAACGAGTCCGGGCTCACCGGCCGATCGATCGGAAAGATCCGTATCTTCGACGCCCACAGCACGGTCGACCTGCCCAAGGGCATGCCCGACGACGTCTTCGACGACCTTCGTCGCCTTCGGGTGATGAACAAGGAACTCCAGATTTCCCGACTGGGCTCCTGAATTCCCTCCCCGGCGCTCACCGCGCCGCTTCCCCATGCTTCTCCTGCAGCAGCACCGCCACCAGACCCACGAAACCCGCCATCCAGCCATGCCGCTTGGCCTGATCCTCTCCCTGGTGGCGCTGGCGGTTCCCGGTCTTCTCGAAAGAAAAGCCGAAGCCGGCTCCGGCCCGATCATCGAGGTGGTCCGCTCCTTCTGCCTGTCCGCCTTCGAAACGGAACTGGCCCAGTCAGGCAAGACAGCTCCCGACGGCATGGCCAACTACGCCTGCAGCTGCGTGGCTGACCGCATCTCCAATGGCAGCAGCATCGCCTCGGCCCGCAGCAACTGCAAGGCCGCCACAGCCAAGCTCTACCCTGATCCGAGCCGGCATCGCGCCCGCGCCTCCCCGATGGCGGTGGCACGATCTCAGGCGCACATCCGGGTGACCTCCTCCACTGGCCAGGACCTGGAGTCAGCCACCCAGAGCCGCTCCAGAGCCGCATCATCCCGGTCTGCACTTCGAGACTCTCGCTGGCGACGAGGATCTGCAGCAGATCGAAGCGGTCCTGGGGAGCCAGCTCGCCATCCTCGCGCCAGGTGAGGCTCCACGGACGGGGGCGATTTCACGGGATCAAATCAATCAGGGTTTGCTGACAATGGGACATCCCGCAGCGGTGGAGAAATCTTCCGGTTTGCTTCGATCTGCTTCAAGCTTCTCCATGGAGCCCCGGGCTGAGTTGTAGGCTTTCCGCAGTTCCATGCCGCTGGCCCCTTCGCCCCCAACGCCGGCTCGGGACCCAGGACCGGCCCCACCCCGGGATCCGATCTCCACCCCTCGCCGACCACCTGCTTCCCCTGGGATTCCCGATACCGGAGGAATCCGTTCCAGCTTTTTCATTGAATGACCATTTACGTCGGCAACCTCTCGTTCCAGGCCGAACGCGAGGACCTTCTCGATCTCTTCGGCCAGTACGGCGAGGTCCGGCAGTGCAGCCTTCCCCTCGACCGTGAAACCGGTCGCAAACGCGGTTTCGCCTTCATCGAACTGGCTGATGATGCTTCCGAACAGAAGGCCATCGATGACCTCCAGGACGTGGAGTGGATGGGCCGGATGATCCGGGTCAACAAGGCCACACCCCGTGAAGGCGGTGGCGGTGGGGGCCGCCAGCGGCGGCTACGGCGGCGGGGCCGTTCCGGTGGCGGCGGCGGCTGCGGCGGCGGCGGCGGTGGTGGTGGTGGCCGCTCGGCGGTGGCTATGGCGGCGGCGGCGGCAATCGCTGGTGAGTTCCCCGGCGGCCATGGCCGTTGAGGCCAGCCGCTCGAAGATCTCCACTCTCCGGCTGGCTCGCCTCCGCAGCCTGCGGCCCCACCGCAGGCTGGTCTGGACGGCAGCGAGCTGCTCCGTCCTCAACAAACTCTTCGACCTGGCCCCGCCCGTCCTGATCGGACTGGCGGTGGATGTGGTGGTGCAGCAGCGCACCTCCTGGCTGGCCGGCTGGGCTTCAACACCGTGCCGGGGCAACTGGGGGTGCTGGCGGTGCTCTCCTTCCTGATCTGGAGCGCCGAATCCCTCTTCGAATACCTCTATGCCCTCCTGTGGCGCAACCTCGCTCAGACGGTCCAGCACGAACTGCGCATCGAGGCCTACGACCATCTCCAGCACCTGGAGATGGCCTTCTTCGAGGCCGGCAGCAGCGGCAGGCTGCTCACCATCCTCAACGACGACATCAACCAGCTGGAGCGTTTCCTCGACCACGGGGCCAACGAGATCCTTCAGCTGATCACCACCGTGATGGCGGTGGGCGGCGCCATGCTCGTGCTCTCTCCGGCGGTAGCCGCGGGGATCTCCTTCCTGCCGATCCCCGTGATCCTCTGGGGGTCGCTCCGCTTTCAGCGCCGCCTTGCGCCCCGCTACCGAGAGGTGCGTGAGCGGGCCGGGGATCTGGCCAGCCGGCTGAGCAACAACCTGGGCGGCATGCTCACCATCAAGAGCTACGCGGCCGAGGACTGGGAAAAGCAACGCCTGATCGAGCAGAGTCAGGCCTACCGGGCCAGCAACGCCCGGGCCATCCGCCTGTCGGCGGCCTTCATTCCCCTGATCCGCTTCGCGATCCTGTTCGCCTTCCTGGCGATCCTGGTGATCGGCGGTCTGCAGGCCTGGCAGGGCGCGATCGCCATCGGCACCTACAGCTTCCTGGTCTTCATCACCCAGCGCCTCCTCTGGCCCCTCACCACCCTGGGCCGCACCCTCGACGACTACCAGCGGGCCATGGCCTCCACCCACCGGGTGATGGACCTGCTGGACACCCCGATCGCCATCCCCAGCGGCCACCGGCCCCTTCCCTTCGCCGCGGTTCGAGGCCACATCCGCTTCGAGCGGGTCGACTTCGCCTACGCCGGCCGCGAGCCCCTGCTGAGCCACTTCGATCTGGAGGTCCCCGCCGGCACCACCGTGGGCATCGTGGGGGCCACCGGATCCGGCAAGAGCACGATCGTCAAACTGCTGCTGCGGCTGTATGCGATTCAGGCCGGCCGGATCCTGCTGGACGGGGTGGCGATCCAGGATTCTCCTTCAGGACCTGCGGCGGGCCATCGGGCTGGTCAGCCAGGAGGTGTTCCTGTTCCACGGCAGCGTGGCCGACAACATCGCCTATGAGCCTCGATGCCAGCCGGGTGGCCATCAACGGGCCGCGGGCCTGGCCGAGGCGGCAGGATTCATCACCGCTCTGCCCCATGGCTACGACACCGTGGTGGGCGAGCGGGTCAGCGCCTTTCCGGCGGCCAGCGCCAGCGCATCGCCCTGGCCAGTGCCCTTTTCAAGGACCCGCCGGTGCTGGTGCTGGATGAGGCACCGCTGCCGTCGACAACGAAACCGAGGCGGCGATCGAGCGCTCCCTCGAGCGGATCACCGCCGAGCGCACCACCCTGGTCATCGCCCACCGGTTGGGCACGGTGCGCCACGCCGAGCGCATCGTGGTGATGGAACACGGACAGACGTCGAGAGCGGACGCCATGACGATCTGCTGGCTGGGAATGGGGCCTATGCCGCCCTCTGGCGGGTGCAGACGGGGCTGCGGCCGGAGGAAGCCCTCCGCTGAGCTCAAGTGTCTTAAGTTGAGCTTCAATGAAGATTTCTCCGCATAGCCCTGGACGCCGGCGCGGCCAACGCGCTCCCGTCCTCCTCGCCATGGCCATCGGCCTCGGAGGGGGCCTGCTGCTCGCGGCGCCCCTGGCCCAGCTCATCACGGCCGGGGTGAGCGCGGAAGCTGGAGCCGCGATCACCAATCCCTTCGCCGCCTGGAGCGGCGGCATGGACCGGCAGGATCTGCTGATCCTGGGCACCGACGTGGGCGGCGGCAACACCGATGTGATCGCCACCCTCCGCATCGACGGGGACCGCACCCAGATCACCCAGATCCCGCGGGACACCTATATCGAGGCCGAGAGCTTCGGACCGGTGAAGATCAACGCTCTCTACAGTCTCGGGGGCACCGATGCGGTGAAGCGGGAGATCTCCCAGAGGCTCGGCCGTCCAATCCAGCACCACCTGGTGGTCAACCTCGCCGCCATCCGCCAGATGGCCGACATGCTCGGTGGCATCGAAGTGGACGTATCCAAGCGCATGCGCTACGTCGACCGCAGCCAGGGACTCTCCATTGATCTGCAGCCCGGGGTGCAGACACTGCGCGGCAAGGATCTGGAGGGGTTCCTGCGCTTCCGCCACGACGAATCCGGGGACCTGGGCCGCATGGACCGCCAGCAGCTGGCCCTCCAGTCGCTGTTCCGCAAACTGACCCGGCCCGAATATCTGGTGCGTCTGCCGGCCCTGATGCTGGCTGCCCGCAAGGAGATCCGCACCATTCTCGGCCCCATGGAGCTGGGTGGTCTGATCACGGCCATGGGCCGCACCCAGCTCAACACCGAGCGGCTCGATGGAAGGCCGTTCTACAAGGACGGCATCAGCTACTGGGACGCGGCCTGGCCGCCCCCTGCCAGCGGCCCGCTGGAGGAGGAGAGTCTGGTGACCGGGCGAATGCCACCGCTTCCTGTTCTGACAGCCTCGACCGCGTCGACCACGGCGCATGGGCGAGCAATCTGGGAGCCTGAACGCCCATAGGCTCCACAGAGCCCTGGTCCCGGAGGTCTGTGCGTACCGCCGTGCTGCGCAACGGGTCGAGGCTCGGGGTGGCCGCCTTCCTCACTGCCGCCCTGTCGCTCTGGTTCGAGCGCATCGCCTACGTCTGGTACCCGATGCTGGCGGTGATCACCGTCATGGAGGACGGGGACGACCTCAGCCTCAGGGCCGGCCGGGTGCGGCGTTCGGCACCATCACCGGCGGACTGGTGACCTTCCTGGTCATACCGTGCTGGACGGCTGGACGGGGGTGCTGCTGTCGCTGCTGCTCATCCTGCCCCTGCTGCGCTGGCTCGGCTGGCAGTCGGCCGCAGGGACCGCGGCCCTGGTGAGCATCATGTTTCTGATGATTCCGAGCCACGTGGCCATGGACTGGAGCTACGTGTTCAACCGCACCCTCGACACCGCCGTCGGTTGCGTGATCGCCATCCTGGTGGGCCTGCTCTTCTGGCCGCGGCGGGGATCGACCGGCTGATGCGCCTGGAGGCTGGACTCCGAGACACCTACATCCAGCAGCTGGAACGCCAGCGAGACTGGCTCGACGGCCGGCAGGAGCGGCCCCAGCCCCTGCTCCCGGACAGGCTCAGCCAGGACCTGGTGGCCATGGAAGGACTGGTGGCCCAGGAGCGCAGGGGCCCTCATGGCCGTCGCCTGCTGCGGCAGCGCTGGTCCCAGAGGCTGCAGCTCTGGGCCTCGGTGCAGCATCACTGGCTGCAGTGGGAGCGGCTGCTGGCCGGCCTGAGCGACCACCTGGGCACCCCGGGGGCACCCGATGCGCAGGGGGCCGGCGATCCACTGCGAACCGGTATGGCGTGCATGGCTGCTCTTCTCGAGGGGAACCCCGCCCCCTCCGGCCCGGGATCCCTTTTCCTGGCAGGCTCTGGCCCGGAGCCGGTCAGTCCCCCTGCTGCCCCTGCTGGCCCTGGCCGAAGAGCAGCACCCCCTGATGGCCAGCCTTCGGACCCTGGCGCTGGTGGCACGATGCTGATCCGCCGCTCCGAGCTGAGGCTGGCGATGACCGCCGGACTGATCAACGGCTTCGGGGCCCTGGCTCCGGCTCCCTTCGGCTACTACGCCCCCGTGGCGGTGCTCGCGGTCTGCACTGGCACCTACGGGGGCTCGATCGGCCTGGGCCGTCAACGGCTGCTGGGGTCGGTGGTGGGAGCGATGGTGCTCCTGGCGGCCTACGCCGGCCTCAGCCCTCTGCCCCTCCCCCTGGGACTGAGCCTCTCCCTGGTCGGCATGCGGCTGCTCGGGTCGGCGTTGGGTCTGGAGGTGGGATACAAGGTGGGGAGCAACATCATCGTGATGGGCTGGCTCGTCCACGACAGCGACCTGGAGCCGTGGGTACCGTTGCGGCTCTTCTGGACCGTGGCCGGCATCCTGGTGGCCCTGCTGAGCCTTCGCCTCTTCTGGCCCGACCTGGCGGTGGACGGCAATCGCAGGCGGCTGCGCCATTTGTTCACGGCAAACGCCCCTCTGGAGCCCGCGCCTGCCAAGGCCGACACCATCGAGCGCCCTCCGACGGGACCCCTCGGGAGCCAGGGCGGCCCGCAGACAGGGGCGAGAGGGTGCAGGGGTTGCGCCGCCAGCTGGTGACCCTGCGTCAGGCCATGGCGGAGGTGGCCGATGAGCTCGGCAACAACCCCAGCAGCCATCCCACCTACCGACTCTTCCTGCTGCTGAACCGAGCAGGGTCTCAGCTGATCGGCGTGGTCGACGGCCTTCAGCTGCTCACCCACAGCCGCAGCGACCGGGGAGCACTCGGGGACATTCATGCCGCCGAAGCCGAGCTGCTGCGGGCCGTGGCGGGACGACTGGTGGAGTGGGGTGCGTGTCTCGAGGCGCCCCACCTCCACAGGCCCTCCCCCCCGGCCACAGTCCTGGAGCCGCCGACCCGCTGGCAGGCCGTCGAACGGTGGCTCCACGATCCGGATCTGGACGCCTTCGATCTCGACCAGCTGCAGCGCAACGCCAGTCGGCTGTTGCTCTGCGGCCAGGCCCTGCGCAGCATTGAGCAGGCGGAACAACGCTGGCAGGCCCTCGAAGCCCCTGCTGCGGCATGAACCGGGCAGGGGAAGCCCCGGCAGGCGACGGAGCTGCCGGGCCGGTCGAACCGGGATTCCCGTCTCCCCCGGTTCCCTGAGCCTGAGGGGACATCCCGGCCGGCATCACCTCCTGAGGGGAAACGGGCAGGAAACGCACGGGTCGAGAACGGCAGAAAAACCGGTCCGTCCAGCTGACGCCCCGCACGGCATCCCTCATCCCGGCGGATCATCCACTGAGGACTGCCTTTGGGATCCCCGGCTCCCTGCGGCAGCCGTGCAAACCGGATTCAGTTCCTGGGAATCCCCCGATGGCGACATCGAGCAAACTGGGCGCCGGATGGGGGAGGCGGTGGTCGATGGGGGGAGCGGAGCGGGGCGTCCCCCGGGCAGATGGATCAGTGTGGGACTGGCCCTGGGGTTCGTTCTCTGGCCCAGGGCCCTCCCCGGCCAGCCCCTGCCTGCGCGGGGCGGTGATCAGGACCGGCTGGAGCGCAACTGGAGGGAACTGGATCGTCGGACCGGCTCGATTCTGCTGCCGCCCAGCCGGAGCGTCCCCCCCCGGGCGACGTGATGGGCACCTCGCCGCTCCCGGAATCCCTGCTTCAGCCGAATGCCCCCCCTTCGGCACCGCTGCTGCCGCAGGAGGCGACCCCGCCCCCGCCGCTGGCCCTCCCTGAGGCCACAAGCCTGCAGGGCGGCCGGATCCAGGGCCGAGCCTGGAACAGACCCTTGCCATCGGCTTCGCCAACAGCCCCACCGTGCAGGCCCACCGCGAGGAGGTGGCCGCGGCCCTGGCCGAATTGCAGAGCCGGCTGGGCGCCTACTGGCCGCGGATCTCGGCCTTCGCCTCAGGCGGGACCGACCAGGCCAGCACCAGCTTCTTCTCTCCCACCGGCTCGGGGAACCTTTTCCCACCCAGCAGTCCCTTCTTCATCCCC
Source organism: uncultured cyanobacterium (assembly GCA_963772735.1). Classification (GTDB taxonomy): domain Bacteria; phylum Cyanobacteriota; class Cyanobacteriia; order PCC-6307; family Cyanobiaceae; genus Cyanobium. The sequence goes on along the minus strand of CAVYYO010000017.1, from coordinate 124,096 downwards.
CCCGGCGGCCGGGCCTCCCTGAACAGCAACACCCATGCGGTGGCCGCCGGGCTGCAGCTGCGATACGAGCTGCTGGACTTCTCCCGCACCCCCAGAGCCCAGGCAGCCATGGCACGTCTGGCCAGCGCCCGCCAGGGTTATGCCGAGGCCCTGCGTCGGCTGCAGCTCAGCCTGAGCGAGAGCTACTACCAGCTTCAACGGACCGACCAGCTCGTCGCGCATCCGGGACGCCGCGGTCCGCAACGACCTGCTGATCCTTGAGGACAGCCTGGAACTGAAGCGGGCCGGACTGGTGCCCCGCATCGACGTGCTCCGCCGCCGTGCCATCGAGGCCAGCGACCAGGAACAGTTGATCGCGGCCCTTGCGGAACGGGCGATCGCCCGCCGCCGCCTTGCGGCTCTCCTCGATTGCCGCCCAGCCTCACCCCCGCCGCCAGCGATCCGATCCGCCTGCAGCCCCACTGGCCCCTGGATCTGGAGGCCAGCCTGCTGGCCTCTTACCGGAACAACCCGGAACTGGAAGCGATCCTCGCCACCCGCGAAGCCCTGCTCCGCCAGCAGGACGCCGTGGCCGCGGGATTGTTGCCGAAGCTGTCCCTGTTCGCCAGCGCCGGCGGAAGCGCCAGCAACGCCAACAACTGGAACATCGGCACCGCTGACGGCGGCTGCTGCGGGGCCACCGTGGCAACCTCGCTGAACACCTACGGCAGCGACTGGTCGGTGGGTCTGGTGGTGAGCTGGCTGCTCTTCGATGGGGGAACCACCAGGGGCGAGGCCCGGGCCCTGGGCCTCAGGAGCGCGGCCGTGGCCCGGCGGTACGCGGCCCGGCGCAACGACATCCGGCTGCGGATCGAGCAGGCCTTCTTCGGCCATGAAGCCAGCCTGGCCAGGCTCGTGGCGGCCCGCCGCGGTGTGACCGCCAGCCTGGAGGCCTTCCGGGACGCCAGACTCCGTTACCAGGCGGGGCTGAGCAGCGAGCTGGATCTCTCCAACACCCAGGAACGGCTGATCGCCAGCCTGGTGCAGCGGCTCGAGGCCACCGTGAACGTCAACGTCACCTATGCCCAGCTGCTGCGGGAACTCCTTCCCATGCCGACGGATCCCGCCGCCCAGGTTCCGTCTGTCCTGAAGTGGACGCCATAACGGTCCCCACCGCCCACCAGTCCGCATCTCTGTGATCTTGCCGCCACCCGCCCGGTTGCCGCTTCTGAAACTCCACCTCGTCACCTGCCTCACGGTGTGGGTCTGGTATCCCCTCCCAGGGCCTTTGGGAAGTCTCATTCCGTCGGGGGCGCCGCTTCCCGCCAGCCCGGCAGCACGGGCAGCGCGCAAATGTCGCAACCTCGATGCCCGCAAGGGTCTGTTCATGATGCTCAGGGCCGAGTTGCTGGTGGCCGCAGGGCTTCCACGCAGAGGTGGCCCAGGATCCGCCAGGCCCGCCAGGAGATGGAGGTGGAAACCGCCGCTGCTGCAACGCGTCAGCGTCAGCGGCAGGAGGAAGCTGAGGAAGCCGGCGCCAAAGCGGCAGCTGCCCGTGGGACCGACGTACCAGCGACTGAGCAGGCTGGGTTCACCAAGAACGCCGGTGGAGAAGCGCCGGACCTGGAGCCTGTGGCTGCTGTCGCCGGAGGCTTCCGCGCATCGGATGCGATGCCCCGGCGCGGTCTGACCAGGAAGGCCAACGGGACCCTGACCAGGAAGAGCCAACACAACCACCGCTGGGACGAAGGCTTCGCCTCCACCGACCCAGGCAGCCACCTCATGCAGTCAGTCGGCACCTATCTCCAGGACGACAACTGTCAGCTGGGGGTGGGCAGCGACCACCAGGTGATCGTGGCAGCGGGCGTGAGCAAGCAGCCCCCGGATGATGAGCACCTGGGGCCCAGGCTGCCGTGCATCGCCGCCAGCACGGGCGCATGGCCGGCCGCCAGCGCCGAAACGTGGACCGTTTCCCAGGGAAGCCGACGCCAAGACCCGCAGGGCCCGCGAGCTCGGAAGCCAAAGGGGTTCAGCGAGCTACGGCCAGCCGAAGGCGATCGCGGAGCCGGTGAACGGCCAGATCAAGGAGGCCCGGGGCCTGCGGCGCTTTCTGTTGCGGGGCCTTGAGAAGGTCGATGCCGGATGGCACCTGATGGCGACAACCCACAACCTGCTGAAGCCCGAAGGGGTTCCGCTTGCGGCGGTTGTTGAGGTTCCGGCAATCGCAGCAGGCGCTGGCGGCAGGGACGGGATGAAGGGCGGCGGCCCTGGGCGGTGTTGCCGGGGCTGAATCAGCCCCACATCGATCGAGCTGAGGGAGCAGAAGACGAGATCTGGCGTGATTTGGGCAGCAGAAACGCGCCGCAATCGCTCTGTCGCGGCTCTGAGGGCACCAAACGCCGCCTCCACGCTTTCCAGAGGTTCTCGGAGAGCTGGGGTCTCGCTGCCGGCATCGGTGGCGGAGGTGGTCTGGGCGCTGACAGTGGCTGCGCCTGAGGGTGTGTCCGAAAGCGACGCACGCAGCGACTTGCCGTCGCACACCAGGGTGTCGAGGCCCTCCGCGACGCCAGGCTGGGCCGCCATCCAGCCCTCGAGAAGGGGCTCAAAGGCGTCACCATCAAGCTCGGCGAGCAGCAGCCGGAGAGTGGAATCGCAAGGCGTCTTGCCGAAATCCGTGCCCAGCAGCTCGTTGAGAACCAGGCGAGGGCGTTGTGGCGAAGGCGAAGCCTCCTCCGTCAGGAGCAGCGCTCCATCCCCACCAGAGAACCCTGGCCGATCAGGAGGGCCAGAATCGCCAAGAGCAGCATCCACCACTGGGGAAACCGGATGCCGGGCCGCAAGCGGAAATCCGGCAAGGCCTCGAGGCAGCTGATCAGATCGCTGGCCGCAGCGGGATCGGCAGGCAGGGAAGACAACGGAGCGGAGCAGTTCCCGCGCAAAGACCCGGAATCGGCCCACACAAGCGAGCCTTACTGGGGCAGACTTCTAATAGACCGAGCCAACGGAGCCCTTGTCCCTCAACGTCGCGATCTCCGGAGGAGGGGCAACTGTCTTGAGGAGAGAGGGAGCGGCGATAGTGGTCGCGCCTGCCACGATCAACGTCCCCTTGCCTTGTTCGAGGCCCAGACCCACGTCGTCATCGGCCTGGCTCCGATCCTGCTGTTCCTTGTTGCATGGGCAGCAGCAATCAAGAGCTGGCTGCGGACGGGGGATCTGCAACGAGGCGCAAGCTGAGCGCTGACCTGCAAATCACCGTACCAAAGGGGGAAGGAGATGAAAGGATGGTGAGAGACCAGCACCATATCCTTTCAGCCGCGAGAAGAAAACTAAAAACCATCTGAGGATGGCAATAGAGAATGACATCCAGACGGAACACACGGTAATCTAGACCTCGAATAGTCAAAAGGTGGATTGAACCTTCGCTACCAACCGGTCCTGCAGGCCTGTCCCTCCATCGCAATGAAGCAGGGATTCCCGTACGGTACCTATCCTCTGGAATGTCTTTGACTGCTAACAGCCTTGGGGACTTCCTAAGTGTCCTCGCCCCCCCGCTTCAGAGAGGAACCCGTTGACTACACCCCCCATCCCTGAAGACGAAAGGTTAAGGCTGGCCAAGCTGCAATCTCTGTACACGGTGGATAGCAGCAAGCAAAGCCGCTTTGATCGGCTCACACGCATGGCACAGCGCATCTTCAAGGTACCGATGTCCCAGGTCAGCCTGGTCGAAGAAAAACGGCATTGGTTCAAGTCTTGCCTAGATATGGAGGCATCTGGAGCCGAAAGAGGTATCTCCTCCTTCGGACATGACCTTCTTGGGTCAGAAATTATGATCATTGAAGATACACTTCATGATGAACGGTTTCGCAACAATCCTCTGGTTGTCGATGACCCGCACATCCGCTTCTATGCTGGTTGCCCTCTGATGCTGGATAACCGCAAGCTGGGAACGTTTTGCATCATTGACCAATCACCACGATCCCTGGAACAGGATCAGATCGACACACTCAAAGACCTTGCTGCAATGGTGGAACACGAACTGGCTGCAACCCTACTCGCCACCAAGGACGAGTTGACTGGCCTCTCCAACCGCCGAGGCTTTCTGGATCTCGCCCAGCAGAGTCTCCAACTCTGTACACGTCAAGGCATCCCCGTATCACTTCTCTATCTCGACCTTGATCACTTCAAGGCGATCAATGACACCCACGGGCATGATGAGGGTGATCGTGCCTTGATCACTTTCGCAGATCGTATTCAGCATGTTTGTCGCGATTCCGATGTCATTGCCCGCTTGGGAGGTGATGAATTTACTGTGCTTCTGATCAATGCTACCCAGACTCAGGCCGAGAAAGTGATCCATCGTCTGAAGGACTCTTTGGACCACGATAATCGATTATCAGGCAAAGACTATGTGGTGAATTTCTCCTATGGAATCACGGCATTCCAACCGGAAATACATGAGACAATCGCAGAGCTTCTTGCTGATGCCGACGCTTTGATGCATGACCTCAAAGGCTTGCGAAGCCTTGATCAGGAAGCGGAGGAAACAGTGGGGCCGAAAGGCTCCTAAGGGGATGACTCATGGGATGGCTTCGTCAATCGAATGCATGGGACGGCTGGCTGATCTCCAGTCCGTGGATCATGGTCTTGCCAGGATGGCGACGGTCCCACACTTCGCGGAGCAGAACCCGTAAGAAACAGCCTTCACCCAGCCAGGACAAGTGAGCAACATCAAGGATCCATGGGGCGTGCAACACGCCAATTAACAAAGACCTCCAAGGTTCGTCTGGTTGTGTTGTGAGGGTTTAAGGACTTGCGCCAGGCTGTCCGGCAATGGCCCCCCCAGTTCACGCAACAGATTCGCAACAAGTGAAGAATAGGTGCCGGATGGTCAACAGCTGAAAACACCCATAAACATCGCATCCATCCTGGTGGGGCAGGCTCGGGGCAACTACTGAGAGTCCCCCAGACGTGACCCTGGCCAGGTTTGGCTCCCCGGCTCGCTCCACTGCTTGACAGCGGCGAATAGACCGTGGCCAGCTGGGTACGACAGAAGAAGCGAAGCAGCCGAAAGAAGGAGAGGGGGTCAACAGGGAGCAAGGCTTCGGGCCAAGGAGCAGAAGCGGACGACCATCATCAACACCCTGCACGCTTCAATTCAATAGCGTCGGTGTGGCAGCAATAAGCGAGATCGCAAGACATGGCAGTTCCATGGCTCAGAGAAAGCCGACCCTAGGACTCAGACCAAAAGACAGAGGTCAACGAAGAATCTGTAGCACAGAGGGCCGTCACATCCACTTGGCGGAAGAAGTAGCGGAAGGCTGAATCCGAGGGCGGCCGCCGCAGCTCCAGGCCCAGCGCGTCGGTAAGCACGTCATGGTGGCGGATGGCGAATCGCTCCAGGTCCCGCAGGCTCTGGCAACGGCTCAGGATTCCCAGCACAGCCACCAGAAGCAGGTACCAGGCCGGGATGCGCACCCCGCGCCGCATCCGCGCATCCGGAATCGCCTTGAGGTAGGTGATCAGATCGAGATCGGTTGCGGCAGAACCGCTTTCGGACACAGGGAGGAGGCGATTCCACCGACCTCAACCCATGTTGACAGCCCCGGCAATCGCCCCTGTGACGGACTTTGGATCAGCCCTGCCACTCCAGGGGCTTTAGGCCCCCTTTGCGTCACCAATGGAGTGAGTCTGCACATATTCCTTTAAAACGGCATCCATACGAGCTTGCCAACCAGCACCAGAAGCCTTGAAGTAGTCGATAACCTCTGGGCTATATCTGATTGAAACCAACTGCTTTTTATTTGCCACCTTTGGCCGCCCACGCACAACTCGAATCGGCACCATCTTTCTCATCTGATCGTCTGTAAGAGGGAGGGCATCAGGATCTGATTCGGCTGCTGCTGTAATCAGCTGATCCTCCTCAACTGTCGGCATCTTCAAATTGATCTTCTTCGATGGCGTTGACATAGCGGCTAACCTCACGTCGATTTGCTTTGCGTAGACTAATAATTCTCCTTGCAGATTCCCGATCTACAAAGGCCACAAAAAGGAGGGTGTCTCCCATTGGTACCAGCGCGACCATCCTCACTTCCCCATAGTCAGCCCGACCATCAATCCAGACAAGAGCCACATCCCAACTGAGCTGAGCTGCAGCCGCTAAGGAGAGGCCGTGCTTGCTCAGGTTGATTACGTCTTTCCGTGAGTCGAAATCGAACTGCACACTTTATGGTAGCTACGGAAAGTCCTCCCGTCAACCTGGCGTACCCGTTCACGGGGTGGGACGACCAGCCGCGCCATTACGCCCCTGATCGCTCCATTCAGGGCGGCGATCTCATCGGCGCCTTGGCGCCTGGCCTCAGCGATCCTGCACGAGTGATGGCATCACGCCACCGAGGCGATGGGCGATCCAGGCCTGCTCCAGAAACTCCCACACATCTCTGCCCTGCTGTCTGAGGGTGGCGGTGACCGTGAGCAGGCGGCTGCGGCAGATCCCACCGGCTCGGGACTGGACGCCATGGCTGATCTTGCGGTGAATCACTGCCGGACGCAGTGCCCGCTCAGCGGCGTTGTTGGTGGGCTCGATCCCTGGTGTCTCAAGGAAGGTCCAGAGTGCTTCCCTGCGCTGCAGCAACTGACGACAGGTGCGCACCGTCTTGGCCCAGGGCGTCTGCTCACCCCGCTCACAGCCCAGATCCACCACCCGCTGCAGCGTGGCCTCGAACATCCGGCGGATGGGGTGGCATCGATGCTGGAGCTGGAGCCAGTCGATCGCTCCACTCTTCCACTGGTGCCACTGATCGAATAGCTGCTGCTGCAGCGCCACCAGCTCCATGCCGATCTCACCGCTGGCGCCCTGGCGGTCGGCGATGGCCGTGAGGTCGCGGATCAGGTGCGCCCAGCACAGTTGACGCTGCCCGATCGGCAGATGGTTGTAGGCGGAGAAGCGATCGCTCACCACGATGCCGGCAAAGGCATGGCCCAGCAGCTCCCTCGCCGCTGCGGCCGAGCGGCTGAGGCCCTGCAGGAACACCGTCACCACCGGTGTCACCATGACCCACTGCCAGCCGCGCCTGCTCTCGGGATTGCGGCCGTCTGCATTGCCGGAGGGGGCGCCGGTTTCATCGACGTAGGCCACCGGCTGCTGGCGGGCCACCTCCAGCGCTTCCGCCACGGGGTGCTGCAGGGCTGCGCTCAATCGTGCCCGGATGGTGGCGATGGCTCCGCGGCTGATCTCCACCCCCAGCAGCTGATCCAGCAGCGCCTGGGTTCGGCCGAAACTCAGGGGAAAGGCACTGCCCAACAGGCCCACCAGGGCGCTCAGCCAGGGCCCGTAGCGGCTGGGCTCCACCGCCGCCGGCAGCTCCGCACAGGTGCCAGTGCCGCAGCAGGGACAGAACAGACGATGGAGCCGATGCTCGATCACCAGCGGGGTGATCGGCGGGATCTCGATCACCTGATGGCGCAGTGGCTCCGGATCCTCACCCTGCAAAAGGGTGCCGCAGTGGCGGCAGGCGTCAGGGTGGTGCTCGACCACCTCGTCAACGCGCTCGACCGGCAGCAGTTCGGCCCTGCTCCGGGATGCCCCTGCTGCCCACCACGCTTGCGGCCACTGCCTTTGCGGCGGGCGGGCGACTTAAACCTGGACCGTCACTGGAGGGCGGCCTGGAGGAGTTGCGGGAGTTACGCCCGATCCGCTCGCGCAGGCTGGCCAGTTCCGTCGCCAGAGCGGTGAGCTGTTGCTGCAACAGCTGAATCTGCTCCTGCTGCGCCATCACCAGAGCCCGGACGCTCGGAGGTGTCGCCAACCAGTCCACGTCTGAAATTCCGGCCGGAGGGGTGGTCATCGCAGGCGGTCTCTACCTGAGATGCAACCGAGATTCGAGCCGCCGTCAAGGGTTCAGCCGCATGGATGCTCGACACAAGCCGTCCCACCCCCTGAATGGGTACGGCCCAACAATCCCTGGATCTGGCGCAGATCCCCCCCAACTCCAGCAGGTGGGTGGCGTAGGCATGGCGCAGCGAATGTACGGTCAGGTGCTTCTGAATTCCGCACTCTGTGCAGGCAGCTCTCAGGGCCTTCTGGATGCCACTGCGATCCATTGGCTTACTGGCAGGCTGGGCCATAAACCTGTTGCCCGATGGGCTCGGAAACAACAGCCGTGGATGTCGATGGGTTTTCCAGCAACCGCCGCAGATTCAGGAGCGTCACTACTGGCAGCGGCATGTAGCGATCTTTGCCGCCCTTGCCATCTCGGATGTGCACCCGCAGCTGCTTCCCATCGATGTCACCAATCTCCAGATCAACACCTTCACTGATCCGCAGCCCCATGCTGTAAACCGCCAGAAAGAACACCCGATAGCGCAGTCGCCTTACAGTATTGATAAGCAGCTGCACCTCTTCCCTCGTTGGAATATCAGGTAGTGTTCGACTACGTGGTGGCTGAATGATCTTTACCCACTCCATCTTACGATCAAGCACATAACGATGGAAGAACTGTAAACCACACAGACCCACCTTGATCGTGCTCCAGGAGTAATGCTCAAGCTGTGTGCTGAAATATTGTTTCAGTCATCAACGCTCAGATCATCTGGACACTGATCAAAGAAGTTGGCAACGCGTCGCAAGGTTCTGCTGTAACTGTCGATGGTTTTACTGCGCTTGCCGTGCAGTCTGAGTGCCCGCAGTTTTCCGCATAGAGGCGTCTGAATCGCTCTTGGTCTTCTGGTTTCATGATAGAAGCTCCCCGCAAGAGAAGCATGGGGGAACACACACATCGCAGGATGTGCATCCTCAAGTCTCTGACGGCCCTTCTCGTCAAGCGGGAGCCTTCTCATGGCCTGCTCCCTCTATCAGGGAAACATGCTATTGAGTCGTGAGTGAATCAGCCTAGAACTGCTATACTTAGAACATCAAATCTGCCGCGGAGCGGCTTAGTCCAACGCTGCCCCTGAGTGGCAGGCAAGGAGCACGGGGTGGTGCAGCAGAGAATAGTATGGAGGCCTGCCCACTCCAGGGGCTTGTTAGCCGATCTCATTTCGCCTCACAGGTCACCTGGTTCAAGCCCAGTATTCTTGGCAATACGCGACAACATCTGCGGACCAATCTCCTCACCATCGTGGAATGAAAAGATGAAATCAGGATATTCATTATGAGAGAGAGTCTTGTGAGAGCCTGACTGACGCTTCACCCGCCACCCAATGGACAGGAGCGCAGCCAGTACTCGCTTGGCTTTGGCTGAGGGCCATTTGCTCATGCGGAGACTGGAAGCGAGAAACTGATGCTGACTGGGTCAGACTCGCCGCTTTCAAGCCTATCGGCGATAACGCGAAGAGCTAATACTTCAGCTTTGGCCATCGCATCTAAGGCAGATTCCCCATACGAAAGGACACCGGGTAGCTCAGGCACCTCAGCAATCCAGCGACCATCAACTTCTTGTTCGCACTCCAAAGTGAAATTCATGCTCTACTCGTAACAGCCACTACAGTAGCAACAATCGAAGCCAAGAGCATCACCTCCTCCTGTCGATCTCGACTTGCCACACAGATATTCGGCTAACAACTAAATGGGTGGTTCCGTGATGCACGTCGGCTGCCTCTCGCGCCGCCGCCTATGTAGCCAGGCTCTTGCACCCTGATTGCCAAGACCCTTTGATCACAGATATTTTGGCGAATCGCAGCCCCTGGTGCTGCGTGCATCACGGTTTCGCTATGCATGCAGCCCATGGCCTCGTGGGATGGATGCCATGGCCAGATCTCCCTTGCTGCCTCCCCCCTGCGCATTGACGGGATCTGTCTGTGCCGCCCATGTCGCCGACGCCTCCAGGTGGTACCGCATGAATCGTCTGCGGTGCCTTTGTTCTGGGCCAAGCCTCCCGCCTGGGAGGAGCGCATCACGATTCCTGTGATGCCCCCCCACACCAGCAGAGGATGTCGCCCCAGGGGGTGCTTACTGCGCTGGCCCCGAACCCCCCTCGGACCCGTCACACCTGTTCGAGCACCCGCCAGTGGAGCACCTGCCCGGCATGGAAGGGCACCAGCTCGGTGGCGGCGCCGCCGGCGGCGTTGCCGTGCAGCCGTGGCGGCACCGTGTGCGGCTCCCGCACCAGGGTGATCGTGCCGTCGTTCACCGGCAGGCCGTAAAAGGCCGGCCCATGCAGGCTGGCAAAGGCCTCGAGGCGATCGAGGGCCCCTTCCTGCTCGAACACTTCCGCATAGCTCTCCAGGGCGAACGGGGCGTTGTAGATGCCGGCGCAGCCACATTCCGCCTCCTTGGCCGCCCGGGGGTGGGGGGCCGTATCGGTGCCCAGAAAGAACCTCGGCTCGCCTGATGTGGCCGCCTGCCGCAGGGCCAGCCGATGTCGTTCCCGTTTGGCGACGGGGAGGCAGTAGAAGTCCGGCCGCAGGCCGCCGCGGAACATGGCATTGCGGTTGATGTGCAGGTGGTGGGGGGTGATGGTGGCGGCCAGGTGGGGCCCCGCCTGCCGCACGAAGGCCACGGCGTCGGCGGTGGTGATGTGCTCCAGCACCACCTTCAGCCCCGGATGGCGCCGCAGCAGCGGCGCCAGGTGGCGCTCGATGAACACCGCCTCCCGATCGAAGATGTCCACCTCCGCATCGGTCACCTCGCCGTGGACCAGCAGCGGCATGCCGATGCGCTCCATGGTGGTGAGCACCGCCGCGATGTGGCTCAGGTCGGTGACGCCGGCCGCCGCATTGGTGGTGGCGTGGGCCGGATAGAGCTTGCAGGCGGTGAAGACCCCTTCGGCGTGGCCGCGCTCGATCTCGCCGGGATCGCTGTCGTCGGTGAGGTAGGCGGTGAGCAGCGGCGTGAAGCGGTGGCCGTCGGGCAGGGCCTCCAGAATCCTGCTCCGGTAGGCCAGGGCCGCCGCCACGGTGGTGATCGGCGGACGGAGGTTCGGCATCACGATCGCCCGCGCAAAGGTGCGGGCCGTGGCCGGCGCCACCGCCTGCAGCAATGCCCCGTCGCGCAGGTGCACGTGCCAGTCGTCGGGACGGCGCAGCACCAGCCTCGGCGGCGCCTCGGCGGCGCTGCCGGATCTGGAGGCGGCGGCGACCATCGGGGTGGCTTCCATCGGCGGACGTTCGGCGGGGCGGCCATCGGGCCCGGACCCGGCCAACCCTACGGACCGCTCCGCCGGCCTCAGAGGCCGCTCACCCCGAACAGGTGGCCCACCCCCGCGGTCAGGGCCATGGCCAGCGCCCCCCAGAACAGCATCCGCAGCGCCCCCTGCCGGATCGAGGCGCCGCCGGCACCGGCGGCCAGGCCGCCGAGGACCATCAGGGCCACCAGGGCGCTGAGCGTGGTGATCAGGGTGATCCGCCCCGGCGGGCTGAGCAGGATCGTGGCGATCGGCACCACCGAGCCGATCGCGAAGCTGGCGGCGGAGGCCAGGGCCGCCTGGATCGGCCGGGCCCGCAGGGTCTCGCTGAGGCCCAGCTCCTCGCGGGCGTGGGTGCCGAGGGCATCGTGCAGGGTGAGCTGCTCGGCCACCTGGCGGGCCAGGGCAGGATCGAGGCCCCGCTGCCGGTAGATCTCGGTGAGCTCGGCCAGCTCCCCGGCCGGATCATTCAGCAGCTCCCGCCGCTCCTTGGCCAGATCGGCCTTCTCCGTGTCGGCCTGGGACTGCACCGATACATATTCGCCGGCCGCCATCGACATGGCGCCGGCCACGGTGGCGGCGACTCCCGACAGCAGGAGGGTGCTCTTCGGGGCCCCGGCGGCGGCGATCCCCACCACCAGGGAGGCCACCGAGATCGTGCCGTCGTTGGCGCCGAGCACCACGGCCCGCAGCCAGCCCACCCGGTGGCTGTAGTGGCGTTCAGGGTGTCGGCGCCTGCCGTGGTCCCTGGGCATGACCGCTCCGCTGCGGGGAGGACCCCGCCATGATCCCCCCTCAGGCCTCAGCGATACCGTCGTCCCAGCAGGAACACCACCGCCATCGCCAGATAGCCCAGGGCCCAGGGGGTGCCGCTGCCCCAGCCGGGGGCCAGCACGGTGTCGGCCAGGGTGAAGCTCCAGGCATGGATCAGCCCCAGCCAGGAGGCGGCCGCCGCCACCAGGGCGCAGAGGGCGGCGGCGCGGTAGCGCTGCTCGATCACGTACACCAGCATCGCCGCCAGCAGCATGGCCGCCAGGACCTGGCCCTGCTCGAGGGCGAAGGCGCCGGCGGCCCACACGTCGGCCTGCTGCAGGGGCACCAGCAGCTGGGGCCCGAAGGGATTCGCGGGGGTGCCGCTGCCCCCGGCCCGCAGCCCCGCCTTCAGCATCAGCGCCCCCCAGCCCGCCAGCCCCGGCAGCAGCCCCAGCGCCACGGCGGGGGCATGGGCCCGCGGGGTGGCCTGGAAGGCCTGGGCCGCCATCACCAGGGCGATGTAAAGCACGATCGCCATGCCGGCCTCGATCGGCACCAGCTGGCCCACCACCCCGAACAGCCCCAGCAGGCAGCCCAGGCCCATGACCAGGCCGTTCAGCCAGGAGTAGCCGATGCGGGCCCCCATGCCCTTCCAGCCCGGATGGCCGATGTAGATGGTGGTGGGGAAGCAGGAGCCCAGCCCCGCGGCGGCGATCGTGCCGATGCCGTTGATCAGCAGGGAACCCTTCACCGGGTAGGCATCGCCGGCCGCTTCGGCGCTCTCCAGATTCTGCAACGATCCCAGCAGGTTGAACAGGCCCATCGGCACGGTGACCCCCAGCCAGGGCAGCAGCTCGTTGCGCCCCGCCCAGAGGGCCCCGAGCCGGGGGACCGGCAGGTGCAGGCCCACCTGGGCCAGGTTGGTCTGCCAGGTGGGGCCATCCAGCCGCAGCAGGCCCGTGGCCGCCGCCAGGGCGACGCCCACCAGCACCGCCAGCACCCCGCCCGGCAGGGGCAGCCGGGCCTGGCCGAAGTAGGCCAGCAGGATCACCGCCAGGACCGCCAGCCCCACCACCGGCACGGCGTAGGTGCGCAGCAGGAACCCCAGGCCGATGTAGCCCAGGGCGATGCCCGCCAGGGTGGAGAGCAGGGCCGCCCGGGGCAGCCAGCGGCGCAGGGGAACCACCAGGAAGGCGCCGCCCGCTTCGATCAGCCCCGAGCCCAGGCAGGCCAGCAGCCCGGCGCGCCAGGAGAGCAGGGCGGCCGCCCCGGGATCCATGCCCTGCCCGCTGGCCGCCAGCTTCACCGGCAGCATCACCAGGAACACGTAGGCGAACAGACTGACCGTATTGATGCCGTAGGGCAGGGCGGTGCGGTCATCGCGGCCTTCGCGCTCCGCCAGGCGGTGGGCCTGGATCGCGTAGGCCAGGTTGCCCACCACCAGGCTCACCCCGGTGGCCGGCAGGATCGTGCCGAAGATCAGCCCATCCGGATAGCCCAGCACGCCGCGGCAGAGGGCCACGATCAGCAGGATCTGGATGAGATTGTCGAGCCCCAGGCCGAGGAAGCCGTCCAGGTCGCCGCGGACCCACCAGCGGGGGGATGGCGGAGCGAGCTCAGCCATGGGGCAGGCCTCCGTCCATCCGGTCGGGGAAGAGCACGCCATCGAGGTGGTCGCACTCGTGCTGCACCACCCGGGCGTGGAAGCCCCCCACCTGCCGCTCGAAAGGCACCCCCTGGAGGTCGAGCGCCCGGACGTGCAGCCGCCGCCAGCGGGGCACCAGGGCCCGCCACCCCGGCACGCTCAGGCAGCCCTCCCAGACGCTGTCATCCGTCTCCTCCCCCAGGGGCGTGAGCACCGGATTGATCAGCAGCGTCTCCGGGATGGGAGGAGCCTCCGGGTAGCGGGGGTTCTGGCGGATGCCGAAGATCACCACCCGCAGGGGCACCCCGATCTGGGGGGCAGCCAGGCCGGCGCCGTCGGCGGCGGCCATGGTGTCGCGCAGATCCTGCACCAGCGAGCGCAGATCGGCGCCGCCGAAGCGCTCCACCGGCGCACTCTTCTGGCGCAGGCGGGGATCTCCGATGGTCAGCACCTCACGGACGGTCATGGGCGCCAGGAACTGGGCCCACTGTGCCGCCTTCCAGCGCAGGCGTCCGTACCATCCGCTCATGTTGGTGCGGTCGGCGGATCCATGGCCATGAGCTCCCTGCGGGTGGCCGTGCTCTGCTGCGACGGGCTCTATCAGCGCCATCTGATCCGCCGGGCGGCCGAGGAGTTCGAGCTGGTGGGGGTGGTGGTGCAGGAGTCCCCGCCCCTGACCAGCCGGCCTCTGGCCCGGCTGGCGAAGTACCTGCGGCCACTGCGGCTGCTGCGCCAGCTGCTGGCGCGGCTGCTGCTGCACCCCCACGACCGGCGCGGCGCCGCGCTGCAGCGGCGGCTGTTCCACCATCGCGGCGCCCCACCCGAGCGGCCGCCTCAGGTTCCGGTGCTGGTCACCACGGCCATCAACGAGGAACGCACGGCCACCTTCCTGCGCCGGCTGGCCCCCGACATCGTGCTGGTGAACGGCACCCAGCTGCTGCGCCAGCCGCTGCTGGAGCTGATCCCCTCCATCCGCCACGGCATCGTCAACCTGCACACGGGACTCTCGCCCTATTCCCGCGGAGCCAACTGCAACCTCTACATGCTCCTGGAAGGGCACCCGGAGCTGGTGGGCGTCACGGTGCACCACATCGATCCGGGCATCGACAGCGGCGACATCATCCTCTCGGCCCGGGTGCCGATGGAGCCCGACGACGATTTCGAGACCATCGACGTGCGCAGCTTCCACGTGGGCATCGAACTGCTGCTGGAGGCGGCCCACCGCCTCGAGGCCGGCACCGCTCCCCGGGTGCCCCAGTGGGAGAAGGGCAAGCTGTTCCTGAAGCGCACCGGCTACGTCTACGAACCGTGGCAGCGGCTGATGGCCAACCGCCGCATCGCCCGCGGCCTGGTGCGCGACTACCTGGCGGAGCGCCCCGCCAGGGACGCCGGGGTGCGGGTGGTGGAGCCGTGAGCCGGCTGGGGCGACTGGCCAACCGGGCGGCCGACCTGCTGTTCCTGCCGCCGCTGGATCGCCTCTGGCGCCGGCGCCTGCGGGGCAAGGTGATGTGCCTGCTCTATCACCGCGTGGATGAGCCCGGCCACATCCCCTTCCTCGACCGTTTCGGGGTGCCGCCGATCCGCCCTGCGGAACTGGAGGCGGAACTGGCTTTCCTGCAGCGCCGCGGCGCCCGCTTCCTCACCTTCGCCGATCTGCGCCAGGGCCGCTTCCCCGCCCCCGGGGAGGTCGGCGTCATCGTCAGCTTCGACGACGGCCTGCGCTGCAACTACGAGGAGGGCCTGGCGGTGCTGGCGAGGCTTGGCATCCCCGCCGTGCTGTTCCAGTCCTCCGGCATGCTCTCCGGTGGGGAGCTGGTCTGGGAGCATGCCCTCTACTGGTACGGCGACCACCCCACCCTGGCGCCCCAGCTGGAGGCCCTGGCCCACCGGCACCTGGGTCTGCCCGACGACCTGGTGGGCCAGGCCCTGATCGCCACCCTGCGGGATCACACGCCCGTGGCCCGCGTGAGGGAGCTGCTGGCGGCTCTGGCGGAGCGCTTCGACACCGCCGTTGACCTGGCCGCCCTGGCCGCTCTGCTCTATCCGGGCCCGCAGCACCTGCGACGGGCCCGGGCCGCCGGCCACGAGGTGGGCAGCCACGGCCATCAGCATGTCCCCCGCGCCAACGTGAGCCCCGCGGCGTTCGAGGCGGAGCTGAGCCGTTCGCTCGTCGTGCTCGGCGAGGTGCTGGGGGAAGCACCCCGCGCCTTCTCCTATCCCTTCAACAGTCACCTGCCCGGCGACGAGGAGATCTGCGGCCGCCATGTCCTCCAGGTGGCCACCGTCGACGCCGCCCTGATCACCCCGGACACCCCGGCGCTGGCCCTGCCCCGCTTCACCTGGCCCGGGCCCCATCCCAACCTGCTGCGCCGTCGCCGCTGGCTCTGCACCGGAACGCTGGGATGGCCGGGGCGATAGGGTCTGGTTTCTTCTGATGTCCCCGCTCCGATGGTGTGGCCCCTGGCCCTGTTCGACGGGAGCATCAGCATCGAGACGTTGCAGGGGCTGCTCCAGCACTGGGGCTACTGGGTGGTGTTCGGCGCCATGCTGCTGGAGAACGCCGGCGTTCCCCTGCCCGGTGAGACCGTCACCCTGCTGGGCGGCTATGCCGCCGGCAGCGGCCAGCTCCAGCTGCTGGGGGTGATGGGGGCGGCGGCGACCGGCGCGATCCTCGGCGACAACCTCGGCTACTGGGTGGGGCGCCGGGCCGGCTGGGGGCTGCTGCTGCGCGGCGGCCGGCTGCTCGGCCGCAGCCCGGAGCAGATGGAGAACCTGCGGGAGCGCTTCCTGCGCCATGCCGGCAAGTCGGTGCTGCTGGGGCGCTTCGTGGCGGTGCTGCGGGTGCTGGCCGGTCCCATCGCCGGGGCGGTGCGCATGCCCTATCCCCGGTTCCTAGTCTTCAACATGCTCGGCGCCGTGCTCTGGGCTTCGACCATGGTGAGCCTGGCCTGGCTCGGGGGACGCTGGATCCCCTTCGAGCGCATGGTCAGCGGCGTCGTGGAGTTCGGCATCGGCGCCCTGGTGCTGGTCGTGATCGTGCTGCTGGTGCCGCGGGTTCTGGCGCGGGTCGAGGAGAGGCAGCTCGAAGCCGGCGAGCGGCAGCCTCCCGTCTGATCGGGCAGACGGCCGCCGCTCCTGCCCCACACCGCCCGCCCGCCAGGGCCCAGGAGCCCTAGAGGCCGAAATACCGACAGATCAGCCAGGGCGTCGTCAGCGCCAGGGTGATCGTCAGGGGAGCTCCATAGCGGGCCATGTCGAGGAAGCGGTAACGGCCCGGCCCGAACACCATCAGGTTGGTCTGGTAGCCGATCGGGGTGATGAAGCTCTGGCTGGCGGCCAGGGTGATGGCGAAGATGAAGGCCATCGGGGGCATGGCCAGTCCCTTGGCCAGTTCCGTGGCGATCGGCAGCAGCAGCACCACCGTGGTGCCGTTGCTGAGTGCCTCGGTGAAGATCTGCCCCAGCAGGAACACCACCAGAAGCACCCCGTAGGCCGGCCAGCCCTGGAGGGCCTGCAGGAGATCCTGGGCGAGGGCTTCGGCCAGGCCCGTCTTCTGCATCGCCACGCTGAAGCAGGCCAGGGAGCCCAGCAGCAGGATCACGTCCCAGCGGATCGAGCGCTGCAGTTCGCCGGGCCGCAGGCAGCCGGTGGCCACCATCGCCACCATCGCCAGCAGCACCGCCGCCATCAGCGGCATCAGCTTGAGCATCGGCAGCAGGATCATCAGCGCCGCGATGATCATCCCGGTGAGCTTGCGGTCGGTGGTGGGCAGGTCCTTCTCGAGTTCGTCGAGGAGCACCAGGTCGTTGTTGGCCTGCATCCCGCGGATGGCATCGAGCGGGGCCTGCAGCAGGATCACGTCGCCGGCCTGCAGCACCACCCGGCCGAGGAGCTCGCGCAGCACCTGGTTGCCGCGTCGCACCGCCAGCATCGTGGCGTTGTAGCGCTGCCGGAAGCGCAGGTCGCGCACGCTGGCGCCGGCCAGGGCCGAACCGCTGGGCAGCAGCACCTCCACCACCCGCTGGGGGGATTCGGTGGCGCCGCTCAGTTCGCGCAGGTCGTCCTCCTGATCGCCCACCGGAGCGAGCGTGATGGTGTGCTCCTGCTGCAGCCGCAGCAGGTTGTTGCGGTTGCAGCGGAGCAGCAGGCGGTCGCCGGCCTGAAGCTGCAGGTCGGCCAGGGGGGCGCTGAAGCTCTCCGCTCCCCGGTGCAGCTCCAGCACGTCCACGTCGAAGCGGCGCTGCAGGCGGCTGTTGTGCAGGGAGCTGCCGATCAGTTCCGACCCCGGCGGAATCAGCACGTCGGTGATGTAGCCCTCCCGGGCCAGACTCAGCAGCAGGTCGTCGTCATTGGCGCCCCGATCGGGCAGCATCCGGCCTGAGAAGAAGAAGATGTAGGTACTGCCGATCAGCCACACGGGAATGCCGATCGCCGTGAAACTGAACAGGTCGAGGGAGCCATAGCCCAGCTGCCGGCTGACGTCGCTCGCCAGCAGGTTGGTGGAGGTTCCGAGCAGGGAGATCGTTCCCCCCAGGATCGTGGCGAAGGAGAGGGGAAGCAGCACCCTGGAAGGGGAGACACCCCGCCGCTGGCACCAGCCCTCCAGCACCGGCAGCAGGGTGGCCACGATCGGCGTGTTGGGAATGAAGCCCGAGATCGGCGCCACTACGGCCACCATCAGGCCGATCATCCGACGGGGACTGCGGATCGCATCGGAGCCGATCAGGGCCCGCAGCCGGTCGAGCCCGCCACTGCGGAACAGGCCGGAGGCGACGGCGAACAGGCCCACCAGGGTGATCAGGGCGGGGCTGCCGAACCCCTTGACCGCCTCCTCCGGGCTCAGGACTCCCAGGGTCACCAGCAGGGCGGCCGCCAGCAGACCCGTGGCCTCCGGAGCGAGCTTGCCGCTGATGAAGAGCACGATCGATCCGAGGAACACGCCGAGGGTGATCAGACCCGGCCCGGTGAGGGCGACGGCGAGGAAGTTGTGCATTGGCGCAGCCTGATCCGAGGTGTTTAGCAGGTCCGTTCCAGAGCCGCTCCCTCCAGGAGCGGAATCCTTCGCACCAGGAGCCGGGCACCCACTCCTAGAGATAGAAGCCGACGGTGGTGACCACCCGGGTCCCCTGTTTTCGCAGGGCCTGACGCAGCAGGATCGTCGACTGGTTGTGCAGAAGGTTCTCCCAGGGATGCCGGGTGACGAACACCGGCAACACGATCACGCAGAAGCGGTTCCTGTCCTTGCGGTGCTCCTTCTCGAAGCGTTTGACGAACGCCACCACCGGATCCACCAGGGAGCGGTAGGGAGAGTCCAGCACCACCAGGGGCACCTCGGGCACCTGGCGCTCCCAGTTCCGGCGGAACTCCCCATCGCCCTGGCCCCCCAGGTCCACGTGAACCGCCACCAGATCACTGGCGACGCTGCGGGCGAAGCAGATGGCCTCGAACGTGCCGCGGTGCAGCTGGCCCACGAGCACCACCGTGGGGGTGCCGCCGCCGGCAGGGGGAGGGGGCGGCAGCTTCAGGAGCACGTCATGGGCCATGCGCAGCCGCCGGGCCACATGGTTGTAGTGGGTGCGGATGCGCAGGTACATCGCCACCAGCAGGGGGATCGCCACCACCACCACCCACGCGCCCTGGGTGAATTTGCTGAACAGCAGCACCGCCCCCACCAGCGCCGTGATCCAGCTGCCCAGCCCGTTCACCGCGGCCCTGGAGGCCCAGCCGGCGCCGCGCAGCTTCCACCAGTGCACCACCATCCCCGCCTGGGAGAGGGTGAAGCTGATGAACACGCCCACGGCGTAGAGGGGAATCAGCCGGCTGACGCTGCCGTTGAAGATCACCAGAAGAAGTGCGGCCAGGCCACTGAGGGCATAGATGCCGTTGCTGAACACCAGCCGGTCGCCCAGGGAGGAGAGCTGACGCGGCAGGAAGCCGTCCTGGGCGAGAAAGGCCGCCAGCCGGGGGAAGTCGGCGTAGGCGGTGTTGGCGGCCAGCAGCAGGATCAGCAGGGTCGCCGTCTGCAGCACGAACAGCGGCAGGCCGTTGCCGAAGATCCGCTCGCCGAGCAGATAGAGCAGCGTGGGCCCGTTCTCCAGATACACCAGCCCGCTCTGGTGGGCCAGGGCGCTGATGCCGCTGAACATGACCGCCAGCATCAGGACCATCACCACCAGCACCCGACGGGCGTTGCGCCATTCCGTCGGCCGGAAGGCGGCGACACTGTCGCTGATCGCCTCGATGCCCGTGAGGGCGGCGCAGCCGGAGCTGAAGGAGCGCATCAGCAGCAGCGGGCCCAGGCTGTGCAGCCCCCCCAGCCCACGGTGCGCCTCCTCCAGCAGCCGTTGCTGCTCCTGCGGCGGCAGGGGAGGCAGCTGGCCCAGGCCGATCTTGATCGCGCCGGCCACCAGCAGGGTCATCACCGCCCCCATGAAGAGGTAGGTGGGCACGCTCAGGAACCTGGCGCTGGAGCTCACCCCCCGCAGGTTGGCCAGCATCACCAGCAGCACCGCCACCAGGCAGAGCGGAATCCGCTCCGCCTCCAGGGCGGGGGCATAGGAGGTGAGGGCGGCGATGCCGGCGGCCACACTCACCGCCACGGTGAGCACGTAGTCGATCGAGAGGGAGGCGCCGGCCACCAGGCCGGTGAGCTGGCCGAGGTTCTGCTGGGACACCCGGTAGGAGCCGCCCCCGAGGGGATAGGCCTTGATGGTCTGCCGGTAGCTCGTGGCCACGATCAGCATCAGCCCCACGATCAGGGCCGTGATCGGCAGGGTGAAGGAGAGGGCCGCTGCCCCCGCCATGCCCAGCACCAGCACGATCTCCTGGGTGGCGTAGGCCACCGAGGAGAGGGCGTCGGAGCTGAGGATCGCCAGCGCCTCGGCGTTGCTGTAGCGCTCCTCGTGGTGGGCGCTCGTGGGCAGGGGGATGCCGATGAGCTTGCGCCGAAGGCCTTCGAAGCCGGGCATGGTCGAACGACCGATCGGCGGAGGGGCTGCCCGAACCTACGCCAGGCCAGGGGGACTGCCGGATCAGGGGATCGAACGACAGCCCTAAGGTTTTCCCCAGAAACGATCCGATGCGTTGACTCCTGCCACCGTCGCGACGCCCTGGCATGCCCTGCCGCCGGGGGAGTGTCTCCAGGCGGTGCACGGCAGTCCCGACGGTCTCAGCACCGCCCAGTCCGCCGAACGGCTGGCCAGGCTGGGCCCCAACCGGCTGGAGATGAAAGGGGGGCGCAGCAACCTGCGCATCCTCTGGGATCAGTTCAGCAATGTGATGCTGATCATGCTGCTGGCGGTGGCGGCGGTGTCGGCCGGAGTGGCCTTCGCGGCCCAGCGGTTTCCCAAGGACGCCATCGCCATCGTGCTGATCGTGGGTCTCAATGCCCTGCTGGGCTACCTGCAGGAGAGCCGTGCCCAGGAGGCCCTGAAGGCCCTGAGGGACATGGCCCAGCCCCTGGTCACGGTGCGCCGGGACGGCATCTGGGAGCGGCTCTCCAGTGAGCAGCTGGTCCCCGGCGATCTGATCCGGCTGGAGGCGGGCGATCGGGTACCGGCCGATGGCCGGCTGCTGGAGGTGGCCGAACTGGGGCTGCGGGAGGCGGCCCTCACCGGTGAGGCGGAGGCGGTGACCAAGCGGGCCGATCTGGTGCTGGAGCCCTCCACCCCGGTGCTGGAACGCCAGAACTGTCTCTTTCAGGGCACCGAAGTGGTGCGCGGGCGCGGTACCGCCGTGGTCACCGCCACAGGCATGGGGACGGAGCTGGGCAGGATCGCCCAGATGATCGACAGTGCCGGCGGCGAGTCCACGCCGCTGCAAGAGCGCCTGGATGGTCTGGCCAATGTTCTGGTGGCCTCGGCCCTGGCGCTGGTGGCGGGCGTGGTGCTGCTGGGCTGGTTGATGGGCCAGCGGCTCCTCGATCTGCTCGAGGTCGGCCTGTCGATGGCGGTGGCGATCGTGCCGGAGGGCCTGCCGGCCGTGATCACCGTCACCCTGGCGATCGGCACCCAGCGGATGGTGCGGCGTTCCGCCCTGATCCGCCGCCTGCCGGCGGTGGAGGCCCTCGGCTCGGTCACGGTGATCTGCACCGACAAGACCGGCACCCTCACCCTGAACCGTCAGGTGGTGCAGGAGCTGCGCAGCGGCACCCGATCCCTTGGGGTGAGCGGCAACGGCTACGAGCCCTCGGGCGCGTTCCGGGCGGCCGAGCTGGTGCCCCCCGAGGGCGCCAGGGCCGGCCTGGCCCCCGGCGCCCGGGACCTGCTGCTGCAGGCCGGGGTGCTCTGCAGCGACGCCGAGCTCAAGCAGGAACCGGACGGCCGCTGGGAGATCCTCGGCGATCCCACCGAGGGAGCCCTGGTGGTGGCGGCCGCCAAGGCGGGCCTCGACGGCTTTTCTCTGCGCAGCCACTACCGCCGCCTGGCCGAGATTCCCTTCAGCTCCGAGCGCCAGCTGATGGCGGTCTGGGTGCAGGACCGGGAGGGCATCCTGCAGATCCCCCTGGGGCAGGCGTCGGCCGGTTCCACCACCTTGATGATCAGCAAGGGGGCTCCGGAGGTGATCCTGGCCACCTGCGACCGGTGGCTGGATGGGTCTGGGGTGGCGGCCCTCAGTGAGGCCCAGCGCCAGTGGTGGCTGGCCGAGGCCCGGGGGCTGGCGGCTTCGGGCCTGCGGGTGCTGGCCTTCGCCTGCGCGCCCCACCACCCCAGCCCCGAACAGGAACTGGAGCATCAGGTGCTGCTCGGCCTGATGGCCCAGCTGGATCCGGCCCGGCCCGAGGTGGCCCTGGCGGTGAGCCGCTGCCGCGAGGCCGGCATCCGGCCGGTGATGATCACCGGCGACCATCCCCTCACCGCCGCCGCCATCGGCAGCTCGATCGGGCTGGTGGGGGCCGATGCCGAGGTGGTGCTGGGCAAGCAGCTGGAGGCCGCCGACGATGAGACGCTGGCCGCCATGGTGAGCCGCTGCAGCATCTTTGCCCGGGTGCCGCCCGAGCAGAAGCTGCGCATCGTCAAGGCGTTCCAGGGCCTGGGCCAGGTGGTGGCCATGACCGGCGACGGTGTGAACGACGCCCCGGCCCTGAAACAGGCCCACATCGGCGTGGCCATGGGCATCACGGGCACGGAGGTGAGCAAGGAGGCCGCCGACATGGTGCTGCTCGACGACAACTTCGCCACCATCGTGAATGCGGTGGAGCAGGGCCGGCTGGTGTACGCCAACATCCGTCGCTTCATCAAGTACATCCTCGGCAGCAACGTGGGGGAGCTGATCACCATCGCCTCCGCCCCCCTGCTGGGTCTGGTCGGTGTGCCGATGACACCCCTGCAGATCCTCTGGATGAACCTGGTGACCGATGGTGTGCCGGCCCTGGCTCTGGCCCTGGAGCCAGGAGAGGACGGCCTGATGCAGCGCCCCCCCGCCGAGCCGGGGGAATCGATCTTTGCCCGGGGCGTGGGCAGCTACATCCTGCGCATCGGTGTGGTGTTCGCGACCATCACCATCGCCATGATGCTCACCATCTCCAACACGGGCGGACCCTGGAAAACCATGGTCTTCACCACCCTGTGCCTCGCCCAGATGGGCCATGCCCTGGCGGCCCGCAGTGAGCGGCCCCTGATCCAGGTGGCGCCCTTCTCCAACCCCTGGTTGCTGGGGGCGGTGGTGTTCACCTCCCTTCTGCAGTTGTCGCTACTTTACATCCCCGCGCTTTCCCGATTCTTCGGCACGGTGCCTCTGCCGCCCCAGGATCTGGCCATCTGCATCGGCTTCAGCATGGTGCTTTTCCTGTATTTGGAACTGGAAAAGGTTTGGCGTCTGCTGCGACGGCGGTGGGCGGCGGATGTGTAGGGAGGCTTCCCAGCTGTGTGGAGGAGGTGAACGAATTCCCTGCTGATCTCCAGGAGTTCTGCGCTCGCCAGCACGCAAGTTCTTCCTGGCATCGCGTGGTTTCGTGCATGACCGAATCGGCCGGCGCACGGGTTGCTCACCAGCACTGTTCAGTCCTGCTTTTCGGCCCCATCACATTTCCATTGGCGAAAAGCCTTCCCCCGCCCGCTCCACCGATCTAGCGTCAGCGGCACTCCGCCATCCACGTCCCCGCCACCCACCAGGTTCCTGCCTCGTCTCCGGCTCCCCCCAGGGGCGCCGGCCGACGATTCGATCTCCCGCCCTGCGTCTGCCTCTCTCCCTGACCGCACGGCCCGTGCCTCCTCCCTCGCCATGACCCTGCTCCTGGCCCAGACGGCCTGGCTGGTTCCCCTCTATCCGCTGCTCGCGGCTGTCGCCTCCTTCGCCTGGTCACCGGGCGTGATCTGGCGAACGGGACCGCGCCCCTGCGGCTACATCAACCTGCTGATGGTGAGCGTCTCGTTCGCCCACAGCACCCTGGCCCTGATCGCGCTCCACTCCAACTCCAGCGCCGGTTCCGCCGCGCTCTACCAGCCCATCAGCTTCGGCTGGACCTGGCTGGACACCGCCGGTCTGCGCATCGGCTTCGACGGCCTGATCACCGAACAGGCTCTGGTTGCCATGACGGTGATCACAGGCATCCACGTACTGGTCCAGTCCTATGCCATCGCCTACCTGGAGATGGACTGGGGCTGGCCGCGCTTCTTCGGTTCGCTGAGCTTCTTCGAGGCCGGCCTCTGCGCCCTGGTGCTCACCGACTCCCTGTTCTTCAGCTATGTGATTCTCGAGCTGCTCACCCTCGGCACTTACCTGATCGTGGGCACCTGGTACAACCAGCCCCTGGTGGTCAAGGGGGCCCGCGATGCCTTTCTCACCAAACGCATCGGTGACCTCATCCTGCTGCTCGGCGTGATCGCCCTGCTGCCGATTGCCGGCAGCTGGAACTTTCACGATCTGCAGGGCTGGGCGGCGAATCTGGCCAACAACCACACCCCGTTGCCTCCGGGCCTGGAGCTCATCCTGCTGGCGCTGATTGCAGGGCCGATGGGCAAGTGCGCCCAGATCCCGCTGCATCTGTGGCTCGACGAGGCGATGGAAGGTCCCCTGCCCTCCACCATCCTTCGCAACTCCGTGGTCGTGGTGGGCGGCGCCTGGGTGCTGCTGCGGCTGGAGCCCCTGATCGAGCTCAGCCCCCTGGTGCAGACCGTTCTGGTGATCGTGGGTGGAACCTCGGCCGTGGCCGGGGCGCTGATCGGCCTGGCCCAGATCGACGTGAAGCGGGCCCTCTCCTTCCTGGTGAGCAGCTGGCTCGGTCTCCTGTTCGTGGCCGTGGGACTGGGGGACTACAACGTGGCCGACCACCTGCTGCTGGTCTATCCCCTGCCGATGGCGCTGATGCTGATGGCGATCGGAGCCATCGTGCTCACCAACATCACCCAGGACCTCACCCAGCTCGGCGGCCTGTGGCCCAAGAGGCCGCTGATGGGCCTCGCCTTCCTCACCGGCGCCGCCGGCCTGATGGGACTCCCTCCCTTCGGCGGCTTCGCGGCCCTGCGGGAGCTCCTGGCGCTGGCCACCTCCAGCAGCCAGCCTCTCCTGCTCGGCGGCCTGGTGCTGCTCACCAATGCCCTGTTCAGCGCCGGCCTGATCCGGGTGTTCGGCCTGATCTGGGGCGGCCCACCGTCGGTGTTCACGGCCCGGTCGCCGGAAGTGCTCTGGCTGATGGCCCTGCCCACCCTGGTGCTGATGGGCCTCGTTCTGCACCTTCCTCAGCTTCTGGTGTCCAGCGGCGTGTTCGCGCTCTCGCCCCTCCCCGGCTGGGGCCCGATGGCGGTGCCGCTGGTGCTCTCCACGGTTGTGGGCGGTGGTTTGTCGGCCCTCTTCTACCTGCGACCCCATCCCCTCGCCCATCTGCCGGCGGCTCTCGGCGGACTTCAGGACTGGCTCGCCCACGACATGCAGACCGAGCGCTTCTACCACCGCACCGTGGTGGGACTGGTGGTGGCCCTGGCCCGGCTCAGCGCCGTGCTCGATGCACGGCTGTTCGAGGGCTTCAGCGGCGCCTCCGGCGGCGCCGCCCTGGCGGGGGCCCGTCGGCTCAGCTTCACCACCTCCGGCCGATCCCAGGCCTATGCCCTCACCCTTCTCCTGGGTGTGCTGCTGATGGCCGCCTGGCTGCTCACCTCCCGCTCCTCCCTCCTCTCCGAGCTGCCCCTGTTCCGCTGATGGGATCCCTTTCGCTTCTCCTGCTGCCGGCCCTCCCCCTGGCAGGGCTTCTCGTCCTCCCCCTGCTGCCGGCGCGCCTGCCCTCCGGCACCGTGCGCGGCATCGCCGCTCTCACCTCCGCCCTTCAGCTGCTGACGGCGCTGCTCCACTGGAACCACCTTCCCGCTGAACTCCACGTCCCCTGGCTGCCGAGACTCGGCCTGGGGCTGGATCTCGCTCTCGATGGCCTGTCCCTGCCGCTGGTGGTCCTCACGGCCCTGCTGACGACCTTCTCCATTCTCACGGCGAGCGAGACCCAGAGCCGGCCGCGGCTGTTCTTCTCCCTGATGCTGGCCACCAACCTCGGGGTGGTCGGCGCGTTCCTGGCCAGCAACGCCCTGCTGTTCCTGCTTGCCTTCGAGCTCGTGCTCATCCCCACCACATTGCTGGTGGCGATCTGGGGTGGTGAGCGCCGTGCCGGAGCGGCGGTGCGCTTCCTGATGTATTCCGCCGTCTCCGGGCTGTGCCTGCTGATCGCCGTGCTGGCCTTCGGCTTCTTCAACGCCAACGGCTTCAGCTTCGGCTACGGGGATCTGGCCAGCGCCGAGCTCTCTCCCAGAGCCCGCTCGGTGATCCTGGCGCTGTTGCTGCTGGCCTTCGGCCTCAAGCTGCCGGTGGTGCCTCTGCATGGCTGGCAGCCCTTCACCTACGGGCAGACAGCGACACCGGTGGTGATGCTGCTGGGCGGCGCCGTCTCCAAGCTGGGCGCCTACGGGCTGCTGCGCTTCGGCGTGGGCTTCCTTCCCGACACCTGGGCCGCCTGGTCCCCCTGGATCGCGGCCGCCGGAGCGGCCAGTGCCGTCTACGGCGCCCTCAATGCCATCGCCCAGAAGGACATCCGGCTGCTGATGGCCTACAGCTCGCTGGGCCATATGGGTCTGCTGGTGCTCGGTCTCTCCGCCGCCACCCCCCTCAGCCTGCAGGGCGCCGTGGCCCAGATGCTGGCCCACGGCCTGATCGTGGCCCTGCTCTTCGCCTGCGTCGGACTGATCGAGCGCAAGACCGGCACCACCTCCATCCCCGAGCTCTCCGGCCTGATGAACCCCCTGCGGGGGCTTCCCTTCACCATGGGGATGCTGCTCCTGGCCATGATGGCCGCCGCCGGCATCCCCGGGCTGGCGGGCTTCCCGGCGGAACTGATGGTGTTCGAGGGGAGCTGGACCGTCTTCCCCCGGACCACCACCGTGAGCCTGATCGCCTCCGGCTTCACCGCCGTCTACGCCGTGAGGCTGTTCAACCGTGTCGGCTTCGGCCGTCTCGACAACGAGCGGGCCGACTGGCAACCCACCAGCTGGGGGGAACGGGCCCCCGCCATCTCCCTCACCCTGCTGGTGCTCGCCGCCGGGATCTGGCCCACGGCCCTGACGGGCTGGAGTGAAGCTGAGACCACCCTGCTGGCCGTGCGCTCCCAGCCCTTCCTGCTCGCCGCGGTCGCCCGAGCCAACGCCCAGGCCATCGCCATCGCTCCCCCCACCATCGCCACCGCTCCGGAGCTCCTGACGTCATGACTCCTCCCACCGCCACGGCCAGCGACACGGTCCGTCAGCCCCTGATCCCCCCTTCCACCCACCGCTATGCCGAGGTGATCCACCGGCTCGAGGCCGGCGGTTCGATGCTGCCGGACACCCCCGAGAACCTGATGCAGATCATCGGCATCTACAAGGCCTATGCCGTGCCGATGGATTTCTACTGGCGCGATCTCCTCTATATCGCCGAGCAGGTGTTCCTCAACCCCCTGCCGGCCTTCAAGTACTTCATCAGCCAGGAGTACCTGGATCGGCCCAACTCCTACGCGGGAGATCAGTCGCAGCTGCGCATCTGGCGCGGTGGTGAGAAGGCCCATCCCGAGCTGCTGGACTTCATGGCCAAGGGAGAAGCCGGCAGGATGCCGAAGCTGCTCCATCACCTCTGGCACGACCGGGTGAACATGGAGTTCGCCGAAGCCTGCATGCGCGCCATGCTCTGGCATCAGAACATGGGCGGCCGCTTCAACGACTACCTGGCGAGCGAGGCCTACCGGGCCAACGCCGATAGGGCCATCCGCGCCTATTTCCGCGGCAATCCGCTGATGCTCGGGCTCTACCGCCTGTTCCCTGAGATGTTCATGGAAAAGGTGAAGGAGATGAGCTACTACGCCAATCTCGGCCTCTTCTGGGAGGTGATGGCGCCGGTGTTCTTCGAGATGAGCGACATCTACGACGAAGGGGGCTTCAGGGGCGTACCCGATGCCATGAATTTCCTGGTCAACGGGATCTTCGCCGTGGCGGGCCGGCCGATCTACCACCACGTCTTCATCGACGGGGAATGCTTTGAGGTCATCCCCAAATCCGAAGGGTTCACCTGGCTCTACGAGGCGGCCCTTCCCTACGTGGAGGCGGTCTTCTACCGCACCGCCCCGTTCCGCGGCACCAGGAGCTACAACGCCCAGGCCGGTCAGGTGCCGGCCGACCAGGCCGATTTCCACTACGGCATCCTCTACGCCGATGTGTTTCCGGTGGGGTCGGCGGGTATCCCTCCCACCCTGCTGATGCAGGACATGCTGCACTTCCTGCCGCCCTACCTCACCGAGCTCTACGCCAGGCACAAGCGGGGCGAGGGCGACGTGCTCAACCAGCTGGGGATCACCTTCCAGCGCTCCATGTACAACGTCACCTCGGCGGTGATCCAGGCCCTGCGCTGCGCCCTTCTCTATCCGCTCGATGACACCGACCCCGAGCACCTGATGGCCAACCGGCGCTTCTTCGAAGCCCAGATGGACCGGTTCCTGCGGCCCGAGGCCCGCCTGCCCCAGATCCAGACCCAGGACTACCGCTAGGAGATTCCCCATGGCCAACATCATCGAAACCGCCAAGGGCGCCGGCTGCTTCAGCACCCTGCTCACCGCCGTCGAGGTGGCCGGGCTCACCGGCGCCCTCGAGAGCCCCGGCCCGTTCACCGTCTTCGCCCCCGTCGACGACGCCTTCGCCGCCCTGCCCCCCGGCACAGTGCAGACGCTGGTGGACAACGTGCCCCAGCTGGCGCGCATCCTCAAGTTCCACGTGCTCGCCGGCGCCCACAAGCGCAGCGAGCTGGTGGATCAGCCGGAGTGGGAGAGCCTGGAAGGTGCGCCGGTGGCGATCCGGCGGGCCGATCCCTTCGAGGTCAAGAACGCCACCGTCGTGACGGCGGACATCGAGTGCGACAACGGCATCGTGCACGTGATCGACCGGGTGATCCTGCCGGGGTGACGCCGGCAGGAGGAAACCTGCCGGATGATCCGCCATCCCTTTACAGGTCTGCAACAATGCGGCGTCGTTGTGAAGCTCGGTATGGCGTTCCGTCGGTCCCTGATCTGGCCGCTCACCGCCCTGCTGGGGGCTCTGCTGGCTGGTTGTGCCTCCGATGACGGCAGCGGGGTCCAGAGCCAGAAGATGGCCACCATCAACGGCCGCGACAAGCTGGTCTGCGGTGTCGACGGCAAGCTGCCCGGCTTCAGCTTCGTCGGCTCCGACGGCCAGTACAGCGGCCTCGATGTGGACGTCTGCAAGGCCATGGCCGCCGCCCTCCTGGGCGATCCCACCAAGGTGGAATATCGCGACCTCAACTCCAGCGAGCGCTTCGCCGCCCTGGCCAGCGGCGAGGTGGATCTGCTCTCGCGCAACACCACCATGACCCTCAGCCGCGATGCGCCCGGGGGCAATGGTCTCAGCTTCGCTCCCACCACCTTCTATGACGGGCAGGGCGTGATGACTCCCGCCACGAGCGGGGTGAAGACCCTCAAGGATCTGGCCGGCAAGCCGATCTGCGTGGAGAGCGGGACCACCACCGAGCTCAACCTGGCCGACCGGATGCGGGAACTGGGCGTGCCCTACACCCCGCTGAAGTTTCAGACCGGCGACCAGACCTACGCCGCCTACCTGGGCGGCCGCTGCATCGCCGTCACCAGTGACCGCTCCCAGCTGGCGGCCAAGCGCACCAGCTTCCCCAATCCCGATCAGCACGTGCTGCTGCCGGATGTGATGAGCAAGGAGCCCCTCACCCCCGCCACCGTCAACGGTGATCCCGCCTGGGCCGATGCCGTGCGCTGGACCGTCTACGGGCTGATGCAAGCGGAGGAATTGGGCATCACCCAGGCCAATGTGGCCGCCAAGCTGGCAGAAGCCAAGGCCAATCCCAACCAGGCCGACCTGCGCCGGTTCCTCGGCGTGGAGGGCGATTTCGGCAAGCAGCTCGGCCTCCCCTCTGACTTCGTCGTCCAGTCCGTGACGGCCGTCGGCAACTACGGCGAGATCTTCGATCGCAACGTCGGTCCCGGTTCCAAGCTCAAGCTGGATCGCGGCGTCAACCGCCAGTGGACCGACGGTGGCCTGATCTATTCGCCGCCGTTCCGTTGATGGGGGAGGAGAACCGGCCCGCCGCCCCGGGCGTCACCCCCTGGTGGCGCGACCGGCGGGTGGTGCCCTGGGTGGTGCAAGGGGTGGTGGGGCTGCTGGTGCTGCTGCTGATCGCCTTCCTGCTCGGCAATCTGGTGCGCAACCTCACGGCTGCAGGGTTGCTGCTCAGCTGGCGCTGGCTGAACCAGCCCGCAGGGTTCGACATCTCCGAAACCATTCTCCCCTTCGATGCCGCCATGCCCTACTGGCGCGGCCTGGCGGCGGGGCTGGTCAATACGCTCCGGGCCGTCCTGGTGGGGCTGGCGGGGGCCACCGCCCTCGGCACCCTGGCGGGCATGGCCTCCTTCAGCCGCAATGGTCTGCTGCGGGCCATCGCCCGGGTGTATGTGGAGGTGATCCGCAACATCCCCCTGCTGCTGCAACTGGTGTTCTGGTACTTCGTGGTGTTCCTGGCTCTGCCCAACGGCGCCGCGGCGGTGCAGATCCCAGGCGTGGTGCTGGCCAAGTCGGGGCTCTATCTGGCTGGATTCGGCGAAGGATTCCGCTGGACCGTTCCCCACCTGGTCAACGACATCTGGCAGGCCCCCCTGCGGCTCTCGGTGGAATTCGGGGCCCTGCTCACCGGCCTGATCATCTATTCGGGCGCCTTCATCGCCGAGGTGGTCCGGGGCGGCATCGCCTCCGTGCCCCGAGGGCAGTGGGAGGCGGCCTCCTCCCTGGGGATCGGCTGGCTGGCCACCCTGCGCTGGATCGTCCTGCCCCAGGCCCTGAGGGTGATCGTGCCCGGTCTCAACACCCAGTACATCTCCCTGGCCAAGAACTCGTCCCTGGCCGTGGCGGTGGGCTACACCGACCTCTATTCGGTGGCCGAAACCACCCTCAACCAGACCGGCCGGGCCGTCGAGGTCTACCTGATCCTGCTGGGGGCCTACCTGGGCCTGGATCTGCTGATCTCCCTGCTGATGAACGGCCTCAACCGGTTCGTGCAGATCCGGGAGCGCTGAGATGGCCGCGCTTCTCCACCGGATTCGCCGCGAACTGTTCCCCACCCGAGGGGATGCCGCCCTGAGCGTGGTGCTGCTGGGGCTGATGGCTCTGGCCGGTTTCGGTTTCCTGCGCTGGGCCCTTCTCCAGGCCCAGTGGCTGGTGATCCAGGCCAATGCCACACTTTTTGCCGTGGGCCGCTACCCCATCGCCCAGCAGTGGCGGCTGTGGCTGCTGCTCTGGTTGCTGTTCGCCGCCACGGGCCTGAGCTGGGGGGTGCTGCGCGGCCATCCCCGCCGGGATCGCACCGGGGTCCTCTGGCCCCGCAACGACAGGATCGCGGCGGTGCTGCTGGTGCTGGTGGGGCTCTGGGGGCCCTGGGCCCTGGGGCTGGCCCTGCCGCTTCAGGGGCGCTGGTGGGGTCTGGTGGCCCTTCTGCTGCTGGCCCGCTGGCTGGCCGGCCGCTTTGCCCGCCGCCTCGGGCCCCTGGGGTTGCGGCTGGTGGCCCTGATCTGGCCGGTCCTCTACCTGGTGGGGATGGTGCTGATCAGCGGTGGACTGGGCCTGGTGACCGTGCCGCCCTCCGAGTGGGGCGGCCTGCTGCTCACCCTGCTGGAGGCCAGCTTCGCCATCCTGCTCTGCTTCCCCCTGGGGGTGCTGCTCGCCCTGGGTCGGCGCAGTGATCTGCCCTTGCTGCGCTGGGGGTCGGTGGTCTACATCGAATTCATCCGGGGGGCCCCGCTGATCACCCTGCTCTTCCTGGGTCAGAACATCCTTGGCTTTCTCCTGCCGGGAGGCCTGGCGCCTGAGCGGGTCTGGCGGGCGGCCTGGGTACTCACCTTCTTCGCGGCCGCCTACCTGGCCGAGGCCGTGCGGGCGGGTCTGGCGGCTGTGCCGAACGGCCAGTTCGAGGCGGCCCGCTCCCTGGGGCTCTCCTATCCCCAGGCGCTGGCGAAGGTGGTGCTGCCCCAGGCCATGCGCGTGGCCCTGCCGGCCATGGTGGGGCAGTTCATCTCGCTCCTGCAGGACACCACCCTGCTGTCCCTGATCGGCCTGATGGAACTGCTCGGCACGGCCCGCACCGTGATGGCGAATCCGGCTTTCCTGGGCAAGAACGCCGAGGTCTACCTCACCCTGGCGGTGCTGTTCTGGTGCTGCTGCGCCGCCTTGGGTCTGGGCAGCCGGGCCCTCGAGCGCCGGCTCGATCCCCAGACCATTCCCTCCACCACCTGATCCCCTCACCCGACCGACGCCCCGCCATGAGCCAACCCAGCGCCGAAACCATGATCGAGGCCCGGGCGGTCGAGAAGTGGTACCCCAACGGCTTCCATGCCCTGCGTGGAGCCGATCTCACCGTGCGGCGCGGCGAGGTGGTGGTGATCATGGGGCCGTCGGGGTCGGGAAAGAGCACCTTCATCCGCACCTTCAATGCTCTGGAGGACTTTCAGAAGGGCCGCATCAGCGTCGACGGCATCGCCCTTTCCAATGATCTGCGCAACATCGATGCCGTCCGGCGGGAAGTGGGCATGGTGTTCCAGCAGTTCAACCTCTTCCCCCACCTCTCGGTGCTGGAGAACCTCACCCTGGCACCGGTGCTGGTGCGGGGGCGGCCCAGGGCCGAGGTGGAACGCCAGGCAGGTCAGCTGCTCGAGCGGGTGGGCATCGCCGAGCAGGCCGACAAGTTCCCCGGCCAGCTCTCCGGCGGCCAGCAGCAGCGGGTGGCCATCGCCCGGGCGCTCTGCATGGAACCCCGCATCCTGCTGTTCGACGAACCCACCAGTGCCCTCGATCCGGAGATGGTGCGCGAGGTGCTCGAGGTGATGCAGGCCCTCGCCAACGACGACATCACCATGGTGGTGGTGACCCACGAAGTGAAGTTCGCCCGTCAGGTGGCCCACCGGGTGGTGCTGATGAGCGAGGGGGTGGTGGTGGAGGAGGCCGAACCGGAGGTGTTCTTCACCAACCCTTCCCACCAGCGCACGCGGAAATTTCTCGATCAGATCCTCTGAAGGGCAGCCCTGTGGAGGGCCGGGCCCGGTTCAGGACCCTGCCATCGGCAGGCTTGCCCAGTCGGCGGCGTTCAGCTCCGGGAACAGCCCGTCCTCCCGCTGCACTCCTGCCAGCCATTCCTCCGGCAGATCGGTGCCGTGATTGATCACGTCCATCAGCCGCCAGTAACGATCGAGGTGGCGGTTGATCCGCTCTCGAGCCAGGCCGGTGGTGGTTCCTGCCCGCAGGATGAAACTCCAGTCGGAGCTCTGGGCCAGCAACAGTTCCCGGCCCGCCTGGGTCAGCAGCAGGCGCTGATGGGCACTGCCCACCCCCCGGTTCACCCGCCGCACCATGGCCCGGGAGGCCCGTTGCCATTCGGCCACCACCCAGGCATTGGTGTCGTTGAGCCAGTAGTCGTGGTACCCCCCCTGGCCCCAGCTGGAGGGGGAGGGCCGGCAGACCTGCAGGGCCCGCTCCTGGCTCAGCACATCGCGCAGGTGGACGAAGCTCACCTCCATGGCCGGGCCCAGGCGGAACAACTCCGCCAGGAACTGGGGGCCCTCGAACCACCAGTGGCCGAAGAGCTCGGCGTCGAACGGTGCCACCAGCAACGGCGGCTGCTCGATCGTGGCGGCCAGCCGCTGCATCTGCTCGGAGCGATCGCGCAGGAAGGCCTCGGCATGCTCCTTCACCTTCCCGGCGGCCCGGCCAGGGTCGTAGGGCCGCTTCTGCTCCAGGGGGCAACCCTGGGCGCTGACCCGGTGCAGTTTGAGCCCCAGGGGGCGACGGTCCCGGATGCCCTGGGCGCGCAGGGTTTCTTCCGGCAGGTCCCAGCCCAGGTCGCGATGGAATTCCCGGTAGGCCCCATCGCCTGGATACCCCTGGCTGGCACTCCAAACCGGCAGGGTGGATTCGCTGTCCCGGCCGAAGAAAGCCACCCCCGCCGGGGAACAGATCGGGGCGTACACCCCGTAGCGGGGCCGGGGCAGGGCATGGAGCAGGCCGTGGCCGTCGAGCAGGGAGTAGCGCAGGCCGCACTGGGCAAGCAGCCGGTCGAGGTCCTCGTAGTAGGCGCACTCCGGCAACCAGATGCCGAGGGGTCGCTGGCCGAGCAGCCGCTGATGCTCCCGCACCGCGGTGAGCAGCTGGGCCCGAACCGCTTCCGGGGAATCCCGCAGCAGGGGCAGGTAGCCATGGGTGGCCCCACAGGTGATCAGATCCAGAACCCCCTGCTCCTGGAGGTGGCGGAACCGGGGCAGGAGCATCCCGCTGAGTTCCCGCCACTGGGTCTCGATGGCCCTGAGCGTGCTCTCCAGCGCACGGGCCGGCGCCTCCTGGTCGCTGGGGGCTTCCTCGAGCAGGGCCCTGCGCTGGGCCAGCCAGCCGGGGAAACGACCGTTCAGGTCCCTGTCGCTCAGCAGCGACAGCAGGGTGGGGGAAAGGCCGAGAGTGAGCTTCGGCCGTTGCTCCGGATCGGCGGCCGCCTTCTCGAGCAGGGCCAGCAGGGGCAGATAGCACTCCTGCAGCGCCTGGAAGTACCAGTCTTCCTCGAGCGAACCGGGTTCCCCCGAGCGTACGTAGGGAAGGTGGGCATGCAGCACCAGGGCCAGATCGCCTGCGGCCATGGACTCCCCTCTGTGAGATCACTCTACGTTCCGGCCCTGAGCAGGTTTTCCGATCCGAGCCGATGGTCGGGGCGAGGCTTGCCGCCGCCAGGAGCATCCGAATCCGAGGGGAGCGTCTCCCGCCCGTGGCCATTCCTCCCGCCCCCCACGCATCCCATCGGGGCGATCTCTCCATCCCTCCCCTGGGGGGAACGCCGGGCCCGGGACTTCAGCCCCCTACAGTTGCCTCAACTCATACCAGTTCCGCTTAGCCCCCATGGCCCGCGATCCCGGCCGGGTATTGATCTTCGATACCACCCTCCGCGACGGGGAGCAGTCCCCGGGCGCCAGCCTCAATCTTGAGGAGAAGCTGGCGATCGCCCAGCAGCTGGCCCGCCTGGGGGTGGACATCATCGAGGCAGGGTTTCCCTTCGCCAGCAGTGGTGATTTCCATGCGGTCCAGAAGATCGCCAGCACCGTCGGCACCCCCGACGGGCCGGTGATCTGCGGCCTGGCCCGCGCCGCCAGCGGCGACATCAAGGCCTGCGCCGAGGCCGTCGCCCCGGCGGCCCGGCGGCGCATCCACACCTTCATCGCCACCAGCGACATCCACCTCGAGCACAAGCTGCGCAAGACCCGCGCCGAGGTGCTCGCCATCACCGCCGAGATGGTGGCCTACGCCCGCTCCCTCGTCGAAGACGTGGAGTTCTCCTGCGAAGACGCCGGTCGCAGCGATCCGGAGTTCATGCATCAGGTGATCGAGGCGGCCATCGCGGCTGGCGCCACGACGATCAACATTCCCGACACCGTGGGCTATGCCACCCCGGCTGAATTCGGTGAGCTGATCGCCGGCATCAACCGTTCGGTCCCCAACATCGATCAGGCGGTGATTTCGGTTCATGGGCACAACGATCTCGGCCTTGCGGTCGCCAATTTCCTGGAGGCCATCAAACACGGCGCCCGCCAGCTGGAGTGCACCATCAACGGCATCGGCGAACGGGCCGGCAACGCCTCCCTCGAGGAGCTGGTGATGGCGCTGCATGTGCGCCGCAGCTACTTCAATCCCTTCCTGGGCCGCCCTGCGGACCAGCGCGATCCCCTCACCAACGTGCGCACCGAGGAGATCACCAAGACCTCCCGGCTGGTGTCGAACCTCACCGGCATGGCCGTGCAACCCAACAAGGCGATCGTGGGGGCCAACGCCTTCGCCCATGAGTCCGGCATCCACCAGGACGGGGTGCTCAAGAACCGGCTCACCTACGAAATCATCGACGCCCGCACGGTCGGTCTGGCCGACAACCGGCTCTCCCTGGGCAAGCTCTCGGGCCGCAGTGCCTTCCGCGCCCGGCTGGAGGAACTCGGCTACACCCTCGAGCGCCACGACCTCGACGACGCCTTCGCCCGCTTCAAGGAACTGGCCGACCGCAAGCGGGAGATCACCGACCGGGATCTCGAGGCGATCGTCAGCGAGCAGGTGCAGCAGCAGGATGAGGCCCGCTATTGCCTGCAATCGGTGCAGGTGAGCTGCGGCACCAACCTCCAACCCACCGCCACGGTCACCCTGCGGGATGGGGACGGTGTCGATCTCACCGAGGCCGCGATCGGCACCGGACCGGTGGATGCGGTCTGCCAGGCCCTCAATCGGCTGGCCCAGGTGCCCAACGAGCTGGTGGAGTTCAGCATCAAGTCCGTCACCGAGGGCATCGACGCCATGGGGGAGGTGACCATCCGTCTGCGCCACCAGGGGGTCCTCTATTCCGGCCACGCGGCGGACACCGACATCGTCGTGGCGGCGGCCCAGGCCTTCGTCAATGCCCTCAACCGGCTGGTGGCCGGCAGCCAGCGCGCCCCGCTCCACCCCCAGAAGACACCCCTGCCGGTGGCGGAACTTCCGCGGCTGTGAGGTCGCCGGGCCGATCACCCCTGGCCACGGGGCTGCAGCTGGCCGCCCTGCTGCTGGTGGCCGTGCTGTTGTTGCTGCCCTTGCTCTGGCTGGTCAGCACATCTCTCAAGGGGCCGGCGGAGGACATCTTCACCAGTCCCCCCGCCCTGCTGCCGGCCCAGCCGAGCCTGGAGGCCTACGGACGCCTGTTCGCCGCCAACCCCATGGGCACCTATCTGCTCAACAGCACCATCGTCAGCGTCCTGGCGGTGCTGGCCAATCTGCTGTTCTGCTCCCTGGCGGCCTATCCCCTGGCGCGGATGCGCTTCCGGGGCCGGGGGCTGGTGCTCGCCCTGGTGGTGGCCACGATCCTGATCCCCTTCCAGGTGGTGATGATTCCCCTTTACCTCCTGATGGTGCAGATCGGCCTGCGCAACACCCTCTGGGCCCTGATCGTGCCCCAGGCCGCCACCGCCTTCGGCATCTTCCTGCTGCGCCAGAGTTTCCTGGCCGTGCCGGTGGAGCTGGAGGAGGCGGCCCGCATCGACGGCTGCACTCCCGTCGGGGAATGGTGGAATGTGATGCTGCCGGCGGCCCGGGCCGACCTGATCACCCTGGGAATGTTCGTGTTCATCGGCACCTGGAGTGATTTCCTCTGGCCCTTGATCATTCTCGACGATCCCACGCTCTATACCCTGCCCCTGGGGCTGCAGCAGCTGGCCAGCAGCTTCTCCCTCGACTGGCGGCTGGTCGCCGCCGGATCGGTGGTGTCGATCCTGCCGGTGCTGCTGCTCTTCGTGCTGCTGCAGCGCTACATCCTGCCCAGCGCGAGCGGCGACGCGGTCAAGGGATGAGGAGGCCGCCGGCCCGCCTTCAGGGACTGCCGGAGGCGGGGGGAAGGATCACGTCCCCGGAACTGCGGGGGAGCTGGGGCGGAGCGGATCCGCCGCCAGGGGACGGGGAGGGCCGGGGCGGGGAGGAGGAGGGGGGCCGCAGAGGCTCCGGGCGCCGCACAGCGCGGCCCTGAAGATCGGCGAAAGCCCGCCGCCACTGCTCCTGCTGCTCCTCGATGGCTTCCAGCCGTCCGGCCTCCCCTTCCAGGCTCTGCAGGCGTTTCAGCATCGCCCGTTGCTGCTCCTCCAGCACCGAGGTGCGATCGAGAGCCCGGCTGTTCTCCAGTCCCTGCACCCTCTGCTCCAGCCGCTGCAGCATCTGGTTCTGTTCCCGGGTCTTTGCCAGCATCACCAGGAACAGCACCCCGAGCATGGTGCTCAGACCGATCTGAAGCCAGCCGATCCAGGAGGGTGGGCCGGGCGGTATGTACGGGCGACGTCGGGACCTGTCCTGATCGAGGTCGGTGATGGAGACCATGGTGTCCTGGCGCTGTTCCATCCTGGCCCGATCCATGCCTGACGTCAGCAGTCGGGGAGGGGGAGGGGGTCGCCCCTGCGGACAGCGGCACCCTCCAGCAACTCCGCCACGGTGGAGCGGTAGACGGCGGCGGCCTGTTCCGGATCCCGGCCGATGCAGGTCATCCCGAGCTTGCCGAATTCCGAGAGGCAGCCCAGCAGGTGAAACACACTGCCCTGCAGACGGGCAGGGTCGTAATGCAGGCCTGCCTCGGCCACGATGTCGACCAGGTCGATCGGCATCAGGCCCCGCAGGCGAGGGTCACTGAGATTGTCGGTGGCGCGGTAGTGAAGTGGTTGCCCTGTGGGGGAGAGGAACAGGCCGGTGTCGGCATCCAGGCTGCCCGCGGTGATGGCCCGCAGGGCCATGAACGGGTGGGTGGTGCCCCCCTGCCGCAGGTTGATCTCGACGGCCTGGAGGTCCCAGTGTTCGTCGAACCGCCGTGCGATGAAGTCCACCCCGAAGCGCTCCAGGGCTCCTTCGGCGGCGAGCGCCTGGCCGACAGCCAGGCCATGGCCCATCAGCCGGACCCGGTAGGGCGCGTCGGCGGGGAAGCGGCAGCCCAGGTAGGTCTGGCCGCCGGCACCGCCGAGGATCTGTTCATGGGTGGAGAGGACTTCCACCTCCCCCCCGGGTGGATCATCCCCTGCACGCTGGGGGAGCGGATGGCCTCACCCCCCTCCAGCCAGGCCTCCGCGAGGGCCCCCTGGCGATTCACCAGCCCTTTCCATCCGGCCGCCGGCATCGGCAGGGAGTCCAGGGCGTCCCGCAGGCGTCCCACCCGGTCCTTCCTGGCCAGCCCCACCAGCTGGAGGGGGCCGAAGGCCAGCCGGGCGTTGCCCTCCCCGCTGAAGCCCTCGTTCAGCTTGACCACGCAGGTCTCCAGGTCCGGATGGGTCTCCCATAGATCACCGATCGCCTCAGCCAGATCCTCGAGGCTGTGGGCCAGGGCGGTTCCCGGCGGATGGGGAACGCCGCAGCGGGCGAACAGTTCCCGGCTGCCGGCTTTGGTGCCCCAGTAGCCCAGGGCCGGGTCGGTGCCCAGCAGGGGCACCTGCAACCGTTCGGAGAGCGCCTTTTCCAGATCCGTCACCACATAGCAGCTGATGAAGCTGCGGCCGGGTCTGAGCCGTTCCCGGATCCGCCCCAGCAGGGCCGGCCGCTCCAGCAGTTTTTCGGTGAGCGGTCGGGAGGAGCCGTCGTCGGTGTCGAACAGGTGCAGCCGCCTTCGGGCATGGGAGGTGGGGACGCCCGGCATCAGCTCCAGCACCGCATCGACCACCAGCTCCGGCAGCAGCTTGCTGGTCACATAGACCACCTGCACGGCGGGATCCCTCAGCCGCATCAGGGAGAACAGCTGCCGTTCCTCGTAGTGGTGCGCACCGGTGACCAGTTCCAGCTGGGCGGGATCCATGGTGAGGGAGGGCACCATCAGCAGATCCAGTTCGCCGCAGCCCTCGGCCATCTCCCTGCCCCACGAGGCCTGCAGCTGCCCCTGCAGTTCGTGGAAGCTCAGGGCCATGGCGGAAGGGGCGGAATGCCTCCATGCTGAACGGGCCAGCGGCCATCGCCATGCAGTCCCTCGCAGTGAGAACTCCCGGTGAACCAGCGGCTGCGGACACCCCCTTCCGCCTCCTCCCCAAGCCGTGAAGTCCGTGCGCCGCAGCGACATCAGGGTCATGGTCCTGCAGAGGGACGGGCTGTTCACCCCGATGCCGACATCGATTGCGCTGGAACCCAGGTTGAGGGCCTTCCTGGCCAGGCCCCGCGCTCACGGCCGCCCTCACGGTGGGGTCAGCTGATGGGGCTTCCCCACGGCGACGGGGCCCTGTTCGTGGCGGTCGGGGCGGTACCGGGAGCCTGGCTGCGCTTCCGGGTGGTCAACCATTTCGAGCCGATGCTGCCCCGCAAGCACTGGGGCACCTTCGGGGTCAACCTGATCGCCTGTTTCTCCCTTGGCCTGCTGGTGTCCCTGGAGGCCAGCTGCGGGGCGGCCGCCGGACGCATCCTGCTGCTGCTGGCGACCGGATTCCTGGGCAGCTTCAGCACCTTCTCCACCTGGGTGGCCGAGCTCCATGAGACTCTGCGCCGGCGCCACCTGCGCGAGGCCGTCCTGCTCTGTGCCGGGTCGCTGCTGGGGGGGCTGGCGGCGATGACCGCAGGCCTGGCCCTGGGCACCTCCTAGGCCGACCCCATGGCGCCCCCCCCGAGAGACGCACCACCCAGCCTGCGCCACGAGGCCGGAGACCTGTCCCTGGTGGCTGCCGGTGCCGTGCCAGGCGCCCTGCTGCGCTGGCGGATGGAAGACCTGGGCAAGGATCTGGTGGGCGGGCTCGCCGGGCTGACCGAGGCGGATCTGGTGGCCAACATGGTGGGGGCTTTCCTGATCGGAGTGATCGCCTCGTCGCCAGCCCCCCGGCCCCGGCTGATGCTGCTGGGAGGCATCGGCTTCTGCGGGTCGCTCACCACCTTCAGTGGCTGGATGTTCCAGATCAGCCAGGCCCTGCGCCGCGGGCGCCCGCTCGAGGTCCTGGCCGTGGTGCTGGTCAGCCTGCTGGGGGGGATGGCGGCGGTGGGGCTGGGGATGCTGGTCGGGCGCTGGCTCGGCCGGGCCAGGACCGGAGATGCAAAAGGCCTCAGGCGCTGAAGGCCTTGCGTGCCGGGATGGGGTAGGGGATGCGCCGGTGCCGCATGCGTCTCCAGACCTGCACGAAGGCCCGGATCACCAGTTCCAGTTCAGCCCGTGAGATGCCGCTGCCGTCGAGCTGGCCATCGTTCTGGCGGGCCTCCACCAGGCGTCTGACCATCGCCCGGGCCTCCACCTCGGTGGTGCCCGGCGGCAGGGAGCGCAGGGCGGCCTCGCAGCCATCGGCCAGCATCAGGATCGCCGTTTCGCGGCTGCGGGGCGCAGGACCGCGGTAGCGGAACTGTTCTTCGCTCACCGCCGGATCCCGTTCTCTGGCCTGGTACAGGAAATAACCCATCTTGAGCCTGCCCTGATGCTCGGGGATGAAATCCGCCAGCGGGCGGGGGAGCCTGTAGCGGCGTGCCAGCTTCAGCCCCTCGTCGACATGGGCCTGAAGGATGGCGGCGCTGGCGAAGGGATCGTCGAGTTCATCGTGGGGATTGGCGCCGTGCTCCTGGTTCTCGATGAACCACTGGGGACCATGCAGTTTGCCGACGTCGTGATAAAGGGCGCCGGTGCGGATCAGATCCACATCCGCGTGTATGGCCCTGGCCCCTTCCTCCGCGAGGCCGCAGATCATCAGGGTGTGTTCGAAGGTCCCCGGCGCTTCCTTGGAGAGCCGTCGCAGCAGGGGGCGTTCCAGGTCGGCCAGTTCCATCAACCGGGCCCTGGTGAGCAGGCCGAAGAAGCTTTCCACCAGGGGCGCCAGCAGCAGGCCCGCCATCAGCAGCCCGGCCACCAGCAGGGCCTCCTGGAGCAGGTCACTGCCGCTGATCGGGCCATGGCCCGCGTCCAGGCCGCTGAGGTTGAAGACCTGGATCAACAGCCACTGCAGCAGCATGGCTCCAACGGGCAGCAGCAGCGCCACCTGCAGCAGCTGGGCTCGGTTGCGCTGGCGCCCTGCCATCACCGCCGCGATCGCCGCCACCAGCGCCGCCACCGCAAGCTGGGGCACCAGCAGGCCCTCCACAGGGAAGGGCCAGAGCAGGCTGGCCACCGCCAGCCAGGCCAGGCCGGCGGCCGTGCCCAGCCCCTGGGCCAGCAGCAGGGTGGGCGGGACCAGCAGGGCCAAGGGGTTGGCCTGGTCGCCGAGCCACAGCTTGAAGCCCTGCACCACCACGAGCATCGCCAGGGCCAGCAGGGCCTGGCGGGGTTCCAGGCTGGCCCGCCAGCGGCGCATCACCAGCAGCATCACGCCACAGGCGGCCATGGATTCGGTGAAGCGGGCCAGCCAGGCCAGAGGCCGAGGCCGGTGGTTGACCAGATCGAAGTGCTCCAGCACATCGAAGGACTGGGGGCTGATCGGTTCCCCCTGGCGGGTGATCAGATCGTTGCGTCGCACCCGGATCGTGGGCAGCCCCTGGCGGGTGAGCAGGTCCTCGATCCGTCGCTGGCTGAGGAAGCTGTCGCTGCGCAGGTTGGTGCGCCCCTGCAGGCTGGCCACCAGCAGGCGGCTGCCCAGGCTGCGGGCGGGGGGAGAGATCGTCCAGCTGGAGCACCGCTGCCTGCAGCAGCTGGCCTTCCGAAAGGCTCGCCACCACCCCCTGGCTGAGCATCCGCAGCTGGGCCTGACGCAGGGAACGTTCCCAGGTCACCAGCTGGCCAGGGGTCAGTCCCTCGAGCCAGCGCCGTTCCTCGTCGGTCAGGTTGAGGGAATCGGGACGGGGCTGGTCGCTGGCGACGGTCTGGCGCACATTATTCAGCCGCTGCTCCAGCTGCTCCTCCAGGAGGGAGCTCGCCAGGGGGTCGACCACCTGGATCTGGCTGCGGGGCAGCATCTGGCTGCGGCGCTGCTCGAGGGCGGTGCTGTCGATCACCGTGGCATCGGCAGGAGCCCTGGCGGTGAAGGGGGCTGCCATGCCGGGGCGCAGGTTGGGTTCCACCAGCCAGGGCCAGCTGGAGAGCAGGGCCACCAGCAGGCACATGACCAGAACGAAGGCAGCGCCACCGCTTCGCCAGGCCACAAGGGCCTCGCGGGGACGCTCGAGTCGCAGCAGCTGTCGCCACAGTCTCCTGATCCGCCGTAGCCCGAATCTCATGGGGCCAGGCTAGGCAATGTCCGCGCGCCGAAGGTCGCAGAGGCCCTCAGGGGTGGTCCTGAGGAGATGACGACCGGGAAGGCACCAGCGGGCAACGTCCACCGGGCAGGATCTGACCCGAAAGTTCTGCCGGGGAGGAGGGCATGCTGGGTAGGTACGTTTGCTCCTCCCATGGCCACCCTCCTGGACGGCAGACGACTGGCGGCGGAGATTGAGCGCCGGCTGGCCGCCGTGGTTGCGGAAGGAGAGAGGGTGGCGGGACGCCCTCCCGGCCTGGCGGTGCTGCGGGTGGGTGATGACCCCGCCAGCGGCGTCTATGTCGCCAACAAGCAGAAAGCCTGCGCCCGGGTGGGGATCGGCAGCCATGGGGCGCACCTGCCGGCCCTGACCCCGGCCGAGGAGGTGATGGCCGTGATCCGCCGCCTCAACGGCGATCCCGCGGTGGACGGCATCCTGCTGCAGCTGCCGCTGCCGGGGGGCCTGGCGGAAGGTCCCCTGCTGGCGGCCATCGACCCCGACAAGGACGCGGATGGTCTTCACACCCTCAATCTCGGCCGCCTGCTGAAGGGGGAGAGCGGACCGCGCAGCTGCACCCCGGCCGGGGTGATGGCCCTGCTGAACAGTGCCGGAGTGCCGATCAGCGGTGCCCGGGCGGTGGTGGTGGGCCGCAGCATCCTGGTGGGCAAGCCCATGGCCCTGATGCTCCAGGCCGCCGATGCCACCGTCACCGTGGCCCATTCCCGCACCCGCCAGCTGGCCGAGGTGACCAGGGGAGCCGACCTGCTGGTGGCCGCTGCCGGTCGCCCCCGCCTGATCGGCGCTGACCACGTCAAGCCGGGGGCGGTGGTGGTGGATGTGGGCATCCACCGGCTGAACGGCAAGCTCTGCGGGGACGTGGACCACGGGAGCGTGGAGCCGATCGCGGCGGCGATCACCCCGGTGCCCGGAGGGGTGGGGCCCATGA
This sequence comes from uncultured cyanobacterium, assembly GCA_963772735.1. Classification (GTDB taxonomy): domain Bacteria; phylum Cyanobacteriota; class Cyanobacteriia; order PCC-6307; family Cyanobiaceae; genus Cyanobium. The sequence continues at coordinate 80,491 of CAVYYO010000017.1, read as the reverse complement.
CCGTGGCCATGCTGCTGGTGAACACGGTGGTGGCCTGGGGTCATCGCCATGGACTGGCCACGACGGAGCTGGCCGACCTGCTGGCCTGAGGCCCGTCTCAGCGCCGGAGGCCTCTTTCCACAGCGGGGTCGGGAGCCTCACCGGCTCCGATCAGCTGGGGCATCACCAGGCTGATCTGGGCCAGACCGGAGGCCAGCAGCAACCCGGCCAGCAGGAACCCGGAGAGACTCCCGCAGATCAGGGGCACCAGTTCGGGGCTGCAGTCCTGGGGTGCCTGCATCGCCATCAAGCGAATCGATGCTCTGAGCTTGACGGGGGTTTCCCCCGGAGACGGGGCCGCTTCACCGACCTTCATGACCCGGGGCGGATCATGTCGATTCATCAAGGTCAGCGCGCCCGGACCGCCTGTCGGCCCACCCGGCGTTCGATGAACCCCTCTCCCGGCCCTCGGCCTGAGAGAATCCGCCCCGATACCCACGTTCAGTGATGTCCGCGGCGGTGAGCACGGCTTTCGACTTCACCGCCTACCTGGAGGCGGCCCGCTGGCGGGTGGAGGCCGCCCTGGAGAGTTCCCTCGGTCCGGAGCGCCCCGAGTCCCTGCGGGAGGCGATGCGCTATTCCCTGCTGGCCGGAGGCAAGCGCCTGCGACCCATCCTCTGCCTGGCGGCCTTCGAACTGGCCGGCGGCGATGCGGACCTGGCCATGCCCACCGCGGTGGCCATGGAGATGATCCACACCATGTCGCTGATCCATGACGACCTGCCCGCCATGGACAACGACGACCTGCGCCGCGGCCTGCCGACCAACCACAAGGTCTACGGGGAGGCGAAGGCGATCCTGGCCGGCGATGCCCTGCTCACCCGGGCCTTCGAAATGGTGGCGATGCGGAGCCCGGGAGTGGCACCGGAACGGTTGCTCCAGGTGGTGGGCGAAATGTCCCTCGCGGCCGGGGCGCCAGGCCTGGTGGGCGGCCAGGTGGTGGATCTGGAGTGCGAGGCCCGCCAGGTGGATCTGGACACCCTCGAGTTCATCCACCTCCACAAGACCGGCGCCCTGCTGAGGGCCTGTGTGATCAGCGGTGCCCTGATCGCCGGTGCCTCCGAAGACCTGCTCACGGCGCTGCGCACCTACGCCCGGGGGATCGGCCTGGCGTTCCAGATCATCGACGACATCCTCGACGTCACCGCCAGCAGCGACGTGCTGGGCAAGACGGCGGGCAAGGATCTGGCCGCCGACAAGACCACCTACCCCAAGCTGCTGGGCCTGGACGAATCCCGCCGGCGTGCTGAGGCCCTGGTGGCGGAGGCCAAGGCGGCGCTGGACCCCTGGAGCGCCCGGGCCGCACCCCTCCTCGCCCTGGCCGACTACATCACCAGCCGGGATCGATGAGCGAGGCTGTCCGTGCCCTCGAGGCCCTCGCTGAAATCCTGTCCAACGGGGTGCTGGCCTGGGGGCTGGCCGCCTGTGGCGTCGCCCAGCTCTCCAAGCTGCTGATCGAGCTGGTGCTCCACCGCCGCTGGCGGCCGGCGGTGCTGGTGGAAACCGGCGGCATGCCCTCGAGCCATTCGGCCCTGATGACCGGAACCACCGCAGCCCTTGGCTGGGAACTGGGTTTCGGGGATCCCCTGTTCGCCCTGGCGGCGGTGCTCAGTTTCATCGTCCTCTACGACGCCAGCGGCGTGCGGCGGGCCGCCGGCCTCACGGCGGAGCGGGTGAATGGCCTCCCCGATGGTCTGTGGGACACCCATCCCCGGGCGGGCGACCCGGCCGCCTTTCCCGTGCTGCGCCCCCTCAAGGAGAATCTGGGCCACACCCGCCAGGAGGTGCTGATCGGCAGCCTGATCGGCCCCCTGGTGGCCCTTCCCGGCCTGGCCCTGCTGGGATCTCCCTGGCAGATCGCCCTGCAGGCCGGCTGGTTGCCCCTGGGGTGAACGATCTCGACGGTCTGAGCGGTGATCAGCGGAACGCCGCCGCGGCGTTCTCCACCTGGCTGACGGCTCCCTCCGACGGGGCGCCCTTCGTGCTGGAGGGCTATGCCGGCACCGGCAAGACCTTCCTGTCGATGCGCTTTCTGGCCCAGGCGGAGCGGGCCGGCCTCTGCTGGACCGTGGTCGCCCCCACCCACAAGGCGGTGGGTGTCCTCCGTCACCATCTGGCCCTGGCCCGGCTCCAGCCCACCTGGTATCCCTCCACCATTCACCGCCTGCTGCGGCTCAAGCTGAAGCGGGAGCGGGACCGGGAGCGCTGCGAGGAAACCGGGCAGACCGCCCAGGCGCTCGAAAACCTGGGTCTCGTGCTGGTCGACGAGGCCTCCATGGTCGATGGGTCCCTGTTGGAGATCACCCTCCGCTGCGCCCATCCGTTCCGCACCCGGCTGGTGTTCGTGGGAGATCCGGCCCAGCTGCCGCCAGTGGGGGAGGAGCAGAGCCCCGTGTTCGCCCTCGCCCGATGCCGGCGGATGGCCCTGACCCATGTGGTGCGTCACCAGGGACCGGTGCTGCGCCTGGCCGGCGGTCTGCGGGAAGGGGCCCTGCCCTGCCTGCGGCCGCCGGTGCTGGCGCCCATCCAGACCCGAGAAGGCCGCGTGTCGCTGCTGGAGCGGGACGACTGGCTGGAGGCCGCCCAGGCGGGCCTGCGGCGCAGTAGCGAAGCGGATGATCCCGATCTGGCCAGGATCCTCTGTTACACCAACCGTTCCCTGGAGCGACTGGTGCCGATCGCCCGCCGGGCCCTGCATGGGGCGATGGCGGACCAGCTCCCGGTGCTCCCCGGTGAGGTGCTGATCACCCGCACGGCGGTGATGGCACCGGCCTGCCGCGAGGGCGATGCCGCCGCCGAGGAACCGGACCTGCTGCTGGGCAGCAACCGGGAGCTGGTGGTGCGGGACGTCAGGCCCGAGCGCTGCGATCTGACGGATTTCGGTGTGGAGGCCTCCTTCGCTGCCCCGGTGATCGACACCCTCACCGCCACCGTGGAGGCGGGGGAGGCCCAGCTGAACCTGCGCCTGCTCCCCCCCATCGGCTCCGCCCCCCGCGCTGCCCTGGACGGGGTGCTGGAGCGGTTGCGGCAGCAGGCCCGTGAGGCGGGCAAGCGGGATGGCAAGCCCATCTGGCGCCGCTATTTCCTTGTCCGTGACGCCTTCGCCTCCCTCGGACCGGCGGCCGTGCTGACCGTCCATCGCAGCCAGGGCAGCACCTTCGCCGAGGTCTTCATCGACGATGACGTCTTCTGGCCCCGGGATCCCCAGCTGCGACGGCGCCTGGTGTACGTGGCGGTCAGCCGCGCCAGCCAGGCGGTGACCCTGATGGCAGGACAGGGGAATGGCGCCGAACGGGAGCGTTGGGGGCGCTGGCTGCGGGAACCCGGTGGGGTTGGCCAGGGCGCTTATGATTCCCGAAATCCTGAATAATTCCAAGGAAGTCTCCACCAGATCCTCACCATCGGTGCCGGAATGAATTCCCTCCTCGCCCAGCAGCCGGAGCCCCCGTACGCAGGCAGCATCGAGCCCGTGGAGGTCATGACCGGCGACCTCCCGGCCGAGGCCTCTTCCAGCGGTTCAGCGCAGCTGCTGATGGAAATAGGAACCCTGGCGATGGTGGGGATGGTGGTCGTCGCCATCGTGCTGGTCCGCCGCTGGTTGAACCTGCGGGCCCGCCAGCCCCCTCCTGGTCTGCCCCGGGAGCAGGTCCTGCCCATCTCCCGGCACGGCAGGCTGCACGATCCCAAGTATCTCGGCCGCATTCTCCAGAGCGACGATCCCCCCGAGGGAACCTGAATTCACGCCGCCCGTAGTCCCTCGATCCCCTGCCAACCGAGGTAACTCGCCAGGCCGATGCTGATGGCCGCCACGATCAGTTCGGCGTTGTCGAACAGCCAGCCCTTGCCCGCCTGGAGCACGGGTGTCAGCTGTTCCTGCCCCACCACGGCCAGAGCCACCAGAGGTACCACCAGCATCGTGCCGGTGAGCAGGCAGAAGACACCCGTCGACACCACCTCCAGGGACCGGTTCAGCCCCGCCTCCAGGAGGCTGGCGGCGGTCCTGGCGTAGAGGAACAGATCGTCCGGGCTGGCCAGCTGCACGGTGGCGCTCAGGGCCAGGAGCAGGGGCAGGGGCAAGGCACAGAAGCCATCCAGCCGTCGCGACCACGTCTGGGAGGCGGCCCCCTGACGGTTGGCCACCAGTTCGTTGAGGCCCAGGGCCAGCAATCCCCCTGCTGCCAGCAGATCCAGGCCGGTGCGCTGATCCGTTCCTTTCTCCATGGTGAGCAGCAGGCCATGGCCCACGCTCAGCAGCAGGCCCATGGCGACCGCGGAGGTCAGCAGCCAGGCCAGCACGAACCAGCTGCCCCGCCTGAGGGGTTGGGGGCCGACCAGGAGCAGCAGCAGCAAGCCGATGTGCAGCGGACTGAAGCTGATGGCCAGGCCGAACCCGAACAGTTCTCGCCAGAGGCTGGTGGTCGACATCGACAGGGTCCGAGACGCCCCATTCTCCGCGGCCATCCGCCGGGCGCCTGCCGGTGCGCCGGGGCGGGATCAGACTGCCCACCGGTTCCTTCCCCCGTGCGATGGCCCGACTTCAGGAGGCCCTGCGCTCGCTGCGCACCCTGCGACTGCTGGGGGATATCGGCCGAACTGGCGGAGATCTCAACAGCGTTGCCGACCTGGTGGACAACTTCGCCGGCAGCCGGCAGATGGCCCTGTGTCTGGAGCGTTTCCTGGCCCTTCCCGGTGCCAGGTCCCTGCTGGCGGAGGGCCCGCCACCCCTGCAGCTCGACCTGGCGGCCCTGGGAGCTCTGCCCCGGGGGACCCTCGGTCACAGCGTGGCCGGAGTGCTGGAGCGGCTCGGCTACGACCCGGACTTCGCCCGCCCCCGCCCGATCGACACCCCGGAGCGCTGGCTCATCCAGCGCCTCGCCACCACCCATGACATCCACCACGTGGTGAGCGGTTTCGCCACCCTCGGGGAGGGGGAGAACGGGGTACTGGCGATCACGGCAGTGCAGATCGGCTTTCCCGCCTTCGTGGTGCTCAACACCGCCGCGTCCTTCGGCAGCTTCCGCTTCCAGCCCGAGCGCCATGCCCTGATGAGCCAGGCGATCGCCCGCGGCATGGCCATCGGCCTGGCGAGCGCGCCCTTCTGCGTGCAGCGCTGGGAGGAGGGCTGGCACCGGCCCCTGGCGGACTGGCGCCGGGGCCTGGGGCTGCAGGATCCCCTGGGGGATGAGCCTTACGCCCTGCGGCGCCAGCTGGCCGATCTGGCCGTGGATCTTTAGGTCGCCGGCACGTTCCAGCGCAGCAGGGTCCGGGTGTCGCGCTCGTGACCCAGCACGGAAAGGCCCCCGGTGCCGAGCACCAGCAGCGCTCCGCCGCCCGCCCCCAGGCCCAGCCAGGTGCCCGCCAGGCTGCGCAGCAGATGGCCATGGGCGACCAGGGCGATCCGGGGAGCTTCCTCGGCGCTTTCAACGGGGGCACGGTCCACTGTGGCGCTCAGGGCCAGACAGCGCCGGATCACCCGTTCGCAGCGCTCCTGCACATCGGCCGTGTCCTCCCCGTCGGGGCAGCCTCCGTTCCAGACCGTCCATCCAGGCCGGCTGAGGCGGATCTCGGCGGTGGTGATGCCCTCGTAGGCGCCGTAATCCCATTCCTGCAGATCGTCGCAGATTTCGGCTCCCGCCCCCAGGCCGGCCAGTTCGCAGGTGCGCCGTGCCCGTTGCAGCGGACTGGTGAGCACGGCCAGGAACCGCTGCCGGGCCAGAGCCGGGGCCAGGGATCGGGCTTCCGCTTCGCCTTCCTCCAGCAGGGGCACATCGGTGCGGCCGGTGTGTCGGCCGGCCTGGGCCCATTCGGTGGCACCGTGGCGGATCAGCCAGAGCTCGAGCCTGGGATCCTCTCCGATCGGGGCAGCCGTCTGATCAGGCAAGGATCTCGAACCAGTCGGAGCCCACCAGGGCCATCTGGCCGGCGGAGACGCTGCTCACATGGGCCCCCGGCGGGCCTTTCTCGCACCAGAGACGCAGCTCGCCCAGCTGCTCGGCCGGCCCTTCGGCCTCCAGCTCCACCGCACCGTCCGGGCGGTTGCGCACCCAGCCGCTCAGGCCGAGTTCGATGGCCCGCCGCCGGCAGTCGGCCCGGTATCCCACTCCCTGCACCCGTCCTCTCACGGTCATCCGCCAGCGTTCATGGGGTGTGGACGACGTCCGGAGGCTGGGATGCAGGAACCGGCGTTCCTCCGCGGCGGCCCTGCGCTGGCGGCGGCTCTGGCCAGTCTCGAGGGAATCGCCGGGCATCCAGCCCAGTGGAGGTGCAGCCAGCTGGCGTGAACGTTCGGGGCGGTCCATCCTTCGATTCGCGGGGGGGATCCCCAGCCTTCAAGTTGCCACAACGCTTCGACCCCTGCCAACTCCCCGCCGCACTCCGGCCGGGACACCAGCTGCCAGCGGTGGAATTCGTGGCCGCAGAGGCGCTCTCCGCCCCGCACCAGCAGACCATCCCTGCTCGGCAGGGCACTGCGGTAGCCGAGGCTGAGGGGGCCACGGCGGGCGCTGAAGGGCAGCAGCCCGGCCATGGGGTGCCCGATGCCCTGGCCATCCTCCAGCTCCTGGCCCAGCAGCAGCAGTCCGCCGCACTCGGCAACGACCGGAACACCGGAGCGGGCCGCCGCGGCCAGGGAGGCCAGGCTGCGCCGACTGGCCGCGAGCTGCCCCGCATGGAGCTCGGGATAGCCGCCGGGCAGCACCACCGCCCGGCAGTCCCCGGGCAGGGGGGCATCCGCCAGAGGACTCCAGAGAATGGGCTGCAGGCCGCAACCCTCCAGCAGCTCCTGGGCTTCGGGGTAGCGGAAGTGGAAAGCGGCGTCGGCGGCGATCGCCACGGGCAGGGGCGCGCCGTCACTCCCGGGGGCTGGTTCGCTGAGGCCCTGATCCAGGCACCATCGGATCGGATCCTGCCGCTCCGGCGGGTCGGCGGGCGGCGCCAGCAGGGGCCACAACCTGGTCAGATCGAGGTGCTCCTCCGCCAGGCGGGCCCAGATGGCGCTGGCGGTCCCCCAGGTCGCCCAGCTCTCCGGGGGGGAGCAGTCCCAGATGACGCGAGGGCAGCTCCAGGCTGGGATGGCTGGGGAGCACCCCCAGCAGGGGGACCTCGATGCTGGCCAGGGCTTCGGCCAGCAGGAGGCGGTGCCGTCCGCTGCCCACCCGGTTGAGCACCACCCCGGCCAGCCTCACCCGGGGCGGTCCGTGGTCGCGGAAACCGCGCACCAGGGCGGCCAGGCTGCCCGCCTGGCGGGAGGCCTCGACCACGAGCACCACCGGCAGATCCAGCAGGTGGGCCACGGCGGCGGAACTTCCCTCGCTGCCGGCGCCGCGCCCGTCGAACAGGCCCATCACCCCTTCCACCAGCACCCTCTCCGCCCGGCCGCCGTGCCACCGGTAACTGCGCCGCACCCAGTCCTCTCCGCAGAGAAGGGGGTCGAGATTGCGACAGGGGCGCCCCGCCACCGCCCCCAGCAGCTGGGGGTCGAGGTAGTCGGGCCCCACCTTGAAGGGCTGGATGCTCTCCCCCCGTGCCCGGGCGACGGCGGCCAGGCAGAGGCTCAGCAGGGTCTTGCCGCTGCCGCTGCAGGGCGCCGCGATCAGACAACTCATGGGGGCGGCGGCGCGGCCTGGTGGGAAAGCCTCTCAGCCTGGCAGCAGGCTGGCCGCCACCGGGGCGGCCGCTGCCAGCAGGGGGGCGGTGGTGTTGTGGCCGCCCGACAGGAGCCGGGCCATCTCCATCTCCTCGCTCTCTTCGGGCAGGGGCACCACGTCCTCCGCCAGTTCCATGGCGGCCATGCCGCCCGATTCGAGGCGCATGCACCCTCCCGACTCCGAGCAGAGAATCACGCACAGGGGCGGCCGGTGCTCCGGCTCGCAGATCAGTCGCAGTCCCACGATCGCTCCGGGGTGGGTCTTGGGGACGCCCACGGGCACGGGCATCAGCCGGAACTTCACCTCCACCCCGTCAGTGCGCTCGAACTCCGCGCCGATTCCCCCGCCCAGTCCGTTGGAGTCCACCGAATAGCTGGTGACCAGGTGCCAGCCGAGCCGATCGGCGAGCCAACCGGCCAGCAGCAGACCCTTCACCGGGTGGTCCCCTTCCACGTCGATGTCGAGCTGCACCACGTGGCCGAGGGCATCCCGCCGGGAGGGGGGGTCGAACACCATGGCCAGGGATTCACGCCAGGTGCGCAGCCGCAGCCAGTTGAGGTCGTTCACCGCCTGGCCGGCGGTGATGCGGGCCAGCATCAGATCAAGACAGCGGCGCGGTTGGCCCAGGGAACTGTCGATCACCAGCCGTCGGGGCACCGGTGCCAGTGCTTCCAGCATCTCGGAAGGTTCGTCCAGGCTGCTGTTCCACCACACCCAGCAGGGCAGGGAGTCGTCCACCAGGGGCTGGATCAGGTCCAGGCTCTGCTGCAACGCCCCCATGCCGCCTCGCAGCACCACCACATCACCGCAGGCGGCGCCCGCTCCACCCTCCTCCGGCAGGGGGCAGTAGGCCGCCACCAGGGTCTCCAGGGGGTGGCCGGCATCGAGGGTGGGGGCCAGGGTGATCAGCCGTCGCGGCATATGGGCGCTGATGGCGCTCTCGACGAACTGGCCGCGCAGATCCTGGCTCCTGTGGCTCCCTGGCTTCTGGCCGATGGCCCAGGCCAGCCTGGGATCCATCGGTGCCGTGCTGAGGGGCAGATCCGTCTCGCCCACGGCGTTCCGGGCCGCCTCCAGCAGCTCCTCCCGCAGCAGCCCGGTGATGGGACCGTCGACCCGGCCGATCCGCACCATCTGCTGCTCCAGCCAGGAGGGTTCCCACACCAGCAGGGTGAAGGTGGCGGCCCCGGTGGACCCCTCCAGGTCGTGGGTCCAGAGACGTTGCAGGTAGTGGGTCACCTCCTGGGGGGGGAGGTCGAGGGGGGCCTGGAGAGTGAGCTGGGGAGCCATGGGGAGGGAACGCGGGACGGAGGAGGCGGGTGGCTGGGAGCGTGGGGCTTCAGGGCCGCCGCCAGATCAGGCCGTCGTCGGCCAGCATCCCGTCGGCGGCGGCGGGACCCCAGGTGCGGGCTTCGTAGGGATGGACCGGCAGCTGCCAGGGCGATTCCTCGATCAGCGCCAGCAACGGCGTGTAAAGCCGCCAGGCCGCCTCCACCTCGTCGCTGCGGGTGAAGAGGGTGGGATCCCCCAGCATGGCGTCGGCCAGCAGCCGCACGTACCCTTCGTCAGAGGGCTCACCGAAGGATTCGTCGTAGCTGAAGGCCATGTCGACAGGGCGACTGCGCATGCCGGAGCCGGGAGCCTTGACCTCGAACTTGAACTCGGCGCCCTCATCGGGCTGGATGCGCAGAATCAGCTGGTTGGGGGTGGGTGCACCGCCGGCGGCATCGAACAGGTGCACCGGGGCTTCCCGGAAGGTGAGCACCACCTCGCTGAGGCGCTTCGGCAGCCGTTTACCCGTGCGCAGGTAGAAGGGCACCCCCTGCCAGCGCCAGTTGTTGATGGCCACCTTCATGGCCACGTAGGTCTCGGTGGTGCTGTTGGCGTTCACCCCCGGCTCCTGCCGATAGGCCGGCAGGGGGAGGGACTGGGTTCCGCCGGCGCCGTACTGGCCTCGCACGCAGCACTTCCAGGGTTCATCTTCGTTGGCCAGTCGGGCCGACTGGAGCACCTTCGCCTTTTCGTTGCGGATCGCCTCTGGATCGAAACGGCCGGGAGCCTCCATGGCGGTCAGGGCCAGGATCTGGGTCAGGTGGTTCTGCACCATGTCCCGCAGGGCACCGGAGGATTCGTAGTACCCGGCCCGCTCCTCCACCCCGACGGTTTCGGCGGCGGTGATCTGGACGCTGGAGATGTAGTTGCGGTTCCAGATCGGCTCGAAGATCGTGTTGGCGAAACGCAGCACCAGGATGTTCTGGACCGTTTCCTTGCCCAGGTAGTGGTCGATGCGGAACACCTGGCTCTCCTTGGCACAGGCCTGCACGACCTTGTTGAGAGCCTGGGCGCTGGCGTAATCGCGGCCGAAGGGCTTCTCGATCACCACCCGGCTGCGCTCCGGATCGTCCAGCAGCCCGGCCCCCGCCAGGGCCCGGCAGCCGCTCCCGTAGAACTCCGGCGACACCGACAGGTAAAACGTGCGATTGCCCCGCGTGGCCCGAAGCCGATCGATGCCCTCGAGGCGCTGACCCAGGCGCACCAGATGATCCGGTTGCTGCAGGTCCACCGGCTCATAGAACAGCCCCTGGGCGAACTGCTCCCAGGCGGTGCGGTGGGAGGCGATCTCCTCGGCCAGGGCGGCCCCCATCTTCTCGCGGAATTCCTCGTCGCTCCAGGGGCGCCGGGCGCAGCCGAGTACGGCGAATTCGCTGGGCAGCCGCCTCTGGCGGAACAGTTCGAACAGGGCCGGTATCAGCTTGCGGTGCGTGAGATCGCCGCTGGCCCCGAAGATCACGATGCACTGGGGCGAGATCACCCGCTCCTGGCGCAGACCCACCCGCAGGGGATTGGTGAGGATGGCGGTCATGGGGAGTGCGTCCGGACCCCTCTGGTTTAACGGCTGCTCCGGCATCTCGCAGCATCGGCCCTGAGGCGACCGGCCCGGTGTGTGCATTCCCAGATGGCCGCCGCCGGGATCAACGGCAATGAAAAGGCCCGCCGGGGGCGGGCCTTTGGTGGCGGAAGACCTCCGGGGCTTCCAGATCAGTAGGTCTCGACGTGCCAGCGGTCGGCCTTCTTGAGCCGGGGCCGCAGTTCACTCCAGTCCAGCCCCTTGGCGGCGGCCGCGGTGGTCATGGCCTCGTCGATGCCGGGCTCCATGCCCCGCAGGCCGCACATGTAGACGTGGGTCCTGGAATCCTCGATCAGCGAGAAGATCTCATCGGCGTGCTCGGTCACCCGGTCCTGGATGTACATGCGGCCGCCGCTTGGGTTCTGCTCCTCGCGACTGATGGCCTTGGTGTAACGGAAGTGCTCCGGGTACTCGGCCAGGTAGCGCTGCAGATCGTCCTCGTAGAGCAGGTTGGGGGTCTTGGGCACACCCATGATCAGCCAGGCTTTGCCACGGAACTGATACTCGGGGTTCTTGGCCCGCTCGGCGGGCTCGAACATGCGACGCAGATAGGCCCGCATCGGCGCGATGCCCGTGCCGGTGGCCAGCATGATCACGTTGGCCTCCTCATCGGGGGGAAGGAGCATCTCCTTGCCGACGGGTCCGGTGATCCTCACCTTGGCCCCGGGTTCGATGTCGCACAGGAAGCTGGAGCAGACGCCGTTGATGGTGGTGCCGTCCTTCTCGTACTGGAGCTGGCGGACGCACAGGGAGACGGTGTCGTCTTCACAGTTGTCGCCGTGGCGGGTGCTGGCGATCGAGTAGAGGCGCAGCTTGTGGGGCTTGCCGTTGGCATCCTCGCCGTCGGGAATGATGCCGATGCTCTGGCCCTCCACGTAATGAAGATTGCCGCCGGACAGATCGAAGGTGATGTGGTTCACCCGGCCGATGGCGCCTTCCGACAGGAGGCTGTAGTTGCCGATGACCGTGCCGAAGAAGGGATCCTTCGGCTTGTAGAGGTTGACCGGAACTTCGGCGTGGCTCACGGGGGGCTTCCTGGCGGTGGGGGATTGGCTGGTGGAGGTGGTGGCTGGGGCGGCGGCTGCCGGGCCATCGCCGGCGGGGACCTCATCGGCACTCACCAGCCGAATCCGACCACCCTTCTGGGCGATGGTCTGCATCAGTCGTTGCAGTTGGCCGAACGGCACCGTCAGCCGACGTTCGGCCCGCCGCTGGGGGCCGACCCCCAGGCCCTCGACCACCACCGTGAACATGCGGCCGTCGGACTGAGTGGCCTTGCCGGTGGAAACACGCATGCGGACAATGGACCCGAAAATCGCGCCGATCATAGAGAACCTGCCCCACCGGCCATCGGTGTGGATTCATTGACCAGATGCCGGGAACTCCGGCTAGTTTGTGTTCCGTCGCACCATTTCCGGTGTCGGCCCTTGCGACCCTCAAGCAAGCCCCGAGCGAGCCCCGACCCGTCTTGGCACAGCTACTGGCACCGTTCCCCAGCTCCGTGCTTCTCCCGCGCCCCGAAGCCATGGCCGCCAGCGAGGCCTGTTGCTCGCTGGACACGATCCAGCAGGAGATGGAACGGCTTCCGCAGGGAACCCGACGACTGGCGGTCCAGCTGCGCCTCGCCCTCTCCCCAGGGTGGATCTGGTCGGTGCTCACCGACTACGAGAATCTCGATCAGTTCATTCCCAACCTGGCCAGTTCCCGCCAGCTCTGGCGACGCGGCAACCGGGTGGCCCTGGAGCAGGTGGGCACCCAGCAGTTCTGTGGTCTGCGCTTCAGTGCCCGGGTGCAACTGGAACTGAGCGAGGAGCCGGAAGAGGGTCGCCTGGCCTTCCGCATGCTGGAGGGTGATTTCCGCTGCTTCCAGGGGATGTGGCAGGTGGGCTCCGATGCCACCAGCACCTGGCTCCTCTACGACCTCACCGTCCAGGGAAAGCCAGGCATGCCGATCGGCCTGATCGAGCAGCGGCTCAAGGAGGACCTGGCCAACAACCTGAGGGGCGTGCAACGGGAAGCCCAGCGCCGGGCCGAGCAGGCCTGAACGCCTCGACATGGGCTCGGCGCCGGCAGGACATGGTCGCCGGTGAGGACGGGAGCCTCTGCTGAAACTCAGCCAGACGATCTGATCACTGCCGGTGGCGTCGGGGCGGCACCGATCAATACCCCCAAGGGGATTCGAACCCCTGTCGCCTCCGTGAAAGGGAGGTGTCCTAGGCCTCTAGACGATGGGGGCGAGGCCACAGCCGGCCGGAGACCGGACTGCTGTGTTGGAAGCTACGGGCCGATGGGACCCTTCGTCAAGGAAGGTCCGCTTCGGCGACAGCCTCCTGATCGCCGGGCTCGGGCTCGGCAGGGTGCGCCCCCGGGGAGCTCTGGCCGGTCCAGACGGGCACGGTGAAATGGAAGCAGGCGCCTTCGCCAGGCTCGGACACCACCCAGATGCGGCCCCCGTGCACCTCGGCGATGCGGCGGCACACCGAAAGACCCACACCGAAGCCGGAGGTGGTGCCGGAGGTCTGGGGGAGCCGTACGCGGTCCTGGAAGATGCGGCGCTGCTCCTGGCGGGGAATGCCGGGCCCGCTGTCGCAGATGCTCACCTGCACCCACTGACTGGTGCGGTGCATGAGGCTGAGGCTCACCCTGCCGCCGTCGGGGGTGAACTTCAGCGCGTTCTCCAGCAGGTTGAGGAACACCTGGCGCATGCGTCGCTGGTCGGCGTGGACGTCCGGCAGGTCGGCGGGGATGTCGGTGACCAGCTGGAGCCCCCGCCGTACCCACAGCTTCTCCAGCTCCAGGATCGCTTCGGCCGCCACCTGGCTGAGGTCGAGCCGCTGGGGATTGAACAGGGCTTCCCAGCGGGTGGTGCCCACCTCCAGCAGGTCCCTGGAAAGGGCCTCGATGTCATCGAGGCGACGGTTGAGCACATCGCGGAAGCGGTTCTCGTCGATCTGGCCCAGACCATGGCTCTGGAGGGCCAGCTTGGCCGCGGTGAGGGGGGTGCGCAGCTCATGGGCGACCATGCGCAGCAGCCGTTCCTGGACGCCGAGCCGTTCGATCAGCGTTTCGTTCTCCTGTCGCAGCACCAGCAGCTGGTCCTCCAGCTGAACCTCCCGCTGGCTGCGGCTGCCGTCGATCTCCGCCGGCCTGAGGCTCAACCCCAGGCCGGTGACCGCCTCCATCTGCTGCCAGCGGGGCAACCAGGTGCGCAACTGCACCGCCAGGGTGTTGCCGGCGAACACCTGTTTCGGACGAGGTTCCAGCTTGATCAGGGCCGGGGTGGCCACGAGCCGGTGCAGCTCGAGCAGCTCCGGGTGGTCGGCCGGATCGGCCACCTCCAGCGAAACCTTGCAGGTGCACTCGTCCGAGTTGAGGAAGGCCAGCAGGGCCCGCAGGTCGGCGGAGGCCAGATGGTGGCGTGCGGCCACCAGAAGGAGCTTCAGGGGCTTCTTGGCCTCGCCCCCGCTGGGGCTTCCCTCGGCGCCCGTGGATGGCAACGCCGAAGTCGGCAACTGGGATTCCCCCGAAACCGGCAACAGGTGGCAAGCGGTGATGCCCCCAACCTTATGGGGTTTTGGGCAGCACCCCGCACCGTCGCTAGGACTGGGGAGACCGTGATTCCGGGCCGGGATGGGCCAGCCATGACCACACCAACCCATCCACGCCCCTCAGCCGAAAGTCCGTCGCGGAGTCGTATCCGCCTCGACACCAACCTGAGGCGCTGGTTCGCGCGCAACCTGGGGCTGTGGCGGTCACGCCGCACCTACTTCTTCGCCGAGGACGACGAGGTGCTGCGCGTCGACATGGTCCTGCGCATCGAGATCCATGCCGACGCGGGGGAGGGCGACGAGGGCTATCGCTTCACCTGGTGGCCCGAGAACGACCTTGGGTTCTTCGAGCAGAAGCCGCGCTTCAGGGCCGAGGGCACCATGGAGGCCTGGCTCTGCGGCCACCAGCTGCGGCGCAGCTGCGGCTACCTGACGGGAGCCCCCACCGTCAGTCAGATCCGCCAGATCGATGAGCACACCATGGCCTTCCAGTCCCATTACGACGACTGGGAGATCCTCGAGCAGATCCGGCTGGTGGACCAGGACCGCTACCGGTCCCGCTCGATCCACACCTGGCGCCACGGGGTGCTCGATCTGGCCGAGATCCACCATGAGATCCGGCTGGAGGCGGCGGGAGAGCCGATCGGCTGATCCCGCTGCGGGCCTGGATCGGCGCGGTCGGGTCCGGCTGGAGGAGCGGTCCCAGGGTCGGTTCCGCCGGCCGCCCCCATGCATCACGATGGGGAAGTACGGATCCCTAACCCTTTGTCTCTCCTGCTTCGCCGCATCCGGCCGCTGCTGGTGGCACCCCTGGTGGTCATGCCGTTGCTGCTGGCTCCCGGGGCCGCCCAGGCCGCTCCTGCCACTACCGCGGAAATGGGCCTCTACACCCGCATTGCCGCCGTCAACGTCTGCATTTCCCGCGCCGCCGGCATCGACTTCGACAAATCGGTGGGCATCGCCGGGGAGACCATCGCCCAGCTCATCATGGGTCAGCACAAGGGGGAGATTCAGCAGGTGGGCAAGAAGGCCCTCAGCCTGGAAGAGCTGCGGCGCGGCTCGATCAACTCGGCCGTGCTTGGAGCGGTGGAAATCTGCCCGAAGGAAGTGCCGGCCGACGTCATGAAGAAGGTTCAGGACGCCATCAAGAAGCAGGGCTCCACCAAGTGAGCCCCATAGTGAGTCTCTGAGGGCAGCCTTCCCTTCCCCTGTCCTTCTCTTCCCCTGCGATGGCTGTCGTGCACATCGACGACTACCGTCCGGCGCAATACCTGCTGGAGCGCACCGATCTCACGGTCCGCCTGTTCGACGACCATGCCCTCGTGGCGGCACGGCTGGCCTTCAGCCCCCGCCCCGGGTCCGATTCCTCCGACGGCTCCATCGAACCACTGGAGCTGAGGGGCGTGGATCTGGAGCTTCTCTCCCTGGAGCTCGATGGCGCCCCCCTGCAAGGTGAGGCCATCGCCAGGGATGGCGACCGGCTGCTCGTGCGGCGGCCGCCCCAGCGCCCCTTCGTGATCTCCAGCGAGGTGCGGCTGAAGCCCCGGACCAACACCACTCTCGAGGGCCTCTACGTCAGCGGGGGGATGGTCACCACCCAGTGCGAGGCGGAAGGGTTCCGCCGCATCACTTACCACCCCGATCGCCCCGACCTGCTCAGCCGTTTCCGGGTCCGGATCGAGGCGGATCGGACGGCCGCTCCGGTGCTGCTCTCCAACGGAAACTGCGTCGAGGCCGGTGAACTTCCGGTGGAGGGGAGCACCGCTGAGGCCCGTCACTATGCCGTCTGGGACGATCCTTTCCCCAAGCCCTCCTACCTGTTCGCCCTGGTGGCGGGCCGTCTGGAGGAGATCCGGGACGTGTTCGTCACCGCCAGCGGCCGTCCGGTGCAGCTGCGCCTGCACGTGGAGCCGGGAGACGCGCCCTACACGGCCCATGCCATGGCCTCGCTGAAGCGGGCGATGGAGTGGGATGAGCGTGTCTATGGGCTGGAGTATGACCTCGACGAGTTCAACATCGTCGCCGTGCGTCACTTCAACATGGGCGCAATGGAGAACAAGAGCCTCAACATCTTCAACTCCAAGCTGGTGCTGGCCGACGCCGCCACCGCTACCGACACCGAGCTGGAGCGCATAGAAAGTGTCATCGCCCATGAATATTTCCATAACTGGACCGGCAACCGAATCACCTGCCGTGACTGGTTTCAGCTCTCTCTCAAGGAGGGCCTTACCGTCTTCCGCGACCAATGCTTCAGTGCCGATCTGCATGGCCATGCTCTCAATCGCATTGAGAACGTGGCGATGCTGCGCAACACTCAGTTCCGGGAAGATGCAGGTCCCACGGCTCATCCGGTGCAGCCGGATCAGTATCAGTCAATCGATAATTTCTATACCACCACGATCTACGAGAAGGGATCCGAGCTGATTCGGATGCTGCATACCCTGCTGGGGGAGGAGACCTTCCAGAGGGGCATGACGCTCTACGTGCAGCGCCACGACGGCACGGCGGCCACCTGCGAGGACTTCGTCCAGGCGATGCAGGACGCGGCCGGGGAAACGGCCGCCGGCTGCCGCCTGCCGCCCTTTGATTTCAGCCAGTTCCGGCGCTGGTACCACCAGGCCGGCACACCGGTGCTGCGCATCCGGCGGCGCTGGAACAAGGCTTCCGGATGCCTCGAGCTGTTCATCCACCAGGCCACCCCCCCCACCCCCGGTCAACCCGCCAAGGAGCCGCTGGTCATCCCCCTGGCCGTGGGGCTGGTGGGTCAGGCGGGCCAGCCCCTTCCCATGCACCTGGTGGCCGAGGATCCTGGCCACGGGGCCGCCCCCCTGCTGCCGCGCCGCTGGGGGGCGCTCACCCGCCTGCTGCTCATCGACCAGGCGGACCAGTGTTTCCGTTTCGAGGGACTGCCGGCCCAGTCGCCGCCTCCGGCCCTCTCGCTGCTGCGTCATTTCTCCGCACCGGTGCGGGTGGAGCTGGGGCGACCCAGCAGCGAGCTGGTACACCTGCTCGCCACCGACAGTGACCCCTTCGCTCGCTGGGACGCCGGCCAGTTGCTGCTGGTCAGGGCTGTGCTGCGGCGGGCCGCCGGCCGGGTGGACGACGTCCTGGAGGAGTCCCTGATCGCCGCCTTTGAGCGGATCCTGGCCGATCCTTCCCTTTCCGAGGCCAGCCGCAGCGTGCTGATGGCCCTGCCGGGCCTGGCCGAACTGGAGGATGCGGCACAGGAGCCGGACCCACCGGCCCTCTTCGCTGCTCTGCAGGCCCTCCGCTGCCGCTTCGGGACGGCCCTGGCCGAGCCCCTGCAGCGCGCCCTGCAGCGCTGCAGCGCGCAATGGGCCCTGCCCTGGCCGGAGGGAACCGGCGACCGGATGCTCACCGCCACCATCTGGAGCTGGCGGGCGGCCGCCGGTGATGGCGCCGTCATCGCCGCTGCCCGACAGGCGGTGGACGGTCCGTCGATGAGCCTGGCCCGCGCCGGGCTGAGGGCCCTCCAGGACCACCCCATCCCCGAGCGAGCGCAGGCGATGGACGCGTTTTATGCCCGCTGGCAGGAGAAGCCGGTGATCCTCGACTCCTGGTTTGCCCTCGAAGCCGCTGCCCCCTTCGCCGATGGTCTGGAGCGGGTGCGGCGGCTGCTCGACCATCCCCGTTTCGATCCGGCGGCCCCCAATTCGGTGCGGGCCGTGCTGGGAGGCCTGGCGGGCAACGCACCGGTGTTCCATGGGGCCGACGGCAGCGGCTATCGCTTCATGGCCGCCCAGATCGCCCACCTCGATGACCGCAATCCGATCACGGCCTCCCGCATGGCCAAGCTGTTCAGTCGCTGGCAGAGCTACGGCCCGGGGCGACGCGAGCGGATGCGGGAAGCTCTCGAGCAGCTGGCGGCTGCGGAGCTCTCCGCCAACACCCGCGAAGTGGTGGGGCAGTGCCTGGGCACGCCCGCGGGAGTCCCCTAACGGCGGGAAGGGGGAATGGGCGGTGGCGGTTTCGGGGAGGCTGGGGAGACCGGCCGCCCCGTTCCCCCACTGCCGGTGCCGAACACCGAACGGTTGAGGCGGCGGAAGGCGGCCTGCCGCACGGCGGGCCCCTCCTTGCCCGCATGCATTCCCCAGAGCCCTTCCCAGTAGAAGAAAATCACGCCGTGCCCCCGGGCGGCGGCGAGGCGCACCTTCTGGCCCAGGGTCGCCATGTCGGTGGTGCGGCGGCCGAACCCCGCCAGGATGCCGATCTCCACGGGCATGCCCCAGCGTCGCGCCTTCACCAGGGGCGGCTGGTTCAGGTCACGGGCGAATCCTTTCACCGAGTAGGCGTAGTTCTGGACGATCAGGTCGTCCACCAGTTCACCCACGGACCACAGCTCCCAGTCCTGCAGCCAGTGGTTGTAGGCGAAGCGGAAGGGGCCCGGGGAGAGGCTGATCACGGTGCGCCGCGGACCGCCCACCTGCCGCAGGGTGCCCCGCAGCTCCCGCAGCAGGGAGGTGAGCTGCTGACGGCGCCACTTCATCCAGTAGCGGTCGGTGTAACTGGCGGGCGGCTCTCTCCCGGTCTGCGCCTTGTAGAGGGAGCGGGTGTAGGCGTCGTAGCCCAGCTCCACCGGCCAGGCGAAGTGGTCATCGAGCTGGATGCCGTCCACGCCGCATCGCTCCACGATCTCGCTGATCAGGCCGATGAAGCGGGCGCGTACCTCCGGATGGGCAGGGTTCAGCCACACCCGCAGATCCTTCAGCGGTGAAGTCTTGAGGTTGGCGCCATGCATCGCGTAGAGGGCGCTGCCGTTGGCGCGGCGCAGGAGCCAGTCGGGATGGCGTCGCGCCACCTCCGCATCGGCCGGCTCCATCAGGCCGTACTCGAACCAGGGGATCACCTGCATGCCCCGGCGATGGGCGGCTCGGGTGAGCCGGCAGATCGGGTCGAGGCCGGGGCTCGCCCGGGCCAGGGCGGGCTCCAGCGGGGCCCAGCGGCTGCGGTGGAAGGTGGCTCCCCGGCTCCAGACATTGGGATAGAGGGTGTTGAACCCCGCTTCATCGAGCTGCCGCACGGCGGTCTCGATGCGGTTCGGGTCGTAGTAGAGGGGGCTGGGGCTGTTGGTGAGCCAGACCCCCACGCGCCGCTCGTGGGGCCTGGGCAGGCCCTGGGCCCCGGCCGGCCGGGGATCCGCGAGCGGCACCCCCGGCAGGAGGGCCATCAGCACGGTGAGCGTCACCGGCAGGTGAGGTTTGGGACGGACGAAACGCTTCTGCGGCACCCCGGTCGCGGGGGGCTTCACGGCGGGCATCGAGGGGTGTTCAGCGGAACATCGAGCTGACCGAGCTCTCCTGATGGATGCGCCAGATCGCCTCGCCCAGCATGTTGGCCACCGACAGTACCCGCAACTGGGGGAAATGACGGTCGGTGGTCAGGGGGATGCTGTTGGTCACCACCACCTCCTCGAACAGCCCCGGCTCGGAGAGGCGCTGGAGGGCGGGTGGGGAGAAGACCGCATGGGTGGCGCAGGCCAGCACTCTGGAGGCCCCCCGTTGCCGCAGCAGCCGGGCTCCCTGGCAGATGGTGCCACCGGTATCGATCATGTCGTCGATCAGGATCGCCGTCTTGCCGGCCACGTCGCCGATCACGGTGAGGCTCTCGGCCACGTTGTGGCCGGATCGGCGTTTGTCGATGATCGCCAGGGGGGCGTCGCGCATCTGCTTGGCGAAGGCGCGGGCTCTGGCCACGCCCCCCACGTCGGGAGAGACCACCACCACTTCGCCCAGGTCCCTGGTGGCCAGATAGTCGACCAGCACCGGGGATCCGTAGATGTGGTCGCAGGGGATGTCGAAATAGCCCTGGATCTGGGAGGAGTGCAGGTCCATGGCCAGCACGCGCTCCACCCCCGATTTCACCAGCAGGTTGGCCACCAGCTTGGCGGTGATCGATTCCCGACCGGCCGTCTTGCGGTCGGCCCGGGCGTAGCCGTAATAGGGGACGACGGCGGTGATCTGGCGTGCCGAGGCCCGTCGGCAGGCATCCACCATGATCAGCAGCTCCATCAGGTGATCGTTCACCGGCGCGCAGGTGGGCTGGATCAGGAAGACATCGCAGCCGCGGATCGACTCCTGAATCTGGATGTAGAGCTCCCCGTCCGCGAATCGCTTGATCACCCTCGGGCCGTCGGGCACGCCCAGGTAGGCGCCGATCTCCCTGGCCAGCTCCGAGTTGGCGTTGCCACAGAACAGCCGCAGCCTCCGGGGGTCATGGCTGGTGAGGGGCGGCTGCCCGCTCTGCTCCACCCGTTCAGCGGTCGAGAAAGTGGACAAGGGCGCAGGCCGCGATGCTTCGCAGCACGATGGTAGAAGCGAGGGCGCCCGGAAAATGCTAACAACCATGTCGGTTTCGGATCCCGATCCAACGCCCGGCGGCGGCCTGCTGCTGGTGGGGCTGGGTTCGCCCCGGGAGCTGGTCGTCCTGGAGGTCATCGCCGCCCGGATGGCGAAGGCCGGGGCGAAGAGCCTGCGGAAGGTGAGCGACCCGGAGGATCCCGATGCCGCCCTGACGGTGCTTGCGGCAGGTGGCGACTGGCTGGCGGCCCTGCCCCTGGATCCCGGGCTGCCCCTGCGGCGGGGCGGCAGCTGGGCCGAGGCCCTCGGGGCCTGGCGCCAGAGCTGCCTGCTGGTGCTGAGCGAGGCCCAGATGGCCACGGGCCTGCCGGCGGCCGGTGCCGCCCTGCTGGAGCGCTGGCGGGTGCCGCTGGTGGGGCTGATCCAGGTGGGAGGGGAGTGGCGGCCCCTGGAGCGCCGCCGGGATGGCCTGGCCTGGCTGGGATGGCTGCCGGAGACGCCCGGGGAGGACGAGGAGTCCCTGGCGGCCCTGCAGGTGGTGCTGCGGTCCCGCCGGCGAAGGCTGGAGGCGGCCTAGGAGGCGGGCGGTTTCCACAGCGGGGGGGTGGCATCCGGTTCGAGCTGGCGCAAGCCCTTGTGCTTCTCCTGGGCGGGTTCCAACGGGAGGCTGGAGAACTGCACGGGTGCGGTGCCGTCGAGGCCGGCGGCCAGCAGGCTGAGGGTCTCAGCGGGAGAGAGGTTGGTCTCCACCTTCGCCTGCAGCTGGCTCACCAGGAACGGCAGCTTGACCAGCCGATCGGGTTCCAGCATCCGCTCCCGCAGGTTTCCCTGCACCAGCTGCTGGTTGCTCCGCCGTCCCGCCTCTCCCAGCCACTTGTCGCGGAAACGCACCAGCTGCTCCACCTTGGCCCCGCCCAGCTGCTGCAGGCCCGCCTCCAGGTCGATGGTCAGCTTCTGAGTCTTGTCGATGTAGCTCATCCGGCGTGGAGGACTCAGTTCCAGGCCCCCCAGTCCGTTGACCAGATCCCTCAGGGCGCCCCTGGGCAGCACCAGATAGCGATCCGGTCGGGGGGGATCCAGCCCCACCAGCTCCCGCACCGCCTCGGCGGTCAGGGCCACGCCGCCGAGGCGGTAGAGGTCCCCCAGACGCTTCGGGCCCGTTTGGCCGGGGACGTTGACGGCCAGTTCCGTCGGCAGGTTGAGCACCTGCAGGGGGCCGTCCGGGTTGATGCGCAGCAGCATCAGGGCATCGGCGTTGGCGGGGCCGGCGGGGGCGGCCCCGTTGAGGGGAGCTCCGAGCCGCTCGGCATCGCTGCCGATCACCAGCAGGGTGATCGCCCGTGACGGCTTGGCCGCCAGGGCCGCTGGACCGATCTCGGGCGTGGGGGCCAGGGCCCTGTCCGGTTCTGGCCAGAGGAGCCCCAGGGTGGCCATGCCGACCACTGCCCCCGCCCCGGCGATGGCCAGCAGCCGGAGCGAGCGTCCCGTGAAGGGGCGCCGCCGCCGGGGGGCGGCAGCCTTGCCGGCGGCTGTGGGGCTGGTGGGTGTGACGGCCGGCCGGTCGGGAGGACGGCGAGGGTTCCGGCGGGCGGGCATCAGTGCCGAAAGGGATGGGGCAGAGGGCACTCTGACGCAGGCCTCCCGGCTCTCCCCGGATGGGGCGCCGGCATGGGGACACCGCGGCCGATAGGTTGAGCGTCGAGCCGTTGCGCCCAGGTCCGCTTGTCTTCCGTTCCGTCCCCGGCGCCGTCCCCCGCGGCGCCGCACGATCGCGCCCGACCGCTGGCCAGGGGAAGTCTCAAGCCGGCCCGGGATCTGTGCAGCGAATGCGGTCTCTGCGACAGCCGCTGGGTGGCCTATGTGCGTCGCGCCTGCGCCTTCCTGGAGCAACGATTCGAGGCCATGGAGGAGCAGGCCCACGGCCGCAGCCGCCGGCTCGACAATGAAGACGAGCTCTATTTCGGGGTGCACCAGCGGATGGTCAGCGCCCGGCTGCAGCAGCCGATCGCAGGAGCTCAGTGGACCGGCATCGTCAGTCGCATCGGCGTGAGGGCCCTGGAGACCGGGCTGGTGGACGCGGTGCTCTGCGTGCAGCAAAGCCCGGAGGATCGCTTCACCCCGGTGCCGATCCTGGCCCGCACCCCCGAAGCGGTGCTGGCGGCCCGGGTCAACAAGCCCACCCTCTCTCCCAATCTGGAGGTGCTCGAGCAGCTCCCTGGCAGCGGCATCCAGCGGTTGCTGGCGATCGGGGTGGGCTGCCAGATCCAGGCCCTGCGGGCTGTGCAGGACACCCTGCCGCTGCAGAAGCTCTACGTGCTGGGGATGCCCTGCGTGGACAACGTCAGTCGTCAGGGTCTGCAGACCTTCCTGGAGAGTGCCAGCCGCTCGCCGGACACCGTGGTCCACTACGAGTTCATGCAGGACTTCCGCATCCACTTCCGCCACAGGGACGGCAGCGAGGAGACGGTGCCCTTCTTCGGTCTCGACACACCGGCCCTCAAGGACGTGTTCGCCCCCAGCTGCCTGAGCTGCTTCGACTACACCAATGCCGGCGCCGATCTGGTGGTGGGCTACATGGGCGCCACCTTCGGACGCCAGTGGATCACGGTCCGCAACGCCACGGGGCAGGAGCTGCTCGATCTGGTGGAGCCGGAGCTCGATCTGGCGCCGGTCAGCAGCGCCGGCGATCGCCGCCAGGCAGTACAGCAGGGCATCGATGCCTACGAGAAGTCCCTCAAGCTGCCCATGTGGCTTGCGGAGCTGGTCGGGGTGTTCGTGCAACGCTTCGGGCCGAAGGGGCTGGAGTACGGCCGTTTCTCGATCGATTCCCACTTCACTCGCAATGCCCTGTGGCTGCAGCGGCACCATCCTGAGAAGGTGGACGCCCACATCCCGTCTTTCGCCCGTCGCATCGTCGGTCGCTACCGGCTTCCCCGGCCGTGAGGAGTGATGCGCGCACCTGCGGGGTGCTGCTCCACCCGACAGCCCTGCCGGGAACTCCCTGCTGCGGGAGTTTCGGTGCTGCAGCGCGCGACTGGATCGACCTGCTCGCCCGGGAGGGGATCCGCGTCTGGCAGTTGCTGCCGCTGGCCCCCACCGACGCCACCGGCTCCCCCTACAGCTCGCCCAGTGGTTCGGCACTCAACCCGTGGCTGATCGATGCCGATGACCTGGTGGCCGATGGTCTGATCACCCCTGCCGACCGGGAGGCCCTGCCCCTGGGGCCGCAGGATCACCTGGATCCGGCCAGCGCCCGGGAGCGGGCGGCGGCCATCGCCGCCGCTCTGCGGCGGCGATGGCCCGACCAGCCGAGGGAGCGCCGGCAGACCTTCGACCGCTGGGAGCAGCGCCAGCGCTTCTGGCTCGTGGATCATTGCCGTTTCATGGTGGTGCGCCGGCTTCAGGAAGGCCGGCCCTGGTGGGAGTGGCCCGTGGACCTGGCCCGGCGGCGCTCGGGGGCCCTGCGGGTTCTGGCGGAAGAGCAGAGTCAGGCTCTGCAGGAAGAGGCTCTGCTCCAGTGGCAGCTGCAGGCCCAGTGGGGCCGGCTGCAGGAGCGGGCCCATCGCCAGGGGGTGCGGCTGGTCGGCGACCTGCCCTTCTACGTGGCCCACGACAGCGCCGATGTGTGGAGCCACCGGCACCTCTTCTCTCTGGGTCCTGACGGGACGCTGGTGGAGCAGAGCGGTGTGCCGCCGGATTACTTCTCCTCCACCGGCCAGCTCTGGGGCACCCCGGTCTACCGGTGGTGGGTGCACCGCCTCACCGGCTTCCGCTGGTGGCTGGCACGCCTGATGCGCCAGCTTGAACTGATGGATCTGCTGCGGCTCGATCATTTCCGAGCCCTGGAGGCCTACTGGAGCGTTCCTGGGGGGGATGCCACCGCGGAGAACGGCACCTGGCGTGCTTCGCCCGGCCGCTCCCTGCTGGACGGGTTGTGGAGGCGTTGCCGCCGCGGGGGCAGGCTGCTGGATGGCGCCCGCCTGCCCCTGATCGCCGAGGACCTGGGGGTGATCACCCCGGCGGTGGAGGCCCTGCGGAACCGCTTCGCCCTGCCGGGGATGAAGATCCTCCAGTTCGCCTTCGACGGCAACGACGACAACCCGTACCTCCCTGCCAACTACCAGGGACATCGCTGGGTTGTCTACACCGGTACCCATGACAACGCCACCACCCTCGGCTGGTGGAGGAACCTCGACGACGGCGCCCGCGGCCGGGTCGCCGCCGAGGTGGGAGGGGAGGTGCGGGCCCCGAGCTGGCAGCTGCTGGAGGTGGCGCTGGCCTCATCCGCGGAACTGGCGGTGGTGCCGCTGCAGGATCTTCTGGAACTCGGCGACGAGGCCCGTTTCAACACCCCCGGGACCACCGAGGGCAACTGGACCTGGCGACTGACCCGGCCCGTGGCCGACCTCGGCGGATTTCTGCACGGCTTCGGGGCCATGGCGGGCCGCTATGGCCGTGGGGGGGGAGAGGGAGCCCGCGGGGGCGGGGGATAGACGTACCGGGCGGCCGTCCGGTCCTCCGCAGAGGAGGGCTTCAGTGGCTGGCCGTTCCAGCGCACGGCAGCGGCCGGTGGGGGTGGTTCGAGTCGCAGCCGGAACGGAGGCAACACCGGCAGGCTGAGTCTTCCCTCCACCGCCGACAACTCGGAGAAGATGCCCCTGTCGCTGGTCAGCGACACCTTGGTGGGCCTGGTCAGCTCGAGCCGCAGCAGGCCGAGGGCCAGATCGGGCCTGTTGCGCCGGAGTTCGTCGCCCAGTTGTTTCAGGCCCTGGCCCGAGGCGGCCTTGCCGAGGGGCCGCAGGTCGGGATAGGCCTCCAGGATTGCCCGGTCCGCGTCCTCCACATTCGCCTGGGCGGTCTGGGCCGCGCTGAGGGGGGGGATGGGGCGCAGGGCGAACAGCCCCTGGGCGGCCAGCCGTCGCTGCTGCAGGTTCAGCCCGTAGATGAGCGCGGCGCAGAGCAGCCCGTAGAGCACCGTCCCCTGCCAGGTGGTGAAGACATCGATCGAACCGGGGGTGAAGCGGAGCAGCAGTGGGTCCCGGCGGCGCCCGTTGAGACGGTCCCGTTCCGGCGGCAGCACCCCGTTCAGACATCCGCTCGGCAGCTGCAGATGCCGTTCCAGCAGGGGCAGCATGGTGCGCAGGTAGGCCGCCTCCGGGAGCCGCTCCCGCCAGCCCCTCTCCAAGGCTTCCAGCACAGCGGTGCTGATGCGGGTGTCGAGCGCCAGCTGGCGCATTCCGATGCCCTGGGCCTCTCGGGCTTCGCGCAACTGCTGCCCGGCGTGGAGCAACGGGTCCTGGGGCTGCTCCAGGACAGCCGGGTCCGGCCTCGGACGCCGCCCAGGCAGCCGCTGGCGCAGACGTTGGAGGAGGGGAAAGGCCGACTTGGGCAAGGGAGGGGCGCTCAGGGAGCGGCGGCCAGGTCGCCCCATTCTCGGGGCTCGACCTCGCGCCAGGCTCCCTCCGGCAGGTCGCGCAGGTGCAGGGAGCCGATGGCGACCCGCTGCAGATCCTTCACCGGATGGCCGAGGATCTCGGCCGTGCGACGGATCTGGCGGTTGCGTCCCTCCCGCAGCACCAGCTCCAGCAGGGTGGCCCCCCGTTGATGGCGGAGCCGCTTGAGCTCCACCGGCCGGCTGGGCAGCCCGTCGAGGGGGATCCCGGCTCGCCAGCGGTCCAGGGTGGCGTGCCGGGGCCAGCCCTCCACCCAGACCCGGTAGGTCTTGCGATGGCCGTGGCGGGGGTGGGTGAGCCTCAGGGTCAGTTCCCCGTCGTTGCTCAGCAGCAGGGCGCCCCGGCTGTCGGCATCGAGCCTTCCCACCGGATGAAGCCCCCGGCCGTGGCGCAGGTCCGGCGGCAGCAGATCGAGCACGGTGGTGCGGCCGTGGGTGTCCCGGCAGGTGCTGATCACCCCGATGGGCTTGTTGAGCAGGAGGGTCAGTCTGGTGGTGGGAAGCACCAGGGGCTGCCCATCGACGCTGATGCGGTCGTCATCGGGATCGGCGCGATCGCCCAGCTGGGCCAGCTCACCGTTCACCCGCACCCGCCCATCCCGCAGCCAGGACTCCGCCTGCCGCCGGGAGCAGAGTCCGGAGGCGGCCATCAGTTTCTGAAGCCTCTCGGTGCCCATCCCCCCATTCTGGGAACGACTCCAGGTCGGAGAGAGTCCGCAAAGTGATGATAGATTTACGAAACCAATTGGTTTCGTAACAAGGGACGATGCCTTCGATCACTCTCACGGCTCCCGCCGCGTCCCTGCAGGTCCCCACCGGCGATTCGCTCCGCTCCTACCTGCGTGACATCGGCCGGGTGCCGCTGCTGAGCCACGAGCAGGAGATCACTCTGGGCCGTCAGGTGCAGGAGCTGATGGCGCTGGAGGAGCTGCGGGAGGAGCTGAAGCTGCGTTCCGGCGGCAGCGAGCCGAGCCAGCAGGAACTGGCGGCGGCGGCGGGTCTGCGTCCCGAGCTGCTGCGCAGGCGCCTGCACGCGGGCCGGCGGGCCAAGGAGCGGATGGTGGCGGCGAACCTGCGGCTGGTGGTGAGTGTGGCGAAGAAGTACACGAAGCGGAACATGGAGCTGCTGGACCTGATCCAGGAGGGAACGATCGGTCTGGTGCGGGGTGTGGAGAAATTCGACCCGACGCGGGGCTACAAGTTCTCGACCTATGCCTACTGGTGGATCCGCCAGGGGATCACGCGGGCGATCGCGGAGAAGAGCCGGACGATCCGTCTGCCGATCCACATCACCGAGACGCTGAACAAGCTGAAGAAGGGGCAGCGGGAGCTGAGCCAGGAGCTGGGCCGCACGCCGACCCTGAGCGAGCTGGCGGTGGCGGTGGAACTGCCGGAGGAGGAGGTGAAGGATCTGCTGTGCCGGGCCCGTCAGCCGGTGAGCCTGGAGACGAAGGTGGGGGATGGGGAGGACACGGAGCTGCTGGATCTGCTGGCGGGGGATGACCTGCTGCCGGGGGAGCTGGTGGACGGGGAATGCCTGAAGGGCGACCTGCGGGCACTGCTGGAGCAGCTGCCGGATCTGCAGGGTCGGGTGCTGAAGATGCGCTATGGCATCGACGGCCAGGAGCCGATGAGCCTCACCGGCATCGCCCGCACCCTGGGCATGAGCCGCGACAAGACCCGCAACCTGGAACGCAGGGCCCTGGAGGGGATTCGCCATCACTCCCGCAGTCTCGAGGCCTACCTGGCGGCCTGAAGGACTTCGAGGTCAGGGTTCAGCAGCAAAGATCGAGAACCAAGAACTTGGTTCCACGACTCTGGGGCCCTCAGGACTTCAGTTGATCAGCGTCCCTTTCGGATTGTTCATCCGAGAAAAAGCGATAAAAAAGATACTCATTGCGAAAATCATGCTCATCTGTCACATGGTGAATGATGCATCTGTCAACCATTATCTGACCGAGGCGTACAGCCTCCGCCTCTGAAGCTTTCTGGGTCCTCATGAACCACGCCACGGCATCCTGGCCAACGAAACATCCTGGGAAAAGCTGGATGCCATGGCGTCGATCACGGATGTCCACCCCATCTGGACCCTTCATCTCCCTGACGAGAGAGGTGATTTCAGAATCGGTCGGTTGATCGGAGCACTCCAGAATCTCCGCCCAGTCCAGTGCCTCAGCGTCGCTGTCCGAAGCGGGTGATCCACTGAGTGGCGGTAAAGCTTGCTCGCTCAGAGAGGAGAGACTTCCGGATCGGAGATGGATATCCCGTTGAGGAAAGGGGATCTCGATCTGATGATGCCGGAGGCTGTTTTCAATCAGGTAATAGAGGTCACTCCTGATATGGCCCTGAATTCTCGGTTCTCCAATCCATACCAGCAAGTCAAAATTCAGAGAGCTGTCTCCAAAGCCGTCGAACCATAGCTGGGGCTTAGGGAATCGCAGCACTTTCGGATGCTTCGCGGCGGCTCCCAGAATGGCCCTGCGTACCCGTCCGACCGAAGAACCAAAAGCAACACCGAGTGGAATATGCAGTCTTGATACAGGTATGCCATGACTCCAGTTGACAACCTTACGATCGATGAACTCTGAGTTGGGAATGATGATCGCAATGTGATCAATGGTCTTTATTTCCGTGCTCCTGATTCCAATTCTTTCAATTGTTCCTGTAAGCTCGTCAACTTTAACGAAATCTCCAACTTGAATAGGGCGTTCAAGCTTTATGATGATACCGCTGACAAAATTATTTGCAATATTCTGAAGGCCAAACCCTACGCCTACGCCTAGAACACTCAAGGGAATTGTGAGGGAACTGACGTTGATGCCGATGATTTGCATCAGCACAAGTAAACTCAGTGAAATAAGTATGATCTGAAATAGCAGCGTGATCGTGTCCTGGGTCTCTGGGTTTACTTTCATCCCCAGTACGATTCGTGATCTGAAGATCCTGGTCGCCCATCTCACGGCGATCCAGATTCCAATGATGAAGACGATGAACCGTCCGATGTCTATGGCCGAGTACGATTGGCCTCCTATATTGATGAGATTCGAACTGAAAGTATTCTCAAGAAACTGCAGAACATCAAACCGTCCTCTGCGCAACTCCGGATAAAGTCCAGTGGCCCAGGCAAGCACTGCGGTCCATCCAGTGACCTGCATCAGAAAGAAGCCAGTCTCTGACCAGAACTGATTCAGTCCCGATGGCTTGTTGCGTCGACGCCTTGATCGCCTTCTCAGCCAGCGGAGGAAGAATGAAAGGGCTGTCATGCCCCCGATGCCACCGAATAATCGCCATCCTGCTTTTCGTCGATAGCCCTGTGTGCGCTCTGTTCTGGCTTGAACGATGCCTGTCCGAAGGCGGGATATCCAGCGATTCGCCTGATCCTGTTCGGACATCCCACCGATCAGATCCTCGTCTGTCACGGTCAGAAAGTGCTGATCACCCAGCCGCAGTGTGATCAGCTGATTCCGGATTGACTGAGTGACAGGTATCTCCTGGTCCGGAGATGTCTGATCCACAAGCTCCTGGAGCGTCCTGTTGGCAAGTTCGGCCCGATCAGAGGCTGGAATCGATCGCAGACTATTGACTTCAAACAACACACGACCGTCCAGACTAACGGGAGCTCTCTGTGCGCTCTCCGTGATTCCTACGTTGCCTGCGGCAACCACCCCTCCCTGGGTCAGCAGCAGCAATCCGGTGACCATGGCGAGGATCGGGCCCAGCCAGCGTTGTCTCAACAGCCCTGCCAACCCCACTGATGCGAGATCCTAAGGGCAGATTCCGGAGCGTTGCCGCCAAAAAAACTCCACGCAGAGCATGGAATGTCCGGTCAAGCCATGGATGCCCCTGGCTCCGGAGAAGCGTTCCGGAGCCTGGAGCCATGCGGGAGGCAGAACTGGGGGGGATGGATGGGGCCAGGATGTGCTGGCCTCCGCCATTCCAACCACGACGGCCTGCCGTGACGGCCGGATCAGGCCGCTGCGGGGTGCTCAGTAGCGAGCACGACCACCACCACCGCCGCCGCCGGTGCGGGGCTGGGCCTTGTTGACCCGGATCATCCGGCCCATCCACTCGACGTCCTGGAGGTCGTCGATAGCCTTGGTTTCGTCGGCCTCATTGGCCATTTCCACGAAGGCGAAGCCCCGCTTGCGGCCGGTTTCCCGGTCGAGAGGCAGGCTGCAGTTGCGCAGAGCTCCGTACTGGGCAAACAGATGGTTGAGATCCTCCACCTCCGCGTCGAAGGAGAGATTGCCAACGTAAATCGTCATGAACAGAATTAAAAATTATGAACCGATTCTTCGATAGCCCTGCAGGAAGTTGTGGCTCGCCGAAGAGAGATCTGAGAATCGCCTCCAGCTTACAACCCGGCTTGAGCTTCATCGCAGCGAGCCCGCGATGGAAGGATGGTTCGAAATCGTGCGGCGAACCGCAGACGTGAAGAAAAGCTTGTGAGCTCCGGATGGCTTTGCGGCGGCAGGCTCTCGAGGCTCCGGCCTGCTCAGCAGATCAGCGGGTCGCTGACGGCAAGTGAATCGCGCTGGCCCCATGGGGGCATGGTGACCAGGACGACAGAACTACTTGCGGACGCCGAGGAGCTGGGCGCCGTAGTGCTCGCTGAATTCGGCCTGGTGCTGCCAGGCGGAGAGGAGAGTCTTGGCGACCTTGCGGAGCTCTTCGATGTCGTTGCAGCTGTCGATCGCCCGGGAGTGGACGGCGATGGAGAACTGACGGTTGAGGGAGAGGGAGGCCTGCATGTCCTGGTTTCAATGTTTCAGAACATTACGATGACTTGCCTGGTGAGAGGTCGGGGGATACCCGTACAGCATTTTCTCTTCCGGGCGAGGGAGCCCCTGCGTCGCTCGAGCCGGCCTCAGAAGAACTGGTCGAAGTTGTCGAAATCCACCGCCCTGAAGGTGCCATCCTGAACCTGGCCCATCAGTCGCTCCAGCTGCACCCACAGGGCTCCACCGGTCAGAAGCGACAGAACGAAGGCCACCAGGACGGCGGCGCCGGCAGCGAAGCCGAACACCTGCAGGCTGGAGCCGATGAACAGGGTCACGCCGATCACGATCCCGGCGTAGGGAAGGGTCGTTTCCAGATTGGTGATCGGCAGCAGGGCCAGCCGGTCCTGTTTCCAGCCCTCCAGCCGGTTCTGAACCATCCTGGCGAAGGTGAGCCCGCACAGGACAGCCATCGCCAGCCCGATGCCCGCCAGCACGTAGGGCGGATAGGTGAGGGGGGCGTACTCCAGCAGGATCTCCATGGCGTCGAGATCGCCGAAGTCCCCGCCGGCCTGGTCGAGCCCCGCCTGCTGCAGGGTCAAAGGAGCGTTGTCGAGGGCGGCCAGCAGCAGGTTCAAGGCAGGGATTCCGGCGGGCAGTCGGGCCCGACCCTAGGCGGCGATGCCGACCCGCCGAGGCTCACTCGAGCCGGCTGCCGAAGCGATGGACGATGGCGTTGAGGCTCAGCAGCAGCAG
The DNA here is from genome assembly GCA_963772735.1 of uncultured cyanobacterium. Lineage (GTDB taxonomy): Bacteria > Cyanobacteriota > Cyanobacteriia > PCC-6307 > Cyanobiaceae > Cyanobium. The sequence goes on along the minus strand of CAVYYO010000017.1, from coordinate 49,107 downwards.
CCCCACGCCAATGAACACCAGACCCCGCAGCCCCAGGTCCGCCTGGGCCATGTCGATGGCCAGCAGCCGCACCAGGCAGATCCCCAGGCCGATCAGGGCCAGGTGCCGGAACTGCCTCTCCCGCAGCCCCACCCCGAGCAGGTAGATGGCGAAGGCTTCGCCCGTCCAGAGGAGCGTCAGCAGGGAGCGGTCGTAACCGGTGGCGAGCACGAAGGCCACGGCCAGGAACAGGGGGTAGTACAGCCAGCGGTTGCGTGCCTCGGCCACCCGGCTGCCGATCCAGGCAAGGATCGGCAGGCCTCCAGGCCGGCCCAGCTTTCCCCGCTCGAGCCAGCGGTGGGAGGCCACGACGAACAGCCCCTGCAGGGCGATCGCCAGCAGACCGGCTGCCCGGGCCGGTCCGCCCTCGAGGGGAAGGGGGGAGAGGTCGCCGCCCAGGCTCACCACCAGCCTGGCCACCGCCAGCCAGTAGGCGATCACCCCGTAGATCTGGAGCCGTGCGGGCAAGCGCCGGCCGCCCGCTGGGGAGACCAGGGCCAGGGCCAGCAGGGTCCAGGCGACGGGCCGCCAGGGGGCACTGATCTCTCCCACGACGATCAGCCCCATCGTTCCCAGCGAGGCCTCCAGGAAGCAGGGCTGCACCACCTTCCAGATCCGAAGCCGTGCCAGCTCGGGGGGCGCCCGGAACAACCAGCCCTGCAGGAAGAGGGCGATGGCCAGCAGCTTGATCAGCCAGCGGCCCCGGAGCTGCAGGGCACCAAGACGCACCATCTCCTGGCTGGGGCCGATCACCAGCAGGTAGGAGGCAATGAACCCGGCCAGGTAGACCAGGGCCAGGACCAGGACGGCCTGAACGCTGGCTCCCCGCAATCGCCTGGTGGCGGCGAGGCTCACCGCGGCCAGCAGCAGCCAGGCCGTTCCCGGCAGGAGAGGTGAGACCGGATCGAGCAGAAGCAGGGACCCCAGGCCGGCATCGAGGCCCAGCAGGCCCAGGCCAAGGCGCTGCTGGCGGCTGCCTGCGGCGGAGGCCAACAGCAGCAGGGCCAGGCCGATCAGGGGAAGCAGATGGCGCAGCAGCGGCGCCGCCGGCCAGGGCTCCCGGGCCAGCAGCTGGAGCCATGTGAAGCCGTGCCCAGCGACGATGGCGATGCTGACGCCCCGCAGCAGGCCCGGGGGGCGCCAGCGCCGGGCGACCACCAGAAAGGCGCCCATCACCACCAGGCTCAGGCCGGGGCGCCATTCCTCAGGCCCCACCAGTGCGGCTCGCCACGAAGATCTGCAGGCCAGCCAGCCAACCGAGCAGCGGCGGAAGGGGCAGGGGCGTGGCCCGCCGCCGCAACTGCACCTGTGCCCAGGTCATCAGGGCGGCACCGGCCGTCAGCACGGCGCCGTTCTGCAACTGCTGGGTGGGATCCACGGTCAGCGGAGCGGCCCCCAGGCCTGTCAGGGCAAGGACCAGGCCCGCCACCGCGCTCAGCCACCAGCCGATGCGCCGGATGGTGGCGGCCTGCTCCCGAACACCGATCGCCAGGAACAGCAGGCATTCCACCAGCAGGGCGCCGGCCAGCAGCGGCCCGTCGGCGATCAGGGGCGCCAGGCTCAGCAGGGCAGCCACCACCAGGGTCTGGCCTGCCAGCCCATCGCCCAGGGCCAGCCAGGCTTCCCCCCGGCGGCGAGCCCCTCGCGCCAGAACCAGGGCCAGGGCGGCGGCCACCGCCAGGGCCGCCGCCCTGGACGGCGCCGCCCTGGGATAAACGAGCAGGGCCAGACCAAGGCATCCCCACTGGCCGATCAGCAGGGCCAGGGGCACGGGCTGGGGCCGGGGGGGCGCCCCTCCCGGCCGATGCAGCCTCAGCAGCCCGCTTCCGAACACCAGCACCGCCGCCAGGGCAGCACCAGCCGCCAGATCGGCGGAGGCGGCACTCTGGGGCCCGTTGCGCAGGAACCAGACCCCCTGGAAAAGGGCATAGACCCCGATGACGAGCAGTCGGTGCCGATCCCAGCGGTGCCCCAGGGGCAGACCGGACCCCACCAGGGCGATGCCGCTCGCGAGCGCCAGTGGGGTGGCCCCCTGCGGGCCGATCGCCAGCGGCACCAGGCTGACGGCCACGTGCAGCGAGGCGGTCGAGGGGGTGCGGGCGATGGCCGCCAGGGCCAGGTTCAGCACAACTCCCGCCGCCAGCAATGCCAGCGCCGGAGCCGCTGCATCGATCCACTGCAACCCGAGCCGGGGCAGCCCTCCTGCGGCGGCGCAGGCGAACAGCACAAGGGCGCCACCGCCGCTGCGCATCCCGTCGGTGAGATCGCGCCAGCGTTCCTGCCGGCCCCAGACCAGCGACGGCAGCGCCAGGGCCGCCCCCGCCAGCAGCGTGAGCAGGAACCGCTGCCGCGCATCCAGTTGCAGCCCGACGTTGATGATCACGAACGTGACGCCCGCCACCACAACGAGCACCCCCAGCAGGCCGCTCCAGTTCTCCACCAACAGCCCCTCGACCCGCTTCCACAGCAGGGCTTCCCTCACCGGCGGTGGCCGCCGGCTCCCCTGCAGGGGCCCCCGGGGCGGCGCCCCGGCGGGCAGGGAAGCCGGCGGGGCCTGGGGGGGTGGGGCCGGCGCCGGGGGCCGCACGGCAGCGATGCGTGCCACCACCGGAGCCGGCTCGCCCCCCATCCGCTGTTCCAGGGCCTCGCTCCAGAGCGACAGGGCGAAGAAACGCCGGCTCAGGGAGGCCACCTGGGCTTCAAGGCGCCTGAGGCGTAGCTCCATGGCTCGCGTCTGCAGAACCCATGCGGCCACCAGCAGGGGCAGAACGACGAGCAGCAGGGCCTCGGTCAAGGAGTGACAGGCGGTGGACGGGTTACCTACCTGCTAATCGTCTTCACCCGGGCCGATCGTTCGTCGTCATCCTTTGTGGAGGAAAGGCCTGCAGCACCCTGCTCCGGGCCCGCCGATCCGAAGGATCCCCAGGGGAGTGAGATCCTCAGGGGAATCAGGCCGCCAGGGGATTGAGCCGGGACAGAAGGCCTCCGGCCAGCTTGCGGGGCGAGAAGGTGCGTCGCATCAGCCCCAGAAGCGCCTGCAGATCGTCCGTGTGCAGCCGGTCGTGGCTCACCAGGGAGAGCAGCAGCCGCTGACGCAGGCTGGTGCCTTCCTTGCCCAGCAGCAGTCGCAGCCCATCGCGGGCCACGGGCAGGAGGTCGGGGGCGGCGGCGCCGTTCTCCACCACCGCCAGCAGGTTCTCCAGCCGCTCCACCCGCAGGCGGCCGTCACGGTCGAAGATGACCTCCAGCAGCTTCTCGCGCATCTCGGCCGTGTCCCCCGCCAGCAGACGCCGTGCGACGTAGGGGTAGGCCACGCGGATGATGCGGAAATCGGGGTCGAGCCGCATGGCCAGCCCCTCCTGGCTCACCACCGCCCGGATGATCAGGGCGAAGCGGGCCGGCACCCGGAAGGGATAGTCGTACATCAGCTCCGAGAAGCGATCGGTGATCGCCTTGAAGTTGAAGCTGCCGACGTTCTCTCCCAGCGCTCCTCCCAGCACCTCCTCGAGGGCCGGAATGATCGGCCCCAGGGGGGTGCTGGGGTGAAGGAAGCCGAGCACCACGAAGTCCCTGGCGAGGGCATCGAAGTCCCGGTTGATGAGATGCACCACCGCCCCGGTGAGGGTGAGCCGGTCGGCATCGCTGAGCGAATCCATCATGCCGAAATCGACGTAGGCCACATGGCCCAGGTCGTTGGTTCTGCCCGGCAGGGCGAACAGGTTGCCGGGGTGGGGATCGGCATGGAAGTAGCCGAACTCGAGCAGCTGCTGCAGTCCGGCGATCACCCCGGTGCGGATCAGGGCCGCCGGATCCAGGTGATGGGCCTCCAGTTCGCGGCGGCTCTGCAGCTTGGTGCCGTTGATCCAGCTGGTGGTCAGCACCCTGCGGCTGCTGAGCGACCGCACCACCGTGGGCACGGTCACCTCCGGATGGCCCTCGAACAGGCGGGCGAAGCGTTCGGCGTTGTCGGCCTCGCGGCGGTAGTCGATCTCCTCGAAAAGGGTGAAGCCGAACTCATCGATGATCGCCCCCAGCCCGAAGCCCAGGTTCAGAGGCAGGAACGGGGCCGCCAGCACCGCCAGGGAGCGGATGATCACCAGATCGCGGCGCAGGATGAAGGGCAGCCCCGGCCGCTGGACCTTGACGGCCACCCAGTGGCCGTCGGCCAGCCGGGCCCGGTAGACCTGCCCCAGGCTGGCCGCCGCCATGGGGTAGTCGGGGAAGTCCTCGAACAGCTGGTGGGCGGGGGCCCCCAGTTCCTCCTCGATCAGCCCCAGAGCGATCCGATGGGGGAAGGGGGGCAGGTCGTCCTGGAGCCGGGCGAGCTCCTCGAGCCAGTCGCGGCGGACCAGGTCGGGCCGGGTGGAGAGGGCCTGGCCCACCTTGATGAAGCAGGGCCCCAGATCGCTGAGGGTGCTCAGGATGGCGCGGGCCAGCCGCTGCTGCACCCGCTCATCGGTGCTGCTGGACTGGACCGCCAGCCGCAGGGCCAACCCGGTGAGGCGCCAGAGGACCACGATCAGACGACCCACCAGGATCCAGGGCCTCAGCAGCAGCCAGCGCAGATCGGCATTGGGGTCGTAGCGGGGGGCCGGGCTCCCGTCGGGTCGGGGGAAGGTGGGGCCGAGGGCTGCGGGCACGGGGGTGGGTGCCGGGGCGCCGACGGTGGGAGTGACAACCTCAGCCAGGGTCCTGCCTCAGGAATGACCAGACTCTAGGAACTGTGTTTCCCGGCCCATGGGCCCTTTCTGGCGGCCGGCGCCGCTGGCCCTGCATCTGCCGGCCCACGGCCGGGGCCGGGCCCTGGCTCCCGATCTGCGGCGGTTGCTGCGTCAGCCCCCCGGCAGCTGGGACGTGCCGGAACTGCCCGGTTTCGGGGGGCCCCTGGAGCCGGATGGATCGGTGGCCGAGGCCCAGGGCCGCTGTGCCGCCCTGCTGGGGGCCGATCGCTGCTGGTTCGGGGTGAACGGCGCCTCGGGCCTGTTGCAGGCCGGCCTGCTGGCCCTCTGTCCGCCAGGTTCGCGGGTGTTGCTGCCCCGCAACCTCCATCGAAGCCTTCTGCACGGCTGTGTGCTCGGGGGGCTGGAACCGCTCCTGTTCGATCTGCCCATCGATCCCGTCACCGGTCTGTGGCTGCCCCCGGAGCCCGAACGACTGGAGCGTGTGCTGGCGGCGGCCCTCGCCCAGGGGCCGGTGGCCGCCCTGGTGCTGGTGGATCCCACCTACCAGGGGCTGGTGGCCGACCTGCCGGCCCTGGTGGCTCTGGCTCACAGGGCCGGGCTGCCGGTGCTGGTGGATCAGGCCCACGGCGGCGGCGAGGCCCTGGCCGCCGGCGCCGATCTGGTGGTGCTCTCCCTGCAGAAGAGCGGCACCGGACTGGCCCAGAGCGCGGCCCTGCTGGCCCGGGGGGAGCGGATCGGCGTCGACGCGATCGAGAGGGCCCTGCTCTGGCTGCAGACCTCCAGCCCCAGCGCCCTGTTGCTGGCCTCCTCGGCCGCGGCGCTGGAGCACGCCGCCACGGCCGCTGGCCAGGGCCAGAGGCGCCGGGCCGAGGCCCGGGCGGCCCGGCTGCGACGGCGACTGAAGGCCCTCGCCTTCCCGCTGGTCGCCAATGGGGATCCCCTGCGCCTCGTGCTGGCCACGGCCCCCCTGGGGATCAATGGCCTGGAGGCCGACGCCTGGTTGCTGGCCCGGGGGGTGACCGCTGAGCTGCCCGAACCAGGAACCCTCACCTTCTGTCTGGGGCTCGAACCGCCCCGGGGTCTGGAGCGACGCCTGCCTCCGCTGCTGCAGGGGTTGCGCCGGACCCTGGGGGGAGACCCCCTCCCCCGGTTCCTGGCGCCGCCCCTGCCCCTGGTGGCGGCGCCGGAACTGCCGATCGGCCAGGCCTGGCGTGCGGCGGCCGAGCAGGTTCCCCTGGAGCTCGCCTCAGGACGGCTGGCGGCCCAACCGATCTGTCCCTATCCCCCGGGGATTCCGCTGCTGGTGCCCGGCGAGCGGATCGATCCGGCCCGCGCCGGCTGGCTGGAGGCCCAGCGGAGCCTCTGGCCCGGTCAGATCGCTGATACGGTGTGGGTCGTGGCCGGTTCGTAAGCCCGTTGCCGAACCCGTTCCACTGGGATTTCGTCACCCCAGGCCTTCCCGACAGCGCCTTCGAGGATGCCCCCGGATTCAGCCCCACGCCGATGGAGCTGCGGGTGATGCTGTTGGCCCATCTGCGCCCCCGGGCCGATTCCCTCGTCTGGGATGTGGGCGGTGGCACCGGCGCCCTGGCCCTGGAGATCGCCCGGCTGATGCCATCCGGGGCGGTGCACACCCTCGAGCGGGATCCTGAGGCCATCGACCTGCTTGAACGCAATCAGCAGCGCTTCGGCATCCGCAACCTGCACATCCATGCCGGTCAGGCCCCCGACGACCTGGCGCTCCTGCCTCCCCAGCCCGACCGGGTGCTTCTCGAGGTGGGCCGGCCACTGGAAGAGGTGCTCCGGGCGGTCTGGGATGCCCTGCAGCCCGCCGGACGGCTGGTGATCAGCACCGTGAATCTGGAGGGACTGGTGAAGGCCACCGACACCCTCGCCCAGCTGGGGGCCCGCGATGTCCAGGTGGTGCAGGCCACCGTGCACCGCATGCAGCGCCGCGGCAGCCAGGCCAAGCTGGCTGCCGCCGAACCGCTGTTCGTGATCGCCGCTGAGCGCTGAGTCCGAGCCCTTGCTTCCATCCCCCCGCACCGCCACCTCCCTCCCCCGTCTGCTGAGCGGCTGGCTGGCCGGCGGCTTCGGCCTGGTGGTGGTCGGCCTCGGCGGCTGGTGGTTCACCGTGGCCGTGGGGGTGATCGTGCACCTGGGACTGCTGGAGTTCTTCCGCATGGCCCAGTTCAAGGGCATCCGGCCCGCCGCCAAGACCACCCTGGTGGCGGTCCAGCTGCTGCTGGTCTCCACCCAGGCGGCCGCCGGCAGCGCCTGGCCGGGGGGTGGGGTGGCGGGCGATGTGGCCGCTGCCGTGCTGCCCGCCTCCGGGGCTGTGATCTGCGGCTGGCTCCTGCTCCAGCCGGTCACCGGCACCATCGCCGACATCGCCGCCTCGGTGTTCGGCCTCTTCTATCTCGGTTTCCTGCCCAGCCACTGGATCAAGCTGCGGGACCTGACCGACCCGGCCCTCGCCCCCGCCCTTGCCGGGATGGGCTGGCCCTGGAGCCCAGGCATGGCCCTCACCCTGCTGGCCTGCCTGATGATCGTGGCCACCGACATCGGCTCCTACATGATCGGTCGCCGTCTGGGCCGCCATGCCCTCTCGCCGATCTCCCCCGGCAAGACCGTTGAGGGGGCTCTCGGCGGTGTGGTCTGTGCCCTGCTGGTGGGGGCCCTGGGTGGGGGGCTGCTGGGCTGGCGATGGGGCTGGCTGATCGGGGCCGTCCTGGGGGCGGTGGTCTCTCTGTTCGCCCTGGTCGGCGACCTCACCGAGTCGATGATGAAGCGGGACGCGGGCCTGAAGGACTCCGGCGATGCCATCCCGGGCCACGGCGGCATCCTTGACCGCATCGACAGTTACCTGTTCGTGCCGGCGGTGGTCTACTCCCTGGTGACCCTCGTCCTGCCCCTGCTTCAGCACGGCTGAGCTCCCAGGCCGGGCGCGATGGGGCCACGGGGCTCAGGGGGAGACCCGCGCCTCCCCTTCCAGATGCAGCAGGCCGGCGCCCAGCTCGGCCCGTTCGATGCGGATGTTGGGGTCCATCGGCAGTCGGGTGCTTGGAGCACCGGTCCCACAGCGCAGTTCCACGGTTCCCTCCACGGCCCCCACCCGCACCTCCCGCTCCACCGGCTCCCGGTTCCCGGTGTGAAAGGCCCGAAGCAGCAGGCGGTCTTCCAGGATGCGCAACCCCGCCAGGGGGGTCAGACCCAGCAGATCGTCAGCCAGGCTGTCGCCCAGGCTGCGCCATGCGGACGTGCTCAGGGACCGGCTGAGGCCATCGCCGCTGAAACTCACCAGACCATGGATGCGGAACGGCTGGTCCAGCTGCACCGCCTGGTTGCGCACCAGGGATCCCATCCGCACCTGGATGGTGTCGCAGCGCAGCTCCACCTCCTCGATCTCCATGGCCTGATAGATCACCCGCCGGGCCCGCAGCCGTACCCCATCCAGGCGCCCCCGCAGCAGTCGCAGCCCCGAACCGTCCAGCTGGATCTCGAGTCGTTCGATGGCGTCGCACTGCTGCCGCAGCCACAGTTCCAGCCCGCGGGCGAGGAGGCCCAGCACCGGCCCGCCGCCGGGGGCGGCCCCGTCAGGCGGACGGTCGCTGGCAGAGGGCTCGCTCATCCGCCACCACGGGACAAAGATCCTTCAGAATCCCACTCCATCCGGACCCGGCGGGCCTGGCGGAAGGCCTCCGCTGCCGTCACGGCCGCCAGCAGCACCAGTCCCCCCAGGCCCACCAGCTGGTTGCGGGGATCGGTGGCCTGCATGTCGGGCGCCGTCCCGGTGCCATCCAGCAGAGCCCCCAGCACGAACCAGCCCGTGGCCAGGGCGGTGGTGATCCAGTACGCACGCCAGCGCCGCTGGTAGATGTAGCCGGTGCCCAGGCCCGGCAGCACGTTCAGCAGAGCCCCCAGCCAGGGGGCGGAAGCGGCCAGGATCTGCTTTTCATCGGGCGTCATCGGCGTCATGGTCATGTGGCAGGAATCTCCCCCGACTCTGGCCACGGCTCGCCCCCAGGTGAGGTTTCCCTGGCGGTCATCGGCGCCGGGGTGGCCGCTTGTGCCCTGGCCGCCGGCCTGCGGCGCGGCGGCTGGCAGGGAGCCATCACCCTCTGGGAGGCGGGTCGGGGCCCCGGCGGCCGTGCCGCCACACGGCGCTCCCGGCGGGACGCGGGCCTGCGCATCGACCATGGAGCACCACTGCTGAATCTCGTGGAGACTCCCGCACCGGAGCTGGTGGCCCCCCTGCTGGCGGACGGATGGCTCGTGCCCTGGAGAGAGCCGGCGGCGGTGCTGGGCGGCGATGGAGCCCTGGGGCCGGCAGAGGCGGATCCGTTGCTGCGCGGGGTGCTCCACCGGGGCCGGAACGGGATGGATGACCTCTGCCGCGGCCTGCTGGCCCTGGCGGAGGCCGAGGGACCGTCTGGCCGTCTGACCACCCGCTTCGGCACCCTGGTCCGACACCTGGAGCCCAGGACACGGGGAGGCTGGCGGCTGCGAGACAGCAGCGGGGCCGTGCTGGGGGAGGCTGACTGGCTGGTGCTCTCCGGCACCCTGCTGGCCCATCCCCGGGCCATGGACCGCTTCGGCTGGCCGGAGGTGCCCCTGCGGCGGGCTGCGGCGATCCTGGGCGATCCGGGCCTGGACACCGCCCTCGAGGCCATCGCGGCCCTGGACATGGAGGCGCGGGGCAACCTGCTGCTCACGATCGAGGCGGCGGCGGCCTCCTCCTGGCGGGCCCTGCCCTTCCGGTTGCTCGGATGTGACAGGGCAGCCCAGCGACGCTGGGGAGTGCGGCGGGTGGCCATCCAGCCCCTGGCGGATGGACGCTGCGCCGTGGTGGTCCATTCCAGTGCCGCTCTCGCGCAGGCATGGTTCGATCGTTACGGTCCGGACTGGTGCGAAGCCGAGGTCATGGCTCAACTGGAAGGGGCACTGGGGGCCCTCCTGGCTCCCTGGCTCGGGGATCCCCCCGCCGCCGGGGAGGGGCTGCCCGGGGTGCTGCAGCGCCGGCTGATGCGCTGGGGTGCCGCGTTCCCCGTGCCCCCCGGTCTCCCTGCTGAAGCCATGGTCTGCCCTGCCAGCCGGGTGGCCTTCTGCGGCGACGGGATCGACGGACCCGGCTGCGGTCGGATCGAGGGCGCCCTGCGCAGCGCCCAGGATCTGGCGGGTCGGCTGCTGGCCCTGCTGCTGGTGCTCTGGCTCGGGATCGGTCTTCCGGGGGTGGCGGTGGCGGCGGAGGGCGTTCCCTACCTCTGCGACGGCGATCCCCTGGTGGCTGTTGCCGACAACGGCCCGGTGGACGCCCAAGGCATTCCCAACACCGCGGCAGGCACGGTTCCCGGCGCCACGGTGGTGCTGGAGTGGCGCGGTCAGCATCTGCAGCTGCCCCGCACCAACAACGCCGGCCCCCCCAGCTATACCGATGGCCTTTGGTGGTGGAGCCTGGAGGATCCCGGGCATCCCCGCTTCCTGCGCCGCCGGGGCGCCATCGAGCGCTTCAGCTGCCGGGCAGTTCCTGCCGCAGCATCGCCAGGCGACGGGCGTTGACCCCCAGATCCGAATCCCCCAGCCGGGAGACCGAACGGGCCTGCAGCACACCCGCGGCGGGTACCGCGTGCAGCTCCAGGTCGTCGACGAAGCCGAACAGCCGGCTGGTGGCGGTGGCATGCAGATAGCGCCCGTCGCGCTCCACGATCCTGATTCCTTCGCTGGTTTCCAGCACCGGCAGCAGGGAGCTGAGCGCCGCCGCCGGATCGGGCACGGTCCAGTCGACCCGGGCACAGTGGGCCGGCGATGGGCAGGGGGACAGGGATCCCTGATGCACGCCGAGGTCCTCCGGCACCGGCCCCTCCAGATGCAGCAACGACGCTCCGGCCCGATCCGGAAGTCCAAGCCACGCCAGCGCCAGGAGCAGCACCAGCAGCAGGCCCGCGACCAGGCGCGGCAGGGGACGGGGCAGCGAAAGAGGTGAGGAGGGGGTCATGGGAAGGGGGCGATGGGCGGCAGGTGGGGCCAAGGAAGCAGAGCGGAGGGGCATCGTCGGGGGCCGATGGTCGCCGCCATCACCCCCCCGCCAGCCAGGCCGCGCTCACCCGCTCGGGCTGGTCGATGTGGGGAAGGTGGCCGCAGGCCTCCAGCTCGGTGACGTACGGGCCCAGCAGGGCCTCAGCGGCCCGTTTCTGGGGGGGGCGCAGAATCCGGTCGTCAGCGCCCCAGAGCGCCGCCAGCGGCAGGGGGGGCAGGGGCTCGCCGCAGCCCGCGAAGCCGCCGCTGCGGGCGAAGCGACGCAGGGCCTCGGCCCAGCCCGGAGACCCCAGGTGCAGGGAGGCGATCTCCAGTTCCGCCGGGCCCACATCCCGACCAGGGTCGGCGAAGGCACTGCGGCAGAGGCTGCGGCGCACCGATGGCAGGGCCAGGAAGCGCACCCCGAGCCCATCCAGCAGAGGCGGCAGGGGCATGGGCCGGCCGGTGAGACCGGCCGGGGCCAGCAGCAGCAGCCGACTGAAGCGCCCGGGGTGGCGCCGGGCCAGTTCCACGGCCACCGCCCCCCCCATCGAGGCCCCGATCAGTCCGAGTTTCTCCCCCTGCTCCGGAAAGCGCCGCTCCAGCTCCTGCAGCAGGGCGTCAAGGTGGCGCAGCACTGCTGCGGGGGTGTAGTCGCGCCCTTCGGGCCTGGGGCAGAAGCCGAAGCCGTGCAGGTCGGGAATCAGCAGCCGGTGCCGCCGGGCCAGGAGGGGGGCCAGGCGGCGGAACTCCAGGAACGAGCTGTCGAAGCCATGCAGCAGCAGAACGGGAGGTCCATCGCCCAGTACCGCCACAGGCCAGGTCGCCGGGTGCTCCGGCAGGGACCACCACTGCACCTGGCCGGCCAGAGACCGGCCCAGGGGATCGAGCAGGGAGCTGGCGGCCTGGGTCACCAGATCCTTTCCGGTGGCCTGGCCGGTGCTGACCTCACTCATGCCGGGTGCCGGTGGGCGGAGGTGCCCACCATGGCGGCAAGCAGCGCGTCCGGGCCGACCGTGAATGGCAGCCGGTGCAGGTCGGACTCCTCCCGGCAGGCGAAGCGGCATACCTGCCGCAGTTCCTCGAGGCTGGCTCCTCCCAGACCCAATCCCTCCAGATCCGTGGGCAGACCCAGCCGGCGGAAGAAGGGGAGGAGCTGACGACGGGCCTGGGCCGCCAGCCGGTTGCCGGCCAGCTGCTCCTCCAGCCCCAGTTGCACCAGCACGCCGAAGCCCACCTTCTCCCCGTGCAGGCTGCCATGGGTGGCGGGCTGCTGGGTGAGGCCATTGTGCACGGCATGGGCGGCCACGGTGCGGCAGCGGGCACCGCCCAGGCCACCGATCAGTCCGGCGGTGAGGGCACAGCCTTCCGCCACCCGCACCCAGGCGTCCCCATGGGGCTCGGCCATGGCGGTCTCCCCCTCCAGGAGCAGCAGATCCCGGAGGATCCGGGCCATCTGCACGGCCTGTTGCACCAGACCGTCGCCACTGGAGCCGCTGCTGATCGAGGCCTCGTACCACTTGGCCACCGCATCGGCGATGCCGCTGGCCAGGGTGCGGCTCGGTGCCTCCCGCACCAGATCGTGGTCGAAGACGAGCAGGTCGGGGCAGCGGTCGAGGGCCACGTCAGCCAGGAAAGCTCCCTCCGGGGTGTAGAGGTTGGCCAGAGCCGTCCAGCCGGCGCAGGTGGCGGCACTGGTGGGAACGGTGATGCAGGGAAGGCCGAGCCGGTGAGCCAGCAGCTTGCCCGCATCGAGCACTTTGCCGCCACCGGCGGCAATCACCGCATCACAGCCTGCCGTGGTGGTCGCCGCCGCCAGAGGGCCGAGATCCTCTTCGCAGCAGTCACGCAACCGCTGGTTGGGGAGGGGGTGGCCATCGGCCCGTTCCAGATCGACGGCAAGCTGCTGGCGCAAACCGAAGGTGGCGGCACTGCGCCCGAGCAGCAACGGCCGCCGGCCCAGGGCCAGGATGCGTGGCACGGCCTGGGCCCAGGCTCCGGCGCCACGCAGCACCTGAGCCGGAGCGATGGCGTGGGTCTGGGGTTGATCCGTCATGGCCGCAGTCACCTGTCCGGAATGTAGAAGTCGTTCCATCCCCTTTGCGACGCCAGCGTCAGCGGGCCGCAGGGCTCCCGGCGAGTCCCCTGAGGTGGCCGGAATGGTTCCTTCATCCTGAACCCGGGAGGCGCGTTGGACCCGGGACCGGTGAACGGGAGGCTTAGGCCTGGCTCCCCTGCCGCGGCCTGGGTCGTCCAGGCGATCGCTCGGCATCCGCAGCTCAGGGCTCAGATCACCCCATTCCGCTCCTGAGCAAGGGCCCGCTGAGGCCGGTGCCGGAAGCTCCGCAGGGGCTGGGCGACAGCCAGGTCCGACAGCAGGATTGCGACGGCCTCGACGACCACAGGACGCAGGCGGAACCCGACGATCTCGATCACGTCAGCCCCCACCGTGAAGCCGGCGGAGGCTGAGCATGGACTGGGGCCGTCAGACGCTGGCGCTGGCCAGTTCCGGCAGGGCCGGGGTGGCCGACTGCTTGCGGATCACCACCTGCTTGTCGTCGTCGACATCCACCAGGCAGGCATCGCCCTCGCCGATCCTGCCGGAGAGGAACTCCTCCGCCAGGGAATCCTCAAGCAGGCGCATCACCGCCCGCCGCAGGGGACGAGCCCCGTAGCTGGGGTTGTAACCCTCTTCCACGAGACGCTCCTTGAAGGCCTCGGTGACGGCCATGCCGATGCCTTTGTCCTGCATGCGGGCGAAGACTTCGCGCAGCATGATCTCGGCAATCAGTTTGACTTCGTCGCGGGTGAGCTGACGGAAAACGATGATTTCGTCGAGGCGGTTGAGGAACTCGGGGCGGAAGTACTGCTTGAGTTCTTCGTTGACCAGGGAGCGGATCCGGTTGTACTGGGTCTCCTCCACGTCGCCGCCGCCGAATTCGAAGCCCAGGCCACCGCCACCCTTCTCGATCACCTTCGAACCGATGTTCGAGGTCATGATGATCAGGGTGTTCTTGAAATCAACCGTGCGGCCCTTGGAATCGGTGAGCCGGCCATCCTCCAGGAGCTGGAGCAGCAGGTTGAAGACGTCGGGGTGGGCTTTCTCGATTTCGTCGAAGAGAACCACGGTGTATGGGCGCCGACGGACCGCTTCGGTGAGCTGGCCACCTTCGTTGAAGCCCACGTAGCCTGGAGGGGAGCCGATCAGTTTGCTGACGGTGTGGCGCTCCATGAACTCGCTCATGTCGAGCCGGATCATGGCTTCTTCGCTGCCGAAGAAGTAGGCGGCGAGGGCCTTGGTGAGCTCCGTCTTGCCGACTCCGGTGGGACCGGAGAAGATGAAACTGGCGATCGGACGGTTGGGATTCTTCAGACCCACCCGGGCCCGGCGGATGGCCCTCGATACGGCCCTGACGGCTTCATCCTGGCCGATGAGCCGCTGGTGCAGCGTCTCTTCCATGTTGAGGAGCTTCACCGATTCGCTTTCGGTGAGCTTCTGAACCGGAACGCCGGTCCAGGAGGCGACGATCTGGGCGATGTCCTCTTCGGTGACCAGAGGAGAGCGGGCCTCGTCGGTGCCACCAGCATCGGCAGGCGCGACCGCGACGGCGGCTTCCGCCTCGAGGGCCTGGGCGGCGGGTTCGTCGTCGCGCCGGGCCTGCAGGATCGAGCGGATCTGATCCCGCAGTTCGACTTCCTTGTCGCGCAGTTCACCGGCTTTGGTGAAATCCTGCTGGCGAACGGCGTCCTCCTTTTCCTTCTGCACCCCCCGCAGCTGCTTGTCGACCTCCTTGGCCGCAGGAGGCAGCTTGGAATTGAGCAGACGCACCCGGCTGCCGGCCTCATCGATCAGGTCGATGGCCTTGTCCGGCAGGAAGCGATCACTGATGTAACGGTCGCCCAGTGTGGCGGCAGCCACCAGGGCCTCATCGCTGATCTTGAGCCGGTGGTGCTGTTCGTAACGCTCCCGCAGCCCCTTGAGGATCTCAATCGTGTCGACGACGGAGGGCTCGCCCACCATCACCGGCTGGAAGCGCCTCTCCAGAGCCGCATCGCGCTCGATGTGCTTGCGATATTCATCCAGAGTGGTGGCACCGATGCACTGCAGCTCACCCCGGGCCAGGGCTGGCTTGAGGATGTTGGCGGCGTCGATGGCCCCTTCGGCGGCACCGGCACCGATGAGGGTATGCACTTCGTCGATCACCAGGATCACATTCCCTGCGGAGCGGATCTCCTCCATGATTTTCTTGAGTCGCTCCTCGAACTCACCCCGGTACTTGGTGCCGGCCACCAGCAGACCGATATCGAGGGTGAGGACCCGCTTGTCCTCGAGGATGTCGGGGATCTCCCCCTGGGTGATGCGCTGGGCGAGCCCTTCGGCGATGGCCGTCTTGCCGACGCCGGGCTCCCCGATCAGAACAGGGTTATTCTTGGTGCGGCGGCCGAGGATCTGGATCACCCGGTCGATCTCGTTGTGCCGGCCGACGACGGGGTCGAGCTTGGACTCGGCCGCCAGCTGGGTGAGGTTGCTGCCGAACTCATCGAGGGTGGGCGTCTTGGTGGAGCCCTTGCCGGATCCGCCGGAGGCCACTTCGGCCGTTTCTCCCAGCATGCGGATCACCTGGGTCCGCACCTTGGCCAGATCGACACCCAGGTTTTCCAGCACCCGGGCGGCCACTCCCTCGCCCTCGCGGATGAGGCCGAGCAGCAGGTGCTCCGTGCCGATGTAGTTGTGGCCCAGCTGACGGGCTTCCTCGAGGGACAGCTCCAGAACCCGCTTGGCCCGGGGGGTGAAGGGGATCTCGACGGCCACGAACCCGGAGCCGCGGCCGATGATCTTCTCCACTTCGACCCGGGCGTCCTTGAGGTTGACCCCCATGGACTTGAGAACCTTGGCGGCGACACCGGTTCCTTCGCCGATCAGGCCCAGAAGGATCTGCTCGGTGCCCACGAAGTTGTGGCCGAGGCGTCGGGCCTCTTCCTGGGCCAGCATGATCACTTTGATGGCCTTCTCGGTAAACCGCTCGAACATGGGGCGGGACCTGATGCAAGTGCCTCCAACCTATCAGGATCGAAGGGCCGTGTGGGATGTTGGAAGCACTCTCGGCGCACGGCTTTGCCCCCCAGGAGCTCTGGGCGCTTTAAAAATAAACAAGTGACTCTGAATTGCCAGGAGTAGGTACATATAACTTCGGTTATCCGCACACTCACTCCGTATCCGCGCTCTTTCACCTCTTCAGGTTGGCCCATTGGATCAGGGCGTCCTCGCCGTTGCGGTAGTAACCATGACGGATGCCGGCGGTGCGGAACCCCAGGGCCCCGTAGAGCCCCTGGGCGGGGCCGTTGCCACCAGCCACCTCCAGCGTCGCCCGGGTGGCGCCGGACCGGAGGGCGCGGTCCATCAGCGCCTCCAGCACCCTGCGCCCGAAGCCCCTGCGGCGGTGGGCCGGCGCCACCGCCACCAGGGTGATGTGGAGTTCGTCGAGCACGAGCCAGCCGCAGGCCATGGCGAGCAGATCCCGTCCCTGGCCCAGGCCGATGCCCGGCCGGTTCTCCTCCTCGAGCTCACGCTGCCATTGGGCGAGGCTCCACAAGCCGCCCAGGGCGGCCTGGTCCAGCGCCAGGCAGGCATGGGCATGGCCAGGAGCCAGCAGGAAGAGTGTCGGGGCTGGCAGGGGGAAGGGGGGTGGCACGGCCGCCGCGCACGAACGTCCTTACGATCAGACATCCCGACCCTTTTCCGGAGCAGGCCGTCATGGTGACGAGCGCATCCCCGACGACCGATTCCGTCGCCCCTTCCCCCGCCATGGCGGAGGCCACTCCGGTGAAGGAGGACGGCGGGCTCTTCGAGCAGGACGTCGATCTCCTCAGCCCGAACCGCAACCTGGCCCCTCTCACCGCCCGGCGCGACGGCCACGGCCGGCTGGAGGTCGGCGGCTGCCTGCTGAGCGATCTGACCCGCACTTACGGCACCCCGCTCTATGTGCTGGACGAGGCCACCCTGCGGGCCACCTGCCGGGCCTACCGGCTAGCCCTGGCCGAGCACTACCCGGGCGAAGCCCTCGCCCTGTACGCCTCCAAGGCGAACAGCTCCCTGGCGATCACGGCTCTGGTGGCCTCCGAGGGTCTGGGACTCGATGCCGTGTCGGCTGGGGAGCTGCTCACGGCCCTGGAGGGCGGCATGCCCCCCGAGCGGATCGTGCTGCACGGCAACAACAAGTCGGCCGAAGAACTCCAGCTCGCCATCGACCGGGGCGTCTCCGTGGTGCTCGACAACTGGAACGACATCGAACTTCTCACCCGGCTGGCGGCCGCCAGGCCCCGACCGGTGCGCCTGCTGGTGCGATTCACGCCGGGCATCGAATGCCACACCCATGAGTACATCCGCACCGGTCACCTGGACAGCAAGTTCGGCTTCGACCCCGATCAGCTGGAGTCGGTGCTGCGCCATCTGGCCGCCTGTTCCTGGGCCTGGGTGGATGGTCTCCACGCCCACATCGGTTCCCAGATCTTCGAGCTGCAACCCCACCGGGACCTGGCCGGAGTGATGGCCGAGGCCCTTTCCCTGGCGCGCTCCCTCGGCCATCCATGCCGCGACCTCAACGTCGGCGGTGGGCTCGGCATCCGCTACGTCGCCTCCGACGATCCGCCGAGCATCCAGGAGTGGGTGCGGGTGGTGGCCGGTGCGGTGGCCGAGGCCTGCAGGGAGAGGCAGCTGGAGCTGCCCCGGCTGCTGTGCGAGCCGGGCCGTTCCCTGGTGGCCACGGCCGGACTCACCCTTTACACGTTGGGAAGCCGCAAGGAGATTCCCGGCCTGCGGACCTATCTGGCGGTGGATGGCGGCATGAGCGACAACCCTCGTCCGATCACCTATCAGTCGCTCTACACGGCTGTCCTGGCCGACCGTCCCGTGGCGGAAGCCACCGAAACGGTCACCGTGGCGGGCAAGCACTGCGAATCGGGGGACGTGCTGCTCCACGACACCCGTCTTCCCGTCACCACCCCCGGGGATGTGCTCGCGGTCTTCGCGACCGGGGCCTACAACGCCGCCATGAGCTCCAACTACAACCGCATCCCCCGACCGGCGGCCGTGCTCGTCCACGACGGCGTCGCCGACCTGGTGCAGCGCCGCGAACAGCCGGAAGACCTACTGCGCTACGACGTCCTTCCCGCCAGGCTCTGGCCGGTAACCTGAGCCCGTCAGGCGGCCTTTCGGTGACCCGGCCTGCCTTTCCCATTCCTTGTGATCTGGCTGCGGCTCATCGATCTCCGCCTGCTGCTCGATCTTCTGTTCGCCACTCTGCTCGGCCTCCTGCTGCTTGGCCGGGTGACAGAGGCACGCACTCTCTGGCTGCTGCGGGGCTACCTGTTTCTGGTGGCCCTGGCCTGGTTCGTCCAGCGCTACGCCAACCTGCCCCTCACCAGCAGCCTGGTGGATGCCCTGGTCCTGGCCTGCAGCCTCGCCCTGGCCATCCTCTGGCAGGGCGAGCTGCGGCGGCTGATGGAGCTGCTCGGCACGGGGCGCCTCGGGGTGCTGTTCGCCGATCGCCGCCGGGATCAGCTGGCCTCGGGATCGGTGAGCATGCTCACCGAGGCGGCCGGCCGCCTCTCCCAGGCCCGCTGCGGTGCCCTGATCGTGCTCGATCTGGGCAGCGATCTGCGGCCGGAGGATTTTCTCAACCCGGGCATCCGCATCGACGCCCACCTCTCGGTCGACCTGATGCTCAACCTCTTCGCCGTGGACACCCCGCTCCATGACGGCGCCGTGCTGGTTCAGAAGAACCGCATCGTGGCGGCCGGTGTGATCCTGCCCCTCTCCCGCCAGGGCCTGAATCGCTTCGGTACGCGTCATCTGGCCGCCATGGGCCTCACAGAACGCCACGACGGCTGCTTCTGCATCGTGGTGTCCGAGGAGACCGGCACCCTCTCGCTGGCCTCCCAGGGGAGGCTGGAGCGTCCCATCACCAGCAGCCGCCTTCACGACCTGCTCACCGAAGCCCTGGCCTCCACGCCCATGGGGCGTAGCGTGTCCCCGGACCCGCCGGAACATCGCGGATGAGTCGCGCCCTGGCGACCACTCCATTCTCCGATCCCGATCAGCTGCCCGCCCAGCTGGATCCGGGTCGGTTGCCACGCCACGTGGCCGTGATCATGGATGGCAACGGTCGCTGGGCCCGCCAGAGGGGCCTGCCCCGGGCGATGGGGCACCGGGCGGGGGTGGAAGTGCTCAAGCGCACCCTGCGCCTCTGCAGTGACTGGGGCATCAACGCTCTCACCGCCTACGCCTTCTCCACCGAGAACTGGACCCGCCCCGGGGAGGAGGTGGCCTTCCTGATGGCTCTCTTCGAACGGGTGCTCGCCAGAGAACTGGAGGCGCTGGAGCGCCAGCAGGTGCGCATCCGCTTTCTGGGAGATATGGAGCCACTGCCGGAGGGGCTGCAGGTCCTGATCGCTGACGCCACCGCCCGCACCGCCGGCAACACGGGGATCCATTTCAATGTCTGCACCAACTACGGCGGCCGCAGCGAGCTGGTGCGGGCCGCACGCCGCCTCGCCGACCGAGCGGCCCGGGGTGAGCTGGACCCGGCCAGCATCGACGAATCCCTGTTCGCCGCGGAACTGTTCACCGCCGGTGAAGCCGATCCCGACCTGCTGATCCGCACCAGCGGAGAGCAGCGGATCAGCAACTTCCTGCTCTGGCAGCTGGCCTATGCCGAGCTGCACATCACCGACGTGCTCTGGCCCGACTTCGACTCCGGGGCTTTGCTGGCGGCGTTGCAGGATTATCAGGGGCGGCAGCGCCGTTTCGGCGGTGTTCAGAATGGTGTGGAGAACGCCCCATGACCCTGCGCCATGACTGGTCCCGCGAGGAGATCCAGTCGCTGCTGACCCTGCCCCTGATGGATCTGCTCTGGCAGGCCCAGGGGGTCCACCGCAGCGCGAACCCCGGCTATCAGGTCCAGCTGGCTTCCCTGCTCAGCGTCAAGACCGGCGGCTGTGAGGAGGACTGCGCCTACTGCCCCCAGTCGATGCACCATGCCAGCGATGTGACCGGTCGTCCCGAGCTGGCGGTGGAACCGGTGCTGGAGCGGGCGCGGGCGGCCCGGGCCGCCGGGGCCCACCGCTTCTGCATGGGCTGGGCCTGGCGTGAGATCCGCGACGGAGCACCCTTCGAGGCCATGCTCTCCATGGTTCGTGGGGTGCGGGCGCTGGGACTGGAGGCCTGCGTCACCGCCGGCATGCTCAGCGACCGGCAGGCGGAGCGGCTGGCGGCGGCGGGCCTCACCGCTTACAACCACAACCTCGACACCGGCCCGGAGCACTACGGACGGATCATCAGCACCCGCACCTACCAGGAGCGTCTGGACACCCTGCAGCGGGTGCGGGCCGCCGGCATCGACCTCTGTTGCGGCGGCATCATCGGCATGGACGAGACGCTGGAGGACCGGGCGGCCCTGCTGCAGGTGCTGGCCAGCCTGGATCCCCATCCCGAGAGCGTGCCGATCAACGCGCTGGTGGCCGTGGCAGGCACGCCGCTGGAGGAGCGGCCCCCGGTCGATCCCCTGGATCTGGTGCGGATGGTGGCCACCGCCCGCATCCTCATGCCCCGCAGCCGGGTGCGGCTCAGCGCCGGGCGCGAGCAGCTGGGGCGGGAGGCCCAGATTCTCTGCCTGCTGGCCGGCGCCGATTCGATCTTCTACGGCGATACCCTGCTCACCACCTCCAACCCGGCGGTGGCCAGTGACCGGGAGCTGTTGCACGCCGCCGGGGTGCGGGTGATCCAGCCGGACGGGGCACCCACCGCCCTGGCCGGCCGCTGAAGGTGCGGGTCGCGGCCTTCTACCGCTTCGTTCCCTTCGCGGCGGCGGAGCTGCCCGGCTGGCGGGATCGGCTGCTCGCCTGCGGGGAGCAGGCGGGCCTGCGGGGCACCCTGCTGCTGGCCGCTGAAGGGATCAACGGCACGGTCTGCGGTCCCGTCGCCGCCGTGGAGACCCTGCTGGACCTCCTGCAGGCGGATCCGCGGCTGGCGGCGCTGGACGTCAAGAGCTGCACGGTGGACCACCAGATCTTCCATCGCTTCAAGGTGCGCCTCAAGCGGGAGATCGTCACCATGGGGGTTCCGGCGGTCGCCCCCTCGGCCGGGACCGGGCTGGCGGTGGCCGCCGGGCGCTGGAACGCCCTGCTCGAGGATCCGGACACCCTGGTGATCGACACCCGCAACGCCTACGAGGTGGCCCTGGGCAGTTTCGACGGTGCCATCGATCCCGGCACCGCCAGCTTCCGGGACTTTCCCGCCTGGGTGGAGGCGTGCCTGCGGCCCCTGGTGGCGGGGCGCCGACCGCGACGGCTCGCCCTCTTCTGCACCGGAGGCATCCGCTGCGAGAAGGCCACGGCCTATCTGCTGGAGCAGGGCTTCGACGGGGTCCACCAGCTTCAGGGGGGGATCCTCCGCTATCTGGAGCAGGTGCCCGAGGCCGTCAGCCGCTGGCGGGGGGAGTGCTACGTCTTCGATCAGCGGGTGGCTCTCGACCATCGCCTCGCCCCCGGTCGTCACAGCCTCTGCCACGCCTGCGGCCTGCCCCTCACCCCCGCCGACCGGGCCCTGGAGAGCCACGTGGAGGGGGTGAGCTGCCGCCACTGCGTCGGCCGCTTCTCCGCTGCCGACCGGGACCGGTTCGCCGAGCGCCAGCGTCAGATGGTCCTGGCCGCCGCCCGCGGTGACCGCCACATCGGCCGGACGATGCCGCCTCCGCCCACCTGAGCCGTCGCCGATGGCCTCGCCGATCCTCTACAGCTTCCGCCGCTGCCCCTTCGCCATCCGCGCCCGGCTCGCCCTGGCCGCCGCCGGCCTGCGGCCTGGCGCGGGCTTGGAGCTGCGGGAGGTGCATCTGGCCCGGAAGCCCCCCGAACTGCTGGAGGCCTCCCCCAAGGGCACCGTGCCGGTGCTGGGTCTGCCGGCCGCCGCCGGAGCGGGCCGTGCAGGCCCAGCGCAGGTGATCGACGAAAGCCTGGCGGTGATGCGCTGGGCACTCGAGGCCCATGATCCCGCTGATCTGCTCAGGGCCGGCGCTGCCGCGGAGCGGGCCGCCATCACCGCCCTGATCGAGGCGAACGACGGGGCCTTCAAGGCCCATCTGGACCGTTTCAAGTACGCCAGCCGCCACCCCGATGCCGATCCCCAGGCGCACCGGGCCGCTGCCCTGAAGATCCTGGAGGGCTGGAGCGGGGCTCTGGAGCAGGGAGGCTGGCTGGTGGGGTCGCGGCCCTCCCTGGCCGACCTGGCCCTGTGGCCCTTCGTGCGCCAGTTCCGGCTGGCCGATCCGGAGGGGTTCGACCGGGACCCCTCCCTGACCCGGGTGCGCCGCTGGTTGCGGCGCTTCCTGGAGGGCCCGGCCCTCGCCGAGGTGATGGACGAGGCCTGGGCCCCCCGCCGCGCCTGGCGTTCCCCCCGCTGGCTTTATCACCTGGCCCTGGCGGAGGAATGGCGGGATGCCCGCGACCGTGGCACCTACCGCCGCTCCACCCGGGGTCGCTCCCTGGAGGAGGTGGGCTTCATCCATGCCAGCGGCGCCCACCAGCTGGAGGGCACGTTCCGGCGCTTCTACGCCGATGCGGGGGAGGTGCTGCTGCTCACCATCGACCCCCAGCGGCTCACCGTTCCGGTGCGCTGGGAGCCGGTGCCCCCGAGCGGTGAACGCTTTCCCCACATCCATGGTCCCCTGCCCCTGGAGGCGGTGCTGTCAGCCGAGCCCTTTGCTTCCGTCCCGCTGCCAGCGGAGGCGCCGTCTCCCCCTTGCTGACCCTGGCGGCCCTGGAGCAGGGGGCAAGCAACCGGGGGCTGCGGCTGCGGCTGCGGGTCGACGGGATGGCGGGCGTGCGGGGGGTGCGGGTGGTCGTGGCCCGGTCCCGGCCGGAGGCGCCGCCGCTGCTGCTGGGGGAGCTCAAGGGCTGGTGCCTGCCCACGGCGGCGGGCCTGCGGCTCGACACCATGCGGGTGCAGGGCCAGGACACGCAAGGGGTGGGCCCACTGATCTGGGCCGCCACCTTCGCCTGGGCCCTGGAGACCACCCCCTGCCGCGCGGCCCGGTTGCTGGCGATCCGCGACGGGGAGCGCCAGCACCGGCGGCTGGTGCGCTACTTCCGCCGCCTGGGCTTCGCCCCCCTGAGGGAGCTGGGCGGCAGTCCGCTGGATCTGGCCCCCAGGTTGATCTGGGGCGGCGCCGGGCTGCTGATGCAGGGTGACTGCGCCGAAGGGCTGCGGCGCAGCGAGCGATGGCTGGGCCGGACGACACCGGTCTGATGCACCCCCACCCTGGCCCCGCCGGGTCGATCCGGCGCCCGTGCCATCATCCCCAGCGCCGTCGCCGGTGCTCGAACGGATGACCCCTCCCGATCGTGCCGAGCGGCTGACGGCCGTGGCGGCGGCCTTCGATCTGCCCGGGCCCGTTGCGCGGGTCGAGCCCCTGGGAAGCGGCAACGTCAACGACACCTTCCTGGTGGAGACCCGTGGCTCCCGGCAGCGGCGCTACGTGCTGCAGCGTCTCAACCAGCGGGTGTTCCGCCGTCCCGATCTGGTCATGGCCAACATCCTCGCCGTCGGGGAGCATGTGCAGGAGCGGCTCGCCCGGGCCTGCCCCGTGCGGGGGCAGCGCCGCTGGGAACTGCCCCAGGTGGTGCGGGCGCGGCTTGATCGCCGGGCCTGGGTGGAACGGGGGGAAGAATTCTGGCGCATGCTCACCTTTGTGGAAGGCTGCCGCAGTGTCGACGTGGTGGCCTCCGCCGATCAGGCCCGGGAGGTGGGCTTCGGCCTGGGACTGTTCCATCACCTGATCAGCGACCTGCCGCCGGACCGGTTGGCGGACACCCTGGAAGGGTTCCATGTCACCCCCGCCTATCTGGCCCACTACGATGCCGTGCTCTCGGACACACCGGCGGCGGCGGGGAGCGACCTCGCCCACTGCCGGGCCTTCGTGGAGGACCGTCGCGGCTTCGCCCCGGTGCTGGAGCAGGCGCGGGCGGCCGGCCTCCTCCTGCCCAGGCCCATCCATGGTGATCCCAAGGTCAACAACGTGATGCTGGATCTGATTTCGGGTCAGGCCGTGGCCCTGGTGGATCTGGACACGGTCATGCCGGGCCTGATCCACTACGACATCGGCGACTGTCTGCGTTCCTGCTGCAATCCGGTGGGGGAGGAAACCACGGACCTGGAGGCCGTTCACTTCGATCTCGATCTCTGCCGCGATGTGCTGAGCGGCTATCTGGCCGCGGCGTCAGGTTTTCTCACAGAGTCGGATTACGCCCACCTCTACGCCGCGATCCGCCTGATCTGCTTCGAGCTGGGTCTGCGCTTCTTCACCGACCACCTGGCCGGAGACGTGTACTTCCGGGCGGATCATCGAGGCCACAACCTGCAGCGGGCCCTGGTGCAGTTCCGTCTGACCCAGAGCATCGAGGCCCAGGAACGTCAGATCCGCGCCCTGATCGAGGAGTTGCGGTGCCTGCCCCCGGGAGGGCGCTGATGGACCTTTCCTCCGCCGTGGACTTCCGGCTCCATCCCTTCGAGGCCGGCGCCGTGTCGGCGGATCTGAGGCTGGACGGCCGGGTCAGGCGGCAACGCGGTCAGCTCAGCCTTCTCTATCGCCTGGAGGGGCCCCTGGAGGCGGTGCGGATGCCCCCCCCTGCCGGGTCCCCGGGCCGCCGTGACGAGCTCTGGACCAGCACCTGCTTCGAGTGCTTCCTGGCCGTCGAGGGGGAGCGCCCCTACTGGGAGGTCAATCTGTCCCCCGCCGGACACTGGAACGTCTATGCCCTCAATGACTACCGCACCGGCCTGCGGCCGGAGACTGCCTGCGAAGCCCTCACGCCTCGACCGGAGGTCAGCGAGCGGCGCCTGACCCTCCGTGTGACCGTCCCCCTGCCCCCCGCCATTCCCACCGGAGCCCCGCTGCGGCTCGGCATCAGCGCCGTGATCGAGGCCCCTGGCGAGGAGCTGAGCTACTGGGCTTTGGCCCATCCGGGCCAGGAGCCCGATTTCCACCGCCGGGACGGCTTCCTGCTGCGGCTCTGATCCTCAGGCCGGGGGCGATCGATAGGGTATGGGTCCTGCCGGCCTCCATCGCTGATGCGCACCGCGTTCCTGGCCCTTTCCCTGATGCTTGTCGGTCCTGGGGCCCGGGCGGCTGAATTCACCCTGCGCAGCGCCGACATCTCCCCTGGCGGTGTCATCCCCCTGGCCCAGGTGTATGACGGCTTCGGCTGCACCGGCGCCAACGTGTCGCCGACCCTCAGCTGGAGCGAACCGCCGGCGGGGACCCGCAGCTTCGCCCTGCTGGTTCACGATCCGGACGCCCCCACCGGCGGCAGCGGGTGGTGGCACTGGGTGGTGCTTGATCTGCCCGGCGGCCTGCGGGCGCTGCCCGCCGGAGCGGGGCGCGTGGATGGCGCCGGCCTGCCACCCGGGGCCCGCCAGATCCGCACCGATTACGGCACACCGGGCTGGGGCGGCCCCTGTCCGCCCCAGGGGGACAAGGCCCATCGCTACGTGTTCACGCTCCATGCCCTGAAGGTGGAGAAACTCGAGGTTCCTGCCGAGGCCACCGCCGCGCTGGCGGGCTACATGGTGAACGCCAACAGCCTCGGCACGGCCACCTTCACCGGCACCTACGGCCGCAGCCGCTGAGCTCCGGTGGGGGGCACGGAGCCATCCTCGCCCGCGTGGTAGCTGCTGCGCACCAGGGGACCGCTGCGCACCTGGGCGAAACCCATCCCGCGGGCGAGGGCGCCGAGTTCCTCGAACTCCTCGGGCGTCCAGTAACGGGCCACCGGGATGTGGGCCAGCGAGGGCCGCAGGTACTGGCCCAGGGTGAGCCGCTGGCAGCCGGCGGCCCGCAGGTGCGCCAGGGTGGTCACCACCTCCCGGTGACTTTCGCCGAGACCCAGCATCAGACCGGATTTGGTGGGGATCTCCGGTGCCAGCTCCCGGGCGGCGGCCAGCAGCTCCAGGGAGCGGCGGTAGGTGGCGCCGCGGCGCACCTCCCCCTGAAGGCGCTCCACGGTCTCCAGGTTGTGGTTGAAGCACACCGGCACCGCGGCCAGCACCGTGGCCAGCCGCTGGCGCTGGGCCCGGCGGCCCGCTTCGGGGTCGGGGTGGCCGCCCCAGAAATCGGGGGTGAGCACCTCGATCGCCACGGAGGGATCACACCGGCGGATCGCCGCCATCGTGGCGGTGAACAGGCCGGCGCCGTGGTCGGCCAGGTCGTCGCGGGCCACGGCGGTGAGCACCACGTAGCGCAGGCCCAGCACCTGCACCGCTTCGGCCACCCGCTCCGCCTCGGCCCCATCGAGGGGCACAGGGGCTGTGCCCTTGTCCACCTGGCAGAAGGCACAGCTGCGGGTGCAGATCGGCCCGCCGAGCAGGAAGGTGGCGGTGCCGGCGGCGTAGCACTCCCCCCGGTTGGGACAGCGTCCCTCCTCGCAGATGGTGTGCAGCCGCCGCTGCTTCACCACCCCCTGGACCCGCTCCAGGGCCGAGGCCTCCCCCAGGGGCCGGCGGATCCAGGCCGGCAGCCGCTCCGTTGGGGCGATGGCGCTGTAGCGGCTGGTGCTGCTCATGATTTCGTGGTCAGGCTTTCCGGCTCATGGTTCGGGCTCATTCCATCCGGCGGCGTCCCTCGAAGGCCCGCGCCAGGGTGACCTCGTCGGCATACTCCAGCTCCCCTCCCACCGGCAGGCCGTAGGCGATGCGGGTGACGCTGGTGAAGGGCTTCAGCAGCCGGGCCAGGTAGAGGCTGGTGGTGTCGCCCTCGACGCTGGGGGTGAGGGCCAGGATCACCTCGGTGATGCCGTCCCGGTCCACCCGCTGCACCAACGGCTGAATCTGCAGCAGCTCCGGGCCCACCCCGTCCATCGGAGAGATGAGTCCGCCCAGAACGTGGTAGCCCCCATGGAATTCGCGGGTGCGTTCCATCGCCAGGAGGTCGCGGGAGTCGGCCACCACGCAGATCTGGCCGTTGCGGCGCTCCTCGTTACGGCAGATCTCACAGAGCTCTTCGGCCGAGAGATGAAAGCAGCGGCGGCACTGTCCCACCTGGCTGCGGGCTGCCAGCAGGGCATCGGCAAAGCTGCGGATCTGCTCTTCCGGCTGGCGGAGCACGTGAAGGGCCAGCCGCTGGGCCGTGCGGGGACCGATCCCCGGCAGGCGCTCGAACTGATCGATCAGTCGGGCCAGGGGTCGGGTGAAACCGCTCAGCGAACCGCTGCAGATGAAGCGAATCTAGGGGCCCCCACCGCGCCGGGCGGGCGGCTGCCGGGTGAAGATGGCCGTAGCTCCGCCTTCTCCCTGCCCCGCCCTCCACCATGGGTCTTCCTGCCGCCCCACCGCCCGTCCCATCAACGGCCCCCGCCGCTAACCCCGGATGGATCCGCAGGCTCGGGTCGGTGCTCACCGGGCTGCTCCTGACCCTGGTGCTGGTGGGCTGCAGCGCCGCCGCCGCGGGCCTCAATTCCTTCCAGAGCCCCGATGGCCGCTATGCCTTCCTGTACCCCACCGGCTGGACCCGGGTGCAGGTGAGCAACGGTCCCCAGGTGGTCTTCCACGACCTGATCAACAGCGACGAGACCCTCAGCCTGGTGGTCTCCGAGGTCACCCCCGAGCGGGATCTCAGCCAGCTGGGCAGTGCGGTCGAGGTGGGGGAGACCCTCCGTCGCAGCGTGATTTCTCCGGAAGGCAGCGGCCGCGATGCCGAACTGGTGGAAGCCCGTGAGCGGGAGCAGGGCGGGCGCACCTACTTTGATCTCGAATACCGGGTCCATCTGGCCGACCGGGATCGCCATGAGCTGGCCACGGTGGTGGTGGACCGCGGCCGCCTCTACACCTTCGCCGCCAGCACCAATGAAGCGCGGTGGAACAAGGTGAAGGATCTCTTCGCTGTGGTGATCGGCTCGTTCACCCTGCAGATCTGAGGGTGCCCTCCCGTGGGCGGGTGGACCGGTCCGGGGGCCAGGTGGCCGTTGTCGGCGGCGGCCTGGCCGGCTCTCTGCTGGCCCTGGAGCTGGTGGAGCGAGGCCAGTCCGTCATCCTGGTTGAGGGCGGTACGGCCACGGCCACGGCCCTGAGTTACGGCGGCGTGGCCTGGTGGGCCGGGGCGAGCGGTCCGCTCGGTCGGCTGATCCGCCAGGCCCCTGCCCGCTGGCGCCGGCTCGAGGCACGCCATGGCCCCCTCGGTTGGCGGGGCTGTGGCCTGCGGCTCCATGGAGGCGGCTGGACCACCCCTCTGCTGAGGCCCCCCTTCGCCCAGGTGGACAGCACCATGCTGGTGGCGGCCCTGCCGGGTGTGCTGGCGGCGGCCGGGGTCGAGCGGCGCCTGGCGCGGGTGGAGGGTCCGCCGCAGACGATGGCCCCAGGGTGGCGGCTGGATCTGGAGCCCGGCGGGAGGCTGATGGTGGATCAGGTGGTGCTGGCGGCGGGGGCCGGATGCCGTCACCTGGCTCCCGCCCTGCCGGAGCGGCTGCGGGCCAGCTGGGCAGGCGTTCTGACCCTGCCCCAGCGGTCTGCCCTGCCGACGCCCCCGCCCAGTCCCTGGTTGCGCCACGCCGCCCACCGCCGCATCGTGCAGCCCCGTCACTGGCGGCGACCGGCCCTGGAGGGGCGCGCCCCGGCCCTGCGGCGGGAGAGCTGGATCGTTGATGCCGGATTCGCTCCCTGGGGCGAAGGGCTGCTGGTGGGGCAGATCAGCCTGGTGCGGCCTGGGCTGGCCACCGGCGAGCCGCCTGCGGAGGCGCCGATGGAAGAGCGTCTGCGTCGAGGCCTGGCGGGGCTGGATCCGTTCCTCGCCGGGCTGCCCGGGCCCTATCGCCAGGTGCCGGTGGCGTTCTGCTCCGGCGGTGTTCCCCTGGTCGGTCCCGTTCCGGGGGCGCCGGGCCTGTGGGTGTTCAGCGGCTTTGGTGGAGCCTTCGCCCAGGTGCCGGTGCTCGCCCCCCTGCTGGCCGATGCCGTCGGGGGAAATGCGGATCTTTCAACCTTGGCGGGATTGGGGACCCTGCCCGGCTGACAGGAGCAGCCCCATCCAGCATGCTGACGGCAATGGCTTCCACCGCTCCCCCCTCCGGTGCAAGGCGGCGCCGCCGGCCCGCCGCGGCCCTGCGGCGCCGCTGGCACGACCTGGGGGACCGGGGCCAGGTGGGAGCCTGCCTTGCGGTCATGGGCGGGGCCCTGGGCCTTTGGGTCCTGTTCTGGCCGGTTCCCACCGAGGTGACGGGCCAGGGGGTTCTGCTTTCCCCTGAGACGGCCGGCCTGCTGGATGCCCGCTCCGGCGGTCAGGTTCGCCGCCTGCGAGTGACCGCGGGGGATTCGGTGCGCAAGGGACAAGTGCTGATGGAGCTCTACCTGCCCGTGCTTGAGCGGCAACTGCAGCAACAACGGGGCAACCTGGCCCAGCTCGAGCGCCACAACCGGGATCTCGACCGGCGTGACGCCCTGCGCCTGGAGAGCGAGACGCTCAGCGTGGAGACGGCCCTGGCCAAGCTGGCCCAGGACAGGCGCCGCTACAAAGCCCTGGCTGCCACCTACGCCGAGAAGGTCCGCAACCTGCGTTGGTTGAGCGGCCGTGAGGTGGTGGCCCCCCTGGCCGCCGAGGTGGTGGCCGCCGAGCAGGGCCTGACCAGCAATGGGGTCAGTCTGGACGCCGTGCGGATCCAGGAGAAGGATCTGCTGACCCGCTACGAGCAGGTGAAGCTGGACATCCACACTCAGGCCCTGCAGCGCCGCTATCAGATCGACGATCTGCGCCGTCAGATCCGGGTCACCGAGGCCCGCCTGGCCTACGACGGCAAGGTGCTGGCCGACCGAGAGGGAACGGTGCTGGATCTGCAGGTGATCCAGGGTCAGACGGTGGCCACTGGCCAGCGCCTGGGCACCCTGGGGCGTCCAACCGCTGCCGGCAAGAGGCAACCACCCCTGCGGGCCGTGGCCTATTTCGCTCCCGCCGATGCCCGCCGCCTGCCGGAGGGCCTGCCGGTGGAGGTGGTGCCGTTGTGGGACCAGCGGGGCCGCTTCGGGGGAATCGTCGGCAGGGTGAGTCAGGTGCTGTCCCTGCCAGCGACGGAGGAGGACATCTCCACCACCATCGGCAACCCCCAGCTCGCCCGCGACCTGCTCAAGAGAGGACCGGTGATGCGCACCGAGATCGTTCTGGAGCGGGACCCGGCAAGCCTGGATGGCTACCGCTGGACCCTCTCGAACGGCAGCGGCGTGTTCCCCGTGCGGGAAGGGCTCACCATCGCCAGCCATGCCTATGTGGAGTGGCGCACGCCGATCACCTACGTGCTGCCCGGGCTGCGTTCCCTCACTGGCGGCTACCGCACCCTGCGCATCGATCGCCTCTGGGACAGGCCTTCCTTGCACCAGCCCGGCGATGCCCCATGAGCAGGCGCCCCTGGCTGCGGATCCGCAATCCTCTGCTGCGCCAGGAGCTCCCCTGGCTGATCGGTGAAGCGGTGCTGCTGGTGGTGCTCTGCAATGCCAATCCGCCGGAACTCTGGTTCTGGCTGGTGGTGCTGGTGGTGATCCTGGGTTACCGCATCGAACGCTGGTATGCCTCGCGCCCGGAATGATCCCTGTGCCGTCGAAAACCGCCGGGTCGCAGGGAAGGGGAAGCGGATCCCAGCTGGGAAAAGAGGCTCTTCAGCCTGGGTTTTGCAATCACGGATGAAGAGAACCGGCTCTGGACGTTGCTCGCGGAAAGGCAATCCCTCCCGGTGACTGTCAGGAAAAAAGATGACGCCCCTGCCGCTGATCAGGCGGCCAACACCAACGTAGCCGGACCTTTGGCGTTTTCTGGAGGTGGTGGATAGATCCAGACCACACCCGGCTGTCGCCAGCAGCGGATGCTGCCGCTCCAGAGGCGGGGTGTCCCTGGCGGGCCTGCTCGTGGACGCGGGCACGGTGGCGGCAGATCGCAACGGCCTGCCAGAGCCCATCGGCAGGGGGATTGGGGCGATCGAGGGCCTGAGCCGCCAGGTTCCGGATCCCCCTGAGCGCAGGCCTGAAACCTCCAAGGCCGGCAAGCCTTTCACGCAGGTTTCACGCGCCAGGGCATGGTCAACAGTCGCCCCAAATGGCAGGCCGAGCTCTTGAACGGCTTCAGGCCCCGCAGGCACGGATGCTCTGTGTGGTAATTTGCGGAAATGAGAGTTCGTTTTCGTGTCGACAGCCACGAACTGTCCCCAAGGATTGAAGAACCGCCCGACTCCAGTACGATTCGCAGAGCCGTTTGCCTGACCAAACCGCCGGTTCCTTCCACTTTCAAGGGCCCTCTGAGCGAGCCGTCCGATCCCTTCGATGCGCTGACAGCGGGCGCCTGGCAATCCCCTGAACCTGGTGCGCAGGAAGGATGGGGTGCCGGTCTGGTGGCGAGAGGTGGCCGAGGCAAAGCCGAAGAAGGCGAAGCTCACTATTCAGGGATGGCAGTCGCTGAAGCCACTGATAGGGGATGGAATTTATCCTGCTCTCAAGTATCTCAGCGGTGCCTGCTGATCTAACTCCCACCTGCTATATGGATAGATCGTGTCGGGGTCTTTCGTTCGGAGCGATTCTGGCCCTATCTGTTCTCCTGTCCGGCTGCGGGATAAATGTCCCATCGGTT
This sequence comes from uncultured cyanobacterium, assembly GCA_963772735.1. GTDB lineage: Bacteria > Cyanobacteriota > Cyanobacteriia > PCC-6307 > Cyanobiaceae > Cyanobium. Next base: position 17,729 of record CAVYYO010000017.1, on the reverse strand, counting down.
ATTGGTCGAAAACTACCTGTTGCCGAAGAAAGGCTGCAACGGGCTGGACTGAAGTGGGTAACGCGGAGTGAGCAAGTGGTTGATGCGCCTAGTGGCGAAGTAATCAGTCAGGATCCCAAGGCCGGTACAAGTGTTAGAAAAGATTCGGTCATCTCTCTTGTCGTAGCGGAAGGAGCTTTCTCCAAGGTCTACCTTGGTCCTGCCGCCCCCGAGCCTCCGACCAAACCAACAACTCTTCAAGTTATCTTCGACAACGACTTTGATCAGTGGGCACCGGGAACTTACACGAGTGCCATGGTCAATGCAGACTGGGACATTCCCGACTGGACCATCGGAATCAAAGAAGGGAGGGCCACGATTGTTGGCGGCTCTTTAGCACATAAAGGCCAAGCGCTTCAAGTCACAATGCCGGCAGGAAAGTTTGGCACGGAAAGCGGAATCTTCTTCCGGGCTGAATTAGGCGATAGCTACGATGAAGTAATTTATTCATACTACGTAAAGTACGCAGATAATTTTTCGTTTAACCTGAAAAGCAATGGAGGGAAAGTACTTGGGCTGGCTGGGGGCGAAGACGCAGGTGGAGGCGATCCGGCTAATGGCTATGACGGCTGGAGTGCCCGCCAGACGTGGGGGAAAGGGGGTGTCCCGCAACAATATGTCTATCACGTGGATCAGCCCTCCAACTATGGGCAACCTTTTGCTTATAGAGAGTCCATATTCAAGCCGGGCACTTGGTACAAAATCGAAACGAGGGTGGTGATGAACACCCCCGGAAAGAACGACGGGATCATTCAGTCCACCTTAGATGGCGTCTTGGTGTTGGACAAGCGGGACTTCAATTTCAGAGAAACTGGCGCTTTCGCTATAGACACACTATTGTTTTACACCTTCATGGGTGGCAATACGATTTCATTCGCTCCGCTTAAGACGACATACATCATCTTAGATGAGATTGTCGTCAAGGCCAAACCCTCCGACCCCGTGACGGTTACCCCGAGTCCTTGAGCTGGGGAGCCGAAGGACTTGATGCCCTTAGCAACTGCCGGGTAGAGGCGATTTCTGCAGCTTCCAAAAGATCTGTCTAAAGTTCCGCTCAGACCGGCAACGTTCCGGCCAGACCTGCAGCCCCCAGAGCAGCGCGTTCTCCGCCCATGGATCGAGCACCGGCTTCTCAGGCAACTACCGCAGGATTCCGTTCGCCCTCGCCCTTCACCTCCGGTAGACACGTGACGAGAAGATGTTCCTCATGCGGTAGCGTCACACAATCACAGGCGAGATCGAGAGCCACGGCGAACCGCTCCGGCAGCAGCTTGCACAGGCTGATGTGGATGGCGTCCACCTCTTACTTGTGTCATGCCATGCAGCGCGGCAGCCGTTTCTCGCCGTAGCTGCGCCCCTCCTGGCACCGCTGTGACCGCCTTGATCTCGGCCCAGATTTCGCGCCTGATCTGCTCAGGCACTGCGGTCTGATGGTGGTGGCACTTTAGGGTTCCGAAGCAAGATCGGGAACCCTTAGCTGTATCGGCAGGCCGCTATGGCAGCGACGAAACCCGCCTCACCCCCGCCTGATTCCTCCCCGGATCCGGTGGTTCCAACCGCACCAACTACCACAGAATCGGCACCAGCCAGGGCGGGAAGCACAACTCGGCTGCTCTTCGGCAGCACCGGTGGTTTGCTTCTTGAACTGCGTCGATGTGGGCTGATTCCACCCCGGCCATTCCCGCCGGGGCCTCTGCTCCTCATCCCGTCACTACCGCCAGCGCCTGCTGCTGCGATCGCGTGGATCGGAACAGCCACTCCATGGAGAAGCCTCCGGCTCCAGCAGGTTGTGGGTGGCAACGATCAGATGCCACTCGGGGTCGACCTTCTCAAGGCCCCGCAACAGGAACCGCCGCAGGTCCCTGGCTTCCTTGATCTGCCCATTCACGGGCTCTACGATCGCCTTGCGCTGGGCGTAAACCTTCGATCCCTTCTTGCTTCTGAGCTTGCGGGCCATGCGGGTCTTGGTATCGGCGTTCCTGGGCATCGGTCCCCGTCTCGGCGGTGGCGGCTGCCCGTGCGGCAACCGACCAGTGGCGATGTAGGCGTCTATCCCCTGATCCGCACAGGTCTTGGCATTGTCCTCGCTCCAATAACCCGCATCCATCGTCATCACATCTGGCAGTGCACCAGCGCTGGCGGCGATCCGCTGCAGCATGGGCTCCAGATGCTCCACATCCGGCGACTGGTTGCTCACGCCTACCGCCACGATCACCTGGTGGTCGCTGTCCACCGCCACCTGGCATTGTCGCCCTGCAGATAGGTGCCGCCGGACTGCATCAGATGGCTGTCGGCATCGGTGTAGGCGAAGCCTTCCGCGCAGCGGTGATTCCGCTGGCTCTTCTTGGTTGGTGTGCAGCCGGCTTTCCTGGCCAGACCACGGCGTGGCATCGCATCAGCAGCGAGCGGTTCCAGATCCGGCGGCTCCAGGCCGGCTCGCTCAGCTGCCTCGATTGCCTTCTCTCTGGCGGCCTTGGCCTTGGCGGCTGCTGCCTCGGCTAGCTTATTCAGGTCAGCCTGCTCAGCAGCGGGTGCATCGGCCTCGTGTGCAGCTGCCGCTTTGGCGCTGGCTTCCTCCTGCCGCTGCCTTGCAGCAGCCGCAGCGGTCTCCGCCTCCATCTCCTTGCGCGCTTGGCGGATCCTTGCCAGGCGACGCTGCTTATGTGCAGTTCATCGGGCAGCTCATTGCCACGGTTGCCCTTGCCGTACCTGCGATCCTCCTGGGCATCCAGGATTTCGGCCTTGCGCATCAAGGCGTTGGTCTCTTTGTCCAGCTCCTCCTCCGCCCTGAGCATCCGCCCATGGCTCATCGCCTTGTGTCTACTGGCATTGGCCTGAACTTTGGTGCCGTCCAGCGCCACATGGCCCAGACTCACCATGCCGGTCTTCTGGCACAGGCGCAGGATCTGAATGAACAGGCCCTGGAGGGCATCAAGGTTGCGGCGGCGGAACTCGCTGATCCGGCTGTGATCGGGCTGCTGGTTGCCGGTGAGCACCCGAAAGGCCAGGTCCTCGTAGCAGGCCCGCTCGATCTTGGGAGAGGAGATGATGCCCACGCAGTAGGGATAGAGCACCAGCAGGCTCAACATCCGCGGATCGAATCCCTGCTCTCCGCGGGGCTCCGTGGCCTGAGCGGGAATCAGGATCTGCGAGAGATCGAGCTCATCCACCAGATCCAACAGGAAATACACCTGATGGTCCTCTGAGAGCCACTCCCGGGGGTATGGCGGCAGCAGGGTGGTCTGCTCCGGCTGCCAGGGTCGAAAGGTCTTGCGCTTCTGCATGCCCATACTTATCGCCCAGATCCATTGCAGTCACTGGGATCCGAGCAGATTCAGGGGCGTCTGTGGAGAGCACGCAGGCGATCTACACGCAACAGACTCCTAGTTCATCCTTCCGAGAGGGGAATGCATTTTATAGATGACCTAATCCGGTCGAGCATCCGATCAGAAGAGTAGATCGCCTAAAAGGTAGATGCCTCTCATTAAAGGTGCCCACTTACAACGAATGATGAGTAGTCAAAGGCACTCACGCGGATGCGGCAGGCATCCTTGCTTTGAGGGTTGACTATTACCCTGAAAAATGCGATGATAGCAAGAGCAGCTGTTCAATGTAGGAAACATGGCGTCCAAATTTGACCGCCAGAAATTTTCAAGGGATCAACAGAAAGCCAAATGAAACATTTTCTCGCGTGGCACTCACCAAAATCAAAGGCATCTTAAGAATAAAGATTTTTTCCATATAAGCCAGAGTACATCATGAATTCATTAATTGATACGCTTAAATGTGCATCACAGGAAAAAATCTTGGTTGGCTGTGGAATTTCATCGCATTTGAATTGCAGCGGAAGCACCAACGACTTCCACGCTCCACATTTTTTGTTGAATGGCAATTTTTCATTTTATAAAGGTAGTCAGCATCTTACATTTGATAGAAGAAAAGTGGCCATTCATGGGCTTGACAATCTACTTCACAAGAATCATTCTGATTCAAGAGGGGAATTAGAAGCTGAGGCTCAAAAGCTTGTACAGGATGGGCTAATCTCCCAGATTCCTAGATCCTCCAAACAGAAACATCACCAAGTTCTTATTGACTGCTCATGGGCAGCAAACTACTATCATTTTAATATTGATGTTTTAGGCAAAGTCATGGTTACCTCCAAGTTTCTGAATCTCACAGATTGTGAGTTTATTCTAAATTGTTGGCGACCCTTCCAGCGGGAAGTTCTCACACTTTCTGGGCTATCCTATCGCTGGGTAGGATACGATAGTATATTGAGTGGTAGTATTTTCGTGCCATCCTTGGCAGGTACGTCGGGAGCACCACCTCTGGAAACACTCCGTTTTGTTAGGTCTCTCATTAAAGACCCAGAGCCTACTGGCACCGGAAAATATATCTATATATCAAGAGCCAAATCGAAAAGGAAGATTCTGAATGAAGAAAGTTTGCTTGAGGCAATGCAACAATATGCTCCTTTCGAGAAAGTCATTCTTGATGGAATGCCTGTATCTGACCAAATAGGAATTTTTCGCAATGCTGAAATTGTAGTCGGATCTCATGGGGCTGGTCTTGTCAACTGTCTCCATATGAAAAATCCACTTGGCGTATTCGAGATTTTTGGGTCAAAATATCAAGCAAGCATGTTTCGGAACATATGTAAAGAGCTTAGAATCACATATGGATGCACTGGGACTGATTCCGACTTGTTGTCCGCTGGTCAGTCTACAGGCTGGGATGAAGACTATTTTGTAGACATTCAAGCAGTGATTCATGACCTTGAGAAGTTCATGTCCTCCATCGTATAATGATTTACAGGGCTCATTCTACAGGTTGAGCTTCAAGATTCCTTCATTGCTTCCCAACTGCGGCAGAGCCAGGCCTGGAACCTTGGGATCTAGTCGGGCGAATTTCACCATTAAAGATGACAAGTGAATAATGCACATGTAGGCCCATTCGTCAGCCATGGAAATACTCTAGTTTCATTCATTTCCGATTTAAATCAGCTAGTATTGAGGCTTTTACGATTAGCCACGACTCTCCGAGTGGAGCGGAGCAACTATCATCAATGGTGCACGCATGAAGCAAAAACTGGGGCCTCTGGAGGAATAGTCATGATCGGATAGAGAGTCTATCTGATGCAGATAAGTTCCAGGTCCAGTCAAGTCCTGAAATGTAGTCACAGTCATAATCAATCCCGTGTAGCACTCCTCATGAAGCCGGCCTACTTGCGAATCAATAACAGCGGCAAGAGCAGCATGGCCTTGGGAAGCCCCAGCCCCCAGCAACGGCATGCCCAACTGTAGACATGAACAAGCTTCGTGATAGAGAAGTTCTAAAGGGAAGGCATCAACTGCAGAAAATCGAAACGGGCATGCTCTTGGGCCTGTTCGAAGCCATTCACCGTGATGATGTCACCAGCGGTGAGGGCAATCCCGGTCGCCACGGGGAGGGTGACGAAGGTGGATACATTGGCAGCATTGCTTCCGCGTTGACCATTCAAGAGGATCTGGCTGCCGAGCTGGGTGGTGCCCCCCGTTTCGACGTCGGTGAGGTTCACCGAGAAGGAAGCCACACCATCATTTTCATCGAAGGTGCCGATGATGATGTTGTAGGTTCCTGTAATTTCATCTGGGCTGTTACCGAAGACGAAGCTGGCGCTGCCGCTTTCTCCGCCAGCACCCCCGACAAAGCTGAGGGCCTTGCCCCCTGAGGCCACCCCGATCGATTCGCTGCGGAAATTGATGATTGTGTCCGCAGACTCCGCCTCCAGGGTGATGGTCTGCGGGGGGGCCATCTCGTCGTCGCTGATGATGATGGTGGCAGACTTGGTGGATCCAAGAACCACATTCGGGTCTCCAGCCGTGATGCCAGTGAGGCTGACGATCACGGTTTCATTGGGATCAATCAGCGTATCGTCGATCACCGGGACGGCGATGGTGGCCGACGTCTGATACGCCCCGATGGTGACGCTGCCGCTCAGAGGAGTGTAGTCGCTGCCTGGCGTGGCGGTGCCGGAGACCGTGTAACTGACCACGGTGGCTGTGCTGACGCTTTTGGAAAGGTTTAGCGTGAACTCACCTGGCACAGCTGCCAGGCCACCTTCCGCGCCATCGGTGGTAGCCACAATCGAGAGGGTTGGCACGGCAGCCCCAACGGGAGTGAAGCTGATGAAATCGAAGCGGGCCTGCTCACCGCCACTTTCGACGCCCGTCACCTGAATTGTGGCCCCATTGGTCAGCAACACCTCGTTGCTGACAAGCCGGGTGACCTTGGTGTTGGGCGAGGCGGCATTACCGCCGGGATCCTGATCCAGAAGCACCGTGCCAATGGAAGTCCCGTTCTGCGCCACCGCCAGGCTTGCGGCCGGAGCCCCGTCGTCCTCGTCGAAGGCCCCGATCTCTACCTTGTAGAGAGCCGTGGGCCCAGAGAAGGTGAAGCTGGCGGTGCCGGTTTCGTTAGCAGCTCCACCACCGAGAGAGAGCATCGAACCGCCGGAAGCAACGCTGCTGGTCTGCAGCCTATAATTGGAGACACTCCCGCCCGGCAGGGACGCAATCGCTTCCGCCTGGATGATGATGGGATCACCCGTGGGCGGTAAATCATCCACCCCTGCGATGGTGATCGTCACCGTCGCCGTATCGAATCCTGCCCTGCCATCACTGATCGTATAGGTGAACGTATCCGTATCACTTTCCCCTGCATTCAGGGCATCGAACTGACCGTTGGGGTTGTAGGTGAAGTCGCCAAGGGCATTGAGAGTCAACAAGGCTCCGGAAGGGAGGGTCGTCGGGACACCAACCGCTCCCTGTGCACCGTTGACGGCTGTCACGATCAATGGAGAATCACCATCCGGATCGCTGTCGGTTCCACTGCCGTTGTTGATCAGAACATTGCCATTCAGGATACTGGCCTCATCGATGCTGACCGCATCGTCCTTCGCAAGGGGCGGATTGTTGGTCCCACCCGTAGCATTGAACTGCAGGTAGATGGGTTGCGTGACCGGACCGATAGGGAGATTCTGATTCGCCGGATCGATCACACCGGCTACAAAGCCGAGGGGCAGCGTGGCTTCATCGACCGCAAGCACATAGGATGGCACGCTAATAAAATTAAAATTGGAAGAAATGTTCTGAGCTGATCCAGTCAGCAGCACATCGACAGTCTGGAAATAGGCCGCATTGTTGGCCGGGAAAGCAGAGGCAGCCAAGGCGTCAAGCTGTGCCTGCAACTGAGCTCCGTAAGTGCCGGTAAAGTTATTATTAACAGGTTGAATGATGCCCTTGGTGAGCACGATACGAGCTGTTTTGCCAGCTGGGCCGTTGACGAAAACCGTAGGCCCTCCGGCTGTATAGGTTCCGACACCACCAGCCCCCAGACCATTCACGGTGAGAGTCACCGGTAGTTGTGGAGAATCCTGGGCGGCAAGGCCCTTGGAACCACCCTGATTACCGGCACCCTGAAGTTGCCCCGTAGCCGTGGTTCCATCGGTGAAGGTGACCGTGAAGCTGGAACCGATCAACTCGGCCCCGGAAACTCCCCCAACATCCCAAGCGGGGACGGCACCTCCGTCCAAGGTGGTTTTCTTCGATCCGGCGACCGAGTTGGGGTCCATATCGATCGAGAAACCGATCGTCTCACCAGGGTTGAACCCCCCACTGACGGCCGGATCAAAGACTAATCGGATCCCTTCATATCCCTTGATCCCACCGACACCGATATAGGTCAGGTTGAAGTTGTCATTCTGGTTGTTATTCGGGGCAACGATCCCCGTGGATCCGGGGGTAGTGATCGTTAATGGCTTAAAAGCTGTGTCGCCTGCTTTTCCAAAGGGATCAAAGACAGTATCTGGATAAAGGGCATTGGTGACATCGATTTCCACCTTGGCGATATCCTTATCGCCCGTATTGGTAATTTTGAAAGAGTTGTCACCGTAATTCGAGACCTGAACATAGTTGCTATTAACCGTGACCGTTAGGACAGCTCTCCCAATCATTTTGCAAGGCGTTCGGCGGGTGATAAGGGGCTAGATCAGGCAGGAGGGTAATGAGCTCCTGCCTTGGGGTACTAAAGAGTCGGAACCAAGCGCAGAAAATCGAAGAGGGCGGGCTCGGAGGCCTGCTCGAAGCCATTCACCGTGATGGTATCACCAGCGGTGAGGGCAATCCCCGTGGCCACGGTGGGAATGACGAAGGTGGATGCATCGGCGACGTCGCTTGGGAAATTCCCATTGAGCAAAAGACTGCCAATTTCTGAGCCGTTGAGATTCACTGTGAAGGAAGCCTCACCATCATTTTCATCGAAGGTGCCGATGATGATGTCGTAGGTGCCGGCAATCTCATCCGGGCTGTCACCGAAGAAGAAGGCGGCGCTCCCGCTTTCGTCGGGCGATCCCCCGATCAGGCTGAGGGCCGTGCCCCCGGAGGCCGCCACAATTGATTCGTTGCGATAACCGATGATCGTATCCGCTGCCTCCGCTTCCAAGGTGACAGCTTCCAGGCTGAGAGTCAGCGGCGGGAGAGCCTCATAGCGAAGATAGATCGGCGCTGTCACCGGCCCTAATGGCAGACCTTCATTCAAAGGATCAATCACACTCGCTACAAATCCGAGGGGGACCTGGTCTTCATTGACAGCAAGGTCATAAAATGGCACCTGAGTGAAATCAAAACTGCTGGAGATATCCTGATTTCCTCCAGTCAACGGCACATCGACGGTCTGGAATTGCGCTGCGTTATTGGCAGGAAAATCCGATGCTTCCAGGGCAGATAGCTGTGCATCAAGTTGCGAGGCGTAAGGCTCTCCAAAGTTATTATCAACGGGCTGAATGATTCCCTTTGTAAGCACCACACGAGCTGTTGCACCAGCAGGACCGTTGACGATTACTGTGGGGCCACCGTTGCTGTAAGTGCCGACGCCACCAGCACCCAGTCCATTAACGCTCAGAGTAACTGCCTGGTTGGGAGAACTCTGTGAAGCTAATCCCTTGGCACCTGCCTGGTTATCGGCACCTTGGATTTGGCCGATAGCAGTAGTTCCATCCGTAAAGGTGACTGTGAAGCTCGAACCAATGAGTTCTGCACCAGACACTCCGCCTACATCCCAAGTTGGATTAGCACCAGAGTCGAGAATAGTCCTTTGATGATCCAGCGATGGAGTTTGGATCCATATCGACCGAGAAACCAACAGTTTCCCCGGGTTGAAAGCCACCATTTACAGCTTCATCAAAGAGCAACTGGATGCCTTCATACCCGGCAATGCCCCCGGCTCCGATATACGCGCTTCCAGGACTTGCCTGAGAACCAATGTCCGGGTCAATGATGCCGGTGCCTCCATTTGTATCGATCTGGAGAACTTTAGAGGTGCTGTCTCCAGCAAGGCCAAAGGGGTCGAAAACAGTGTCTGGATAAAGGGCATCGGTGACGTCAATGACGACTTTGGAAATGGTCTTTTCGCCTGTATTGGTGATCTGGAAAGAATTAGAACCAAAGTTCGATTGCTGAATAAAGTCAGCGTTGACATTGATCTCTAACTTTGCCGCTCCATTTGCCAAGGGCAATTCATCATCGCTGATGGCGATGGTGGCGGAATTGGTAGATCCCAGCACCACACCACCGGATGGGGCAGCGAGGGTGACGGTCACGGTTTCATCAGGATCAATCAGCAGGTCATCGATCACCGGAACAGTGATGGTGGCCGACGTCTGACCCGCTGGAATGGTCACGCTGCCGCTCAGAGCGGTGTAGTCACTGCCCGCCGTGGCGGTGCCGGAAACGGTGTAGCTCACCGTCGTGGCCACGGTGACGGCCTGACTCAGGCTGACCGTGAAAGAACCGTTGACGGGACCTGCTTCGGCGCCATTGGAGCCGGCGGCGATGGAGAGGGTGGGGAGCTGGGCCGACATCGGCGTGAAGCTGATGAAATCGAAACGGGCGGCTTCTCCGCCACTTTCGACGCCCGTCACCTGAATCGTGGCCCCATTGGTCAGCAACACCTCGTTGTTGACCAGCCGGGTGACCTTGGTGTTGGGCGAGGCGGCATTGCCGCCGGGATCCTGATCCAGAAGCACCGTGCCAATGGAGGTCCCGTTCTGCGCCACCGCCAGGCTTGCCGCCGGTGCACCGTCGTTCTCGTCGAAGGCCCCGATCTCCACCTTGTAGAGAGCCGTGGCCCCGCTGAAGGTGAAGCTGGCGGTGCCGGTCTCGTTGGCAGCGCCCCCAAGCAGGGAGAGCATCGACCCGCCGGAAGCATCGGTGTCATTCTCAACCCTGTAAGCCGAGACGCTGCCGCCAGGCAGCGACGCAATCGCTTCCGCCTGGATAGTGATGGGGGCGACAGGAACATCATCATCGCTGATGGTGATGGTGGCGCCGATCATCGTGCCCAGCGCGATGTTCGCATCGCCCGTCGCTCCCGTCAGCGTCACAATCACGTCTTCTGGGCCTTCCACCGCGAAGTCATTGATCACGCTCACGGGGATCACCGCGGAGGTGTTACCCGCTGGGATGGTGACGGTTCCGCTCAGGGCGGCATAGTCGCTCCCGCCGGTGGCACTTCCAGCCACGCTATAGCTGATCACCGTGTCGGTGGCGGCCGCCGTCTCGAGGCTGACCGTGAAGGCACCATTCGTGGCCGGTTCCCCTGCCTGGGTCGTCGCCGCGAGGTTGACGAAATTGGCGACTTCGTTGTCGGCGATCTGGATGGAGGCCGTGCTCGTCCCCAGCACCACATCTCCGGATGGGGCAGCGAGGGTAACGGTCACGGTTTCATCAGGATCAATCAGCGTGTCGTCGATCACCGGAACGGTGATGGTGGCCGACGTCTGACCCGCCGGAATGGTCACGCTGCCGCTCAGAGCGGTGTAGTCGCTGCCCGCCGTGGCGGTGCCGGAAACGGTGTAGCTCACCGTCGTGGCCACGGTGACGGCCTGACTCAGGCTGACCGTGAAAGAACCGTTGACGGGACCTGCTTCGTCGCCATTGGAGCCGGCGGCGATGGAGAGGGTGGGGAGCTGGGCCGACATCGGCGTGAAGCTGATGAAATCGAATCGGGCGGCTTCTCCGCCACTTTCGACGCCCGTCACCTGAATCGTGGCCCCATTGGTCAGCAACACCTCGCTGTTGACCAACCGGGTGACCTTGGTGTCGGGCGAGGCGGCATTGCCGCCGGGATCCTGATCCAGTACCACCGTGCCAATGGAGGTCCCGTTCTGCGCCACCGCCAGGCTTGCCGCCGGTGCACCGTCGTTCTCGTCGAAGGCCCCGATCTCCACCTTGTAGAGAGCCGTAACCCCGCTGAAGGTGAAGCTGGCGGTGCCGGTCTCGTTGGCAGGGCCCCCGAGCAGGGAAAGCATCGACCCGCCGGAAGCATCGGTGTCATTCTCAACCCTGTAAGCCGAGACGCTGCCGCCAGGCAGCGACGCAATCGCTTCCGCCTGGATGGTGATGGGGACGACAGGAACATCATCATCGCTGATGGTGATGGTGGCGCCGATCGTCGTGCCCAGCGCGATGTTCGCATCGCCCGTCGCTCCCGTCAGCGTCACAATCACGTCTTCTGGGCCTTCCACCGCGAAGTCATTGATCACGCTCACGGGGATCACCGCGGAGGTGTTACCCGCTGGGATGGTGACGGTTCCGCTCAGGGCGGCATAGTCGCTCCCGCCGGTGGCACTTCCAGCCACGCTATAGCTGATCACCGTGTCGGTGGCGGCCGCCGTCTCGAGGCTGACCGTGAAGGCACCATTCGTGGCCGGTTCCCCTGCCTGGGTCGTCGCCGCGAGGTTGACGAAATTGGCGACTTCGTTGTCGGCGATCTGGATGGAGGCCGTGCTCGTCCCCAGCACCACATCTCCGGATGGGGCAGCGAGGGTAACGGTCACGGTTTCATCAGGATCAATCAGCGTGTCGTCGATCACCGGAACGGTGATGGTGGCCGACGTCTGACCCGCCGGAATGGTCACGCTGCCGCTCAGAGCGGTGTAGTCGCTGCCCGCCGTGGCGGTGCCGGAAACGGTGTAGCTCACCGTCGTGGCCACGGTGACGGCCTGACTCAGGCTGACCGTGAAAGAACCGTTGACGGGACCTGCTTCGTCGCCATTGGAGCCGGCGGCGATGGAGAGGGTGGGGAGCTGGGCCGACATCGGCGTGAAGCTGATGAAATCGAATCGGGCGGCTTCTCCGCCACTTTCGACGCCCGTCACCTGAATCGTGGCCCCATTGGTCAGCAACACCTCGCTGTTGACCAACCGGGTGACCTTGGTGTCGGGCGAGGCGGCATTGCCGCCGGGATCCTGATCCAGTACCACCGTGCCAATGGAGGTCCCGTTCTGCGCCACCGCCAGGCTTGCCGCCGGTGCACCGTCGTTCTCGTCGAAGGCCCCGATCTCCACCTTGTAGAGAGCCGTAACCCCGCTGAAGGTGAAGCTGGCGGTGCCGGTCTCGTTGGCAGGGCCCCCGAGCAGGGAAAGCATCGACCCGCCGGAAGCATCGGTGTCATTCTCAACCCTGTAAGCCGAGACGCTGCCGCCAGGCAGCGACGCAATCGCTTCCGCCTGGATGGTGATGGGGACGACAGGAACATCATCATCGCTGATGGTGATGGTGGCGCCGATCGTCGTGCCCAGCGCGATGTTCGCATCGCCCGTCGCTCCCGTCAGCGTCACAATCACGTCTTCTGGGCCTTCCACCGCGAAGTCATTGATCACGCTCACGGGGATCACCGCGGAGGTGTTACCCGCTGGGATGGTGACGGTTCCGCTCAGGGCGGCATAGTCGCTCCCGCCGGTGGCACTTCCAGCCACGCTATAGCTGATCACCGTGTCGGTGGCGGCCGCCGTCTCGAGGCTGACCGTGAAGGCACCATTCGTGGCCGGTTCCCCTGCCTGGGTCGTCGCCGCGAGGTTGACGAAATTGGCGACTTCGTTGTCGGCGATCTGGATGGAGGCCGTGCTCGTCCCCAGCACCACATCTCCGGATGGGGCAGCGAGGGTAACGGTCACGGTTTCATCAGGATCAATCAGCGTGTCGTCGATCACCGGAACGGTGATGGTGGCCGACGTCTGACCCGCCGGAATGGTCACGCTGCCGCTCAGAGCGGTGTAGTCGCTGCCCGCCGTGGCGGTGCCGGAAACGGTGTAGCTCACCGTCGTGGCCACGGTGACGGCCTGACTCAGGCTGACCGTGAAAGAGCCGTTGACGGGACCTTCTTCGGCGCCATTGGAGCCGGCGGCGATGGAGAGGGTGGGGAGCTGGGCCGACATCGGCGTGAAGCTGATGAAATCGAAGCGGGCCTGCTCACCGCCACTTTCGACGCCCGTCACCTGAATCGTGGCCCCATTGGTCAGCAACACCTCGCTGTTGACCAACCGGGTGACCTTGGTGTCGGGCGAGGCGGCATTGCCGCCGGGATCCTGATCCAGAAGCACCGTGCCAATGGAGGTCCCGTTCTGCGCCACCGCCAGGCTTGCCGCCGGTGCACCGTCGTTCTCGTCGAAGGCCCCGATCTCCACCTTGTAGAGAGCCGTGGCCCCGCTGAAGGTGAAGCTGGCGGTGCCGGTCTCGTTGGCAGCGCCGCCTCCGAGGGAGAGCATCGACCCGCCGGAAGCATCGGTGTCATTCTCAACCCTGTAAACCGAGACGCTGCCGCCAGGCAGCGACGCAATCGCTTCCGCCTGGATGGTGATGGGGGGGAGAACCGGTGGATCGTTATCGCTGATGGTGATGGTCGCCTCGATCGTCGTGCCCAGCGCGATGTTCCGCATCGCCCGTCGCTCCCGTCAGCGTCACAATCACGCTTTCAGCGCCTTCCACCAGCAGGTCATCGAGCACCGTCACATCGATCACCGCGGAGGTCTCACCCGCCGCAATCACCACGCTGCCGCTCAGAGCGGTGTAGTCGTCGTCTGGCGTGGCGGTACCGGCAACGCTGTAGGTCACCGTCGTGTCCGTCGTCGCCGCACTCGTGAGGCTGACCGTGAAAGAGCCGTTGAGGGGACCTGCTTCGGCGCCATCGGCGCTGGCGGCAATAGTCACCTCATTCTGAACAACTGGATCGTTATCGATGATGGTGATGGTCGCCTCGGTCGTCGTGCCCAGCGCGATGTTCCCGTCGCCCGTCGCTCCCGTCAGCGTCACAATCACGCTTTCAGCGACTTCCACCAGCAGGTCATCGAGCACCGTCACATCGATCACCGCGGAGGTCTCACCCGCCAGCAATCACCACGCTGCCGCTCAGAGCGGTGTAGTCGTCGTCTGGCGTGGCGGTACCGGCAACGCTGTAGGTCACCGTCGTGTCCGTCGTCGCCGCACTCGTGAGGCTGACCGTGAAAGAGCCGTTGAGGGGACCTGCTTCGGCGCCATCGGCGCTGGCGGCAATAGTCACCTCATTCTGAACAACTGGATCGTTATCGATGATGGTGATGGTCGCCTCGGTCGTCGTGCCCAGCGCGATGTCCGCATCGCCCGTCGCTCCCGTCAGCGTCACAATCACGCTTTCAGCGACTTCCACCAGCAGGTCATCGAGCACCGTCACATCGATCACCGCGGAGGTCTCACCCGCCAGAATCACCACGCTGCCGCTCAGAGCGGTGTAGTCGTCGTCTGGCGTGGCGGTACCGGCAACGCTGTAGGTCACCGTCGTGTCCGTCGTCGCCGCACTCGTGAGGCTGACCGTGAAAGAGCCGTTGAGGGGACCTGCTTCGGCGCCATCGGCGCTGGCGGCAATAGTCACCTCATTCTGAACAACTGGATCGTTATCGATGATGGTGATGGTCGCCTCGGTCGTCGTGCCCAGCGCGATGTTCCCGTCGCCCGTCGCTCCCGTCAGCGTCACAATCACGCTTTCAGCGACTTCCACCAGCAGGTCATCGAGCACCGTCACATCGATCACCGCGGAGGTCTCACCCGCCAGAATCACCACGCTGCCGCTCAGAGCGGTGTAGTCGTCGTCTGGCGTGGCGGTACCGGCAACGCTGTAGGTCACCGTCGTGTCCGTCGTCGCCGCACTCGTGAGGCTGACCGTGAAAGAGCCGTTGAGGGGACCTGCTTCGGCGCCATCGGCGCTGGCGGCAATAGTCACCTCATTCTGAACAACTGGATCGTTATCGATGATGGTGATGGTCGCCTCGGTCGTCGTGCCCAGCGCGATGTTCCCGTCGCCCGTCGCTCCCGTCAGCGTCACAATCACGCTTTCAGCGCCTTCCACCAGCAGGTCATCGAGCACCGTCACATCGATCACCGCGGAGGTCTCACCCGCCAGCAATCACCACGCTGCCGCTCAGAGCGGTGTAGTCGTCGTCTGGCGTGGCGGTACCGGCAACGCTGTAGCTCACCGTCGTGTCCGTCGCCGCCACCTCCGTGAGGCTGACCGTGAAAGAGCCGTTGAGGGGACCTGCTTCGGCGCCATCGGCGCTGGCGGCAATAGTCACCTCATTCTGAACAACTGGATCGTTATCGCTGATGGTGATGGTCGCCTCGGTCGTCGTGCCCAGCGCGATGTTCCCGTCGCCCGTCGCTCCCGTCAGCGTCACAATCACGCTTTCAGCGCCTTCCACCAGCAGGTCATCGAGCACCGTCACATCGATCACCGCGGAGGTCTCACCCGCCAGAATCACCACGCTGCCGCTCAGAGCGGTGTAGTCGTCGCCTGCCGTGGCGGTACCGGAAACGGTGTAGCTCACCGTCGTGTCCGTCGTCGCCACCTCCGTGAGGCTGACCGTGAAAGAGCCGTTGAGGGGACCTGCTTCGGCGCCATCGGCGCTGGCGGCAATAGTCACCTCATTCTGAACAACTGGATCGTTATCGCTGATGGTGATGGTCGCCTCGGTCGTCGTGCCCAGCGCGATGTTCCCGTCGCCCGTCGCTCCCGTCAGCGTCACAATCACGCTTTCAGCGCCTTCCACCAGCAGGTCATCGAGCACCGTCACATCGATCACCGCGGAGGTCTCACCCGCCAGAATCACCACGCTGCCGCTCAGAGCGGTGTAGTCGTCGTCTGGCGTGGCGGTACCGGCAACGCTGTAGGTCACCGTCGTGTCCGTCGTCGCCGCACTCGTGAGGCTGACCGTGAAAGAGCCGTTGAGGGGACCTGCTTCGGCGCCATCGTCGTCGCCGCACTCGTGAGGCTGACCGTGAAAGAGCCGTTGAGGGGACCTGCTTCGGCGCCATCGGCGCTGGCGGCAATAGTCACCTCATTCTGAACAACTGGATCGTTATCGCTGATGGTGATGGTCGCCTCGGTCGTCGTGCCCAGCGCGATGTTCGCGTCGCCCGTCGCTCCCGTCAGCGTCACAATCACGCTTTCAGCGACTTCCACCAGCAGGTCATCGAGCACCGTCACATCGATCACCGCGGAGGTCTCACCCGCCAGAATCACCACGCTGCCGCTCAGAGCGGTGTAGTCGTCGTCTGGCGTGGCGGTACCGGCAACGCTGTAGCTCACCGTCGTGTCCGTCGCCGCCACCTCCGTGAGGCTGACCGTGAAAGAGCCGTTGAGGGGACCTGCTTCGGCGCCATCGGCGCTGGCGGCAATAGTCACCTCATTCTGAACAACTGGATCGTTATCGCTGATGGTGATGGTCGCCTCGGTCGTCGTGCCCAGCGCGATGTTCCCGTCGCCCGTCGCTCCCGTCAGCGTCACAATCACGCTTTCAGCGCCTTCCACCAGCAGGTCATCGAGCACCGTCACATCGATCACCGCGGAGGTCTCACCCGCCAGAATCACCACGCTGCCGCTCAGAGCGGTGTAGTCGTCGTCTGGCGTGGCGGTACCGGCAACGCTGTAGGTCACCGTCGTGTCCGTCGTCGCCACCTCCGTGAGGCTGACCGTGAAAGAGCCGTTGAGGGGACCTGCTTCGGCGCCATCGGCGCTGGCGGCAATAGTCACCTCATTCTGAACAACTGGATCGTTATCGATGATGGTGATGGTCGCCTCGGTCGTCGTGCCCAGCGCGATGTCCGCATCGCCCGTCGCTCCCGTCAGCGTCACAATCACGCTTTCAGCGCCTTCCACCAGCAGGTCATCGAGCACCGTCACATCGATCACCGCGGAGGTCTCACCCGCCAGAATCACCACGCTGCCGCTCAGAGCGGTGTAGTCGTCGTCTGGCGTGGCGGTACCGGCAACGCTGTAGCTCACCGTCGTGTCCGTCGTCGCCACCTCCGTGAGGCTGACCGTGAAAGAGCCGTTGAGGGGACCTGCTTCGGCGCCATCGGCGCTGGCCGCAATAGTCACCTCATTCTGAACAACTGGATCGTTATCGCTGATGGTGATGGTCGCCTCGGTCGTCGTGCCCAGCGCGATGTTCCCGTCGCCCGTCGCTCCCGTCAGCGTCACAATCACGCTTTCAGCGCCTTCCACCAGCAGGTCATCGAGCACCGTCACATCGATCACCGCGGAGGTCTCACCCGCCAGAATCACCACGCTGCCGCTCAGAGCGGTGTAGTCGTCGTCTGGCGTGGCGGTACCGGCAACGCTGTAGGTCACCGTCGTGTCCGTCGTCGCCACCTCCGTGAGGCTGACCGTGAAAGAGCCGTTGAGGGGACCTGCTTCGGCGCCATCGGCGCTGGCGGCAATAGTCACCTCATTCTGAACAACTGGATCGTTATCGATGATGGTGATGGTCGCCTCGGTCGTCGTGCCCAGCGCGATGTCCGCATCGCCCGTCGCTCCCGTCAGCGTCACAATCACGCTTTCAG
>CAVYYO010000016.1:0-73062 GCA_963772735.1 uncultured cyanobacterium | reverse complement strand
GCCATTCCCTCACCCTCAGTGGCAGTGCAGCGGATGTCAACGCCACCTTGGCCAGCTTGATCTATCAAGCAGTGCCAGACTATACCCGGCGCCGATACCCTCACGATCGTCTCCACCGATAGCGCTGGCGCCAGTGATGCCGATACGGTGGCGATTGCCGTGAAGGGGGTTATCGGTGCTCCCAGCCTCTTCTCCTTCGCCTTGGTGGACACCAGCTCCGATGACATCATCGCTCCCTTTAAGCACGGCTCCATCATCAACGCAGGCCCGTGCGCACCACCCGCTGAGCGCTCGATCATTGCCGATTACATCGGCGACGGCGTGGCGGGAGATGACGATGGCTCGATCGTCTTCCAGCTCAAAAACAGCCTGGGACAAACGATCAGCACCCAGACGGAAAACGTCGCACCCTTCTCGCTCTTCGGTGACAGAAACGGTAACTACTACACATCTAGCCCCCTCCTCGTCGACGGTGCCTACATCCTTACCGTCACGGCGTACGACGCCAATCGGGGGTCTGGAAACGTTCTCGGCACCGAGACGATCGCTTTCACCCTCAGCTCCGCGACCGAGAGCCTGGAGAGCCTGAGCCTCACCCTCGGCGACACCGCCATCAGCGAGAGTGCTGGATCGACGACCGGAACGATCGAGCGCAGCGGACCCACGACAAGCGCTCTCATCGTCAAGCTCAGCAGCGATGATTCCTCAGCAGCGACGGTCCCTGAATCGGTCACCATCCTCGCAGGCGAAGCCACGGCAACCTTCCCTGTCACAATGGTGAGTGATGCTCTTGATGATGGATATCAGAGGGTGTCGATCACCGCATCTGCTGACTCATTCACGGATGCTTGCGCTGAGCTCGTTGTGATCGATGTCGACGACCCCGTGATCGGCAACCTCTTCTCCTTCGCACTGGTGGACACCAGCTCCGATGACATCATCGCTCCTTTCGAGAACGGCTCAGTGATCAACGCAGGCCCGAACACCCCACCCGCTGCGCGCTCGCTCATCGCCGATTACATCGGCGACGGCGTGGCGGGTAACGACGATGGCTCGATCGTCTTCCAGCTCAAAAATAGCCTGGGACAAACGATCAAAACCCAGACGGAAAACTTCGCACCCTTCTCGCTCTTCGGTGACAGAAACGGCAACTATTTCGTGCCAGGCCTCCCCCTCGTCAACGCAGCCTACTCGCTTACCGTCACGGCCTATGACGCCGATGGGGGTTCCGGAAACATTCTCGGGATCGAGACGGTTGAATTCACCCTACTGGCTTGATCAGCCCCGGCTAAGGTGCGTTCCATCTCAGTGAGCTGGGATGGGGTCGGCCGTGGGGGAGTTCTCTGCCATGATCCCTTGTACTTCCATTCAATCGATTCCAGGTACAGCCCCTGAAATCACACAAAGATGATGTCATTCATCGTTTCCGGCCCTGGCCTCAGTTTCGCAAGAACCCTATAGGTGGGGATGATCTTCACGATCCTTTCCTTTAGCGGCCTGTTCCTCGCCGCCGCCCTCGATCCCTCCGATCACCGGCTTGGTTCAGGCGGTCTTTTCGCCCTCGGTGATTCTTGATTGTGAGAGGCTGAATGATTTGAACGTGAGCAAGCTATACGCAACCCTCCTGTCGCTCTAGAAGTGGGTGCGACTGCCTGCCGGTCATAACCTCCGGCCGCCGATGCGGAAGAACCTGCAGAAGCCTGGGGGAAGCCTGATTCCACAGCGACTGACTGCTCAGTTCGCCGATCCAGTGCACCGGCCCTGTGGCGTGACCCCCATCGAATCGCCTATCTGATTTCCCAACTTCTCGGCCACCGTGTTCACGTCCTTGTCGCCACGAGCGGAGAGGTTGAGCACCACCTCGGTGCCGGGGGCCAGGGTGGGGCAGAGGCTTTCCAGCCAGGCGAAGGCATGGGCCGTCTCCAGTGCCGGGATGATCCCCTCCAGTTCGCTCACCCGCTGCAGGCTGCCAGGGCCTGGGCGTCGGTGAAGGCGGCGTACTCGGCCCGGCCGATGCCCCTGAGATAGCTGTGCTCGGGCCCCACACCCGGGTAATCGAGGCCGGCGCTGCTCGAATGGGCCTCCTGCACCTGCCCCTCGCTGTCCTGCAGCAGCAGGCTCATCGCCCCGTGCAGCACCCCCACCCGCCCTTCGGTGATGGTGGCGGCGCACTCGAAAGCCTTCAGTGAAACCGGTAACCGCCAGCTAAGAGCAGTGGCCCAAGGAGCAGCTCATAGAAACATGTGAAGATGCCAAGGCTCAAATCTTTGCCTATGAAGGGCCTACTCCGCACCGTTGCCTGGCCAATGGGATCCATCAGGGCCCTTCTTCCCACTCCAGGGGGAGCTGCGACATTCCGTACAGGTTATCGAGCAGAGATCGACGGTCTGAGGGCCCTCGCGGTGATCGCAGTGATCATCAACCATTTCAGTAAGCAGGTTCTGCCTTCAGGTTATCTCGGGGTCGACATCTTCTTCGTCATCTCAGGTTATGTGATCACCGCCTCCATGTTCAATCACCGCCATGAGGATATCGGCGCTTTTCTGCTCGGTTTTTACAGCAGGAGAGTCCGTCGCCTGATCCCGGCCTTGGTCGCATGCGTTGTTTTGACAAGCCTGGCGATCAGTCTCTTCAACCCAAGCCCTGGGATCTCCTTACGAACTGGTCTCGCAGCCCTCTTCGGCTTCTCAAATCTCTATCTACTAAGTCAGTCGACTGACTACTTTGCTCCATTGACTGATTTAAATGCTTTTACCCACACCTGGTCTCTGGGAGTTGAAGAACAGTTCTACATGGCCTATCCACTACTCGTGTGGTTCACCGGTGTAGGTCGCAGGCAAGGGGCCAGTCGGCGGCTTGGAGCAACAATCATTGTACTTTCCGTCCTTTCCCTTGTCGGTTTTCTGCATGCCTATAGCTTGAGCCCTTCCGCCGCCTACTTCTTGATGCCCCTGCGATTCTGGGAGCTGGGTGCGGGTGTGCTGGTGTTCCTGTTGAGTGAGCGTCTTGGCCTGTTTCGCTTCGACATGAAGGGAGCGTTCTCTCTGGCATTACTGGCAGGGATGATCACAACCCTATTCCTTCCCACCGAAGAAGGTGCCAAAGCCACAGTGCTGATCGTAGGGCTCACGATGCTTCTGCTCATGGTGATCCGCTCCAAATTTAGCGTGTACAGATTGTTAACGCTACCTCCGATAGTGGGCATTGGCCTCATCTCCTATTCTCTCTACTTGTGGCACTGGAGCGTAATCGTGATCGGGCGATGGACAACTGGCATCCACCCCTGGACGGTACCTTTCCAAGTGGTCGCGATGGTGCTTCTGGCCCTGGCTTCCTATCGCTGGATTGAGTCCCCGCTCCGGCGATCTAGCTGGAGTGGCACTGAGGCGGGCAACCTCGGCATCGGCATCGGGATCACTACTCTCTCGGCAATATTTTTGGTCGCACTCGGGCTTATACCCTCACTCTCTCTGTACAGCGGGCGTCGGGATAGAGTCCTGCGTGCGAGCCAGCCCAGCCTCACCACCCCCTACCGCATCAATGGTGTCGGCGGCCCAGGCTGGAAGGGCAGCCCATGTGTACTGGCAGGTAACGAAGAGGTCGGCAAAAACATCGCCGAGGAAGACTGCAGTCTCGGCCCTCTAGAGACCGCAGGGCACCGAATTCTTGTGATCGGTAATTCCTTCGCTCCCGCCTTCACCTCCGCCTTTGATGACATCGTTCGGAGTGAAGAATCGGTAGTCACTATCACCGCAAGCTGGGGTGCATCGGCGGTTCCTGAAGTGACCAATCAATCCCCATGGGAGCTTGCAAACGAGGATTACTGGAAGCGTGTCGTGCCGAAACAGCTAAAGAAACTGAGACCCGGTGACACGGCCCTGATCATCAGCGATCTGTCAGTTTTTTCACCATCACGACGCCACAATAGGGCCGAAGCTCAGCTCAGCAGACTCAGGGAGGGCCTTGAGAAGCTCGGGAGAGAATTGAGATACCGTGGCATTCAACTGGCCATAGTGCACGGCAATCCCTTCGCAAGGGAGGCGAATTGCTTACCCGATGTTGCACGTACCGAATGGTTCAACGGTTTTGGAGGCCCTTGCAGGTTTCTGAGTAAGTCGGAAACCCTCCGGCGGCGTCAGCCACTTGACACCATGTTGAGAGAGCTGCAGCAGGAGTCTGGTCTGATCGTGGTCGACCTGATCAATGTGTTCTGCCCGGGAACTACTTGCACCTACGAGTCAGCTGATGGAACCCTCCTCTACCGCGATTCAAACTCCCATCCCTCAGTGGAAGCGGCACGTCTTTCGGGCCCAGTGATCAAAACAACTCTTGATTCGAGCATCACGACCCAACCGGAAATCAGCAAACCCTGAGATCACCCCTTCAGTCCGCCCAGCTTCTCGGCCACCGTGTTCACGTCCTTGTCGCCACGACCGGAGAGGTTGAGCACCACCTCGGTGCCGGGGGCCAGGGTGGGGCAGAGGCTTTCCAGCCAGGCGAAGGCATGGGCCGTCTCCAGTGCCGGGATGATCCCCTCCAGTTCGCTCACCCGCTGCAGGGCCGCCAGGGCCTGGGCGTCGGTGACGGCGGCGTACTCGGCCCGGCCGATGCCCCTGAGATAGCTGTGCTCGGGCCCCACACCCGGGTAATCGAGGCCGGCGCTGATCGAATGGGCCTCCTGCACCTGCCCCTCGCTGTCCTGCAGCAGCAGGCTCATCGCCCCGTGCAGCACCCCCACCCGCCCTTCGGTGATGGTGGCGGCATGGCGGCCGCTGGCTACCCCCTCCCCGGCGGCCTCGACGCCGATCAGGCGCACGGAGGTGTCTTCCACGAACGGATGGAACAGACCCATGGCGTTGGAGCCGCCGCCGACGCAGGCGATCAGCACATCCGGCAACCGGCCGAAGGCCTCAAGGCACTGGCGCCTGGCCTCCTCACCGATCACGGCGTGGAAATCGCGCACCAGCATCGGGTAGGGATGGGGGCCGGCCACCGAGCCGAGGATGTAGTGGGTGGTCTCCACGTTGGTGACCCAGTCGCGGATCGCCTCGCTGGTGGCGTCCTTGAGGGTGGCGGTGCCGGCGGTGACGGGTTGCACCGTGGCCCCCAGCAGCCGCATGCGGAAGACGTTCAGGGCCTGGCGGCGCATGTCCTCGGCGCCCATGTAGATCACGCACTCCAGCCCGAAGCGGGCGCACACCGTGGCGGTGGCGACCCCGTGCTGGCCGGCGCCGGTCTCGGCGATGATCCGCTGCTTGCCCATGCGCAGGGCCAGCAGGGCCTGACCAAGGGCATTGTTGATCTTGTGGGCGCCGGTGTGGTTGAGATCTTCGCGCTTCAGCCACAGGCGCGGGCCGCCTTCAGGACGGCGGTAGTGGGCCGTGAGGCGCTCGGCCTCATAGAGCGGCGTGGGCCGGCCGACGTAGGTGCGCAGCAGGTGATCGAGCCGTGCCGTGAAGGCGTGATCGGCCCAGGCCTCGGCCGCCGCCGCCTCCAGTTCGGCCAGGGCGGGCATCAGGGTTTCGGGCACGTACTGGCCGCCGTAGGGCCCGAACCGGCCGAGGGCGTCGGGGCGGACCGAGGGCAGCAGTTCGGCCGGTTCGACGCTGCGGGGAGAGACGCTGCTGGTCACCGGCGAGGCAGTGGAGGTCAGTCCTTACCTTAGGCAGGCTCCACGTGGGGCGGAAGCATCGGATCAGGAGCATGGGGCCCAGCCCAATCCATCCGGAGAGCCATCGATGCCCACCACTGTTAAGTTTGTAGAAATGGCAAGGAGAAAATGCTTCCAAGCCAATACCTTCTGCGCCTGATTCCTGCAATACTTCTTTTCATGGCTACTTTTATCGGGACAAGGTTTTTATCGGGACAAGGTTTTCATCGGAACAACGTCTTTCAATGGAATAACGCTTCATGTTGCCCCCTTGGTGGATGCAGCTGAGGCACCGCATCGCTCCGGCAAGAGCATCATGATTTTTCCCCAGGTGATCCACCGGCAACAGCTCGAGAACGGCGGCACCGATCGCCACGGCCTGCCGCCCCGGCTGGTCGGCCCACCAGGCCTTCGCCTGAAGTGGAACCTCAGAGGAGTGCTGGGCCGTGGCTAAGGGGGGCTGGCAGGAATTCAGCAGCCCGGACAGCCGGCAGCGGCCGGAACTGGCCTCCGTGCCGCAGGCCAGGGCGCTCCAGAGGGTGAGGGTGCAGCGCACCAAGGCGGGCAAGGGAGGCAAGCAGGTGACGGTGATCACCGGCCTGGAGGCAGCACCGGCCGAGAACCGGCAACTGCTCAAGCGGCTCAAGGCCAGCGCCGGCACAGGCGGCACCCTCAGGGACGGCGTGATCGAACTGCAGGGGGACCAGGTGGCCGCCGCCCTGGCCGCGCTGGAAAAGGAGGGCTACCGCCCCAGGCAGGCCGGGGGGTAGATGGGGCCGGCGTCCCCGTCACGCGCGGGGGAGGACGGCGGCGATGTCCGACCCACCTGGGCACACTCGTTAGCTTGAGGATCCTTCCCCGAAGGACCGCCATGGCCTCCCCTGATCCCCGGCAGGGCTTCAGCAGACGTCAGGTGCTCCAGCTGGCGAGTCTCGCCGCAGGGAGCGCCGCCCTGTCGGTGGCCTGCGGGTCAGGACCCTCCTCCGCCACGAGAGCCCCGGTGGCCGCCACGACGGCCGCCCCCATGGGCAACGGGGCAGGACGTTCCGGAATCAGCCGGGTGGCGCTCATCCGGCATGGGGACCGGACAGCCGGCACCCGCGCGGCGATCGACCTGCTGCAGCCGAGCGGCATCCAGGGCCGGACCCTCTTCCTCAAGCCCAACTACAACACCGGCGATCCAGCACCGGCGGCCACCGATACCCCCCTGCTGGAAGCCCTGGTGCTCGAACTGCAGAACGCCGGCGCCGGCCGGATCACGGTGGGGGATCGCTCGGGCATGGCGGACACCCGTCAGGCGATGGAGAGCAAGGGGGTCTTCGCCCTGGCCGACCGGCTGGGATTCGAGGCGATGGTGCTCGATGAGCTGGGCCGGGAGGGCTGGCAGGCCGTCGCCGCGGAGGGCACCCACTGGCCGAAGGGATTCGCCTTCGCCCGTCCGGCCCTCGACGCCGGGGCGGTGGTCAACACCTGTTGCCTCAAGACCCATCGTTTCGGGGGCCACTTCACCCTCTCGCTGAAGAACAGCGTGGGGCTCGTGGCCAAACACCTGCCGGGTGACCCCCACAACTACATGGGGGATCTCCACTCCTCCCCCCACCAGCGCCGGATGATCGCGGAGATCAACCAGGCCTACGAACCGGCCCTGGTGCTGCTCGATGGCGTGGAGGCCTTTGTCCAGGGGGGGCCGGAATCCGGTGTCAGGGCCCGGCCGGAGGTGCTGCTGGCCGGCTCCGACCGGATCGCGGTGGATGTGGTGGCCATCGCCCTGCTGCGTTCCCTGGGCACCACGCAGGACGTGTCCCAGGGCTCCATCTGGCGGCTGGAGCAGATCCAGCGGGCCGTGGAGCTGGGGCTTGGCGCCGCCGGGGCCGATCAGATCGAGATCGTCACGGCGGACCGGGCCGGGCAGACCATGGCCGACGAGCTGCGCAGGATCATCGCGGCCTGAACCCTCCTCCGCCATGGCGGTCGATGCAGCGCCATCCCGCGGCCCCGGCGCTCACCCGGCCGAAAGGGAGAATGGCCGCCACCGCCTTCCCAGCCGCTGTCATGAGTCCCGATTCCCCCGCCGGCACCGGCCTCTCCCCTCAGGCCACCAACATCGTCTGGCACCACTCCACCGTGACCCGCTCGGCCCGGGCCCATCAGCGGGGTCACCGCAGCGCCATCCTCTGGTTCACGGGTCTCTCGGGAGCCGGCAAGAGCACCCTGGCGAATGCGGTGAACTCGGCCCTGTTCGAGCAGGGGCTGGCCTGCTACGTGCTCGACGGCGACAACGTGCGGCACGGGTTGTGCAGCGATCTGGGCTTCTCCGACGCCGACCGGGAGGAGAACATCCGCCGGATCGGCGAGGTGGCCAAGCTGTTCCTCGACGCCGGCGTCGTGGTGCTCACCGCCTTCGTCTCCCCCTTCCGGGCGGATCGCCAGCGGGCCCGCGACCTGGTGGAGGATGGCGACTTCCTCGAGATCCACTGCGCCGCGGACCTGGAGGTCTGCGAGCAGCGGGACACCAAGGGGCTGTACGCCAAGGCCAGGGCCGGGGAGATCCGGGAGTTCACCGGCATCTCCAGCCCCTACGAAGCCCCCGAGGCCCCCGAGCTGCTGGTGGCCACCGGCGAACAGAGCCTGGAAGACTCGGTGGCTCAGGTGGTGGTGGAACTGGAGCGGCGCGGCATCATTCCGGCTCCGGCGGAGCCCTGAGCGGCTCGGGGTCAGGCAACGCCGGGCGGATGCGCTGGGCCCAGGCATCGAGGAAGGTCTTGGCACAGCTGGCCACCGGAACCGCCAGCAGCAGACCCAGCAGTTCGCCCAGCCCCAGCAGCCCCCCCAGCCGGGCACCGACCGGCAGGCTGATCAGCAGCCAGGCGGGCTGCAGACCCACGATCGACCCCATCAGGCGGGGCTGGATCACCTGATCCACCACCTGACCCACGCTGATCGCCACCGCCAGCACCTCCAGGCCGGTGCGCGGATCCTGCAGGGCCAGCAGCACACTCACCACCACGATGGTGAGGGCGCTGGCATAGGGGATCAGAGTGGTGAAGCCGATCGCCACGGCGAAGAGCACGCCGTAGGGAATCCCCAGCAGGGTGAACACCAGGCTCTGGGCGCCGCTGAGGATCAGGGCCAGCACCACCTGGCCGGCGAAGTAGCCCCGGAACGTGCGGTCCAGCGTGGTGAGAACCAGGCCACGGGTGCCCGACGGCAGCCACTCGGCCAGGCCAAGGGCGATGGGCTCGCCCCCCAGCAGCAGGAACACCGCCAGCACCAGCACGATCACCACGTTGACGGTGATGCTCACGGTGGCCCCCAGGATTCCAAGCACCTGCTGGCTCAGCTGGGAGGCGATCTTGCTGGTGCGGGTGATCAGATCGCTGCTGAGGCCGCCGAAGTCGGTGGGCAGTCCTCGCTCGCTGGCCCAGCCCTGAAGTTGCCCCAGCAGGGTTTCCCCTTCCGCCAGCCAGCCGGGGAGGGCCAGCACCAGATCGCCCAGCTGCTCCACCAGGCGGGGCACCAGCACCAATGCCGCCAGCACCACCGCGCCGAAGCTGAGCCCCAGGACCAGCAGCAGGGCCACCGGACGCGGCAGACCCCGCCGGATCAGCCAGCGGCTGGGGATGTCGAGCAGGAAGGCGAAGAGAGCCGCCGTGAGGAACAGGGCCGGGAACGGGGCCAGGGGCAGCAGCAGCTGGCGCAGCACCCAGAGGTTCAGCACCAGCAGGGGCAGGGCGAGGGAGAACCGCATCGGAATGGGCAGTTCCAGCCTCTGGAGCATCAGCGGGCGCAGGGCATGGCCCCGGAAGTGCGTCGATCGGCCACCAGCATGGCGGGCCAGGCCGGCTGTCGCCAGCGCTCAGCCCTGGCCCATCGCCTCCAGGTAGGCGGCACTGCCCAGGGCCTGCAGACGGGCGTCCTTGGCCACCACCTGATCATGCAGGCCGCGGCGATGCTCCTCCAGCGCCTCGGCGAGCAGGGGATCGGCCGTGGCCAGAATCGCCGCCGCCAGCAGACCGGCATTGAGACCGCCTCCGATCGCCACCGTCGCCACCGGGATGCCCGCCGGCATCTGAACGATCGAATGCAGGGAATCCACCCCCGAGAGGGCCTGGCTGCGCACCGGCACGCCGATCACCGGCAGCATCGTGAAGGCCGCGACCATGCCGGGCAGGTGGGCAGCGCCACCGGCCCCGGCAATGATCACCCGGAACCCCCGCGAGGCGGCCGCCTCGGCGAAGGCTGCCATTTCCCAGGGGGTGCGGTGGGCCGAGAGCACCCGCACCTCGCAGCCGACGCCGAGCTGCTCCAGGATCCGCGCCGCCGGCTCCATGGTCGGCAGGTCGGAATCACTGCCCATCACGATCGCGACGCGGGGGCGAGGGGCGGCGGACTCCATGGGGCGGGGGAGGCGGGGATGGCATTGTCCCGCCCCACCGCCGCTTCGCTGCGCGCCCGCCGAGGGGGCGGGGCCGCCGCCGGCTCCACTCCCTAGGATCCGCGCCACCAGGACGGTCCCCGCACGCCATGCCCCCGGAACTGCAACACCCCGAGCAAGCCGAGCGGGAGGCCGAGAACCAGGCGGAGAAAGCCGAGGTGCAGGCGTATTTCGAAAGCACCGGATTCGAGCGCTGGAACCGCATCTACAGCGACAGCGAAGAAGTGAACCGGGTCCAGCGCAACATCCGCATCGGCCACCAGAAGACGGTGGACGCGGTGCTGGCCTGGCTGCAGGCCCAGGGCGATCTGGCGGGTCGCAGCTTCTGCGATGCCGGCTGCGGCGTCGGCAGCCTCAGCCTGCCGCTGGCAGCCCTGGGGGCCGGCAGCATCGCCGCCAGCGATCTCTCGGCCGCGATGGTGGCCGAGGCCAGCCGCCGGGCAGCGGCCGCCGGTCTCCCCAGCGAGCGCCTCAGCTTCACCACCTCCGATCTCGAAAGCCTTCAGGGCCGTTACGACACGGTGATCTGCCTCGACGTCTTCATCCACTACCCGCAGGCGGCTGCCGAAGCGATGGTGCGCCACCTGGCCGCCATGGCCGAACGGCAGCTGATCGTCAGCTTCGCCCCCTACACACCGTTGCTGGCCGTGCTCAAGCAGATTGGCCAGCTGTTCCCCGGACCCAGCAAGACCACCCGGGCCTACACCCTCAGGGAAGTGGGGATCGTGGCGGCCGCCGCCGAAGCGGGCTTTCAGCCCGTGCATCGCAGCCTCAATCAGGCCCCCTTCTATTTCTCCCGCCTGATCGCCTTCGAGCGGGGCTGAACCGCCCACTCCGGAGCCCGGGCCTCCCACAGGAACCGTTCCCCACCGGGCCCGGCAAGGGTCAGGCGATGGGCATGCAACCGATAGCCACCGTCCCCGGGCAGGCTGCCCTGTCGAGCACCACCGCCCGGCAGATAGAGGGGATCACCCTGCAGCGGCGCCCCGACAGCGGCGCAGTGGATGCGGATCTGGTGGGGCCGGCCGGTGGCGATCTCCACCTCCACCAGATCGCCCTCGCGGCGCCGCTCCAGCAACGTGAGGATGCTGAGGGCCGACAGGCCCTCGGGCCGGGCACTCCAGATGCTCCCCAGCAGGGGATGGTCCTGGCGTCCGATGGCAGTGGTGATGGACAGGGGATCGCCCACCTGCCGATCAAGGGCACCCGGCACCAGCATCGCCCGGTAGATCTTGCGGCAGGGGGAGGCCTCTCCGGGGCCGGCGGGCAGGCCACCACTCTCCCTCAGCCTCCGGCTCAGCCAGGCGCGGCTCCGGGAGCTGCGTGCACACACCAGCAGCCCGGACGTGAAGCGCCCCAGCCGGTGCACCGGACGGGGCGGAGGGCCTGTCGCCGCCCCACAGGCGTGCCGATGCTCCAGCAGACGCAGCAGGGTGTGCTCCAGGAAACCACCGGCGGGCAGCACGGGCAGGCCGCTGGGCTTGTCGATCACCAGCAGGTCACCGTCATCGTGAATCACCCCCCAGAACGCCGGCACGGGCGGCTCCTGCCAGGGGGGGCGGCGCCAGACGAGGCGATCGCCCGGGGTGAGGCTCGTATCGGCCGCCAGGGTCTCACCGTGGCGGCTGATCTGCCCCTCGGCGAGACGGCGTTCCCACGCGTCCGCCCGGGAATGGCCGTAGCGGCCGGCGTAGTACGCCACCACGCCCATCCCAGCCGCGGATGGGGGGATCCGATCCCGGTAGGCCCATCCGTCATTCCATCGGGCCGGCAGCCAGCCCGATGGCAGCGTCTGGGGTGGGCCTGGGCGGTGGTCAGTCCACAAGTCCGTGCTCGAGGGCGAAGCGCACCAGCTCTGTGCGACTGGCTGTGCCGGTCTTGATGAACAGCCGGCTCACATACTTCTCCACGTTGCGGATCGAGGTCTCGAGCCGGCGGGCGATTTCCTTGTTCATCATGCCTTCGGCCACCAGTTGCAGCACGCTCGCCTCCCGGGGGGTGAAATCGAGCTTGACGTCAGGGACCGGCTTACCGGCACCGGCGCCGCCACCCCCCAGCATGGAGCGGATCTCGGTGATCTGGCGGGCCATGGCGCCGATGTCGGCATCAGCGAAGCGGGCCGCCTCCGCCAGCAGGCGCTCCTGGCGGCGGACCACGTTGTGCACCCGGGCCACCAGTTCATCGGGGTCGAAGGGCTTGGGGATGTAGTCGTCGGCGCCGGCCTGGAAGCCGGCGATGCGATCGGCCGTCATCCCCTTGGCGGTGAGGAAGATGACCGGGGTTCCCCCCAGCCGCTCATCGGACCGCAGCCGCTTGAGCAGCCCGTAACCGTCGCAGCGCGGCATCATCACGTCGCTGATCACCACATCGGGCATCTGGGCCTGGGCAGCCGCCCAGCCCTCCTCGCCGTCGTTGGCGGTGGTGACGGCGAAGCCCACGTCCTCGAGATAGGCCTTGACCGCAGTGCGCAGGCCGGGTTCATCGTCCACCAGCAGCAGCCGCACCGGCGTGCCTGCCGAAGCGGCCCCGGCCTCTTCGGTCCCGGGGGTTTCAGGGCTGGGGCCGGCGGCGGCGTCGGAAGGAACGTGGCTCATGGGGAGAAATCTATCGACCGGGCCCCAGCAAGACCTGTTCCCGCTCGGGCAACCGCCCGCTGTACCCCAGCTGCCGGGCCAGAGGGCCCAGGGTGGCGGGGTCCTTGCCGGCCTGGGCCGGCACGCAGACGGCCCACCACATCAGGTGATCGAGCCGGTTGGCGGGGGTGATGACCCCGCCCGGGTTGAGCTCGCGCACGATCAACCGGCTGGCGGTGCCGGTGATCCGCAGAGGGCCGGACACACTGCAGCTGATCTTGTCGGTGGCGATGGTGACGCGGTCCTCGAGTTCCTCCCACACCTGGACCCGCCACAGCCCCGGCTGGGCCGGGTCGGCCACCAGGCCGTAGATGCCCACCACCTCCCGGCCCCGATGGGTGACCCTGTCCTGGAGCAGCCGGAACCCGGCTGGGCGGCTCTCGGCGTTGCTGGGGGTGGCCTGCTCAGCCAGCCCAGGCCCTGCCAGCACCAGGGTGAAGACCGGGCCCAGCCCTGCCGCCAGCAGCAGGGCGAGGGCCCGGGGAGAGCGAAGACGAATCAGCATGGCTCCATGCTGACCTACCTCGACCACCACGCGAGCACCCCGTGCGATCCGGCGGTGGTGGCGGCGATGGCGCCGTGGTGGTCGGAGAACCCCGCCAATCCCTCCAGCCGTCTGCACCGACCGGCCCTGGAAGCGGCCGCTGCGGTGGACATCGCCCGCTCCAGGGTGGCGGCCGGGCTGGGCATGACCAGTGAGACGGTGATCTTCACCAGCGGAGCCACCGAAGCCAACAACCTGGCCCTGCGGGGGGTGGCCGAGGCGGCCCTTGCCCGGGGGGAGTCCCGTCGGCGGTTGGTGACCCTGGCCACCGAGCACCGGGCGGTGCTGGAGCCCCTGTCCTGGCTGGAACGCCACGGCTTCGGGCTCACCGTGCTGCCGGTGAGCGCTGATGGGATGGTCGATCCCCAGCGCCTGGCCGACGCCCTGGGAGCCGACACCCTGCTGCTGTCGGTGATGGCGGCCAACAACGAGATCGGGGTGATCCAGCCCCTGAGCAGCATCGGCAGGCTCTGCCGCGAACGGGGTGTGCTGTTCCACTGCGACGCCGCCCAGGCGGTGGGTCACATCCCCCTGGCCATGGGGGACCTGGGCATCGACCTGCTCAGCCTCAGCGGCCACAAGCTCTACGGCCCCAAGGGCGTCGGGGCCCTGCTGCGGCGCCCGGGGGTGAGGCTGGCCCCCCAGCAGCTCGGTGGCGGCCAGGAAGGGGGGCTGCGGGGCGGCACCCTGCCGGTGCCCCTGATCGTGGGCCTGGGCGCCGCGGTGACCGGGGCCCTGGCCGACCGGGAGGCAAGGGCCCTGCGGCTCGGTGCCCTGCGGGACCGGCTCTGGCGGCAGCTGGAGGCCCTCGGCGGCATGCACCGCAACGGCAACCCTCACCACAGCCTGCCCCACAACCTCAACGTCTCCATCGATGGCGTGGACGGCACCCGCCTGCATCGGCAGCTGCGCCGGACGCTGGCGGTGAGCAGCGGTTCGGCCTGCAGCCAGGGGAGCCCCTCCCACGTTCTGGCGGCCCTGGGCCTGGACCGCCGGGCCGCGGCGGCCTCGATCCGCTTCGGCCTGGGACGGGCCACGACGGGGGAGGACATCGACGCGGCCGT
Organism: uncultured cyanobacterium; assembly: GCA_963772735.1. GTDB lineage: Bacteria > Cyanobacteriota > Cyanobacteriia > PCC-6307 > Cyanobiaceae > Cyanobium. The sequence continues at coordinate 58,736 of CAVYYO010000016.1, read as the reverse complement.
GGCTGCCATGGGGGAGGCCGTGGCGGAGCTGCGAGGCCCCCCCTAGGTTTTGAAACATCCAGAAGGGAATTCATGGCCACACCCGTCGGCCGGCAGGGATCCCGGCTCGACTTCGGCGACGCCCTCGAGGAGGGCTGGCGGGCCTTCAGCCGCAGCCCGTGGGCCTTCGTGGGGTTCCCGCTGGTGGTGGTGGGCCTGCAGTTCCTCGTCCAGCCCCTGCAAACCCGGATCAGCAATGGCGGAGTGGCCTCCAGCGATCCGGTGGACTGGCTCCTCTATCTGATCGGACTGGTGCTGAACCTGATCCTGAATCTCTGGTGCGCCCTGGGGCTGGTGCGCGGCGCCGGCAGCGCCCTGCAGGGCGGGCGCCCCTCCCTGGGGCAGCTGATGCGCTGGGATGGGCCGGTCTTCATCAGACTGGTGCGGGCCTGGCTGCTGCTGGTGGCGGTGGTGCTGGTGCCCCTGATCGGGATCCTGCTGCTGGTGGGGGGCCCCCTGGTCCTGCTGAGAATCTTCGCTGACCAGCTCGTGCCGATCAGCCGGACCCTGCTGGAAGTGCTGGGTCTGGCCCTGGCCGTGGTGCTGTTTCTGCTGCTGGGGGTGCTGGTGCTGGGGGTGATCTATCTGGCCATCAACCAGAGCTTCCTGACCCAGATCGTGCTGTTCGAGCAGACCGGCGCCCGGGCCACCCTGGAGCGGGGTCGCTCCCTTGTCGACCCCAGCTGGCTGATGGTCCTGCTGCTCACCCTGATCGAAAGTCTCCTGATGCTGCTGGGGCTGCTGGCCTGCCTGGTGGGAGCCTTCGTGGCCTTTCCCCTTGTGGTCTGCATCGCCACGGCGGCCTACCGCCAGCTGGTGCTGGCCAGCGGAGCACCCGACCCCCTGCCCGCCCCCCAGGGCCGCTGAGATCCCCACCCGTCAGGCGCTGAGGCGGGCGGCGAAGGATCCGGTCGTGAGCAGCACGAACCCCAGCACCCCCACCAGGGCCAGAAGCAGCTGGGCCAGCCGGCTCACCAGCATGCCGGCCACCACCGCCAGGCCCACCAGCAGGGAGCGTCGCAACCGGCCCAGACCGGGAGGCCCCAGGGAGGGCGGAGCGCTGATCAGCTCCCCGAGGGCGGCCCCCAGCAGGGGGCCCACCAGGGCACCCAGCAGGGGTCCGCCCACCGGCAGGGCCGGCAGCAGCCCCAGCAGGCCCACCAGCAGGCCGAGGCCGGCGCCGACGTAGCTCCAGCGGGTGGCCTGCAACCGTGCCGGCCCAAGCAGCAGCCCCAGGGCTTCGGCTCCCCAGCCCAGCACCAGCAGCAGCCCCGCCAGCAGCAGGGCGGGCCAGCCGGCGGCCCAGCCTGCCGCCCAGCACCACAGCAGGGCCCCCAGCGGCAGGAGGGTGAGGCCGGGGGCCACGGGCAAGAGGATGCCGGGAATGGCGAGGGCCTGGATCAGCAGGGCCAGCCACCAGAGGAGATCGAGTCGGTCGAGGGACGGCAGGCTGTCCAGGGTCATGGGCGCAGGCTCAGGCCAGGCGGCGGGCCACCCGCAGCTTGGCGGAGCGGCTGCGGGGATTGGCTTGCTGCTCCTCCTCCCCGGCCACGACGGGCTTGCGGGTGAGCCGCTCCAGCCGTGGGTCGCCCAGGAAGGCCATCTTGACGCGGCGGTCTTCCAGGGAGTGGAAGCTGATCACCGCCAGCAGTCCGCCCGGCACCAGCCAGTCGGGGGCATCGCGCAGCAGCCGGTCGAGGGCCCCCAGCTCGTCGTTGACGGCGATCCGCAGGGCCTGGAAGGTGCGGGTGGCCGGATGGATGCGCCCGCGGCGGGCCCTGGGGGGGAAGCAACCGGCCACGGTGTAGGCCAGATCGGCGGTGCTGCGCCCGCTGCCGGCCCAGGGCCGCTCGGCCACCAGGCGCCGGGCGATGCGACGGGACAGCCGCTCCTCGCCGAAGCCATGGATCAGGTCGGCCAGTTCGTGTTCATCGAGCCGGTCGATCAGCTCGGCGGCGGTCTCGCCGGTCTCCGGATCCATGCGCATGTCCAGGGGTCCGGCGGCGCGGAAACTGAACCCCCGGTTGGGCTCATCCAGCTGGGGACTGCTGACCCCCAGGTCGGCCAGGACCCCCACCAGAGGGCCAGGCGGGGTGAAACCGGCGAAGTTGGCGGCCTGGATGCTCACCCGCTTCCCGAAGGGGGCGAGCCGTTCGGTCGCCGCAGCCCGGGCGGCGGGGTCCCGATCGAGGCCGATCAGCCGCAGCCGGGGGTGGGCCGCCATCAGCAGGGCGCTGTGCCCGCCGCCACCGAGGGTGCAATCCAGCAGCAACGGCTCAACGGTGCCGTCCGGTAGCCCGGACAACCCGGAGAAGGCCTGAAGCACCGATTCCGCCAGAACGGGGAGGTGGGCGAACGAAACGGCCATCGGACCTTCCTAAGATCCCGTCACTCCGTTCCTGGCGCAGGCCATGACCCAGCTCGAGACCCGCACCGAGCCGATGGTGGTCAATTTCGGGCCCCATCACCCGTCGATGCACGGCGTGCTGCGGCTCGTGGTGACCCTCGACGGCGAGGACGTGATCGACTGCGAACCGGTGATCGGCTACCTCCATCGCGGCATGGAGAAGATCGCCGAGAACCGCACCAACGTGATGTTCGTGCCCTACGTGAGCCGCTGGGACTACGCGGCGGGCATGTTCAACGAGGCGATCACGGTGAACGCGCCCGAGAAGCTGGCCGATGTGCCCGTGCCGAAGCGGGCCAGCTACATCCGCGTGCTGATGCTGGAGCTCAACCGCATCGCCAACCATCTTCTCTGGCTCGGCCCCTTCCTGGCGGACGTGGGGGCCCAGACGCCCTTCTTCTACATCTTCCGGGAGCGGGAGATGATCTACGACCTGTGGGAAGCGGCCACCGGCCAGCGGCTGATCAACAACAACTACTTCCGCATCGGCGGTGTGGCGGTTGATCTTCCCTACGGCTGGCTGGAGAAGTGCGCCGACTTCTGCGACTGGTTTGGCCCCAAGATCGACGAGTACGAAAAACTGATCACCAACAACCCCATCTTCCGCAAGCGGATCGAGGGTCTGGGAGTGATCGGCAGGGAGCAGGCGATCAACTGGAGCCTCTCCGGCCCGATGCTGCGGGCCTCCGGCGTCCCCTGGGACCTGCGCAAGGTCGACCACTACGAGTGCTACGACGATTTCGAGTGGTCCGTCGCCTGGCAGACAGAGGGCGACTGCTACGCCCGCTACCGGGTCCGGATCGAGGAGATGCGCCAGTCGCTGAAGATCCTGCGCCAGGCCGTCGCCATGATTCCCGGCGGCCCCACCGAAAATCTCGAGGCGCGGCGGATGGCCGAAGGCAAGAAGAGTGAGTGGTACGGCTTCGACTACCAATACGTGGCCAAGAAAGTGGCTCCCACCTTCAAGATCCCCGATGGTGAGCTCTACTGCCGCGTGGAATCCGGCAAGGGGGAACTGGGCGTATTCATCATGGGAACCAATGACGTCACCCCCTGGCGCTGGAAGATACGCGCCGCCGATTTCAACAACCTCCAGATCCTCCCCCACATCCTCAAGGGGGCCAAGGTGGCCGACATCATGGCCATCCTCGGCTCGATCGACGTGATCATGGGTTCGGTGGACCGGTGAAGTCCGCCGGCCGGCGCTGGCTCCGCCGGCTGCGGGCCTGTGGGGTCTGGGTGCCCGCGGGCCTCACGGTCTACCTGTTCCTCAAGGGGCTCCATCCCGGCCTGCCCGGTTTCCCCTGTCCGCTGCGGGCCCTCACCGGGATCCCCTGCCCCACCTGCTATCTGACCCGGGCAACGGCGGCCAGCCTGGTGGGACGCTTCGGCGATGGGGTGGGGTTGCATGCCTTCGGACCGTTCGTCGCGGCCGGCCTGGTGATCTGGTCCGTGCAGGCTTTGCGCACCGGGCGGATCCGGCCCCAAGGCCTGCAGGGGAATCATCTTTTCCTTACGGCGGTGCTGTTGCTTCTCTACTGGGCCTCCAGGATGGGCCTCACCTACGGACTTGGCAGGCCGGGATTCCCCATGGGTTAGGTGTTCGCTCTCCTGTCGTCCTTACACTGCCTCGATGGATCGAAATACATGGCTGTTGCTCTGCCGCAACGTCCGCTTCGGAGAAACCGATGCCGCCGGTGTGATGCATTTCCACCATCTTCTGCGCTGGTGCCATGAGGCCTACGAGGAAAGCCTGGATCGCTTCGGCATTGCCCCCGCCGATGTGTTTCCCACTCCTGGATCGCCTCTGGAGGTGGCCCTGCCCATCGTTCATACCGCCGCCGACTATCTGCGGCCCCTGCTGAACGGTGACCCCCTGGCGGTCGAGCTGCAGCCACAAGGGCTGGATCGGGGCAGCTTCGAGGTGCGCTACGAGTTTCGCCGCAACGGCGAAGCGATGGCCCGTGCCCTCACCCGCCATCAGGCCATCGACAGCCGTGCTCGCCGTCGTACCGACCTCCCGGCCGTGATCCGCAACTGGCTGGCGGCTTCGGTGCCGGAGCAGGGGGGCGATGTGGCTCAGCTGAGCACGCCCAGCCGATAAGCGGCGTTCTGGATGTAAAAGCTGACCATGGGCACCACCACAAGGGAAGCCAGGCCGCACGTGGCGACCACACAGACGACCACCACCAGCCAGGCCAGCAGCTGAATGCCCACGAACGCGAGTCCGTGTTCGGAACGATACACGGCCTGAAACGAGGAAGCGAACGCCTCCAGCACAGGCAGGTCGCTGGTGAAGATCCTGTTGACATAGATGGGAGCCACCAGGGCCACGGCGATGCCGGGCAGGAGGCAGAGCGCCAGTCCGAGACCACACACCGCACCGAAGAGCAGGCCCGCCAGCAGATACCGCCAGGGCCGCGTCAGCAGGGTGTTGAAGGCCGCCTCGGTGGAGATCACCTCCCCATTGGCGTAGTACAGGGCGGGTACGGCCATGAGCATCACCGCAATCAGGCTGGAGAGGATGGAAAACGGCAGCTGGCCAATCTGCCCCAGCAGGATGGCAATGGCGAAGGGGCCTTCACTGCTTGGGGAAAGCCCGACGACCCCGGCCGCGACACCAAAGCACAACAGATAGGCAAGAAAGCCGGCAAGGCTCACCACCAGCATCGACACCCAGATCGATGCGAACGTGAGCAGATGGGCGACGAATGCATCCCACGCCCTCTTGACCGTTGGCGCTTCGTAAGCAAAGGATGCGGCCAAGATTCCCCAGCGTGGGTTCACAACCTAAGCAGGGATCAGGAGGTCTGCAAGTTGGCACGCGCAATCAAGTCATGAGAAATCGCTGGGACATCCACTCAGATCTCCCAGCTCGTGGGCTCTCTCCTCGGCGCGTTATTCTGCGTGTGCCGGAATCTTGAAATCACCTCATACACCAGCTTGCGTGATCGATTGATGCCACCAAGGGGACGATGCTCAGGCAGGCTGTGCCAAGGCGAGAAGGAAAGATTCTCACCAAACTCGACCTGTTGCTGGCGGTCAAACGATTGCATGGGGATTCTGATCGTCGCCACCTTCCGGAAAGGCGAAGCTCGCTCAGACCACTCTTTTCCAGGATCTTCAATGGGCATGCGAAAAGTATCGGTTTGAAACTGCACAGCAAAATCAAAGAAGGCGTCGCCCGTGGCCAATTGCCTGGCCATCGCCTCCTGTAGAAAGTTGTCGGTTGGCTGGGCTGGAATGCCGTCCGTTGGCTCACCCGTGGGGATGGCGGAGTATTTCACCGCATGGTCTCCGAACAGGTAGGGGGTGGTGCTCCAATAACGAATCTGCAGGGGGTTTGCATGTTGTTTCATCGACTTGAGCAAATTACACACCACCCTGGGATGGGTAACGGAAAAGGCAAGCTTCTGAAACAACGAGCCTGTGAAGGCCTGGATCAACTGATCAAAGTCTTCGACGTCCTTGGTCACGAACACATTCGTGCTGATCAGAATGAAGTCCTGGGTCTGCTCAGCTCTTTCCGCTTCCAGCAGCTTCTCCCCCTCGACGCCCATCAGCTTGATCGCCATCCCACGGATGTCACCCTTGCTATCAGGCTGAATGGTGCCGTCCTGATTGGACAAACGGACCCAGGCGGGATAGGTTGCAGGCCGCCGGAAGACCCCCACGCGCAGGTCATCGGGAAGATCGGGTTCAATGATGAATTCGGCCTTCACCACCCCGTGCATCTTCGGATGCGCATCGCGGCGCATGATCCCGGTGGGGTTGTCCTTGATGATCTTGGCCTTCAGGCGCTCCGCAAGATCCTGTGTATAGGCCGCTTCGCCCGGGGGGGGATTTTCCTTGGCCACCGGCATCCCAGACATCACACCACCAGATATGGGAAAGTGCCCCGAAGCTCTACTGTTTTCGCTCATGACGCCTTGGCATCAGGTGGGATCGGTGAGCCCTTGGGCGATCAGGCGCAGGGCCGTCATGCTGGGCACGAAGAAGTAGGCACCGCCGCGGGTTTCCACGAACTGGGGCATGCGATCGCAGATGAAGGGTGGCTGCTGCTCACTACCGGGGGACGGTGGGATCACGAATTTGGCGCCATCCCCGTGGTTTCCGATCAACGGGCAGGTGTCATTACCGGCGTTGAAATCGAGGCCGTACTGCATCCACTGCTGCTGCACGAATTCAAACTGGCGAAAGAGGCTGGAGCAGACGGTGAGCATCAGCACGCCGTGCTCCCCCTCGTCGGTGGTGGCGTCGTCGGAACTGCCGTAGGGAAGGCCACGGCGCAACAGCCGTCGCCGGTTGTTCAGCACCGAGCTGGCACGCGGAGGCCCGTCTTTCGTGGCGGGCGGCGCGGGCGTGGGATCCAGCATGTCGCGGGGATTGGCCCGCCGCAGATGCGACGAAAAGGGACACCTGGCACCATCAGGATCGCCGGCGTAGGTGAAGTTCACCAAACGGTCGTTGATCTCCGCCTGATCCATGGTAGCCATCTCGCTCCGGACTTTCTCCCAGGCGGCATAGGTGGGAGCCTCGATCAGGGGCACCCCATCCGACCAGCGGCCCGCCATCTTGGCCCGCAGGGTTGCATCAGCCTGTTCGGGAGTGAGGCCGGTGTGGGCGGCGTAGCGCACGGCGGTGGCGGCGATGTACGCGCGGAAGGCCACCACGTTCTGATGCAGCTTGCGATAGGCCATGAAACTGCCGTTGCGGCTGAAGTCCAGCGGCATCGCCGCCCCGGGGATTTCCTGAGCCTCATCCGGGTAGCCCAGCAGGAATTCGCCGGTGGCCAGCGGCACCCAGGTCTGCTCGAGGGTGAGCTTGCCCTGCCCCACCACCCGCTGGGCCATGATCTCTGCCGGGTGCTGCCCATCGAACACCGGATCCCCGATCCCGTCGGTGAAGCCGAAGTGCTCCTTGCGGGAGGGGCGCAACGTGCCTGGAGGTCCGGAGGGATCGGGCTCCATCAGGGCGGCCATCTGCTGGTAGTGGGTGTCGGGGCCGCGATGGCCATCCAGGATCCGCACACCCTGGTCCCCCTGGGCGCGATCCAGCAGCCACTGGTATTCGGCCTCCAGGGCGGCGGCGGGCGACGCATGCCCGCCGGGGAACGCGGACACGTTCAAGCTCACCAGGATGTGAACCGCCTTGGACGGGTCCTCGCGCTCGGCCACCCAGACCGGATCCCAGCCCCTGGCGTCGGGGCCGTACACCTTGCCCATTGGATCGTCCTGGAGAATCGGGGCCCGCTCCAGCATCCCCTCCTGGAACTCGTCCGGCATGCCCCGCAGTGTTCGCACCGGTACCTCCAGGGCCAGCAGACCGCGGAAGGTGAAGGCCACGTTGATCGCCACGTCGGGGCGCCTCGCCGTGATCAGTTCCTGGTTGAGAGCGCGGGTTTTCGAGGAGGGCCAGAGCTCCGCTGTGGTGATCTTCGAGCGCAGCTCCTCAAGGAAGTCACGGGCCTTCGGGCCGTCAGTGACGTGAAGCAGAACGCAACGGGCCGCGGGGAAGCCGAGTCGGCCGTAGGCGGTGAGCAGGTTGCCCTGGATATCGGTCCGATCGAGCTGGAGTGCCATGGGGATACTCAGATGGGAATCGTTCCGGCGCTCTGGGTGGGTGCGGCGGTGCTGTGGGGCTGATGGCTGGCCAGGAAGTCCGCGAACGCGGCCTGCAACGCGTCCGGCCCCACCCCCTGCTGCTGAACCATGAAGCGGATGAACTGACGCTGCAGATACAGGGCCTTGAGCACCGAGGGCAGATCGGAGCGGGGCGCGGTGGGGAATGGCAGCAACCCCACGGCCAGCACCCGCCGGTAGATCCAGAACACGGACAGCGCCAGCACCAGGAGCCCCAGCGCCAGCAAGGCCCAGCCCACCACCCCGCGGCTCAGGACGAGCAGGAAGACCATGGCCCCCACCAGCACCGGCGGCACCAGGGCACGACCTACCCGACTGGAGGGCGGTGTGGCCCCTTTCCATTTCGGCAGTTCACCCGCTTTCAACTTCTCCGGTTCGCCGGTCCAGTAGTAGTCGTTGAAGGACATGGTGGTCTCGAGCTGGGAGCTCTTCACCAGGGCCACGAAGGAAGGCTCGCCCTCAGCCGGATCGAAGTCACGCAGATGGCTGAAAATCGCAGCGAGTTCATCGCCCATCACCCGCCAGAGCCCCCGCAGGTAGGTCTCGAGGGTGGCCGGCGCCCCATCGGCCGCATCGAAGTCCACGATCAGGGCCAGATAGGCGTGGGGCAGATGGTCGACCCTGCCGGGCACGACGGGATTGATCCCGGCAAGGCTTCTCTTGATCGGATTGCCGGGTTGGCGGCCATTGAAGGCCACATCGTCGATCACCACCAGCCGGGCGAAGTGGGTGCGGGAATCGCGGCTGAACGGGGCGCTCGCCGGTTCGACGGGCACGGTGCTGCCGGCGGCAGGGGCGTTCTGCGTGGGCAGAACGGCCAGCACCTCCCGCAGGGCATGGACGTGGGAGAGCACCCGGCTTCCACCGAGCGGGTCAGGACACAGACCGTTCCGAATGGGCAGGAGTGCGGTCAGAAAGTAATGGCCACCATCGAAATTCGGCATGACGAGGTTTCAGGTGTCGGAGTCGATGGCAGTGGCAGTGGCAGTGGCAGTGGCAGTGGCAGTTGATCCTGCTGCAACGGCCTGGGCGGCATAGAAATTGTCGGTCAACCTGGAGCGGTTCGTATCGGCCCTCTGGGTATCGATGCTGGCGATCGGGGCGGGCCCTGCGGAGGGGAGATTGTTCTGGATCGCCTTGGTCATCGCGGCATAGAGGGCCGCGAATTCGGCGCCGCCGAGGGTGCCGTGACGGCTGGCCAGAACATCGATGGCGGCCCACACCCGCAGGGCCGACTTGATGTCACGCTGGGCTGAGCCTGGAGTGGCATTATAGTAATAGTCGGTATCGATCTGGTTGCGGCGGATGTAGGTCTTGAAGGGGGTATTCGGGATGGAACCCGGGTATCCCGTACTGCTGTACCAGAACAGATCCAGCCCATTCGGAATGCCATCGGAGAAGGCGTCGATGTACTGGTCCCAGGTGCCGTTGAAATTGCTCACGAACAGCATGTAGTCATTTTCTGGGAACTGGGATTCATCCAGCCCGGCCACATGTTCCTAGGAATGATCACCCACCTGGCGAAGTGAATGATCGAGAGATTGAGCAGGCCAGCCAGCAGCCCCGGGTGAAGACGGCCCACCGCGAAGAGCAGACGGTTGATCCATGTGCGTGGCGGGCGCATCGGGGTGATGACGTTCATTCCGTAGGCCTTACCGGCTACATTCGACATCCTTCGGCTCCACAACGGATTCCATAGCGGTTCAAACCTAAGCAAGAACGCGGGAAAAATCCGGAACCACCTGGTTGCCGAAAAACTTCGTATCAATGACTGATTCCCAGGATTCAATCATGGCCCGGATGGGCAACATTGGATCTGCCTTGGTGGCTCGCCAGCCGAGGGCGGCGGGCGGGATGGAGGCGGGGGATGGATGCAGGATTGAACCGGCAGCGGATCACAAGCCTTCAACCCGCCCACTGAGGCTCGGAGACGGGACGGGGTGCACCCTGTCCACCCCACCCGGGAATGCGGCGAGGAAGGCGGGCGCACACTTTTAGCTTTACTCCAGAACTCGCTTGATAGAGTTACGCGTGAATCAGCAGAAATTGTCCATTTCCGTTGATCTCTCCGTCACAACTTGCGAAGTTGGAAACGAACCAGATCAGATAGAATCGCCAGATCCGCCGGAATCTCTCAAAACTCATTCCACCATAATCAAGGCCACTTATCTCATCCCGACTTTCATCAAAGTTCTTCAGCCACTCAGCAAAAGTTTTGGAGTAATTGGAGCCATTAAGATACCAGCGCTTCACCGTCTTTAGGTCGCCACTGACAGCTGGCACCGCGTCAAAGTTCCAATAGCGACCGTGAGGGAAAATATATTTATGAGTATAAGCACTCGAAATATTATTAGGCGTACGCACAGTAATTATATGGAGAAAAAACTTGCCTCCGGGCCTCAGGAAGGAAGCCAGCTTTCGGAAGGCATCTGTAAGATTGCCAACGTGACAGAAAACTCCAACGGAGAGAATCTTATCAAATTTCTCGTCAAAACTAGTTTCGTTAAGGTCACCTTCTACAAGGCTGAAGCGCCCTGACGAGAGATAGCTGTCAGGATCCTTCATTCGAGTTCGCATATAATTGCATTGTTCGTGACTGAGGTTCAGACCCGTGAACCGCACATTCGGAAACTTCGAGAGAATATAGTTAGCAACGCATCCCCACCCACAACCGAAATCAAGTATATTGTCACCATCTTCAATACCAAGCTTCTCGATGAGATCATCAATCATATCCATCTGTGAATGTTCCAGATCTGAAGCTCCCTTTTCCCACAGCCCCATGCTGTACTTCGGATAGATCAGCTTCCAGTCCCCAAGCATCCTGTTCAACATTCCCTGAGGCAGGTCATACTGAAGCTTCATCAGGTCCCTGGGTCCTTCCGCCAAATGATCCGTCTCCCGCAACACCCACTCATAGGGGGCTAGAAGAGCTGGAAAATATTTGAAGAATATCGGCATGAAGGTGTCAAACAATACCTTCAGTGCGGGATCAGGAAGCTCCAGTCCGTTGATGTAGGATTCACCAACAGCCATTTGAATCGCATTCACCACATGGGTTGCCATCCTTGTTGACTGATAGGCAAGAGGATGCTTCCTCGTAACATCACCGATCAAAGGCAAAAAACGCTCAAATGCTGGCTCTTTGTAGGTCAAGGTCATGGCCATGATTCTGTAGTTGGCTGGCTCAGCCCTCATAGGAAGGAAGAAAACTCCTTGAGTCGGGCTGATTGGGACTTACAAGTATGGGGCAGTAGTCGGCGGGGACTCCCCTCTGTCATTCATACGTAGAATCTTGGCTGGGTGGTGGTGCCCCAAGGACGCTGACTAATCAAGAGGATGGAACTCATCCCGGAGCGACATGGCTGATTCCGGTACTCACTCGTCACAGCGATTCCCACCACCATCCAACCTCCTAATCGCAGGCCTTCCTCATCGAAGACCTTCCTCATCGAAGAACCTCCACTCGCAGGGACCTACTATCATAGGCTAGCTTGAATGTGTCGACCCACAAGCCTGGAGGGACGATCCGGCAGTCGAAACATTGATTCTTCTTAAATCATCACAGATATTCATGTGCCCCGCCACACCGGAGACCTGGATCAGTCAAGCCGAGTACGCCAAGCGGCTAAGGCCGCTGTTGCCCAGGGAAGCGTTTCAGCCCAGCGGCGACCGCACCCTGATCCTGATCATCAACATCGCCCTGCTGGCATCAGGGTGGCAGCTCGCGAAACAGCTCACCTTGGAGCCTTGGCCCTGGCCGTTGTTGTTTCTTCCTTTCGCCGTCGTCATGGGCAACAGCGTGGTGGTCCTGCTGTTCAGCACCCATGATCTGCTGCACAGCAAGGCCATGAAGTCACGCTGGGCAAGACAGATCCTCAGCCTGCTCGGTCTGTGCCTTCTGTGGATGCCGCCAACGCTCTGGAAGGCCGTCCACAACCGAGAACATCACGGGAAAACCAATTCCCTTTCTGATCCGGATCGAAACTACCTGTTTGAGCAACCCGACAGTTGGGGAAAGTGGATACAGAATCTGTTCGTCCCCTCCTCCACTGTGCATCCCTTCTGGTTAACCGTAGGCATGTCATCCGCCTGGGGAGTGCATGCCTTCAGGAATCTGACTTCCATCCTTTTCTTCAATAATGGATCCACGCGCTATCCGGTTGTCTCATTCACCGTAAGCCCGAAGGAGCGGCGGCTGATCGCATTTGAACTCCTCTGCATTATCGCCCTTCACATCGGCATTCTGGGATTTCTTGGTCTTCATGCAGCGCCGATCCTGCTCGGCTACTTCCTTCCGGTCTGGGTCGGGTACGCCATCATCATGTTTTACGTCTATACCAATCATATGCTGTGTCGGATGACAACCTGCAACGATCCATTGATCAATAGCCTTTCCATCCGGGTTCCCAGGTTGTTCGACCTGCTTCATCTGAACTTTTCGTTTCACACTGAGCATCATATCTTTCCAGGCATGAACACCGACTACTACCCCTCTTGTCCAGGTTCTTCTGCAAGCGATTTATCCTGATCGCTATCAATTGCTTGAGGCAGCCGATGCCTGGAAAATGATGTTACGAACTCCCCGACACTATCTTAACGAAACGACCTTCATCTCCGGAGCAGGAGTGAGTTCCACTCCCTGCCCACTCTCAGTGAACAAAACTCCTCTCGCCAAAAGGTTCGCCAACGCGACCACCAGCATCCGACAGTGACTGAAGCATCCAGCATGCGGTTCAGCCCGGGTCTGGCGGGAACGGCTCCGGGGAGCGTTCCTGAGCCACTCCAGCCAGCGATCTTGCCGCCACTTGCCGGCCGAAGTCCTGGAGAGCTCCGGGCACAGCACCCAGTGGCAGGGACGCTCGGCCGGCGGCCAGGCCGTCACGATTCCGTTCAGCACCCTGATCAGCTCGGCCCCCCGCTCCTGGCCCCGCGCTCTCACCAGGGCCACCAACCGTTGCCCCCACTCCTGATCGGCCCGCGGCAGCAGCAGCACGGCCTCCAAGGGAAGCCCCCGGCAGGCCGCCGCGGCCATCAGCCGTGCCTCCAGCTGCTCGGGAAAGACCGTTTCCCCTCCGCTGTGGAGGGCCCCATCCATCCGTCCCAGCACCTGCAGACCCCAACCCATCCGCCCGCCATCACCGCTGCGCCACCAGCCCGCGGCATCAAGGGGCAGCGGCACGAGCCCTCCCGCGGCCGATCCGCCAGGGCTGAGGCGATCGCTGCGCACCTCCACGGCGCCCGTGGTCGCATCGATCCGCACCTCCACACCGTCCAACGGTTCACCGCAGCCCCCCTCCCCGGAAAGGAAGCGGTGAGGCGCCAGGGCACACACCATCGCCGCGGTTTCCGTGGCTCCGTAGCAGGGAGCAAGGGGAAGACCGGCGCGGCGGGCGGCCAAGACCAGATCCTCCGGCAGGGTGGCGCCACCCACCCAGATCACGGCACAGCTCCCCAGCCAGGCCAGGCCTTCGGGGCTGGCCATCAGTCGCCTCAGCTGGGTTGGCACCAGAGAGAGCACCACTGGCCTCTCCCTGGGCAAGGGGCAGGCCTCCATCAGGCCGGATGGTTGGCGAAGCATTGCCGGCGGCAACCAGCGCAACTTCGCCCCCCACTGGCGAGCGCGCACCAGCGGCATCAGACCGCTGACATGGTGTAGTGGCAGCGCATCCAGGACCAGGCAGTGGGAGGGCTCCAGCCCCAGCTCCGCCAACCAGCGGCCACTGGCGGCAGCGGAGGCCTGAAGGTGCTCCAGGGGCTGGAGACACCAGCGCCGTCCACCGACGCTGCCGCCGCTGCCCACCACCACCCCAGGGGCGGCACCGGGCCACCACCGGTGCCTGCGGACGTCAGGGCCGAAGGCGGCCTCCAGCTGCGGGCGCTCCTGGGGATGGGCCAGGCCCACCAGCCCGCCACGGCTCCAGGCGGCCTCCAGCTCCACCGCAACCACCGTCGGGTCGGTGCCGGTGGTGAGGATCACCATGTCGCTGATCGGCATCGCAACGTCACCTTCCCTCCTGGCCTGGGCTAACACCCGGTGCCGCGGCCCACTCCCAGACCTCTGTCGGATCCGCCGCGAACAACCCACCGGCGGGAAGCCAACCCGGGGCCAGTCCTGGTGCCACGGGAGTGAGTCCACTGGCCTGCCAGCCCGCCAGATGGGCCAGCCAACGCGCTCCGATCCCCGTCTCGAAGGCGGTGCTGAGGATCAGCCGGGGAGCCCCAGCCCGCAGCTCATTCAGCAGACGGCGGGGATCTCCCTCCTGGGAGGGCCTGCGCACCTGCCATCCACGCCAGATAGCCCGGAGCTCCGGCCGCTGCCGCAACGACTCGTCGAGGGCCACCGGCACCCGGGCTGCCAGATGCTCCAGGCCTTCGTGGTCCTTCGGGTCCAACGGCTGCTCCAGCCACTCCAGCCTTCCATCTCCAACCAGCCTGTCGGCCCAGGCGCCGGCCGTGTCCCGATCCCACCCGCCGTTGGCGTCCAGCCGCAGGCGCGCATCGGCAGGGAGTCGATCGAGCAATCGCTCCAGCAGGCGCCTCTCGTGCTCATCGGCAGCAGCCGCCACCTTCCACTTCAGCGTGGGTCCCCGGCCCCCTTGGCTCGGAGGGCGTCGGACGCCCTCCAGCCAGCAGCGTTTCCAGGGCGATGATCATCGCCTCACCTGCCGGCAGCAGCAGGGCCGAGGGCGGGGCCGACAGCCAACCGCCGCCCCCTGGGCCCACCTCCCCGTCGATCTCCGCCAGGGCGGCCCCCAGGGCAAAGGCCACGGTCGGGGGTAGCCCCGGCAGGGCCCGCTCCAGATCGGCCCGCCCCACGGAAGGCGCCAGAGCGTCGAGGCAGGCGGCCACCACCGCATGGGCGGTCGCATCCAGCGGTGCCGCCTCCCCCCAGCCCAGGCGCCCGTCAGGGCTCTCCAGCCGCAACAGCCAGCCCCGTCGGATCTCCAGCCGGCCGGCGGCGGTCACCAGGGGGAGCGGCAGTCGGAAGGCGAAGGGAAGCCAGCGGAGACTGAGACGCTCTGCCGGGACCGCCGCGGCCACTGTGGTGGTCACCGCCCCCCCAGCGCCCCCAGCCAGGGCCCCATCGCCAGGCCGCAGGCCAGACCGAAGCCGTTGAGGGCCTGGAAGCGCAGGGCCAGAAACTTGCTGCCGACGATGTGCTCCGGGCTGTGGTGCTGCTCCCCAAGCAGCCGGATCAGGGCCCGGGCCGGTGGCAGGCCGATGGCCCCCAAAAGGGCGGTGAGGGGCCACCAGCCCAGCAGCACCGGCGCCCACTGCAGGGCCAGGGTCGTGGCCACGAACCAGGGCACCAGCGCCGCGGCCCTGTGGGTGCCGAGCCGCACCACCGGCGAGCGCTTGCCATGGGCGGCGTCCTCTTCGGCCTGGTGGAAATGGGAGCAGAACAGCACCAGTGTGGTGGCCACCGCCGGGCCGCTGCCCAGCACCAGAGCCGGCCCCCAGGGGATCCCGCCGGCACCCGCCGGGGCCAGGGCGAGCAGGGCGGCGGCAGTGGCGCAGGGGCCGAAAGCGAGCCAGCAGAGGGGTTCACCCAGGCCGCGGTAGCCGAGGCGGAACGGGGGGCCCTGGTAGAGGTAGCCCAGGCCGCAGCAGAGCAGCACCAGCAGCAGCACCGCGGCGCTGCTGCGCAGCGCCACCAGGGCCATCAGGGCGAGCCCGGCCAGCAGGCAGGCGTTGGCGATCCGCAGCACCCGATCGCGGCGGCCGGTGAGGTTGACCAGCGAATGGGGTTTGCCCAGGGTGTCCACCCCTGTGTCGGCATCGAACACGTCGTTGGCGAGGTTCTCCCAGCCCAGCAGCAGCACCGCCGCCAGCAGGAACAGCAGCAGCTGATCCCAGCGCAGGGCCTGGCCCTGGCCCAGGCGCCAGCCGGCCGCCAGCAGCACCGGCATCACCGCCACGGCGTACATGGGCCATTTCACGGCGGCGCGCCAGAGGCGACGACGCTCGGCGGTCCTGCCCTCCGGGGCGTAACGGCTTGCGACGACCTTCGGCTGGGGCATGGTGGCCGCGGGCATTGGGTGGGGAAAGGCCCATACATTTGAGCAGCCCTTCGCCCCGGTACCGCGGCCCCTTGGTGCAGGCCCCTGCCAGCTTCACCGCGCTGCTCACGGCAGCCACCGCCGCAAGCGGGCGCCTGGAAGAGGAGGGAGTGCTCAGCCTGGCCCTGCCGATGGCCGGTCTCGACCCCCTGGCGGCCCTGCCGCTGCTGGGCGGCGGCAATGACTTCCGCTTCCTCTGGGATGGTGCTCCAGGTCTCAGCATCGCCGCCACCGGCATCTGCAACGGCCTGGAACTCAGCGGTCCACGGCGCTTCGAGCTGGCCCAGCGCTTCAGCAGCCTGAGCCTCAGCCGCCTGGCCTGCGAACCCTCCTCCACCCCGGCCCTCGCCCGCCCCCGGGTGCTGCTGGCCTTCGCCTTCTTCGAGAGTCCCCTGCAGCCCGGCACCGGAGCGGCAGGAGTGAAGGCCGTCCTGCCCAGCTGGCAACTCACCCGTCAGGGCCGTCACTGCTGGCTGCGCCTGCAACGCTGCCTGGGGGGCAGCGTCACGGCACGCAGCGTCGCCGAGGAACTGTGGGACACCCGGCGCCGACTGGAGGCGGCGGCGGTGGCCGGGCAGCCTGGAACCCATCGCGGCGAGCCGGTGGGCATCGCCCATGGCTCCAGCTGGCACGCCGGCTACCGCTCAGCGCTGGATCGGGCCCTGGAGCTGGTGGAACGGGGTGACCTTCAGAAGCTGGTGCTGGCGGTGCGCCAGCAGCTGCTGCTGGACGGTCCCCTCGATCCCCTCACCCTGCTCTCGCATCTGCGTCGCAGCCAGCCCGGCAGCTGCCGTTTCCTCTGGCAGCAATCGCAGCAGGACGCCCTGCTGGGGGCCTCTCCGGAACGACTCCTCACCCTCCGCCAGGGGCAGCTGCGCAGCGATGCCCTGGCCGGCACCGCTCCGTTAGGGGCCCCGGCGGACGACCTGCTCCATTCCCCCAAAGACCGGCACGAACACGAACTGGTGGCCGAGACGATCACCGCCGTGCTGCAGAAGGCCGGCCTCGATCCGCGCCGGCCCCGCCGGCCGCGACTGGCGCGCCACGGATCCCTGGTGCATCTGCACACGCCGATCACGGCCTCGCTGCGGGGCCAGGCCCCCCTGACCCTGGCGGAAGCCCTCCACCCCACCCCGGCGGTGGCGGGTCTGCCCCGACGGGAGGCGATGGCCTGGCTGCGGAGCCTGGAGCCGTTCGAGCGGGGCCATTACGCCGCCCCGATCGGCTGGATCGACACCGAAGGCGACACGGACCTGCGGGTGGCGATCCGCAGCGGCACCCTGCGGGGGCGCCACCTGGAGCTGACCGCAGGAGCCGGGCTGGTCCGCGGCTCCCATCCGGAGCGGGAGCTGCAGGAGGTGACCCTCAAGCTCGGGGTGCTGCAGCAGCAGCTGAATCTGCCCGTGGCCGGCGCCTTCGCCTGAATCCCCTGAAGCCGCCGGCCGCCGGGCTCAGGCGGCGAGCAGTCGCTCGATGACCAGATCAGCCAGCGGAATGCGACCCAGCAGCTCCACCTCGCGTACACCGGTGGGGCTGGTGACGTTGATCTCGCTGAGGCGCCCATCGATCACGTCGATGCCCACGAAGAAGAGCCCTTCGGCCCGAAGCACCGGGGCCAGCGCGGCGCAGATGCGCTGTTCGGTCCCGGTCAGGTCGGCAGCGACCGGAGCGCCACCCAGGGCCAGATTGCTGCGGAACTCCCCCGCCTTCGGCAGCCGGTTGACAGCTCCGAGCGGCTCCCCGTCCACCAGCAGGATGCGCTTGTCGCCGGCGCTGACCCCAGGCAGAAAGGCCTGAACCATCACGGGCAGCTGCTCCTGCTGGGTGACCAGTTCCAGCAGCGCCCGCAGACCGCGGGCCGCCGCCGTGACCCGCACCACCCCCTGACCGGCCCGTCCCGCGAGGGGCTTGAGCACCACCTCGTCGTGCCCGGCGGCGAAGGCCGCCAGCTGTTCCACCCGGGCACTCACCAGCGAAGGAGCCATCCATGAGCTGAAGCGCAGGGCGCCGAGTTTCTCGTTCCAGCCCCGCAGGGCCGCCGGGCGGTTGAGCACGCGCACACCGACGGCTTCCGCCATCTCCAGCAACTGAGTGGCATAGAGATAGGCCTCGTCGACGGGCGGATCCTTGCGCATCCAGACCCAGCGAAAGTGATCCAGCGGCAGTTCCCGGGGCTCTCCCGCCTCGTACCAGGGGTCCGGCACGATCCAGGCCTCGTCACCGGGGCGAACCTCCGCCAGCCGCAACGGCCGGGCCCAGGCCCGGGGCAGGTGGGAGCCATCCTCCGCCCCCGCCGTGGACAGGTCCGCCTGGGTGCAGACCCATACGGCAAGCCCGGCACGCTGGGCCGCCTGCATCAGGGCCACGCTGGAGTCCTTGGCAGGCCGCAGCCTGGGGAGCGGGTCGACCACGAACAGCTGGGCGTCCCTTGCGCGATCGATCGGTGAGGTCACTCAGGCAAGCGCAGCAGAGCGACAAGTTCTCCGACGTTGGCCAGATTCAGAAGTTCGTTATAGCCACCGATCGCCTTGCCGTCGATGAAGATCTGGGGAACGCTGGTATGACCTCCGGCGCGCTTCATCATCACATCCTTGTTGAGTTCGTCGTCGTCGACGATGTATTCGTTGTACGTGACACCGAGACGATCCAGCAGCCCCTTGGCGCGGATGCAATCGGAGGAGAAGCGAAAGGTATAGATCTCCACCTTGGCTGGCGGTTTCACCTCCAAAGACTCCTGCCCGGACTCCGGGGGGGGGACTTCTGGGTGGGCCATTAAAACTCTCGAGTTCTTTTTGGTTGACCAGCTTAGAGGCTCACGCCCCATCCGCCCTGATACGGTCGTGTCACAAGCTCTGATGGCCGCAGTGCTCGACCTCACCGATTTCAAGCGGGACCTGTCCCAACTCACCGACCGCCTGGGCCATGCCCAGGACTGCCTTTGACGTACCGGTCCTGAACGCCCGCCAGCGGGACCTGGAGCAGCGGGCGGCCCAGCCCGGCTTCTGGGACGACCAGCTTCAGGCCCAGAAGCAGATGCGCCAGCTCGATGAGGTGAAGGCCCAGCTGGACCAGCTGGCCCGTTGGAAGAACGCCGTGGATGACGCCCGGGCCACCCTGGAGCTCTACGACCTGGAGCCCGACGAGGACCTGCTGCGCGAGGCCGATGAGGGCCTGCAGGCCCTGAAGGGCGACCTGGATCGCTGGGAGCTGGAACGACTGCTCAGTGGCCCCTACGACAAGGAGGGCGCGGTGATCTCCATCAACGCCGGCGCCGGCGGCACCGATGCCCAGGACTGGGCCCTGATGCTGATGCGGATGTACACCCGCTGGGCTGAGGATCACGGCATGAAGGTGACCGTGGACGAACTTTCGGAAGGGGAGGAAGCGGGCATCAAGAGCTGCACCATCGAGATCGACGGCCGCTACGCCTACGGTTACCTCCGCAACGAGAAAGGCACCCACCGGCTGGTGCGGATCTCGCCGTTCAACGCCAACGACAAACGCCAGACCAGCTTCGCCGGAGTGGAGGTGATGCCGAAGCTGGAGGAGGAGGTGAAGCTCGACATTCCCGACAAGGACCTGGAGATCACCACCTCACGCTCTGGAGGGGCCGGCGGTCAGAACGTCAACAAGGTGGAGACGGCCGTGCGCATCCTCCACATCCCCACCGGCCTGGCGGTGCGCTGCACCCAGGAACGGTCCCAGCTCCAGAACAAGGAGAAGGCCATGGCGCTGCTGATGGCCAAGCTGCTGGTGATCGCCCAGGAGCAGCGGGCCTCCGAGATCGCCGACATCCGCGGTGACATCGTCGAGGCCGCCTGGGGCAACCAGATCCGCAACTACGTGTTCCATCCCTACCAGATGGTCAAGGATCTGCGCACGGGGGTGGAAACCACCGACGTGCAGGGGGTGATGGACGGCGATCTGGATCCCTTCATCCAGTCCCTGCTGCGCCAGGGTGTGGAGGTGGCCGCCGAAGCGGCCGCCTGATCCCCCCATCGCCACCCATGCCCGAACGCGCCACTCCCCGACCCTCCCCAGCCGGCGCCTCCGGGGAAGAGAGCCCCAGCTTCGTCAAGCTGGCCATGCGCAACATGGTGCGCAAGGGGCGCCAGAGCCTGGTCCACTTCGGCCTCACCGCCCTGGGGCTCACCGGCTTCCTGCTGCTGATCGCCTGGCTGGGCCGGCCCACCCTCCCCCAATGACCCGCGTCTTCGGGGCCGGCCCCCCCCCGGCCCTCGATCTGGCCTTTCACATCCAGAGCGGGGCCGGAGGCGAACCAGCCTCCGCCTGTCGTCTGCTGGATCCCGCCGGGGCGGAGAACCGCTGGAGCGCCCAGCTGTCCTCCTGGCTCGACCAGTTGCAGCCGGAACTGTCGGCCCATCTGCAGGCGACTGGCTACAGCCTGGGGCTGGAACTCTGCGACGATCCGGCCATCGCGGAGCTCAACCGGACCTGGCGCCAGACCGCCGGCGCGACCGATGTGCTGGCCTTCGCCGCCCAGGAGGAGGCGCCCCCGTTGCCGACGCCGGAGGCCGGGGCGACAGAAGCGGGCTCCTGGCTCGAACTGGGCGACATCGTGATCTCCGTCGACACGGCCCGCCGGCAGGCGATCAGCGCCGGCCATGGCCTCGAAGAGGAACTCCTGTTCCTGGCCAGCCACGGGCTCCTGCACCTGCTGGGCTGGGATCACCCCGATGAGGCCAGCCTCGCCATCATGCTGGAACGACAGGCGGCGCTCCTGCAGACATCGCCCTCCTGACAGGGGCTGCTCATGCCGGCCATCGGCGGTATGGTGCCGCTGGTCCATCCATCGGCGATGCGATGCCCATGCTCCTTCCCGAGGAACATCCGCCGGCCCTGCGGGACGTGACCGGTGACGTCCACCGGCGTGGCAGGCGCCTGAGAGTGGGAGCCTGGAAGGTGGCGGGTGACCTGCCGGCGAGTTTCCGCTATGCCGCCCAGGGCCTGGCCTACGGCTTCGCCAGCCAGCGCAACTTCCGTATCCACGTGCTCACCGGCGTGGTCGTTTTCGGCCTGGGGCTCTGGCTGGGGCTGGCCGCCGACCGGCTGGCGGTCCTGGTGCTCACCGTGGCGGCGGTGCTGGTGCTGGAACTGCTCAACACCGCCACCGAAGCCGTGGTGGACCTGGCCATCGGCCGCCAGTTCCATCCCCTGGCGCGCATCGCCAAGGACTGCGCCGCCGCCGCCGTGCTCGTGGCCGCCCTCTCGTCGCTGCTGATCGCCCTGCTGCTGCTGGTGCCGCCCCTGCTGAGACGCTTCGGCGGCTAGACCAACCCCATGCTTCTGGTCCTCGACAACTACGACAGCTTCACCTTCAATCTGGTGCAGTATCTGGGTGAACTGGCCGCCGAACACCCCCTGGCCGCTGAGGTGCGGGTGGAGCGCAACGATGCCCTCGATCTGGAGGCGATCCGGGCGCTCGATCCGGCGGCGATCCTGATCTCCCCTGGCCCCGGGGATCCGGACCAGTCGGGAGTGTGCCAGGAGGTGCTGCGGGAACTGGGACCCACCGTGCCGGTGCTGGGCGTGTGCCTGGGTCACCAGTGTCTGGCCCAGGTGTTCGGGGGGCGGGTGGTGCGTGCCGGCGAGCTGATGCACGGCAAGACCTCACCGGTTCATCACGCCGGCCAGGGGGTGTTCGAAGGCCTGCCCGAACCCCTCACAGCCACCCGGTACCACAGCCTGATCGCCGAACGGGAGAGCCTGCCCGACTGCCTGGAGATCACCGCCTGGCTCGAGGACGGCACGATCATGGGACTGCGACACCGGCAGCACAGGCATCTTCAGGGAGTGCAGTTCCACCCGGAGAGCGTGCTCACCCAGGCCGGCCACCAACTGCTGGCCAATTTCCTGCGCCAGGCCTCCCACTGAGCCCGCTCGGGGGAGAAAGGGCATCGCCACTGCTAACTTCGCGCCACACCCCGGGCCCGGTGGGGCCATGCCCGATTCCATGCTCGACCCCACCCCCTTCTCCCCGGCTCCGCTGCGGCGGACCACCCGCGGGGGTCTGAGCATGGGCGTGGGCCTGGCCCTGGTGGCCGGCCTCGGCCTGCCGGCCCTGGCCCAGAGAGGGGGCGGTGGCGTCACGATCACCAGCTACGGCCACAGTGCCCTGCTGATCCAGGGGGGCGGCGCCCGGGTGCTGCTGAACCCCTTCCAGGCGGTGGGTTGCGCCGCCGGCCGGGCGGAGCCCCGGGTCAGCGCCGATGTGATCCTCGCCAGCAGCCGGCTGAAGGACGAAGGGGCGCCGGTGGCCAGCGGCAGGTTCCTGGTCAAGCCAGGCTCCTACCGCCTCGCGGGCCTGCAGATCGAAGGCATCGCCGTCCCCCACGACCGGGTGGGCGGTCGCCGCTTCGGCAACGCCACCCTCTGGCGCTGGCGCCAGGGGGGCCTGGACATCGCCCACCTGGGCGGCACCGCCGGCAGCCTGAGCCCGGCCGACCGGGTGCTGCTGGGGCGCCCGGACCTGCTGATCATCGGCGTGGGCGGCGGTGCCAAGGTCTACACGGGACAGGAGGCCGCCGAAGTGGTCCGGGAGCTTCAGGCCCGCCGGGTCATTCCGGTGCAGTACAGCCGTGGCAAGCCGCCGGCCGGCTGTGACCAGGGTCCGCTCGAGCCCTTCGTGCAGGCCATGGCCGGCGCCAAGGTGCGTCGCAACGGCCGCACGTTCTCCCTACTGCCGCCGGTGGGCGATGGCACGGTGATCGAGGTGGTGCCCTGAGCCCTCAGGCCCGGTCGTCGATGCGCCGGTAGGCCTCCCAGAAGCGATCCATCTGCTCGCGGGTGCCGAGACTGACCCGCAGGCAGCCATCGATGAGGGGCTTGCCGGCCATCGAGCGCACCAGGATGCCTGCCCGGCGGAGCTCGGCCTCCACGGCGGCGGCGGAGCGCCGGGGCCAGATCAGCAGGTAGTTGCCACCCGCGGCATGGTGGCGCACCCCGGTCCGTCGCAACTCCCCCACCAGCCAGTGCCGGGCGTCCAGCACCCCGGCCACGTAGGCATCCACATAGGACTGGTCGGCGAGGGCTGCATGGGCGGCGGTGACCGCGAAGCTGTTGACGTCGTAGGGACCGCAGACCCGCCCCACCCGCTCCACCAGCTCCGGAGCGCCGATGGCGAAGCCGATGCGCAGACCGGCCAGGCCGGCCGTCTTGGCCAGGGAGCGCAGCACCAGAAGGTTGGGAACGGCGGCGAACAGGTCGGCCTCCGGCGAGCCGCCCGCCCAGTGCCGCTGGAGTTCCGGCAGCACGCTGTCGCCCGTGAAGGCCTCGTAGAGCTCATCCACCACCACCAGGGTGGCGGGTGCCGCCAGAGCCAGTTCCAGGATCCGCTCCGGCGCCAGCCGGGTGCCGGTGGGGTTGTTGGGGTTGCAGATCAGCAGGATCCGGGGAGGATCGGCCTCACCGTCGTGATCCACGGCCTTCAGGGCGCTGCCGATCTCCTGCAGTGGAAAGCCGAAATCGGGAAGCCGGTAGGGGATCGCTTCGATCCCCATCCCCTGCATGGCGGCACAGGGGGCGTAATAGCCGAAGGTGGGGCTGGTGGTCAGCAGCCGGTCCCCCGGGGCGCCGAAGGCATGGAAGATGGCATGGATGGCATCGTCCACCCCGTTGAACAGACCGATGCCGGCAGGGGAGAGGCCCTGGCCCCCCAGCGCCGCCACCACGGCCTCCCGCAGGCCGTCGTATTCGGGATAGATGGCGTAGTGCTCCGCCGGGATGGCGCGGATCGCCTCCACCACCTTCGGGCTGGGGCCGATGGTGTTCTCGTTGAAGTCGAGTCGCAGCAGCCCGCGGCGGCCTTCCAGGGGGGCGCTGTAGGCCTGGAGGGCCTCCACCTCCGGCCGGGCAGGAATACCGCTCACGAACCCCGTTCAAGCCAATGCCCGGCAGTGTCGCAGACGCCATCCCCACCCGGTGAGGCAAGGGCGGGCTCAGCGGCCCGGGAGGACGGCCGCACCCCTGAGCCGAGGGCCGAGCCGGGAAGCGGACGGCGTCCTGCCCCGGGCAGCGGTGGCGGAGGCGGAGGCGTCCCCCGCGAGATTCACAGGCGCCGTGGAGCGGCTGTGGGGAGCCGTGGGCCGTCCCGTGCCGGCTGGTGCCGCCAGGGAGACAGGAGCCGTGGACCGGGCCGCCGCTCCCGGAGGCTTCGCTGGGCCCCCTGAATTCAGGCCCGGCAGTGTGGCCAGACAGACCGCCGCAGTGACGGCCGAGGATGCGATGCCGACGGAAAGCAACGTCCTTCGGGACGGTCCGGTGGCTGAAACGACCGGTGAGGTGTACGCCGTGTCCATGATGAAGAGGTTCGGACTCGGGGAAAGAGCTTTCCCCTGGGACATCTCCAACCTCGCCCTTTCGCGCTGGAAGGGTTGGATGCTTGATCAGGAATCTCTGCCTGGTTGATGGCAACCGAATGGCATCCAGGTGACAGCCCCCCATCGACGGCCTGCCTCTGGATCCAGCGGAGGAGCCATGCTCCAGCGTCCTGGCCGTGAATCCATTCTGATCCTGACGGGCGTGGCTGGGCAGCAGATGAGCTTGCCGGCGACATGGCCCGGCGCCTTCTGTGCACCCCCCCCCCGGCCTCGCCGATCACCAGCGGGCGCCCGCCCCTACGGGCCAGGGACTGGAGGCCCCAGGCCCGGCCAGGGTTCAGCATCAGGGGCAGAATCCGCAGAGCGCCCTATCGGCAGGAACAGAGAAGGCCAGCAGCCCAGGGACGGCCGCTGAACACGATCCTCTCGCCGTCGATCACCCGCCGCAGCCGTGCATGACCTGTCCTATGCACCGGTTCGGGGGTGCCCCTGGCCAGGCGGATCCGGCAGGCAGGCATCCAAGGGAACCCGGAAGGATCCGCCCGATGCCGCCGTGATGTTTGCAGCCGCCAGCTCCGGCCAGGCCTCGATCGGGGCGGCGGCAGCCCAGGGGTGGCACCGGTGACCGGGATGGGGCTCATGCGACACCCCCCATCCGATCCCGTCACGATCTGGGAAGCGGTCCCGTACAGCGCTGTCCCCCGTTCCAGGAAACGGTTCGATCGGCTCCGGAACGTTGTTCTCCGGTGGGACCGCCGGCCTGGACGGGTCGGGACAAGGCCTCTGCCATCCCGACGGAACGACGGCCATGGGCAATCAGACCGATCTACCCCCAGAATGGCAAGGGGCCATGGGAGCACTGTGGTTCGCCTGTGCCTCCGCCATGGAAACCTCCGTCTGCCTCGATGCCGCTGAGCTGGCGGCTTTTCCCTTGTTCGCAGAGCTGGAGACCTCCCTGCTCGAACGGTTTCTGCAGGACCACCGGGTCCTGATGGTTCCGGCGGGCCACCAGCTGGTCTTCGAAGGGGACTGGAGCGATGGACTGTTCCTGATCCGCTCCGGAGTGGTCAAGGTGCGCCACCTCACCCTGGACGGCGAAGAAGTGGTCATCGCCCTGATGGGGGTGGGTGAGATGTTCGGCGAACTGGCCATGCTGCTGGGGCATGGCCGGCGCTCCGCCGACGTGGTGGCTCTCACCCCGATCGAGGTGATGAAGTTGCGCTGGTCATCCATTCAGCAGGAATTGGATCGGCTGCCGTCGTTCGCCCTGGCGATGGCACGACTCCAGGCCACGCGCCTGCTCACGCTGGGGAAACGGTTCGGTCTGCGGGGCGAAGATGCCACCACCCGGGTACTGGCCACGCTGCTGGAGCTGGCCTGTTGCACCGGTCACGACAACGACCCCCATAGCCTGATTCCGTGCCTGAGCCAGACGGAGATCGCCGCGATCGCAGGGCTGGCGAGGGGCACCACCTCGAAAGTTCTGACCCAACTGCGCTCCCGCGGGACGGTGGTGGACACCCCGGAAGGGCTGCGGATCAGCAATCTTGGACCATTGCGTCGCAGAGGACTGATCGAGGATTCAGTCCAGCCAGGATGAAGGAAAGTTAGGCCAGATAGATACGGCAGACCTGCATTCAAAGGCACGCATCCATCTGATCCAGTGATTCGATGCAGAGATTGGATGGATGCATGCAGTGGTTGCATTGGATGCCTGGACAACCAAACGTGCTCGCAGGGGATTCCCGGTGCTCCAGAGCAGGGCAGGCGGGTGTCAAGGATGAACCACACCAGCCTGTCGGATTGGGTTCTGAACAACTGGGTGTCCTTCTGAACAGCTGGTCCTGCTTCTTACCGCCGGAAACCCACTGGAGCGTCGATGGCCTGGAGGGCGCGAGGCTGGTGGGCGGATCGCCGCTCCCCCTCACATCCGCTCCAGCGTGGGGATCCCCAGCAGCCCCAGGCCAAGCTTGAGGGTGTCGGCCGTGAGGCGGCAGAGCGCCAGCCGCGAGGCGCGGGCGGGTTCCTCGGCCTTGAGCACGGGCACCTGGTCGTAGAAGCGGTTGAACACCTGGGAGAGCTCGAACAGATAGCTGCACAGCCGGTTCGGCAGCAGCTCCTCCTCCACCTCCAGGATCACCCCATCGAACTGCAACAGCTGGCGCACCAGGGCCCATTCCTGGGGCTCGCCGAACACCAGCCCGCCGTCCGCGACCTCCGCACCCGCCGCCCCGCTCTCCTGCCCGGGGATCTCGCCGGCCACAGCCCCCCGGCGGGCGATCCCGGCGATCCGCACCACCGCATAGAGCAGATAGGGAGCCGTGTTGCCCTGCAGCGCCAGCATGCGATCGAAGCTGAACTGGTAGTTGGTGATCCGGTTGGTGCTCAGATCGGCGTACTTCACCGCCGCCAGGCCCACGGTCGTGGCGACATGGGTGATGAAGGTCTCGTCCTCCTGGCGGCCTTCCTCCTCCAGGCGACGGCGCAGGTCGGCCTCGCAGCGCTCCACCGCCTCATCCAGCAACTCCCTGAGCCGCACGGTGTCGCCGGAGCGGGTCTTGAGCTTCTTGCCGTCCTCCCCCTGCACCAGGCCGAAGGGCACGTGTTCCAGCCGGGCTCCTGCCGGAATCCATCCGGCACGACGGGCCACCTGGAACACACCGGCGAAATGGCTGGCCTGGCCGGCGTCGGTGACGTAGATCACCCGCCGGGCGCCATCGCCCCCGGGGGGCGGCGCGAAGCGGTAGCGAATGGCGGCCAGGTCGGTGGTGGCGTAGTTGAAACCCCCGTCGCTCTTGCGCACGATCACCGGCGGTACCTGGCTCACCTGGCCGCCGCCCCCCTCCAGGAACACACACTCGGCACCACCGTCCTCCACCAGCAGCCCGGCCGAGGCCAGGTCCGCCACCACCGCCTCCAGGTAGGGGTTGTAGAAAGATTCGCCGCGCTCCTCCAGACGGATGGAAAGCCTGTCGTAGAGGAGCTGGAACTCGCGGCGTGACTGATCACAGAGCAGCTGCCAGGCCCGCCGCGACACCGGATCCCCTCCCTGCAGCTTCACCACCTCCTCGCGGGAGCGGCTCTGGAACGCCTCGTCGGCATCGAAACGGGCCTTGGCCTGGCGGTAGAAGGCCACCAGGTCGCCCAGGTCCACCGCATCGGCACGCTCCAGGGCCTGCGGAGCCACGTCCTTGAGATGGGTGATCAGCATCCCGAACTGGGTGCCCCAGTCGCCCACATGGTTGAGACGCAGCACCGGGTAGCCCCGGAACTCCAGCACGCGGGCCAGGGCGTCGCCGATGATCGTGGAGCGGAGATGGCCCACATGCATCTCCTTGGCGATGTTGGGGCTGGAGAAATCCACGATGACCGATTGAGAGGCACCCGCCTCGCCGACGACGCTCGGCACCCCGAGACGGGGATCGTTCAGACGCACGGCCAGCTCGGCCACCAGGGCCTCAGGCCGCAGGGTGAGGTTGATGAAGCCGGGGCCTGCGATTTCGGGGGGGAGGCAGAGGACCGCGAAGGCGGCATCCGCCCCCAGGGCCTCGCTGATCGCGGCGGCGATCTGCCGTGGAGCCCGCTTGAGAGGTCGGGCCAGGGCCAGGGCGCCGTTGGCCTGGAAGTCGCCGAATTCGGGCCGGGAGGCCGGCGTCAGCTGGGGATCGAGGGGTTGGCCCGCCTGCCTGGCGGCCTCCGCGGCCTCGGGGAATGCGCGCTCCATGGCGGCCGCCAGCCTGGTGTGGAGCGCACGGAAGACTGACAGCATGGAGAGATCCGGCGGGTCGTCGCTGGGATGGTCAAGGCTCTGATCATGCCTCTGCCCCCCTGCAGCCTTGGCCGGATGGTCGGGAGGCGGTGGCAGGAGCGCCGCAGGAATCTGCTGATGAAGGCCCAGGGATCAGGGGCCAGAATTGTTTAATTCTGTTCTGCTGAAGGATAGTCATCCGCAGGAGTGAAAAAATCAGGCTAAAATTACTTAACAAAACAGGCGCAACGGCTCACTTCTCCGAGCCACACTGCCAGAAAAAACCTCAACCGTCCCTCCGACCCTCCATTTCCGGTTTGACAGCATTCATTCCCACCCCTCAATCCGCACAAGCCGCTTCCAGCCCGGTAGGGACAAGCAAGTTTGTGCTGGTCTATCACCGTTCACCCTACGAAGAAACGATTGACGCCGACGGAAATCGTCAATGGGTTGACCAGAAAAGCCCAAATGGAATTATTCCTACATTACGAAACCTCTTTCTGGAAGAGCGTTCGGGCACCTGGATCTCTTGGCGGGAAGATGCCGAAGGATCAGCCAGTGGCGATGAACGCATCAACCTTTCATCACCCAGCCCATTCTCCCTGCGAAGGCTGCCGCTGACGCCGAAGCAGATCGCAAGCTTCTATCACGTCACTTCCAAGGAATCGTTCTGGCCGATCCTCCACAGCTTCCCAGGGCTCTTCAGTGTAGACAATTCCGACTGGAAGATTTTCGAGGAAGTCAATCAATCATTCGCTCGTGCTGCCTGCGAGGAAGCGGCAACCGGTGCCACCATCTGGGTTCACGACTACAACCTGTGGCTCGCTCCGGCTTTGATTCGCGCCAGTCGGCCTGACGTGAGGATCGCCTTCTTCCACCACACACCCTTTCCTTCCAACGACGTTTTCAGCATCCTTCCCTGGCGCGATGAGATTCTCGACAGCCTGCTGAGCTGTGATCTGGTGGGGTTCCACATTCCTCGTTACGCCAACAACTTCGCCCGCTCCGCCATGAATCTGCGCGGGGTGGCAGGTGCTGAGCCGGTGCCGGTGGCCGCCAAATTCCGCCGCTACGGCAGCGCCCTTTCCGAGCCGACCGTTGTGCCCTGGCTGCAGGACGGGGAGCGCCGCGTTCACATCCAGGCGTCCCCGGTCGGCACCTCCCCCGAAGTGATCCGCCAGCTCAGCCGCTCGCCCGACGTGCAGCGGATGGCGGCTCAGATCAAAGAGCAGCACGCAGATTGCAAGCTGATCCTCTCCGCCTCCCGGGTGGATTACACCAAGGGCAACGAGGAGATGCTGCTGGCCTATGAGCGTCTGCTCGAGCAGAAGCCCCAGTGGCACGAAAAAGTGGAGCTTTTCCTGGCCTGTGTGGCCGCTGCCAGCGGCATGCGCATCTACGAAGACATCCAGCGCTCGGTGGAGGAGATCGTGGGCCGCATCAACGGTCGCTTCGGACGCCTCGACTGGACGCCGGTGCGCCTGTCCACCCGACGCACCCCCTACGACGAACTTGTGGCCTGGTTCAGCCAGGCGGATATCTGCTGGATCACACCCTTGCGGGACGGCCTCAATCTCGTCGCCAAGGAATACGTGGCGGCCCGCCAGGGCCAGGGTGGCGTCCTGGTGTTGTCGGAATTCACCGGTGCATCGGTGGAACTGGAGGATGCGGTTCTGACCAACCCCTATTCTCTGCGCAGCATGGATTTGGCCATCTCCAAGGCCCTGGAGATGCCGGAAGAGGAGCAACGTCAACGCATGGAATCAATGACCCAGGCAGTGGAGGAATTCACCGTGCGGCATTGGGCGGAGCAACAGCTGGGTACCCTGCGGGCAATCTGAGCGCCGTCCGGCAGGATTCTGGTTTGTGCCAGATCATTGGCATGGCTGCGGTTTCCGCCTAGACCCAGATCAGATCAGCCACCAGCCTGTCGATGGCCAACCAATCGCAGCACTGGTGGGAAGGCTGTGTGATCTATCAGCTGATGCCCCGCAGCTTCGCCGATTCGGACGGTGACGGCATCGGCGATCTGGCCGGGATCACCGGCAAACTCCCCTATCTGCAGTGGCTGGGAATCGATGCGATCTGGCTCACCCCGATTTATCCCTCCCCCCTGAGGGACGGGGGCTACGACATCACGGATTTCACGGCCATCCACCCCGATCTGGGCACCCTGGACGATCTGAACGTCCTGGTGGATCAGGCCCATGGCCATGACATCCGGGTGATCCTCGATCTGGTGCTCAACCACACCAGCGTTCTGCATCCCTGGTTTCAGCGGGCTCGCTGGGCACCCACCGGCAGCAGCGAGCGGGACTTCTACGTGTGGCGTGACGACGACAGCGGCTACCCCGAGGCGCCGGTGCTGTTCCGCCACTTCGAGACTTCCAACTGGGAGTGGGATTCCGTGGCTGGCCAGTATTTCCTTCATCGTTTCCTCCGCCACCAGCCCGACCTCAACTACGACAACCCGGCGGTGCAGGACGCGATGCTGGAGGTGGTGGACTTCTGGCTGGGGAAGGGAGTCGATGGCTTTCGCCTCGATGCGGTGCCGTTTCTGTTCGAGCGGGAGGGAAGCCGCTGCGAAGGGCTGCCGGAAACCCATGCCTTCCTGAAGCGGTTGCGAGCGCGAGTGGACGGGTGTGGCCGCGATGTGCTGCTGATCGCCGAGGCGATCCAGCCGGTGAAGGAATCGGCGCCCTACCTGGCGGACGACGAACTTCATGCCGCCTTCGACTTCGCCCTCACCGCCCACCTGTTTGCCGCCGTGGCCCATGGGCGATGCGCCCAGCTGCGCCGATGCCTGGAGCATGCCCAGGCCCTGGTGCCGGGCTGCCGCTGGGCCCTGCCGCTCCGCAACCACGACGAGCTCTGGCTCGGCGATGGCCACCTGGTGGAAGACGCCGTCGTTCAGACGGTTCTCACCGGTTTCCCCAATGCCAGGGAGCACTGGCTGAACTGGGGCATCAACCGCAGGCTGGCACCGCTGCTGAACGGCGATCCCCGCCCCAACACGCTTCTGCATGCCCTGCTGTACAGCCTGCCGGGGCTGCCCTGCCTGTACTACGGCGACGAACTGGGCATGGGGGACTGGCCCGGCCTGCGGGACCGGGATCCCAACCGCACCCCCATGGCCTGGACGGGGGATCGCAACGGGGGGTTCTCCACCGCCCCCGATCCCCTGCTGGTGCTGCCGCCGATCACGACACCCGGCTATGACTACCGCGTGGTGAATGTGGATGTTCAGCAGCACCTGTCGGGGTCTCTGATCAACTGGCACCGCCGCATGCTCACCAGCCGGCGCATCCTGCCCGCCCTGCGGCAGGGATCCTTCAGGCTGCTGAAGAGCAACCATCCGAGCGTGCTGTGCTACGCCCGCTCCAGTGAGGGGATGACGGTGGTGGTGGCGGCGAACCTGGGGGCGACCGGTGCCTCCACCCGCCTCGATCTGGGCCGGTGGAGCGGCAGCCGGGTGCGGGAGGTGCTGGCGGGCTGTGAATTTCCCGAGGCCAGTGGCGCCTGGTTCGTCTACCTGCCGGCCTATGGATTCTTCTGGTGGCTGGTGGGAGAGGACGGCCAGGAGTCCAGCTCCTGATCCACCAGGGCCTGCACCGCCGGCCCCAGGCGTTCGCTCTCAGCCCGATCCACGAAGGTGAGCCGGCAGCGACGGGCCAGCACGTCGTCGGCGCTGCGGGCCCACTCATGGCGCACCGCATGGCGCACCTCAGCGGCGGTGAGCGGAATCACCTCGCTGAGGGGTTGAAGCTCGGTCGGGTCGGCGGCGCAGGCGAGCACCTCCTCCACCCTCAGCCCGTGGCCGGCCAGCAGATGCTCGATCAGGGCAGCGGAGGGCTCGGGCAGCTCGCGGGCCATGGAGGCCCGCAGATGGTCGAGACCCTGCAGAGTGGCCCCATGGCTGGCCGCGGCCCCATGCAGGGGGATTTCCGCCGCGGCCGGACTGGGAGTTGGCAGGGGGAGCTCCAGCTGCAGGGCCGCCGCCTCCAACCCGTCGAGGGCCATGGGCCGGCAGGTGGTCCACTTGCCGCCCATCACACTCACCAGCCCGCAGGGAAGGGTCTCCACCACGTGCTCCCGCACCACCGTGGAGGTCTGGCCGGAGCCGCCATCGCTTCGCAGCAGGGGGCGCCCGCCCG
Organism: uncultured cyanobacterium; assembly: GCA_963772735.1. Lineage (GTDB taxonomy): Bacteria > Cyanobacteriota > Cyanobacteriia > PCC-6307 > Cyanobiaceae > Cyanobium. The sequence continues at coordinate 26,344 of CAVYYO010000016.1, read as the reverse complement.
CCCAGCGGCTGCTCACCACCGGGTCGGTGTGGCCGGGAAACCAGCGGCGTACGTAATCGAGCAGGTAGGCCTCCTCGGCGGCACTGGGCTGCTCGGCGTCGCTGCCGGTACAAGTGGTGTCGGTGGTGCCCACCAGGGTGCGGCCATGGAAGGGCAGGAAGAACAGCACCCGGCCATCGTCGGTGGAGGGAATCAGCAGGCCCGTGCCCGACGGGCAGAGATCCGCCTCCAGGACCAGATGCATCCCCCGGCTCACCTGGACCCGGGCCGCCACATCCGGCTGGGCCATGCGGCGGATGGCATCGGCCCCGATGCCTGTGGCATTGACCACCACCCGGGCCTCCAGGTGGCGTTGCTCTCCGCTGATGGCGTCTTCCAGAACCGCGCCGTCGAGCCGGTCCCCCGATCGCGTCAGCCCCACCACCGCCGTACGGGTCAACACGTCGGCCCCCAGATCAGCGGCGGTGCGGGCGATGAGCAGGTTGAGCCTGGCGTCGTCGAACTGACCATCGCTGTAGGCCACACCCCCGTAACCAGGCGCCAGATCCGGCAGAGCCTGACGCACGGCATCCGGCAGCAGCCACCGGCTCGATCCGATGCCACGCCGGCCCGCCAGGGCGTCGTACGCCCCCAGACCGATGCCGTAATACAGCTTGACCAGCGGATGGGGCGTGGGCAGCAGCAGCTCCAGGCGGCGGGCCAGGAACGGCGCCGCCGCCAACCAGTGGGCGCGCTCCGCCAGGGCCTCGCGCACCAGTTGCAGCTGGCTCCAGTCGAACCGTTTGAAGGCGAGCTCCAGATAACGGACACCCCCATGGAGGAGTTTGGTGCTGCGGCTGCTGGTGCCGATGGCGATGTCACCTGCCTCCACCAGGGTCACCGTCAACCCACGGCGCGACGCCTCCAGGGCGAGGGTGGCTCCGGTGGCCCCCGCCCCGATCACCAGAAGATCCACGCTCATCGGGCCCCTTCGTACCAGTGGAGGCTGCGTTCCACGGCGGAACGCCAGCGGCGGCGCCACTGTTCCCGCTGGTCGGAATCGATCAAGGGCATGAATCGTTGAATTCCAGCTTCGTCCACTTCAGGTCCCCAGGCCTCAAGGGATGGGACCACAGCGGCCTCCACTCCGGCCAGCAGGGCCACCCCTCGGCTGGTGCTCTCCAGATCGGCGCGGCGGCGTACGGGCAATCCGGTGGCATCCGCCTGGGCCTGCAGCAGCTGATCCGCCGCGGCGGCGCCACCGTCGGCCGCCAGTTCCCCCAGGGGTTGGCCCAGGGCCTCTTCCGCCAATTCCACCAGGGTGGCGACGGCCAGGGCGATGCCCTCCAGGGCGGCGCGAGCGATCTGGGCTGGACCGCTGTCGCGGGTCAGACCGATCAGCAGCCCGCGGGCCCCGGGGTCCCAGTGGGGTGTGCCCCAGCCGGTGAACGCCGGCACCAGCATCACCCCACCGCTGCTGGCGCAGCCGGCGGCCAGCTCATTGACCTGGTCGGAGCGCTCGATCAGCCCGAGCCCATCGCGCAGCCACTGGATCACGGTGCCGGCGTTGAACAGACTGCCCTCCAGGCAATAGGTGGGCCGGCCCGCCGCGTCACTCCATCCCACCGTGCTGAGCAGGCCGGCACCGGAGCGGCGGATCGCACCGCCGGTGTTGATCACCAGGAAGGCTCCGGTGCCGTAGGTGCACTTGCCCTCACCGGGCGTCAGGCAGCCCTGGCCCAGGGTGGCCGCCTGCTGATCGCCGAGCATGGCGGTGATCGGCACACCGGCGAACGGCAGGCCAGGGGCGATGGAGCCGAAGGCGGCCCGGCTGGGGAGCAACTCCGGCAGGGCGTCGGGGGGGACCCCCAGGGCGGTGGCCAGGTGCGGATCCCAGCGCAGCCCTTCCAGATTCATCAGAAGGGTGCGGCTGGCATTGCTGAACTCCGTGGCGTGGCGGGCTTCGGCGGAGAGCCGCCGCAGCAGCCAGCTGTCCACCGTGCCGAAGCAGAGGCTGCCATCGGCGGCGGCCGCCGCCGCCTCCGGGACTTCCCGCAACAACCAGACCACCTTGCTGGCGCTGAAGTAGGGATCCACCACCAGGCCGGTGAGCTCCCGGATCCGCGCTTCCAGCCCGGCCCGTTTCCACTCGGCACAGAGAGCCGCGGTGCGGCCGTCCTGCCAGACGATCGCCGGCCCCAGCGGCTCCGCGGTGCTCCGTCGCCAAAGCACGGTGGTCTCCCGTTGGTTGGCGATGCCGCAGGCCGCCACGGCCCGCCGCTGCTCCGGGGTGAGCCCCTGCTCCAGTTGGCTCAGGGCCCGCAGCTGGCTCCGCCAGATCGCCTCGGCGTCCTGCTCAACCCAGCCATCGGCCGGGTAGCGGCTTTCGAGCGGCGCCGAGCAACTGAGCAGTCGGCGCCCTCCGGCATCGAAGAGGGCGGCCCGGGAGCTGGTGGTGCCCTGGTCGATGGCCAGCAGCAGGGGGGAGGCCATGGCGGAGCCGCTTTGGTTTGTGCTAGCGCTGGAGGGAGTACAGGAGCGAGCGACTGTTTGGTTTTGAAATGACGCCGCTGCTGAAATGACACCGCCCTCGAAGTGATCGTGCCTTCTTCTCCTGACGGAGCCAACCCGGCGCATCCGGCCTGGGTGGCCGATGCCGTGATCTACCAGATCTTTCCCGATCGCTTCCGCCGCAGCGGCCGTGTGGAGGCCCAGCGGGGTCTGGATCTGATGCCCTGGGGAAGCGATCCGGCGATGCAGGGCTTCCAGGGAGGGGATCTGTACGGCGTGATCGAGGCCCTCGACCATCTCCAGGATCTGGGCATCACCTGTGTGTCGTTGAATCCGGTGTTCGCCTCGGCGGCCAATCACCGCTACCACGCCTACGACTACCTGCGGGTGGATCCGCTGCTGGGGGGTGATGAGGCGCTGCATGAGCTGATCGCGGCCGTACACCGGCGCGGCATGCGGCTGGTGCTCGACGGGGTGTTCAACCACTGCGGGCGGGGTTTCTGGGCCTTCCACCACCTGCTGGAGAACGGCGAGCGCTCCCCCTACCGCGATTGGTTTCACGTGAAGCACTGGCCCCTGCAGCCCTATCCCCAGACCGGGGAGAGCTGCGGGTACGTCTGCTGGTGGAACGATCCGGCCCTGCCCAAGTTCCGCCATGACCACCCGCCGGTGCGGCGCCACCTGCTCGCGGTGGCGCGCCACTGGATCGAGGCCGGCATCGATGGCTGGCGCCTGGATGTGCCCGATGAGCTGCCCGACGATTTCTGGCCCGAGTTCCGTCAGGCGGTGCGCAGCGCCAACCCCGACGCCTGGATCGTGGGGGAGATCTGGGGCGACGGCTCCCCCTGGCTGCAGGGGAACTGCTTCGACGGCGTCATGAACTATCCCCTGGCCTGGTCCCTGCTGGGCTATTTCGGCGCCGCCACGGTGCTGCGGGAGCTGAAGCTGGCCCCCCTCCCCGAGCCTCCCTATCAACCCCTGGATCGACCTGCATTCCAGGAGCGGGTGGAGCGGCAGCTGGGCCTGCATTCAGAAGCGGTGACCCGTTGCCAGCTCAACCTGCTCGACAGCCACGACACCCCGCGGGCCCTCCATGCCCTCGGGGGCGACGTCGAAGCTCAGCGGCTGGCCCTGCTGTTCCTGTTCCTCCTGCCTGGAGCGCCCTGCGTCTACTACGGCACCGAGATGGGGCTGGATGGAGGTCCGGAGCCGGGCTGTCGGGAAGCCTTCCCCTGGGATGGGGTTCCCGGGCAGCTGCAGGGATGGTTGCGGGAACTGGCCGGCCTGCGTCGGCGCCAGGGGGCCCTGCGCTCCAACCCGCTCACCTTCGAGAGCAGCGGCCACGACGATCTGCTGCTGCTCTGGCGAGGCAGGGGCTCCGATCGGCTCTGGGTGGCGATCAACCGGGGCGATGCCTCCCTGCCGCTCGAACCACCGGCCCGCCATGGTCCGCCGCTGTGGACGAGCTGCGCCGGCGGGGACACCGGTCCAGGCTCCTCCCCCACGCTCCTGCCGGGCCGGGCGGCGGTCATCCTGGCGGCTCCGGAAGCCTGAGCCGCCCTGCCATGCCCCCCTCCCGTTCCCTGTCCACCCCCGACGACCTGCTGGAGGATCTGGCGGGCGCTGAGGACCTGCTGATCGTCCAGGACCTCGATGGGGTGTGCATGGACCTGGTGCACGATCCCCGCCGGCGAAACCTCGACCCTCTTTACGTGGAAGCCGCCAGCCGGCTGGACGGACGTTTCGCGGTGCTCACCAACGGCGAGCATGAAGGCAGCCGCGGTGTGAACCGCCTGGTGGAACGGGCTTTATCGGGCAGAGCGGATCCGGCCCGGCAGGGGCTCTACCTCCCCGGTCTCGGGGCCGGGGGGGTGCAGCTGCAGGACCGTTTCGGTCGGGTGAGCCACCCCGGTGTGAGCACGGCCGAGCTGGATTTCCTGGCCTCCGTGCCGCAACGGCTGGCCGATGGGCTGCGGCGCCACCTGCCCGACCTGCTGCCGAACATCCCGGCGACCGCCATGGAGGTCCTGGTGGAGGCCGCGGTGCTCGACAACCCCCTCTCCCCCAGCCTCAACCTCAATCCCCTGCTGAACGCCATTCGCGGCGACGTGTCCCGCCAGCAGGATCTGCAGGCCCTGGCCCTGGAGCTGATGCAGGAGCTGTTGCGCGAGGCCGGCGCCGCCGGGCTGCGCGACTCGTTCTTTCTGCATCTGGCCCCCAACCTGGGCAGCCGCGACGGCCGCGAACAGCTCAAGCCCGCCGGCCCCGGCAGCACGGGCACCACGGATCTGCAGCTGATGCTGCGGGGAGCCCTCAAGGAGGTGGGCCTGCTGGTGCTGGTCAACCAGGCCATCGCCCGCAGGACCGGCACCGCGCCCCTGGGGGAGACGTTCAACGTTCGCACCGCCCCCCACGACCATCCCAGCCTGCTGGAGCTGGCCCGGGCGCCATCGATCCAGCCTGGATGCCGCGGCTGGTGGGGGTGGGAGACACGATCACCTCCGTGCCGGCGGCTGATGGACCGGGCCGGTTGCGGGGCGGCAGCGACCGGGGCTTCCTCACCCTGCTGCAGGAACTGGGGCAGGTGTTCGGCACCGCCAACCGGGTGGTGCTGGTGGACAGCAGCGGCGGTGAGGTGGACCGGCCCTCCCTGGCCGACGGCAGCCTGGAGGGACTCTCCGATCCTGAGGATCCGCTGCGCATCGACGTCACCATCCCCGGCGGCCCCCGCCAGTACATCCGCTTCTTCAGGTCCCTGGCGAAACGGCTGGGGTGAGGAGGACGCGGGTGATCAGAGCGCTGGTGGAGATCAGGTCCACCCCGTAACGGGCCTGCGGGTATCGGCCGGCACCTAAGGCCGCAGAGTGGGATCCTAGAAGCCCGGCCCGCGATCTGCGGCCGAAGGCAGGGGTCCGCGATGGCGGGGTCGGCCTCCAGCTCCGGCATTGAGTCCCCGTGGATCAGAAGCACGGAGGCGATGGCCTGGAAGGATCCCTTCCGCCTGTTCGGCAGCCGGTGGGAAAGGGGGAGAGAACACCCCATCGCCCGGGATGCCGCTGATCTGCTGCAGAGAGTGCCTCGGATCTGCCCAGCCCCTGGATCCGCCCTGGGAAGGCTCGGGCTCGTCCTCGCCGGTGAGACCACCCCTCGGACAACAAGAACCCCTGCTCCCGCAACGACTCTCAGGAACTTCCAGCGACAAGGATCTCAGCCGGCTGACACCAGAGGCTCATCCATCGTTCATGAACGAAGGAGAAAAAGATGAGGATTGGCGGAATCGGAGGGGTGTAGGCCTAGAGAGTCTTAAATAACTTCCAATGCCCATGCTAACCAAGCTTGCAGGAGCGGGTACGGCTGCCCGCTCCCTGGGGGTCGCAGCCGCTGCCGGAGTGGTGAGTGTCCTCGCAGCCACGCCCGCCTTGGCGTGGACCCCTTCTTTTTCACGCTTAACTTCACTTCCAATTCCTCCAGCAGCACCAATGGGGGGATCACGGGGATCCCGGCGGAAGCCACGCTACACCTTTTCGCGAGTCCACTGTCGGGAGATCGTGACTCTCACCTGACGAATCTCTCGGGTTCTCCCAGTAACGGAGCTCTCGGCTTGCTCGGCACTGGTCTGGAATCTGCCCGACGGACCCATCGGCTCCCTCCGACATCGGCTATCAGCGGTTTTGCGCAGTCTGATCCCGACTGGACTGTTAGGTCCTTCGGCGACAGCTCTGACTCCCTTCGGAGTCTTCGACGTCTGCGCGTCATCCTCCGCAACCTCGGTGCGACTGCGACGCCGCCGGATCTCCCTACGACGGTCTGACTCAACGGTCAATCCAGCCGAGCATTGGAACTTTTACTCGCTCCAGCGATGCACTCCTACTCGTGCTCACCGCCGCCGCGCTACCGCGACGCCTTCGCAGCGATGTTCTAAGCCCCGCCGTCTGGCGGATCGGCCGGTACACTTCGACGGCAACTACTTTGTGCGCTTCAAGGCGATTCAGCCCTGGTGGCCGCAGTGACAAAGTCTGGGCGACAAGTATTACGCCGGGTGGCAACGGTCAGGTCCCTGGGGACGAAGTGCCCGGCCCCCTTCCTCTGTCTCGGTGCTGCAGCCGCGTTTGGATACAGCCGCAAACTGCGTCGTCGCCTGAACACCAACGCGTTCATCAACTGAACGTTCTACACCGGCTCGACACCACTGAGCCTCTAGGCACTCATCCTGAACCTTCAGCCTGTTCACTGTGAACAGGCTTTTTTCTCTCTCCCGTTCCTAGCTGGGCAAAGAAGCCGGGCATGAGGCAGCAAAAGAACTACCAGCTGAATTGAACCGCTTCAAGACAGGTTTCACCTACACCCCCATGAGCCAGACCCCATAGAGCAGAGACCTTGACGCTGCGATCTTCGCCGATCGTTTGGGTGTGGTCAGCATGGCTCTGTTCGCGGTCTATCTCGTCTCCGTTCTGGCGTTCATCCTGCCGCCCAGGTTGCTCGATCCCCTCTGGCAACTCAGCAGCATCAAGGTCGCGGTTGAAGCGGCACCCATTCCTCTGATCGGACTGGCCCTCCTTCACCTGGGAGCCTATCTCTGTCCGCAGCAGACCCAGCTGCAGAACCGCCTGAAAGTCCTGGCCCAGTGGGCCATCCTGGCCGCTCTGGGATTTCTGCTGATCGTTCCCTTGCAGGGCCACGCCGTCCTGAAGTCCTATCGCCGTTCCAATTCCGCCGCGACTCAGCAGCAGGCCAGCGCGACCCCGCGGGCGGATGCCGTTCGCCTGGCCATCGAGCAGGCCACCAGTTCTGAAGACCTTCAGAATCGCCTTCTGGATCTGCAGCGCCGAAATGTGCTGCTCAACCTAGATATCAAGCGATTTGAGGCCATCCCCCTGCCATCGCTCAAACGGCAACTTCTCGCCCAGCTGGACCAAGCCGAAGGTCAGTTCAAGGCAAGAGTCGCACCCATCGACACTGCCACGAGCGACCGCATCATTAGGGAGACCCTGCGCATCACGGTCTCTTCCTTCGCTTTTGCGCTCGCTTTTGCAGCCTGTGCCCAGCGAAAGAACAGCACCGTTCCTTTTCTGGTGGAGCTTCCGTCCCTGCCCGCCCGCCTGATCGCTTCGCTGCTGCCTCGGCGGAGCCGCTCCGGCCAGGGGAGTGCGGGGGTGGGGTTTCTGAAATCCGCCTCCCAACGCGAAGCGGAATTCTTTGAATCTCTGGTCCACCCGAAGGATGATCCACCTCCTGCCCTCTGATGGGATCGGAGCTTCCCTCCCCTGACCGCTACGACACGGATCCTCCACTCCCTCGAAAGTGCCCGCAGGGACAGGGACAGCTGCTGCGCCTGGGGGCCTCCTGCCTCCAGCAGGGACTTCCGAGCATGGACATCGATCGGCGGCCCCGAAGGCAGGGGGAGGCAAGGCCCAGCCTTGATCCTTAAAGAATGGCTAAAATCTCCTTGTTGCAAGGGGGGATTCATTGGGCTAGGGTGAACGGACATTCACCTCTGATCAATGGTGTCCCTGGATCGGCGCGGTCAGTTGGTGACCGTGGGTTGCCTGGCTGGTCTCATGGTCAGCGCGTTGCCCGTGATGGTCACGGCCCAGGCGGCGGCCAACGCCCAGCGTCGCACCCCAGGGCTTCTCGTCCTTCGACGTGAACTTCGACAGCAGCCTCCCCAACACCAGTACCGGGTCCACCGGGGTCAGCGGCATGATGACCTTCGCGTTCACGAAAAACAGCACGAATCCACCGACAACACCTACACCCTTGATCTCACGATCGCCAACACGTCCCCCGTCGTTGGCAATCCAAGCGGAACGCTGGTGGGTTACGGCTTCAATACAGCTCCTGCCATCAAGTTGCTCACCTACAACCCATTGAACTCCAATTTCGGCGATGTCTTCGGGGCAACGTCCAACGGGTCTGAAGCCAACGTAGCCAACAACACTGTTCTCAACATCGATCCCAATCCTCAGCCAGCCAGCTTTTCGCCCTTCGGGTCCTTCTCGTTCTGTGCGCGGGATTCGGGCAACAACTGCGTCGGAGGCCCCCCCAATGGCCTGGCCGACGGTCGAATCGACCGCCGTGCGCTTCACCCTTTCCTCCACCGAAAGCAGCATCGACACCGCAGAAGAGGTGGCCCAGTCCTTCTACGACCTCTTCAGTTCCTGGAATCCGGCCACTGATCCCAATGCTCCCCAGGTGGCGCTTCGCTTTCAGAACGTCACCACCTCCGCAGGTGCTGGCGGGCAGAGTGAAAAGGTGGGTGGCCTACCCAAGCCACCTCAGGGTCCCACCGATGTCCCGGGCCCCCTGCCGATCCTGGGGGCGGCCACAGCCTTCGGCTTCAGCCGCAAGCTGCGCCGCCGGATTGGGGCCAGAGGGCAGGGAGCAGCCATCCCCGCCTGACCAGCCGGAACAAGGACAACCCCTGCCTCAGGGCCTACCCTTCGGATCTCCGACGGGTGCGGTTGCCCTTTGAGCATCCGTTCAGAACCGGACGGACCGCCAGGACGGCCCTCGATCGAACAAGATCGCCTGCACTGACTGTTCATGGCTTCCGAAACGACGGGCTTTAGGGATCACGATTCGCCCTTGCTGGCCGATCGCCTCGAAGTGTTTTCGATGGCGCTTCTGGTCCTTTATTCCGTCAGGGTCGCAGCAGCCGTGGTCCCCCTCGGGCTGCTGGATCCCCAGTGGCAGCTGAGCGCTGTTTCCGCCTTGCTCGATTCCGCCGCCATCCCCCTGGTGGCCCTGGGTCTGCTGCATCTGGCGGCTTACCTCGATCCTGCCAACCGCGCCCTGGGCCGGCGCAGGGATGCACTGGCACGTCTGGCGATCCTCGCCGTGCTCGGATTTCTTTTGCTCATCCCCCTCCAGGCCTTCGCGGCATGGAACAGCGTGGCTGCAGCCCAGGGCAACGTCTTGCGGCAGCAGACGACAGCAACAGGCAACTTCGCGCAGATCCGGGAGGCGATCAATGCCGCCACCAGCCTCGACGACCTCCAGGCACGGCTGCAATCCCTCCAGACCCCGAACCTGAGCATCCGATTCGAGAACCTGGGCCTGCCCCTGGCCGAAACCAAGCGCCGTCTTCTCATCCGCCTGACCGCAGCCCAGAAGGAGGTGAAGACACGGATCAACGCCCCGCCCCCCCGGGTGATCGAAGACGTGGCCATGAACAGCCTGAGGGTGATGAGCTCCTGTGCGGTCTTCGCCGCTGCCTTCGCCATCGCAGCCCAACGCTGGGGCAGCGAGGTTCCCCTTCTGCTGGAGTTGCACACGATCTGGAGCCTGAGGGGAGCGCCCACCGCAACCGGGCCAGGCAGTGGCCCAGCCGGCCGTCGCCTCCTCGGATCGCCTCCCGCTCACGAGAAGGACTACATCGAACGACTGGCTCCGCCCGAGGAACTGCCTTCCGATTCCACCTGAAGCCCCCTGAAGCCAGCCATCGATCGGCGCGAAGGCGGCAGGCGGGAAACAGGAGCCAGGATCGGAATCACTGCCTACGATCCCTGAACGCCCATCCACCCTCCCATCAACGTCCCGGCAGGTAACGTCGCTCCCCAACTTTTCTGATGACGAGCAGCAAGGAACTCAGAGAATTTGATGGGGCCATCCTTGCCGATCGGCTCGGGTTCATGGCGATCGCCCTGTTCGTGATCTACATCATCACCCTGCTGGCCGCCATTTTTCCGGCTCGCCTGCTGGATCCGGCCTGGCAACTCCGCTTCATCTCAGCCTGCCTCGATTCGGCACCGATCCCTCTGGTGGCACTGAGTCTGCTCCACCTGGGGGCCTATCTCGATCCTGGCAATCCCGTTCTGCAGCAGCGGCGTGATCGGGTGGCCCGCCTGGCGATTCTCGCCGTGATCGGCTACCTGCTCGTCATCCCCCTGCAGAGCTATGCAGCGTGGAGGAATGACGCCTTGACCAGGACCAACCTCGCCCGTCAGCTCTCCGCGGCCAGGGACACCTTCGATCTGCTGCAGGACACCATCACCACAGCAACCAGCCTCGACAATCTTCAGGATCGCCTTCAGGCGATCCAGGCACCAAGCCTGGGGGTCCCGATCGGGGATCCGGGCCTGCCTCTGCCGGAAACCAAGCAGAAGATGCTTGTTCGCCTCCAGGAGGTGCGGAAGCAGGTGGAATCGAGGATCACGGCCTCCTCCCCTGGAGCCATCGGATCCCTGGTCAGGGACAGCCTGCGGGTGATGATCTCCTCCCTCGCCCTGGCCATCGCGTTTGCGATGGGAGCCCAGCGCAAGGGAAGCGAGGTGCCTCTGCTGGTGGAGTGGCACACCATGCTCAGCGTCCAACGCCCTCAGACTCCCCATCCGAGCGGAGGGGTGTTCAGGGGCCTCCCCATTCCAGGACGTCGCACCACCTCGGAAGCGGACCATCTCGCCCAGCTGGGGCATGAGGACGACGACGTTTGAGGGACAGGAGCTCCCCTGCCGGCTGAAGCAGACCTGCGCACAGAGCGTGCCGGCGGGCAGGCTTCGCGGTTGCCCCATGGGCTCGCACCCACCCTGGGCCTGGCAGCTGCTGGAGCTGGTGCTGGAGCGCGGTGCCGCCGGCTTCACGGCGCTGAAGCCATCCATGGGCGTGACCTTGGAAGCTGTCAGAGGTTCAAGCCCTTCCCTCCAGACGTGCCGGAAGGGAGCTTCTCTCGATGGGCACACAACGCCATCCGAGGCAAATTTACAGATATTCATGAGGCTGGACCGACAAGACCAAAGACGGATTCTTAAGACTTTCTTCAGTCTCTGCCACGCAACTCCCCCAGCGAATTCGCCTCGATGCAAAGACACAACTGGTCTTCCCGGCCGACAATCAATCAGAATGAGGACACTCCCCACCACCAGCGATGCCGCAAAAAGTCATCCCAGCCGGTGCTCCTGGGCCGATCTCTTTGATGCCGTTTCACAGGATCCAACTCTCGACAGTTTGATCCTTTGAATCCATGCGGCTGCCGTTGGCGCTCCCTTCTCAATACCTCATGACTGACTCTGCTCAAGTGGCGAGCCTCCAGAAGCCATCCTTCCTCTCGCCTGAACCCACGAGCCAAGCCAGCAGGTCTTCCGATCCGATCCTCCCCGTTCAGGCCGACGCCCCCCCGGCTGCACCGGGCGGCCTTCGCGCTTCCCGCACCCAAACACACCCCGCTGCGGAGGCCCTCCCTTCCCCGCGGGCCCGCAGTGTATGGGAATCGCTTCCATCCATCGAACTGGCTGCAGGCACCCCGGCAGCAAGAACGTTCTTCCAGAACGGTGTCGAGATACCGTCCACTGCTGCCGTGGCCCTCAACAGCCATCAGCTGCTGAGCGATTCCTTCCCCGGGGCCACCGCCCCGGCCGCCGGTGAGCGGGGACCCTGCTGCGCCTGCAAGGACTGCAGCCTGCTGACCATCGACAACGACCCCGCCGCAGCCATCTCGGACACCACCGACCGGGCCCCCATCGTCCTGGAAGGTCTGACCACCCTCGAGGTGGGCGTGGACCTCAGCAAGGTGTTCCAGCTGCACAGCAACCCGAATGCCACGAAGACGATCTTCCTCGACTTCGACGGCTTTGCCATCAACAGCACCCCATGGGAAAACGGAGGCGCCCTCAGCCTGCAGAGTATCTACACCAGCTTTGATTCGGCGGCACTCACCAATATCCAGAGGATCTGGCAGCGCGTCGCCGAAGACTTCGCCCCCTTCGAAGTCAACGTCACCACGGAGGACCCAGGCAGTGAAAACCTCCGCAAATCCGGCTCCGGCGATGACCGCTGGGGCATCCGGGTGGCCTTCACCAAAAACCTGAACCTCCTGACCGGCAAGGCCATCACGAATGCCGGCGGCGGTGGGACGGCCTACTACGACAGCTTCAACTGGAGCACCGACGATGTGGCGCTGGTGTTCAACGAGAGCGAATACACCGCTGCCGAAACCGCCAGCCACGAGGTGGGCCATGCCCTTGGCCTCACCCACGATGGATCCAGCTCCACCGCCTACTACGCCGGCCATGGCAGTGGAGCCACCAGCTGGGGCACCATCATGGGCGCCCCCTTCCTGGGGGCCGACGAAAACCTCACCCAGTGGAGCAAGGGGCAGTACTCCGGCGCCGACAACAGCCAGGACGACCTGGCCGCGATCAGCAACGGCAACGGTTTCTCCTACACCGCCGATGACCACGGCAACGGCTTCGCCGCCGCCACGGCCCTGAGCGGGAGCAGCTTCAGCAGCTTCGGCGTCATCGAGCGGAACACCGATGTGGACATGTTCCGCTTCGACACCGGCACCGGTCTGGTGAGCTTCGACATCGTCAACGCCTCCAGGGCCTACATCAGCAGCGGCGGCAGTTTCAGCACCGAGTATCTCGCCGCCCGGGGCCCCAACCTGGACATCGCCGCGACCCTCTATCGGGCCGATCAGAGCGTCGTCGAGACCTTCAACCCCACCGATCTCACCACGGCCAGCTTCTCCATCGAGCTCGACGCCGGTACCTACTACCTCGGCATCGACGGTGTGGGAGCCGGCAACCCCTTCTCCTCCACCCCCACCGGCTACACCGACTACGGCAGCCTCGGCCAGTACATGCTCAGCGGTACGGTGCAGGAGGGTTCGCTGGTGTCCACCTCATCCACTCCCCCGCCCCCCCTGCCGGCAGCCTCGATCCTGGTGAGCTCGGAGGGCACCCTGATCACCACGGAGGACGGTGGCAGGGCCAGTTTCCAGGTGGGTCTCTCCCGCGCCCCCACCAGTGATGTGTTCCTCCGGATCAGCAGCAGCGACAGTGGTGAAGGCAACGTCATCGACAGCCAGCTTGTCTTCACCGCCGCCAACTGGCAGAGCCTCCAGACCGTGACCATCGAGGGGGTGGATGACAGCCTCGTGGATGGCGCTCAGCCTTACACCATCCTGCTGAGCAGCTCCAGCAGCGATGCGGCCTTCGATGGGCTGAGCGGTCCGACGGTCTCGGCCGAGAACAGCGACAACGATGTCGCCACGCCTCCGCCTTCCGGCCCGGTGACCTTCCAGGCCAGCGCTGGAGGGCTGACCAGCAGGGTGAACTACATCCAGGCACCGACGGTGGTGGGGCCCCTGGAGACGACGTATGCAAGCGACAACCAGCGCCTGGCCATCACCGAAGGCAGCTTCCTCAAGAAAGGCGGCACCGCCATCACCCTGAAGGAGTACCGGTGGACCTTCGACAACCTCAGCAATGCCAGCCAGCTGGTTTTCGAGGGGTATCGCAACGCCGGTTCCAACGACAACTTCAGGATCCAGTACTCCACCAATGGCGGGCGCAAGTGGGCGACGGCCTTCACCGTGAACAACAGCACCGAGCAAACCCTCACCTTCGACCTGCCCAGCCCGGTCAGTGGCGAGGTGCTGGTGAGGGCCATCGACACCCGAGCCGGCACCGGGGACCAGTCGTTCGACACCCTCTACGTGGATCGGCTGGTGTTCCTGGCCAGCGGCTCGGGAGCTGCCGGAAACCCGATCGATCCCATCACCGGCTCGGCGGACCGGCTCGCCCCGGAGGAGGGCCACGGCTTCGACCATGACCACGGGGCTGAAGGGGATCGCCTGCCCGAGGATCTGACGATCACCTCAGCTCCCTTCCCCGCCCTGGAGCCCCTCAGCTGCTGTGGCGAAGCGGAACCCACCCCCAGCGACCCGCTGGGGTCGCCTTTCCCCGCCGTCGGCTTCTTCCCCTCACCGACCACCGCCTGGGAGCCCCCCACCCAGGGCCTGGTCTGAGTCGGCACTGATGGCGAGTTCCTGCTCCATGCCCGCCAGCACCACATCGGCGACGGCCTTGATGCGGTAGCGGCAGGCCTGGGTTTCGGTGCAATCGAAGCTGCCCCGTTCCCAGTATTTGTTGCTGCCGGCACCACCTCCGCAGAGGCCGAAATAGTCGCAGCTCTGGCGGCAACGCTCCACCCCGGCAGCCATGTCGCGGTGGATCCGCTGGAACTTCTCGGTGGCGAGCACCGATTCGAGGCTGTCGGTGCGGACGTTCCCGAGGACAAAATCGCCGTACTCCCGCGTCTTCACCGCCAGGAGTTCCGGATCGAAGGTGGAGAAATTTCCTTTGTGATCCACGTTGAGGATCACAAACGGTTTGTTCATGTCGGTGCGCTCGAGGCGCTCATCGCCGCAGGCCAGGGCGCAGACCTGCTCGAATTCCCGCAGCCGCAGCGCACCGGGACGGCGGCCGGTGAGGTCCCAGAACCGCTGCAGGAAAGCCCGCCAGCGGGCTTCTGTGCCCGGTCCCTCCAGGCTGGAGACCCGGTTCTCCCCCTCCGTCTCCTCCATGTTGAAGCCCACCTCCTCGATGCCGCTGGCGAGAAAGAAGTCGAAGATCGCCTCGGCATGGTCGAGGGCGTTTTCGGTGATCACGCTGATCACGTGAAAGGGCAGACCACGCTGCCGCAGCCAACCGATGCCGCGCATGGTGGCGTCATGGCTGCCCAGACCGGTACGGGTGCGGCGATGGGCATCGTGCAGGTAGGCGGGGCCATCGAGGCTGACGCCCACATCGATGCCGTTGCGCTCGAAGCAGTCGCACCAGGCCCCGTTGATCAGGGTGCCATTGGTCTGGATCGCCTGTCTCACCTCGACGGCCGGGCCACCATGGCGGGCCAGCGCCGAACGGATGCGTGCGCTGGCTTCGTCGTAGAAGGCGATCGGCACGGCCAGGGGCTCACCGGCGTGCCAGAGCAGGGTGAGCGACTCCCCCAGAAAGGGACTGGCCAGCACCCGCTCCAGGATGGGTTCGAGCAGGGCCGGATCCAGCCGGCCCCGGTTGTCGCGCTCCGGCAGGTAGCAGTAATCGCAATCCAGGTTGCAGAACGGCGTGGGCTGCACCACCAGCAGCGAGAGGGGGCCGCAGCCGACCGGCGGGAGCGGCATGGGCCTACCAGTTGCGGAACACGCCGCCGCGGTACGGGCGGCCGTTGACGAAGCCGCCGCCATATCTGGCGTTGACGAAGCCACCCCTGCCGTTGGCGAATGCCCCGCCTCTGCCGTAATAGGGGTGGAAGTTGGCGAAGCCGCCCCGGTAGCCGCGGCCGTTGCCGAAGCCGCCGCGGGCGCCGTTGACGAAGGAACGGCGGCCGCCGTTGCCGAAGCCGAAGGCCAGCTGGCCTTCGCCGGGGGCCGGGTCCGGCCTCTCGGAAGCACCCCCCTGACGCTCGCGGATCGCCGCCGCGATGCGCCGCAGGCGCATCTCGATCGTGGAGGTCGTCGCCTCGGCGGCCGCACCGGCCTGAACCGCCGGTGGTGCGGCCAGGGCCGCGATGGCCAGCAGAGCGCCCAGCAGGGCCGTGCGGGAGGTGATGGGCATGGGACGACTCACCGGGGGGCGGCGGTGGAGGAGGGGGCTGTGGAGGAAGGGGAGGCGGCCGGAACGCTGATCGACTCATAGCCGAGCAGGACCTGCTGGAAGTAGGCCCGGATCACTTCGGACGGCAGCTCCAGGATGCCCTGCGGACCCAGCCAGCGCTCCACCATCGCCACATCGGCCGGGTTGCCGTTGAGGTAGCCCTGCAGAAGCTTGGCGATGGCCAGATTGACCAGATTGCGGAAGGTGGACTGATTCTCGGGCAGGATGCAGCCCACCGCGTAGCGGCTGAAGGCCTGGGCGGGCACCAGTCCGTAGCCCTTGCCGCCCAGGCCCTCCACCGCCCCGGCCAGGAGCATGGAATCCCCGGCCACGGCCGTCACCTTTCCGGCCATCAGGGCACGCACCGCCGGCTCGATGCCGTCGAAGGGCACCGCGACCGCCTTCGGCTGCAGGGTGGTGAGGGTTGCGCTGCCGAGGGAGTCCTTCACCACGCCGATCCTCTGGCCCGCCAGGGCGGCGGGATCGCCGTCCAGCCCACCCTGGCGGGTGAGCAGCCGGATGCCAGAGAGGCCGAAGGGCACGGAGAAGTCGACGTGCATCTCCCGTTCCCAGGTGAACTGCACCCCGCAGGCCAGGTCCACATCACCGGTGTGAACGTCACGGAACAGGGCCGCCGGATCCTCCTGGACCGTGTAGACGACCTTCACCGGCCGGCCCAGGTAACCGGCCACCTCGGCCTCGATCCGCCGGGCCACATCCAGGCTGTACCCCACCAGCTGTTTGCTGTCGTCCACGAAGGCCAGCGGCACCACGTCGACAGGGCCCGCCATGGTGATCTCGCCGGTGCGGGCGGCCTGCTCGATCACCGTTTCCGCCCGGGCCGCCAGCGGCAGGGTCAGGGAAGCGGCAAGGCCGGCGACGAGGCCCACGACCCTGGCGATATTGGCAGAGGGATGCCCGGACGAAAGGACGCGCTGCGGCACGAAGGGGGGGCGGGGGTCGTTCCTGCCACTGTGGCAAGGTTTGGCCGCAAAGCCGACGGGCGAAGCGGCCCCGTGGGGATTCTTCACCGGCCCGGCCGCCCTCGCAGGGATCAGGCGAGGGTCGACTCGAAGCGCATGCTCAGATCGAGCCAGGGGCTGCGGGTGACCGGGGCGCTGGTGGAGATCAGATCGATGCCGGTGGCGGCGTAGGCCGCCAGCTGGTCGGGCCGCACCCCGGACGCCTCCAGCATCACGGCCGGCGCCAGCTGCCTCAGCATCGGCACCAGCGCCTTCAGGGCCGCCGGCGTGAAGTCGTCGAGCAGCACCGCATCGGCCCCCGCCCGCACCGCCGCCTCGGCTTCGGCCGCGGTTTCGGCCTCCACGATCACCCGTGCCGGCCAGGGGGCCGAAGCCCGCACCGCCGCGATGGCCCGCGCCACCCCGCCTGACCAGGCCAGGTGGTTCTCCTTGAGCATGGCCGCATCGTCGAGGCCGAGGCGATGGTTGCAGCCACCACCGCAACGCACGGCGTATTTCTCCAGCACCCGCAGGCCCGGGGTGGTCTTGCGGGTGTCCGCCAGCCGCACGCCGCTGCCGGCCAGGACGGCCACCAGGGCGGCGGTGGCGGTGGCGATGCCCGAGAGGCGCATGGCCAGGTTGAGGGCCGTGCGCTCCGCGGCCACCAGGGCGGTCGCCTGCCCCTCCAGTTCCAGCAACCGCTGGCCGGCAGCCACCGGCTCCCCGTCGCCCACCAGCAGCCTTACGGAGGAGAAGGGATCCAGCAGGGCCAGCAGCGGCCCCACCAGCACCCCGCCACAGAACACGCCATCCCCCCGACTGACCCAGTGGGCCCGGCCGCCGCGGCCGATCAGGGCCGGGGCGGTGAGGTCGCCGCGGCCGATGTCCTCCGCCAGCCAGGCCCGCAACTGGGCCTCCAGGGCGGGGGTGAGGGGCAGCACGGGGAGACCGGCCACGGCGGGGGGCGCGAAGCCCACCCATGATGCGGGCGCCGTCTGCGGTGGGCCTGTTCAGCTGCCGGGCTGGGCGAAGGGCGGGCAGACCCGTTTCACCGGATCGCAGGCATAGATGGTGGGCTTCTGCCAGGACAGGGGAATCTCCAGCAGATCGCGACTGCCGGTGATGCCCTGCACCACGAACAGCACCGCCGCCAGGGCCGAGGCGGTGAGGTGCAGCCGGCGCCAGCGGAGGTCGCGCAGGATCTCCGGACGGGCCGCCAGGGAGAAGATCATCAGCCCCACCACGGCCACCCCCGACCAGTAGTGGGATTGCCAGAACGCGGCGCTGAAGGGGTCGTCGCTGAGGCGCCACACCTCCGGCTGGGCGCCGAGCCCGAGCACACCGGCCCAGGTGAGCAGGGCAAACACCAGCCGGTAGCCCTTGGCCTTCACCCGCCAGAGGGCGAGCAGGGAAACCAGGGTGCCGAGCAGCACCAGCACCAGCTGCAGGGCGCGGCCGACGCCGCCCTCGAAGGCCCCCGGCGGCTGCTTGGTGGCGATCACCACCGTGAGGGCGACCAGCACCAGGAGCACCACCCCCGCCGCCAGCCACTGGCCCAGATCGGCATGATCGCGGCCGGTGGTGGGGGGCAGCTTGGCCTTCTCGACGCGGCGCGCCCGGGCCTGGATGCCGAGGCGGGCCACCATGCCGATCAGGGGATAGATCACCACCACCGCCAGGGCGGGATGGAGGATCCAGAGCCAGTCGATGGTTTGCATCCGTCGCCGCTCGATCGGCCTCCAAGCATTGGTCCAGGCCGACCGACGGTCAACAAGCGTGAGGATTTCGTGATGGCCGGGGCGCCTATTTGCCGATGCAGAAGCGGGAGAAGATCCGATCCAGCACCGCCTCGCTCACCTCCTCACCGGTGATCGCCCCCAGGCCCTGGATGGCACCGCGCAGGTCGATGGTCCAGAAGTCCCAGGGGAGCCCCTGGCCCGCCGTCTCCAGGGCCCGCCCGAGGCTGGCGGCAGCGCTGGCCGCCAGTTCCCGCTGACGAGCGTTGAGGGCCACCTGCAGCCCCTGGATCTCACCGGCGCCGCAGCAGGCCAGCAACGCCGCCACCAGAGTTTCGCGGCCCTCGCCGGTGAGGGCGCTGATCGACACCACCGGCGCCGGCAGGCGTCGCCACAGCAGGGGCCGCGGCGGGGACGGCGCCATCGCCACGCTCAAGAGCATCGAGCTTGTTGCCCACCAGCAGCAGGGGCACCCCCTCGGGCACGAGCGCCATCAGTGTCCGGTCGGCGGCGGTCCAGCCGTCCACCAGATCGAACAGCAGCAGCACCACGTCGGCGGCGGCCAGGGCCTGGCGGCTGCGGGCGATGCCCAGTTGCTCCACCCGGTCGGTGGTGGGGCGGATGCCGGCGGTGTCGAGCAGGGTGAGGGGCACCCCGTCGAGCACCAGCTCACTTTCCAGCAGGTCGCGGGTGGTGCCGGGCAGGTCGGTGACGATGGCCCGCTCGCGGCGGCTGAGCAGGTTGAGCAGGCTGGACTTACCCACGTTGGGCCGGCCGACGATGGCCACCCGCAGGCCCTCGCGCAGCAGTTCCCCCTGGCGGGATTCGGCCACCAGGCGCTCCAGCTCGCCCCGCACCGCCGCCAGTTCGGCCTGCACCGCCGCCCCGTCGAGGGGGGGCAGGTCCTCCTCGAAGTCGACGCGGGCCTCCAGTTCGGCGAGCTGATCCAGCAGCCGCTCCCGCAGGCCGGTGATGCGGTGCTGCAGGCCGCCGTCGATGCCGGCCATGGCCAGGTCGGCCGCCCGGCGGCTGCGGGCGGCGATCATCTCGGCGATCGCCTCGGCCCGGGTGAGGTCGAGCCGGCCATGGAGAAAGGCCCGCTGGCTGAACTCCCCGGCGCCGGCGAGGCGGGCGCCGGCGGCCAGCACCAGCTCCAGCACCCGCCGCACGGCGATCAGGCCGCCATGGCAGTGGAACTCCACCACGTCTTCACCGGTGAAGCTGCGGGGGGCCCGCATCAGCAGCAGCAGGGCCTCATCCACCCGCCGGCCATCGGCCGGATCCACCACATGGCCGTAGAGCACCCTGTGGCTCTCCCAGATCTGGGCGCCTGGGGCCACGAACAGGCGCCGACCGATCGCCTCGGCCGCCGGACCCGAGAGCCGCACGATCGCCACACTGCCGGCCCCGGGCGCGACGGCGGTGGCGATCGCCGCAATGGTTTCCCCGTTAAGGTTCGCCCCATCCATGCCCTCTCCACGCGTCACTGGTTGCATGGCACCGTCTCGCCGTCAGTCTCCGTCCCTGCCGCGGGCACTGGGCGCGCTGCGAAGGAAGCTGCGGCAGGGGATCGAGTGGCTCTGGCGGCAGGAGGGCAGCCACGGCCAGCGGGCCCGGGGCCTGGCGGCCGGGGTGTTCATGGGCTGCTTCCCGATCTTCGGTTTCCAGACCCTGCTGGGGGTGGCCCTGGCCAGCCTGGTGCGGGGCAACCACCTGTTGGCGGCGGCCGGCACCTGGATCAGCAATCCGATCACCTACGTGCCCCTCTACTGGTTCAACTACCAGCTGGGCTGCCTGGTGCTGGGGCCCGGCAAGGACTGGCCCGGTGGCGCCATGCTGCGCCACGACACCCTGGGCCAGCTGGGCTGGAGCTTCACCGCCCGGCTGCTGGTGGGCTCGACCCTGGTGGGACTGGTGGCGGCCGGCATGCAGCGGCCTGCTCTACTGGCGCTGGCTGGAGCGGAAGCAGCGGACGGTCTGAAGCGGTGGGAAGGCTGTTCCCTGAACCTTCAGGATTCGGCCAGGCCCGGAAACACCATCAGGTCGATGTGGCCGCCGGCGGGCTGGCGCCACTCCCGGAATTCGGCGGCCAGGGCCCGGTGTTCGTGATCGAGGGACTGCGATTCCAGATCCAGCAGGCGTTGATGCACCAGATCGAGGGTGTTGTCGATCAGCTGGGCAGCCTGTTCGGAGGTCATGGCATCGCGGCGATGGGGGAAAGCCTGAGCTTCGGCGTGTTGTAGAAGACACCGCCGGGGCGGGCTGTAGCCCCTGACACGGGGCGTGTCTCCGGTCGGGGTAACCGCACCGCCCCGGATCACCCCCGGTCGGAGGCTTCGGGAATCACCGTCAGCGCCAGCCACTGCTGCAGGGGCGTCCAGTCGTCCTGCTCGTCGATGGCGGCCCAGATCCGCTCAATCAACGGCCGGATCGGCGTCTCCGGCAGGTTCCAGCGGGCGAGGGTGGCGGTCAGCGCATCGTCCTCGAAGCCCAGGCGGCGGCGCAGGTGAGGCGGCCGTCACCGCCGCGGCTCCAGGGGGTGGCGCCCGAGCCCTTGGTGTCCAGATCCTGCAGCTGGCCGTGGCGATCGCGCAGCTGGCCCAGCAGGGGATTGGGGCTCGCGGACATGGACGGGGATCGCAGGCGCGCGGCCCTGGGAGCCGATGGATGGAGGGACCCTAAAGAGCACGGTTTGGACCGGGCGGGGAATGCTGGACGCAGGGTCCGCCGCCAACCGATCAACCCACCTGCCAACCCACGACGAGCCGCACGCTTGCTGGAGAAGCTGAGGGAGGAGCTGGCCGTGCGTCATTACGCCCGCCGCACCATCGGGACCTACGAGCAGTGGGTGCGGCGCTTTCTGAGGTTCCATGGGCTGAGGCCACCGCGAGAGATGGGGCAGGCGGAGATCAATGCCTTCCTCACCCACCTGGCGGTGGACCAGCAGGTGAGCGCCTCCAGCCAGACCCAGGCGCTCTCGGCACTGCTGTTCCTCTATCGCCACGTGCTGGGGATCGATCCGGGAGAGCTGACCGGAGTGGTGCGGGCGCGCGTGAAGCGTCGCGCTCCCTTGGTGATGACCCCGACGGAGATGCAGAAGGTGCTGGAGCAGCTCGAGGGGACCCCGGCCCTGGTGAGCGGACTGCTCTACGGAAGTGGCCTGAGGCTGATGGAGGCCCTGCGGCTGCGGGTGAAGGATCTCGACCTCGAGCGCAGGGAGACCACGGTGCGCAGCGGCAAAGGAGACAAGGACCGGCTGACCCTGCTGCCAGAGCGGCTGATCACGCCGTTGCGCAGCCATCTCAAGGAGGCTCGGGCCCTGCATGCCCTCGATGGGTGTTCCCCCAGAGCAGGCGCTGGAGAGATACGACCAGCCGGAAGGAGGGACGCCACCATCTGGATGCCTCCATCGTGCAGAAGGAGGTGCGCCGGGCCGTTGTGGCCGCGGGGCTATGCAAACCGGTGAGCTGCCACACCTTCCGGCACTCCTTCGCCACCCACCTGCTGGAGCGGGGCGCGGACATCCGCTTCATCCAGGAGCTGCTCGGGCACAGCGATGTGCGTACCACCATGATCTACACCCATGTGCTGAACCGGGGGCCCTGCGGCGTGCGCAGCCCCGCGGACCTGCTCTGATGGGCCGACGGCAGTGTGGTGGGTGCATCTCGGTTCCAGAGATGCATCCCGTCACTGCAGCTCGTAGTACTGGGAACGCCTTTTAGAAAAGGGATCCCGGCGAAGCGGCCCCTTGCAGTCTGTGCGACATGGGCGGCAATGGAAGACCCCCAGAATGTCACTGGATGGTCCGTAAGGCACAAACCGCCGATGGGAACCGTGGCACCAAGCCCAAAACCACGTGCATCACGGGTCCGTTATGCATTCGGACTCCTGGACGCGAATTCGAGAGTATTGTTTGAGCGGTGGGGACTTGGACGATCGGCATGGAAAACGGTCCGTGCATAGGCGGCTTTCTTGCCAGTGGCGCGAGTGGATCTCTGAACCGCCTATGGAGTTGTTAGGCGGCCCTGGCAAAGCGAAATAAAGCCCACCATGATCTATACACATGTGCTCAGTCGGGGAGCGGTTGGGTTTAGAAGCCCGGCGGATCTGCTCGCTTCAGAGACAGAGACCGAAGCCAAGGAAACCCGGAGAAGCAGAGGCTAAAATCAGGAGGCTATACGGATCAGCCCAAGTTGCTGGGCCGCAACCACCTCACCCCTGAGAACCTATGCGGCGCATGCGACCTGAGCTATTCTTGGGTGCTGGCCTCGGCATGTTATGCGGAAACTGCGGTGGGTGGATGGAGTGCTATGCGGACTGCCCAAACACTTGTTGGGTGGATGCCGCCGGAGGCCTTGATTACATTCTGCAAACAGTCATTAACCAGCACTTTCTAACATTATTGAAGGTTTTAACTTAGCGATGTCAACTCACCAAGGCCAGAGTGCAGCCTATTCCATAAAGTACACCATTCCCGGACTTCAAGAACCTGAGCGGTCGCTGCTGGCACAAGCAAAATGTAATGTCGAAGGTGAGACTCGTTGACTTTATTCTTCTACGTACACCCGAGGATGATGACGAGCAGTTCACGAGACTCGCTAACCGATGGATTGCACGGGAACTTTCCAGGATTAATGCTTTGACTGGAAAGCTCCTAAAAGCAAAGATCTATGCACTGAGCCACCGCTCGGGGTTACGATTCGAGTTCCCACAGGATGGGATCATCAGGTTCAGATGCCCCATAGCCATTGCGGCTGGAATGACGAGTCTGCAGAGTTTAGAATTGGTGCTTGGGATATAGCGCGGCACACCCACGATCCAGTATTACGGTACGTCATGCTTGATGCTATATGCGAATCAGCATGTGTTACCCAGGCATGGTTCAATAAGGATAGGATGCCGCCAAGATTTGCGGAAGTACGTCTAATTGCGTAATCTGCTTGTACACGGAAGTGAGAGCCCGAGTGTGGATGTGGCTAGATATCTTAGCCTCTACAACCCATCAATCCCTGATAACAGATTCTCGAATCGAGAAGAGCATCTGAATTTGGCCAGAATGCGATCTGCGCATCTGCTCTCATCAGTCTGGAGGATCGTCATTAACGATCTCGTGGACATTGATTACAATCTGAGGCAAGATGAGCCTGCGAGCCAAGGTGGTATTTTGTTGATTAGCGATGGCCCTTGCCTAAGCGAGAGTGATGCTACATGAAAGGTTGTCCAGTTCTAGTGTCACCCCCCAACAACCAGATGCAGAAGACGGGGCAGAAACAGCTTTCTATGCTGAGATCTCTTCCCGCTTCTGATCTGGAGCGTTGGATGGAGCCGCCGAAAGCGGAGGTGGGCAACTGATTGCCAAAGCTTGCAGCCATGGCCAAGATTAAGAAACAGACATAGATCGCGAACGCATCCTGCGAAGAGTCCATGAACATCGGTGAAATCTTCATAGGCTATAAGCAAGGCGGCAATAACTACATCAAAAAGGCCGACTCTAAGAACAAGTGGTGCGGATTTAGCAAAGGGGTGATAGATGGTCTGAAAGAGAGGCATGGCTTATCTTTCAATATAGTTCTCTGGGGCAATACCCCTGTTGATCACTACTTCTGCATCCCTTTCTCAAGGCTTGAACACTTGTTCACTGAAAGCCTAATGACAAGCGGGAAGTTGGCGGATAAAGGTCTGCGGCGATGGACCGCCACGATTGTCAATAACGTCTTCATGATGCGCGCAAACTCGGCATATTCTATTGATATCACTGAGTTCTATGTCGACGCCGGCTCTCAGCTTTCTCCCGTCTTTGGAGCTTTAGTCAATGAGTTTGATGTAGACTACACAATCGAAGATGCGCTTGCAAATGTCAAGATACGGATCGGGCAGTCGGAGTTTAGGTCCTTAGTCCTCTCAAACTTCAAGTCTAAGTGCTGCATATCGGGCATTACCGAGGCAAGCCTGCTTGTTGCCAGCCATGTTATTCCATGGAGTCACGACAAGAGCAAAAGAAGTGACCCAGCGAATGGACTTTGTCTATTCATCGAGTTTGACAAGTATTTTGATAAAGGCTTTATTTCAATAGACGACGACTTGTCCGTGATTGTCTCTAGTCGGTGTTCCTCTTTTTCGGGGCCACTTCGGGAACGCCTTGTCGCGATACAAGAGCGAACAATGGCTTCCCCAGGTGTTACTCCGATCAATCCTGCCTTCCTGCAGTATCACAGGCGGAACATCTTTGACCAATTCTAGAGAGCCCATCCAACAAGCCCCTCGAGTGGACAGGCCACCTTTTACTCTCTGCTGGGCCACCACATACTCCTTGCCTGCCACTCAGGGGCGGCGTTATACGGACACAAAGTAAGACTACTTTTACAACATGCTTACTGAAGGCGATCTCAATCACTACGGAGACCCCCTAGAGATCTACAGAGGAGAAGGCGTCCTAACTCTTTCAACTGAACAACAAGTTAAATGCAGATTTGTTGCTTCACAGACTGAAAACGGCAAAGTTATTCTTCTCTGTGTAAGTGAAGAGGTTTTATGGGATCTTGTCATCGGCAAAAGCGACATTAATTCATTTTCTGGAATGACTCATGATGGGCTGAATGTCGAGACTTTGTGCAATATCTATGAGACACCATATCTGCCCCATACAAGGCCGGCTGAAGGCACATGCCTCGCACTTAACGCCAACCTAAAAGTCTCAAGATCTTCTGAGCTTCCATGTTGTCGACGCACATTTATTCTTGTGAATCTAGCTGGCATAACCCGCAGCCTTTCATTCTTATTTCACGGAAGGCATATTGTCATAAGAGCAATGGAAGAAAGTCTAATGAACCTTAAGCGGCTGAGTGCCATTCGCGATGTGCTACCAACAGCGGAACTCGAATTAGAAGCAAGCAGTTCCATCAAATCCGATATTGAGTTAGTCAATGAAGTATGCTACCTTCTTTCGATTGCAGTTGGCACCAAGGTTCAGTGGATTGCGCATACGGACTGGATTTCGACGAATGATTGGATTGCTCGAAGTCATTATGGGTTGCACGTCACCAAGGGATACGTCCCACTTCCGCTTATTGATTTAAGACGAGGCAGTAAACTTCTTGAGATATTTCTTGGAGTTGTTGGAAACCAGGATCGAGTTAGTGAACGCAAACTAGCTGGCCTTACCCACGCTGTCATTGACACGTATCTTGATGCTAAAGCAGAAGGTGATTTTCTACAAGCAAGAGCACTAAAGCTTGTGATTGCAGTTGAGATGCTTAAGGCGGAGTTTCAATCTGCCCGAGACATCAGTCCGCTGGGCATTCTAGAGAATGATTATGGCCATTTGCTAAGATTAATTAAGGACGCAGTGCGAAGTGCAATAAGTGACAAGACCACATCAACGCAGAGATCGATAATTTACTCGAATCTTGGTGGCCTTAATCGCACCACATTCAAGGAGCAACTACGAGAGCTACTGGCTGCCTTAGGCTTCGACTATTGCGATAATGATCTTAATCGGTTTGTGGCTTCTAGAAATAAGCTTGTTCATGAAGGTCGTTTTTACTGTGAGAAAGCGAATAATCAAGATAAAGTTCGTATTCTTCCATTTGACTCGCCAAGCAAAGAGTGGTTTTGGCTGCTGCACTTTGTTGACAGGATTATCCTAAAGGCAAGCGGCTACAGCGGGCCTTACATTAACTGGTCTACCCCTGAAGATCCAAAGACCATAATGCTATGACTAGCTGTATAACATCAAGATACAGAAGACGGGTGCGGTAGTTGCCGTCATTTCGAATGCAGCTCC
>CAVYYO010000015.1:0-124139 GCA_963772735.1 uncultured cyanobacterium | reverse complement strand
TTGTGGCACTTGGCTTGTTGGGGGTTAAAGCATGGGATTACATTCGCAATCCCTGGACTCGGGACGGCCAGGTGCGTGCCACCGTCATCCAGGTGACGTCCAGAATCTCCGGCCCGATCATCCGCCTGCCGATCAAGGACAACCAACCGGTAAAGAAAGGTGAGCTTCTGTTTGAGATCGATCCCAGCACGTTTGAAGCCAGTGTGAAACAGGCGAAGGCCGATCTCGACAACACCCGCGATGAGGTGAGCGCCCTGGCCAAGGAGGTGGAAGCAGCCAGAGCGAATGTGAAGCAAGCGCGCTCGGTGATCAGCAAAGAAAAAGCCGTTTTAACCGGCCTGAATGCACAATTGATTGACAGCAAAGCCAATTTCGACCGCGCAGCACAACTGATCAAAACCGGTGCCATCACCAGGCAGCAATACGACGATCAGACAGCTTCCTATCTCACGGCCCAGAGCAATGTGGCAGAATCCGAGGCTGCGATTCTCCAGGCAGAATCCGCCTTGCTCCAGTCACAAGCATCCCTGCAACAGGCCATTGCCAAACTTGGGGCGCCGGGTGATCAAAATGCCCAGGTGCGAGCGGCAAAATCCGCCCTGCGAAACGCGGAGCTGAATCTCGAGTTCACCACCGTTCGTGCCCCGGTCGATGGGCTTGTCACCAACCTCAACCTGCAACGGGGCAGCCAGGCGGTGGCGAATCAGCCAGCCCTGGCCCTGGTGGACAGAAACAGCTTCAGGATCGATGCCTACTTCCGTGAGACCTGGATCGGCAGAATCCAGCCGGGAGATCAGGCCACGGTCACCCTGATGAGCTATCCCCGCCACCCCCTTGTGGGCAAGGTGGAAAGCATCGGTTGGGGTATCGCCCAGGACAATGGCAGCACGGGCGAATTCCTGCTGCCGAATGTGAATCCAACCTTCGAGTGGATTCGCCTTGCCCAGAGAATTCCCGTAAGAATCGAGGTTGAGGATGTGCCCCCACCGGTGATTCTCCGCCTCGGCAGCACGGCGTCCGTACTGGTGAAGACAGGGACCCACCGCAGGCCTTCAGATTCACCGCCCCCATGACGACACAAGGCATGCGATCAACACTGTTCCAGAGCCTGGGCCCTCTCACCCGCGGCACCCTTGTTCGTGATGGCGTAGCGGGCATCACCCTGGCGGCGCTGGCGATACCGGAGGTGATGGGCTACACCCGTATCTCCCAGACGCCTGTGATCACAGGGCTCTACACCCTGCTGCTGCCGGTGCTGGCCTTTGCGGCCCTGGGCTCATCCAGGCACCTGGTGGTGGGAGCTGATTCGGCCACGGCGGCGATTCTGGCGGCCACCCTGATCGGTGCGGCGGCTCCCTACTCCCCTGAATACGTGGGCCTCACCGCCCTCACCGCCCTGGTGGTGGCGGTGATGCTCCTGCTCGCCGCCCTGTTCCGGTTGGGCTTCCTGGCGGATTTCCTTTCCCGCAGCACCCTGATCGGCCTGCTCACCGGTATTGGCCTCCAGGTGGCCGCAGGCGAATTGGGCGGGTTGGTCGGTCTGCCGAGGCAGGGATCGGGAGCCCTCGAACAGGTGCTGTCGGTGTTTCAGCGCCTCGGCCAGGCCAACGGGGCAGCAACGCTTGTGGCGGTGTCGGTCTTCGTGGTGATTCTGGTGGCAAAGAAATGGGCCCCACAGCTGCCCGGGGCCCTGATCGCCGTGATCGGAGCCGTCCTGGCCAGCTGGCTGCTGGATTTCCAGAGCCATGGCATCAGTGTGGTGGGAACCGTTCCCAGCGGTCTCCCCCATCTGTCTCTGCCACCGCTGCGAGAGGTGCGGTACGACCGGGTGTTCGCGGCAGCCGGGTCCTGCTTTCTGGTGATCATCGCCCAGAGTGCCGCCACCTCCCGGGCCTATGCCCAGCGCTACCAGGAAACCTTCGTGGAGAACCGGGATCTGATCGGCCTTGCCTGCGCCAATCTCGGCGCCGGCATCAGTGGCACCTTCGTGGTCAACGGCAGCCCCACCAAAACGGAGATGGTGGATGCCGCAGGCGGGCGCAGCCAGATCACCCACCTGACAACCGGGATCGTTGTGCTCCTGGTCCTGCTGTTCCTCACCGGGCCGCTGGGTCTGATCCCCAATGTTGTTCTCTCCACGATTGTGTTCCTGATCGGGATCAAACTGATCGACGTCCGGGGTATGGCTGAGCTTTACCGATTGCAGAAGAATGAATTCGTGATCGCTGCCCTCACGGTGCTGAGCGTGGCGCTGGTGGGGGTGATGGAAGGCATCGCCCTGGCGGTGATCCTCTCGCTCATCGACCAGGTGCGCCACACCTATCGGGCCCGCACCTGCCTCTGGACCCCCGATCCTGAGCGTCCCGATGGTTTCCACCTGCAGACGGTGGCCCTTGCGCCAGGTGTATTTGCAGCTCCTGGAATTCTGGCCTATCGCTTCGAAGCCAACCTCTTCTATGCCAATGCCGATCACTTCAAGGAGGAGATCCTGGCTCTGATTCAGCAGAATCAGCCTGCGATCAAGGGCCTGGTGATCGACGCCACCGGCATTGATGACATTGATTATTCGGCCGCGAAAACCCTCACTCAGTTGCGTAAAGAGCTGGATGGCCGGGCCTTGAAACTGGCCGTGGTGGTCACGTCCCAGCATCTGATGCACCAGCTGCGCAGGTATGGCCTCGAGAGCGCCACGACCAACTTCCATACCGTGAAAAAAGCAGTGCGTGAGCTCTCTGCTGGCTTGGAAGCTGACAATCCAGAACCCAAATCCTCAGAAAAACCAGTCGTGTGAGTTCATCTTAGAACCTTGTCAAACGTTGCCTCGTAAACAGAGCAGAGAAGCATCTGACCTCGAGGAGAGGCGGACGGCCCGAGCCATTCAGCTTCGATCCTTGGGAAGGGCATCCTGAGAATGGCCCACGGGTTGCGCCGCAGTCGATCTGAGCGATTATCGACAGTAGAATGTGCGCAAATCGGCTCAATTCCGCCGAAAAGCCGCCCAGAGTTTTCCACATGTATCGACGCGAGCCTCGTCATCAGCTCTCGTTAGAGGCCACGACGAGATCACCAGCACCGCCGGGGAAGCCGTGCGGGCCCTCAAGCCGGCGACGCTCTTGCTCTGGACGGACCGCTGCAAGCGCTGCACGAGCAGGCGCTGCTGGCCTGCGGCCAGCTCGTTGGCGTCTCCTCACTGCTGCCCGACCCCGAGATGTTCCTCTACGCCTAGAGGCGGCGGGAGGCCCTGCTCTCCTCCCAGATCGAGGGCACCCAGGCGTCCCTCTGCGATCTGCTGCTGTTCGAACTGGAGAAAGCCCCGGCGTCCCGTTTGACGAGGTGGTGAAGATCTCCACCTACGTGGCTGGGCAGGAACATGGTCTGGCCAGGTTGAAGGAGGGCTTCCCCCTCTCCTGCCGCCTGCTGCGCGAGATCCACGGCCGGCTGCTGGCCAGAGGTCGCGGTGATGATCGACTGCCTGGCGAGTTCCGCCGCAGCCAGAACTGGATCGGCGAAACCTGGCCGAGCAATGCACTCTTCGGGCCGCCGCCGCCGGTGCTGATGCGCGCCGCTCCAGCACATGTGCAGCTCGCGACGATCCACCCCTTCCTGGATGGCAACGGCCGCCTGGGCCGGCTGCTGATCGTGCTGATGCTCATCGGGGCCGGCGTACTCACGCAGCCTCTGCTGCGAGCTGCTGGATGGCGTGCGCCAGCATGGCGCATGGGAGGCCTGGATTGACTTCTTTCTGGAAGGGGTGGAAAGCACGGTGTCGGGCGCTCGTGCCCCAGCGTGCGCCAGGGCTACGAGGCCCTTCGCCGGCGGCCGCTCACGAGCATCAACCAGATCAAGAAGCTGAGCGGTCTGAGCTTCCCCACGGCCGCGAAGGCGGTCGAGACCCTGGTGAACCTCGGCATCGCACGGGAGATCACCGGCGGCCGGCGCAATCGCCTGTTCTCCTACGACGCCTTTCTGGCGACCCTCAGTGAGGGCATGGAGCCGCTCTGATCGGCCTGCCCACGGCCTCAGCCTTCTGCTGCGCAGTAAACCGGCGCCGTGATCTGGTGGGGTTCGTCATCGATGAACAGTCTGATGGTCATGGCGTGACCCTAATCGACTTGTCCTTGAAATCCTGGGGAACCAAGTCCTCTCCATTCTGGTTTGAGATGGCATTGTATATGAAAACTTTTGATAGCCTTTCGACGGAAAAATCAAGATCAACATTAACAATGATGATCTGCTCGACGTCCTGCATCTGCAAAGAGGTTAGTTCATCGAGATTGGCTTATTTCTCGATTTCCATTTTGAAGATTCTTAGCTACATCAGGCCAATAAGCTCAATGGCACTATCGCGACAACGGCGAACAGGGCGTTGGATACCCCCTGCATCCTCTCTCCTGCCCCTCAGTTGCAACACGATCACTTGCCGCCGCCCTGAGGGAATGCGCCGGAGAAGGTACTTGGCATCCCGGTGGAGAATTCGTTATTCCACGCCTCTAACGATATCGGCACGAAGCGAGGCTTGGCTTCGGGCTCAAAACGGATCGGCTGTCCAGCGAAAACAGGCAGCACGTTATCGTCACGCACGGTCACCTGACCGTTGACGAGAACAGCTTTCATGCCCGTCGAAGGGGTAGCGCCCTTTTCGTAGGTTGAATTGTCCGTGAAGAGTATGGGGTCAAAAACCACGATGTCGGCGACCATGCCGGTCTGGATGCGGCCACGCTCCTGCATGAATTTGAGACCGGTATCACCCAGATGCTTGGCAGCATTGTAACTGAGGATCGACATCAGCTGCATCATAGGGATGTCGTTTTCCCGACCTAGCCGTATAGTAATACCACGTGCGCCAGCCGTGCGGGGGTGAGTGTTACCTAGTTGGTCCAACGGGAAATCCCACGGGCCGAGGATCGGCTCGGCACTAACTGCGTCGCTGCCCATGGTCACGCCCTTGAGCGTCAACCACTTTGCCGCGTCTTCGGCGGGCATCTTGAACACGACGGTCGGCTTGGTCGGATCAGATGCCACATTGGCCTTGTATGTCTCGAGGGTATAAAATCTCCCAGTTGCTGGATCCTGCAAGGTATCCTCGTAGCGGTTACCCAACTGCTTGATCCAGCTATCCGGCGCCAGGAAAGAGGCATTCAACGTAGTGGAGCCCGCAGCGTAAGGATAGATCTCACCCCAGATGTTGAAGCCCCGATCCTGAAGCCGGGAAATCAATTCGTGGGTAACCCTCCAGCCTGGGTTGTTGTAGTGCAAGACGATCGCCGGCGCACCGAGCGCTATAGCATTGGCGATGAGTTCCTGCGCGCCGTTAACCTCCGAGGTGTCGTTGCCGAGCGTATAGCGTGTATGGGCGCCAGTCGGGCGCCCATAGCGTGCCCCGACTTTCTGCACCTCGAACATCTCGCGTGAAGACACGCCTTCCCTCATGTAGCCCACCGTGCTGCCGATGCCGGGTGCACCAGCTTGCAGGCCCTTATCGATCTCCTGGAGAATCGCGTTGCCCTGTGCCAGGGTTGGGCGCGTCTGGCTCCAGCCAGTTTTCTTCCGGGTTTCATAAGCGGCTATGGGACCGCCTTTCAAGTAATCGCCATTTGACCCGTCGATGAACATCGCGCGGGCAAATTCGTGGCTGACCGCGCAGCCATAGTTGGCCCCGGTCACGCCGGCACGCGCCTCGTACCAGGCCGCGATAAAGGAACCCGCACAGCCCATCTCAAAATCGATGCTGCTGGTAAGGCCGTCGCGCAGCCCGAGCGAGTAGCCGACAGGCATCTGGAAGTGGAAATGCGTGTCGATGAAGCCCGGCGCCACAATATGGCCGGTGGCATCTACGGTCTTGGTACCCTTCAGCGGTTTCTTGCTGATCTCGGCAATGCGGCCATCTTTGATACCGACGTTGGCGACACCGTCAAACTTTGTCTCAGGGTCCATGACCCGTCCGTTCTTGATAACGAGATCGTAATCAACGGCCAATGCAGGCGTGGCCATTACAAAGGGCAGTACCAATGAGCAAAGGGAGATTCGCAGGCGGTTCATTGCTGGTCCTTTTCAGTGGGGGTTATCAGTACGGATTTCAGTGGCGGAGGTAGTGTGGGTTGACCATTAGTCATGGCTCCGCTCCATTTAACCTCGTATAACTCACTGGTTCGGGTCAAACGTCCTTGGTTCAATCGAAATCTGGTCGAGCCGACCCTTTTGCATAACCGGGAAACGAATCGGTTTACCCGGAAAGACCTTTTGCACCACGGAATCTTTCACAACCACTACACCATTCACCAACACGTAGGGAATACCGGTAGAGGGTAGCGCGCCTTTGCCAGGCTCGTAAGTGCTATTGTCTTTGACGGTGTCAGGGTTGAAGATGACGATGTCGGCATCAGCACCTAACTGCATTCGCCCCTTGGTCCTGAACTGGCTAATGCCACCCAACTCATCAAAGTACTTGGCGTGTAGGTAGCTCATCTTAGAGATAGCTTCCATTAAGGTCATATTCTTTTCTTCACGAACCATGCGTAGTACCTTGGCGCGAGTACCTGCGCTGCGCGGGTGGACTGACTTGCCCTCATAGGGTGAATCCCAAGGGTAATAGTTGAGATTTTCATCCTGGATGGCCATACCGTCAGAGACGATGACAACTCCTGGCTGAGCCATCCATTTAGCAATGTCTTCAGGAGGGTTGTTGAAAATCAGAATCGATCTGCCGGGATCATTCGTGCGTACGTCCTCATACATCGCTTTATCCCAACGTGTGCCATCCAGGTTTGAAACATCAGAATAGGTAATACCCATTTGAGCCATGCTTGATTCTGTAAGAATATCGGTAGAAGCAATGGTACCGCCTGCCGCATAAGGGTAAACCTCGCCCCATACCTTGGCCCCTCGTTTTTCTCTTGCGTCGTTAATGAGCGGGATTGTGTACTCCCAGTCCATATTGCTGTTCAGATGTGATGCCATGAACGGTGCATCCAAAACCATGGCATTGGCCAGCATCTCCTGAACACCCAATTGACCCTCTGTGGGAGGTCTAACACCCGCAAAGCGTACATGCCCATTCGAAATACGACCGTATTTTGATGCTAACTCTTGGTATTTGTATAGCTCGTACTGTGTAACACCCGTAGTCATATACCCTACAGGAATGCCCACGCCCAAGGCTCCTTGGCGAAGGCCTTCATCAACGATACCCATGATCTTGGTCATCTGCTCTTTATTCGCCAAGGTGGAAGACCAGCCTGGCTTGCGTCCTTCTTTCTTAGCCTTTGCGGCGGCGGCACCCACCACATGAGAGAACAGGCCGCCCATGTCATTACCACTAGCCGCTATTTCAGGACTGTCCAGCACCGACAGACGGGCAAAAGTTGTGAGCACGACCATGCCGTAGTTGCTCTGGGTTTTACCCTCGGCATTCGCATACCATTTAGCGATGTCGCCCGCTCCCGCTTCGAAATCCATCTGGGTGGTTAGGCCATCACGCAAGTTAACCTTGCGACTGAACTGATCTGTTGCGTGCTGGTGCCCGTCAATAAAGCCCGGAGCTACGACGTGACCACTGGCGTTGATGGTTTGTATACCTGTGATTGCGTCCTTAGTGATAACGACGATTCTGCCATCCTTTACACCGACGTTTCGAACACCATCGAAATTGGTCTCTGGGTCCATGACCCTGCCGTTGTTAATTACAACATCATAATCGACGGCCATTGCAGGGCTGGCTATAGCCACGGCAAGCATCGACAGGGCAAAGAAGTTTCTAAGTCGTTTCATTGCCATTCTCCGGTGGGTGTGCTTATGTGGCTCTTCAATAGTGTACTTCACAGTGACCCTGTGGATCTGTCGGTGCATGATGATGACGACCAAGTGCTTGTTCGGGTCTGTAACCCAATCAATATCTTCCAATGGGCTTTCCTGTGCTATTCTACATCTAAAGGCAACGCGACGCCACAAAGGTAACCTGGGGGAGCGATGCACGCCTGAAATCGATTCATCTCTTGTCGCCTGGCCCTAATACTACCCGCAGAAGACACTAGCCGGCTTCACATAGCCTTATCCCATAGTGGCGTGTTTGAACTTGGCGTGATCATTGAAAGAAGGCTCTCACTGGGCGGTATTGGTATAAAGCGTCTGACTAAATCAACGCCCTCAGCAAGCCTCTTCGCCAGAGCCTACATCAGTCTTTGCGTCCCCATAACACTGGATGAGTTTCGGCATCTTGTCAGAAATCACTGTTCCTTTCGCGTCTTTGTCCCGACTCGGAATGTCGAGTTAGACATATCGAATCATGCCTTCGATGGTGGTGGTGTGTAATCTGGCGGCACCAGCTGTGCCATCCGGAGCAAGGGCAACGCTAAATGGAGATCATGAACAGATTTTGGACCAGACGCGTTGACCCCATTAATCGGGCCAGGGCATTTGAGTGATCTTCTCCACCATGACCACCAAGATCCCAATGTGCCAGAGAAGATGACGCCTCTCCACTTTTTACACTAGGGGGCTTGATGGAGCAGAGCAATTCGTCGTTACAGCAAGGCCATCAGGGCTGATGTCAGGTGGCGGATAAGTGCGCCACAGCGGCAGAGCGTAGCCCATTATTTAGCAGACCTTGGCATTCACGTGGTGACCCTCTACAACTGGAGGAAGGGCTGGCGGTTGCAGGGAGAGTTGTGCAGGCATCCAAGAAGGATCCTGAGGGCTGGAGCGCTGCCGACAAGTTCACGGTGGTGCTTGAGACCGCTGGGCTTAACGCCACTGAGGTCAGCGCCTACTGCCGTGAGCGGGGCCTGTATCCAGAGCAGGTGGAGCGCTGGCGGCAGGCGTCCCAGGATGCCAACAATACGCCGACGAAAGGAGTTCCATCCTTGGCCGACTGGCGGATCGTCTCATCGTAGAGGATGCAACCGCTGACAAAGTCGCTCAATCCAGGGGTGGTCAGGATCATCTCCAGATAGGCACGGCGGGCCTCCTCAGCCTGGGAAATGCCGACGGCAGCGAATCGCTTGTTGCACGTTGGGCTGCTCTCGTCCATTGCTAGCCGTCCTTTTCCTGGCGCGACCATGGCCTGAGCAGTGGCGATCTGTTCTGTTGTGCTCATTTGGATTTGCCCTAAGTTTACATTTTAGGAAAGCTTGATAATCGGTGAGTTAAGGAACCCCTAGACAACCCGCTAAAATCAGCCCAGATCTATGAATAAGACTGGACTGGATAACCGAACCCCTCCAGCTGGACTTCACGGATTACGAGCAGATTTACACCAAAAGAGGACGCGTCGCCAGCCCTTCTTGGATGAGATGGAGATTACGGTTCCCTGAGAAGCGTTTTTGGCCTTGATAAAAAGAGCGTATCACAAGCCCGCCGCAAAGGCAGCTTCCGCCACGTAGCCCATCTGCCCGGTGTCAACTACGTAGGCGGGCGCGCCTACCTAATCGTCGCCGGACACCTTTGGCAGCAAAGACGAGGCCTGCGAATGGGTAGCTGCATTTGTGGACTGGTACAACCACCGGCACCGCCACAGCGGCATCAAATTGGTGACGCCCCACCAACGACACAGCGGAGCCGCCACGGCAATTTGCCAGCAGCGAACTGATGTCTACGAGACAGCCCGCCGGGCAAATCTAAAATACTGGAGCCAATGCACTCAGCCCCGGACGATCCTCCGGAGGGTGCAGCGCTGGTGCCTGAGGTCAGCGGCCAGCTCAGCAAGGCAGCGGCCTAGTGGAGATGCTGCCGGATCAGGCGTTCCCGACCGATCGGTGTCAGGCGGGCCTTGGGGTGTGTAGGCATGGGGTGTGAGGCCTTGGGCTGTTGGGTCGCACCTCAACCCTGTCGGCCTCACACCCCTTTGTCAGCAGGAACCACCTGGTGGCACTACACAGCTATGGACAGTTTCCATTGCACTCAATTCCCGTAAAAAGATGCGATGCTTGGCAACATGGAGTTTGTGCCAGATCCCCGGATGATCACTGGTCGCATACGTGCTGCGGACACCGAGCAGCAAGTGCAGCAGCGCCTCGTTGGGCGGTATGAAGCGGTGCAGGGAATGGTGGTGGATTACGCACTGGGGCTGGCAATCCTCGGGCTTTTTCGGGATTTTCTGACCCCCGTGCTTGTGATCACAGCGTTGCTAGTGACCAAGATGGTCTGGGACATCGCGCGACTCTGGCGCTTCGCGATCAGCCTCAATCCGATCGCGGTGCTCGGCCAGATGGCAAATACCGTAGGCGCCTGCGCGATCGCGTTGCTGGCCTGGTTCTCACTGGAACTTCTCGGTGCCATTGTGCCAGGGATTGAAAGCTTTGCCCTGTCGGCAGCGCTGATGAGTGGAGCCTGGACCCTGGGAGCTGCGTTCAATACGTTCTTCATGAATGGCTTCCTGCGTGGTCATTCGAGGATTTTCCTGGAGGTGAACGATGCCTGAATGGCGTCGCCGCAAGATTCTTTTGACTGCCCTGGGTATTGGCAGCATGGCTTCGGGGTTAGGTAGTGCCTTGCGGCGCAGAACGATTCTCTCCAGGCAGGCAGAGCTTACAACCCAGTTCCTGAACAGTCCTCAGGCAGTTGAAGAGGCCGTGACCCAGGCCATCGAGGGAGATATCGAGGCCTCTGCTGAGGTGCAACGCATCCTGTCGGGGCTAAACCTCACAGCTCCACCGAATCCCTATGAACGCTCAATCTCGAAGACGTTGATCCTGGCGAGCCGTCTGGCTACAGAGCAATACCTCACCGGCAAGTTCAATCTCCGCTACCAGGGCGCCATCAATAGTCTGCCCAGTTTCGGGGAACGTTTGTCTGGCTACATGCAGGTTGCCTCAATTAAAGGGTCTGACATGGTCACCGCCGAAAGGCAGGTGCCCCTCAACGACCGGCAAAAGCAGGATCCTCTCCTGGCAGGAATTAACCTGATTCGCAGCCGGATTCAGGGGGTGGCGAGCCAGGCCTTGGTGGAGCAGTGGAGCTATCCCGTGTATTGGGGTTTCGTGCTCACGTGCCCACAGCATCACATGCTGGTGCTCCGAGGCACTCAGCGGGGACACGAATGGCTGCAGACGCTCAACGCCAAACAGATTGCCAGTGGTGATGTGCCCACGCTGGGCTTTCGCGGCAGAGTTCATCGCGGCTTCGCCACGATCTATGGTCGCCTCAGTAACGCCATCATCGAAGCCGTACAACAATTAGATGTGAACAAGCCCCTCTATCTCTCAGGACACAGCCTTGGTGCACCGTTGGCTAGCCTGGCTGCCCTGGACATTTCGCAGAAGGTCCCTGCACTGCGTAAAAATCTTAGGCTGTACACCTATGCATCTCCACGGCTCGGAGATCCAACTTTCGCGGAGGCATTCAACAGTATTGTTCCGAATGCCTACAGGGTCATCAACCAGGCCGACTTGGTGCCCAACCTGCCACCGACGAGCGCAGCAAATGTGGTGTATGTCCATGCGGGTGAGCAGTGGGCATTTACATCTGCTGCTGGTGACATCGGCCCAAACCATTTCATCAGCGCCTACCGCAATGCCATTGAAAACGAGATGGAGCAACGCGCGGGCTGAGCGTGTAGAGACCGCGAGGCAATGCGGTCGCTTGACAGCCCCAGGGCGTTCATCACCCTCCTGAAGGTGGATCGGTGCGCGGAGAGGGTTTTGCGATACGGCCGAGCTTGCAGCGCTGGTGTCGTAGGTCCCCGGTCCGTTGTGATTCCTGCGGATCGAGGCATCTGCCGCTGGGCGTGGCAAACGCTCCAGGTTCAAGCGGATCCGCAAGGGCTTTGAGGGGCAGTCCCTCATCGAGGTGCAGACGGATCGGGCGTTACCGACTGATCGGCGTCAGTCGGGCCAGTGGGTGGCTCGGCATGGCAGGTGAGGCCTTGGGACGGGCGATGACCCTGCGACCCTGGCGATCTCACACCCAATCGTCGGCTGAACAACCTGGTGGGACTACACACCTCGTTCAGTGGGAACAAGGCCTATTGCGGGGCGGTGATGTTCTGCTGAGGCCTCTGCGTTGCGGGGGTGGCTTCGACCAGTGGCACCCTGGGGTCTCCCCACCCGGTTGCCGGCAGCAGGGGGGGCGCTCCCGCGGAGGGGCGGGCGGAGTCGCCTGCGCCAAACACCTGCTGCACCCAGCTGAGCATCAGACCCCGCAGCACGGCCTTGTCGGCTGCTGCTCCTGGGCGCAGGTTGAAGTGGGTGCCGCCCCCCGCCAGCACCAGCTGATGGCCACGGCTTTCCGGCTGTCCCTGGAAGGGGGTGAGGGCTTCGGGGCCAAAGGGCACCACCCAGTCCTTCGAGCCGCTCACCACAAGGGCCCGGCCATTCATGACCTTGGAGGCCCCTTGGTCGAAGAGGAGCCGCATCGGTGGACTCACGGCCACCACGCCGATCACCCGGGGTTCCGCCACATCCGCCTGGTTGGCAGAGCGCAGAAAGCTGCACTGCAGCACCCAGCTCACATTCGTCTCGGGATCGTTCAGATTCTCGCAGCGCCGGCCGATCCTGCCGTCGCTGGGCTTGAGGCCAGCCAGCTGCAGCGCGGTGATCGCCCCCCAGGAGTGCCCCAGCACCACCACCTGCTCGGAGGGGATCGGGCCCAGAGCGAGGCGGTCAGCATCCACCGCTGCCAGGAGGGCGCGAACATCCAGGGGGCGCAGGCCCAGCTCCTCGGGCTCCGGTGGGGGGATGGCGCCGGAGAGCATGGCGACCTGCTGGGCCTGGTCACTGCCCGGGTGCTCCGGCAGCAGCACCGCGTAGCCATGGCTGGCGAGATGGTGCCCCCAGCCCTCGAAGTTCTCGGGGGCATCCCACAGCCCGTGGGAGATGAACACCAGGCCGATGGGATGCACCCCCTGCGGCAGCAGGGCCACGCTGCGCAGGGGGTGCTGGCGATGGGACACCGGAAGCTGCAGCTCGCGGCGCCCCACGCTGTATCGGCCCGGCAGGTTCAGATCCGGATCGGCTCCCACCGCGGGCTGTTTCGCGAGCAGGGTCTGGGCCGGTGCCTGCTGGCGCTGCAGCCGATCGAGGGAGAACAGGGCGCGCTGCAGATCGATGGAAGCCCGCTTGCCGGGCATGGCCCGCAGCAGGGAAAGCAGCGTCACCGATCCCTCCCGCTCACTGAGGCTCAGGGCAAGGGAGAGCTTCTCCCCGCTCAGATCGGTGGGCAGACCATCGACGCGTACCAGAGCTGTGGTGGCCAGGAGGGCTTCCCGCAGCAATGGTGAGCCCACGGAGCCCTGCAGCCCCTTGGCCACGCCGGGGGGAAGCTGGATCGGATGGTTGAACAGCCGCATCACTTTCGGCCCGATCACGCCATCGCTGGCACGGTCGAGCTCGGCCAGGTCACTGCGGCCAGCCAGCAGATCCCCGACGCTGCTCAGTTCATCCAGCCGTACCACCAGGTTGGCGCCGATCAGGGGCAAATGGAGCTCGAGCTCTTCGAGGGCCATTGCCGGCCCAGCCCCCAGCAGCAGAGGGGCTCCGGCCACCAGGCTGCCGGCGAGAACCGGGAGCTGGGGGCGCCATGGGGCGCGGCAGAAACGATCCATCGGGCTGGAGAAGAGCAAGAGAACGTCCGCGACCGTGACGATCAGTGCCGGCCGCTGATGAAAGTGTATGGACCCCGGTTCCATCAGGCCGCAGAGCGTCAGCCTTGGCGACCGAAGGATGAACGGTCCATGGCTCATGGCGGCTGCAGCGCGTCTGGGTTGGGCGGAGCTGGAGCAGTTGATTTCCAGTGGCCATACGCTATGGTCATACAAACTAGTAGGTGGAATCGCCTTCCTGAGATGATTGCTGCGATGTGATTGCCCAGGATGACTGCTTGAATGAAGGATCACTTAAGCTACCTTCCGGTATTATGTTGGAGCTTTGAGCTCAACAACTTTTTGTGTGATACGGCTTGGCGTGAGAACAGTCAATCTTCACTCCAGGGCTGTGTCTGCTGGGTTCCTCTGCCCGGCTTGCGCGGGCTCTCACTGGGATGCTCTCCCTGCCTCTGCGGCTGAAGAGCCTTCCGGGGCTGTTGCACCAGGTCTCAGGGGCACCGGTCCCACCGAGGTGCAGGATGGGGCCGCCGCTCTGGATCCGCTGCTTCAGCACATTATGGCCCAGGCCGATCCCGAGCTGCGAAGCCAGCTGCTGCTCGATCTCGCCGAACTCTGCCTGAGCCTGCCCTGTCCGTTGCCCGTGGCCAACCTGCTGGGGGAGGGGGAGGCAGCGGAGCGGACCACGTCCTTTGCGTTTCTCGAAGAGAAGACCCAGGGCCGGGTGGGCCTGGCGGTGTCCAGCTTCGATGTGGGGCCACGCTATGCGTATGCAGAAATCAACCTGACCAGGCGACGCGATCAGCTGGATCCCATCCCCGCCTGGGTGTACCGGAGTCGCGATGTTCCCATCGGTCCTGCCAACTGGAGCCAGGTATTCGCGCTGGCCACCCCTGTGGATTGCTTCGATGAAGCCTTCCTCTGGTCGTCAACCCGGCTGGACTGGCCGATCACCAAGCAATGGATGTGGACGAACCATCTATCGCTGCGGTACCGATCACGGGCCTCACATAACAAGTCCTGAATGCCCTTCCCTCTTCCCCCTGGACCGGCGGCTCTGAAGCGAAAGCTGCTGGTGTGGTTGCTGCCTGCTCTGGGCTGCCTGTTGGTTGTGCTGACCGGCCTTCTGCCGGTGCAGGCTCAGTTTCTTCCTGCGCTTGAGGCCTCGGCGAAACAAGTGACTTCGTCACAGTTTCTACCTGTCTTTTCCCAGGGAAACGTGGAATTGTCTCCCGTGTTTCTTGATGGCCGGATCATCGGAACGGTTTCGGGATTCATTGATTTCAAGAAATCGGGAGCGCCCGCTGGGGATGATGCCGCCTACTCAGCGTCCGAGCGTGCCCATGTGATTCACAGCCGGCTTCAGAAGATTCTCACCTCGATGACGAAATACACATCGAGATCATTGTCCCAGTCCGTGGATCTACAGCGTGATCCCGCTGTCTTCCAGCTTCGCCGCCTGCTGGACCGAAACCTGCATACCTTCGTGCAACAGGTGGGTTCGCGCTTCGACGTGTTCCTCGCGTTTCCCCGGTCCGATCCCCCCGAGCTGATCTTCACGGTCACACCTGCCGATGTGGCCAAGATTCGGGAAGACAGTTCCGAGTCTGTCGCCATTGCCCGGCGCGTCGCCAGCGGGGTGCGGATGAGTCTTCTGGATGCCTGGGAGGAACGCCAGCCCCCCGCCCTCTGGCAGGCGGCCCGTCGGGGTGGTCTGGGTCTTCTGCTGCTCTCCCTGGCGAGCGCCCTGGGCGTTGTCATTCAGAAGCGTCTGTATGGGGTTTACCAGGCGCTGACCGCCAGGCTTCACCAAGAGGTCCAGGAGGAGCACGTTACGGATGGGGGCTCCTCATCCCGAGAGAGCGAGAGCAACATCCTGAAGGCCCAGAGGCGGCTGAGCGTGCGGATGTCCCTGCGGCAGCGTCTCAGCCTGATCTCCTTCTACCGCTCCTCCCTGTTCTGGGGGCAGGGCCTGCTCTGGGTCTGCGGCATTGCCTGGCTGGCGGGCCTCTTCTACTGGAGCCGGCCCTTCAGCAACTGGGTCTTCGGCATTTCCGTGCGCGGTCTGTTCTCGACGGGGCGTTCATTTCACCCCGAGAACCAGGGATGGGCGCCCCTGGATTGGGTCATGACCCTAGGGAGGGAAGCCACGATCGGCATTCCGCTGCTGATTCTCTTCCTAGCGATGTTGACCAGGATCTCGATCAAAGCCGGGAACGTCTTCTCTGACCGGTATGTGAATAGCTGGGCAGAGCTTCAGGAGGACACGCGGGCCAGGTTAAGGGCGCCGACGTTGTCCCGTGCGCTGAAGGCGTGGGTGCGCGTCGGCGTCTATCTCCTCCTCGGCATGGTGGTCTTCTACCAGTTGCATCAACTGGGAGCGTTGACCCAGGCCGTGGCAATCTTGCTGGGTTTTCTAAGCTTTGCCCTGTCGTTGGCTTCGCAGAATCTGCTCAAGGATCTGATCAGTGGGCTGATGATCCTGATCGAAGACCAGTTCGCGGTCGGGGATGTTGTGTTCATCGGCGACCAGAGCGGCCTGGTGGAGAGCGTGGGTCTGCGCGTCACCCAGTTGCGCAACCTGGATGGGGAATTGATCACCATCCCGAACGGCACCATTGACACGGTGCGCAATCTCTCCAGCAGCTGGTCACGTGTGAACTATGCCCTCACCGTGTCAATCACAGCGGATGTGGATGCGGTCATGGCCCTGATGGAATCTGTGGCACAGGATCTCTACCACGACCCTGCTTGGGCCGACCGCATTCTCGAGCCTCCGGAGATGCTCGGCATCGATGAGATTGCCCACAGCGGCGTGCTCATCCGCATCCTGATCAAGACCCAACCCCTGCAGCAGTGGCCTGTGGGCCGCGAATACCGCCGCCGCCTGAAGCAGGCCCTCGATGCCTCAGGCATCGCTGTGGGGGTTCCCAGGCTCGATCTCGTGGGCCCTGTCTTGCCCCGCACCCCAGCCCCATGAACGCTCTGACTCGATGGTCAAACGACTGCTTTTGGTCCGGGACCAGTTTTCGCTTGTCGCTTGATATCGATTCCGACCCGCCCACTGCCGCTCCTCCGCCCGGTGGCGCTTTGTGCCGCTGCTGCCTCCTGCACTGCTCGTGGCCCATGGTTCGGGCCCGCTGCACGCCAATGTGCGGCAGGAGCGTGTCCAGCGCTTCCCTAACTGTCCTCCACAGCACCGGGGGAACCCCTGAGTCGCCCTGGGCTTTCTTCCTACAGCCGCATGGTCTGGATGATCTCCACCGCGCTGCCTGATCTGAGCAGCAAGCCGCTCTGGTGACCGGCTTACCGGTTGCCGGCGGCCGCCAGAGAGCGCTCCAGGGCCTCCTGCGCAAAGGCATTGATGCTTTTATCGCTGGCCTGGGCGCGTAGGGCCAACTGCTCATGCAGCTGCGGTGAGATGCGCAGGTTGAACTTGCCCGAGGACTGCCGGCACGGCTCGATACCCTTCTCGCGGCAGACCTCCAGGAAGACATCCAACGACTTGCGGAACTCCCGGCGCAGCTCCTCGGGACTGGAGCCATAGAAGTCAGCACCCCCGGTGAGGCCGAGAATCTCGCCGCGGAACAGGTCAGTGTCTTCGTCGTA
Organism: uncultured cyanobacterium; assembly: GCA_963772735.1. Lineage (GTDB taxonomy): Bacteria > Cyanobacteriota > Cyanobacteriia > PCC-6307 > Cyanobiaceae > Cyanobium. The sequence goes on along the minus strand of CAVYYO010000015.1, from coordinate 106,999 downwards.
GTCGATGCGGGCATGGAACCCGTCGAGGGTCATCAGGCTCATGGGGTCACTCCGTGTTGTTCAAGCCAGCGCCGAATGGAAGCGACAGCTCCCTTGTCGGTGTTCGCCGAGGGGTGGGGCCTGTGGAACGCCCGCACCTCGTCGAACAGAACAACCGCAACGCGGCTGCCTTCCCGCGTGCATTGTGGGGTGCTCATGCCGCCATCTCCCCGATCAGCTCGGCGTAGACGGCCAGGGAGCGGGCCAGCTTCGAGCTCCGAACCATCCGAGGCACTCGTTCCGCATCCGCATCCGCTTCCATGACCGGCTCCAGCGAGGACACCGCCTCGCGCCGCTGCCGCTGCGGCAGCAGACCCTCCCAGTGCCCCTCGATCACCTGTCGGCTGCGGCTGTCGGGCCGCAGCCGCTCATGGCGTGCCACGATCCGTCCGCCATGGCGGATCAGCACCTGCTGGTCGGCCACCAGCACGCACCCGCTGACGGATCAGCGCCTGGGGCGCCGAGTACCAGTTCGCCTCCACCTCGAGGCAGCAGTCGCTGTGCACGATCCGCACCAGCTCCCGCTCCGCCAGGAACGACAGCCTGCCGCACAGGGGTTGCAGCGCCTGGGCTTCCTCGCGCTCAGAGCGCTCCAGCGGCGCCTCACCGGTGGTGCCGTGGATGCGCACATCGGCCACCTCGCGGGTCCAGCGCACCAGATGGGCCTCGAGTGCCTCCCAGCTGGCAAACTCCCGGCCGGCGATGGCGTTCTTCTTGACGTAGGCCACTCCCCGCTCGTCCTTGCCTTTGGTGCAGGCCCGATACGGCCGGCAGGCGCGGGGCCTGAACTCCCAGTACCGAGCGAACGTCTCCAGCCGTTCGGCGAACACCAGGATCTCGCGCTCCGGATCGTGCTGGCTCACCAGCGCCCGCCCGTTGTCCACCAGCACCTCCCGGGCCTATGCCCAGCGCTACCAGGAAACCTTCGTGGAGAACGGGGATCTGATCGGACTGGCCTGCGCCAATCTCGGCGCTGGCATCAGTGGCACCTTCGTGGTCAACGGCAGCCCCACCAAAACGGAGATGGTGGATGCGGCAGGCGGGCGCAGCCAGATCACCCACCTGACCACCGGAATCGTTGTGCTCCTGGTCCTGCTGTTCCTCACCGGGCCGCTGGGTCTGATCCCCAATGTTGTTCTCTCCACGATTGTGTTCCTCAGCGGGATCAAACTGATCGACGTCCGGGGTATGGCTGAGCTGTACCGATTGCAGAAAAATGAATTCGTGATCACTGCCCTCACGGTGCTCAGCGTGGCGCTGGTGGGGGTGATGGAAGGCATCGCCCTGGCGGTGATCCTCTCGCTGATCGATCAGGTGCGCCACACCTATCGGGACCGCACCTGCCTCTGGACCCGCGATCCGGAGCGTCCTGATGGTTTCCACCTGCAGACGGTGGCCCTTGCGCCAGGTGTATTTGCAGCTCCTGGAATTCTGGCCTATCGCTTCGAAGCCAACCTCTTCTATGCCAATGCCGATCACTTCACGGAGGAGATCCTGGCTCTGATTCAGCAGAATCAGCCTGCGATCAAGGGCCTGGTGATCGACGCCACCGGCATTGATGACATTGATCATTCGGCCGCGAAAACCCTCACTCAGTGGCGTAAAGAGCTGGATGGCCGGGCCTTGGAACTGGCCGTGGTGGTCACGTCCCAGCATCTGATGCAACAGCTGCGCAGGTATGGCCTCGAGAGCGCCACGACCAACTTCCATACCGTGAAAAAAGCGATGCGTGAGATCTCTGCTGGCCTGGAAGCTGACAATCAAAAACGCAATCGCTCAGCAAAGCCAGCAGTATGAATTCAATTCTAGGATGTTGACAAATTTCGCCTTAAGGAAAGAGAGCTGAAGGGACTGATCACATAGAGAGGTGGACGGGCCATGACCTCCGCCTCACCGCGCGACTCTCAGGAGTTCACCTTAGGGATGCCTAGCAGCATGGTTTATCGAAATCCAGGAGACCTTTCCGACTGGTGCCGGCTAGGATAATTGAAGCCGCATTCCGCGCTTCCGAGCATGGACATGCCGGCATCCGATCATGATCCGATCATTGCCACCTTCCTGACCAATGACCGACCAAAGCAAGCCGCTGGCAGACCTGCCGTCGGATGACGACCTCTACGCCTCTGCAGATCTTTCCCGCGGCCTGCCAAAACAGCATTTTCCTGCTGCGGAACGGGACCCGAGAGTCACCTTCGCCGCTGTGCGGGATGAACTCATGCTGGATGGCAATTCCCGTCAGAATCTTGCCACCTTCTGTCAGACATGGGTGGAGGAAGAAGTCCATCATCTGATGGATCTCTGTGTTGATAAGAACATCGAGGATAAGGACGAATATCCCCAGACCGCCGAGATTGAGGCCCGTTGCACCCACATGCTGGCCGATCTCTGGAATGCTCCCTCGATCCAGAATTCTGTCGGCGCCTCCACCACCGGCTCCAGTGAGGCCGCCATGCTGGGTGGCCTGGCGATGAAACGGCGCTGGGAAGCGGCCAGGAAAATGGCGGGCAAACCCACCGACAAGCCCAATCTGGTCACGGGCCCGGTGCAGATCTGCTGGCACAAATTCAGCCGCTACTTCGACATCGAACATCGGGAGATTCCAATGGAGCAGGATCGGCTGATCATGACGGCCGAAACCGCCCTGCAGTATTGCGATGAAAATACCATCGGCGTAGTGCCCACCCTGGGGGTGACCTTCACAGGGCAATATGAACCGGTGCAGCAGCTCTCCGACGCCCTGGATGCGTTTGAAAAATCCACGGGGATCGACATTCCCATCCATGTGGACGGCGCCAGTGGCGCTTTCCTGGCTCCCTTCTGCGCCCCCGATCTGGTCTGGGATTTCCGCTTGCCGCGGGTCAGGTCGATCAATGCCTCCGGCCATAAATTCGGCCTTGCTCCCCTTGGGGTGGGCTGGGTGCTTTGGCGGGAGAGCACCGATCTGCCGGAAGAGATGGTGTTCTGGGTGAACTATCTGGGCGGCAACATGCGAGACATCACTCTGAATTTTTCGCGCCCGGGTGGCCAGATCATTTGCCAGTACTACAACTTTCTTCGGCTCGGGGTGGAGGGGTATCGAAAAGTCCACTCCGCTTGCTACAATACAGCCCAGTATCTGGCCAGCGAAATCGCCAAACTGGGTCCGTTCGAGATGATCTACGGAGGTGATCCGGCCTCCGGCATTCCAGCCCTCTGCTGGAAGATGAAGCCCGGATCTGATACCAACTTCAATCTCTTCACCCTGGCCGATCGGCTGCGCGTTCGGGGCTGGCAGGTTCCCGCCTACACCCTGCCGGCCCACTGCCAGGAGCAGTCCGTGCAGAGGATTCTGGTGCGCCATGGTGTGAGCCGTGATCTCGCCGAACTGCTGCTGGAAGACATCCGCCAGGCTCTGGCCCATTTCGACCGCCATCCGGAACACGCCGTTCTCACGAGTGAAGAAGCCAGCGGCTTCCATCACTGAAGTGGATCACCATGCCAGGAGCCGCCGCCGCACGCCTGATCGAAGCGAGAGGTCCCTGGGGGTTCACCACCCGCAGGGTCTACCAGCGCACCGGGCAGGGCCTTGTCCTGTGGCGATCACGCCACCATCGCAAGCGGCTCCCAGTCCGAGAGCCTGAATCGCTTCTCAGGTTTGAGATCGAGCTGCTGCGTTGCCTGTGGATGCCACGGGAGCTGAACTGGTGGATCGGCAGTGTCTTCGCCCTTGGCTCCCTGTTGTTTCTCATCGCCAGCTGGCTGTTTCTCGACCCTTCCTTGGCGCGGCATCTCTCGATGAACAGCTCCGCCATCAACAGACTGTTTTTTCTGGGCTCCATCCCCTTCACCACGGCGGCCTATCTGCAGCTGTTCCAGGCCGCCAATGCCGGGCCAGCCATGCCAGATCCCGGGAAGAAACGCCGGAGGCGGATCCGCTGGGTCGGCTGGGAGCCCAGGCAGATCGGTTGGCTGAGCTGTGCCCTTCAGTTTCCAGGCACACTCCTGTTCAACGTCAACACCTTCGATGCCCTCAATACCAGCCTGAACTGGGTGGGACAGGATGTCAAAATCTGGATTCCCAACCTGCTGGGCTCGATTCTGTTTCTGGCCAGCGGCTACCTGGCCTTCATCGAAACCTGCCACAGCCACTGGGCCTGGAACCCTGGGAGCCTCTCCTGGTGGGTCACCTTCACCAACCTGTTGGGTTGCATCGGATTCATGGGGGCCGCTCTCACGAGCCCGCTGCTGCCAGGTGGCGCGGGGCCTGTCTTCCCCACCGTTTCGATGATCTTCACCCTCATCGGCGCTCTGGGATTTCTCACCGGCTCGCTGCTCATGCTCCCTGAAACGGTGATCCCCTCCTGAATCAAAACGGCTGACTGCCCACTTCTCGATGGCGGGTGCCGCTGAGATCTGCCGCCCTGCACTCGGATTGCTTCCATGGCCGGTCAGCCACAGTGGGCCTTCATCCAGGGGCCGTAGCGGCTGGCCAGGGGAGATGCGCTGAGACCATGGGCAAGGATGCTCAGCAGGATCGTGAACGTCACCACCGACACGATCTGTCGGCCGTGGGGCAGGGCGGCATCCAGCACCAGCACGGCGAAGACGATGCTCGCCAGCCCACGGGGGCCGAACCAGCCGACGAACAACTTGGTGGGCAGATCACGGCCCATTCCGCCCATCACCAGGGCCACCGGCAGCATGCGCACCACGGTGAGGCTGAGGACGGCATAGGTCAGGGTGCTCCAGGTGAGCTGGCCGAGGGCTACGAGGGCCGCAGCGGAACCGAAGGCCACCCAGGTCACCAGGGAGAGGGATTCCCCCGTCGCTTCGGCAGCCACCAGCTCCTCGGCCTTGCTGCGACCGGTGAGGGCCCCATACAGCAGACCTCCGGTGAAGCAGGCGATGAAACCGCTGCCGCCGAGCTCCTGGGCCAAGGCGAAGCAGGTGAACGGCAGGGCGATGGCGAGCAGTGGCTGCCAGTCGTCGCTGATCCAGCTGCGCTCCCGGCAGCGGTCGCGACCCCAGACGGCCGCAAAGGTGATCGTCCCCCCCAGCAGCAGGCCGAGCCCGAGTTGCTGAACAAACAGGACGCCCAGCAAGGAGAGGGTTTCGCCTCCCGGAACAGCCTGGCCGGCCATGGCCAGCAGGGCCAGCAGCAGAGGAACGCAGATGCCGTCGTTGAGGCCGCTCTCCACGCTGAGGTCTTCCCGGATCGCCGCTGGCACCAGGGGGTTGGAGACCACCGGTTGCCCCAGGGCCGCATCGGTGGGGGCCAGCACCACCGAAAGGATGGCCACCTCCACCAGCTGCAGATCGGGGAACAGGACGGCTCCCACCACGACCCCCAGCAGGATCGTCAGCGGCAGACCCAGCGCCAGCAGCCGAATGGGCAGGCGGGTGTTCCGCCGCAGCACGGACAGGTTGGCGTTGGCGGCGTCGGTGAACAGGATCAGGGACAGGGTGAGCTCGGCGATCACCTTCAGGTTCTCCGATGTGGGCCTGATGCTCAGCCAGCCCAGGACGGCCGGGCCCAGCAGCATTCCCAGAATGAGGAACACCAGGGCACCGGAGATGGGAGAACTCCTCAGCCGGGCCGAAACGAGGCAGTAGAGGTAGACAACGATGGCGATGATCGCCAGGTCGAGATAGCCATTGATCATTTCTCCAAGGCAGACTCGCCCGGTGGCACCTACAGACCTCTAGCAAACCGACACACCCTGAGCGCCATGTCCCTTCGGGCAAGACGGTGAGTGTGACGCTGATCGACAAGCACCATGTCAACCCGTTCCAGGCCCTCCTCCACCAGGTGGCCTCCGGGCTCGTGTCGAAGCCCGCCATGGCCTCGAAGACACTGATGGACCCGCGCCATCCGCTGCCATGTCAGACAACTGGATCAGGCCCTCCGCAAGGTGATCCTGATGAAGGCGGTGGAGCGGCTGCGGGCGGAGCCCGATGCCCCGGTGCCCGGTGACCCGTAGTCCACGCCGCCGGCGACCTCCGCGCCTTCCTTTCCACCACCATTGGTCGCACCATGCCTTGCAGGGCAGGACCGGCCGTGTTGGCAGCAGATGCCCAACGGATTCGCCACGAATCATCTACGTTCGATTCGGTCGCGGGAGGACATGTGGAACGTCCCGCGCCCCTGAAGAGGAACTCGCGGTCGTTGGTCCCTGCTGGGTGCCGGCTCGCGGCTCTCCTGGCTTCGGGCCTGCTGATGGACCCCGCCCTGGCCAGCACCCCGCCGGTGGCCATGCCGGTCGAAACCTCCCCTGAAACGAAGGCAGCAACGGAGCTGCGTCTGCGGCAGAGCCTCCTGCTGATCAAGGCCATGCCCGACGCCAGGCCCAAGGCCCTGCTGCTGCTGGATCTGGTGGAGGCCTGCCTGGAGGAGGTCTGCGGGATGGAGCCGAACGCACTGCTGGATCAAGCTCAGCGGATCGTGGAGGGGCAGGAGGTTGGGGAAGCGCGCATTACCGATCAGATCCGCATCGCCCGCCTCCTCAGCCAGGTGGAACAGCCCCAGCGGGCGAAAGAGATTCTGGCCATGGCCCAGCAGGAGACGCGGCTCCACTACGCCGCCAACACGAAAGCGGCCCGCACCCTCAGAGCTCAGCTGCTGCTGCAGATCAGCCTGGCCTACAACGCCACTGAGGCCCCAGCCGCGGCGAAGCAATTGCTGGTAGAGAGCCGATCTCTGCTGCAGGATTCCATGGGCCCGGAACCCTTCCCTTTCCAGGAGCGGGCCGCCCAGGTGGAGCTGGGGCTGGGGGCCGGCGGCAACTCGTTCACGGACACCACGGTGCGAGCAGATTTCAGCGTGGATCTCTACAAACAGTGGCCCCGGCAGGATGTGTATCTGGATGGATTCTTTGCCCTCGATTACGACAGCAGCCGCTCGGTGGTGAACGGACGCCCGATTGGTATCGCCACCTTCATCTACCGCCATCACCTCTCCCCCAAATGGAATCTCTTTTACGACCAGCTGCTGGCGGTGAATTCGGCTGGATTTGCCGTCAGCGATGATGATGAAGATCTTTCCGCTGTTTCCACTTCACTCGCGGGGGCGGGGCTCAACCTCTGGCGGGGGGAGCATCCGGGCAGCTTTCTCGATCTGCAGCTGGGTATTGGTCCTCGCTATGAATACGACTACGTCGACTTCCAAAGGAGAAAGGACAAGCTGGGCGCTTCCCTCGGCCTGATCCTCGTAGGCAGAGAGATCCCCATCGGCGGGTCTAAATTGGCCATCATATTTGGTGGTGGCAGCTATCTGGACGATTGGAATGATGTATCTGTTTTGCTCGATACCACGCTGGATATTCCCATCAGCAGGCGCTGGGCATGGAGCAACAGCTTTGTCTTGCGCTACCAAAGCGACAAGGTTGTTGAACAAAATCCCAACTTCAACGCTATTTTCTCTTCCCGATTTACCTTCAAGTTCACACCTTGATCATGCCTCAGATCCAGATCCATCCCTGACGAGCAACTTCTCCTGCTCCCATCATTGCAAGTTTGCCTTGATTGCTGATCTCGCTTAAAAGCGGCTTCATCAGGGTTGCCCGGACCTGCCTGCAGCAGGGGCTGGGGGCGGGGAGTACCGTCGTCGCCTTAAGATCGCCCTGGACAGCGAAGGCATTGATGCAGGCGTTCCGCGTCTGGAGCTGAAGCATCCAGTACCATGATTCACCAGGCTTACGCAACGGAATCGGAAGGGAATCAACCAACCCGATCGTTTTCAGCACCTCCGCTGCTGTTGGGCCACCTCCATTGGGGACATATCCCTGGGTGGCTGGCAGAGATCGCCAGGATTGCTCCAATTGACACCAGCGCTGCCTGCATCATCAGTGAGCAGTGATCTTCGCCCAGGAGTCTTGAAGAAATTGGGGGAAGAGAGTGTTCCATGCAGTGAGCGTTCTTACCGTGAGCGCTGTGCAAGCCGGGCTCTGCGGCACTGTTATGAAAACGCAGGTCATTGAGCCGATCTGAAAGCATCGTTCTCAGGACCATCCTCCACCCTCTCTTCAGCCAGCCCGCCGATGGCCCAGGCATGACCAAGAAGGTCGTAGAACTTCAAGTTCCGCTTCCCCGTCAGCCCTCACGCCCATGGCCAACGAACGCTTCTTCCTCGAGCTCACCCCTCCCGACGCCAGCCTGCACCAGCTGCCCCACGTGGTGATCGTCGGCGGCGGCTTCGCCGGCCTCAAGGCCGCCCACGCCCTGATCGGCAAGCCGGTGCGCGTGACGCTGATCGACAAGCGCAACTTCAACCTCTTCCAGCCGCTCCTCTACCAGGTGGCCTCGGGGCTGGTGTCGGAGGCCGACGTGGCCTCGCCCCTGCGCCAGATGGTGGGCCAGGCCGCCAACATCCAGATCCTGCTGGGGGAAGTGGTCGACATCGACCCGGCGGCCCAGGAGGTGGTGTTCAACGACCGGCGCCTGGCCTTCGATCACCTGATCCTGGCCACGGGATCGGGCAGCACCTACTTCGGCCATGAGGAATGGCGTGAGCACGCCCCGCCGATGAAGATCCTCGAGCACGCCGATGAGGTGCGCCGCCGGCTGCTGACGGCCCTGGAAGAAGCCGAGCAGACCCCCGATCCGGCCCGCCGCCGCTACCTGCAGGCGGCGGTGGTGGTGGGGGGCGGCCCCTCCGGCTGCGAGCTGGCCGGGTCGGTGAACGAGATGCTGCGCCATGCCGTGGCCCGCGACTTCAAGCAGCTGGATCCGGCCGACTGCCAGGTGACTTTGGTGGATCCTGGCGACCGGCTGCTGCGGGCCATGCACCCCAGCCTTTCGGAGGCCGCCGGCCGCTACCTGCGCTCCCGCGGCGTGGCGCTGCTGCTGGGCGGCCGGGTGAAGGCCATCGCGCCGGGCAGGGTGACGGTGAGCACCGCCGACGGCGAGCAGACCCTGGAGGCCGCCACCCTCTGCTGGACCGCCGGCGTCCGCGCCTCCCACCTGGGCAAGCTGCTGGCCGAGCGCACCGGGGCGCCGGTCGACCGGGGCGGGCGGGTGAGCGTGAACCCCGATTTCTCCCTCCCCGGGCACCCCGCCGTCCGGGTGGTGGGCGACCTCTGCTCCTACAGCCACACTGCCGACGGCAAGCCCCTGCCGGGCATGGCCGGCCCGGCGGTGCAGATGGGAGGCTGGGTGGCGGCCGACATCGTGGCAGGCCTGGCGGGCCGCTCCCACGCCCCCTTCCGCTGGACTGATCTCGGCAGCATGGCGGTGATCGGTCCCCTCTGCGCCGTGGCCGACCTGCGCGGCCTGCGGGTGAGCGGCCCGCTCGGCTGGCTGCTCTGGGGCCTGGCCCATCTGGCCTTCATGCCCGCCAACGAAAACCGCCTCACCCTGCTGACCAAATGGCTCTGGGTGATCGCCACCCAGCAGCGGGCCTCCCTGCTGATCACCGGCCGGCCCGACCAACACATGGGGGTGGAGGTGGGTCTGGAGCGCCTGGAGCGGGTCGAACCGGTCACCGATCCCGCTCCCGCTCCCCCCCCGGCGGCGGTTCCTCCATCTGAGAAAGGCGGCTGATCAGCACCCCCATCACCACGGCGATATAGAACGGGCCCGCCACACTGAGTCCCACGCTCGCCATCTTGGTGGAGGGCATCACCGGAACGATGTCGCCGTAGCCCACGGTGGTGAGGCTCACGAAAGCGAAATAATTGATGTTGATGAAATCAGTCCGTCCCTCCTCGCGGCTCTGTTGCGAATCGCTCACGGCCGGCAGGGACAGGGATGCGGCCTGCTGGTTGTCCACGAACCCAGGCGGATTGATGGTGGCCAGCACGCTCAGCAGCAGGCCGCCGCTGATGCCCAGCAGCAGGTAGCCCGCCAGGGCCCCCGCCACCACCCGGCTCCCCACCCGCTGCTCCCGCGACAGACAACCCACCAGCCGCTTCAGGCTCCAGCCCATGAACAGGCTGTACAGCACCAGCAGGGGGAGACCGCTGAATCGGAAGTATTCCGGGGAGAGCTTCCAGATCAGCTGGGTCCCCAGGCAGGCGACCCCCAGCCACCGGTAGAGCCGGTCGAGCAGGTGACGGGACCGGTGCTCCCAGCTCACCGCACCGCCAAGCTCGACGCTGAGGATCAGGGTCAGCAGCATGTGCCCCAGGAACGACAGCCGGCTCGAAATCACCGGCACGGCATAGCTCACCATCACCGTCACAGTGATGAGCAGCAGGGAGGAGTAGAAACGGTGGCGCCGCTGTCGCAGCCGTTCCCCGCGGGTGCCTTCAGGGAGAGGGCACTCGTGCCGGGAATCCGGCGGATGCACCTGCGGCGGGGTGGGAGCCATGGCCTGCGGCGGACGAACGGGGGACGGAAGGCGCCCAGCATGACGCCGCCTACGCCCACAGCCGAGGGGCCCCGAGACGGTGAGCCGCTGCGTTGAGGAAACCGCCGTCAGGCCTGATACTGAGTTCCGTTTCAACGATCCCGATGGCCCCAAGCACCAGGCTTCGGCAGCGACTGCTGCGCAGCGCCTCCGGACTGCTCCTGGCCGCGGCCCCCTGGGGCGGGTTCGCCACCCTGCCTGGGGCCCGGGCCCAGGGCATCCCCTTCAACGAGGTCCGGGCCCTCAACCTGGCGCGCAATGCGGCCGTGCTCAGCAATGGCGGGCTGACGGTGTACACCCCCGCCAACTGCATGTTCACCACCTCGGCAGCCACCAATCCCTGCCTGGTGGGCAACGACGCCGAAGGCTTCGTCTACCGCTTCCTCGGAGGCCCCCCCGGCTGGCAGGCCGAGGGGCTGCCCGCCACCACGGAAACGGAGATCCGGATCGCTCCGGACGGCCGGCACGTGGTGGCCATCCTCTACAACGGCCCTCCACGCTGATCGACGGGTCCCTGCTCAGGGGGACCCTGCTCACGCCAGGTCGGCCCTGAGGCGTTCGGCGATGCGCAGGGCGTTGGCGATCACCGTCAGCCCCGGTCCCACCGCCGGACAGCCCGGCAGGATGCTGGCGTCGGCGATCGAGAGGTTGGCCACCTGGTGGCTGCGGCCCTCCAGGTCCACCACCGAGGTGGACGGATCGCTGCCCATGCGGCAGGTGCCGCAGGCATAGCCCATCACCGCCAGGGGCGCCTCGCCCCGGGGATAGATCGGCGCGGCGCGCACCACCGTGGTGAGCGGATCGGCCTCCACGCGCTGGATGGTGTCGAGCCAGCGGTAGACCAGCCGGTCGTGGGCCTCCAGGCAGTTGGCCACGTAGTTGATCTGGATGCGATCGCCCCGCACCGTGAGCCGGTTCTCCGGATCGGGCAGCACGGCGCTCATCGCCCACCAGCAGACCGAGCGCCGGGCCAGCTCTTCGAGGGCCAGATCCGGCAGCAGCTTCGTCACCAGGGAGAGCACCGGCGGTGATTCGGCGAACAGGGGATCCTGCAGCACCCCGCCGCCGCTCTGGATGGCCCCGAGGGGGAAGTCGACGTTCTTGTCGCCCCAGTAAAAGTCGTTCACCCCGAGGCTGCGGGGGTAGCGGCCCGAGTTGGGGTTGGCGGCCAGCTGCAGGATCGAGCTGAGCTGGGGCTTCATCAGGTTGCGGCCCACCTGGCCGGAACCGTTGGCCAGTCCATCGGGTGGGGCTCGCTCAGGGAGCGCAGCAGGATCGCGGCGCTGTTCACCGCTCCTGCGGCCAGCACCACCTGGTGGGCCATGAACAGCCAGTTGCGGCCGTCGATGCGGGCCTCCACCCCCCTCACCTCCGTGCCCGACGGATTCACATGCAGGGCCCGCACCCGGGCGCCGCAGCGCAGGGTGTAGGTGGGGGCTGCTGCAGCCTTCTCCAGGCCGAAGCGCTCGGCATCGCCGCTCGGATCCTCCTCCGAGGTGGACCAGCTCAGGGGCAGGGGATAGGGCCGCACCGCCCGGCGCTCCAGCCCCTGGCGCAGCTCCTCCAGGAAGGGTTCGATCGGCCGGGGGGCATGGGGGAAGTCGGCGCTGCGGGGGGGCTCGGTGGGATCGATGCCGCGGCGGCCGTGCACCCGGTAGAGGGCCTCGGCCTTCTCGTACCAGGGGGCCAGATCGCCGTAGCGCAGGCCCCAGTCCGGGGAGATGCCGTCCTGCAGGGCCAGGCCGGTGAACTCCCGCTCCCGCATCCGCTCCAGCACCCCGCCCCAGATCTTGGTGTTCCCCCCCAGGGCATAGACCATCTGGGGGGCGAAGGGATCGCCGTCCGGGCCGAACCAGGACTCGTCGGGGTGGTACCGCTGGCGGCGGAACAGATCCACATCCGCCACGTTCTGATCGGCCAGGGCCATGGCCCCGCCCCGCTCCAGCAGCAGCACCGAACGGCCGGCCGCCGCCAGTTCGGCCGCCAGGGTGGCCCCGGCGGCGCCGCTGCCGACGATGGCGACGTCGTAGTGGTGGTCGTCGATGATCACGGCTGCCAGATGTAGAGAAGCAGGAACAGCACGATCCAGATCACATCGACGAAGTGCCAGAACAGCGACACGGAGATCACCCCCGCTTCGCCGCCGTCGTAGTTGCCCGCCCGGAAGGAGCGGATCAGCATCAGCGTCATCAGCAGGATGCCGGTGATCACGTGCAGGCCATGGAAACCGGTGAGCAGGTAGAAGGTCCCCCCGAAGACCCCATCCCCCAGGCCGAAGCCCAGGTGGGCCCACTCCACCGCCTGGCCGTAGACGAAGAAGCTGCCCATGGCCATGGTGAGCAGCCACCAGGCGCGGAAGCGCCAGAGCCGTCGGCGGGCCAGGGCCCGCTCGGCGGCCCAGGCCACGAAGCTGCTGCTCACCAGGATGATCGTGTTGATCAGGGGTTCGCGCACCTCGAGCCCGGCCACCCCCGGAGGCAGCCATACGGGGGACGAGAGCCTGTAGGTGATGTAGCCGGCGAACAGCGCCAGGAAGATGACGCTCTCGGAGCACAGAAAGATGATGAAGCCGGTGAGGTTGTAGCCGCCATGGGCGCCATGGGACCCGTCGGGGGCCGGGCTCACGGCGGCCTCGGTCGCGCTGTCGAGGGGAAGGCCTGTCATGGGATCAGGCCTCCCTGGAGCGGGCCACATAGCGCTCCTGGTGCTCCACCAGGGGGTGGCCCAGGCCGTAGCCGTAGGGGCCGCTGATCACGGTGGGAATGTCGTCCTCGAAGTTTTCCGCCGGCGGCGGCGAGGGCAGCAGCCACTCCAGGCCGATGGCGCTCCAGGGGTTGGGGCCGGCCTTGGGGCCCCGGGCCCAGGAGCTGACGATGTTGAGGATGAAGGGGATCGAGGCCACTCCCAGCAGGAAGGCACCGAGGCTGGCAAGCACATTGGCGGTGGCGAATTCCGGGTCGTAGGAGGCGACGCGGCGGGGCATGCCCATGAGCCCGGCCCAGTGCATGGGCAGGAAGTTGAGGGTGCTGCCAATGAAGGTGAGCACGAAGTGGAGCTTTCCAAGGCCCTCGTAGTACATCCGGCCGGTGAACTTGGGGAACCAGTGGTAGATGCCCGCGAACACCCCGAAGGTGATGGTGGAGAAGATCACGTAGTGGAAGTGACCCACCACGAAGTAGGTGTTGCCCACATGGATGTCCACCGGCACCGTGGCCAGCATGATGCCGGTGATGCCGGCGAAGATGAAGTTGAACAGGCCGCCCAGACAGAACAGCATCGGTGTGCTGAGCCGGATCCTGCCGCGCCAGAGGGTGCCCAGCCAGGCGAACACCTTGATGCCCGTGGGAACGGCGATCAGCATGGTGGTGACCATGAAGAGGTTGCGCATCCACTGGGGCGTGCCGCTGTAGAACATATGGTGCACCCACACGATCAGGCTCAGGAAGGTGATGGCGAAGGAGGCGATCGCCACCACCTTGTAGCCGAACAGGGGTTTGCGGGCATAGACGGGGAACAGTTCCGAGAAGATGCCGAACACTGGCAGCACCATCACGTAGACGGCCGGGTGGGAATAGAACCAGAAGAAGTGCTGATAGAGCATCGGATCGCCACCTCCCTCGGGCCGGAAGAAACTGGTGCCGAAGCTCAGATCGAACAGCAGCATCACCGCCCCGCCGGTGAGCACCGGCAGGCCGATCAGCTGGATCGTCTGGGCGGCGGCGGCGGTCCAGCAGAAGATCGGCATCCGGAAATAGGTCATCCCCGGAGCCCGCATGCGGATGATCGTGGTGATGAAATTGATGGCACCCATGATCGAGGACACCCCCGACAGGGCCACCGCCAGGATCCAGAGAAACTGGCCGTTGATGAAGTGGCCCAGGGGATTCTGGGTGCTCACCGGGGGATAGGCCCACCAGCCCGAGCCCGAGGGGCCACCGGGCACGAAGAAGCTGGCCATCAGGATGATCCCAAACAACGGAAACAGCCAGAAGGCGGCGGCGTTCAGCTTCGGGAACGCCATGTCCGGCGCCCCGATCATGGGCGGAATCAGCAGGTTGTTGAAGCCGTTGAGGATCGGGAACAGGAACAGGAACAGCATCACCGTGCCGTGCATGGTGTACAGCCCGTTGTAGACCGTGGGATCGACCAGATCCGCCGGCGGGGTGATCAGTTCGCCGCGCATGATCATCGCCAGCAGGCCTCCCACCAACAGGAACAGCAGCGCCACCGCCATGTACTGGATGCCGATCACCTTGGCGTCGGTGTTGAAGCTGAAGAAGCGCTTCCAGTTGTCCGGCGCGCCGGGCACCGGATGGGGAGCCTTGAGCACCCGGGGATCGAAGGGAACGGAGGTGGCCATGGTTCAGCCCTCGTGGGGTGCGGTGGGGTCGTGGATGACGTTGACCATCGGTGGCGGAGCCGGCGGCACGGTGGCCCAGCCCCTGTCCCCCTTGGCGAGGCGGGCCTGCCAGAGCTGAAGGGCCGCATTCGGGCTCTCCCGCAGGGGCGCGCGGGAGGCCTCGGCCAGCCAGCGCTCGAAGGCGTCGGCCGATTCGACGACAACGTCGGTCTGGTTGGAGGAGAAGTAACCGCCGCTGAACATCGAATCCCGCAGCCGGTAGCGGCCCTCCCGGGTGGGCACGAGGCTGTAGTCGATGACGCTGCCGGGCACCAGGTCCTGCTTGAGCCGGAAGGCGGGCACGTAGAACCCGTGCAGCACATCCATCGAGATCAGCTTGAACCGGGCCCGCCGGTTCACCGGCAGATGCAGCTCGCCGCTGCGGGTGCCGTCGGGATAGACGAACTCCCACGACCACTGGCGGGCGATCACCTGGATCGGGCCGAAATCCCCGGCCGCCGCCGGTGCGACGAAGCCATCGCCTGCCCCCTCCGCCACCTGCACCGCCTCCTCTCCCCCCAGCACCCGTTCCTTGGGGCCGATGGTGGCGAGGGTGTCGCTGACGCGGATGGCGTGGATGGCGATCAGCATGACGATCACCAGGGGGATGATCGTCCAGGTGATCTCCAGCTTGAGGTTGCCTTCAATCGGATCGCCGTCCTCCATGTCGTACTTCGGCGCCCGGTTGAACAGCAGGGTCCAGGCCATCACGCCGATGCAGCCCAGGAAGATGAAGCTGCCGATCCCCGTTTCGAGGGCGAACAGATCATCCACGTAGGGGGCTGCCGCCGAGGCCTGAACCGGCAGCCAGTGGTGGGAGGCCCTGGCCATCGCCAGGCTGGCGGCGGCATCGGCCGCCACGGCGGCGGCGATCAGCAGCAGGCCGCCGATGGGGAAACGCCGCAGGGGGGAGGGGGTGGTGGGGGTCATGGCAGGGCCTCGCGCAGGTCGGCCCCCGCCGCCAGCAGCTGGTCGGCGGTGACATGCACGCCGAACTCGGCCGCCAGTTCGGCCCCCAGGGTGCCGTGCAGGCCCAGCACCCCGTAGAGCACCAGTCCCACCAGCAGGTAGGACCACTGCACCTGGCGGCCCAGCTCGTGGCGCCAGGCGAAGCGCTGGTAACCGCGCCAGACGGTCATGGCGATGATCACCAGGAGAAGGGCCACGCCGCCCACCCCGTGCCAGAGCATGGTGGCCATGCTCTGCAGGCCGATGCTGCTGGTGACCCCGGGCAGCGGCACGGCCAGCAGCATCTCGTAGAAGCCGGCCGCCACGGTGAAGAACGACACCGCCGCACAGGCAAGCAGGTTGTACCAGCCGACATCGTGGAGGCCGGCGCGGGTGACCGGCAGGGCCAGGAAGCGGAACAGGCGCTTCTCCAGCGGATAGATGGCCCCGGCGATGTCGAAGGCGATGGCGATCACGAACAGACCGATGGTGAAGTGCACCAGGGTGGGATGGATCGGCAGGGCATAGGGCAGATCGTTCGGGCCGAGCTGGCCGGCCAGCTGGTCGATGGGCTGCTCCGGCGGCAGGTAGAGGGCCACCGGGAGCATCCCCGGATGGGAAAGGAACGGATCCCTCACACAAGCCCCGCCCGCGTTGCTTCCACCACTTTCACCGTGTGAAGGCCGTAGACCCAGATGAGCTGGTTGCCCAGGGTCACCTGCACCGCCACCAGCACGCTCAGCACCCCGCCGGCGGCCAGGAAGGCCAGGGGCAGCCGCTGGGGGTCCTTGCTGCGGATCACATAGCGCCAGGCGGTGAGCACCGACAGCACCCCGGCCAGGGACCAGCCCAGGGTGCTGTGCAGGTTGAGGATGGCGCTGGCGGCGCCATAGGGATTGGCCAGCCCCGCCTCCACCTGGCCGAAGATGATCGCCACGAAGATCGCCAGGGTGGCGAACAGCAGATTCCAGAAGCTCACCTCGAAGAGGTTGGGGCGGCGGGCCAGCACGCCGATCAGATCGAACACCACCGAGATCACCGCCATGGCGATCACGAAGTGCACCACGATCGGGTGGATCGTGTCCATCCAGGGCAGGTTGTGATCGTTGAGCGGCGGCAGCAACTCGAACATGGGCTGCGCGGGATCCGGCATGCCCATCCAATGTGGGGAGAAATGACCCGGGTGCGTGTTTCCTGTGATGCTTTGCGACGGCTCCTGTCGGCATTTGCCGATGGACAGGCGGCCTAACCTCATCCCAACCACCCCAAGCCCTTGTCCATTCCCGTTTCGCCCACCCTGCGCTGGGTCACCGCCGGCCTGCTGTTCGTGGCGGCCGTCCTCTGCCTGGCGCTGCCCTTCGTCTCCGCCACCCTGCTGACCATCGCCCTGGGCGGTGTGGCGATCGCCGCCGGCATCTCCCAGCTGCTGCGGCTCACCTCCGCTGACGACACCCGCAGCAAGGTGTTCCGCGGCATCTCAGGGGCGCTCTACGTGGGCGGCGGCATCGGCCTGCTGCTGTTCCCGGTGGCCAGCACCATCAGCCTCACCCTGTTCATCGGCTTCCTGCTGGCCATCGAGGGGGTGATGGAGCTGGCCGGGGCCGCCGCCGGCGCGGTGCCGGCCCGGGGGCTGGTGCTGCTCGACGGCATCGTCACCACCGTGCTGGGGGGGATGCTGATCGTCGAGTGGCCCTCCGACAGCGTCTGGGCCATCGGCACCCTGTTCGGTTTCGCCCTGGCCTTCTCCGGCATCAACCTGCTCACCGCCAGCCCTCCGGCCCCTCCTGCTCCCCAGAGCTGAGCCGGCCGGGCTGAGCATCGCCGCCTGGCCTCACTCGGCGACGGCCGGCGCCTCGCCGCGACGGGGATCCACGGCCCCCAGGCTGCCTCCGCCCGCCAGCACCTCGACGCTGTTGGCCGCCCCCATCGCCGGGGCGTTGCGCAGCCGGTGGCCCAGGGCCTCCAGCAGCCGGCGGGTGTCGGGGCTGATGCCCTGCTCCAGATCGATGCGGTCGGGCCACAGCTGGCTGTGGATGCGGGGAGCGGCCACGGCGGAGGCCAGGTTGAGGCCGTGCACCAGCCGGTTGAGCAGCACCTGCAGCACGGTGGTGATGATGCGGCTGCCGCCGGGGCTGCCGGTGGCGATCCAGGGGCGGCCGTCGGAGCGGAACAGCAGGGTGGGGGCCATGGAGCTGAGCGGCCGCCGGCCGGGGGCGATGGCGTTGGCCTCCCCCTGGCGCAGCCCGAAGGCATTGGGGCTGCCCGGGCGGGCGGTGAAATCGTCCATCTCGTTGTTGAGCAGGAAGCCCATGCCCGGGACGCTGATGCCATTGCCGTAGGCGAAGTTCAAGGTGGTGGTGAGCGCCACCAGCCCTCCCTGCCGGTCCGCCACCGACAGATGGGTGGTGTTGGTGCTCTCCCGTACGGCGGCCGCTTCCAGCTGGCGGGCAGAAGTGTGGCGGCGGCGGTCGATGCGGCGGCGCAGGCCCTCCAGATGGGCGGGGGAAAGCAGGCGCGCCACCGGAACGGGCACCTGGTCGGGATCCCCAAGCAGGGCGTTGCGGTCGCGGTAGGCCAGATTCATGGCCTCGGCCATGGGATGGAGGGTGGCGGCGGCGTTGAGGCCGCTGGCCGCCAGGTCGAAGGGTTCGAGGATCCCCAGGATCTGCAGCAGGGTCAGACCACCACCAGGTGGTGGCATCGTCAGCACAGGATGGCCCCGGAAGCGGCTCTGCAGGGGGGCCACCAGCCGCGCCCGGTAGGAGCGCAGGTCTTCGTGGCGGATCAGGCCGCCGCCCTCCTCCATCCGGGCCACCAGGGCATCGGCCACCGGTCCCCGGTAGAAGCCCCGGTCTCCTTGCGCGGCGATGCGCCGCAGGCTGGCGGCAAGGGCCGGCTGGCGCAGCACCGTGCCGGGAGGAGGCGGGGGCAGGAACAGCCCGCGGGAGGTGGGATCGGCCCCCAGCAGGGGGGCGGCGGCGGCCAGCGAATCGCTCAGCTCCCGGCTCACCGGAAACCCCGCCTCCGCCAGATGCACGGCCGGTGCCAGTACCCGGGCCAGGGGCAGGCGGCCGTAGCAGCGCTGGGCGAGGGTCAGGCCGGCGACGGTACCGGGGACGCCGGTGCTCAGCAGGCTGCGGGTGGCCCTGGCCCGGTCCACCTCGCCGCCGGCGTCGAGGAACATGGCGGCACTGGCGGCCCGGGGGGCGGTTTCGCGGAAGTTCACCGCCACCGCCGAGCCCCCGCCCAGGCGCCGTTCGGGGGAAGGGCCGGAGCGGGTGCCGGCCAGGCAGCCCCGCGCCGCCGCCGGCGACGGTCCCGGCAGCCACAGCAAGAGGAAACCGCCACCGCCGAGGTTGCCGGCCTGGGGCAGGGTGACCGCCAGGGCGAAGGCGGCGGCCACCGCCGCATCCACCGCGTTGCCTCCCGCCCGCAGGGTAGCGGCTCCGGCGGCCGCGGCCAGCGGCTCCTGGGCCGCCACCATGCCCCGGGCCGACCACACCGGCCGGAAGCGCTGCTCGCCCTCCTGCAGAACGTTGCTCCGGAGCGCGGCGGGAAACCGGGGGGCTGCCTGGGGCTGAGAAGTCGCGGGAGCCTGGGCAAAGGCCTGGGGCGCCGCAGCGGTGACCAGCAGCAGCACCGCGGCGCAAGCCCTCGATGCCGGACTCATGGGGCAGCTCCGGCCGCGTCTGCCGCCAGGGGGCCATACCCTCCGCCGCCGGGGGTGGCGATCTCCAGCAGATCCCCGTGCTGCACCGCCACCAGGGCGCAGCCGGGCAGCTCCTCGATGGGGCCGTCGGCCCGCTCCAGTCGGTTGCGGCCCACCGCCCCGTCGCCGCCGCCGGCCAGGCCGAAGGGGGGCACCCGCCGGGAGCCCGAGAGGATGGCGACGGTCATCGGCGCCAGGAACCGCAGCCGCCGCACCACGCCCTCACCCCCCGGCCAGCGGCCCGCCCCGCCACTGCGGGAGCGAAGGGCGAAGCGCTCCAGGCGCACCGGGAAGCGGTCCTCGAGGATCTCCGGGTCGGTGAGGCGCGAGTTGGTCATGTGGCTGTGCACGGCGCTGGCCCCCGCGAAACCGTGGCCCTCCAGATCGATCCCGGCGCCGGTGCCGCCGCAGATCGTCTCGTAGTACTGGCAGCGCTCGTCGCCGAAGCTGAGGTTGTTCATCGTGCCCTGGGCCGCCGCCATCACCCCCAGGGCCCCGAACAGGGCGTTGGTCACCGCCTGGGAGGTCTCCACGTTGCCCGCCACCACCGCCGCCGGCGGGAGCGGGTGCAGCAGGCAGCCCTCGGGCACCACCAGATCGATCGGCTCGAAGCAGCCCGCGTTCAGCGGGATCGAGCGGCCCACCAGGCAGCGGAACACATAAAGCACCGCCGCCTTGGTGATCGCCAGCGGCGCGTTGAAGTTGCCGTCCTGCTGGGGAGAGGTGCCGCTGAAGTCGATCCGGGCGCGGCGGGCCCCACGGTCGATCCGCACCGCCACCACGATCCGGCTGCCGTCATCGAGGTCCACGGCGTGGTCGCCATCGCGCAGGGCGCCGATCGCCTCCCGCACCGCAGCCGCCGCATTGGCCTGCACATGGCCCATGTAGCGCACCACGTCGTGGGACCCCTCCCGCTCCAGCAGCCGCTGCAGTTCGCCCACCCCGAGCCGGTTGGCGGCCAGCTGGGCCTGCAGATCGGCGAGCAGCTGGTCGGGGTTGCGCACCGGGTGGGGCCCCGCCTCCAGCCGCTCCCGCCAGGG
The DNA here is from genome assembly GCA_963772735.1 of uncultured cyanobacterium. Lineage (GTDB taxonomy): Bacteria > Cyanobacteriota > Cyanobacteriia > PCC-6307 > Cyanobiaceae > Cyanobium. The sequence goes on along the minus strand of CAVYYO010000015.1, from coordinate 86,540 downwards.
CGCCGCATCGAAATGGCCACCCCGCAGCAGGGGCACCTGGGCGAGGAGCAGTCCCTCCTCCTCGATGCGGCGGCTGAATGGCGGCATCGAGCCCGGCGTGATGCCGCCCACATCGGCATGGTGGCCCCGGCAGGCCACGAAGAACAGCGGCGTTTCCGCGGCGTCGGGGCCGAACACCGGGGTGATCACGGTGATGTCGGGCAGGTGGGTGCCGCCGGCGAAGGGGTCGTTGCTGGCGTAGGCATCCCCCGGCGCCAGCGGGGGCACCGAACCGGCGGCGACAGCGGCCAGCAGACTGGCCACGCTTTCCCCCATCGAGCCCAGGTGCACGGGGATGTGGGGGGCATTGGCCACCAGGCGGCCGGCCCCGTCGAACAGGGCGCAGGAGAAGTCGAGACGCTCGCGGATGTTCACCGAGCGGCTGCACTGGCGCAGCCGTTCCCCCATCTGCTCGGCGATGGCGGAGAACCGGTGGTTGTAGAGCTCCAGCCGCACCGGATCCACCGCCTCGGACGGGGAGGCGCCCGCCGCGGTGGCCGGGCGGAGCCGCACGCCAGCCGCCGCCGGCTCCCGCTCCAGCAGCAGTTCGCCCCCCTCCAGCACCCTGCCGCTCCAGCCCGGCTCCAGCACCGTGGTGCCGGTGGGTTCCACCACCAGGGCCGGCCCCTTGAGCCGCTGCCCCACCACCAGGCTCTCCCGGCGCCAGAGGGGCACCTGCCGCCACCCCATCACGGCGTCGACCCCGCCGCTCCCGGCGGGGTCCTCGGCCAGGCAGAGCGGCACCCACTGCGAAGGTTTGGCCTCGGTCGGCCGATCCACGCAGGCGGGCCTCACCGGCAGGGCCACCGGGCCGGCCTCCGGGGAACCCGGGGCGCTCACCTCCACCTGCAGCCGCTCCACCACCAGCGGCTCGCTGGGCACCACGAAGCCAAAACGCTGCTGATGGCGTTGTTCGAAGTCGGCCCGCAGGGTGTCGAGGCGGTCCTGCGGCGGCGCGGCGGGCCAGAGCAGCTCCAGGCCCTGGTCGCTGCCCCGATAGCGCAGCTCCAGCCGGGCCTGCCGCCGCGGCCGCTGGTCGGGCCCCAGATCGCCGCTGGAGCGCAGCGCCTCGGCGGCTTCCGCTTCCAGCGACTCGATCCCCTGCTCGAGCCGGGGGAGCAGATCCGCGTCGAGAGGCGTCCGCAGGGTCCGCTCCCGCAGCAGGGAAGGGCGCGCCAGACCGATGCCATAGGCCGAGAGCACCCCGGCGAGGGGATGGAGCAGCACCCGGCGGATCCCCAGAGCGTCGGCCAGGGGGCAGGTCACCTGGCCACCGGCGCTGCCGAAGGTCACCAGCACGGCGCGGCGCAGGTCGTGGCCCCGCTGGATCGAGATGCGCCGGATCGCCTCCGCCATCCGCTCGATGGCGATCGCCAGCGCGCCCTGGGCCGCCGCTTCCGGGCTGGCCACCCCCAGCTGGCGGGCCAGGACCGCGAAGCGCTCCACCACCGGCTCCCGGTCGGCGGGCCGGTCGCCGCTGGGGCCGAACACCGGCGGCAGCGCATCGGCCGGCAGCCGACCCAGCAGCAGATTGGCATCGGTGATCGCCAGGGGACCGCCGCGGCCGTAGCAGGCGGGGCCGGGGTTGGCGCCGGCCGAGCGGGGCCCCACCTGCAGACGCCCGTCCTCCACGTGCAGGACCGAACCGCCACCCGCCGCCACGGTGTGGATCGGCAGCATGGGCGAGAGCAGGCGCAGCCCGCTGATCTCCGTCTCGTTGCTGCGCTCCCAGGCGGCTTCCCCCCGGCGGCCGTCGAAGTGGAAGACGTCGGTGGAGGTGCCCCCCATGTCGAAGCCGAGGAGCGGTTCGTCGGCGAACCCGGCGGCCGCCGCCACCGCCACGGCCGCCACCATCCCCCCGGCCGGCCCGGAGAGGATCGTGTCCTTGGCCTGCAGCAGGGCGGGCGACTGCAACGCGCCGCCGGAGGTCATCACCCGCAGCGGCGTGTCCTCCCCCAGCGATGCGCTCACCTGCCGGAGGTAGGCGCTGAGCACCGGCCGCAGGGCCGCTTCCACCACGGCGGTGTCGATGCGGGGCACCAGGCGGGGCTGACGGCTGAGCTGATGGGAGAGCAGCACCGAGGTGAAGCCCCGCGCGGCCAGAGAGGCCCCCAGGGCCAGCTCATGGCGAGGATGGCGGCAGGCATGGATCAGGGCGACGGCGCAGCTGCGGTAGCCGTCGGCCCTGGCCTGCCGCAGCACCTGCTCCAGCGCGCCATCCAGCTGGAGGGGCTCCAGTTCCTCCCCGTCCGCCGCAAGCCGGCCGCCGACCTCGATCACCCGCAGGGGCAGGGGCTCGGGACGCTCGATCCGCAGGGCGAAGATCTCGGGGCGGTGCTGGTCGCCGATGCGCTGAAGATCGGCGAAGCCTCGGTTCACCAGCAGCAGCACCGGCGCCACCTGGCGCTCCAGCAGGGCATTGGTGGCCACGGTGGTGCCCAGCCGCACCTCCGTGACGACACCGGGGGGGATGGGCTGGGCGGGGGCCAGCTGCAGCACCTCGCGCAGGGCGGCGACGGCGGGATCGAAAGGGCCCTCGGCCTCAGCTGCGCAAGGAGGATCGGAGAGCAGCTTGCGCACCTGGAGCTGGCCCTCGGGCGAGCAGGCCACCAGATCGGTGAACGTGCCGCCCCGGTCGATCCAGAACCGCCAGCCTGCGCCGGTCACGTCCAGAGGCCCGGGCAGGGTCGGAAGAGAGACACCGGGGGCAGCGGAGCGGAAGGCCATCCCAGGATGACCATGACGCCGCCCTCTGGAAAGACGGTGCACCGTCGATCCGCCCCGGACCCCATGCCCGTTCCCAGGACCGTTTATTTCCCGTTTCCGTGGTGGCTGATCGCCATCGTTCTGCTCGGCCTGGGGCTCCTGTTCGCCCTCGTCACGGTCGATCTGATCGGTTACGCCTACCAGCGGATCGGCCTCAGCCCGAACCAGGCGTTCGCCCTGCTGCTGGCCTCGCTGCTGGGCAGCGCCATCAACCTGCCGCTGCTGCGGCTGAAGGGCGAATCGACCATTCAGGAGAGCATCGTCCGGGTGTACGGCATGCCCACCCGGATCCCCACGATCCTCGAGCAGCCGGACACGCTGATCATGGTGAATGTGGGAGGCGCCGTGATCCCCACCCTCGTGGCGATCCACATGCTCGTCCAGCTCCCTATTCTGCTGCCGGCTCTGCTCTCCACCACGCTGGTGGCTGTGATCGTGCAACAGTTCGCGCGGCCGATCCCCGGCGTCGGTATCGGCCTGCCCGGCCTGCTGGCCCCCGTTCTGGCGGCCGCCTGCACCTGGCTGTTCCCCGACGCACCTGCTCCGGCCCTCGCCTATGTGGCCGGCACCCTGGGCACCCTGATCGGAGCCGACCTGCTCAACCTGGGCAGGATCCAGGGCCTGGGAGCACCCGTGGCGTCGATCGGCGGCGCCGGGACGTTCGATGGAATCTTCCTGACCGGCATCCTGGCCGTGGTGCTGGCCTGAAGCGGGCAGCCCGCGCCGAGGTGGGCGGGCAGCATGGAGAGTGAACTGGCATTTCCCCGGGGCCACACCGATGTACCGACACCTCCTGGCACCCTCGGACTTCTCTGACCTTTCGAGGGGCTCCGCACGGCACGCCGCCCAGCTGGCGGCCGTCCTGGGTGCCAGGCTCACCTACTTCCATGCCCTGCCCACGCCCACGCTGCTGCATTTCCTGCAGGAATCGGGGCCAGGGATTGATCAGAATCCAGGCCTCATGTCCACCGAGGAGATGCGGGCCTCCATGGCCTCCCTCGCCGAGAAGCATCTCGACACCCTGGTGGCTCAGGCCCGTGGGAAAGGGGTGGTTGCCGGGCGGGACATCGTCGTGGCGAACCATCCCCATCAGGGAATCCTGGAGGCGGCCGCGCGCCTGGGCTGTGATCTGATCGTGATGGGCTCCCATGGCCGGAGCGGACTCGGGGGGCTGCTGCTGGGCAGCGTGACCCAGAAGGTGCTGGCTCACGCGGCCCTTCCGGTCCTGGTGTACCGGCCGGCCGAAGCGGGAGACCCGGCCCAGGAACCCTGAGCGGGGGCGTCAGCTGGCTGATTCCAGGCCGGCCCTGAGCAGACAGGCCGTTTCACTCCTCGTGGAGATGTTGCTTCCACTGGCGCAGTTGCTCGGCAGCCACCTGCTGGCCGCCGAGGCCGAAAGCGATGGCCGCGGCGATCGCCAGGGAGCCGAACAGCAGCCCGAAGGCCAGCATGACCAGGTTGGGAGCCAGGCCGATCTGCTGCAGGGCCATGGCACCGGCGAAGGTGAGGATCGCGATCCGGGCCGCCTGGGCCACCAGCGACCCATTCCTGCCGCCGGAACTGAGGATGAGCTGATGGGCCAGCTTGGCGAGATAGAGCCCGACGGCAAACACGGCCACACCGACGATCACACGGACGAACACCACCAGCAGATCACTGACGACGGCGGTCAGGGCCGGCAGGCCGAGAATGTCGGTCGCCGTGAAGATGGCGAACAGGGCGACGCCGATCTGGGCGACGGTCCCCAGGACCTCCGAAGGCCTGCGGGGTTTCTCCGCAGCGGCGGGTTCCGTTTCTGGCCCTGCCTCCTTGGAGCTCATCGCCTCACCAGCCGGCGAGGTGGAGGGGAAACCCATCGACGCCACGACCCGATCCAGGCCGAAGCCGGAGGACACGCGGCTGACCAGCTGACCGATGAATCCACCGATGATCACGCCGGCAGCGACGATGATCAGGGCGGTGAAGATGCGGGGCAGGGCCGTGAGCACCTGCTGCAGCATCTCTGTGGCCGGCCTCGAGATGGCGGGGATGGCGAGAGCATCCAGGGCGGCGATGGCGGTGGGGATCAGCACCACCACGAAGACGAGGGTCCCGACCAGGGAGGAGACGGGTTGCGTTCCCGTGGCGGCATCGAGGCCGAAGCGCTTGCCGAACTGATCCACCCCCGTGGACAGGAGCAGGTTGGAGGTGATCAGACGCAGGATCCGCGCGATCAACCAACCGACGAAACCGATGATGCCCGCCTTGATCAGCTGGGGAAGGGCGGCCAGCAGATTATCCAGAAGGTTCAGCAGAGGAGCCAGCGGAGATCCGAGGTTGAGGGTGTTGAGAACGAGGGGCAGAAAGAAGAGCAGAATGAGCCAGAAGAAGACATTCGCCAGGGTTTCACCAACGAGAACACCTGCAGGCGCATCAGGCTCATCCTTGCCGAAGAGCTTCTCATCGAGGGACAGGCTCTTGGTGGTGCGCAACAACACACTGCGCACAAGCGTGGCCACGATCCAGGCGATGCTCGCAATCACCAGAGCACCGCCGAGCTGGGGAAGAAAGGCGAAGATCTGGTTCAGAAAATTATTGAGTGGCTCCGATACGGTTGTAAGGCTAAGAACATTGAGCGCCGCCACGACAGCCAGGAGAATGACGATCCAGAAGACCGCCGTCGAGATCAGACGATCCAGACGAAAAGAAACGCCCCCCTGCTGGGATCCGATGGCCGCCGAAAACTTTTCGTCGATCTTCGTCCGGCGCAGAATCATGCGGACGACCTTGGCCAGCACACCGGCGAGAATCCAGCCGATCACCAGGGTGGCGATGGCACCCAGGAGATTGACCAGCAACGGGAAACTGCTCTCCACCAATGACGGTGGCAGGAAGGCCTGCAATGTCAGGGGAGACGGTGGAGCAGAGACGATCGCAGGTGGGAGGGAATACATAGATGAGATCATCGAGACGCCAGATTCCTGCCGGTTTTTTTCAGTCCGACTTCTTCACCCTGCACCTGTGATGAGTCAATGTCAAGGTGCCCATGACAAGAGTCACGAACCTGGGTCACGGCGTGATCATTTCTCACCCACCGTCGTTGGCAGAAGTCGTGAGGAATTGGCCAGCTCCCCCGGAGCCAATCCCCTTTCCCTGGAGCTGCGCGTTGGAGGGCGAGCCGGGCAGGATGACTCGACCTGCCCTGATCCAAGGCCCGATCAGCGGTAGTTCTCGAACTGCAGCGGCACCTCCAGATCCTCCGCCTTGAGCAGGCTGATCGCCTGCTGCAGATCGTCCTTGTTCTTGCCGGTCACCCGCAGGCTCTCCCCCTGGATCGCCACGGTCACCTTCTTGACCTGATCCCGCACCGTTTTGCTGAGCTTCTTGGCCAGTTCCTGGCTGAGGCCCTTGCGCAGCTTCACCACCTGCTTCACCCGGTTGCCGCCCACCGGCTCGGGGGTCTGCAGATCGAAGATCTTCAGCGACAGGTTGCGCTTGGTGGCCTTCTGGCGCAACACGTCCACCACCGCGTCGAGGGTCATGTCGCTGGCGGTGGTGATCGTCAGGCTGGCGTCCTCCACCTCGATCTCGGTGGCCGAGTCCTTGAGGTCATAGCGCTGGCCCACCTCGCGGCGCACCTGGTCGACAGCGTTCACCAGCTCCTGGCGATCGAAGTCGGAGACGACATCGAAGGAATAGCTGTCGGCCATGGCACGGTCGGGGGCGAGGCACCGGCAGCCTAGAAAAGAACCCTTCGCCGCCCCGCCCGATGACCGCCTCCCTGTTCAGCTCCGTCCTGGCGGCCAGCATCGCTCTGCCGGTGGTGCCGGCCGCGGCGGGAGGGCCCTTCGCCTGGTCCCTGGTGCTCTCCGGCGCCGTGGTGGTGCTCAGCCTGGTGCCCCTGGGGGCGGGCCGCTCCCAGGCCGATTTCACTCCGGCCGATCTGGCGGCGCCGCGGGCGATGTTCGAGCGGCTGCCGGCCTGGGGCAAGCGGGCCAACTGGGCTCATCAGAACTGCTTCGAGGCCTTCACCCTGCACGCCCCGGCCTGCCTGCTGTGTCTGCTGGTGGCCCCCTCGGTGATCACGGCCTCCCCCTGGCTGGCGCTGGCCGCCTGGCTGCACCCGGCCCTGCGGCTGGCCTACGTGGGGGCCTACGTCGCCAACGTGGCGCCATTACGCAGCCTCTGCTGGGCGGGGGGGATCCTCTGCACCGCCCTCCTCTACAGCGAGGGGCTGCGGGCCGTGCTGCGGAGCTGAAGCGCAACGGCAGCCCCTGAAGGCGGCGGTTCAGCTGCCCCCCTTCTCCTGCAGCCCCTTGAGGGCCGCCAGCAGGGAGGCCGGGCTCTGGGGATCCACCATCAGCACCGATCCGCCCCGGGAAGCGGCCATCTCCTGACCCATGGCCATCCAGTCCTTGGCCAGCAGCAGCCGCAGGCCCTCGGCCGCCGCCGGATGGGCCTCGATCACGGCGGCCAGCTCGGTGGCCGCCTCGGCGCGGGCCTTGGCCAGCAGCAGCTGCTGCTTGGCCTGGGCATCGGCGTCGAGCAGCACCGCCTCCTGCTTGGCCTTGGCATCCAGCACCAGGGCCTCGGCCCGGCCCCGGGCCGCGTTCACCTGGGATTCCCGCTCCCCCTCGGAGCGCAGGATCGCCGCCCGCTTCTCCCGCTCGGCGGTCATCTGCTGCTCCATGGCCTGCTGGACCCCCTTGGAGGGCTGGATGTCCCGCAGTTCCACCCTGGTGACCTTCACGCCCCAGGGGTCAGTGGCCTGGTCGAGCTCCTTGAGGAGCGTTTCGTTCACCTCGCTGCGGGTGGTGAAGGTCTGGTCGAGGTCGAGCTTGCCCATCTCGGCCCGGATCTGGGTGAGCACCAGGTTGACCATGGCCGCCTGCAGATTGTCGACGCCGTAGTAGGCGCGCGCATGCTCCAGCAACTGCCAGTACACCACCGCGTCCACCTCGATCGAGACGTTGTCGCGGGTGATGCACTGCTGGGGGGGAATGTCGAGCACCCGTTCCTTGAGCGATTCATGGCTCACCACCCGTTCCATCCCCGGGATCACCAGGGAGAGGCCGGGGCGCAGCTCGCGGTCGTATTTGCCGAGGCGCTCGACCAGCATCGAGCGGCTGCTGCTGGTGACCTTGACGCCACTGATGCCCAGGCCGGCGAGCACCACCAGCACCGGAATGATGAGCGCTTCCATGCAGCCTTCTTCACTGCGGCAACGCTAGGCAGGATGGGGGGAACGGCCAATGGTCGCGTTTCCTTCGTTGCTCTTTCCGGCACCCTCCAATGCCCGCACCTCCGATTCTCTGGCTGGCCCTGGCGGCCGTGCTGCTGGTGCTGGTGCTGGTGGGCGCCGACACGGACGGACTGCTGCTGATCGCCGGCCTGGCGGCCCTGGTGCTGACCCTCGCCGCCGCCCTGGTGCCCCTGGTGCCGCCCCTGCCCCAGGTGCTGCTGTTCGCCGTGCTGGTGGGGGCGGGCTACGCCTGGCTGCGGCGCTCCTCGGCCCGCCGCCAGGCCCGGGCGATCCCCCCCGCTGCCCGGGCGGAGCTGGCGGAGGTGACCACCGCCTTCGATGCCAACGGCGAAGGCCGGGTGCTCTGGCAGGGGCAGAGCTGGGCCGCCCTGAATCTGGCCCCCACCCAGGCCTTGCCCACCGGCGCCCAGGTGACCGTGATGGGCCGGGAGGGGACCCGGCTGCAGGTGCTGCCGCGCCAGGGAGGGCTTCCGGACTAGTCGAAGAACATCAGGCTCACCACCTTGCCCATGTCTTCGGCGGTGCGGCAGCTCGAGAGCAGGGTTTCACTGTCGTGAAAGGCATAGCAGATCAGCTGATCGCAGCGGTTGATGATCTCCTGATTGCACAGGCTGCTGGCCATGGGCAGGGGCAGCTCGTCGTGCTCCGGCTTCTCCACCAGGTGCAGCACCTTCTCCAGCTGGATTCTCGAATCGCCGGGCTGGCGCTCGAGGCTCTGGGGCAGCAGCACGGTGAGCCGGGCCGGATCCACCTCCAGCACGCTGCGGATCACCGCGGAATTGACCCCCTGGGCGCCGGAGGTGATCAGGTTGTGGCCCTCCTGAGCGAGGGAACGGGCCACCAGTTCCACCAGATGGATCGACACCACCGGCACATGGCGGCTGCCGAGGAAGGCGATCCTGCGTTTGCCGCGGTCCTGGAGCATGGCCAGCTCCTGGGCAAGCGTATCGATCCGGTCGAGAGCCGGAATATCAAGGGACCCGGTCACCCGTTACCGACAACCAACCGACCGAAACTAGCAGCGTCCTCAGGCATGAACGGGCAACCGCAGACGGCGGAACAGCCGCTCGAAGTGGCAGTTCTCCTCCACCAGCCGGATGGCGTAGGTGGCTTTCACCGCCTCGTGCAGACGCACATGGCCGATGGCGGCGTCGATCACCTCCACGGTGGTGAGGGTGTCGTGGTCGACCTTCAGCACCGGCACCTCCAGTTCCTCGGCCCGGCTGATCAACTGGGGCAGCGGATCACCGGCCCCGGTCAGGATCAGGCACTGGGTGGAGGCCTCCAGGGCCGCCAGCTGGATGTCGGTGCGATCCGCCCCGGTGACCACGGCCATGTTGCGGCGTTTACGGAAAAACTCCATCGCCGAATTCACGTTCATGGCGCCGATGGAGAGGGTCTCCACCAGCAGGTCCAGGCCGTCCTGGCAGCAGAGCAGGGTGGCCCCCAGGCGGCGTGCCAGCTCCTCGACCGTGACACTGCGGAGCAGGGGGCTGCGGGGCATCACCCCCAGGACCGGAATGCCGAGCCGCTCCAGGGCGGGCTCCACCACCTCCCGCACGGTCGGCACCACTTCGGGGGGCACCGCGTTGAGCACCACGCCGGCCAGCAGATCACCGAGCTGACGGCGGGCCTCGAGCAGGGCATCGACGCTGCGGCTGTCGTTCCAGGGATGCACCATCACCACCGGCGCCTGGAGCGCCTGGGCCAGCTGCACCAGGCCGAGGCCATAGAGCAGGCCCTCGCTGAGGCTTCCGGCCGCCTCCAGCAGCACCAGCCGATCGGCGTCGTCACGGATGCGCTGCTGCAGGGCCGCCAGGCCCTCGCCGGGGGTGAGATCCCCGGCCAGAAGCCGCTCCTGGGCGGCCGCCGGCTCCAGCACGTGCAGGGAGGGGATCAGGTGCTCCTGGGCCAGGCCGAGGGTGCCGCCGATGAAGCGGACGTCGGGGTCCAGGAAGGGATTGCCGGGTGCCGCATCCGGAAAGGTGTCGAGCGGGTCGTCCATGCATGTGGCCAGCGGCTTCCCGAAGGCGAGCGGCACGCCCTGGCGGGTGAGCTGGCGGCCGAGACCGAGCACCACCGCCGACTTGCCGCTGAAGGGTTCGCAGGAGCCGATCAGCAGGGGGATGGACATGGGTTGACCTCGCCGGGGCCTGCAGGTTGCCGGGCAATCTAGGCAGCAATTCCATCCCCAGGCCCATGCAGGACCCGTCGCCCGAGGCCATCACCGTGGCCGTCACCGGGGCCAGCGGCGCCCTGGGCCGGGCGCTGTTGCGCCGCTGGCACGGCCGCGGGGCCCGGCTGATCGCCCTCAGCCACGGCAGCATTCCGCTGACGCTCCATGACCCGGAGGGCCGGCCGATCCCCCTGCGCCAGCTGCAGTGGCAGGTGGGCGAGGAGGCAGCCCTGGCAGCGCTGCTGGCGGAGGTGGACGTGCTGGTGCTCAACCACGGCACCAACGTCCAAGGGGACTGTGGCGCCCATGCCACCGGCTGTTCCCTGGAGGTGAACGCCCTGAGCACCTGGCGGCTGCTGGAGCTGTTCGCGGAGGTGGTTGAACGCCGGATGGGGGAACAGCGCCGTCGGGCGGAGGTCTGGGTGAACACCTCGGAGGCCGAGATCCAACCCGCCCTCAGCCCCCTCTACGAGGTCAGCAAACGGCTCCTGGGCCAGCTGCTCAGCGTGCGGGCACCTGAACTGGCGGCCCGGCTGCGGCTGCGGCGTTTGGTGCTGGGGCCGTTCCGCTCTGGCCTGAACCCCATCGGCGTGATGGACGCCGACTGGGTGGCGGGTCAGATCATGCGCCAGGCGGACTGGAACTGCAGCCTGATCATCGTCACCCCGAACCCGCTGACCTACGTGCTGATGCCCCTGGCCACCCTTGGGCGCTGGGCTTACGTGAAGCTTCTGCGGCGCCCCTGAGCCGGCCCGATCAGGACCTAGAAGTCCCGGTCGGTGAGGATGTCGCAGCCGTCGGAGGTGACGACGATGGTGTGCTCCCACTGGGCCGAGAGACTGCCGTCCACGGTGACCACGGTCCAGCGGTCCTTCAGGGTGCGGCAGGCCTTGCTGCCGGCGTTGAGGATCGGCTCCACCGCCAGGGTCATGCCAGGCCGCAGCTGCATGTTGGGCAGGTCACGGGTGCGGTAGTTGAACACCGAGGGTTCCTCGTGCAGGTTGCGTCCCACCCCGTGGCCCGTGTAATCCTCCACGATGGCGTAGCCATGGGCCTCGACGTGGTCCTGCACGGCGCCGGCCAGATCCAGCAGGGTGCTGCCGGCCCTGACCGTGGCCAGACCCTTCATCAGCGATTCCTGGGCCACCCGGCTGAGACGGCGGGCCTCCTCGGGCACCCCCTCCCCCACGCCGATGGTGACGCAACTGTCGCCGTGGAAGCCCTCGAAGTAGGCGCCGGTGTCGATCTTGAGCAGATCCCCGGCCCGGATCACCCGCTTGGAGCTGGGGATGCCATGAACCACCTCGTCGTTGATGCTGGCGCAGATGCTGGCCGGAAAGCCGTGGTAGCCCTTGAAACTGGGGGTCGCGCCCATCTCCCGGATGCGCTGTTCCGCATGGCGATCGAGATCTCCGGTGGTCATGCCAGGGGCGGCCATCTCGATGATCTCCCGCAGCACCGTGGCCACGATGCGGCTGGCCTGGCGCATGATCGCGATCTCCCGGGCCGATTTCACCTCCACGCCGCGGCGCCCCTTCTGGATGCGCGGCCCGGCCTGGGTGAGAGGGGTACCGCCGCTCTTGACGCCGTTGGTGCTGGCCAGCAGATCGGCGAACAGGTTCATGCGGTGGGAAAACGAAGCGGATGATTCAAGTTATCAATGGCGTCCCCCCCACCGTCGGCTCCCCGTGTCCAGCCCCGCTTCCACGGCCCCATCTCCCTCGTGGGCTGCCCGCCTGCGCCAGGCCCACACCTGGCTGGCGCCGGTGGTGCTGGCGCCGCTGCTGCTCTCGGCGCTCACGGGTGTGGGTTACCGGCTGCTGCGCGACTGGGGTGGGCTGAGTCGGGACCAGACCCATCTGCTGATGGCGCTGCATGAGGGGGAATGGCTCAAACCCTGGGTGGGCCCGGTGGGCGAGACGCTCTATGTCCTCCTCAACGGCATGGGCCTGCTCTGGATGCTTGTCACCGGCGGTGCCCTGGCCTGGGAGAGGCTGCGGCGGCAGCGGTCACGGGGAAAGGGGAAGGGGGTCACCTGAAGCGGTAAGCTGTCGGTTTGGCCAGGCGCTCCGAGAAAAGGGATGGCAACCGAGACCGATCCGTCCACGGATGTGGACCAGCAGACCCCCGATGTGGAGCCCCAGCAGGTGGAGACCGAAACCGTGGCGGAGACCCCTGATACGGCAACCGGCGAGGCTGCGGCCGCCACGAAGGTGAAGATCACCACCGGCAAGCTCAGCGCCCGGGCTCTGATCGAGGCGTTCGAAGCGGGGCAGCTGAAGAACGATCTGCCGGAGATCTACGTGGGCGACACCGTGAGGGTGGGCGTGCGCATCCGGGAAGGCAACAAGGAGCGGGTGCAGCCCTATGAGGGGGTGGTGATCGCCAAGCGTCACGGCGGTCTCAACCAGACCATCACCGTGCGCCGCATCTTTCAGGGCATCGGCGTAGAGCGGGTGTTCCTGCTCCACAGCCCCCAGGTCGCTTCCGTGAAGGTGGAGCGGCGCGGTAAGGTGCGTCGGGCGAAGCTCTTCTATCTGCGAGACCGGGTGGGTAAAGCCACTCGTGTAAAGCAGCGCTTCGATCGCTGAAGCCTGTCTTCACGGGGCTCTCTCCCGTGAATACCTTTCACTTCACGCTTTCCAGGGCCCATCGCCTTGCGCCGTTAGTTCAGTTGGTAGAACGCAGGTCTCCAAAACCTGATGTCGGGGGTTCAAGTCCTCCACGGCGCGTTCGATGGTCCCATTTGCAGTCTCGTGGTTCCCTACATGGAGTTGGATCTACAGCCCGGTGATGTGGTCAAGGTGCTGGAATCGGCAGCCCTCGGCTGGGTCCGGGCCCGGGTCATCCGGGTCAAATCCGGAGGCCGGGTGGTGGTTCAGAGCGACCAGGGGCGGGAATTCACCGCACGGGGCAACCAGGTGCGCCTGATCGAGCCCGCCGGGTTCCGCCCCTGAGCGGAAGCAGGCGGGCCCCCCGCTGCCGCACCAGCCGCCGTGCCCCATTCTCCCTGCCCCCCGTCAGGGACAACCCCGTGCCCGGCACGGGGATTCTTTGTTTGGGCCGCCGGCACCGCCACATCGATCTGTCATGGCGCCGCGATGGCCACCACCCAGCGTTGACGGAGGGACCGGTGACGATGGATACTTCCGTGGTCGGCATGCACGCCGTCGAGATCGTCCACCGGTGCCGGATCGACCCTCGGGGCCTTCCGTCACTCCAAAGACCATCTTGAACCGCCTGGGACTGTAGTTCAATCGGTTAGAGCACCGCCCTGTCACGGCGGAAGTTGCGGGTTCGAGCCCCGTCAGTCCCGTTCTCACCACCAGGAGCCGATCCCTTGGCCGCAGCGGTCCCCGTCCGCGTTCGCCTGGCGCCCAGCCCCACCGGCACCCTGCACATCGGCACCGCCCGCACCGCGGTGTTCAACTGGCTGTTCGCCCGCCACCTGGGCGGGGCCTTCCTGCTCCGCATCGAGGACACGGACCGTGAGCGCTCCAGGGACGCCTTCACCGCGGACATCCTCGACGGCCTGCGCTGGCTGGGCCTGAACTGGGATGGGGAGCCGGTGGTGCAGAGCGAGCGGATCGCCGCCCACCGGGCGGCGATCCAGCAACTGCTGGACAGCGGCCACGCCTATCGCTGCTACGCCAGCGACGAGGAGCTGGCGGCCATGCGGGAACGCCAGCAGGCCGAGGGCCGGGCTCCGCGCTACGACAACCTGCACCGGGACCTCAGCCCCGAGAGGGAGCGGGCCTACATCGCCGAGGGGCGCGAGGCGGTGATCCGCTTCCGCATCGACGATGGCGCCACGATCACCTGGACCGACCTGGTGCGCGGGAGAGATGCGCTGGGCGGGCAGCGACCTGGGCGGCGACATGGTGATCGCCCGCCGGGCCCCCGCCGACGCCATCGGCGACCCGCTCTACAACCTCGTGGTGGTGGTCGATGACGCCGCCATGGCCATCAGCCATGTGATCCGCGGCGAAGACCACATCGCCAACACCGGCAAGCAGCTGCTGCTCTACGAGGCGCTCGGCCTGACCCCACCCCTGTTCGCCCACACCCCGCTGATCCTCAACCAGGAAGGCCGCAAGCTCTCCAAGCGCGACGGGGTCACCTCCGTGGGCGAATTCCGCGCCATGGGCTACACCGCCGAAGCCCTGGTCAATTACATGACCCTGCTGGGCTGGTCTCCGCCGGAGGGCGTCGGCGAGCGTTTCAGCCTGGAGCAGGCCGCCGCGGTGTTCTCCTTCGAGCGGGTGAACCGGGCAGGAGCCCGCTTCGACTGGGACAAGCTCAACTGGCTCAACGCCCAGGTGCTGCACGGGATGGAGGCCGCCGACCTGCGCCAGCGCCTGCTGCCCCTCTGGCAGGCCCGGGGCTGGGCCACCGGCAGCGCCACTGCCGACCCGCGCTGGCAGGAGGACCTCTGCACCCTGCTGGGACCGTCCCTCACCCTGCTGGCGGATGGGGTCGAGCAGGCTGCCCCCTTCTTCGAGACGCCGGAGCCCGACGAGGGCGCCCTGGCCCAGCGGGCGGACGGAGGCAGCCGAACGGCCCTGACGGCCCTGCTGGAGCGGCTGCCGGAGGGGGATCTGGCCAGCGAAACCGCCCAGGGGCTGCTGACGGAGGCGGCCATGGCCGCCGGAGTCAAGAAGGGGGTGCTGATGAAGGGACTGAGGGCCGCCCTGCTGGGCAGCCTCAAGGGCCCCGACCTGCTCACCACCTGGCTGCTGCTGCACCGGGTGGGCGCCGACCGCGACCGGATCGCCGCCGCCCTCTGAGTGCCCCGGGGTCAGTCTTCGAGGGCGCCGTAGATGGGCTCCACCCGGATCGCCTCAACGCTGCCGGCCCGCAGCACCAGGTATTCGTTGCTCAGATCGCTGATGGGCACGTTGACGAAGGCCTCCAGGGCCGCCGCGTTCAGCACTCCGCCGTACCAGGTCTGGAACTCCTCCAGGGTGCTGAAGTGCACCTCATGGTGGTGGCCTCCGCTCAGGAACAGATGGATGGCGTAGCGGCGGGGGGTGCGGGCCATGGGGCAGCGGCAACGGCGGCGGAACGTGCACAGGATGGCCCATACGGCCGCAACAGGCTTGCCGCCGGCTGGTACAGGGGATGGCGCGGCGCACCGGAGGCGGTGAGGCCCAGGCACACCAGCTGGGCAGCGCGGGGCGCCAGCAGGGCCAGCACCCGGCCGTCCTGGCCCAGCCGGCGGCCGCCGTTGCCCCAGCCCAGCCAGATCAGGGAGGGCGTTGATCTCTCCCCAGCCCGGCGGGCATGGCGGTCCAGGGCCCGCAGCCGCCGCCGGATCCAGGCGACATTGGCCTCACCCACAGGATCGGCCCCCCGGCCGAGGGCCGCCGGGTCGGGGCTCACCAGGGCGAAGAGGTTGAGCACCTCCAGGCTCCCGTAGCCCCAGCCGGCGGCGAAGGCCACCAGCCTCCGCAGGGTGGGATCGTCGCGGCGGTGGTCGGCCCGGGAGGGGTTGAGGCCGATGAACAGCAGGCGGCTGCCACCCGGTTCCCACAGCCGCTCCAGCCACCAGCGGTAGCGGCCGCAGGGGCTGAAGGCGGCCCGCCCTCGGGTGGTCACGGCGAAGACGGGCCACCGGATGGCAGGCTGTGGCCATCGGCGCTCAGATCCCGGGGACAGGCATGGAGCGGGACAAGCCCCTGTTGCTGCTGGTGGACGGCCATTCCCTGGCCTTCCGCAGCTTCTACGCCTTCGCCAAGGGCGGCGAGGGAGGCCTCAGCACGAAGGAAGGGGTGCCCACCAGCGTCACCTACGGCTTCCTCAAGGCGATGCTCGACAACTGCAGGGGCCTGGCCCCCCAGGGGGTGGTGGTCGCCTTCGACACGGCCGAGCCCACCTTCCGCCACGAGGCGGACCCCGCTTACAAGGCCCACAGGGAGGAGGCTCCGGAGCAGTTCTTCGCCGATCTGGCCAATCTGCAGCGCATCCTGCAGGACTGCCTCGACCTGCCCCTCTCCATGGCGCCGGGGTTCGAGGCCGACGACGTGCTCGGCACCCTGGCCAACCGGGCGGCGGCCGATGGCTGGCGGGTGCGGATCCTCTCCGGCGACCGGGACCTGTTCCAGCTGGTGGACGACGAGCGGGACATCGCCGTGCTCTACATGGGGGGCGGCCCCTACGCGAAGAACAGCGGGCCCACGGAGATCCGCCGGGCCCAGGTGATCGAGAAGCTGGGGGTGCCGCCGGAGGGGGTGGTGGACCTCAAGGCCCTCACGGGCGACAGCTCCGACAACATCCCAGGTGTGAAGGGAGTGGGACCCAAGACGGCCCTGACGCTGCTCAGGGCCCACGGTGACCTGGACGGCATCTACGCCGCGCTCGACGAGCAGAAGGGGGCCCTGAAGACCAAGCTGGAGGCCGACCGGGACAATGCCTTCCGCTCCCGCATGCTGGCGGAGATCCTGGTGGGCATCCCCCTGCCCCAGGAGCCGCGCCTGGCCCTGGGCAAGGTGGATCCGGAGGCTCTGGGGGCATGCCTGGAGGAGCTGGAGCTGTACAGCCTGGTGAAGCAGGTGGACGGCTTCGCCCGCATCTTCTCGGCTGATCACCCTGCCCCCGTGGCCGCCTCTGCTGCCGCCACGCCAGCCACCGAAAGCGACCGCAGGGAGGCAACGGAGCCCCCGGCCGCCACCGGCGAGAAACCCACGGGCGATCCGGCCCTGCCGGCCCTGGAGCCGGAGCTGGTCACCACCCCGGAGGCCCTGGAGGCCCTGATCGGGCGGCTGATGGCCTGCACCGATCCGGTGGCGCCGGTGGCCCTCGACACCGAGACCACCTCGCTCAATCCCTTTCAGGCCGAGCTGGTGGGGATCGGCTTCTGCTGGGGGGAGGGGCCGGCGGATCTGGCCTACGTGCCCATCGGCCACCAGAGCCCGCCCGCCGAAGACCTGCTCAGCCCGCCACCGCCGGTGCCCCGGCAGCTGCCCCTCGACGGGGTGCTGCTGGCCCTGGGGCCCTGGCTGGCCAGTGCCGACCACCCCAAGGCCCTGCAGAACGCCAAGTACGACCGTCTGATCCTGCTGCGCCATGGCCTGCCCCTGGCCGGTGTGGTGATGGACACCCTGCTGGCGGACTACCTGCGGGATGCCAATGACAAGCATGGCCTGGAGGCCATGGCGGAACGCAACTTCGGCTTCCATCCCACCAGCTACGGCGATCTGGTGGCCAAGGGCCAGACCTTCGCCACCGTGCCGATCCCGGCCGCGGCGCTCTACTGCGCCATGGATGTGCACCTCACCCGGCGCCTGGGGGCCCTGCTCGGCGAGCAGCTGGCCGCCATGGGGCCTGAGCTGCCGCGGCTGCTGGAGCAGGTGGAGCTGCCCTTGGAGCCGGTGCTGGCCCAGATGGAGGCCACCGGCATCCGCATCGACGTGCCCTACCTCAGGGAATTGTCCGTGGAACTGGGCGCCACCCTGGCCCGGCTGGAGAAGGAGGCCCAGAAGGCGGCCGGGGTGGACTTCAACCTCGCCTCCCCCAAGCAGCTGGGGGAGCTGCTGTTCGACACGCTGGGGCTGGACCGGAAGAAGTCGCGCCGCACCAAGACCGGCTGGAGCACCGACGCCACGGTGCTGGAGAAGCTGGAGGACGACCATCCGGTGGTGAAGCTGGTTCTGGAACACCGCACCCTCAGCAAGCTGCTGAGCACCTACGTGGAGGCCCTGCCGGCCCTGGTGGAGCCCGAGACCGGGCGGGTGCACACCGATTTCAACCAGGCGGTGACCGCCACCGGCCGGCTCTCGAGCAGCAACCCCAACCTGCAGAACATTCCCATCCGCACCGAGTTCAGCCGCCGCATCCGCAAGGCCTTCCTGCCCCAGGAGGGCTGGCGGCTGATCAGCGCCGACTACTCCCAGATCGAGCTGCGCATCCTCACCCACCTCTCTGGTGAACCGGTGCTGGTGAAGGCCTTCAACGAGGGTGACGACGTCCATGCCCTCACGGCCCGGCTGCTGCTGGACACCGAGACGGTCACTCCGGACGAACGGCGGCTGGGCAAGACGATCAACTTCGGGGTGATCTACGGGATGGGCGCCCAGCGGCTGGCCCGGGAAACCGGCATGGGCCAGGCGCGGGCCAAGGAGTTCCTCAGCCTCTACAAGCAGCGCTATCCGAGGGTGTTCCTCTTCCTGGAGATGCAGGAGCGGCTGGCCCTCAGCCGCGGCTACGTGGAGACGATCCTGGGGCGGCGGCGGCCGTTCCACTTCGATCCGGCGGGGCTGGGGCGGCTGAAGGGGAAGGATCCGCTGGAGATCGAGCTGGAGGTGGCCCGCCGCGGCGGCCTGGAGGCCCAGCAGCTGCGTGCCGCCGCCAACGCGCCGATCCAGGGCTCCAGCGCCGACATCATCAAGCTGGCCATGGTGCGGCTGCAGCACGAGCTCACGGCGGCGGCGCTGCCGGCCCGGCTGCTGCTGCAGGTGCACGACGAGCTGGTGCTGGAGGCGGCGCCGGAAGCTCTGGAGTCGGTCCGCGCGCTCACCCGCCGCACCATGGAGCAGGCGGTGCAGCTGCTCGTGCCGCTGGCGGTGGACACCGGCGTGGGACCCAACTGGATGGAGGCGAAGTAGGCAGGTCCAGGTAGGCTGCGCCCGCAGTGCCGCCGCCTCGATGCCTGAACCGGTGCGGGTGTTGCTGACCGGCCGCCACGGCCAGCTGGGCCGGGCGCTGATGGCGGCCGTTCCTGAGGGCTTCGCGGTGATCGCCACGGCCCGGGAGGAGCTGGATCTGGCCGATGGGGCCGCCTGCCGGGAGGCGGTGGAGCGCCACCGGCCCGACTGGGTGCTCAACGCCGGCGCCTACACCGCCGTCGACCGGGCGGAGAGCGAGCCGGAGCTGGCCGAGGTGGTGAACGCCGGCGCCCCGGGCGCCTTCGCCGAGGCCCTGGCCGCCGTCGGCGGCCGGCTGCTGCAGGTGAGCACCGATTTCGTCTTCAACGGGGAGCAGGGCCACCCTTACCGGCCGGAGCAGCCGGTGAACCCCCTTGGGGTGTACGGAGCCACCAAGGCCGAGGGGGAACGGCGGGCGGCGACGGCCCTGCCTCCTGAACGCCTCTGCCTGCTGCGCACCAGCTGGGTGTACGGGCCGGTGGGGGCGAACTTCTGCCTCACCATGCTGCGGCTGCATCGGGCCAGAGCCACCGCCGGAGAGCCCCTGCGGGTGGTGGCCGACCAGGTGGGCTGCCCCACCGCCACCCACGGCCTGGCGGAGGCCTGCTGGCGGGCCATCGAGCGGGAGCTCAGCGGCCGACACCACTGGAGCGACTGCGGCGCCGCCAGCTGGTACGACTTCGCCGTGGCCATCGGGGCGCTGGGGACCGGCTGCGGGCTGCTCGAGCAGCCGGCCCAGGTGCGGCCGATCACCACCGCCGACTACCCCACCCCGGCCCGGCGCCCCCCCTATTCGCTGCTCGACTGCACGGACACCCGCCGCGCCCTGGACCTGGAGGGGCAACACTGGCAGGCCAGCCTGGCCGAGGTGCTGGCCTGGGTGCCCTCGCCGTCTGCCTGAAGTCCGTCCCTCCCCCTCCGATGGATCCCTCCCCACCGTCCACCCTCGACCTGCCCGTGCTGCTCGCCGGGCGCCGCCGCATCCTGGTGACCGGGGGCGCGGGCTTCATCGGCGGGGCCGTGGTGCGTCGGCTGCTGCGGGACAGCTCGGCGACGGTGTTCAACCTCGACAAGATGGGCTATGCCAGCGATCTGCTGGGCATCCACAACGCCCTGGCGGGCCTGGGGGCGGCGGCTGAAGGACCCGACGGCCCGCGCCACCGTCTGCTGCAGGTGGATCTGGCCGACGCCGAGGCGACCGCCGCCGCGGTCCGCAAGGCGGATCCAGATCTGGTGCTGCACCTCGCGGCGGAGAGCCATGTGGACCGCTCGATCGACGATCCGGGTGCCTTTCTGCTGAGCAACGTGATGGGGACCTACCACCTGCTGCAGGCGGTCCGGAAGCACTGGGAGGGACTGGAGGCGGAGCGACGGGAGCGGTTCCGCTTCCATCACATCAGCACCGACGAGGTGTTCGGCTCCCTGGGGGCCACGGGCCGGTTCTCGGAAACCACCCCCTACGACCCGCGCAGCCCCTACTCCGCCAGCAAGGCCGGCAGCGACCACCTGGTGCAGGCCTGGCACCACACCTTCGGGCTGCCGGTGGTGCTCACCAACTGCAGCAACAACTACGGCCCCTGGCAGTTTCCGGAGAAGCTGATCCCGGTGGTGATTCTCAAGGCCGCCGCCGGTGAGCCGATCCCCCTCTACGGCGACGGAGCCAACGTGCGCGACTGGCTCTACGTGGAGGATCACGTGGAGGCCCTGCTGCTGGCCGCCACCAGCGGCGAGCCGGGCCGCAGCTACTGCGTCGGCGGCCACGGCGAACACACCAACAAGGAGGTGGTGAACAGCATCTGCGCCCTGCTCGATGCGCTGCGGCCCGCAGGCGCCCCCCACGCCAATCTGATCACCCCGGTGACCGACCGCCCTGGCCACGACCGGCGCTACGCCATCGACCCGGCGCGGATCAGCAGCGAACTGGGCTGGCAGCCCCGCCACGATTTCCGGCAGGGACTGGAGCAGACGGTGCGCTGGTACCTGAAGCATCGTGAGTGGTGCGACGAGGTGCGGGGGAGGGCCGGCTATGGCGGCGGGCGGCTGGGCCAGGCCACGGCCGGAGCGGGCCGTTGACCCTGAGGCTCACCAACACGCTCACGCGCCGCTGCGAGCCCTTCGAGCCACTGGAGCCGGGGAAGGTGTCGATCTACTGCTGCGGCGTCACGGTCTACGACCTCTGCCACCTGGGCCACGCCCGCAGCTACATCGTCTGGGACGTGCTCCGGAGGTACCTGCTCTGGTGCGGTTACGCAGTGACCTTCGTGCAGAACTTCACCGACATCGACGACAAGATCCTGCGCAAGGCCGAGGAGGAGGGCAGCTCCATGGAGGTGGTGAGTGAGAGGAACATCGCCGCCTACCAGGCCGACATGGCCGCCCTGCACATCCTTCCCCCCGACCGCATGCCCCGGGCCACCCGCAGCCTGGACGCGATCCGGGCGCTGATCGGCGAACTGGAAGCGAAGGGGGCGGCCTATTCCGCTGATGGGGACGTCTACTTCGCCGTGATGCGGCAGGCCGGTTACGGCAAGCTGAGCGGCCGGACCCTGGAGGAGCAGCAGGAGGGGGCCAGCGGCCGCACCCGCGAAGCGGAGGAGGCCCGCAAGCGCCATCCCTTCGATTTCGCCCTCTGGAAGGGGGCCAAGCCGGGTGAGCCGAGCTTCCCCTCCCCCTGGGGTCCTGGCCGGCCGGGGTGGCACATCGAGTGCTCGGCCATGGTGCGCGAGGAGCTGGGCACCACGATCGACATCCACCTGGGTGGCGCCGATCTGATCTTTCCCCACCACGAGAACGAGATCGCCCAGTCGGAGGCGGCCAGCGGCCGGCCCCTGGCCCGCTGGTGGCTGCACAACGGCATGGTCAACGTGGGCGGCGAGAAGATGTCCAAGTCGCTGGGCAACTTCACCACCATCCGCGCCCTGCTGGAGAGCGGCATCAGCCCGATGACGCTGCGGCTGTTCGTGCTGCAGGCCCACTACCGCAAGCCGCTCGACTTCACCGCCGAGGCCCTGGCGGCGGCGGCCACGGGCTGGAAGGGGCTGGATGGGGCCCTGGGGCTGGGGGAGCGCCACGGGGAAGCGCTGGGCTGGGAGGGGCCACCCACCGCGCAGGACGCCGAACTGACCCAGGCCCGCGACCGCTTTGCCGCCGCCATGGACGACGACCTCAACACGTCAGCCGCTCTGGCGGTGCTGTTCGAGCTGGCCCGGCCGCTGCGGGCCCTGGCCAACCGGCTGGAGCGGGGCGAAACCGAGGATGCGGCTGCCGGAGAGGCCGAGGGGCTGGAGCCGCGCTGGCAGCTGCTGCGGGAGCTGGCCGGGGTGCTGGGGCTTGAGGCCGAGGCCCCCACCGCCTGCGTGGATGAAGCGGCGATCCTGGGGCGCATCGAGGAGCGCCGGGCCGCCAAGGCCGCCCGCGATTTTGCCAACGCCGACCGCATCCGGGCTGAACTGGCGGCTGAGGGCATTGAGCTGATCGACCGGCCCGGCGGGGTGACGGACTGGGTGCGGGGCTGAGGACCTGACGAGCGACCACGACATCCGCTGGCAGCAGAGATTTTCGAAGGGCTGCAGGGCGCTTGAGCAACTGGGCCTGATGCAAGGTGGCGAGGCTTGGATGTTGATGATTCAGGACCGCAATTTTCCCAGCGACACCTACAGCCGATTCACCTGTACCGGCTCCAGATGTTCCACCTCCGGAGGCTGGTTACTCACCCCCACCGCCACGATCACCTGGTCGTCGCTGTCGACACCCAGATGGCGATTTATGCCTGCAGATAGGTCCCGCCTGACTGCATGAGATGGCTTTCTGCATCGGTGTAGGCGAAGCCTTCCGCGCAGCGGTGATTGCGCTGGGTCTTCTTGTTTGGTGTGCCATTGGGGTTCCCCCGATTCTGACGGACAACTCGACAAGGGTCACGCCATGACCATCAGACTGTTCATCGATGACCAACCTCACCAAGACCCGGCGCCGGTTCACGGCGCAGCAGAAGGCGGAGGCCGTGGAGCTCTGCCTGCAGGAGGGTCTCTCCTGCAATGCCGTGGCCCAGAGGCTCGGCCTCCCCTCCAGCAGCCTGGCCCGCTGGGTTCGTCAGGCCCGCATTGATCGCGGCCAGGCCGGCCCCCACGACCAGGGCCTGCTCAGCAGCGAGGAGCGCGCTGAGCTCAACCGGCTCCGCAAGGAGAACCGGGAGCTCAGGAGGGAGAAGGATTTTTTCAGGCTGGCGGCAGCGCACTTTGCCATAGCCCGCAGGGCTTCCGTTTGCGGTAGAAGCAGCTGCCGCCGAGAGGTTTCGCCTGATCGACCAGCTCGCTGATCAGCACTCCATCTCCTGACTGTGCCAGCAGCTGGCCGGGGCCCGCAGTGGGTTCTGCGCCTGGCGGCAGCGGCAGGAGGCGCCGGGAAAGCGGGCGGCCGAGAACGCCCGACTCACCGCTGAGATCCAGCCGGTGTTCCAGGAGCACCGGGGTATTTACAGCTCTTCTCGAATCCACCAGGAGATGCGCGCAGCAGGCCATCCGGTGGGCCGCCACCGTGTGGCCCGGCTCATGCGCCGTGCCGATCTGCCGGCCTGGACCCGCCAGCCGTTCCGGCCTTGCTCCAAGGCCAGTGGCGGGGCTACTGGGGTGGCGAAGAAGCTGCTGCAGCAGGACTTCCAGCCCCCGGGCCCGTAGCCGCAGGCTTCTCACGCAGCGAGTGGCGCTGCTGGGCCGGCGACATCACCTACATCCGCACCACGGCGGGCTGACGGTACCTGGCGGTGTGGATCGACCTGTTCAGCCGCCGTGTCGTCGGCTGGAAACTCGATCTCAGGATGAACGCTGCCTTGGTGATCGAGGCCCTCAACCGGGCCCTGGGCCACCGGCCTGTGGAGCCGGAGATGCTGCTCCTCCACACGGATCAGGGCAGCCAGTACCGGGCCACCGACTACCGGGACCCTCTGAGAAAGCACGAGATCAGTTGCAGCATGGCCGCCAAGGGATGCGGCTGGGACAACGCCGTGAAGGAGAGCATCTTCTCCACCCTGAAATTGGAACTGGACCTCGATGACGATCGGGCAGTCCAGATTTCACCGCAGCAGCTGAAGCGCGATCTGGCCTTCTGGATCGAGGGCTACTACAACCTCGAGCGCCGTCATTCAACGATCGGTTACCTCTGTCCGATCGACTACGAGCAGCGGTTCATCGCTGTACCTAGACACACCCCTGTGAACCTGTGATCGGTGTCCACGAAACCGGGGGACCCCCAGGCGATGAGAAAAGGCTGGGATGAGAAGTCCTCGAATTGCACCTCCAACCCTGGCGGCGGCGACGTACGGACATCAGGCTCAGTCCGTCGTGGACTTCAGCGATGTTGATTGTGCAGACCGGGAGTTGTCCTGCATCGGACTGCTTAAGACAGGAGGTGATGCGTGAATCCGAAGCTGGCCGCATCACCTCGAAGATGACGTGGCAGGTCATTCCCCAGTGTGGATTGACCATGGACCCGAATCGTAGTCCATCCGCCGGCAGAGATGCCGCAGTTCCCGCGCCGTTTCAGGATCTGCCAGTTCCCTGCGCACCATCTCGGGAAGGGGGCGCCGAGACCTCGGTTCGATTCGATCGGAGCTTCGGCCGCTGTTGCCGCTGAGCTTCACGGAGGCGAATCGCTCAAGGGCCGAGGGGTCGCAGGGAAGGCAGAGTGCATCGCAGAGTTGACGGAATACAGGCTCCGGCTGCCGGCAGAAGGCTTCGTATTGGACCCACTCAAGGTCGTCGTAGGCATCCAGGAAGGCCTGGTAGCGAGTGCAGTAGGTGAGTAATGTGGCTGGCTCCATCTGAGTGTGCCAGCCGGCGTTCACCAGACCGAGCCAGCTGTCGAGCGGATGGCGGAGGGTCACCACCGAGAGCAGGGGATGGCAAGGCGCCAACCAGTCCCGTACCGGCTGCAGCGGCGCCACGGACACGCCCAGAAAGAAGTCGGAATGGCTGTGGTCGCGAATCACCAGATCCGAACCGCGCGCACTGCAGAGGGCCAGCACCTGCTCGATCTGTATGAGGAATTCTGCCTGCAGCACCTCCGGTGGCAGGGGATCTGCCTGGAGCGCATAGACCGCCAGTGGATGGCTTGGATTGAAGGCTTTCCCGTGCCGGTTAGAGGGGTTCAGTTCGCTGAGGAGCTGCACATCTGGCAGGGCCGCCAGACAGCGGCTGATCAGGGTGCCGCCGCTGCAGGCGACATGGTGCAGTGTGCGGACCACGGACGGACCGGTCTTGATCCAGCCCCTGCCCGATCGGTGGCGCAGCTGTTCGGCTGCCCGGATCTGGTGGTGCTGACGCAGCCTTGCGTGTACCTCCTGCAGCCAGCCATCGCCGCCATGGCGGTTGGGGAGATCGGTTCCTTGAGGGAACAGATCGGCCATCTCCAAGGGCCATTCCTCGGCTGTGGGTAACTCCTCCAGTTGCGCCAGCGCCGAGCTGCGGTGGCCAAAGGCCCAGCACAGCTCGGCACCCAGCAGGGTGAGGGCCGGATCGACATACGGTGCTGCCGCCACCAGTTGCCGCAAGAGGCTGCGGGCCGAGGGGGGATCACCGCACAGGGCCATACGACGAACTGTGTCAGGGTCTGGGTCCGGCAAACGGGGGTTTGGGCTAAGCAGAGTGACTCACCGATTTTGGCGCCATGGGGTTCAGCTTTCCAAGAATCACTCTGGGGGTCCCCCGGTTTCACGGACAAGTCGATAGGGGTCACGTCAGCACCACCTCTCCCTGCAGCCGCCAGGCCTTCCTCCACTTGTAGAGGGTGATCACGTGAATGCCCAGCTCCTGGGCGATCTCCGCCACGCTCTGGCGGTGGGGCGGGCGCATCCGCCGGAGGACATCAGCCCACCGCTTCACAGAAGCCTTCGGCTAGACGGCCTCGTTGTCAGGACGCATCGATCGATTCCATCAGGCCCCCTGGTGGTTGAGATGGTCGGGATGGAGAGGCGTCAACTTCCTGGCAGAGGGGGGAGGATCGACTGGGAGGCGTGGCTGAGGGCCCTACCTGAGCCGATCGAGCACCTCCTGGATGGGAATTACGCTGCGGCTCAGATCCAGCGGATCGGAAGCGCTGTCGACGACCTGCCAGTCGAGTCCGGCTGCGCGGCCCAGCAGTTCAAGCATCAGCCAGGCGCCGCCATGGGGCCGGATCTCTATCATTTCCGCTCCCTCGGAGGCAAGAAAGGCATTGGCCAGCCCGGCCCCGTGGATGCCTACAAAGCCGCGGGCGCGGCTGATCAAGCCATGGATATCACGGATATCGAAACGGCCGGGGTCAAGGATCAGCACCCCATGGTTGCTGAGCCGCTCGAGCAGTTCGGAATAATTGCTGAAATGGCGACCTTGGGTGGCTTCGGTGGGGGCAGCCAGATCCCGGCTGAAGCAGATCCAGTGATCCTGCAGTGTGAACAAAGCCGAAGGCTGATGCAGTTCTCCACGCAGCAGCTGCACTCCGTCGCGGTAGTCCTCCAGAGCGAACGACCAGGTGCGCTGGTATTGGGGATAGAAGCCACTGCCACCGTTGAAGGCCACCGGTTGCAGCACCAGCCGTTCGACCCTGAAGGAAGCTGGGAGATCCTCTCGGGCCTGCATCTCCCCAGGCCAGACCAGATGACGCAGATGGCCAAGGTTGGCATGAGTTTCACGGGAGGCCAGCACCGTCAACGGCCCAAGCTCGCTGCGGAGTCGGCGCAGCGCCGCCAGCTGGGGGAGGCTGTCGGAGAAGAAGTGGGCCAGGTTGCGATGGCCCACGATGTCGTTCAACAGGCACCAGGTCCCCTCCAGCCGCTGCAAGGCTGGCTCTTGATCGGGGACTGGTCGCAGGCCGATGCTCTCGCCAAGGCGTTCCAGCCTGTAGCCGGCAAGCCTCTGGATCCAGGGGGCGTCTGGCCAGCCTGGGGGGAGGTACTGGAGGCAGTCGCACAACCATTGCCCCTCGGCGATGGCACCGATGGGCAGAACCACCGCGTTGCTGGTCAGCTGATGGCCGAGGCGATAGGTGTGGAGGGGTTCCGGCCAGGGAACGGAAGCGGACCCTGTAGAAGGTGCAAGGAATCCCCTGGGGATGAAGGAGGCGGCCTGTGCGAGCTGCTGGCGCGTGGCCGTGATCCATTCGTGCTGCATGGGATGGATATCCAGCAGCCGCTCGGCCAAGGGCAGGGCCTGAGCGGCGAGATCGGGATCGGGAAGGCCCAGCTCCTTGATCCACAAAGCGCCATATCGGCAGAACTGCTCCTCGATCACCGCCACCCACTCAGGCTCATCGGGGTTGGTGGCCTGCAACCAGCCATAGAGATGGGCACCGCCGAGGGCGAGGGCGATGGCCTCCTTGCGTTGCTCCTCGGGGAGGGCCAGCATGCGCCGATGGCAAGCGGCTCCGAGCTGGCGCAGCCGGTCACGCTCGGCCGGATCCAGAATGGTCTGGTGGCCCCCAGGCTGGAGGGGTGGCAACTGCCTGCAGGCCTCAGCAAGCTGGCGAGCGTCGCTCATGGCATTGGCGCGTCGCAGTTGACTCTGGCACTGTGAATGAGCAGAGGGACCCACGTCACCGTCATGATGAGTTCACTTCGATTAACCTGGCGATGGCCCACAAGGACCTGAGTGGAGGGCAGAGTTTCTCCAGGCCAAAGCCACACTGTGCCTGAAGCGTTGAAGGATCGGACCGCCTGTCTGAACCTGGCCAGAGAATGTCTCAAGCGACAGGATCTGGCAAAGGTGGCGGAACTGGTGTGGGAAGGGGTCATGGCATCGGAAGCCAGCCTCGAGAGCCACGATCAGGAGCTACTTCGCGAGCTGGGCCTGGCCTGCCACCAAAGGATGCTGGTCGTCCTAGAGCACGATCCCGATCGCGCCATCGCCCTGGCCTGCTGGGGAGCTCGGCTGTTCGGCCACCTCCTGGATCACTCGGCCCCCCAGGTGGAGTGGGTGGCTATCCACCACGAGCAGTTCTGCCGCTACGGATCCATCTGGATCCACGATCGACTGAAGGGCCCCGTCGTCAATGGGACTTTGAAGCAGCGTCAGAACCTGCGCGCCATGGCCTTGCAGATGCTGGAGCGGCTGGGGAGCTACCACGCACCTCTGCCGGAATGGGTGCCCGAGCTGCGAGGGCAATTGCTCGCGATGGATTGGGTCGCCGCAATTACAAAAGCGACCACCAGCCCGGCGAGGGAAACCCTGATCACCATCGTGGGCAACTGCCAGAGCCATCCCCTGTTCCTGGGGCTGGAGCGGGCCATGCCCTCCCATCGCTTCCACTTCTGCACCCCGGTGCACATGGCCACACCGGACGAAGTGGAGGAACTGCACCGGGTGCTCAGTCACACGCACCTGCTGGTGATGCACAGGATCCTACCGGGGTATCGTGACGATATCGGCCTTGATGCCGCTAAACTTAAATCCCTGCTTCCTACTGGGGCGCAAGCCATCGTGCTGCCGAATCTGCACTACGAGGGCTACCACCCCACGATCGGCTACGCCCACGACGACCGGGGTGAACTGCCCAGCCTGGAGGCTGAATCCCCCCTTGGCGCCTATCACGATTTTCTGGCGATGGCGGCGGCAGAGAAGGGGTTGGAGGCCGAAGAGATCCTGGCGCTGCACGCCACCCCAGCCATGGAGGAACTGCTGCAAGGCTGGCACAACCAATCACTGAAGGAACTGGCGCGGCGGGAGAACGATTGCGACCTACGCCTTTCCCCCTGGCTGGAGGCGAACTACAACGCCGAAGGCCTTCCCATGCCGCTGTTTCACACCTTCAACCACCCAAGCAACGAACTGCTGGAGCGGTTGCTCAGTGATCTGATCGACATGCTGGAACTGGAGCAGCGCGTGGAGCCGCCCCACATCTCCGGCACGGTGGAGAGCCTGGGAAGACAACGACACGGGATCCTCCCCTGGACCCGCCAGGCCCTGGGATTACCGGCCTGGGCCAGCGTCGAAGGGCACCGCGACTGGGATACAAGCTGGCCCCTGGAAGCGCAACTAGGTGCATCGATCGCGTTCTACCGGCATCACAGCTGGATCGTGGCGTGCAATCGACAACAGGAGAAGTTCCACCTGGCGGAACGGCTGCTTGGTCTTGCCAACAAGGGAAAGTGAGATGACTTCGGCCGGCGGTTTCTAAGCGTCAAGCGGGCGCTCGGCCATGAACACCAGGATCCAGGGGATCTCGGCGCCGAGGATGCCGTACGTAGGGGAGTGAAGCGCCTCGATGCGGGCATCCTCGAAACCTGCATCGCGCAATTGATCAAGAAACTCCCAGCCGGGGATGCGGTACACAAGCGATCCTCGTTTAGGCTGCACGGGGTCGCCGTGGAACTCCGGCTCTGCGAGGAGTTCGGGGTCCTGCTTATGGCCGAGATGCAGAGCCTTCACGGTGGACTTGGACTGGCCGTAGGCGAAGGGGACCGTACCCATGAGGGTTCCACCCGGCACAAGGACCCGCCGCATCGACTTCAGGGCTGCCGGCAGGTCGTAGACGTGTTCGAGGATCTCGTTGCAGATCACCACATTAAAGCTGCGATCCTCGAAGCTGAGCTGGCAGAGATCCTCGTGATGCAGCTGCTGGCGCCGGGGATCCTGCGGATCCGGCAGGTACTCGCTGCCCACGTACTGAGCCACGAGCCCACGCAAGCGATCCGCAAACGCGGTGATGGCTTCCGGGCAGTAGAGCCTGAGGGCTTCGGGGCGGGGAAGCAAACCGGCTTCGATCCGCTGGCGCAGCAAAAGGAGCACGGCCCGCTGACGTGACACCAACCCTGCGCACTGCAGGCTTTCACGGAAGTTGGGTCCCTCCACCCGGAGATCAGTCGCTTGGATGAGGGTGTCGTCAAGGGGATCACGAATGCCGTTCAGGGCCATCAGCCGAAGGCTGGTGTGCACCTGCTGGTCGAGGCGGCTCCACTGCTCTTGGAAGTCGCGCTGGAAAGCTGGCTGGCTTCGATAGGTGCGCTGATCGAGATCCGGAGAGGCCAGGGGCATGTGGGGCCAGTGAAGACCATGGCACAACGCTACCGGAAGTTCTTCTGAAGGGTCTGTCACGGATGGCTAGACGCTGTGGTAAAGAGCCTCTAAACTCTGTCGAATGAGCCAGAAACCTTCCAGCGCAAAAGATCCGCAGGCTCAGGCAGCCGAGATCGCCAGCCTGAAAAGCCAGCTTGAAGAGGCAAGAGATGAAGCAGAACTGAACCTGCTGCAACTGCAGCAGGTTCAGGAGGAACTGGAATTCTATTTGCTTGCTCACCAAGAGCAGCTCCAGCTGCTTGAGAAGCATCAGCAGGAGGAAAGAAGAGCCGAAGTGCTCATAGCAGCTTTGCTGGAGAAGATTGAAGCCGCAAGAGGCTGAATCCCAGCCTTCAGGCCTCGAGCGCGAATCGTGCTTCGGCTTCGCTGAGGGCGCGTGAGAACCGATCGAGGCTCAGGCGGAAGACCTTCAGATCATTGTCTACAGAATCAGTAGGGGGAGAGGCTGGGGGAAGGGCAAGCCCAATCCGGGCAGCTGCCCGGTCCAGCACCCCGGCGAATCCAGGCGAAAGCTGATCAGAAGCTGCTTCGGCCTGGTGCAGCAGGGAACGCAGGGGCTCCCACTGGGGATCGTCAGCCACCAGTCGTTCCAGCAGAGCAAGGGCGGCCGGGGTATCGCCGCGATCGAGATCGGTGCGGGCCTGCAGCACACCCGCCCCCCGCCGGGCCTCGCGACGCCGTTGGCGAAACACCTCGGCCAGCTCGGGCGGCGCCGTGGCCAGAGCCTGGCCCCAGTGATCCAAGGCCGAGGCGATGGCACCGGTCTCAACGGCATGGCGCGCAGCAATGTCCCAGTACCAGGCATTGCGCCGGGTTTCCGTCGTAGCGGTGGCGATCCAGGTGGCACAGCGCTCGCGATCGCCATGGGCAAGAGCGAGGTCGGTGGCCTTGATGCGCGCGTGAACCCATTCTGGCCGAATTTCGGTCATGACGGCCCAGAACTGCATGGCCTGGTGGGGACTTTCGGCAATCGCCTCCTCCCCCACCAGGGCAGCCAGGAAAGATTCGAGCTGCTCCGGGGCCTCCCCGAGGCGGAAAAGCAGGACCAGTTCATCCAGACCAGAGCCACTGAGGACCACCGTCCAGTCAGCCTCAGCCATTTGCCGCCAGGAGGCCTCCAGGGATCGGGGTTCGAGCAACCGCCAGCTTCGGATCTGTGTCGCCACCTCCATCAAGCCGACGCGGTGCTCCTCGGGGGTTCGCCCCTCGTGAGGTGGAGGCGCGGGCCAGAGACCCCATACGTCGGGGACCAAGGCGAGAGCGGGATCGAGGCGGTCGGCCTCGAGGAAGGCCAGATCGGCCTTGTGGGCAGAACCTGCAAGCAACCAGGCCCTGCTCACTTCCAGCGCCAGCACGGCATCCCATTGGGGAGAAGATCGCAGTCGCCTCATCTGGCCATCCAGCTCTTCCTCCAGGCCATAGCGACCGAGCCAGCGCACCTGTTCCATGCAGAGGGATCTGCTTTCTGATGGCTCGCTCAGAAGCTGCTGCCGGAGTTCCGATGCCGTAGGCCAGAGCGTTGGGTTCAATGCCTGAAGATCGCTGCCACCATTGTGCGGCGGCTCACGTCGCGATGCATCGGAGCGGAAAGGAGGGTTCGGATGGGGCGGGTGGTGATCGTGGATCCGGCCTACGCCAGCAGCGTGGGACACCACTTTGATGTGAACAAACAGCTGCTGACGGCCTTTGCCCGGCAGGGATGGACCGCTGAGTGCTGGACTGACGAGGCGATATCCGGTGCTGGCTGCCGTGGAGTGTTCAACAGCTGCGGGTACGTGGATCAGCGCCACTGGGCCGATCTGGGCGGCATGGTGCACCTGGCCAAGCAGCTGGAGCGGCAACTGCTGGATGCACTGCAACGGCAGTCAGGCGGGGCCTGCACCCAGCCGGTGGCGGGCTGGGTGATCCATACGGTCCTGCCATTCCAGCTGCTTGGCCTGGCCAGGGCCCTGCGCCACATCCCGGCTGCAACGGTGGTGGTGAGCCTGATGTTTCCTCCTGGGGAAACACTGGATTCAGACGTGGGCCACGGGGCCGCAACGACCAACTGCCAGGTTGCGCTCAGCGCCCTGGCGCGGGCGGTGGAGCAGGGCAGCCATGACCTGAGGCTGGAACTGCCGAGCCAGCAGAGCCTGGAGATCTATGCGCCGCTGCTGGCTGCGGCGGGCCTTAGTTGCACTGGCCTGCATCCTGCCGTTGTGGGAGCTGGCAGGCCGCTGACCGTCCAGCCAGAGCAGCACCGCGACGCGGGCACAGCCAGGCCGAGGATCTTGTTGCACTGGGGAGACCTAAAACCCGGCAAAGGCCGCCATGAAGCGCTCAAGGTGGTGAAACAGCTAGTGAGCGGAGGCCCGCTGCCGACACCGTTGAAAGACGCGGACTGGCTGTTCCACGTGCACAGCCAGGATCCACTGCCTGAGTCGGAGCTGGCAGATCTCAAAAAGGCCCGCGAGCGTCTGATGGGGTTCTGCTGGCTAAAGGAGCGGGTGGAGACAGGACGGATGCAGTCGCTGCTGGCCAACTGTGATGTCGCCCTGCTGGCCTACGACCCGATCCTCTACCGCCAGCGCAGCTCAGGCCTGCTGTGGTGCTACGGCTCCGCCAGGTTGAGGACTGGCCAACCAGCGGCGGCGGTGGGACGGGCGGGCAGTTGGCTGGAGCGTGAAGCCCGGGATCTGGGGCTGAGTTGGCGAAGCGGCGACGATGGCGGGTGGCTGGAAGGCCTGGCGGCCGTGCTCGAGCAGATCGATACTGCGAAAGGTTCCAACCCGGCGCCTTACACCGCCTACGGGCTACGGATGCTGGGGGATGACTTCGCGTCCCATGTGGCAGGTTTGATCCTGGAAGCCGATCAGAATCAGAAGGTTTATTGAGAACCAGCCGCCCCCTCTACCAGGAAGTCGACGCCTTTCCATCCCCTCTGTTTCAACCACCAGGGGGCCTGATGGAATCGATCGATGCGTCCTGACAACGAGGCCGTCTAGCCGAAGGCTTCTGTGAAGCAGTGGGCTGATGTCCGCCGGCGGATGAGCCCGCCCCACCGCCAGAGCGTGGCGGAGATCGCCCTCGAGCTGGGCATCCATGTGATCACCCTCTACAAGTGGGGGAAGGCCTGGCGGTTGCAGGGGGAGGTGGTGCCGGCATCCGAGAAGGACCCCGAGGGCTGGAGCGCCACGGACAAGTTCACGATGGTGCTGGAGACCGCCGGGTTGAACGCCACGGAGCTGAGCGCCTTCCGCCGGCAGCGGGGCCTGTACCCCGACAGGTGGAGCGCTGGCGGCAGACGGCCCAGGATGCCAACGAGAAGCCAGTGCTCACCTTGCAGACGAAGTCCGGCGATCTTGCCGCGCCGTGAGAGAAGAGGGAGCTGGAGAAGCTCCGTGCCCAGGACCAGCGGGAGATCAAACGCCTGAAGCAGGAGCTCCGGCGCAAGGGGAAGGCCCCGGCGGAAGGCTCTTGGGATCCTCGATAAGGGCATCGCCGCTGACGCCCGCGCCACTGAGCTGGCCAGGCTCATGGGCGTAGGGCTCACCACCCTGAAGCGCTGGCGGCGCCAGTTCGCCGGTGATGGAGACGCTGTGGACCGGCGCAAAGGCAGGCCCCGTCTGCTTTCTCGCAGCTGCACCGACGACGAACGCCAGCGGATCCTGCTCACCTGCAACCAGCCGGAATTCGCGCCGCTGCCGCCGGCCCAGAGCGTGCCGGCCCTGGCGGACCAGGGCTTTTACATTGGCTCGTAGCGCAGCTTCTACCGGATGCTCCATGCCCACGGTCAGGTCCACGGCCGGGGCCGCGCCCGGCCGCCCCAGGAGCCAAGGCCGTTGCCGCGGCTTGAGGCCAGGGGGCCGAATCAGCTCTGGAGCTGGGACATCTCCTACCTGCCCACCAGCGTCCGGGGATTGTGGCTCTACCTGTACCCGGTGATCGACGTCTGGAGCCGCCTACCGAGGCTGCAGGCCTGGTGTGCCGGAGGCATCAGGTGGTGGCCTGGGATGTGGCCGAGCGGGAAGACGCTCAGATCGCTGCTGATCTGGTGGGCCGCACCTGCCTGCGGGAGCGGATCAGCAAGGGTCGTCGCCAGCCATTGATCCTCCGTGCCGACAATGGCAACGCCCTAGCCGAAGGATTCTCGAAGAGTTGCGGGCCGCCACCCTCGAGGTGCGGCTGGAGGAGCTGGGGGTGCTCAGATCCTTCTCCAGACCGAGGGTCAGCAACGACAACCCCTACTCCGAATCCCTGTTCCGCACGGTCAAGTACCGGCCGGACTACACCCCGCGTCCCTTCCGTCGTCAGGAAGAGGCCTGCAGCTGGGCCTGGGCACTCGTGGACTGATACACCCACCGACACCGCCACAGCGCCATACGGTTCGTGACGCCTCACCAGCGTCACTGCGGCAAGGGCGTTGCGATCTGCCGCCAACGTGCCCGCGTCCACGTGCAGGCCAGCCAGCGACTCCCCCGCCGCTGGAGAGGCAGCATCCGCTGCTGGCATCAGCCGGGAGTGGTCTGGATCAATCCACCGCCTCAAGAAAACGCCAAAGGTCCGGCTACGGTGGTGCTGACCGCCTGATCAGCGGCAGGAGCGCCATCTTGCCTGACAGGCACCGCCGCAGATGTGCAGCAGATATGAAGCGTGCCGACTCTCTCAGGAAGGGCTAATTTTACTCATGAAAGGTTAAGTTCAAATTCCTCAGCACGATCTGGTCTTAGCTGGGGTGCCTGTTCACAGTGAACTAGCTGATCGGGACCAGATCATTATTTTTCTTACAACGTTGCATTTGTTTGCAATCGAGGAAGCAGCCAATGGCCAAAACCGCATTGATTACCGGCATCACGGGCCAAGACGGCAGCTACTTAGCAGAGCTTCTGCTGGAAAAGGGGTATGTGGTTCATGGGATCAAACGGCGAGCTAGCAGCTTCAATACCCACCGCATCGATCACCTATATCAAGATCCCCACGAGAGCGATCCGCGCGTAGTTCTGCACTATGGCGATCTCACCGACAGCACCAACCTGATCCGTATCGTTCAGCAAGTCCAACCTGATGAGATCTACAACCTTGGTGCCCAGAGTCATGTAGCCGTCAGCTTCGAGAGCCCAGAATACACAGCCAATAGCGATGCCCTGGGTACACTGCGGATCCTAGAGGCGGTGCGAATCCTGGGGCTGAGTGGCAGAACACGGATCTACCAGGCAAGCACCAGCGAGCTCTATGGCCTAGTGCAGGAGATGCCCCAGACGGAAACGACACCGTTCTATCCCAGAAGCCCCTATGGGGTGGCCAAGATGTACGCCTACTGGATAAC
Organism: uncultured cyanobacterium; assembly: GCA_963772735.1. GTDB lineage: Bacteria > Cyanobacteriota > Cyanobacteriia > PCC-6307 > Cyanobiaceae > Cyanobium. The sequence goes on along the minus strand of CAVYYO010000015.1, from coordinate 51,328 downwards.
GGTGAACTACCGAGAGGCCTATGGGATCTTCGCCTGCAACGGAATCCTGTTCAACCATGAGAGTCCCCGACGCGGAGAAACCTTCGTGACGCGCAAGATCACACGTGGTTTGGCGAGAATTGATGCCGGGCTCGATGAGTGCCTGTTCATGGGCAACCTGGACGCCCTGCGCGACTGGGGCCACGCTAGGGATTATGTGGAAATGCAGTGGCGGATGCTGCAGCAGGATCAACCGGAGGATTTCGTAATCGCTACGGGCCGGCAAGAGAGCGTGCGACGCTTCATCGAGCTGGCCGCAGAGGAGTTGGGCTGGGGCGGTATCGAGTGGTCTGGCACAGGGGTGAACGAAGTCGGGAGAAGGCGCGGCAGCCATGAAGTGGTGGTGAAGATCGATCCCCGTTATTTTCGCCCCGCAGAGGTTGAGACGCTTCTGGGGGATCCCAGCAAGGCAGGAAAAAGATTGGGATGGACGCCGACCACGTCACTCGAGGAACTGGTGGCGGAGATGGTGGAAGCAGACAAAGAGGAAGCAAAAAAAGAGGCCTACCTGCGTTTGAAGGGATTCCCGGTGGTGGGCTCGATGGAGAATCCTCCCAACAGCGGCCGGCCCTTGGCAATGGCAAGCGGAGAGTCTGGCAAATGATCGATCAAGACTTCTGCTGCCAAAAAAGCTTGAACTACCGACGAGCCATGGAACTTCCGAAGATATTCTGTGAGCCACTAGAAGTAAATGCACGGCATGGGCGGGGGGGGGTCAATGCCTTCGGCTACCACGGCTCACTGGAGTTGTACCACCTCCTTCACGACCTACCTCCCATCCTTGGAGATGCCAATCTCCTCTGGTCCCGCACTGCATTCAACACTAGGGAGATCGCCAAACAGATCGGCCAAGACTATCTGGCACGCTGGCAGCAGAAGTGCGAACGGTTGGGACAGATTCCCCCTGAGATTCAGAAATGAACGACAACGCAACTATGACATCAATAGAATTGACTCTAGGAGTAAAAGTGTTGAGCCAACAATTTCTCCAAAGACTACGCATTTCAATCCCCCAACCGAAAGTCGTTTGGCACTTAAACGCAGGGCCGATTAAGCGGTACATGAACGAGTTAGACATTGATCTCTACCCAGAGGTCCAGCAGGTCATCCTTCAGTGTCTGCTGCAGCTGAAGGCCGTTATCAATGAAGTACTGCTGCACTGGCAGATAAGTGTCGCAACGCGCCAAGAGTTGCAAGCCGAATCAGGGAGATCATCGGAAACAAGCCAACTGATTCAATTGGAGCCGGATATGAGCTTAACAGCCAATTTCACCATGATTTACGCAAACATCATGGAGCGTCAATCAAGACATGCTGGCTCAACTCCTGCGAGCCGATGTAGAGCCTGGTATCGACACCAAGACACCAACAGCATCAACGAAAAGGGTAATGACAATCCTATTAACCCGAGGGGGCTCTCTGGCCATTCTGATTTCTTCCGATCCCAAACTAATCGAGGAACTTGTCGAACAAGATATTCCTCAACAAGCTATCGGCTTATGGGGCTAGTCCACAAGCCTGGAGTGAGACTGGCTCAGCGAGAGCTTGATGGATGGGATATCTTCCATAGGTTCCACAGTAGACGCCGGTTGACTCGCAAACACTTCAGAGGTGTCGATCTGGCCGTGTGGACGATGCCGTGCTACCGAGAGCAGCTGATGATGCTCGAACAGGATATCGGCAGGGTTCGTGGTCTCTCTCGGAGGCATCTGGCATGACGACGCCAATGATCACAACTAGAAATGGCAATACAAGGAAAGTAATAGAGGCAAGTCGGACTGAACCATTTGCGCCTAACAATCTTTTTCGGACTTCATCATCTTGGTCAGCTATCATGGAGAAACGTAGAAGATTCTCGACAACTGCGTGGGTAACTAGTTCAACTCCAGTCGCCTCGATTCCACGCGGTTGGAGACCACCATGATCACTATTATGGGAGTAACATACTCGGATGGCTGCAAGCACATTTGCACCCACAAGAACCAGCATAACAACAGTCATGTAAAGACTAATAGGATCCGCGAGCTTATACTCCTTTATCAAGGGCTTAGCAACGCCTTTATCCTCTACTCTCAGCAGCAGGAGGACCATCTTCTTGATTCAAAACAACTCCAATGATCCACTAATGCGGAAAGTCCTCTACACACAGTATTACCGAGCGAAGACTTCGGAACGCCAAGCGGAGATTGACCGGTGCCTAGAGATCAACCTCAATCATTCCCACCTCGACAAAGTAGTGGTGCTAAGGGAAGATGACGCTCCATCGATTCCGAATGGAACCGTAGCTTGCGAAGTTCTCAACAGCAATGAAAGACTTACCTACAGCCAGTGGTTAAGACTGGCGAAGCGTGAACCAGAGGCAATCGCTCTACTGGTGAATTCCGACATATACGTTGACCAAGGGCTTGAATATCTTGATCAGGTGTTCGATGCTCCAAATGTTTTCCTGGCGATGAGCCGGTATAACCCGGAAGCCAAGGGAGATCGCCTGCTGCTTAACAAATACCCCCACTGGACCCAAGACACGTGGGGGATCCGAACCGATGCACAGATACCCCAAAGCCTCCTCTATGCCAGTACTTTCTCGCTTGGATTTCCAGGATGCGACAACCGTATCGCTTACGTGATGTGGAGCTACGGCTTTGTTGTAAAGAATCCGGGCTACTTTGTTAAGACTGTACATCTGCATCAAGAAGAAAGTCGTCCCTATAACACTCACTCCGATCGGCTCTACGGCGGCGTGAGCTACGTGCACTTGAACCTCTCGCCTGGTGAAGCATCCGAGCTGGAGCACACCATCTGGACACAATCTAACGACATCGGTGGTGGGTTGCTTTTAAACCAACAGTCAATCGGCAAAGGGGTACATCGCTATGTCAACGCAAAAGGTACCGATGTAGATCAATTCAAAGACCTGCAGAAGTTCACAGGCCTTTCATGGATGCATCAGGCACGGGGCTCCGCTCAGGTCCGGGTGAACAGTTCACACCATCTGACCTGGAACAAGCAGCACCTAAGCAACCACACAGTGGGCCTCTCCATGGCGGAACTCACGAGTAGCGGCAGTTCCCTGGAACTGCCTGATGATCAGCCCCTGCTTGGCTTGTTCCTTCGACTCCCCCGCCACAGTGACCCAGCCTACGGTGTGAGTATTAAAGCTATTGAGAGAGGACAAACCGAGCGCTGCCTGCTCGATGCGGAAGCCAGAATCAAAGGCGGGGGACGGCGAAACTTCATCGAAGGAGGTCGCATCCAAGGCCGCTTCAGTGGTCTAGAGCTTCAACTACAGCAGCTTGAGAAGAGCGAAACAATCTGGAAGGAAGACGATCTTGCGGAATTGGTGCTGTTCTTCGAAAAGCAACCTACAAAAGAATCACCAAAGGCAAACTCATCAATTCCAGGGGAGTCCACGGAAGCGGCCACCTCATCAAGAAACGTATCGCAGAGAGAAGCCCCAGCCTGGGGAGATTACAAGGTCATTGCACGCCAAGAGTTTGATGCCAGTAAAGCAGACACCGTGAAGCGCTTCGGCACTCGCTTCGAGGTACTGGCCGATGGCGAGGCCCTTTATTTCATGGATCGTTTCTGGCCCACTGTCGGAAAATTAAGCTTCAAGGGAACGGCGGCAGACGCACAAGCTGTCGGAGATGAAATCCTCTTTGCCAAAGGCTTCCTCAACCCAGTCTTGGAATGGAAACCGGGGCAAATCGCATCCGACAAGAAGCATCCGGATCAATTGTTTTTCTGGCAGTTCCCATGCCGCACCGAAGAAGACGCCTTCACTACCCACAAGACCCTTGATGGACCAGAACTCCAAGGAAATGCCTATCAGCTGTACGTCGGTCTTCCGTGGGCCACCTTCATCGACCGTAGGCTTAGGGCCAAACTTAATGGCGAAGCCTTCCCCGAAACGTTACTGCTGGCGTTGCGGAAACGAACCGATGCACTCTCAATACAATTGAGACAATGGAGCCGACAATTACAGGTTCACAGCGTCTGCCAACACATCCGCTGGCGGGAAGCCGTTGAAACGATCAAGTCGGCTGGCATCACCGATCTTTGGATCTCACACAAAGAGAAAGGTCTTGACGAAGAGCAGGGACTAAAGCTGCACAGCTGGAGCCTCTATGCCGTGAACGACAAAGATCCTGATCGGCGCCAAGGGCTGTGCTTCCTCCCGATTGAACAACGGCCGGTATTCGCCTCATTCAGCGGCGCCCACATGAAACACTATCTGAGCGATGTTAGACAGAAAATGCAAAGCCTGACAGGCCTAGAGGGATATCAAGTACAAATCAAAGACATGTGGCATTTCAACAAAGTAGTTTACAACTATCAGGTTTATGGTGACATCACTAAGAAGAACGCCATCGATTCTAACGAGGTTCTGAGTTACAATGAGTTGCTGAGCCATACTCGCTTTTCACTCTGCCCAGTAGGTGCTGGCCCAAACACCCTGAGACTTTGGGAGTCATTGGCGGTGGGGGCAATTCCTGTCGTACTATCTGACAAGCATGAATTACCCGACCTTGAACGCCTAATGCCCGGACAGCAACTGAGCTGGGAAGAAGTAGTGGTTATCCATCCAGAAGCCAATCTTGATCAACTAGACGCTCGTTTGCGGGCGATTAGTGCTGATGAATTGAAACGACGACAACAACACTGCCGGCAGGTGTATGAGGCAAGCGTCTCAATGACTTGCTTCGGACGCAGTCAGCGGAAGGCAGAACCAATCCATCTCCTGCAGGAGTTGTTCAAGCCACAGCAGATAGAGAAGTCCTCCGAGGCGAAAGCAGCTCTAACTGACTTGGAATCTGTCGTCCCTGCATCAATGTCTCTTTCTGCGAAGGACACCACCTCACTAGTGTTGCATCTAGAAAAGGCCGAGCGATTAGTCGGTTTTCACCTCAAGGCTGAGGGATGCGGAATCGATGATCTTACTATCACCATCAGCCGCTACTGGGAGCACAATAAGTTTGAGGAGCTGATGGTGAAGAAGGAATCCCAGTCAAGCGATGGGCTTTGGTTAATGCTCCTAGATGACAAGCAGGCGTGGGCTATGGGGTTGAAATTAACCGCTAAATGGAAACAACCCAAAGAGGCCAAGCCAGAGGTGCTTCTTACGCTGGCAGTACTGAGTTTTATGGATTCAGTTCCGCCGGAACCACCTCTGGTAAATCTAGACGCGATTCGTAAGTCGCCGTCTGGTCGTACTGAGAACGGCCTGGAAAGCAAAGCAGATCAACACAGATTAGAATCAGAGGTGGCTTCGCTAGGTAGCCCTCCGAGAAGTACTGCTGCGTTGTAAATGATCTAAAGGGGAAAATAGCTGCATCGAAGACCAACCCAACTGAGGCTTACCTTTCTCAGAAGGCCCATCTAACCTTCTTTTTCAGGAGACCCTATGTCGACATCAAACAGTTGGCTCGGTTCCACCGTGATGGGCACCGGATCACCGGTGATCCACGCAAAGGAAGCTCCCTCGGCGCTGGCTACGAGAAGGTCCATGTGGCCGTGGATGACGCCACCCGTCTGTCCTACCTCGAGGTGTTGGCCGACGAGAAGGGGCCCCGACTACGGTGGGCTTTCTGAGCCGGGCGGTGGCCTGGTTCAACGGCCAGGGGATCGAATGCCGCCGAATGCTCAACGACAACGGCTCTGCCTTCAAGTCCCATGGCTGGCGAAAAGCCTGCCAGGCCATGGGATTGAAGGTAAAAAAAGACCCGGCCCTACACCCCTCGGGCCAACGTCAAGGCCGAGCGATTCATCAAAACCCTGCTGGAGGAATGGGCCTACGTGATGCCTTACGGCACCGGTGACTTTCAGGGAAGGTGTCACTCCTTGGCTGCCACTCAGGCGGCCTGAATCAAGGGTAGCGCCTGGATCGGATCGGGCTCTTCTGATGGCTTGTTAATCCACACTTCTTCGGGTTGACGCCAGCAGCGGGTGCTTCGGCTCCTGCGTGATGGATTTGCCCGGCGGGCTGTCTCGTAGACCTCGGAGCGATGCTGGCAAATTGCTGTGGCCGCTCCGCTGTGCCGCTGATGGGGCGTCACGAATTTGATGGCGCTGTGGCGGTGCCGGTGGTTGTACCAGTCCACAAATGCCGCTACCCACACGCATGCCTCGTCTTTACTGGCGAATGGCTGGTTCGGGTAGTCGGGCCGGAACTTGAACGTTCGGAACAGGGATTCCGAGTAGGGGTTATCGTTGGGGACTCTTGGCCTGGAGAAGGATCTGAGCACGCCCATCTCCTCCAGGCGTGATTCCAGCGTCGCCCCACGCATGGCATTGCCGTTGTCGGCATGGAGGATCAGTGGCGGCTGCGGGCACTGGTGGCTGCCAAAGCCACTGGGCCGGCGGTAGCGCTCCTTGAGACAGGCCCGCTGCACCAGATCGGCCGCGATCTCAGCCGACTCCACCTCGGCCACATCCCAGGCCACCGCCTTGCGGCTCCAGACGTCGACCACCAGATAGAGATACAGCCACACACCCCGCACCGTGGTGGGTAGAAAGCTGATGTCCCACGACCAGACCGCATTGGGGCGATCCGCTCTCAACCGCGGCACGGAGCGCGGTTCCTGCGGCAGCCGCGCTCCGTGCCGCGGCGGTGGCACTGCCCTGCCTGGTGCAACACCCGATAAAAGCTGCTCTCTGAGCCGATGTAGAGCCCCTGATCCGCCAGCGCTGGCACGATCTGTCCCGGCGGCAGCAAGGCGTACTTCGGTTGGTTGCAGGTGAGCAGGATCCGCTGGCGCTCCTCCTCGCTCAGGCGGTGAGCGACCTCGCGGGGGCTGCCTTAACTGCGATCCTCGCCGTCCGCATCACCACCAAAGGCCTTCCGCCAGCGTTTGAGGGTGCGCACCTCAGCGGCTCGCAATGAGCAGCTGCCGGCCTACCTGCGGATCTAAAACGGCCGCAGGTGCCACATGGCCTTGGGTGGCCTCACCCCCCAACAGCGGCTCGCTCAGCTGCAGGCATGAACAACCTGGTGGGAAAGCACAATTCACCAATTAGTTCTTGGTAGGTCATGAGTTGCTATGAAGGACATCATCGGACGAGTGGCGTGCTCATTGGGGCCAGAATGGAGCCAAAGAGGCAGAGGAAATGGTCCAAGAGCTGAAATCAGGCCGATTCACACTGGATCCGCACCGAGATTGGCCACCGCAAACATTTGAGCAACCCAGGTAACTCTTGCAGCCTTGTTGCCCAGAGAATCCTTATACACTCCGAAGCAGCAGCTGATCGATGCGAACGTGCTCAGATAGGTTCTCGTATCCTTCAATAACTATCTTGTCGCCAGGAGTCAACAGGACACTTGCCGGCAAATCGTAAGTAAATAGAGTTGCTGTACCTGGTGAATTCGATCCTGAGGGACGATCCAGATTAAAGGATCCAAGCAGCTGTGTGGAAGCAGTCTCTGCGTCTGAAAGCAGGACACGAATCTGTCCCGTCCCATCATTCTCGTCAAAATAACGCAACGAAAGACGGTACTCGCCCGTAGTCTCTGTAGGATCGTCGCCAAACAAAAGAGTAGCCTTGCCAATCTCGTCCGTCGTGCCCCCAACAAGACTCAAGACGGATCGATTGGATGCTGCAGCCACTTGCTCTACTCGGAAATTAGTGATGGTGTCAAGATCCTCCGCCTCGTAGGTCAAAAGGCTTGTCCCGCCAGTGATTGGGTCGGGTGCGGATACGGCTGCGGGTACGGGTGCGGGCGCATTGGTGACAGCCTTGACGACAATTTCATCAAAGGTGATAGAAGTATCATTAAGTGGCGCCCATTCGGTCGTATTGCCGCCCATGAACGTTTTGAAAAAGAGTGAATCTATAGCAAAATCGTCGGTTTCTCTGAAGTTGTAGTCACGCCTGTCCATAGCCAATACGCCATCAAAGCTGCCCTGGATGATCCCGTTGTTCTGGCCGGGAGTATTCATTACAATCCTTGTGTCAATTTTATGCCAGGTGCCGGGCTTGAAATTGAACCCCTGATAGCTAGTGGAATCGCCATTATTAGTAGGTTGATCAACGTGATAAACATACTGTCTGGGAAGCCCCCCGTCATTCCACACAAGTCGACTACTCCAACCGTTAAAACCTGTGGCTGGTTTTCCGCCGCCGGCGCCGTCACCGCCAGCCAGCCCGAGAGCTTTTCCACCGTTTTTTGCGAGATCAAACCGAAAGTTTGACGCAAACTTAACATAGTAAGACATCACTACTTCATTGTAATTGCCGCCTAGGTCGGTCTCCCAGTGGACTCCGCTCGCCGTGCCGATCTTCCCTGCCGGCATTCTGACCTCAAGCGCCTGGCCCTTGTAGGCGGCGGCACCGCCCACGATCTTGGCTCTCCCTTCCTTAATTCCGATCGTCCAGGCCGGCTTATTCCATTCTGCATTGACTGTTTCGAGTGTGTACGTTCCAAGTGGAGAATTATCAAAATCATTGTCTATAATAATAGTTTGAGGCGATGATGTAGAAGTTAGAGGTCCTGTTAGCTTGAAACTGTCAATATTGAAACCAGATGTTTTGGCGACGATCGAGATGTCTTCTATGTTACCGCTAAGGTTAACGCTTGTAGAAACAGGTTGAAACTTCTCCCAGCCAAGATCACTACTACTCCTCTCAAACGTTACAGTGCTTTGATAGACTCCTTTGACAAAAACGTCAAAGGACTTGGCTCCTGTAAGATTAGTTGCAACAAGAAATTCTACTTGGTATTTTCCTGAGGAGGGGGCTTTTACCGAGTAATCTAGGCGTTCACCAGCCAGAATGCTGCCAACGTAGCGAGTGGTCTTCTGGGAGTCTAGATAAACATCAAGATTATCTGCTCGATAGAGTTTATCATTGCCCACATTGGATAAGCTCAGGTCAATGAAGCTCTTTGCGTCCTCTGCTTGAATCAGGCCAAACAAGTTGGATGTAGCAGTTAGAGGTCCTGTTAGCTTGAAACTGTCAATATTGAAACCAGATGTTTTGGCGACGATCGAGATGTCTTCTATGTTACCGCTAAGGTTAACGCTTGTAGAAACAGGTTGAAACTTCTCCCAGCCAAGATCACTACTACTCCTCTCAAACGTTACAGTGCTTTGATAGACTCCTTTGACAAAAACGTCAAAGGACTTGGCTCCTGTAAGATTAGTTGCAACAAGAAATTCTACTTGGTATTTTCCTGAGGAGGGGGCTTTTACCGAGTAATCTAGGCGTTCACCAGCCAGAATGCTGCCAACGTAGCGAGTGGTCTTCTGGGAGTCTAGATAAACATCAAGATCATCTGCTCGATAGAGTTTATCATTGCCCACATTGGATAAGCTCAGGTCAATGAAGCTCTTTGCGTCCTCTGCTTGAATCAGGCCAAACAAGTTGGATGTAGCAGTTAGAGGTCCTGTTAGCTTGAAACTGTCAATATTGAAACCAGATGTTTTGGCGACGAACGAAATGTCTTCTATGTTACCGCTAAGGTTAACGCTTGTAGAAACAGGTTGAAACTTCTCCCAGCCAAGATCATCACCACTCCTCTCAAACGTTACAGTGCTTTGATAGACTCCTTTGACAAAAACGTCAAAGGACTTGGCTCCTATAAGATTAGTCGCGACAAGAAATTCTACTTGGTATTTTCCTGAGGAGGGGGCTTTTACCGAGTAATCTAGGCGTTCACCAGCCAGGATGCTGCCAACGTAGCGAGTGGTCTTCTGGGAGTCTAGATAAACATCAAGATCATCTGTTCGATAGAGTTTATCATTGCCCACATTGGATAAGCTCAGGTCAATGAAGCTCTTTGCGTCCTCTGCTTGAATCAGACCAAACAAGTTGGGGGAGATCATAAGGTGATGGATTGGGTTGTGGGGGAACAGAATTAAACTACATTGTTAAACTTGAGATATCTGGTTGACCTCAGAGTGCCACTTTCTGTAGCGTCTCCAAAAAGCACCAGAAAAGCTTGCTATGGCGGGCCGAAGGTGGCTTGGAAAGGTTTCATTTTACAAGGTGCCTGTTCGTTCCTGACAGGTGCTTTTCGGAGCCAATCAGATAGGTGGCACTCCGCAACTACTACACGCGGGTGTCAGGATGTGAAGACGAAGCCCAGATCCCGGCCTAAAGTCCCGCAATGCCCGCACCTCTGTCGTTGCGGATAATGGACTATACATGGCTAGGAGCCTGTCGCGCATAGATCGCCGCCAGGACGCTCTCCACTGAGGTCACTGAATCCTTCCAGAATCCAGTGACCTCAGTGGATCTCAGCGAGATAATGGGGCATGTAGAAGCCCAAGTCCTTCCGACCCTGGACAGCCGGAGCAGACCAACCTGCTGCCTCCATCACCCAGCGACTGGCTGTCAGATGACCACCAGGTGTATTCCCTGCTGGATCTGGAGGATCAGCTGAGTCTCTTACAGGTCCTGATCCCTGCTCAGAGCAAGGATCCTCGCGGGGAGAAAGGGTTTGATCCGCGAATGCTGACGATTCTGCTGCTCTACGCGTACTGCGTTGGCATCGTCTCCTCCCAAAAGATGGAGCGGCCCTGCTAAAATGGTCTGGCCTACCGGAAGTTGACAGGCAACCAGCAGCCAGATCACAGCCGGCTCAACGAGTTACGGCGGGGGAACATCGATGCACTGCGCGACCTGTTCGTTGAGATCCTGCGTCTCTCCAAGAAGGCCAGCAGGGTGAGCCTGGGCCAGGTGTCACTGGCTGACACTCTTATTGACTGACAAGCCCTGGGACCGTCTCGGCTGATGCGTGACGAGAAGCCGGATCTGACCAGCTCGGCCACGATGGCAGTGATCCAGCGCTGGCCCGGCCGTGGAACCCGTCACCACCTCCAGCGAGCCGCTGCTCTGGGAGGCCATCGACCAGGTCCGTGGGGCAGAGCAAGGTCCTGAGCTCTCCCTTGATGAGCTGGCGGTGTGTGTGATGGCCGCTCTGGGTTCATCGCTGTCGCTGCAGCAGATCTGCAGAGCGTCTGATGGCTTGCTGCAGCAGGCCGACAATCCCAGCCAAGGGAGTGCCACACGGCAGGTTCCGGTGGTCGATGTGCAGGCCGTACAGGCGAGGGCGCTGAATTTCCTGGACTGGCAGGAGCTGGAGGATGACGACGATCGCAGGGACATCCAGAAGCTGATCGAGAACGCCACCGATACCGACACCGTGCTAGTGTGCCGTCCCGTAAATAACCACTAGAATGCGGAGTGTCTCCCGAGGTGCTCCGTGGCGCTTGGTCGTCCGATGCCACCGCTGGTCCTCAGCGATGACGAGGTTCAGCAGCTGCAGGGCATCGCCAGCTCTCGCTCGCTGCCGCATTCGATCGTGCAGCGCGCCCAGATCGTCCTGGCCTGGGGTGCCGGAGAAACCAACACAGCCATCGCCAAACGGATGGGGCTGACAGGGATGACCGTCGGCAAGTGGCGCAAGCGCTACCGGGAACTGGGTCTGGAGGGCCTGCATGACGAGCTGCGTCCAGGCCGGCCTCGCACCTACGACGACGACACGGTGGCCGAGGTGATCAACCGAGCTCTGCAGACCAATCCCACCGATGGCAGCACGCACTGGAGTGCCCGCTCTCTCGCTGCGGCGACTGGCATCTCCCTAGCCCGAAGGGCTTCCGCTTGCGGTAGACCACGCTCCACCGATGGCTGCAGACCTTCTCGGTGCAGCCTCACCGGCAGAAGACGTTCAAACTCTCCACCGACCCCTTCTTGATCGAGAAGGTCCGGGACATCGTCGGCCTGTACCTGAACCCGCCGGACAAGGCGATGGTGCTCTGCGTCGACGAGAAGACGCAGATCCAGGCCCTGGACCGCACTCAGCCGCTGCTGCCCATGGGACTGGGCTACGTGGAGGGCGTGACGCATGACTACATCCGCCACGGCACCACCACCCTGTTTGCTGCGCTGGACGTGGCCACCGGGGAGGTGATGACCCAGTGCAGACCGCGCCACCGGCACCAGGAGTTCCTGGGCTTCCTGCGCCAGATCGAGAAGTCCGTCCCAGAAGAACTGGATGTCCACCTGATCGTCGACAACTACTGCACCCACAAGCACGCCAAGGTCCGCGCCTGGCTGGCGCAGCGGCCCCGCTTCCATGTCCACTACACGCCCACCTACGCCTCCTGGCTCAATCAGGTGGAACGCTGGTTCGGGATCATCACCCAGCGGGCCATCCAGCGGGCCATCCGGCGCGGCAGCTTCTCGAGCGTCCTAGCCGGAGGCTTCCGCGCAGCGGTAGGAGCTGATCGCAAAAATCGAGCAGTTCGTGGCGACCTACAACAAGACCAAGGCGCCGTTCCACTGGACGGCCACGGCGGACTCCATCCTGGAGAAGCTCCAGCGACTTTGCTCGCAAATCTCCGGGACGGCACACTAGGTGATCACCCTGCTGGCGCTGATCAATCCCGTAATCTGTGCTCTGATGCTGCGCCAGTGCACGGAGGGCGCCTCGCGGCAGGTGCGCCTGCGGGGTGTGGGCAAGGTGGCGCTGCGCACCGGCCTGATCCTGCTGCTGAGCGCCGCCCTGGGTCCGCGGCTGCTGAGCACTCACGGCATCTCGCTCGCTGTGTTTCGCATCGTCGGCGGTCTGGTGATCGCGCTGATCGGCTACGGCATGTTCCAGACCCCCCAAACCCAGCCCGAGGCGTCCGGCTCGGCCAGCCCCCTGGATCCGATCGTCCTCTTCGCCGCCAGTCCCGCCACCGTGGCCACGGTGGTGACCCTCTCGGTGATGCGGGGACCCGAGGACGGGCCGCTGCTGGCCGTGGCCGCCGTGGCCATCGCCCTGGGGATCACCGCCGTGGCGATGACGGTGCTGGTGCTGCGCCCCGGACGCCCCGGCGGCGGCAGTTTCTCCCTGGTCACCCGTTTCCTCGGGCTGATCCTGATCGCGATGGGGCTGCAGTTCGTGCTCACCAACCTCAGGGAGTTCTTCCGGGCCACCTGAGCGAGGACGCCGGCTGCTGAGCAACTCCGCAGGGCGCCGGCTGAGGGCAGCAGCAGCGCCACCCTCGGAACCTGGAGCGCCCTTCAGGCGATCAGCGGCGCGGCTCCAGCGGTGCCCCATCCGGCAGCGTCGGCGCCCCGCTCAGTACCGGTGTCCCCGCCGGGGCTGCCCCGTCCGCCGGGATCCGCTCCCGCTCCACGTAGCGGCGGCCATCGAACACCTGCCGCACATAGGTGGCGGGCAGGCCGCCGCCGGACTGGAGCCGCCAGAGATCCCGCCAGCCCCCGGTGCGTCGCTCCGAGACGATGATCGGCACCCGGCTGGTGGGGAAGTCGGACACCAGCGCATAGGCGCCCCGCGGGGTGGGGCGGAAGAGGAGCAGGTTGCAGCCACCGGTGCCGCAGAAGAACGGGCCGATCAGGTACACGAACACCTCCTGGCGGCCGTCGCCGTCGAGATCGACAGGGGCGTACACGTAACGCGCCCCGCCCGGGCTCATCCCCGCGTCCACCAGCGAGCGCCGGAAATCGGGCTCCGCCCGCAGGATCGCCGCCTCCAGGGCCGGATCGGCCGTGTTCCGGTAGGCCACACCGGCACTGGCCAGGGGCTCCCAGACGAGGATGCCCCCATCGGCCATGAGGCTCAGGTTCAGCCGTCCGTTGCGCAGGAGGTAGCCCCGCACGTGGGCCAGCTGCCGGCCCAGCTCATCGCCCAGGCTCGGCGGGGGGCAGAGCGCCCTGGTGCTGGCCAGGGGCCCGAAGCGGAAGCCGCCGTTGCCGGGATCGGCGCTGGGGCGCACCTCCCATCGGCCCATGGCCCGGTTGCAGTCGAGCTGCAGCGACGCCCGGCCATCGCCTTCCAGACGCAGGGTGTAGCGGGAGGGATCGCGTGGGCGCCGGCTGCCCTGGCGGTCGTCCATCGACACGATCTCCACCAGCTGCCAGGCGGTACCGTGCAGGGGAGGGACCCGGGGGGCGGAGCGCAGCGGTGCCGGCAGGGCCGTCAGCAGCGAGGCGAGCGCCAGAGAAGCCAGGGGCCTCCGGCTCCGGCGCATCGTGGACAGGGGAGGCATCGGCCCGTTTCCGGCTCCTCCAACGGTATGCCTGCGGGGCCTGCCCTCAGACGCCCGGGACGGCTTGCTCAGGCCGCGAGGGGAGCGCTGTCCACCAGCTACGGCGCCAGCCGCAGGCCGCTGTCGCCGGCGGGGGTCTCCAGCAGCCGGGCGGCACGGATGCGGGAGATCAGCCGGGTGGTGGTCACCCGGGTGGTGCCGATCAGTTCACCGATGCGCTCGTGGGTGAGGCGGAAGGGCAGATCGCACCAGGGGCCGCAGCGGCGCCCCAGCCGCCGCACCAGCAACGACAGCAGGGCATGGAGCCGCTGCTCGGCGCTGCCCAGGTGACGGATGCGCAGCAGCTGCAGGGTCCACTCGTTGACCGGATCGAAGCCGTGGCCCTCGAGCGGTTCGGCGTCGCTGCGGAAGCAGAGGGGGGTGAGGGCTTCCACGCACACCCCCTCGCTGCAGAGGCGGTCGGTGCGCAGCTGGTCGCCGCGCTGCAGGAAGGCCAGGGTCATGCCCTCGGTCTCCTCGCAGGGGCAGTAGACGCGGGCGATGCCGTCGAGGACCTCGAGGCAGGAGCCGCCGGGCCGGGGGGTGGGATCGAGCAGCACCGTCTGGCCGGCGGGCATGCGCACGGCGCTGACGGGGGCATCGGGAAGGAAGCGGTAACGCATCGGGCGAGGGGGCGGCCTTGTTGCGAACAGCTCTCAACTTAGGGGCGAAGCGCCCCCTTTTGCAAGCGATTCTCAATAGCAGCAGGGCGTTGCGACGAGGCAGGCGGATCTGCGTGGCCTGGCCGCCGTGGTTCATGGCTGCGGCGGGATGGCTCCCGGGCAGCTCAGGGGAACAACCGGTTCTCCATGCCACCGCGCCTTCAGGCTTTCCAGAACAACCTGAATCACGCCGAGGGACAGGTCGCTGATCGCGTCCAGGGTGTCGAGATAGGGATCGATCTCTCTGATCTCCCAGCAGCACACCCGTGGGGAGGCGTACCCGTTCCCCGGCAGAGGGAGGCGTCGAGGCTGGCCACATCGGAGCTCCCATGGATGAGATCCATGCGGCTGTGGGACAACAGGACCTGGGCACCACCGGGTGGTGCCATCCGCGGCCCGATGTCGTGCCATCGATCGCACCGGCGCAGGCCGCGGGCCCCAGCCTGAAGACCTTCCCCACAGCCAACTGCGCCATGCTTCGCATCCGCGGCGACCGCACCAGCCTGCTGGCCGCCCTGGCGGCCCACTGGGCCGATCAGCAACTCGACCTGCCGACGGCCGGACTCCGCCCCCCAGGGCTCACCCCCGCTCCTCTGCGGCGCAGGCCGGACACAGGGCCCGCACGTTGAGGACGCACTCCAGCAGCCGGAACCCGAAGGCCCCGGCCGCTTCCTTCCCGGCGGCCAGGACGGCGCCGCTTTCGAACTCCTCGGTACGACCGCAGCGGACGCACACCAGATGGTGGTGATCGCGGTGGGCGTCACCGGCCAGCTCGTAACGGCGCCCGCCCTCGGGAAGCTCGAGCTCCTGCAGCAGTCCCATCGAACTCAGCAGACGCAGGGTTCGGTAAACGGTCGCCAGCGACACCCTCTCCTGGCTGCGGACCAGACGCAGGTGGACCTCCTCCGCACTCAGATGGCTGCCCTCACCGATCCGCTCGAACAGGTCGAGCACCCGCTGACGCTGGGGGGTGAGCCGCTGACCCCGGTCGTGGAGGGTGGTGCGCAGGCTGGTGGGCGCGGCCAGCCCGGTAGGGGGAGTGTTCACCGCGGGAACCCAGGTCTTCGCAACACTAGATCCTATTGAGAAGGGTTGTCTGTCGGTCCGGTGCGGGGGGGAGCTTCCCGGCTCAGGGCCCTGGCGAGGGCTCCATCCAGGGCCACCAGGGAGGCCGCCAGCAGGTCGGTGAGGGTGACGACCAGGCGATAGCTCAGGGCCACCGCCAGCAGCGGCGCCTCCGGCAGGGCCCCCCCCAGACCCATCAGCAGCACCGCCTCGAAGACCCCCAGCCCGCCGGGGGCGCCGGGCACCACCAGGCCGGCGGTCCAGGCCAGGGCGAAGCCCGCCAGCCAGGTGGATGCCTCCAGGCTCAGTGGCAGATCAAAGGCCCGGATACAGCAATAGAAACCACCGAAGCGCAGCAGCACGAAGGCCAGTTCGCTCAGCAGCGGAGGCCAGGGATAACCCCGAAGCCGGCTCGACGGAACGGCGGACAGCTCCCGCTCCAGCTCCTCCTCCAGGCCCAGGTCCCGGGCCCGGCGTCGCTCGAGGCGGGCCAGGAGGGGATTGAGGCAGCGGGGCAGCAACGCGGCCAGGGGCAGCAGGCAGACCAGGCCCAGGCCGTTCTGCCAGCCGCCGAGGGGCACCAGCGCCAGGGCCGCCACCGCCGCCAGCAGGGGATCCAGAAGCACCGCCACCAGGGCCAGGGTGGTCCCGGTGGGTGCGCTCAGGGGGGCACCCTCGCTGCGCAGCCGCTGCACCCGCGAAGCCAGATGCCAGATGCCCCCTGGCAGAAACTTGCGCAGGTTGCTGGCCAGGTGCAGTTCCACCACCGCCGCCCAGTCGGGCCGCAGGTCCAGCCAGCGCAACACCACCCCCCAGGCCAGCCCGTTCATCACGAGGCTGAGCAGGCTCACGCCCACCCCCAGCAGGAGCCACAGCCAGCCCTGGCCATCGAGCCGGAACCTGACCATCTGTTGGCCATGGCTGAGCAGAGCCGCCAGCACGAAGCCGATGCTGCCCAGGGTGATCCAGGGCCTCAGGCCACCGGGCAGGGCGGGAAAGGCGGGCAGCTTCCAACCGGCCGCCGGGTTCCGGCCAAGGCCGCCGAAGCGGAACCAGCGTTTCATGGCTCAGCCTCGGCGGCATCGAGGGCGCTCTGGACCAGGGCCCGCACCTCCGACAGCGAACGGCCATGGCGGCGGGCCAGCTCCGCCAGATCACCGTGTTCCGCCTTGGCTCGCCGGCGACCGCCGGGGAGCCTGGCCCACTTGATCCGCACCGGCCCCAGGGGGGTGGCGAGGCTGACGCTCCGGCGGGGGAGAATCCAGCGACGCTGAAGCTGCTCGCGCACCCCCAGTGTGGTGCCGTGGAGCCACCACACCTGGCGCAGCACCGGCCCCAGTGCCGGGACCATCAGTGCGGTCAGGAGGGTGCCCGGGCGCCCCTTCTTCATGGCCACCGGCTGGCTGAACACGTCCAGCGCCCCGGCCTGACGCAGGGCCTCGGCCAGGAAGGCCAGGTCCTCGGCGCTGGCATCGTCGATCTGGGCCTGTTGCTGCAACAGGGTTTCACAGGCTTCCCCGTCGTCATCGTCGTCGCCGCTGGTTGCATCGCTGGTTGCGTCGCCGGGGAATCCCGCGGCCTCCAGAGGGCGGGACAGGATGAGGCGCAGCAGGTTGGCCCGATCGAGTCGGCGCGTGCCCAGGCCCACACCCACCTGCAACGGCAGGGCCCCGGGGAGAGTGCCGAAGCGCTCGGCCCAGCAGGCCATCAGTGCCAGCCCGGTGGGCGTGGTGAGTTCGCCGGCGGGGAACCCCTGGCTGGAGGCCAGCGGCAGGCTGCGGGAGCGGGCGATCTCCAGCACCGCCGGAACCGGCAGGGGCAGGGGGCCGTGGGCCGTGGCCACGCTCCCATGGCCGGCCGGCGGCACCCCGCAGACCAGCTGATCGACGCCGAAATGGAGCAGGCCGGCGCAGACCCCGACGATGTCCACCAGGGCATCGATCGCCCCCACTTCATGAAACTCCACCGCCTCGGCGGGGTGGCCATGGACGGCGGCCTCGGCCTCCGCCAACAGGCTGAACACCGCCAGCACCTTCCCCTGCAGCTCCGGGGCCAGGGGAGCAGCCTGGATCCGTTGGCGCAGCTCTCCCCAGCGGCGATGGACCGGCTCCCGCTCCATGACCTCGACCGCCAGGTGCAACCCCCGCAGCCCGGCACTGCGCCGTTCCTCGATCTGCAACCGGTAACGACCCTCCAACCCCAGGGCCGTCAGGGGGCCATGGATCACCGCCTGAGGGAGGCCCAGGTCGAGCAGGGAGGCCAGCAGCATGTTGCCCGCCAGGCCGGTGGGGCAATCCAGCAGGGCCAGGGTCATGCCGCGGGGCGACGGCCGAGCCTGGGGGCCGCCGCCAGCAGCCGTTCGGCCTCGGCCTCGATCTCCGGCCGGCGAACCCGCAGGGCCTGCTCCACCTCGCGGCGGGCCCGGCGCTGCTCCATGCGGGCGGTGGCCACGTCGAACCCCGACAGGCCCCAGAGGCGGCCCAGCAGGGCCCGATCGTCATCGCCACCGACGCTGGAGCCGTAGATCAGGGACTCGGCCACCATGCCGGCCTGCAGAACCCGGCTCCAACGGCGCAGATCTTCGGCGGAGAGCTTGGCTCTTTCCGGTAGGGCGAACTCGGTGCAGCCGCCGCTGTCCACACCGGCCCGGAGGCAGGCCAGGCTTCCCACCAGCACCCGTCGCACCGAAAGGCCGTCACTGTCCGCCGCCAGGGCATGGCCCGCCTCGTGGATGGCGATGCGGCGCAGACGCAGCTGCCCGCCGGGCAGGGCCTCGGCCAGCAGGTGGCCGCCCCGACCGCCGAAACGAGCCGCATCGAGGGTGAGTGATCCGAGGCCCAGGACCACCAGCAGGGTGATCCACCAGGGCGAAAGGCCGACCAGCGGCCCCAGAATGGCGGCGAGGCTGACAAGCAGCACCGCGACGCCGGCTGTGAAGGCACCGCTGGTCATCTCAGCGACCCTGGCGGCTCACCGTCCTGCCGTGCCCCTTGGGCTTGGCAGGGCCGCCCCGGTCACCACCGGGGCGGCGGGATTTGCCGCCCCGGTTGCCGCGGGAGGCCACCGGACCGATGACGTCGAAGCGCTCCACGACGAGTTGCTGACCCTGGCGCCGCAGGTCGAGAGCGACGAAATGGCGCAGGTGCTCCAGGGGAATCTCGCCGCGAAGCTGGAGCTTGAAGGGCACCGGGCGGTTGCCGTCGGGGCGGGGCTGCTGACGCACCTTGATGACCAGATCCCCCGTTTCGGGACGGGTGAAGATCAGCTCGCCCCGGATCGAGAAGTAGTCATCGCCCTCGGGCAGCTGGTCGGCGCTGGGGGCCGCGCCGCTGCTATCAGGCTCGGCGGTTTCATGGGCCTCTGCCCCTTGGGCTTCGGGGCCCGGGGCCGCCGGAGCGGCCAACGTGCTGGGTTCCCACACTCCCACCATCTGCAGGTGGAGCTGGTTTTCCTCCCTGGAGCGGGGATAGACCACCCACAGGTGGGGGGCCTCCAGATCGAGGTGCCGGCGCATCAGGGTGAGCAGGCGGCCCAGCACCACCGCCTCGATCTCGGTGCCCTCGTCCGTGCGGATCACGCCCCGGGTGAGTTGGTCGGGGTCGGCGGGTACATAGCAGCCGCGCACCACTCCGATGGCCCGGTACTGCATCGGCTCGGTGACCGGGGAAATGGGATGCTGGCGCATGGTGGAAGTGAAAACCCCGTGGCGATGCAAGGACGTGCCCGGGTCAATGTAAGCAGCAGCGGAAGCCCGATGCCCAGGCCAGACTCGGAACCCCACCCGCGACCTCTCCGCCAGCGGATGCCCAGCTCGAGCCGACGTCTCACAGGCCTCTGGTCGCTGCTGGCGGCCATCACGATCGGGGGCCTTGCCCTGGGGGGAGGCTGGTGGCTGGGCCAGCGCCAGTCGGCCACCAAGGCCAGCGCCGATCCCAAACGGACCCTGCTCACCAAGGAGGCCACGCGGCTGCAGCTCCGGGTCGACGCCGATGAGGCGGGCCCCGCCGACCGACAGCGCCTGCTGGAGCTGCTGGTGGCCCTCGACCGCAAGGCCGAGGCGATCAGGCTGCTGGAGCCCATGGCCGATCGGGAGCCCGGGCGCTGGTCGTTGCGGCTGGTGCTCGCCGAACTGCGGCGGGATCAGAACGACCTCACTGGCGCCGAAAGGGAGTTGCGCCAGATCCTCAATCTGCGGCCGACCCAGGTGGAAGCCCTGCAGCTGATCAGCCTGCTGAACCTGGAGCAGGGGCGGGGCGCCGCGGCGGAGGCCCGGGTCAAGGCGGCCTATGCCATGGCCACCAAACCCGAAGTGAGGCCCGAAGCCCTGGGCATCGGGCTGCTGCTGGCCGAGCTGCAGCTCAAGCGCAAGCAGGTGGCCACGGCGGCGGCCACCTATGGGCAGCTGGCCGGCTTCTTCCCCAAGGACCAGCGCCCCCTGCTGGGCCTCGCCCTGCTGCGACATGACCAGGGGGATCCCAAGGGTGCTCAGGAGGCCCTGGCCCAGGCCCGACTGCGGGCCCCCGAGCCCGACAAACCCGATCCGAGACTCGACAAGCTGGCGGCCAGCTGGGGACTGGAGCCGCTCAGATCCCCTTCAGCTGCCCCGAAGACCCCGCCGGGGCCGGCTCCATCATCTGCGCGTCAAAGTCCTTGAGAGCCTGATCCACCGCCGAACTGGGCGGGGTGGCCTCTTCCAGGGCCGTGCTGCGCTTCAGCTTGTTCAACAGATCCATGGGATTGGTGCTGTCCAGAATCGTGCCTCCACCGGAGCCCCCACCGCCTGGGCCATAGTCGAGGATCTGGCGCTCCATCGGGCTGGTCCCGAGGGTCTGGCCGTAGCCGGCCTCCTGGGCCCTGGCACCGATGGCCGGCAGCAGAGCCAGGGCCGCGACGGGCAGGGCAACGGCCCGGAGGGAGCAGAGAACCGCCTTGCAGGCACGAAGGGAGAGGAGACGAACCATGGCTCCAGCCGGCGCAGGAATGAACGGTCTGGAGATTCATGATAAGGGCCCCTTGCCGGAAGCCCGGCCCGATGCCTTCGCCATGCGGATCGCCACCTGGAATGTCAACTCTGTACGTACCCGGCTCGACCAGGTGACCGACTGGCTGGAGGCGGAGGACCCGGAGGTGCTCTGTCTCCAGGAAACCAAGGTGGCCGACGACCTGTTTCCCCATGCCGCCTTCGAGGCCCTGGGCTATCGGGCGCTGGTCAGCGGCCAGAAGGCCTACAACGGCGTGGCCATTCTCAGCCGGTTGCCGATCGAGGATGGGCAGGTGGGCTTCGCCGCCTTGCTGCCGGGCGATCCGGAGGCCGCCGAACTGGGTGAGCAGAAGCGGGTGATCAGCGCCTCGATCGAAGGGCTGCGGGTGCTCAACCTCTACGTGCCCAACGGCTCGGCCCTGAAGACGGACAAGTACGCCTACAAACTTCAGTGGCTGGGCTGCCTGCGGCGCTACCTGGAGGCCATCGAGGCCGACGGGGAACCCCTGGCCATGGTGGGGGACTTCAACATCGCCCTGGAATCCCGCGACATCCACGACCCAGGCCGCCTCGAGGGCGGGATCATGGCCAGCGACCCGGAGCGGCAGGCCCTGACGGCCGCCCTCGGCGATCGCCTGAGCGACGTGTTCCGGGTCTTCGAACCGGACAGCGGCCACTGGAGCTGGTGGGACTACCGCACCGGCGCCTGGGACCGGGACCGGGGCTGGCGCATCGACCACATTTACCTCTGTGAGCAGTTGCTGGCGTGCGCCACCGGCTGCGTGATCCACAAAGCGGTGCGGGGCAACGAGCAGCCCAGCGACCACGCGCCGGTGGTGGTGCATCTGGCCTGGCCGCCCGAACCCTCCGCAGCCGACGAGGAGGAGTGGTGAAGCTCCGCCGGGCTGCGGAGGAGGATCCCGGTGGGCCAGCTCAGCCGGCCTGGCGCGCCACCACCACGCCCGAGGGGGTGACGATCCTCGCCGGCAGGCTGGCGGGACGGATCGGGCGCAGCGCGGTCATGTCATAGGTGGTCAGCACCGGCGCGGGGGCGCCGTGGAACAGGTCGATCACGGTGAGGGTCTGCATCGGAGGAGCCTTCTGCCCCAGCCAGGTGCGTGGCCCACTGCCCAGGGCCCCCAGGGCGATCAGGTCGAGGGATCCCACCCGGCCGGGGAAATAGGCATGGTGGTGGCCGCTGATATAGGCAGTCACGTCATGGCGCTCCATCAGCTTCCGCAGCCGGTCGGCCTGCACCAGCACGTTGCCGCCCCGCTCCCGGCCCCGGCCGACGGGATAGAGGGGCAGATGGCCCAGCACGAATCGCTGCCGGGCGGAGCGGGCCACCGGGCTGGCCAGGGCGCGCTCGGCCCAGGCCAGCTGCGCCTCGGGAACGGTGGCGGACGAGGCATCCCACACCAGCAGAAACATGTCGTTCTGGCGCACGCTGTAGGCGAAGGGAAAGGCCGCGGTGTCAGCGAAGCGAAGACCCAGCCGATCGCGGTGGGCCTGCCAGTAGCGACTGGCCTCCTCCCGGTCGAGGGGGAAGGCGTAGCGGCCCCCGCTGCGGCTGCCGGAGGCGTCGTGGTTCCCCATGGTGACCACCAGCGGCAGTCCGGCCCTCCGCAGAGGCTGGAGGATCCGGGTGTCGAAGCCGGCCCACATGGCCTGGAGCCGGTCACGGCCCAGTCCCCGCTTCTGGCCGGCGATCATGTCCCCGCCGCAGAGCACCAGATCCGGCTGCCACTCTGGAATCAGCGCAATGCCGCGGGTCACCTGGGGGAGATAGGAGGTGGAGCCGTAGGCGGAATTGAGGTCGCTGATCGCCACCAGGCGAAGGTCGCCGCGGGGCGGGGCCTCCATTCCGGCAGGGCCTACGCGGGCCGCCCCCCCGCGGCCTCCGGATCCCATCCCCCGCCCCAGGGCACGACCGGTCCAGGCCCCGATCGCCAGACCTCCCAGAGCGAGCACATCGCGGCGCCGCCAGCCCATGCCTTCCCGGCCCTTCGGCGCCGTCACGGCAACAGGGCCGCTGGGTCCAGGTCAGGGCGCCGCAGCAGGGCAAAGAGGGTGCCGGCGTTACCGCGGCTCACCCGGAGCTCCTCATCGAGCACGGTGACGTCGAGCCAGGCGGGGAATCCCTGGCGCACCTCGCGAAACAGCTGCAGACGCCCCTGTCCCCATGGGGGCCCCAGCCAGCCGCCCCGCTCGAAGCGCACTGAGACGCGCTGGTGGGGCGGCTCCGG
The DNA here is from genome assembly GCA_963772735.1 of uncultured cyanobacterium. Classification (GTDB taxonomy): domain Bacteria; phylum Cyanobacteriota; class Cyanobacteriia; order PCC-6307; family Cyanobiaceae; genus Cyanobium. Next base: position 28,296 of record CAVYYO010000015.1, on the reverse strand, counting down.
AGCGATGCCGATCCGGGCCTGCACGGCGATCCCCGCCAGCGAGCCGAGGGGGCCGGCCAGCCGCAGCAGATTCATGGCCCGGCCCGCGGCGGGATCCAGCACCTGCAGGTTCTCCAACCAGGGCTGAGTGGCCAGGTACGGCAGGGAACTGCTGCTCCAGCGCAGCTCCCAGACCCCCGCCAGCGCCGGGGACTGGACCGTCAGATCGGCTGGTTGCAGGCGTTCCAACCGCTCGATCAGGCTGCGGATCCTTTCATCGTCAGCGCGTCCGGGCCGGGGGGCCCCGGGGCGCAGCCAACCCAGAAGATCCTCACGGCAGCCCCGGGGCCCATCGCTGGAACCGGTCGGGCCGGCGGTGGACCCGGAAGAGCCGACACTGGCAGTGGAAGGATCCATCACCGGACGGTACCGGACAGCGCCGGGGAGCGACAGAGTCCATGGTGCCAGGACCTCGCAGCCATCGGATACCGTGTCGCCTCCTCACCCGTGATCGGCCCCCTGCCTGGGGCCAGCCTCCGCGGGCCCGTCGCCGTCCAGGCCTGATCGCTGACCATGATCGTATGCATCCGGCTCGGGACCGACGAGCACAAGATCTCCCCATCTGAAAGAGGAGGGCCGGATCCGGAGCCTGGACACCCGGACGATCTGAATGCGGAAGCGGTCGCGGTGGCTCTCCCCTCCGCACCCCTGTCCCCCCCGTGACGCTGACCTGCGTCGATGTGACCCTGGTGGGGGCAGGGATCATGAGCGCCACCCTGGGCACCCTGCTGCACCTGTTGCGGCCGGAGCTGCGGGTGCTGCTGGTGGAGAACCTGTCCCAGGAAGCCCAGGAAAGCTCCAGCGCCTGGAACAACGCCGGGACGGGCCATGCGGGGAACTGCGAACTGAATTACACGCCGATGGCGGCCGACGGCACCATCAGCCTCACCAGGGCCCTGGACATCAACGAAGCCTTCGATCTCTCGCTTCAGTTCTGGAGCCACCTGGTGCGCCAGGGCGCCCTGGGCGCTCCCGAAAGCTTCATCCATGCAGTGCCCCACATGAGTTTCGTGCTGGGGGAGGAGCGTCGGGCCTACCTCAGGGAACGCCACCGGCGGATGGCCGCCCACCCCTGCTACGAGGGCATGGCCTTCAGCGAAGACCGGGGCCAGGTGGCCGACTGGGCGCCGCTGTTGATGGACGGGCGCGATCCGGGGGCGACCATCGCCGCCACCCACTATCCCGGCGGCACCGACGTGAACTTCGGCGCCCTCACCAGCCAGCTGCTCGCTCACCTGCGGGGCAGCCCATCCTTCGAGGCCCGTTTCGGCACAGCGGTGACCGGCCTGAAACGGCGCTCCGAAGGGGGCTGGCGCCTGGAGACCCGCGATCAGATGAGTGGGGGGCCGGGGCTGGTGGATACCGGCACCGTGTTCCTCGGGGCCGGGGGCGGCGCCCTCGGCCTGCTGCAGAAGGCCGGGATTCCCGAAGCACGGGGCTACGGCGGTTTCCCCGTAAGCGGCCTCTGGCTGCGCTGCGGCGATCCCGCTCTGGCGCACCGCCACCATGCCAAGGTCTACGGCATGGCGGCCGCCGGCTCGCCACCGATGTCGGTGCCTCACCTGGACACACGCCTGGTCGACGGCCGACGCTCGGTTCTGTTCGGTCCCTACGCGGGATTCTCCAGCAAGTTCCTCAAGACCGGCTCCCTTCTCGACTGGCCCCGCTCCCTGCGGCCGGGCAATCTTCTGCCCCTGCTGGCGGTGGCCCGGGACAATCTGCCGCTGACCGAATACCTGATCGGCCAGGTGGTTGCCAGCGCCGACGAGCGCTTCAGGGTGCTTCGGAACTTCTACCCGAACGCCCGCCTGTCCGACTGGGAGCTGCAGGTGGCCGGTCAGCGGGTGCAGATCATCAAGGCCGACAGCCGCAGGGGAGGGGTACTGCAGTTCGGCACCGAGGTGGTGCATGCGGCCGACACCTCCATGGTCGCCCTGCTGGGGGCGTCCCCCGGCGCATCGGCCGCCGTGGCGATCGCTCTTGAGATCCTGCGCTCCTGCTTCCAGGACAAGCTGCCCGAAGGCTGGGAACGCATCCTCAAGGGAATCCTGCCCTCCTACGGCGAATCGATCCGCAACAACCCGGCGCTCTGTCGCCGGATCCGCCGCGAGAGCGCCGAAGTGCTCAGGCTGCAGACGCTCTGACGGCGCCGGGGTCGGGTTCCAGAACCTTTCCCAGCAGGCCGAGTTCCCGGTCGCGGGGCTCCATCAGTCCCCAGCGCACATCCCCGGGTGCCTGAACGAACAGGCCCGCCATGGCCCGCACCAGCTGGGGCACGGTCAGGGTGTTGGTGAGGAACCCCTGCCACTGCTCCGGGGGCAGCCGGAAGAAGGTGGCGAAGAAGTGGCGCAGCTGGTCCTCATCGAAGCGCATCAGCTTCTCCAGACCGAAGCGATACAACGCATGCTTGCGGCGCATCGGCCCGGGCCACAGGGCCTCCCATGCCGCCCGGGAGAGGGCGGGCCCGGGGAGCGCTCCTGGAGCCGCCGGTGCGGCGCAGGCGGCGGCGATGGCCTCGGCCAGCCCCGGAGCCCGGCGCAGCAGGGAGCCCACCATGTAGCCCGAGGCGGGGTGCACCATGCTGGCGGCGCCACCGAAGCCCACCACCCGCTGGTGGCGATCGGGCAGGGCCGGGTTCATGGGGAACAGGCAGTGCTCCTGCTCATGGATCTCCTCCACCCGCACCCCCTGGTGAGCCAACCGGCGTCGCAGCCGATCCTTCAGCACGCTGAAGGGAACTGCCGGAGCCAGGGCCAGAGACGTCTCCTCCACGAAATGGGTGCCGGCGCCCAGGTCCATGGCGTAGAGGAACGTGGGAGGCTGCCGCCGCTCCTGCTCGCTGAGATGGTCGCTTCGGTAGTCCATCAGCACGAACTGGCCCGGTGCCACCGGCGGGGCGCTGAAGCGGCCCACGATGCCGTAGGCCGCCTGGCCAGCGACCGGTCCGTCATCGGGGCGCCGGACGAAGACGGGTTCATGGCCGCTGGCATCGATCACCAGCCGCGCCCGCAGGGACAGGCCGGCGGCGGTGGTGACCACCGACCCTTCGTCGTCGTGGTCGATGGCCACCGCCCGGCCCCGATGCCACTCCAGACCGGCCCGATCTCCCTCCGCCAGCCAGTGGGCCTGGAGCCGGGCCTTGTCGAACAGGCCATAGTCCTGGCCATGGGGGGTGGCTTCGGGACCGAACCAGCTGACGGTGTCCGACCAGCGGTGGGCCAGGAGATGGGAAAGGCCGCAGCCATCCACCTCCTGGCCCCAGATGCCGTAGGTGTTGGCCCAGGGATGGTCCGGCTGACGCTCGGCCAGGGCCTTCACCCGCAGCCCCCGTCCGGCCAGGGCAGTGGCCAGGCAGAGGGCAGCGGGACCGGCCCCCACCACCAGCACCTCAGGGGCCGCCGCCATCGTCAGGTGTCCGGAGTGTCGCCGGGGTGCTCGGCCGTCGCATCGGCAGCCCCGGCAGGGGGCACGCCGGCGTCGACGGGGGATGGACCCTCCGGGGTCTGCTCGGTGAGGGCCTCCTCCTCGGCGGCCGGCGGCACCAGCACCAGTTCGGTGAGGCGATCTCCTGCATCCAGTTTCTGCAGCCGCACCCCGGTGGCGGCACGGGACTGCTGGGGAATGGCATCGGCCTGCATCCGCACGATCACGCCCCGCTCGCTCACCAGGAGCAGCTCCTCACCGGCCCCGAGCACCTTGAGCCCCACCAGCACATCGCCTTCGCGGCGGAACTTGATCGCCCGCAGGCCCATGCCGGCGCGACGCTGCAGGCGGAACTGATCCACCGGCACCCGCTTGCCCAGGCCGCTGGCACTGGCCACCAGCACCCAGGGGCCCTCGCTGGAGGCCACCTCGTCACCGTCCTCCTCGTCACCGGCGGACTCGGCGGTGCTGGCCACCCGGTCGGCCAGTTCAGCGGTGAGCACATCCATGCTCACCAGCTGATCGCCGGGGCGCAGATTCATGGCCCGCACGCCTCGGGCGCTGCGGCCCAGGGGGCGCAGTTCCTCGTCGCTGAGGCGGAAATGGATCGTCATCCCCTTCAGGGAGCCGATCAGCACGCTGTCGCCGGGCAGGGCCAGTCGCACCCAGCTGAGGGCGTCGCCATCCTCCAGGGAGATGGCGATCAGGCCATTGGAGCGGATGTTGCTGAAGGCCGACAGCCGGGTGCGTTTGATGTAGCCCCCGCTGGTGAGCATCACCAGCTGCACGTCGTCATCGAAGGCGCTCACCGCCAGCAGCGAGGTGATCGCCTCCTCGCGGGGAATCGGAAGCAATTGGACGATGGGCGTTCCTTTGGCGGCGCGGCTGCAGATGGGCACCCGGTACGCGGGAATGGAATACACCACACCCCTGTCGCTGAAGAGCAGCAGGGCGTCGTGGTCGTTGCAGCTGATGAACAGCTTGACCGCCTCCTCGCCCTGGCTGCGGGTACCGGCCTTGCCGCGGGTGCCGCGGCTGGTGGCCTCGAACTCGCTGACGGGCATCCGCTTGAGATAGCCGTTCTCGGTGAGCAGCACCACCGAGCGCTCGTTGGCGATCAGGTCGATGTCCTCGAGGCCACCCTCCAGGTCGAGGATCTCGGTGCGGCGGGGAGAGTCGTAGCGGCTGCGCAGCACATGGAGCTCCTCCTCGATCAGCCCCAGCACCCGCTCCCGGCGGCCAAGGATGTCCTTGTAGTCGGCGATCTTGGCCACCAGATCCTCATGCTCGAGGCGGATCTTGTCGGCCTCCAGGGCCGTGAGCCGCCGCAGCTGCATCTGCAGGATGGCGTCGGCCTGGATCTCGCTGAGGCCGTGGCGCTCCTGCAGCTGGGCGCGGGCGGTGGCGGTGTCGGGCGCCGCCCGGATCAGGGCGATGATCGGATCGAGCTGGTCGAGGGCCAGCAGCAGACCCTGGAGGATGTGATCACGCTCTTCCGCCTTGCGAAGGAAGTAACGGGTGCGCCGTTCGATCGTCTCGATGCGGAAATCGAGGAAGACCCGCAGCATCCTTCCGAGGGTGAGCAGCACCGGCTCTCCCTTCACCAGCGCCAGCATGTAGGCGCTGAAGTTGTTCTGCAGCGGGGTGAGTTTGAACAGATTGTTGAGCACCACCTGGGGGTAGGCGTCGCGCCGCAGCTCGATCACGATGCGCATGCCGTCACGATCGCTTTCGTCGCGGATGTCGGCGATGCCTTCCAGTTTCTTGTCGTTGACCAGCTCGGCGATCCGCTCGATCAGGGAGGCCTTGTTGGTTTGATAAGGGAGTTCGGTGATGATCACCGCGTCCCGGTCCGGGCGGCCCTTGGCTTCCACCGTCTCGATGGAAGCGACTCCGCGCATGGTGATCGAGCCACGGCCGGTGGTGTAGGTCTCGCGGATGCCGCGGCGGCCGAGGATCTGGCCGCCGGTGGGGAAATCGGGGCCCGGAATGATCGCCATCAGGGCGCGATCCTCGAGCTCCGGATCGGCGATCAGGGCCAGCAGGCCGTCGATCAGCTCGGTGAGGTTGTGGGGGGGGATGTTGGTGGCCATCCCCACGGCGATGCCGGAGGAGCCGTTGAGCAGCAGGTGCGGCACCCGCGCCGGCATCACGGTGGGTTCCTGCTGGGAACCGTCGAAGTTGTCGATGTAGTCGACGGTCTCGGCTTCGATGTCCTCGAGCAGGCTGTCGGTGGTCAGGGCCTGAAGGCGGGATTCCGTGTACCGCATGGCGGCCGGCGGATCGTTGTCGACCGACCCGAAATTGCCGTGCCCGTCGATCAGGGGCATCCGCATGGAGAAGTCCTGGGCCATGCGCACCAGGGCGTCGTAGACGGCCGTGTCGCCGTGGGGGTGATATTTGCCCAGCACCTCCCCCACCACACGGGCGCACTTGCGGTACGGCCGGTCACTGGTGAGACCCAGCTCGTACATGGCGTAGAGAATGCGCCGGTGCACCGGCTTGAGACCATCGCGGGCATCGGGCAGGGCCCTTCCCACGATCACGCTCATCGCATACTCCAGATAGGAGCGCGACATCTCATTGCGGAGATCGGTCTGGATGATCCGTCCGTCGGATTCACCGGGTCCGGTTGGATCCGCCATGCAAGACCGTAGGGGGCACAACCCATCCTATCGATGACCCTGCCGGACCGGACTGAATCCGCTCTGCGCCAGCGCCAGCGCAAGGGCAGGTTGCGGGTGAGGGCTGCCGTCGACTTCCGCAGCCTGGTGGCCGAGGCCGGGCTGGCGGAGGCCTACGCCGCCACCGACGTGGTGGTGGCCGCCAATGCCGAATTCACCGACCAGGGCAGCCTGCACCTCAACGTCGGCCCCAGCGATCCGCCGATCCGCTTCCGCGAGGCCCAGCTGGAGGGGCTCAGGGCCCAGACGGGGGGTGGCGGCGGTGATCTGGTGCTGCCGATCGGCGGCGGCCTCGGGGAGACCCAGCGGCAGGGGGGAGCCCAGCTGCTCGACCGCCTGCTCAGGGGGGAGCGCCTGGCCCTGAAAGCCACCGGGGATGTCACCGACCTTCAGCCCCGCCGCGACCTGCAGGCCCAGCTCGATCGGGAACGGATCGGCTGCGGCCGGCTCGTCCTGCACCGGGCGATCAGCGAAAACGGTGTGGTGGCGGTGAGCAGTGGCGAGGGGGTGTTGCGCAGCCCCTGGGGGCCCGTGCTGGGGCCCTTCGGCAATGCCCTTTACGGCTGCGGCGGCGCCGGCAGCATCGGGCTGACCATGCCGGGGCTGGCCCTGCTGGGCCCGGGATCACCGGTGATGGTGGGGGGGAGCATCGGCTGGGTGATCGGCGCCGGCAGCGGTCACCGGCCCGGCGTGCCTCGCTCCGCCGGCGGCCATGCCCTCAGCCCGGGGGCGGTGGCGGCCGTGAGCGTCGATCTTCAGGGCCTGCGCCCCGAATGGCTGCGGCCCTGCTTCTTCGAGGGTCACGGCGCTGCCCTGCTGGTGGGGGTGGCGGCGCCGATCCCCCTGATCAACGCCGCGGTTGCCGCCCAGGCCGCCTGCGGCGACGAGGATCTGGAGGCCCCGGTGCTGGACGTGGCGATTCCGCGGCGCATCCGGCCCCGTTTCGGGTCCGCCAGTTACGCCCGGCTCAGATCCGGGGTGATCCAGGTCGAAGGGCACCGGGTCGGCGCCGCTCCGGCCCACAGTCCGCGGCTGGCCGAAGCCATCGGTCGGGAGCTGATCACCTGGCTCGAGGAGGATCGCTTTCCCCTGTGCCTGCCTCTCCAGCCCCTCTCCGGCCGCAGCGGGCTGATTCCTCTCGACAGCTGACGACGCCGGCTGGATGGTGAACGGTTCCGGAAAACAGCCGTAAGCTCCCGCGAGAGCCGCCCGCGCCAGCCATGGCCGAGACCCCCTTCAGTCCCCAGCCCGAGGAGAACGGGCCTTCTCCCACTTCCACACCGGCGACCTCCGAAGGGGCCGAGACCGCCCCCTCTCCCGTGCCGGAGGAGAGCCCTGCGGCCGGGAGGCCGGAGGAGGCGGTGCCCGGGGCCGAGGCGCCGCCGGCCGTGGCGATCCCGGTGGAGGCCGCCCAGCCGGAGTCCCCCCGACCGGAGGCAGAGCCGGAGCCCGGCATCACCGCCACCCTGGAGGTCCCTGCTCTGGAAGCCACCGCCGGAGGGGCAGGCGCCGAGGGCGGTGGGGAGTTCGACCTGCTGCTGGAGAAGATCCGCGACTGGTTCGACAGCGGGGAACTCAAGGCCCAGTGGCAGCGCCTGCAGGGCCCCCTCAAGGGCCTGGCGATCCTCGTGGGCGTCGTGCTGCTGCTGCGGGTCTACGGCTCCCTGATCCACACCCTCGACAGCCTGCCCCTCGTGGGGGGCCTGCTGGAACTGGTGGGCCTGATCACCCTGACCCGCTTCTCCCTCACCAGGCTGGTTCGCAAGAGCGACCGGGAGCAGGTCTTCAGCGAATGGCGGCAGCGCTGGAATGATTTCCGCGGCAAGACCTGACCAGCCCGCCCAGCGGCGGCAGACGGGTGTGGCGCAGACCGGTTGATAGTTTGTGCCCACTGTGTCCGCTCAACGGTGACTATTCAGCTCGGTCGCTCCAGGACCGTCCGGCGCGCCTACGGCATCGACGAGATCGCACTGGTGCCGGGTGGCCGCACCGTGGATCCGGACGTGACGGACAGCAGCTGGACTCTTGGGGGCATCCAGAGAGAGATCCCGATCATCGCCAGTGCCATGGACGGGGTGGTGGACGTAAGCATGTGCATCGAACTCACCAGGCTGGGAGCCCTCGGCGTCCTGAATCTGGAGGGGGTCCAGTGCCGCTACGACGACCCCGAACCGATCCTCGAGCGGATCGCCTCGGTGGGCCGCGAGGAGTTCGTGGGGCTGATGCAGGAGCTCTACAGCCAGCCGGTGCGGGAGGACCTGGTGCGCCAGCGGATCGGTGAAATCAAGGCGGGCGGCGGCATCGCGGCGGTGAGCGCCACACCGGCGGCGGCCCTTCGCTTCGGCGCTGCCGTGGCCGAATCGGGCGCCGATCTGTTCTTCGTGCAGGCCACGGTGGTCTCCACCGAGCACACCGGCCCCGAGGGCCGCCAGACCCTCGACCTGGCGGCCCTCTGCCGCGACCTGGGGGTGCCGGTGGTGATCGGCAACTGCGTCACCTACGAGGTCACCCTGCAACTGATGCGGGCCGGAGCCGCCGGCGTGATGGTGGGCATCGGGCCGGGTGCCGCCTGCACTTCCCGTGGTGTCCTCGGAGTGGGCATCCCCCAGGCCACCGCCGTGGCCGACTGTGCCGCCGCCCGGGATGACCATGAGCGGGAAACCGGTCGCTACGTGCCGGTGGTGGCCGATGGCGGCATCGTCACCGGAGGCGACATCTGCAAATGCCTGGCCTGCGGCGCCGATGCGGTGATGATCGGCTCGCCGATCGCCCGGGCCGCCGAGGCCCCCGGCCGAGGCTTCCACTGGGGCATGGCCACCCCCAGTCCGGTGCTGCCCAGGGGCACCCGCATCAAGGTGGGCACCACCGGAAGCCTTGAGAAGATCCTGCGTGGTCCGGCGGGCCTCGACGACGGCACCCAGAATCTCCTGGGTTGCATCCGCACCTCGATGGGCACCCTGGGGGCCCGCAGCCTCAAGGAGATGCGCCAGGTGGAGGTGGTGGTGGCGCCGTCACTGCTGACCGAGGGGAAGGTGTACCAGAAAGCCCAGCAGCTGGGGATGGGCAAGTAGGCCGTCCCACTCCGGGACGACACCGCCTCAGGGCGAGATGGGAGCTAACCTCAGGGTGTGGGGGCTACGGCTCGCACACTCCTCACACCACCCGGCCCGGCGCGCCCGGGCTTTTTGTCTTCTCCCGTCCAGCGATCCAGGGGTGGGCGCTTGCACTACGGCCTGCAACGCTGCCTCCAACCCCGGGGAATGGGGTGGAACCCGGTTGCTAGATTCGCTCCATCCCGAGTCTGCCAGGAATGTCCAGCGCCGCTGCCGTCACCGACGCCTCCTTCGAGCAAGACGTGCTCAAGAGTGATGTGCCCGTGCTGGTCGATTTCTGGGCTCCCTGGTGTGGCCCCTGCCGGATGGTGGCACCGATCGTCGATGAGATCGCCAAGGAATTCGAAGGCAAGATCCGTGTCTACAAGCTCAACACCGACGAAAATCCCAACGTCGCGAGCCAGTACGGGATCCGCAGCATTCCCACCCTGATGCTGTTCAAGGGCGGTCAGAAGGTTGACACCGTCGTGGGTGCCGTTCCCAAGAACACTCTCTCCGGCACCATCGCCAAGTACCTCTGAAGCTGCTCCCAGCACCTCCCTCCCCACCGCTCCGCTGACGTCGCCCCCACCCCCGAGACAGCCCCAGCCGCCGCCGGCAGGCAGAAGCCCCCTCGAGGCCCTTGCCGCTGAGCTGCACGGCCACCCACAGCGCCGCCAGATCGAGCGGGCCGTGGTGTCTCTGCTTCAGGTGGCACGCCAGGAGAAGGAAGAGGAGGAGTGGCGGCTGATCACCGGCTGTCTGGCCGACATCAGCGAGGCGCTGGAGGTCTTCCATCCCCGGCGGGGCTCGCGCAAGATCAGCGTCTTCGGCTCGGCCCGCACCCTGCGCAACGATCCCTGCTACCGGCTGGCCGAGGACGTGGCCCGGCTGGCGGTGCAGGCAGGATTCGAGGTGATGACCGGTGCCGGCGGGGGCGTCATGGAAGGCGCCAACAGCGGTGCCGGCAGGGATCACAGCATCGGCCTGAACGTGGATCTGCCCTTCGAGCAGCATCCCAACCCCTACGTGAGCGCCAGCGACAACCGGCTTCTGTACTTCCGCTACTTCTTCACCCGCAAGCTTTTCTTCCTGATGGAGAGCGATGCCCTGGTGGTGATGCCGGGGGGGTTCGGCACCCTGGATGAACTGTTCGAGTGCCTCACCCTCATCCAGACGGGCCGCACACCCCCGATTCCCCTGGTGCTGCTCTCCCCTGAGGGCGATGATTTCTGGAGTGTCTGGAAGCGCAACGTTCGCCAGGGACTTGCCGCCCGGGAACTCATCTCGCCGGAGGACGTGGACCTGGTGGTGGAATCGTCCTCGGCCGAGGACACCGTGGCCCACATCTGCCGTTTCTACCGGGTGTTCCACAGCGCCCAGCTGGGCGAGGATCGCATCGAGCTGCTGCTGAATGCCGAGGTGCCCCGCACCCTGCTGCCGGAGCTGAACCGTCGCTTCGCCGACCTGCTCGAGGAAGGCGCCATCCAGAGCGGTGAGGGGGTCGACGACAACGGACTGCTGCGACCCAGCCTGAGGCTGCGCTTCGACAAGCGTCGCGTCGGCCGGCTTTACCAGTTCATCGTCCACCTCAACGGCCTCGATCTGCCTGCCTCGCCAGCCCTGGAGCACCCGGCCGAGCGGGTTCCCTCAGGGGGCCAGCCGTGAGCCGCATCGGCCTGATCGACTACGGCATGGGCAACCTGCATTCGGTGCAACGCACCTTTGCCCGCCTCGGCGCCGATCTGGAGACCGTGCACGACCCAGCGGGCCTGGAGCCCTGCGAGGCCCTGGTGCTGCCAGGGGTCGGCGCCTTCGATCCAGCCATGGAGCGTCTGAGGGCAAGCGGGCTGGAGACGGCCCTGCGGCGCTCCTCCGCTGCTGGGCGCCCGCTGCTGGGCATCTGCCTCGGCCTGCAGTTGCTGTTCGAGGCGAGCGACGAGGGGCGCGCCGAGGGACTGGGGGTGCTGGCCGGACGGGTGAAGACCCTGCCGCGGGTCGCGGGTCACCCCCTGCCCCACATGGGCTGGGCCCCCCTGATCCCAGCCACGGCCAGTCCGCTTCTGCCCGCTGCCACCCCCGAAGCCTGGGTCTATTTCGTCCACTCCTTCGCGGCCGAGCCGGCCTCGCCGGAGGCCACAACGGCCCTGGTCGACTACGCCGGCACCCCGGTCACCGCGGCGGTCTGGCAGGGCACCATCGCGGCCTGCCAGTTTCACCCGGAGAAATCAGGACCGGTGGGTGAGGCGATGCTACGCCGCTGGCTCGACTGGGTGGCCGCCCCATGACATTGCGGGTCAGCGGCGGGCGGCGGCTGCAGAGCCCGCCCGGCGCCACCGCCCGCCCCACCGCCGCCCGGGTACGGCTGGCCACCATGAATCTGCTGGCCGCCGAGATCCCTGGCTGTCGGTGGCTCGATCTCTGCAGCGGCAGCGGCGCCATGGCCTGCGAGGCCCTGCAGCGGGGAGCGGCCGAGCCGTGGTGGCGGTGGAGCGGGATCGCCGCGTCGCGGCGGTGGCCAGGGCCAATCTCCAGGCCGTGCTCACCGGCCGGGAAGCCCCCGTCGGCGGCGAGCCCCCCCGGGTGAAGGTGGCCTGCGAGGACGTGATGGGCTGGCTGGGATCCCAGCGTGCCTCAGAGGCGCCACAGGGCTTCGACCTGATCTATGTGGATCCCCCCTACGCCGCCGGACTTCATGAACCCATCGCCACCGCTGTACGGGAAGGCCGCTGGCTGGCCCCCGGGGGAACGATGATCTGGGAATGCGGCTCGGGATCCGTTCCGCCCGACCCTGCGGGCTGGGAGCGGCGTGACCGGCGGCGCTACGGCGGCACTACGCTGGTGTTGCTTTGTGCAACATCGGTTGACGCAGGGCCACGGCCAGGGAACCCACCGTGAAGGATCAGCCCCCGAGGGCACTGCCCCGGCGGTACTGGTTCCAGGCCGCCACGAAAAGCCCCACCAGAGTGATGGGAATCAGTCCAAGCACGATGCCGCAGAGGAGGGGTTCGATCATGGAGAGGCCGAAGCTTCAAGCGATGCACAATTCTTCCACGACCGCCGCCGTCAACGCGAGAACATCCCCATCAACGTGATCAGCCCAACGTCCGGCAGCAGTGCCCAGAATCCGCCCCTGGGGGTCCAGGCTCCCAGCCGGCGGCGCGGACTGGTCGCGACCCTCGCGTCCCTGGCGGCGGTGGCCTGCATCCTGCTGGTGCTGGTGGTGTTGCCGGCGGCCCGAAGCGATCCCTACACCCGTCAGACCCTCGAGCTCACCGGATCGGCGGCGGATGGCGGGCGGCTTTTCCGCCTCAATTGCGCCGGCTGCCATGGCCTGGCCGCCCAGGGGTTGGTGGGTCCCAACCTGCACGGTGTCGACCGCCGCAAGAGTGACCGCCAGCTGATCCAGCAGGTGGTGAGCGGCCGTACCCCGCCGATGCCGAGCTTCCAGCCTGAACCCCAGGCGATGGCCGATCTGCTGGCCTTCCTGCACAGCCTGCCTTGAGCCCCAGGCTGGTGCTGGTCGAACCGGCGGGCCCTCTCAACGTGGGCAGCGTGGCCAGGCTCTGCCGCAATTTCGGCCTCGAGGAGCTGAGGCTGGTGGCTCCCCGCTGCGACCACCTGGGCGAGGAGGCCCGGCGGATGGCCGTGAAGGGCCTGCCCCTGCTGCAGAAGGCCACGGTCTTTCCCCGCCTGGCCGACGCCCTGGCCGACTGCGGCCGGGTGGTGGCCACCAGCGGCCGTCCGGAAGGGGAGCCCCTGCCGCTGCAGGATCCCGATCAGGCTCTGAGCTGGCTGCTGGCCGGCGACCAGGCCCTGCCGGCGGCCCTGGTGTTCGGCCGGGAGGACCGGGGTCTGAGCAACGATGAACTGCTGCAGGCGGGCCGCCTCCTCCAGGTCCCGACTCCCACCCCCCATGGCTCCCTGAACCTCTCCCATGCCGTGGCGGTGGTCCTGCACGATCTGCACCGGCTCGGGCGTCGGGCTTCCCCAGGCCGTCCAGCGCCGGAGGGTCCGGCGTCCCGCGAGGAGGCCCCCTGCCCCCGGGGGGTGCTGGAGGCCATGCTGGCCGATGCGGAGGCCCTGCTGCTGGAGGTGGGCTTCCTGCTGCCCCACACCGCCCATGCCCGGATGGCGAAGCTGCGGGCGCTGCTGCAGCGGGGTCAGATCAGTGCCCCGGAGGTGGCCCTGCTGCGAGGCATGGTGTGCCAGTTGCGCTGGGCGAGCCGCCGGCCTTCCCCTTCCCCTCAGGACCACTAGCGTCGGGCCAGTCCGTCCCTCCCTGAGCTGCGTGAGAGCTGGCCGTCCCTCCCGCCCCCCCGGCAATCCCTGGCTTCGCCCGGTGGGCCTGGTGCTGCGGCTGATCGTGATCGGCGTCGGGCTGGGCGCGATCGTGGGCACCTCGCTGAAGCTGCTGGAACCGCGCCTTGCCCAGGGGGCGATCACCACCCCCCTGCCGGAGCCGGTCAAGAACAAGCCCGGCTCCGGGGCGATGGCCCTGGGCAGATTCGAACCACGCCAGGAGCTGGTGGCGCTCAGCAAGGAGTGGATCCGGCTGGCGGCGGCCCAGAAGGACCTGACCGCCAGCGGTTTCCTGCTGGTGCTCGACGACGGCCGCTACGCCCAGATGCAGCCGGATCTGGCCCTGCCGGCGGCCAGCGCCATCAAGGTGCCGATCCTGCTGGCCGGCCTCGAGGATCTCGATGGCGGCAAGCTGCGCTGGAACGAGCGCATGCCCCTGACCAAGGAGGTGGTGGGGGGTGGCGCCGGCTGGATGGGCAACAAGCCTCTGGGGACCCGCTTCCCCTTCTTCGAGGCCGCCACCGAGATGATCCGGGTGAGCGACAACACGGCCACCAACCTGCTGATCCGGCGGCTGGGCGGCAAGAGCGGCCTCAACAGCCGCTTCCGCGACCTGGGTCTGCCGGCCACCGTCATCAACAACTGGCTGCCGGATCTCGATGGCACCAACACCACCAGTTCCCGCGACCTCGCCCGTTCCATCGCCCTGGTGGACACCGGTGACAAGCTCACCCCGAGGGCCCGGGATCTGTTCCGGGAGATCATGGCCACCTCCCGCACCAACACCCTGATTCCCCTCGGGCTGCTGATGGGGATGGGCAAGGATTCCTCCGACCCCGACGGCGAGCTGCTCCCCGATGGCGTCACGGTGTACAACAAGACCGGTGACATCGGCATCGCCTACGCCGACGCCGCCCTGATCCAGCTTCCCAGCGGTCAGCGGGCCGTGGCGGCCTTCATGGTGAAGGGGCCCTTCAACGATCCCCGTTCCGCCGAACTGATCCGGGCGATGGCGGGCAGCGTCGCCCGGACCCTGGTCAAAGGCCAATGAAGAGACACATGAAAGCCCTTGCCCCGGCGCTGATCCTGCCGCTGACAGCGGCCCTGGCCGGGCCGCTGCAGGCCCAGAGCCAACCGGCCGCCCCCGGGCCCAGGCCCGCCAAGGCCGCACCGATCCTGCGGCCCGGAACGGTGGCGCCGCTGCCGGGTGGGCTGGACGCGGTGCCGATGCTCAACGACAACAACCCCGAGTTGATCAAGGGTCCCGGCATCCTGCTGTCCACCTTCGACGGCCAGCGGGGCTACAGGGGCCGCCCGCTCGGTGAGCCCTCCGCCCACCTCGACACGGCGCTCACCGGGACCTTCGAACTGTTCAGTCACCACGTCTACGCCGGCACCCCGGAAAGCCTCGACTCCACCCTCTGGCTGGCGGTGGTGGCAGCACCCCGGGGCAAGGCCCCGGTGAAGCTGAGGGTGGTGGCCGGCTCCACCGCCCTCTCCCAGTCGGTGGACGACAGCCAGCCGGCGGCCCCCTTCCTGCCGCTGCCGCCGCTGATGGAGCAGGGCACCACCCCCATCTACGCCGGTCCGGGCAGCCGGGTGGCCACCGAACTGCTGGCCCGGCAACGGAGCCCCCTGGTGCCGGAGGGCTGGACCCTGCCGCCGGCACAGCTGACCACCCTGATGGTGCTGCCGCTGCCGGTGCGAGGCCTCGATCCCCTGCTCAACGGCCGCAACCTGCAGCTGCGCCTCCACAGCGACGGACCGGTGGATGTGGCCACCCTGGCGGCCTTCGGTCCGGTCGACCGGCCGCCGGATCCGGCGGTCTGGAGGGAGCTGCTGGAGGGGGGCCTGAGTCCGAAGGAGCACAGCCCCACCCCGAAGGGGGCCCCAGGCCCGATGATCTACTCACGGGTGAGCGGCGTCCAGGTGGGCAGCGTCTGGCAGGGCCGGATCACCGATCCCGGCCAGCCGACCCTCTCGGTGAGCCGGGCGCCGATCTCCTGGCCGATCAGCTCGCTGGAGCGGGGCACCCTGGGCACCGACCAGGTGCAGACGGCTCCCCTGCGCGCCTTCTATGCCGACACCGCCTGGGCGGCCCACGGCAACTACGGGGTCACCTACGACCTCAGTCTGCCGCTGCGCAACGACACCCCCCGGCCGGTTCGGCTCGCCCTGGCCCTCGACTCCCCCCTCAAGACCGACCAGTCCCTGGGGGGGCTTCGCTTCAACAGCACCCCGGCCCAGGCGGTGATGTTCCGGGGCACGGTGGAGGTCAGCGGCCTCGACACCGTGACCGGCAGCGCCGGGGGGCGGCGGCACTTCCACCTGGTGCTGCGGGCCGGCATGGAGGGTCCGGCCCTGGGCACGGTCAGCCTCCAACCCGGCCAGGAGCGCCAGCTGCGGGTGCGGCTGATCTATCCGGCCGATGCCACCCCGCCCCAGGTGTTGTCGCTGGCTCCCGTGGCCCCGGTCACGGCGCCGGGGGCAGCTGTGAAACAATCCGGGGCTCCGCCCGCAAGCCGCCCGTGACGCCACCCAGGAAGCGCAGGGTCTTCCCCTTCACCGCCATCGTCGGCCAGGAGGAGATGAAGCTGGCGCTGCTGCTCAACGTGATCGACCCCCGCATCGGCGGGGTGATGATCATGGGCGACCGCGGCACGGGCAAATCCACCACCATCCGGGCCCTGGCCGACCTGCTGCCGGCGATCGAGGTGGTGGCGGGCGATCCCTACAACAGCTCCCCCTCCGACCCCGATCTTCAGAGCGCCGAGGTGCGCCAGCGGGCCGAGCACGGCGAGCAGCTGCCGGTGGAAAGCCGCCAGGTGCCCATGGTCGACCTGCCCCTGGGGGCCACCGAGGATCGGCTCTGCGGCACCATCGACATCGAAAAGGCCCTCAGCGAAGGGGTGCGGGCCTTCGAGCCGGGCCTGCTGGCCAAGGCCAACCGGGGCCTGCTCTACGTGGATGAGGTGAACCTGCTCGACGACCATCTGGTGGATGTGCTGCTGGATTCGGCCGCCTCGGGCTGGAACACGGTGGAGCGGGAGGGGGTGTCGGTGCGGCACCCGGCCCGCTTCGTGCTGATCGGTTCCGGCAATCCGGAAGAGGGGGAGCTGCGCCCCCAGCTGCTGGATCGCTTCGGCATGAGCGTGGAGGTGCGCACCGTGCGGGATCCGGAGCTGCGGGTGCAGGTGGTGGATCAGCGCACCGGTTTCGACGCCGACCCGGACAGCTTCAGCGACCGGCTGCAGAGCACCCAGGAGGCCCTGCAGGCCCGGGTGGTGGAGGCCCAGCAGCGGCTCCCCCAGGTGAGCATCGACGACGACCTGCGCATCCGCATCTCGGCGGTCTGCGGCGAACTGGACGTGGACGGCCTGCGGGGCGACATCGTCACCAACCGGGCCGCCCGGGCCCTGGCGGCGTTCGAGGGCCACCTGGAGGTGAGCGACGACGACGTGGCCCGGGTGGTGGCCTGCTGCCTGCGCCACCGCCTGCGCAAGGACCCCCTCGAGCAGATCGACTCGGGCGAACGGGTGGTGAAGACCTTCTGCAAGGTGTTCGAGCGCTCCGAGACCGACCCGGCCGCCTTCCAGCTCGCCCTGGCGGGGTGAGGGGCGAGGAGTGAGGATCCTCGGCATCGATCCCGGCCTGGCCCGCGTCGGCTACGGGGTGATCGATGTGCAAGGGCGCTCCGCCCGTGGTGGCGCCCATCAGCGGCTGCTCGACTGCGGCATGATCCGCACCGAACCGGGCCGCAGCGACGGGGACCGCATGGTGGAGATCGCGCGGGATCTGCGGGTGATCGTGCGCCGCTGGCGCCCCCAGCTGGCGGCGGTGGAGAAGTTCTTCTTCTACCGCTCCAGCACCACGATCTCGGTGGTTCAGGCCCGGGGGGTGGTGATGATGACCCTGGCCCGCTTCGCCATCCCGGTGGTGGAGTTTCCGCCGATGCAGATCAAGCTGGCCCTGGCGGGCTCCGGCCACGCCGAAAAGGACGAGGTGCTGGCGGCGGTGATGCGGGAGCTGGATCTGGAGGCCCCCCCCAGGCCCGATGACGCCGCCGACGCCCTGGCGGTGGCGCTGACGGGATGGTTTCAGCGGTGAGGTCTGGCTCGGTGGGCGATCCTGATGGTCAGCCACGCCGGAAGGAATGGAGGGAATCGGGAAATCCCAGCTGCGGCGGCACTACCGCCGGCAGCGTCGGCAGAGCCTGCCCGGTGCAGCCGCCGGCATCGCCGCTGCCGCTCAGCGGGAACTCCCCGATCACCTGCCGCAGGGCCAGCGCCTCGGCCTTTACTGGCCCCTGGCCCACGAACCCGACCTGAGGGTCCTGGCGGAGGCGGCAGCTCGGCAGGTGGCCCTGCCCGCCGTGCGCCGCGAAGCGGGCCTGGTGTATCTCCCCTGGGAGCCCGGGCAGCCCCTCGCACCCGACACCTGTGGGGTTCAGGCGCCACTGGAGGCCCCTCCCCTGGCCCCGGAGGCGCTCGCCCTGCTGTTGGTGCCGGCGCTGGCGGTGACGCCCGATGGGCTGCGACTCGGCTCCGGTGGCGGCTGGTACGACCGACTGCGGGCCGAACCCCGCTGGCGGGCGGTGCCGGCCCTGGCCGTTCTGCCGGCAGCCTGCGTCGCTTCGACGCTGCCCTGCGACCCCTGGGACGTTCCCTTCTCAGGCTGGCTGGACGAGCGTGGCATCCACTGGATCGAGGCGGCGAATCAGAACATTGCAACCGCTTAAGGAACGCAGCGAGAAGCAACGCTCCCAGCCCGCCCTTTGCCAGGATTCCCTCAGTCATCACCTGCGCCGTTGGACCTGTCCTCCAGGGGTTACCGTTCCGGGCCCGTTTCCTTCGGGACCAGGGAAAGCAACGCTCCCACCGCCGCCGAGAGGGTACTGGCAGCCGAGCTCATGGATCGCGGAGCCGACAACAACGCTCTCTCGATGATGGTCAGTTCGATGGCCCGGATGGTCCAGGCGGGCAAAACGCGGGATAGTCGCTGGAAAGCCTCCTGAAGCCCCCCATGTCCCGCCCCCTCCTTCTCCTGGCCCTGCTCGGCGGGACCGCCCTCCTGGCGGTCCCGTCCGCCAAAGCCCACGGCATCCAGAGCACGCTGGAATACCTCCCGTCCTTCGGCAGCTCCGCCCAGGCGGAGAGCATGGAAGTTCAGAGCAGCTTCTCCACTGGGGTCCCTGCCAGTGATGCGGCCGTCAGGTTGGTGCCGGCGGGCGGAGGCCCTGCCATCGAGCTGGGGCATACAGGACCCGACGGACGCCTCAGCTTCACTCTTCCGCCCACGGCCCAACCCGGCTGGGAGATCCAGGTGGATGCGGGCCCTGGCCACCGGGATTATCTCGAGCCCACGGACGCCGAAAACCTCCCCCCCGGCGCCGGCTCGAATGCCCATGCGGCCCAGCCATCCCATCAGCGGATGAGCATGCCAGGCCTGCTTTCCGGAGCGCTGACGGGCATCGCACTGATGGGCGGTGTCGGCCTCGCTGCACGCCTGCGCAGACGATCCTGAGATCGTTATCATCTGCCGATGACCTACGGCAGTCAGGCCCTCGATCGCCTTGTGGATCGGTTGGGCACTACCCAGGACCCCAGACGTCGGTACGAATTCGTGCTCTGGCTGGCCAAGAAGCTGGCTCCTCTGCCGGAAGAATTCCGGCAGGAGCCCTTCAAGGTCAAAGGGTGCGTCTCCCAGGTGTATGTGGTGGCTGAGCTGGCCAACGGCAAACTGCACTGGCAGGGCGATTCCGATGCCCAGATCACGAAGGGACTGCTGGCGCTTCTGATCGAGGGGATGGAGGGCCTGTCACCGGAAGAGGTGGCCGCGATGGATCCCTCCTTTCTGCAGGCCACCGGGCTCCAGGGAAGCCTCACCCCCTCAAGGGCCAACGGTTTCCTGAACATCTTCCGAATGATGCAGGCCCAGGCTGCCCGACTCGGCCAGTCCTGAGCCGCAGGAGATCGCTGGCTCAAGTGTTTCAGCAAGAGCTGATGCCTCTCAACGCAGCGGACGCAGCGACTGAGGCTGAGGCCGAGATCGATGGGCCAACACCAGCTGGCTGAAGTGCTTACTGGATAAAAAAAAGCCCTGCATTCGTGGCAGGGCTTTGAGAGCAAGGATGTGGGGATGGTCAGTGGGCCACCTAGGATTCAGGCCGAAACGCCGACCTTGATGCGCTTCCGAAGGCGACGGGAATAGCCAAAGGCTACGCCGGCACCGAGGATGGGAAGAGGACCAGGCACTTCGACATCGGCTGCCACGTCGATGTTGGAGGAATAGGATCCGCCACCTGACGGCTCGGTATCATTGAATGTAAATGCACCATCAACCACTGTCACCGGCACCGAGAGACCACTGACAAAAGCGGTATCCGCTGGGGGGAGGGTATTGAGGAGTGCAACCTCTACCGCACCACCCCCCTTGATAACAAGGAACTGAACATTGTCATTGATGCCAACCGTAGCGCCGTTTGTAAACACAAACGATGTGTCACCTTCGATTTCCCAGATGTTGGCAGCGCCCGTGTAGGTGAATGTGGCAGCAGAGGAACCAACCGTAGTTTCAAGGTAGATGGGGACGCCAGTAAAGGGAGGATTGAACAAGCCAGTATTCACATTGACAGCAACCTGGCTTGTAGGATTGAAGGTGACTGAGAACATGTCACCAGCGACAGGGACATCAGGAACGAGGCTGAAAAAATCTGAAGTGCCGTCGCTGAAAGCCAAGGATCCGGTAGCCGCTTGGGCAGAAGGAGCTCCAAGGGCGAGAGCGCCGGCGATGGCAGCTGCGGGCAACAAGCACCTCATGGACCTTGTCGGATTCAGGAGATGAATCAGGGCGGTGGACGCGATGGACATGGCGGGATGGTACAGGCTCCGCTTCCATAGTACCGCATGAATCCCGGCTTAAGCAGTCCGGTGGCCAACCGTCGGGAAACCCCAACAACGGCCCTCCCTCAAGCCCGTCACTCAGGGGGATTCACTGGGTGACTTCCTGGGCTCTGACTGGCCCGAGAGCGTCCTCACTCCCCAGGGCTGTTCCAAAGCCCGCCAGAGCTGTCCTTGCCGTGGGGTGTCCGCATGGGCGGAGGTCGGCGGAACCGCCTCCTCCTTGTGTCCCACAGTGCCTATGCCGTGAAGAATCTTGATCTGATCAGCTCTCTGAAGGCGTTCCCGACGCGGGGATGCGGCGCGGGGTGCGCTTCCCGGCCTTGCATCTGCTGCTGGTCGCCGTGCTGGGCATCTACAGCCGCTGTCAGAGCCTGCGTGATCTGGTGCGTTTCACCATCCACCACCACGGCGTGCTCACCAAAGCTCTGGGCATGGAGCTGCGGCGGCCGCCTTCGAATTCAGACTTCCCCTGCTGCTTCCAAGAGGTGGATGTGGCGGCTCTCTGCGCCGCCACCCGCGACCGGACGCTCGCCCAGATCCCCTGTAGCGCAGCTGATCGCGACCAGCTGGTGTGTGATAGCAAGACGATGCGGGTCCTGATCGAGCCCACCGCCGGCGGAGGCTCGGCCTTCATGGCCCAGGTGACCCTGAGTTCAGCCGCCCTGGTGGTGGCGATCAGCCAGGCCTGCTACGCCACCAGTGAGAACCACAAGCGGGCGGGTGCTCAAGAAGCTCCTCGGTGAACTGGATCTCAAGGGCGTGTTGATCCAGGCGGACCCGCTCCATGCGCAGCGCCTGACCTTCAACAGCTCCAGGAGCAGGGGGCCAAGGAAGCCCGAAAGCACATCCCCGAGGCCTGGATCGGCACCAGCTGGATCGTGGAGCACACGGTGGAGGCGCTCGGGCACGCGTGACGACAAGCCCTTCCGAGCGACCCAATCTGTTTCTCACCAGCCTCCAAACCGCATCAGAGGCCCAGCTGCATGAGGACGCCCCCCTCTACCGCGGCAACCTCGGCGGCACGATGGTCACGCTGCGGACCCCAGCTCTCAACCTGCTGCAGCCAGCGGTGAACCGTGGTCTACCGCGATGGGTGCTGCTGTCGGTGGGCTGCTCCTGGAGAGAAGGCTTCGCCCAGAGTCAGAAGGGCTCGGATCACCTCGGCCACCGTGTCGTCCTCGTAGGTGCGCGGCCAGCCTGGACGCAGATCGTCGTGGAGACCCTCCAGACCGAGTTTCCGGTAGCGCTTGCGCCACTTGCCAACGGTCATGCCGCTCAGCCCCATCCGCTGAGCGATGGCGGTGTTGGTTTCGCCGGCACCGCAGGCCAGGACGATCCGGGCGCGCTGCACGATCGAATGCGGGAGCGAACGAGGGCTGGCGATCTCCTGCAATTGCTGAACCTCGTCATCGCTGAGGACCAGCGGTGGCATCGGGCGACCAGGCGCAACGGAGCACCTCGGGAGACAATCTGAATTCCAAGGCTTATTTTCTGGATAGCAAACTAGTTTGTAGGCAATCTACGCCCTGGTCTGGCGGTGAAGTGATCTCATGCTCCTGCGGGCATCAGCCTTGACGGCCTAACTGTAAGGACGCATCGGACGAATCCATCACGAGCCCTGCTGGTTGAAATGGGCGAACAAGAGTGGCGACAAGTTTCCTGGCGGAGGATGTTCCAAGTCAATGATCCTCACAGAGCGGATCCGACAGGACCAACCGTCTGAGGCTTGCAGTTCCAAGAGGGTTGAATCGAGCCGATCGGGTGCCTGATCCGCCAGCACCCGAAACGACTGGAGGGAGCGGGTTGGCTGGCAGAAAGCAGATCCCAATCAAAAGGGAAGAGATGGGTAAGTCGTTGCTCTCTCAATGATCTGAAAGCGATGGCTGGTCAGCAATCTAATAGCTTCAGAGGCTGCATTCTCACTCAGAAGCATGCAACAAACTGAAACGGTGCTATGGCTATGCAGGCCTGCGGCTGCGGGATCCGGACGAAAGGGCGATCGCCCCCGAGCATTTTCCGCATCAAAAAGCTGATCGACAGAATCGAGCTGCACCAAGAGACGAAGATCCAACAAGGGACTCATCTCAACTTCGCCAAAAGGGGATATTTCATTATACGGAATCCCCAGGGAGTTCTCCCGGCAATCCATAAGACTTTACACGAATCCGACGTGAGCCCCCGCAGCGGCAAAGGTGAGGCACTCTTCGGGCTTGCTAAGGCCAGCAAGCGCCGCAACACCACAGACTTAAGAGCTCACCATGGGCGCACAGAGAGAGATAAATCATGCCATACTAAACATCTGGTGACAACCCCTCTATGATAGCTGGCAAGCGCAACATCAAAATCGTGATAAGCACGATTTTCCAGGACGCTGGTGATGCGACGCGAGGAATAGAGATCGCAAAGGGAATAATGAGATATACTCCAGATCAATTTCAAGCAAAGATTATATTCGTATCTCGTGGAAGTCGATTTGAAGAGCGGGCAAGAGGCTGCGGATTTCAACTCTACCATGCTTATCCGCAGTCAGAAGGGATTGGGGAGAGGCACGATTACAAAATGACACCTAACAATTTCATAGGCGATAAGAAACTTGCCAAGCGGCTTATCGAGGGAGAGGTTGCAGCCTTCAAGGCACTGCAGCCAGATGTTGTCCTCTATGGCTTCTGGCCAATGGCGGGGTTGGCCTATAGAATGCTTGAGAAGAGGATTTTGGGAATCTCATATCTTCCATTACCTCTGACAACCGAAAAATTTCTTGAGCTGGTCACCGATATCCCCGAGCATGTCCCCTTACTTTCCAGACTGCCTCAAAGAATGAGACAAATGACCCTCAGTCATGCTCCACTCTTCATCAAGAAGAGGTTGCCGCCACTGCGGCAACCAAACATTTTGTGGGCCGCCTCAAGGCTTGGATGGAGAGGGAAGGTTGGAAATATATTCGACCTGCTTCAAGCAGATCTGACAATCGTGAATGACTTACCAGATTATTATCAGCATGTAAAGTTCCCAAAATCTATCGCATTCTCTGGCCCACTCTTCTCCCAACCTATCAATGGAGAAGACCTTGACATTGGCATTAAAGATCTCTTTAATAACGACAATCAGAAGACAAAGATTTTTTGCACTTTGGGAAGCTCAGGCACGAAAGACCTACTGCTGGAAATTGTCAAGGTTTTTACAGATGGAGAGGGGCTAAAATGGGATGCTGTAATACTTTCTCCAATTTCTGTTTGTCCGATTGATGAGGCAAGGCAGGCTGCTGGCAATCGACCAGGATTATATATTACGGACTCTTTTGTAGCCGCCCAAAAAGTAAACGCTCTTGCCGATCTCGTGATCTGCCATGGTGGACAGGGGACGATTCAAACTGCGCTGTCCTGCGGGACACCACTTGTTGGGGTGGCGGCTCAGTCTGAACAATTTATCAACCTCAAAAATATTGAATTACAGGGAGCCGCGATAAGAATTCCAATGCACAAATGGCAGGCTTCTAACATCAGGAATGCTGTCTCCATGATGATTGCATCGGACCGGTTCAAACAAGCTGCTATTCGGTTAAAAAATCGGCAAGCGTCAATGGACGGACAAAAAAGATCTGCGGAACTCATCTGGACAAGAATTGAGAACGAGTTTGGGTGAAAGTTGACCTGTCATAACGAAATCCAGCCCCGTCTTAAAATTTCACTTGCTCTGGATAGCTGAAATCTTCGATACCAGCGGGAAATTTCAAGCACATACTCTGGGAATCTGCGGGAGCGTGTGATTGAGATCCCTGACTAGTGATCGGTTTCCATTGATCCCTGTTTTTCGGGATTAAGGGCAGGATCTGTGATTGCGAGACAATTCACGCCATCTACAGGCTGCCCACTGAAGCGTCAGAGCGGTGAACGGGCGAATTTCAAAACCCAGTGGTATCGAGGCAAGGACGATTGCATCGACGCAGAAGCGGCAGCACGGTCGCTCTTTCGGGATATAGCCAAAGGCGTGGCCAAGACCGACAACTTCGATGCAGAGATTCTATGGATTCTCAAGATCCATTCAGAGGCTTTACAGACCTTCAGATAACTGCCCAAAAACGAGCCATTTCAACGGATCGCCATCGCATCCGAACCAGCCTCCGTCCGACAGGAGATGACTGGATATGCTGTCCATGCTCCCGGGGAAGTGCAGAAGAGCCATGCCACGTCGTCCTATGCAGCCTCCATCACCAGCACGGCGGTGGGCAACGGCTTGTGCAGCATCTCAAGGGGGCGTGCGGTGCGCTTTTCTTCTGAACGCTTACCCGAACTAGCCGATCCCAATCGATGTCGACACTCCTTGTTGTCGATATGGTGCTGGGCACAATATGGGATTTCTGAACCACCCAGCGAGGCTGAGATATGCTTGCGCCATGAGTGAGCTGGACAGGCTGTACGACGCGATCGTCATCGGCTCGGGCGCAACAGGCAGCATCGCGGTGAAGGAGCTGACGGAGCGGGGGCTCGAGGTGCTCCTGCTCGAAGCCGGGCGCGACGTGACGGAGGCCGATTTCCAGCAACCGCCGCCCGTGGCGCCTCGACCGATTGGGATGGGACTGATCCCTCGGTTCAAGGCAACGGTCCGCGGCCAGCACGTCCAGTCGCGCTGCGCGTTCTTCGGCGAGTGGCCGGACGCCCTCCTCGTCGACGACCGTCAGAACCCGTACACGAACGAGCCTGGGGGCCACCCGTATCTCTGGATCCGCGGCCGCGTCCTCGGCGGGCGCCTCCACACATACGGCCGCATGCTGCTTCGGATGTCGGCATCCGACTTCACAGGAGGCGATGGTCGCGACGCGTGGCCGATCGGCTACGCCGAGCTCGAGCCGTGGTACGACCACATCGAGCGGTTCATCGGCATCTACGGGAAACCGGAGGGCCTGCCGCAGATCCCGGACGCGCAGTTCGTCGGGCCCGGCTACCTCACCGCCGTGGAACGCGACTTCAAGGCAAAGGTCGAGGAGCGCTGGCCGGAGCGCCACGTCGTCTCGTGGCGCTACGCCGCCCCGAACCTGCGGCGCGTCCCCCTCGGGATCCTCGCCGCACGCGAGACGGGCCGGCTGACGACACGCACTGATGCCGTCGTCACGCGCATCACAGTCGACGAAAGAACGGGGAAGGCCAACGGGGCGGTGTTCATCGACCGGCTCTCGAAGACAGAGCATCGGGTCTCCGGCGATGTCATCGTCCTCTGCGCATCTGCGATCGAGTCGGTACGCCTGCTCCTCAACTCCGCCTCCTTGAAGCACCCGAACGGCCTCGGCAACTCGTCAGGGCTGCTCGGGCGGTACTTCATGGACCAGCTCCCGAGCCTCACCTTCGGGGAGTCGACCCGCTTCAAGGGATGGGAGACCGACACGACGGCGCCGTTCGACCCCGTGTACGCTCCCGCGGGCGGCATCTACGTCCCGCGCTTCCACAATGTCGCCGGCGAGCGAACTCGGACGGACCTCACAACAGGGTTCTCGTACCAAGGTGGGATGGGGCGCATGCCCGTGCAGGACGTTCACCCGGCGATGTACGGGATGATGGGCTTCGGTGAAATGCTCCCCCGTTACGAGAACACGATCACGCTGAGCAGGAAGAAAAAGGACGCGTGGCGCGTACCAACCGCGCACATCACCCTCTCGCTCACGGACGGCGACCGGGCGCTCCTGCGCGAGCAGGTTCGCACGGCACGCGAGATGCTCGAGCACGCCGGTTTCCGACCGTACTTCAATGGGTCTGCGCTCGGGCTCGACTCGCGCGACGTCTGGCCGGGGATGGACCCCGTCCGCCGGCTCGTCTTCCGGCTTGGGTTTGCCAACAGCCTCGCCGTGGGTGCGGGGATCCACGAGTGCGGCGGCGCACGCATGGGCTGCGATCCGGCGACGTCCGTCCTCAACGAGATGAATCAGTCCTGGGACGTCCCAAACCTCTTCGTCACGGACGCGAGTTGCTACGTCACGAACGGCATGGTTGGCCCTACCCTGACGATCATGGCGCTGACAGCCCGCGCGTGCGAGTTCATCGCCCGCGAGCACGCCGCCGGCGGCGGCCTCTAGCAGCGTCTCGCATGTTGAGCCCTGCCAAGTCGTGACGGAGCTGCTGTCGATTCAGAGAATTGAATAGCCAGGAGTTCAGCTGCACTGAAGGCGGCTCTCTTTCCGTCGCCAGTGCTGCCCTGAACAACAACTCCTTCGCAGAAGCCTGCGGCTTGAGTATGTTGTGAGTGAGGTGGCCACCAACGCCCCATCTCCATTCACCTGCTCCAACCCTCGCTATCGGAATCAATCGGATCGTCCCAGGCCCCTGGGACCCCTTGATCTGGCCGAATACAGGCTCGACCCACCGTCTTGAGCAGGCCATCGATCGCCTGGCCGGCCTGGGAGCAGAGCTTGCGATCAATCCGGCCCCTCGCATCGATTCCTCGGGGTGGTCGGCCCCGTGATGGCCTGGTTGCTCACCCCGGTGGCCACGATCAGCTGGTGGTCGCCACAACGACAGCCTGCCTGTTTTAGCTCTGAAACCAGCCTTCGGATCCCTTGAGGATGAGGCTGTCGGAATCTGAAAAAACCAGCCAGACCAGGGGTTCTGGGGTTACCAGCGGCATCGGTTGGGAGCTTGTCGAGCGCCTGCCTTTTCCCCCGGACCAGTTTTCCCTGTCGCCTGACAGCAGACCGCTACGAACTGCTTGATCTTGCGATCAGCCTGTTCAGGAAGGAGAAACTGCCCCGGAGAATGTCTTCGCAGGTGGGGCCCTCCGTGTAGCCCAGACCCGTGGGCAGCAGCGGCTGGGTCCTGTCCAGGGACTGGATCTAGGGCATCCAGATCAACCCGTTGTCAAGGCTGTTGGCGAGCCTCCAGCTGAGAACATGCCTGAAGTGGAGATCCATGATTGCCACCAGGTACAGAAATCTTTTCTGCAGCGGGATGTAGGTGATCCCGATTGCCCAGACCTGATCGACTGCCGTGATCTTCTTTGGATCCACCAAACAGTGAAACCGCTCCGATGGCTGGCCCTGCACCGTGGTTCGAGGATTCTGGTAGATCGCCCGGAAACCAATGCGGCGCATGAGGTTGCGCCCATGGTCTCGGCTGATCGGGGTCCCCTTCCCGGCCAGATCATGCCCCATCCGGCGGCTTCCACTCCAGGGATCCTCCAGGCAGAGAGCGTCGATCCGCGCCATGATCCGCGGCGCCGATTCACGCACCGGTGTGGGCCGGTAGTAGAGCGTAGATGGAGGCAGGTCCAGCTGCCAAAATGGCGTGCTTGCTTTCAACTACCTCGGCGGCTGACACTGATCTCAGGGTGGCCGTGATCGACCAGTTTGCGCAGTTCACGAGCCTCAGAGCAGCTGAGAATTTTTGAGCCGCTCCACCTCCAGCTGCAGCCCGCCGTAGCCGCCGAGCTATTGCGTAGGCGCAGCCTATTCGTAAAGAAGCAGTACTGCTGGAACATCTCCACCTCCTTGGCCTGAATCTCGTCCCTTGCCTGGCTCTTCATTCCCTCGGAACAACAGCTCGCTGGCGCCCTCCAGCAGCTGCATCTTCCATTGGCTCACCTGGATCGGGAGGATACCGTGACCGGAGGCGATCTCACGGATCGTCCTGCGGCCACTGATCGGCTCCATCGCGACTCTGGCCTTGAACTCGGGGCTGTGGGTACGACGGTTGCTCAACTTATTCAGAGAAGGCTGCGCCTATGTTCGGAAACCCTACAAAGGGACGATGCCCCGTCTCAGAAATGAACGATGGGTTCTGTCCAGAGAAGCCGGACCACCTCAGCCCGGCAGAAGGATGACAAGATGAAAATCACGCCCGAAGACTGTACATTCGTCAGCTCACTCGAAGA
>CAVYYO010000014.1:0-90291 GCA_963772735.1 uncultured cyanobacterium | reverse complement strand
AGCATGGCTGGGCCCACGGCGGGTGTTCGAGGCGCTTTCCCTGAGGCTGCATCCCGGGGAGCACACCGTGGTGCTCGGCCCCAACGGATCCGGCAAGAGTTCCCTGGTCAAGCTGCTCAGCCGGGAGCTCTACCCGGTGGTCAAGCCAGGCTCCTGGCTGCGGCTCTTCGGCAGCGAAACGGTCAACCTCTGGGAGTTGCGCGCCCGCATCGGCCTGGTGTCCCAGGATCTGCAGGCCGGCTACGGCGGCCGGGTGCCGGCCGCCGACGTGGTGCTCTCCGGCTTCTTCGGCTCGGTGGGCATCGGCCGCAGCCAGGTGGCCAGTGCCGCCCAGCACCGGAGGGTGGCGGAGCTGATGGACCAGCTGGGCCTGGCCGATCTGGCGGAGCGCCCCTACGCCCAGCTCTCCGATGGCCAGCGGCGCCGCCTGCTGCTGGCCCGCGCCCTGGTGCACGGCCCGGAGGTGCTGGTGCTGGATGAGCCCACCAACGGTCTCGACCTGCGTGCGAAACATCAGCTTCTGGCGATCCTGCGCGACCTGGCCCGCGCCGGCACCACCCTGCTGCTGGTGACCCACCAGATCGAGGCGATCCTGCCGGAGATCAGCCGTTGCGTGCTGCTGCGCCAGGGCCGGGTGGTGGGCGATGCTCCCAGCGAGGTCCTGCTGCAGGACGCCCCCCTCAGTGATCTGTTCGCCACCCCCCTGCGGGTGTGCGAGGCGAACGGCTATCGCCAGGTGCTGCCGGCGGGCTGAGGCAGGCCCACGCAGAATGGACCCATGACTCAGGCCGCCTGCTCCCTCCGCACCCTGGCCAACGGCAGCCTGACGATCGCGGCCTATCCCCCCTTCCGCTACGACGCCAGCGGCGGCGGCGGGGTGGGCTGGCTGGCGGACGCTGATGCCGCCGGTGAACAGGCCCTTCACTTCGATCCGGCGGGCCTGCTGATCCCCTCCCTCTCCTGGAGCACGGCCCGTTTTCTCGGCCTGCCCCTGCCGCCCGGCCTTGAGATCGCCATCGCCCCCGAGCGGCTCGAGGGCTCCTTCCACGCCCCCAGCGGTGCGATCACCCTGCGCTTCGACGCCCGCTTCCGGCTCTCGGCCGTCGGTCTCTACCGGGCGCCGGATCTGGTGGTGGCCACCACCCTCACCACGGGCTCGGTGCAGGGCCGGCGCCACAGCGGCCGGGGCCAGCCCCTCGATGCCGCCGGCCGGGCGGTGCTGGTGGGGGTGGCCCCGATCGCCCCCAGCGGCGATCCGCTGCTGGATCGCTTCCTGGGTCTGCCGGATGAGGCCCTGGCACGGCTGAGTTGCCGCTTCACGCCCTGAGGCGGCGGCGGCGTGCGGAGCTACCTTGACCCCCTGCCGCCGCTTCCCGCGCCATGCAACCGTTGCCGCTGCATCTGGGCCCGGGCAGTGATCTGCGCGCCAGCCTCGAGCAGCTGGCGATCGAGGCCGATGCCACCGGGTTCGTGCTCGGCGTGGTGGGGGACCTCTCCCAGGCGGCCTTCCAGTGCCCGGGCCTGGCCGAGCCCACCGTGCTGCGGGGCCACCTGGAGATCATCACCCTGCAGGGCACCGTGGCGCCCCGTGGCGTCCACCTGCACCTGAGCCTCTCCGACGGCGAGTGCCAGGTGTGGGGCGGCCACCTCGAACACGGCAGCCTGGTGATGAAGGGTGCCGACCTGCTGGTGGGCTTTCTGGCCGGCGGCGGTGGGCCCGGCCATCCCTCCGGCCAGGCGGCCCTGCCCCGGTCGCCCGTGGCCGCCGGGGCCCCCCGGGTGGAGATCGCCGTGGGGTCCGGCTGCCCCTACTCGGCCCGGGCCCTGCGCATGCTGCGCACCCTCGGCATTCCCCACGTGGTTCAGCAGGCAGACGCGGACGCCGAGCGCCGGGCGATCGCCGAGCGCAGTGGCCGCAGCAGCCTGCCCCAGGTGTTCATCGATGGCCAGGCCATCGGTGGCTACGACGCCCTGGCCGAACTCCATGGTCGCGGCGGCCTCGACCCCCTTCGCTGATCGCGATCCCCTCAACGGGACAATGCCGGGAACTGCGCTTTCAGCCTGGCCACCTTGGGCTTGTCGTGGACCACCACGTAGGGATGGGCGGGGTTGCGGGCCACGAAGTCCTGGTGATAGGCCTCGGCGGGGGTGAAGCCCCGCCCGGTCTCCACCGTGGTGGCGATGGGCCGCGGGAAGACACCGGCGCGGTTCAGCTGGGCGATGTAGGCGATGGCCACCCGGCGCTGTTCCGGGTCGGTGGGGAAGATCGCCGAGCGGTACTGGGGGCCCACGTCCGGCCCCTGGCGGTTGCGTTCGGTGGGATCGTGGGCCACCGCGAAGAACACCTTCAGCAGCTGGCCGTAGCTGATCCGCTCCGGGTCGTAGGTGATGCGGATGCCTTCGGCGTGGCCGGTGTCGCCGCTCTTCACCTGCTCGTAGGCGGCCGTGGCCTGGCTGCCGCCGGCGTAGCCCGTCACCACTTCGGTGACGCCCTTGACGTGCTCGAACACCGCCTCCATGCCCCAGAAACAGCCCCCCGCCAGCACGGCCGTGGCCCGGCCGCCGGGGGCCACGGCGACGGCGCTGTCGGTGGCAGGGTCGGGCAGGGAGGCCGCCGCGACGCTGGCCGTGCCCAGGCGGGGCAGCACCACCACCATCAGCAGGGGCAGCGCCAGCACACCGGCGCCCAGGGCCAGCAGGGAGGACGGCGTCCTCAGGCGTTTCGGCAGACGCATCGGGGTGGGGAGCGGACGATGGAAGGGATACCGGCGGGGGGGCCGGGCGGATGGGGTCGGGAGGCTCTTCGCTTCTCCACAGGCACCTTCGGGCCAGCCACCTGGCCGTCGGCGCCGGGGCCATGACCGATGGCCCTTAAATGGAAGCCTCGACTGATTTCCATCATGGCTGCCCGCCTCGCGATCGGTCCGGTGGATGTGAGCCCGGAAGTGCGCGAATGGGTGGATGGCGAAACCCTGCAGCGTCTGGTGGCCCGCCATCGCCGGGGCGACTGGGGCAATGTCGATGCCCGTGACGCCCGCGACAACACCATCGCCGCCTACCGCCAGCAGGGGACGCTGCGGAGCGTTTTCGATCTGGGTCAGGGCCTGCAGGTGTGGATCCTCACCCACGATCTGGGCACCGACCGGCTCCACACCCTGGTGCTGCTTCCCAGTGACGAGTAGGCCGGGGCCGGACCGGTGAAGATCCCGCCGTGCAGCCCTGGAAGGCTCCGGAGGGGCTCCTAGCCTGAATCCAGGTGCGGATTCCCATTCCCATCGAGGAGGCCATCGCCATGACAACCGCCATCAACCCGATCGATGCCGCCGTGAAAGCGTCGATGATCGAGGCGCTCAATCTCATCCTCGAACTCGAACTGGCCGGGGTGGTGAAGTACACCCACTATTCCCTGATGGTCTACGGATACAACCGCATTCCCATCGTCTCCTGGCTGAAGGGCAACGCCGAAGAGGGCCTGGTGCACGCCCACAAAGCCGGTGAGATGGTCACCCTGCTGGGCGGGCATCCTTCGCTGCGGATCGGCTCCCTGCTCGAGACCCATCAGCACGACATCGGCGGCATCCTGCGCGAAAGCCTTGAGCATGAACGGGCCGCCCTGGAGGCCTACTACGCCCTGCTGGCCCTGGCGGAGAACCAATCGGTGCTGATGGAGGAGTACGCCAGGGAGATGATCGTGCTGGAGGAGCTCCATCTTGATGAAGTCGACAAGATGCTGCGCCAGCCCGGCGATCTGGCGCCCTTCCAGCCCTGAGGGGCGGGAAAGGCGGGCCTTCGCCGGGCCCGCTTTTCTTCCTTGTGTTGCCTCCCTCTGCGGCCCCCTGCGGTGAACCGGCCCCGGATCCGGCCTGGCGCGACGCCGATGCAGCGGCCGTTCTCGCCACCGTCCGGGAGGTCCGCCATCCGACGGTGTCCAGCCGCTCCACCGGCCCCGCGGATGGCAAATCCGTGGCGACGGGCTGAACCGGTCGGCCTGAGGAGTGCTCGCGGCTTCTTCCTCTGCCTGGGCGGTGAAGGATTGTATGGAACATTCTCCTGTTCGCTTAGCGCTGTAACGATCCAGTCCCCGGCCTCTGGGATCGGGCAAGAATCGCAGCCTGACATCGCCCTGGGGGGAGCGGTGCCCTGGCCAGGTCTGTTTCAGGCCATGGCCCGGGGCCCTGCTGCTCCCTTTTCCGTTGCCTCTTGCAGGCCTGAGCGGCCCCTGCCCCGCGCCCTCGAAGACTCCCTTCTGCCGCGATGTCTCTCTCCCTGCCCTTCCCGTCGTTTCCACCATGGCCCTTCTCCAAGCCCCTTCCCTCGGCATCGAGCGTTTCGCGGATGATCGCAACAGGGAGAACTGGTCGACAGCCTCTCCCCAGGATCGGGACGCCACCATCCGCCAGGTGTATCAGCAGGTGCTCGGCCAGCAGTACGTGATGCAGAACGAGCGGCTGGCCGGCGCCGAATCGTTGTTCCGCAACGGCTATCTCACCGTGCGCGAGTTCGTGCGCACCCTGGCGAAAAGCGGGCTGTATCGCTCCCGCTTCTTCGAATCCTGTAATCCCTACCGCTTCATCGAGCTCAACCACAAGCATCTGCTCGGCCGGGCCCCCCATAACAAGGCGGAGATGCTGCACCACTTCACGATCCTGCAGGAGCAGGGCTACGACGCCGAGATCGATTCCTACATCGACAGCGCCGAATATCAGGAGCGCTTCGGCACCGATGTGGTGCCCTACCTGCACGGCTGGGACTACTCCGCCGGCCAGCAGGGTCAGCAGTTCTCCTGGCTGATGCAGCTGGCCGGAGGCGCGGCGGCCTCGGTGAAGGGTGACGGCGCCGGGACCCGCTTCAAGCTCGGCCGTGCCCTCCACCAGGACCGGGCGGTGACGGTATCGGTGAGCCGTCCCCGATTCCATGGGGAGTCCTTCTTCCGGGCCACCATGGGCCAGGGGCTCGCCGGTGTCGATGGCCCGGTCCCCCGGGCGGGCCAGCCCACCGAACCCTCCCGCAGCCATCGGGCCGAGGCCCTGGTGGTGTCCGCCGGGGTGCGCGGCACGGGCTCCTCCAGTGGCCGGGTGGCGACCATCACCGCCACCGGTCTGGTCAACAACGCGGTGGTACGCAGCGGCTCCTACGTGATGCGGGTGCCCTACAGCCGCATGAACGAGGCCCTGCAGCGGGTGCAGCGGCTCGGTGGCCGGGTGATCCAGGTCAGCGTCAGCTGAGCCGGGGCCGGGGTCGCTCCGGAGCCCGGAGGGGGGTCAGGGCCGTAGCTCCACCCCCCGCCGGGCCAGGAGCTGGCGGCAGGCCATCAGGGCCGACAGGCTCACCCCGGCCGTGCCTTCCCCGGGGTGGATCGCATCGCCGCAGAGCCACAGGCCCGGCAGGGGGGTGCGGCTGGCCAGGCCGAAGGGCCCGAAGCGGCTGGGGTGCTGACCCAGTCCGCCCACGTAGCCCCAGGGCCGGCCGGTCCAGGCGGAGAAGCCCCGGGGGGTGGCCAGTTCCTGATGGAGCCAGTCGGCCGGAGCCACCCCCAGCAGCCGTTCCAGCCCTTGCCGGATGGCAGCCATCGCCTCGGCCTTGCGGGCCTGGTAGGCCGCCTCCTCCCCCTCGAACCAGGGCCGGGCGGGTGTGAACACACTGGCGATCACCGTGGCCCGTCCGGCCGGCGCGCGCCCGTCCCCCTCCTGGCTCACCGACAGGAACAAGGAGCCCGGTTCAGGGGCATCCAGCTGCAGATGGCTGGGGCATTCCGCCGGCAGCCGCCTCCGCTCCACCGCCCCGTAGAACACCAGGGCCCCGCTGGGTTCGTGCAGGTTCTCGAGCCGCTGGCGGTAGCCGGCGGGCAGGGCCTCCCCCAGCAGCGCCGGCATGGTCTGGGGCGGCAGGGTGAGCACCACCTCGCCGGCCTGCAGGGAAAAGTCCGCCTGCGAGGCCGCTTCTGGGCGCTGGTCGGGGCGCTGGTCCGGGCTTGCCCCACCGCTGCGTTCCCTGCCCCTGAGTCGGCGCCCCGTGATTCGCCAGGGATCCCCCGGCTGTGGCGGAGGCTCCAGTCGCTCGACGTGATGGCGCAGCCGCAGCCGGCCGCCGTGCTGCGCCAGGGCCTGCTCCAGGCTGTCGCTGAGGGCCTGCATCGAGCCCTCCAGGTGCCAGAGCCCCAGGGGTTCCTGCACCATCGCCAGCACCGTGGCTCCGTAGAGCGCCGCCGTGCGATCGGCCGGCTCCTGGGAATAAAGCTTCAGCTGCAGATCGAGGAAGCGCCGCAGCCGCCGGTCGCCACCGCAGCCGCTGAGGGCCAGCAGATCGGCGATGGTGGCGGTGGTGAGCAGGCCGCTGGCCAGATTCGCCGGTCCCAGGGCGCCGATCAGCTGGCCCAGGTCCCACCAGGAGCGGGGCGGCAGCACCGGATCCCGCGCCGCGAAGGCCCAGTTGGCCTGGTGCACCGCATCGCAGAGGGCCCAGAACCGCTCGCTGCCGGGAAATTGCCGCAACCGTTCCGTGTGCCAGCGCTGTGGATCGCGCCAGATCCGCACCGGCTCGCGGCCATCGGCCAGATCCACCACGCAGCCAGGATCCAACGGCACCGCCGCCGGCGGCGCCACCCCCAGGTGGCGGAACAACCGGGCATGGATTCCGGGGTGGCCGCCCCCTTCCTCAAGGCCCGCCACCTGGGTGGCGCCCACATCGAAGACGTAGGGACCCCTGCGGAAGGTGCCCGCGCAGCCGCCGCTCTGACGGTGGGCTTCGAGCAGCTCCACGCTCAGCCCCTGCTTTGCCAGCAGGGCCGCGGCCGTGAGGCCGGCGATACCGGCCCCCACCACCACCGCGTCTGCCCTGGCGCCATCGCTGGGATTCAACCTGGCCGCAGCACTTGAGCAGCGATGCTGGCAGGGCCGGGCCATGGCCCGTGAACGGTGATGCCCAGGGGGGCCGGCCGGGGCCTGGCCACAGAACCGAGCCGTCCTTAAGCAGAAGTGAGAAAAAGGTGTAGCATTTCGGGTGAACACCTTAAGCCACCCTCCATGGCCTCCCTTCTGGCGAACGCCTCCTCCCCGCGGCCTTGCGCCATGCCTTTCATGCCCGCACGGGTCCTGCTGGGTGGTGTGCTGGTTTCGGTCTCTTTTGCGGTGCTGTCCCCGCAGCCGGCCCAGGCGAACGATTTCACCACCTGTGGTTCCCCCACCACCCTCTCGGTCGGTGACAAGACCATCTCCAACATCGTCTGCACCGGGCTGAATCCCGCCACATCGATCTTCTTCAGCAACTTCGGCGTTGATTACGCCTTCTCCACGGGCTTCCCCCAGACGCAGTCTGCGTCGATCTCCTACACGATCGCCATCAACCCCCTCAACAGCCTGGTCTTCAGCACTGTCGGTCTGGATTCAGGTTGCAACCAGTTCGGTTCTGCTCCCAACACCTGCACGGTCATCAAGACGGTCCAGGATCAGTTCAACTCCACGCTCTTGTCGCTCACCTCCACCAACGGGTCCAACGTGACCCCGGCGGCCCTGTCCGGTGATCACAAGATCCTGAACATTGTCGACACCATCGCGGCCTCGGGCAACGCAACGGTCTCCACGGTGAACAACAACTTCACCCAGAGGCCCGCCAGGGCTCCGGTGGATTCGGTCCCCGGTCCGGTCCCCCTGCTGGGTGGAGCCGCCGCTTTCGGCTTCAGCCGTCGTCTGCGGAACCGGATCCGCCAGTCCAGCTTCAGCGCCTGACTCCGAGCCCCGTTCCCCGCTCGGGTTGTCGCGTGAGTGGAAGACCCAACCCGCCGCAAGGCGGGTCTTGCATGGCTTTCAGCTGCGATCTCTGGGGCCTTTCGCTGGTGGCAGGCTCAGGTTGCTTCTGGTCTCGCCGTCCACCCTTCACTAGGGCCATCGCCCTTTGAACGGGGCGCGGCTCCTGCGCTTTCCCTGGCCGGGCAACCGCCCGTTGTTGCTGAGCAGGGAGCGGAGCAGGGTCTGATGGGCAGGCGAGCGCCGGCCGACCGCCGCAAAACCAGCGGCAAGGATGAGGGCCCGGAGGGTGTTGCCGAAGAGCACTTCGACGGCCTGATTCCCCAGGGCGGCCATGCGCTGGTCGCGGTCGTACTCTTCCTTTTTGTTCCTGGCCTCGAGGGCGGCCAGCAGCCGATCCTTCACCAGGCTCAGAGGGGTGGGCAGGGTGTCGGGCAGGGGTGCCTTCTGGCCGGGGATCAGCTCATAGGCCTGACGCAGTTCCGCCTCGCTTGTCGCCGCCTGGATGGCCCGGCTGGAGCGTGAGGCCTGCGCGAGCACCTGGGCGGTCTGCTGGTTCTGCTCCCGCAGCAGTTGCACGCCGGCATAGAGCTGCAAGGGGATCAGCAGCAGATACCCGATCGCCACCCAGGAGGCGAAACGCCGCAGCAGCTGGGCGCGGTTGGCCAGCCGGTCCGATTGCCCATTCACCACAGGAGCGGCCGCCACCAGCAGCGAACCCGTCAGGGGTGTGAGCCCGCGGTTCACCAGGACGCCGGTCATCTGATCCAGCCAGGCTGGCTTGAGAAGCGCCAGAGGCCAGGCCTGCAGGGCGAGATCCAGGAGAAAGGAGGCCAGCAGCGCCGCTCCCACCCCTTGCATCACCCAGGCGATTTCCTGTCTTCTCTCCCCGGAAAATTCCTGGGATTCGTAGCTGGCGGATGATTTCACTGAGGCCCTGATCCGTCTGTCCAGACGGTCCCAGAATAGGGTTCTACGGTTTCCTGTCTCGCCAGGGACTCTGCCCGGGCCCGATCAGGCCCCGCACGGCAGAGGCCGGGTGAGCGGTTGCACGGTCGGCTGGTGCGCGCACCCTTGACGGCCTGCCGGGCTGCGGGCAGCCATGGCCCCAGCGTAAGATGATGGCGCTGATTGGCAGCCATTTCAATGGTTGATCAGCTTGACGAAATGCATACTAAGATTTCAGAACTTAACCAGAGTTATGTTGAAAGACCGAGGGCCTCTGTCTTTCTGCACATTGCTGGCAGGTAGCTTTTTCTGAGCGAGAGTCAAGCAACGGGAAAAAATGGGAACCATCATTGTTCAGCAACCCCAGCCTTTTGATCTGGTTGGCGATCCCATCCTGGTCGCTGGCCTGAGTGTGGCGTTCGAGGCCACCGTTCAATGGGAACTCAGCGAAGGTCACGCCATGCTCAGTGGCTTTTTCACCGGTGGCGGGGCGACTTCGCTGCGGCAGTTCCAGACCAGCATCAGCGGCGTTGCCGGTACGGACATGAAGCAACCGCTGATGTTCCTGACGTTGTTCTGCGTCAGTGCGGAGGATGGCAGCCGCCAGGACGTCACGACGGTCCCGCTGATCTATGGGCCCTTGCTCATCGCCGGCTTCGAGGGGTATCGGATCCATACCGTGCAGCCGGGGGACACCCTCTCCGGAATTGCTGCAGCCCAGTACGGCGACCCGTCCCGTTGGCCGCTGATCCACACGGCGAATCAGCATCTCGTGCCGAATGCCGATCTGATCTTCGTCGGCCAGCAACTGCGGATTCCCATCGGTGCATAGCCTGAAGCGTTGAAGCTGACTGCCGCCAGGGGGATGGATTCCTAGGCCGACCAGGGGTCGATGAGATTAACGCCACAGTCGATGAAGTCGTCGCCGTTGTGGGTGGCCAGGCTGGCCCCCCGTGACCTGGCCACGGCGGCGACCATCGCATCGAAGGGGCGGATCGGCCGACCGGCCCTTCGGCAGGCTGCGGCGATCCGGGCGTAGCAATCGGCCGCATCGCTGTCGAAACTCAGCAACTGGCCGGCGAAGTCCTCCTCGAAGATCGCCCGCACCGCTTCGAGCAAGCCATCACGCCGTGGGCCTTCGGCCATCAGCTGCAGACCAAGGAACAGTTCGGCGCGCGTGATGGTGCAGGTGAACAGGGCCGATCGCGGCCGCGAGGCCAGCCACTCGAGCAGTCGTGGCTCCGGAGCAGGCCGGAGCAGCTCAGTCAGAACGGTGGTGCCGAGAAGGATCACGCCCTACAGGGGAGGGGAGGAGCCGGCGTCGTCGGCGTCCTGCAGGTTGAGGTCGATGCCACCCAGGGGTTCGATCCGGCTGCGGATCGCCTCCACCAGTGCCGCCGGCCGCGCCGGGGTGCCGGAGAGGGCCGCCCGCAGAATGTCGCGGGCCTCCTCCTCCATCGAATGGCCATGCTGAGCGGCCCGCACCAGCAACCGCGCCTTGAGGCGGTCGTCGATGTCGTGGAGGATCATGCTCGCCATCACTGAAATCTAGATCGATTTCAGCGATGGAGGTGTCCACCGCCCGCCAGCGGCATTCCGCGACACGGTTCAGGCCGGGCACGGGGAATGCCGGTGCCGGCGGTGGTCCGGGCCAGGTTCACCAGCCCGCTGCACCAAGGCGAGAACGGCGCTGGATGCGGAGGGATGAATTGCCATGAAAAAAGGCGGAGGGTGACTCCGCCTTTGCGTGGTTTTCTATCGGGACGATGGAGCTGTTGCTGGAGCTTGGGAGCTGTTGGGCCTGAACAGTGATCAGCTGAAGGAGCAGGACATGGCGCCGGTCAGCGGTGTGATCGTGACGGTGGCGGTGGTGTCACCGGTGGCCAGGGTGTCGGACAGGCACTTCACGCCCACGGCGCCAGCGGTGAAGCTGCCGGCGACCGTGCCGCCAGCGGCGGCACTGGCGCAGGTGACACCGGATTGGGTGGGAGCGGCGCCGACACCGCCGGAGGCGACGAAGGTGGCGCACTCCTTGGCGATGCCGACAACCTCACCAACCTTGGCGCCTGCTTCTGCGGCATTGCGTGCCTGAAGGAAGTTGGGCAGGGCAACGGCGGAGAGGATGCCGACGATCGCCACCACGATCATCAGCTCGATGAGGGTGAAGCCCTGGGCGATTCTGGACTTCTTTTCGCGCATGCTGCGCATCAGGGCCAGTTTGGTTTTGGGGGAGATGTTCATGGGGAAAAGGGAGAAGTGAAAAAGCTCGGGGGCTTGAATACGAAAGAAGACTACAGGGCGAATCCGGGGCCGTCCATGTCACCTGTGTGATCGCATGAGAGGACAAAAGTGTGTAATTTCTGAGGAGCAAAACCCTTTCTATGCCTGGGTTTTCTTGCTCCATTGGCCGTGCTGCTGGTCTCGCAGATGCTGGGTTTTCATGATCCGCTGGGAGCTGATGAGGCGGGAGTCTCGCTGTGATTTAGAGGTCTTCTAAGCGTTCTCTGGACAACCTGGTCAGCCGGACGGCACAGGAACGACGGCCCCCGTCGAGAGGCGAGATCAGCAACAGCCTCGGCACGGCAGGACAGCGACCTTCCTGAAGGAATCGGGGTTGTGCCCCGATGGGTCGATGCTGTGATTTCTGCAGGCGCTCCATGGACGCCGCGCCCGTCTCCGCGAGAGAGGGTGTTCGGCGCTGGATGCGGAGGGATGAATTGCCATGAAAAAAGGCGGAGGGTGACTCCGCCTTTGCGTGGTTTTCTATCGGGACGATGGAGCTGTTGCTGGAGCTGTTGAGGGAGCTGTTGGGCCTGAACAGTGATCAGCTGAAGGAGCAGGACATGGCGCCGGTCAGCGGTGTGATCGTGACGGTGGCGGTGGTGTCACCGGTGGCCAGGGTGTCGGACAGGCACTTCACGCCCACGGCGCCAGCGGTGAAGGTGCCGGCGACCGTGCCGCCAGCGGCGGCACTGGCGCAGGTGACACCGGATTGGGTGGGAGCGCCGCCGACACCGCCGGAGGCGACGAAGGTGGCGCACTCCTTGGCGATGCCGACAACCTCACCAACCTTGGCGCCTGCTTCTGCGGCATTGCGTGCCTGAAGGAAGTTGGGCAGGGCAACGGCGGAGAGGATGCCGACGATCGCCACCACGATCATCAGCTCGATGAGGGTGAAGCCCTGGGCGATTCTGGACTTCTTTTCGCGCATGCTGCGCATCAGGGCCAGTTTGGTTTTGGGGGAGATGTTCATGGGGGAAAGCCCTAGTGAAAAAGCTTGAGGGCTTGAATACGAAAGAAGCCTACAGAGCGAATCATGGGCCGTCCATGTCAACGGAATCGCCCCTTCTCTGAGCCAAGGTGTGGCATTTTCTAAGAGGCAGATCCCTTTCCCCGTCGGGGGTGTGAATCCCAGGAGCCCTTGCTGTCGTTGCAGCGGCTGCCGCGTTTTTATGCTCCCCTTGGATCGGAAAAGGCTGAAGTCTTGCCGAGGTCTAGCGATCTTCTAAGGGTTCTCTGAGCAATCTCGCCATGTTTGTGGAACGGCAGCCATGGGCCCCATGGTGATGGGGGTCACGTCAAGGGCAGCAGCGCCCTGTTCTCCCGCCTTTCCATCGAAGCGCCCCATCGGCACGGCAGGACAGCGGCCTTCCTGAAGGAATCGGGGTTGTGCCGATGGGGCGATGCTGTGATTTCTGCAGGCGCTCCATGGACGCCGCGCCCGTCTCCGCGAGAGAGGGTGTTCGGCGCTGGATGCGGAGGGATGAATTGCCATGAAAAAAGGCGGAGGGTGACTCCGCCTTTGCGTGGTTTTCTATCGGGACGATGGAGCTGTTGAGGCTGTTGGGCCTGAACAGTGATCAGCTGAAGGAGCAGGACATGGCGCCGGTCAGCGGTGTGATCGTGACGGTGGCGGTGGTGTCACCGGTGGCCAGGGTGTCGGACAGGCACTTCACGCCCACGGCGCCAGCGGTGAAGGTGCCGGCGACCGTGCCGCCAGCGGCGGCACTGGCGCAGGTGACACCGGATTGGGTGGGAGCGGCGCCGACACCGCCGGAGGCGACGAAGGTGGCGCACTCCTTGGCGATGCCGACAACCTCACCAACCTTGGCGCCAGCTTCTGCGGCATTGCGTGCCTGAAGGAAGTTGGGCAGGGCAACGGCGGAGAGGATGCCGACGATCGCCACCACGATCATCAGCTCGATGAGGGTGAAGCCCTGGGCGATTCTGGACTTCTTTTCGCGCATGCTGCGCATCAGGGCCAGTTTGGTTTTGGGGGAGATGTTCATGGGGGAAAGGGAGAAGTGAAAAAGCTCGGGGGCTTGAATACGAAAGAAGACTACAGGGCGAATCCGGGGCCGTCCCTGTCATCGGAACCGCCGGTGCATCGAGCGAGGCTGTGGAATTCCTAAGAAGCAGATTCCCTTTCCCGCAAGGGTTCTCGGGCTTCAAAGCTCTTGCTGCTGCTGCCGCAGATGCTGCATTTTCACGATCCACTGGGAGCTGATGAGGATGCAGTCTTACCGAGGTTTAGCTGTCCTCTAAGAGTTCTCTGGACAACCTGGCCAGTTTGGCGGCAAAGGAGCCATGGCCCCCTTCGGAAGGTGAGCTCAGCAGCAGCCCGTCAGCGCTCTTCGCTGAGGGGAATCCGGAACCTGAAGGAGCGGACCCTCGCATGCCCCGATCCCGCCCCTT
Organism: uncultured cyanobacterium; assembly: GCA_963772735.1. GTDB lineage: Bacteria > Cyanobacteriota > Cyanobacteriia > PCC-6307 > Cyanobiaceae > Cyanobium. Next base: position 76,906 of record CAVYYO010000014.1, on the reverse strand, counting down.
TCGACGCCGAAGGTGTGGGCCGGCGTCTGCAGTTGCCGAGCTTCCCTTTCATCCCTTCTTCTGCTCTGCGACCCTTGGATCTCCCACCTGCCATCGGCACAGGATCCGGCCAGAATCGGCTGAAGCACATTGGGTTCATTCGTGGCGCCCCCGCATCCATGACCTTCGCGGTGGCCCTGGCCATGCTGGAGCGCGAAGGCCGCTGGCTGCTCCAGCTCCGCGACGACATCGAAGGCATCGTCCATCCCGGCCTCTGGGGTCTGTTCGGCGGCCATCTCGATCCTGGCGAACATCCCGCCCAGGCGATCCGGCGGGAACTGGCCGAGGAGATCGGCTGGGAGGCGGACAGCCTGCCGTTCTGGTTCGAGCACCGGGATGCCCGGCTCACCGCCCATTACTTCCGTGCCTCGCTCACGGTGCCCCTGGCGGAGCTGACGCTGGCCGAGGGGCAGGACATGGTGCTGGCCGGGCTCGATGAACTGCGCAGCGGCCGGGTCTGGAGTCCCAGGCTTCAGGAAGGGCGGGGCCTTGCCCCTTCCCTGGTGCGGGCCGTGGGTCGGCTGCGGGTTGCAGAGGCGTAGCTGATGAGCCGTGGCTTCAGGTTCTCGGGGAAAGTCTTCCCCGGCGATGATGGGCGCATTCCTGGCAGCGCTGGGGATCTTCGTTGCCGAGGGAACGTCGTCACCCCGGCCGATTTAGAACCGGCCGCCGCCGCAGCCGCCCGGAAGAAGGATCCGCCCGGTCGAGCCCCTTCCGTCCGTGTCCACCAGAATGACGGCCCCATCGCTCCCGGCGCCATGCCCTCGCGACCGCGCCGCAAGCTGCCGAGGTCGGGGAAGACCGCCCCTGGCAAGGCCGAATCCACCGGGGCCGAATCGGCGAAGTTCCCTCCCGATGGCAGCGGCCTGCGCCCGCGTCTGCAGATCCTGGCGGGCTTTCTTCTGCCTCTGGTGGTGCTGGGGATCTGGCTCAATTCCCGCGGCTTCTTCGGCAGTTCCTGAGGGCTTTCCGCAGGCCCCGAGGGAGGGTGATCCCCCCTGGAGCTGGCCAGGGAAACCTGCCTAGGTTTTGAACAAGACGAGAAAGGGATGGGTTTCCATGATCGACACCATGCAGGGCCTGCCGGACGGCACGCTCGGTTTCCGCTTTCGCGGCAAGGTCACCGCCGCTGATTACGACAATGTGCTCACACCGGCTCTCGAGCGGGGGCTGGAGCAGCACGACCGCCTCAAGCTGCTGGCGATCATGGGCGAGGACTTCGAGGCCTACGAACTCGGTGCCGCCTGGGAGGACAGCAAGGAAGCGCTGCGGCACTGGAATGGGTTCGAGCGGCTCGCCATCGTCACCGAGGTGCCCTGGATGCGGCTGGCGATGCAGGCCTTCGCCGTCGCCCTGCCCTGCCCCAGCCGCGTGTTCGCCAATAGCGATGTCGAGGACGCCCGCCGTTGGCTGTCGGAATCCCTCGGCACGATCCACCTCTCCCGCGATGGCGAGGTGGTGACGGCCCGCCTGATCGGATCCCTGGAGGCCAGCGCCTACGACAGGGCGGAGCCGGAGATCGATGCCCTGTTTTCCGAAATCCAGGGTGTGCGGCTGCTGCTCGATCTGCGCCAGTTCGACGGCTGGGCCGGTCTCGGAGCCCTGGGTCATCACCTGGCGCTGATCCGTGATCACCGCCACGCCCTTCGGCGAGTCGCCGTGGTGGGCGAGGCGGCCTGGCAGAAGCTGGCCGAACGGGTGGTGTCCCGCTTTCTTCCCGCCGAGGCCCGCTTTTTCCCCGCGGCCGATCACGCCCTGGCGGAGACCTGGGTGCGCCAGTGAGGGTTCGGCCCGTCAGGGCAGGGTGGAGCTGATGCCGAGGAGGTCCACCTCCGGATCGCTCCGGAAGATCGTCAGCAGAGCAGCGTCCAGGGCCGTTGACCACGGGACTGTGTCGATGCGGCGGAACGGCTTCCAGCTCCAGACGCTCCTGGCGGTGGCCCCATCGGTGCAGTAGTGGTGGGTGAGGCCATCCGCCAGGGGGCGCTGTGGATGCAGACCCCGAAACGAAACGGCGCACCGCTCAGCTCCACCCACCAGCCCCACTCTTCAGCAGCAGATGAAGGGGGCGTCATAGCCGCTCCTTTGGAGCCTTTCCTGCAGGTGGAGGGCGAGGGCCTTGCCGACCATGCCCTCGTTCACCATGTCCCTTTCCTCGCCGGGAAGCATGGAGAACTTTCCGGATCTCACATGGATGAAGCTGTTCATCGAAGTGGGTCGTCAGGGTCTGCCCCAGGCCCGGAGCTCACGGTGGCGAGGATCGAAATCTTCTGCAGGTCTCGACCCGCCCCCGTCCCCGGGCCGGCTTCCTCGACAGGACCAGGGCTGAGCCCGCCGAGGCGGTAAGCATTGCTACCGGAGCGGGTACCCCGGGCGCCGAGAGTGGCTCTCCATCGGAGGGAACAGGGGCGTGCAGGAGCTGGTGGGATCGGTGCGGTCGCTCTGGCGCTACCCGGTGAAATCGATGCTCGGCGAATCGCCTTCGCGGCTTGAGGTCGATCCCCGCGGTATCCGGGGGGATCGGGCCTATGCCCTCTGGGACCATGCCAGCGGGCGGGTGGCCAGTGCCAAGAACCCTCGCCTCTGGAAGGATCTGCTCGCCTACGCCGCCCGATACCGCCAGGAGCCCGGGGCGGAGGCTCCCCTGCCCCCGGTCGTCATACGCCCGCTCCGGAACGGGGGGGGCAGTGAGCTCTGCAGCAGCGAGGTCGATGTCGGCGCCTTCTTCAGCGGCTTGTTCGGCCGGCGGGTGAGCCTGCTCGACACGCCCCCGCAGGGTGCCTCCCTCGATCAGTACTGGCCGCCGGTGGAGGGCCGGGCCTATCAGGAGGTGACCAACGCCCTGGAGCTGCCCGCGGGTACCTTCTTCGATGCCTGCCCCATCCATGCCATCACCACGGCCACCCTGGCGCGACTGCGCCAGCTCGAACCCCAGCTGGACTTCGCGGTGGAGCGGTTCCGGCCCAACCTGCTGATCAGCGCTCCCGAGGGCGTGGAAGGCTTCGTGGAGGAGGCCTGGAGCGGTTCCTGCCTGCAGATCGGTGAGCAGCTGGTGCTGCGGGTCGATGGTGGCTGCCCCCGCTGTGTCGTCACCACCCTTGCCCAGAGCGACCTGGACGAGAACCTGGAAATCCTTCGTGCCACCGCCCGGCACAACGGCGTGGTGGCAGGCATCCGCCTCAGTGTGGTGGCCCCCGGCCCGGTGGCCGTGGGTGATCCGGTGAGGCTGCTGGCCTGAACGGTCGCCCTCATCCCCGGGCGGCTTCCTCGAGGATGGCCTGAAGCGTGGCCTCCACCGCCTCGGCCACCGGGGTCAGGGCGGGGTCGCTGGAGAGGGAAGCCAGCATCAGGGCCGGGCGGATCATGCCCAGCCTCGTCTGGCCCCTTTCGGTGAAGACCGAGATCCGGCAGGGCAGGGCCATGTTGAGCGCCATGGAGCTGCGCAGTACCGAGGCCGCCTGCTGGGGGTTGCACACCTCGTAGATGCGGCAGTTCTCGGGGAAATCGATGCCCTTGGCCCTCAGAGTGGTGCCCAGATCGTGATGGCCCAGCACTCCGAAACCATGGCGCGGCACGGCGCGCTCCAGGGCCTCACAGGCGGCCTCGAAGCTCCGATCGGTTTCGATCACGCAGAAAGGATTCATCGGCCGGCGTCCACCCGGATGGCCTTGCTCACCGTATCGGGCAGGTTCCGGGACACCGGGCACACCGTCATGCGCCGCTCCAGAAAGGCAATGGTGTCGGCCTCCAGCTTCGGTGCGTCCGCGCCTGCGGTTGCCTCCAGGGTCACCCGGAAGGTGCCGCTCACCGCCTCGATCCTCCAGCTGGAGGAGGTGGACACCGTGAGTTCCCCGTTCACCGCGGCGAGGGGCAGGTGCCGCTCCAGGGCATTCGCCACCAGGTAGTGGTGCTGGCAGAGCAGCAGCGACAGCAGATAGAGGCGGAAGCCGGGGGTGTGCAGGGAGGGTTCGAGGGCCTGCCAGTCGGCCGCGTCGTCGTTGCGGAAGTCGACGCTGAGGGATTCGGTGGCGTGGTCGGGTCCGCCGTGGCGGCTGCGCAGGCGGAAGTGGAACTGGAGGCTGGTCATCGGAGGCGTGCGGGAGGGGTGGAGGAAGCGGTGAACGCCCGGACCGCGGAGCGGCTCTGGACGTTCGCCCGCAGCGACGTGATCTGGCGCTGGACCGCTTCGAAGCCAGTGAGCAGGGCCGAGCCGACCAGCAGGGCGGCGAAGCCCTGGCGCAGGCGGCGGTCGGACAGGTGGGGCGCCAGCTTCTGGCCGGCGATCGCCCCCGCCAGTCCGCCGGCCAGCAGCGGCCCCAGCAGCGGCAGGGCCTCCGCCGGCCAGTGCCCGAGGGCCTGGAGAGCCACCAGGCTGTTGGCGGCGATCAGCACCAGGCTGGTGCCGGTGGCGAGGTGCATCGGCAGCCCGGCCAGCAGCACCAGGGCCGGCACGAGGGCGAAACCGCCACCCACGCCGGCGATGCCGGTGAGCAGCCCCACCAGCACCCCCTGGCTCGCCAGCGCCAGAGGAGATCCGGCGGCACCGGTCGCAGAACCTGCACGGCGGCGGCTGAGCAGCCAGGAGGCCACCAGGGCCGCGGCCGCGAACACTCCCAGCTGCACCGGTTCGGGGATCAGGCCCGCCTTCACCAGGCTGCCGCCGATCCAGCTGCCCGCCAGGGCGGGCAGTCCCAGGATCAGGGCGGGCCGCGGTGCCATCTGGCGGCGACGCAGGTAGGGCACGGCATTGCCGACCGCCAGCAGGGTCACCGCCATCAGCGACAGGGGCACCGCCTCCCGGGTGGACAGTCCGGCACCGGTGACCAGCAGGGGCAGGAGCAGGATCGAACCGCCGGCGCCGAGCACCGCCAGCAGGAAACCGATCAGGGCGCCACCGGCCCCCATCATCAAGAGTGTCTCGCCACTCACGTCGTCACCCGGTTCCAGGGCAGCACCGCCAGCAGGCGGGCCATGCCGCAGAAACCGCTGATGCCGGCGAACATCAGTCCGGCGCCCACGAAGCCACTCAGCCAGATCCACCCCGGGGCCACGGCAAGGCTGAGCACGACGCCCAGCAGCACCAGGCTGCCGGCGGCGATCTGCACCTGGCGCATCAGCGGCAGGGGGGCCCTGCGCTGCCGTCCCACGGGCAGACCGGCCGCCTGCCAGGCCCCGAAGCCCCCCTCCAGCTCCGCCAGGGGCTGGGGATGGCCGCGGCGCAGCAGTTCGGCCAGGCCCATGCTGCTGCGCTTGCCGCTCTGGCAGACGAGCACCAGGGGGCCCTCCGGCAGATCGGTGCTGCCCAGGCGGGAAAGGGGGATGTTATGGCTGCCGGGGATGTGGCCGGTGGCGTATTCGATCGGCTCGCGCACGTCGATCACGGTGAACGCTTCATCGCTCTGGCGCTCGGAGAGCTCATGGGGGGCAAGGAGCCCGGGGGAGCGGTGGGTGATGGCCATGGTCGTGTTGGAGATCGGTTCAGGGAACGAAGGGAACAGGGAGGGGGAGGAGCGAGATCGGCTCAGGCCTCCAAGGGCGCCGGGTGCTCCAGGGGCAGGCCCTGGGTCCTCCAGGCCCGAAGGCCGCCGCGCAGGTTGGCCACCCGGGCCATCCCCCGCTTCTGCAGTTGCTGGGTGGCCAGGGCCGAGCGGCTGCCGGAATGGCACAGCACCACCACGGGCTTGCCGGTGGGGATCTCGCCGGCTCGGGCCTCCAGCTCCGGCAGGGGGATGGCCACGCTGCCGGAAATGCGGCCGTCCGGTCCGAGCACCTCGGCCTGGGAGCGCACATCCACCAGGGTCAGCTGGTCGCGATGATCCGCCACCCAGGCGGCCGCCAGTTCCGGCAGGCCGGCATAGCTGCGCTCGATCGGCCCCCAGTCGTCCTCCTCCCCGTGGTCCGGTTCGCTGGGGCGGCCGGCGCGCAGGTTCGCCGGCAGGGCCACGGCGATCCGGTGGGGGTGGGGCAGGTGCAGGTTCTCCATGTAGCCCACGAAGTCCCGCTCGTCGGCGCCGCCGCCGACCCGGGCGTTGTAGGCCTTCTCTTCGGCCACAGAGCTGACCGTGCGGCCGCTGTAGTCATGGCCGGGATAGAGGAGGCAGTGGTCCGGCAGGGAGAGGATCTGCTCGGTGATCGAGCGGTAGAGGGTGTGGGCATCGCCCTGCTGGAAATCACAGCGGCCGCAGCCCCGCACCAGCAGGGCGTCGCCGGTGAAGGCCATGCTGTGGTCATCGAGCACGAAGGTGAGGCAGCCGTCGGTGTGGCCCGGGGTGGCGCGCACCTCCAGGTGCCGCCCGCCGAAGCTCACCCGGTCGCCGTGGGAGAGGGGCCGGGTCACGTTCTGGGCCCGGGCGGCGGCGGCCATGCTGATGGCGCAGCCGGTGGCCCGGTGCATGCGCCAGCTGCCGGTGACGTGGTCGGCGTGGGCGTGGGTGTCGAGACAGGCCACCAGATCGATCCCCAGTTCCCGCACCAGGGAGAGGTCGCGGGGGTGCTGCTCGTACACCGGATCGATCAGCACCCCTTCGCCGCTGGCCACGTCGGCCAGCAGGTAGGTGAAGGTGCCCGTGTCGGCGTCGAACAGCTGGCGGAACAGAAGGGGGGCACTGCCGGCGGCGGCGGCGAGCGGGAACGGGGTGTCGGAAGCCATCGAAGCCACCTGTATTGGCTGCTATGAGCATACACGCATAAAGCGGGAAAGGGGGCGCCGTTCGAGGCCCGCCCGTTCATGGGGCGTCGTCGCACCCGCCCTGGTCGGGCCCCTGCAGGGGCGATGCTTTCCAGGTCAGCCTTCCCTCCGCCAGCATTCCCTGCAGCCAGGCCCCCAGGAACATGCCGGCCAGTCCGATCAGCACCGGGCCGTTGCCGATCCCCACGCTGGCCACTGCCGCTCCCGGGCAGAGGCCGGAGAGGCCCCAGCCCACGCCGAAGATGACGGCCCCCGGCAGCGTGCCGGGCTTCATCGACTTCACCTCCTGGGAAAAGGGCAGTCCCAGCAAGGTGCTGGAGCGCAGCCGCGGGGCAGCCCGGAAGCCGATCGCCGTCACCGCCAGGGCGGCCGCCATCACAAGCAGCAGGCCGAAGTTGCGCAGCTGCAGGAAGCTCAGCACCACCTCCGGCCGGGTCATGCCGCTCCAGGCCAGTCCGTAGCCGAACAGGCCGCCTCCGATCGCGATCGAAACCAGACGTTTCATGGGGTCACCCCCAGCAGCAGCATCAGCCGGGCGGTGATGATCGCCACCCCCATGAACACCAGCACCGCCAGCAGCGAGGCCCGCGAGAACGAGGCCAACCCGCACAGGCCATGGCCGGAGGTGCAGCCCGAGGAGAGCCGGGTGCCGAAGCCCACCAGCAGGCCCCCCAGCCCCAGCCGCCAGCCGCTGACCGCGGTGGCGAAGAAGGCCTGGTGACCGGCGGCGTACAGCCATGCCCCCAGCACCAGCGCGGCGGCGAACAGCAGTCGCCAGTGGCGTGAGCCGCGCTCCGCCTTCAGCGGCGTGACGTAGGTGAGGGTGGAGCTCAGAAAGGAGCTGGCTCCTGCCTTGACGCCCAGCGTCAGGTACATCACCACCAGCCCAAGCCCCATCAGCAGGCCGCCACCCAGGAAGGACGTCACGCCGGTGGGAAAAGGATCGCCCATGCAGCCGCCCAACGGGGTGGAAACGAACCTAAGCGGGGTGGCCGCGGCCCCTTCAACGCCACGCCGGATTCCCGCCATGGTGCCCGTTTTCGTAGCTTTTTTTCATGACGTGGCCCTGGTCCGCTTCCCCTGGCCCGGCCCAGCAGGCAGGCCCGCCCTCGGCGCCCGCAGAATCCCACCGCAGAATCCCCTGATCTCCCGCAGAAAGATTGCTGCATAATGGCTTTTGACACATACTCCGCTGCCATGGGAGCTGCCGGTCCCGGATCCATGCCCAGTCCCGAGCTGCTGGAGGAGTTCAGCCAGTTCTTCCGCCTGCTGAGCGAACCGGCCCGGCTCCAGCTGCTCTGCCACCTGCGCCAGGGCCCCTCGGACGTGGCCTCCCTGATCGAAGCCACCGGCTTCAGCCAGTCTCATATCAGCCGTCAGCTGTCCCAGCTGCAGCGGGCGGGGCTGGTGAGTTGTGAGCGCGATGGGGTCCGCCTGATCTACCGGGCCAACGCCGAGCTGGTCGAGGAGCTCTGCGCCCTCGTTCAGAACCGCATGAAGCAGCGCCTGAAGCAGCAACTGGCCCAGCTTCAGGCCGCCTGAGCGTCCCGTCCTGGCTCCAGCCCCTTCGCCGTCGTCCCATCGGACCCGGTCCCATCGCCACGACGGGTGCAGGATCGGCTGCTTCCGCTGCAACCTCACCCCGGGCCAGCGGGCGCCGGGTTCGGGACCGGCCCCCTGAGTTCTGGTGGTACGGGGTGATCGCGGCCAGAGTGGAAGGCTCCAGCTCCCTCGGGTTTCCGGACCGATGACCGTGCGCTCCGAAGCCATGAGCGAAGAGCTGGCCAGGGATCTCGATCAGGAGGCCGACCTCGACCAGGTGTACCTGTTCCTGACGGTGGGCGCAGGCACGATCGCCTCCCTGGGCCTGCTGGCCAACAGCCCCGCCGTGGTGATCGGCGCCATGCTGGTGGCCCCCTGGATCATGCCTCTGAGGGCGGCGGCCTTCGGAATCCTTCAGGGCCGGGCGGCCCTGGTGGGCCGGGCCCTGGTCACCCTGGGCGCGGGGGTGGCCATCACCGTCCTGCTCTCCTGGATCCTGGGCCTCGTGGTGGGCTTGCCCGTCTACGGCTCGGAGGTGCTCTCCCGCACCACCCCCAACCTGCTGGATCTGGCCATCGCCCTGGTCGCCGGTGCGATCGCCACCTACGGCAAGGTGCACTACAAGGCGGTGTCTTCCCTGGCGGGTACCGCCATCGCTGTGGCCCTGGTGCCACCGGTATGCGTGTTCGGGCTGCTGCTGTCCACCCGCGACTGGACCACGGCCATCGGGGCGGGCCTGCTGTTCGCCGCCAATCTCCTGGGCATCCTCAGCGGCGGTCTGATCAGCCTGGCGGCCATCACCCCGGGCCTGCGCAACCGTCTCTGGAGCAGTCGCCTGGGTCTGATGAGCCTGCTGCTCACGGCCCTGCTGCTGGTGCCGCTCACCGGCAGCTTCCTCAACCTGGTGGCCAAGGCGCGGCGGGAGTCGGCCCTGCAGCAGGTGGAGCGGGCGATCACCGAGAGCCTGCGCAAACGCACCATCACCCTGGGCAAGGACTCCGAGCTCATGGGCACCTCCATCGACTGGAGCCAGAACCCACCCCTGATCACCGCCTCGGTGCGGGTGAGCAGGTCCAACCTGCCCACACCAAAGCAGGTGGCCGCGGTGCAGACCTTCATCAACCGCCGCCAGCCGATCAACTTCCGCCTGCTGGTGCAGCGCATGTCGGTCGATGTGATCGGTCCGGAAACGGAGCCCAACCCACCCAAGGCCACCGAGCAGCTGGTGCAGACCCCACAGCCGGAGGCCGCCCCTGCGCCACCACCCCCGCCCCCGCCCATCCCAGGCGCGGAGCCCACCCAACGGATGTCTCCCGATCCGGATCTTCTCAGTGCTCCGGAAAGGCCGCCATCGGGGGCTGCGGATGGGCCGGCGAGGCCCTGAACGCGAATCTCAGAGTCGTACCAGGCACCAGGTCTGCGAGACAGGCCGGAAGGGCCAGGCCCATGGCGAGGGGGGGGTGGACAGCCCATCAGCCCATCGCCCAGGCCCATGGGCTTCGACCGCTGCTCAGGGCTTCAGGGGCGCCCACGCCATCGTGGCGTTGAACTTTTCACACCAGATCAGCACCGAGTTCTGCGCCTTCAGATCGATCGAGGCGGGAATCACATAGCTCTGAGCGCCCTGGCTGGATTTCAGCTTCGCCAGCACGGTGTAGCTGCCGGCCTTGAGGGGATAGGCGGGGGGCTTGCTCATGGCCAGCGGCGTGGGCGAGGGGCTGAAGGCCACCTTGAGATCGGGGGCCATGTCGTTGGTCTTGAAGTCGCTGGTGAGGGTGAGCACTGTCCTGCCGCCCTCTTCGTGGATCGAGAAGCCGCCGCTCACGGGAGCCTCGGCCTGGCGGAAGGTGCCGCTGGCCATGGCCATGGGTTTCCGCTGCGCGGTCAGGGCGGGGGCGGCCTGGTCTGTGAGGGGCCGGCGGAGGGGCTCGGCGTGCAGCGCCAGGCTGGAGAGGGTCGCGGCGCTCACCACGGTGAGGAGGCTGCGCCGGAGCAGGGGGGACATGGTGGATGGGGCGGGTGTGAGGAGCGGGAACCGTGCGATGGTTCGGCACGGGTCCTGCCAAGGCTGTCTACCGATGCGTCTGCCCATCGGATTTCCGCCGCTGCCATCGAACGCACGGGAACTGCTGCCGCTGGGGCTCTACGTCCTGCTGCGGGGCCTGGATGCCACCGTGCTGAAGGGTCTTCAGGACTACGGTCTGGAGCATCCGGTGGCGGGTGAGAACCCGATCAGCTTCTGCAACGTGTTCTTCCTGGCCCAGCTCTCGGTGGGTCTGGCGGCGCTGCTCCCAGGGCGGCGCACGCTGGCGGCCGATCTGGCCCTGCTGGGGGCCGCCGATCGGCGTCTGCTGCTGCTCAACGCCGGCCTTGGGCTGTTCCTGGGGCCCATCGCCTATTACTTCGCCCTGGAATCCCTCTCGGTGATCAGCCAGACCCTGCTGTTCGCCCTGGTGCTGCCCCTCTCGGCCCTGCTGGCCCGATGGTTGCTGGGAGAGGCCCTGCCTTCCGGCTTCCGGCGCAGCCTGCTGCTGATCGGCGCCGGTCTGCTGCTGCCCCAGGCGGCCATGGCCATCGGCTCCGGAAGGATGGATGAAGCCGCCGGCATCGCCTGGGCCCTGGTGGGGGTGCTGGCCTTTGCGGGCGCGGCCGTCAGCGGCCGCACCATCGCCGGGCGGGGCTGGCCGACGGCGGTCGCCGTCGGGATCCCCACTCTGGGCTCCGCGCTGGTGTTCGGGGTCACCGCCCTGATCCTGTTCGGCCCCCACCATTTCCTGCTGCTGCGGCTGTGGTGGGTGACCGGGGTGATCGGCGTCTATGCCCTCACCCTGAACCTCGGCCGGGAACTGGCCCTGCGGAAGGCCTTCAGCCGCTGCAGTGTCGCCGTCGTCTCCCTCTGGAGCTCCCTGGCCCTGGTGGTGGCGGTGCTCAGCGCCGCCCTGCTGCTGGGCGAACCCCTCAACGGCCCTGTCCTGGCCGGATCGGGGCTGGTGTTGGCGGGGGTGTTCGCCAGCCGCGGGCCCCGGCCCATCCGATCGCCATCCTCGCCGGTATCCGAGGAACCGGAACCCCGACGAGCGCCCCCTTGGCCGTGAACCCCTCCGACGCCGATGCTCCCCCCCGCCCTTCAGGGCTGCGGGGTCGGATCGACGACAGGGAAGTGGCCGGCGGGCATCTGGCGGAGCTGTACGACAGCTGCGCCGGGCCCGTCTACCGGCTGGCCCTGCGGCTCTGCCGCTCAAGCCACGAGGCCGAGGACCTCACCCATGACGTCTTCCTGCGCTACTGGCAGCAGGGCCGCTACGACCCCTCCCGGGGCCCGGTGCTGGCCTACCTGCTGCTGATGACCCGCTCGATGGCGCTCAACCGGATCCACCAGCGCGCCAACCGCTGGCAGTTGGTGCAACGCTGGTCGGAGCACCTGTTCCCCGCGGCCGTGCCCACGCCCCATGAACGTGCCGAGGCCGATGACCTGGCGGAGCGGGTCCGTGCCGCCCTCGCCGCCATCCCCGCCAACCAACGGCAGGTGCTGGAGATGGCCTATTACGAAGGCCTGAGTCAGTCGGCGATCGGTGCTCTGCTGGAGCTGCCCCTCGGCACCGTCAAGACCCGGGCGCGTCAGGGTCTGATCCGCCTGCGCGCCCTGCTCCACGATTCCCGCTCCCAGCCATGAAGCCCGCCGCCACCGCCCCATCCGACCCCGCCGGCATCGACGCCCTCCTGGCCGGCCATGCCCTGGGGGACCTGGAGGAGGACGAACGGGAGCAGCTGGCGGCCCTGCTGCGGGAGCGGCCCGACCTGCGCCGACGCCTGGAGGAGTTCAGCACCTCTCTGGAACTGCTGCCCCTGGCGCTGCCGGCCGATGCCGTGCCCCCTCCGGCTCTGCGCCGGCGGCTGCTGCAACCCCAGCCCGCCGCGGGCCGACTGGGCTCCTGGCTGGTTCCCGCCCTGCTGGGAATCGGCCTGCTCCTGCTGGGCGGTGAGCTCCACCAGACCCGCCAGCAGCTGGCCTCTCTCCAGCGGCAGCTGCCCCCCGCCCTGGGAAGCGAGCGGCGCATGCTGCCCCTGCGGGCGGTGCAACCGGGGCAGCAGGCCTCCGGAGAGGTCCTGGTCACCGGCAACCGCACCCACAACATGCTGATGCTCGACGACCTGCCCGCTCTGCCGCCGCATCACACCTACCGGCTCTGGGCCAGCGTCGACGGACGCACCGTGGGCTGTGTCCATTTCGTGCCCAATGCCCGCGGCCAGGTGGCCATGCCCATCCCGCTCTCCCCCACCAGCCAGGCCACCAGCGTCACGGTCAGCATCGAAAACGACCCCACCAGCCAGGCACCCAGGGGGCCGGTGGTGCTCACCAGCTCCATCTGAGTCAGGGCATCGCCGCTCTGCCGCGCAGGGGGGCGAGCGCCAGGGCGACAAGGAATCCCATCAGCTGGGCGATCACCACGCAGGGTCCGGACGGCAGGGCGAAGGCGCCGGAGAGGACCAGGCCCAGCACGGCACAGGCCGCTCCCAGGCCGGCGGCCAGAGCCACGTAGCTGCTGAAGCGCCGGCTCACCAGCCGCGACGCGCAGGCGGGGATGACCACGAAGGCGCTGATCAGCAGAACGCCCACCGCCTTGACGGAGATGGCCACCACAATGGCCAGCAGCACCAGAAACAGCAGCCGGTGCAGCGGCACGGCCACGCCCCGCGAGAGGGCGAGGGGTTCGTCGAGGGTGAGCAGCACCTGGTCGCGCCGGGTGAGGGTGAGGTAACCGGCGGTGACGACGAGCAGGGAGCCGATCAGGGCAAGGTCGGTCCAGGTCACGCCGAGGATGTCGCCGAAGAGCAGCTGCTGGATGCCGCCCCTGTAGACGTGCAGAAAGCTCAGGGCCACCACGGCGATGGCGAGCGAGGAGGAGTAGACGATGTTGAGCAGGGCATCGGCCGGCAGGCGGCTGCCCTGCACCAGTTGGTTGGTCAGCAGGGCGAACAGCACCGCGAAGGGGATCAGCACCAGGGTGGGATCGATGCCCAGCAGGATGCCGAGGGTGATGCCCAGCAGGGCGGAGTGCCCCAGGGCATCACTGAAGAAGGAGAGCTGGCGCAGCACGGCGAAACTGCCCAGCAGGCCGCCGAGGGCACCGCTCAGCAGCCCCCCCAGCAGGGCTCGCTGCATGAAGGGAAGCTGCAGCAGCTCGAGCAGCATCAAACCCTCCGTCATGGCTGGCTTTCCGTGGCTGTGGTCGCGAACCGCTCAGGGTACCCAGGCTCCGGAGGATCTCCGCAGGCCCTCCGTCAGCCCCACTGGCCGGCCAGCAGCTCGCAGACGAGCGCCAGGGAGGCCGCCAGGAGGAGGAGACGGCCAGCCCGGCAGAACAGGCGCGATGTGACGATGAAACCCATTGGGATCATGGGAACTCCAGGAAAGGACGAAGGGAGGACGGCTCAGTAGGCCGACTCCTGGCAGGGGCGCAGCTCCCGCAGGGCCACCGAGAAGGCGGGGGAGCCATGGCGCGTCAGGGGCCAGCGCCGCACCCAGCAGCAATCGGTCTCGTCGTCGATGCTGATCACCTGGTAGGTGGCGCCCTGCCGGCTGACCAGCTGAACGAAGCCGCCGGGGTGAAGGGGGGCCGCGGCGGCCTGAGGGGTGTGGCGGGGGATGGGGAAGCCGGTGCTGGAGGAGGAGTAGGGCATGGGTCGGACCACGCATCAGCCTGCAACGTAACAGAAGTTTGAAGAATGGTTGACGAACTTCCCCTTCGTGTGCATTTGCGGTTATCCCGGGCGGATCGGGCCGGCGGGCCGGCTGCTGGCCCCTCCCTCGACGCCGCAGGCTTCCAGGCCCTGCTGCCGCCACTCCCTGCACACCTTGTGCTGCCCCCTGAAAACGCGTAACCCCCCCGGGCAGGACCCGGGGGGGTTACTGAGCGAGGATTTTGGAAGTTGATCAGTCTTCCTTCCCCCGCAAACCCTTTGTAGAGCAGTAGTGACCACTACAGACGCCTGCGACACGAACCTTCACGCGTTCGGAGCTGGCGTCCCGGCGTCACTCCTCCTCGTCGGAGCCACCCACGGGGACGAGGCGAATCGCCTTGCGACCCAGCTTGATCTCGAATTCATCGCCGGGCTCCAGCCCAAGCATGGCCGTGTAGGCCTTGCCCACCAGGAGGTTGCCGTTGAACTGCACCTTGGCGGTGTAGCCCAGTTTGCGGCCGGCCTTGGCGGCTCCCTTCCCGGCACCGTCGCCGAGGCTGATCCCCTTCGCGTCGAGAAGGGCTTCGTAGAAGGCCGTGAAGTTGAGGCGCTCTGCGCCATCCTTCTTGGTGCTCACATAGCCGCAGCTGCGCACCAGATCCGATTTGGAAGCATCTCCCAGCTCTTTCACCTTGGCGAGGAGATCGGCACCTTTGAGCATGATTCGATGGCAGGGGATTGTTCAACGATTGTACGGCTTGACGATGCCCTTGCAAGGTAGGGATGGTTCGGCTTCCCCTGATCTCCATGACTAAACGAGAGGCTGCTCCGGCAACGGTGGCGGTGGTGCCAGTGGAGCCAGATGCCCATGCGGAAGCCCGCTGACCTTGGCGAGCGGCAGATTTCTGGTGATGGGGGAATCTCTGGGCTGTCCGCGTCCCTGGCGGAGCGACGATGGCGGCTGGCGCAGTCAGCCAGGTCTGCCGCTTTCATCCGCCGGCGGTGATCGAGCCCCGATCGGCCGGTGGCCTGGGGGCCGCTGAGATTGGGCGGGAACGCAGCCCGGCACCTCCTTGGAGCCGATGACTTCCTGTTGATCCTTCAGCCCTGCGGTGGGCCCGCCACCTGATACTGCACCTGCTGGGGAAAGGGAATTTCGATGCCGTTCTCCTGGAAGGCCCGCCAGATGGCCGTCTGCACGTCACTGCAGATCGAGACGTTGTCCATGGGGTTCACGATCCAGAAGCGCAGGGCGTAGTCGATGCAGGAATCGCCGTAATGAAGCAGCAGTGCCTTCGGTGCCGGCGTGGGCAGCACCCCGGGCCTGCTGCAGGCCGTGGCCTCCAGCAGGGTGATGACTTCGGCCGGATCGTGACGGTAGGCCGCCCCCACCAGCACCTGGCTGCGCCGCAGGGTATCGCTGCCGGTGTAGGTCACGGTGGTGGAGGTGAAGAAGGTCTGGTTGGGAATCACCAGTTCGGCGTTGTCCCGGTCGCGCCAGAGCACGGCGGCCCGCAGGCCGAGGCTGCGCACCTCGCACAGATCCCCCTCGATGAAGAGCACTTCTCCGGGCCGCACTGACCCCTCGAACAGCAACCACAGACCGCTGACGAAATTGGAGAACACTTCCTTGATGCCGAAGCCGAGGCCCACCGAAAGGCCCCCCGCCACCGCCAGGATCGCGTTGCGGTTGAAGCCCACATGATCGAGGGCCCAGATGATGCCGATCGTAACCACGGCATAGCGGATCATCAGCTCCAGGGCTCGGCGGCTGCCCTTGCTGATGCCCAGGCTCCGCTCCGCCATCCAGGCCAGGCCATGGGACGGTGGTCCGGTGCCCATGACCAGGACATAGACGATCACCAGGGCCTGAAACAGGTTGCCCAGGGTCACTTCGGAGCCGAACCATTCGCCGAGGGGGATCAGGGCCAGATCCTGGGGGTTGTCGAACAGCCGGATCACCAGCAGGAGGCACAGCAGCAGATAGGCCGGCCGGATCAGGCGGGTCTCCAGCGCCTGCAGTTGCCTGGGCTCGATGACGCGACCGAGCAGGAGCTGCACGACCCCCAGAAGATGCCAGCCCAGGAACAGAAGCAGTCCGACCAGCACCAGACCGAAGGGCTGCCCGCCGATCCCCAGCACCAGCGACGCCAGGCCGAGCAGGCCCGCGATCATGGCTCCAGGCCGGCGGGCCAGGGGAAACCGCTGCGCCAGCAGGCGGGCCAGGGGCCCTCGGAAGAGGAACACCAGCAGCAGCAGGAGCAGCTGGACACGCACCTCGAAGCGCTGCAGGTAGCCCAGCCAGCCGACGATCTCCCGCAGCAGCTGGCTCATGGCGCTCTGCCTCCGCGCAGGAGTGCGATCAGGGCATTGAGGGTGTCCGTCTGACTCAGGTCATCGAAGAGGTAGCGGGTGAGCAGCGTCTGCCATCCCTCCCTCTGCCGCTCGCTGCTCCCGGCCAGCAGGCGGAGCGTTCCGGTCCGCATCGACTGCTCCCGTCCTTCGACCATGGCCGCGATGATCGAGGAGCTCCGCACCGGCGGCGCCACCTGGCGGTTCACCGGCAGCAGGAACTGGTCGCGAAGGACCATGTTCCGCTGGTGAAGCGGGCTGATGGCGAAGCGGGCCAGGGCGAGGGCCAGCTGGCGCTGGTCCGGACTGGAATTCACCCCGAAGGTGAACACCCGCTCCCGGGTGATCGGGCTGGCCATGCCGTAGGGCCCGGAGGGCAGGGGAGCCACGCCGAGGTTGCTGCCAAGGCTTTTCCTGAGGCGGGAGATGTTGATGCTGATGCAGGGGATCCAGTCGAGATCCCCCACCATCAGCTGATCCACCAGTTGGCTCTGGGTGGGGAAGAAGGTGATGTGCTGCTGCTGGTCCGCCTGGCGCAGCCATTCCAGCCAGCCAGCCAGCCTGGCCAGGGCGGCTGGCGTCAGCGGCTGCTCCTCCAGAAGGCTGCTGACGGCGTCGATCGCCCCGAGCGGGCCCAGGGTCCAGGCCAGGTTCACCGCATCGATGGGGAGGCCCACCTCCATCCCCTTGGCGCTCATGGCGAGCAGCTCCTCGAGGCTCGCGGGGCTCTCGCTCACACGTCGCCGGTCGAAGCAGGCCAGCTGGGGCTGCAGCTCCACCGGCAGGCCCGTCATCGTCCCATCGGAGCGCCGCAGACGCGCCACGGAGCCCGCTTCCAGCTGATCGAGCAGAGTGGCGGGGAAGACCAGCGTGCTGATGAGCTTCTCCCGCGCCAGTCCCGCGGCGGTGGATTGGTTCACCAGCAGAAGATCGGGGCTCAGTCCGGTGCGGTTGCGGAGGCGGAGTTCATGGCGCAGGGTCTCCTCGGGGTAGAGCTGCACCTGGAGCCGGACCCTCGGCTGGAGGGCCCGGAAGGCCGTCTGGAGCTGGGCCTGGCGCTGCCTCACCTCCGCTTCCAGCTCGGTGTCGAGGGCGTCCCCGCTGACACCCACCGCGACGTAAAGGGTGCCTTCGAGAGGGCGGAACAGGGGCCGGATGCCCCCCAGGCGGCAGCCGCCCAGGCAGACCGTCAGCGGGATGGCCACTCCCAGGGCGAGTCGCCTGGCGTCCGCCGCCGGTCGACGGCCGGGGCGGGGAGAACCGCGGCCCTCGCGGCTCACTCTTCCGGGTACAGCAGCTCCGCCAGTTCGTCCGGATCCACGTCGTAGACCCGGGCCAGGGTCGTTTCGATCGCGCTGGTGACCACATCCGGCAGGAAGCGCATGGCGTTCAGGGCGTCATCGGCGATGTCGTCGGTGAGGAGCTTGTCGCCCCCCAGCTTCTCGTCGTTGATCACGGCCATCACCCAGCTCTGATAAGCGGTGACGAGATCGGCGAACTCGAGTTCCGGATCGTTCAGATCGAGGGCCATGGGACGTCTTCAGGAACCTTGCCCCTGCAGTTTGCTCCCCCGGCCGGGAGGATGGCGCGCCCTGCGAGCGGATCCCACCCCCCTGGAGGCCCCTCTCAGCTCCCCCCGTAGGCCCGGTAGACGTAGCCGCCGCCTACCCCGGGGGCCACGGTCTGGGTCACATCCTGGGGGAACAGGATGGTGGAGTTGCCGGAGCCCATGTTGAAGATGCAGGTCCACAGGGCTCCGTAGAAATCGGGTGCGGGGTTCCCCGTGCTGCCGCCGGAGATCTTGGCCTTGCCGAGGGGGAACCAGACGAAGGCCCCGGTGGCGGTGCCACCGCCGCTGAGGGTGAGCTCCTGGTCACAGTTCTTGCCGTCGGCGGCGGGGGTGCCGGGCTTGCCGTAGATCCGCAGATTGCGCCAGTACTGGCTCAGATCGGAGGCCGGGGGGGTGCCGCTGTTGCCATCGGAAATCGTGAACTGACCACTGCCGGAAACGACGAACTTGCCCGAGACATACCAGTTGACCGGGCGGACATCGGCACGGACGACGATCTGGTTGCTGCCACCGAGCGAGACATCCCCGAGCCGGCAGCCGATTTCCGCGTTGGCGACGCCATTCACCGTGAGGAAGCGGCATTCCGATTCCAGGGGGCTGCCCGGGCCGGTGGCGGCGGTGGTGTAGGGGTAGGTGGTGAAGGTGCTGCCGAGTCCTTGGCGGCCACGGCGGCGAGCTCCGGCGGAAGGGCGGGGAAGCCCGGCAGACCCGGCACCGGCCCGTTGAACTGGCTGCCGAAGAGGGTGCCCCCGGAATCGAGATCCGAGCTGGAGCTGCACCCCACACAGTTCACGTTGCCGCCTGCATCGATGGGGGTACTGCCCGACCAGGCGATCTCGGCGTCGGCGTTGTTGTCATAGAGGATGAAGAAGGGAGATCCCAGCTTGGATTTGGCCGGCGGCCCCGTGATCAGCAACCCCGCCACATTGGATTTCGGCGTGTT
Source organism: uncultured cyanobacterium (assembly GCA_963772735.1). Classification (GTDB taxonomy): domain Bacteria; phylum Cyanobacteriota; class Cyanobacteriia; order PCC-6307; family Cyanobiaceae; genus Cyanobium. Next base: position 58,090 of record CAVYYO010000014.1, on the reverse strand, counting down.
CAGCGCGCCGATCGTGAACGAGCGAATCAGATCGAAGCGGGCTTTCTCGATTCCTCCCCGGGTCACGATGCCGCGCACCGTCATCCGCGCCCGGCCGCCGGCCCGGTTGCCGAACATGTCGCAGCCGCTGGCCGCAGCGCCGGCACCCGTGGGGGGTTCGTACTCCACCAGGGAGAAGGTGACGCCCGGTTCGTTGGGCACCGCCATGGTGGCGCTGCTGCTGTTGCTGCTCACCCCGGCGATGCGGTTGGCGGCAGGTGCCGGGGTGGGCTCCTGGATGCCGCAGGCGGCGAGATTGGCGGCGGAAACGGTCTGCCAGGTGCCCGTGCCGCTGGCATTGGTGAGCCGGGTCACCAGCAGGTAGCTGTTCTTGTTGCTGTTGAGCGCATCGAGGAGGGCCTGCATGCCGAATTCGGCGGCCTCCACGGCCTTGCGGGCTTCGGCTGTGCGGATCGAACCGCTCAGGCTGTTGTTGGAACGGCTGGTCTCCAGCAGCACGGCGCCGATCACGGCCAGGGCGGCGATCAGGGCCAGGGGCATCACGAATCCGGGGGACACCCGCCGATGGGACGGCAGAAAGCGGCGGCGGAAGGCGGGCAGGAGGGTGGCCATCAGTTCGCTCCGTAGGCCCGGTAGAGGTAGGCGCCGGCCATTCCCGGAGCCACCGACTGCACCACGTCGCTGGGGATGAGGATGCTGGAGTTGCCGCTTCCCGCATTGAAGATGCAGGTCCAGAGGGCTCCGTAGAAATCGGGATCACTTTTCCCGGCATTGCCTCCGGAGATCTTGGCCTTGCCGAGGGGGAACCACATGAAGGCGCCGGTGCCGGAGCTGCCACCGCTCAAGGTGAGCTGCTGGTCGCAGTTCTTGCCGTCGGCGGCAGGGGTGCCTGGATTGCCGTAGATCCGCAGATTGCGCCAGTACTGGACTCAGATCGCTCGCCGGGGCGGTGCCGCTGTTGCCGTCGGAAATGGTGAACGACGCACCTCCGGAGATGATGAAATCACCGGAGACGTACCAGTTGACCGGGCGGGCATCGGCACGGGTGACCACCGATTTGCTGCCGCCCAGGGTGACGTCTCCCAGCCGGCAGCCGATTTCCGCGTCGGCGACGCCATTCACCGTGAGGTAGCGGCATTCCGATTCCAGGGGGCTGCCGGGGCCGGTGGCGGCCGTGGTGTAGGGATAGTTGCTGCGGTCGCTGCTCAGATCCTTCGCCGGCACGCTGGCCAGCTCCGGTGGAAGGCTGGGAAAGGCGGGCAGGCCTGGCACCAGGCCATTGATCGTGGTGCCGTAGGAGGTGCCGCTGGAATCGAGATCCGAGCTGGAGCTGCAGCCCACACAGTTCACATTGGCGCCGGTTTCACTGGGTTTCCCCGCGGCCCAGGGAATCTGCGCATCGTTGTTGTCGTCGTAGACGATGTAGAAGGGTTTGCCGAGCTTCGATTTGCTCGGTGGGCCGGTGACCATCAACCCCACCGAGTTTGGATCAGGCTTGTTCACGGCGGTGACCGTGAAGGAGCGAATCAGATCGAAGCGGGCTTTCTCGGCCCCTCCCCGGGTCACGATGCCGCGCACCGTCATCTCCACCCGCCCGCCGTTCACATTGCCGAACATGTCGCAGCCGCTGGCCCCAGCGCTGGCACCGCTGGGGGGATCGAAACCCACCATGGAGTAGGTGACGCCGGTTTCGTTCGGCATCGCCACGGTGGGGTTGCTGCTGTTGCTGCTCACCCCGGCGATGCGGTTGGCGCAGGGGGCAGGGATGGGCACCTGGATGCCGCAGGCGGAAAGATTCGCTGTCGAAACGGTCTGCCAGGTGCCCGTGCCGCTGGCATTGGTGAAGCGGGTCGCCAGCAGGTAGCTGTTCTTGTTGCTGTTGAGCGCATCGAGGAGGGCCTGCATGCCGAATTCGGCGGCTTCCACGGCCTTGCGGGCTTCCGCCGTGCGGATCGAACCGCTCAGGTTGTTATTGGAACGGCTGGTCTCCAGCAGCACGGCGGTGATCACGGCCAGGGCGGCGATCAGGGCCAGCGGCATCACGAATCCCTGGAGGACCGCCCGCCGATGGGCGCGGCAGGGAGCGGCGCAGGACAGGCGGGCAGGAGGGTGGCCATCAGTTCGCTCCGTAGGCCCGGTAGAGGTAGGCGCCGCTGCCGGTGATCCCCGGGCAAACGTCTGGACCACATCCTGGGGGACAAGGAAGTTGGAGTTTCCGGATCCCGAATTGAAGATGCAGGTCCAGAGGGCTCCGTAGAAGTCGGGGGTCGTTTTTCCCGCATTGCCTCCGGAGATCTTGGCGGTGCCCAGGGGGAACCACATGAAGGCGCCGGTGGCTTCCCCGCCGCCGCTGAGGGTGATCTGCTGGTCGCAGTTCTTGCCATCGGAGGCAGGGGTGCCGGGTTTGCCGTAGATCCTGAGGTTGCGCCAGTACTGGCTGCAGATCAGAAATCGCCGGCGTGCCGCTGTTGCCGTCGGAGATGGTGAATTCACCAGCTGCCGGAGACGATGAAATTGCCGGAAACGAACCAGTTGAGCGGGCGGACATCGGCGCGCACGACAATCTTCTTGCTGCCACCGACATTGACATCCCCGAGCCGGCAGCCGATTTCCGCATTGGCGACGCCGTTCACCGTGAGGAAGCGGCACTCGGATTCCAGCGGGCCGCTGGGGGCGGTGTCGGCGGCTGTAGGGATAGTTGGCTGTAGCTGCTGTCGAGATTCTTCGGCGTCACGCCGGACAGCTCCGGGGGAAGGGCGGGAAAGGTGGGCAGGCCCGGCATCGGCCCATTGATCAGGTTGCCGAACGTGGTGCTCTTGGTGTTGAGATCTGCATCTGTAGCGCATTGGATGCAGTTCACGTTGGCGCCGGGCTCGCTGGGTTCTCCCGGCCCAGGGAACCTGGGCATCATTGTTCTCGTCGTAGACGATGTAGAAGGGCGTGCCCAGCTTCGACTCGCTCGCCGGCGCCCGTGATCAGCAGGCCGATCGCATTCGGATCGGGCCTGTTCAACGTGGCGATCGTGATCACGCGGTCCACATCGAAGCGGGCTTTCTCCACCCCTCCCCGCGCTCACGATGCCGCGCACCGTGATGCGTGCCCGCCCGCCGGAGAGGTTGCCGAACATGTCGCAGCCGCTGGTCGGAGTGGTGACACCGGGGGGTGGCTCGAAGCTCACCATGGAATAGGTGACGTTTTGATCACTGGGCAAGGCCACGCTGGAACTGCTGCTGTTGGTGCTCACCCCGGCGATGCGGTTGGCGCGTGGGTGCCGGAGTGGGCGGCCAGATTCCGCAGGCCGCGAGCTGGGCGCCGGTGACCGACTGCCAGGTGCCGGTGCCGTTGGGGTTGGTGAATTTGGTGGCCAGAAGATAGCTGTTGCTGTTGGTGTTGAGATCATCCAGAATCGCCCCCATTCCGAATTCAGCGGCATCCATGGCCTTGCGGGCCTCCGAGGTGCGGATCGAGGCAACAAGGGCGTAATTCAGGCGGCTGATTTCCATCATCACACCGGCGATCATGGCCAGCATGGCGATCAATCCCAACGGAATGATGAACCCCTGGGAAGTGTCCCGATTCCGGGCAACGGCTGGGCTCCGGCGCTTGCGGATGGTTCTGATCGGCTTGCCGCGGCCGCTGAGCCAGCGGGAAGGGGCTGTACGGGTCATGGCTCAGTTGCCTCCCGTGGCCCGGTAGAGGTAGCCGCTCCCCCCACCCAGACCCCAGGTCGCCACCAGATCGGTGGGGATCAGGAAGCCGGTGTTACCGGAACCCTGGTTGAAGATGCAGGTCCACAGGGAGCCGATGAACTCCTTGTTGCCGAAGCTGCCGCCGCTGATCTTGGCCTTGCCCAGCGGGAACCACAGCCTGGCCCCGAAGGCCTCGCCGCTGCCGCTGATCGTCACCTCCTGGCCGCAGTTGGAGGCGCTGGCATCGGGGGTGCCGGGGTTGCCGTAGATCCAGACGTTCTTCCAGTGGTTCAGGGCATCCAGCGCCTCGGGGGTGGCGGCATTGCCATCGGTGGCCTTCAGATCATTCCCGCCGCTGACAACGAAGGCGCCGGAGAGGAACAGCTTGACCGGCCGCGCGTCGGCACGGATCTTGATCGAGCCGAACCCCTTGATCTCCGAGAGCTTGCAGCCGATCTCGGCATTGGATGCGCCGAGGTACTCGCAGCCGTCCACCAGGCCCCACGACGGGGCGGTGGAGGTGGGGTGGTTGTAGGGGTAGTTGTCGGGATAGGGGACCGGATTTCCGGAATAGTCCTCGCCGAGATTCGGAGCTTCGGCCACGCCGAGAAGTGGGGCGTAGGTGGGATCGGTCGTGAGATTCGGGAAGGTGGGAAAGTTGGGGATGGGGCCGGTGATCACGCTGCCCAGGCTGGTGCCGCCGGTATTGAGATCGGAGGGAGAGGTGCAGAGGATGCAGTTCACGTTGCCCAGGGGCTCGGTGAACGAGCTGCCGGAGGTGCCGATGGCCCCATCGCCGTTCTGGTCGTACACGATGTGGAAGGGGCTGCCCGTTTTCGACGCGCTGGGCGCCCCCGTGATCACCAGGCCCAGGTTGTTCTCAGGAGCTGGAGCACCTCCGGGGCGGATGAACACATCGCGGGTGGACTCGAAGCTGGCCACGATGGCTCCGTTGCGCTGCACGGTGCCACGCACCGTCATCCGTGCCCTTCCGCCGGTGAGGTTGCCGAACATGTTGCAGTTGCTGGCAGGAGCGGTGGCACCGGAAGGGGGATTGAAGCTCACCAGGGAATAGGTGACGCTGGGATCACTGGGCAAGGCCACGCTGGAACTGCTGCTGTTGGTGCTCACCCCGGCGATTCGGTTGGCGCTGGGCGCGGGGCTGGGTACCTTGAGGCCACAGGCAGAAAGATTTGCGGCCGAAACGTTTTGCCAGGTGCCGGTGCCGTTGGGATTGGTGAACTTGGTAACCAGCAGATAGCTGTTGTTGTTGTTGTTTAGATCATCCAGAATGGCTTCCATTCCGAATTCAGCGGCATCGATGGCCCTCCGGGCTTCCGCGGTGCGGATCGAGGCGGACAGGCCGTAATGCAAGCGGCTGCTCTCCAGAATCAGACCGCCGATCATGGCCAGCATGGTGATCAATCCCAACGGCGTCAGGAACCCCTGGGAGGTGTCCCGATTCCGGGCAACGGCTGGGCTCCGGCGCTTGCGGATGGTTCTGATCGGTTTGCCGCGGCCGTTGAGCCAGCGGGAAGGGGCTGTACGGGTCATGGCTCAGTTGCCTCCCGTGGCCCGGTAGAGGTAGCCGCCTCCCCCACCCAGACCCCAGGTCGCCACCAGATCGGTGGGGATCAGGAAGCCGGTGTTACCGGAACCCTGCTTGAAGATGCAGGTCCACAGGGAGCCGATGAACTCCTTGTTGCCGAAGCTGCCGCCGCTGATCTTGGCCTTGCCCAGCGGGAACCACAGCCTGGCCCCGAAGGCCTCGCCGCTGCCGCTGATCGTCACCTCCTGGCCGCAGTTGGAGGCGCTGGCATCGGGGGTGCCGGGGTTGCCGTAGATCCAGACGTTCTTCCAGTGGTTCAGGGCATCCTGCGCCTCGGGGGTGGCGGGATTGCCATCGGTGGCCTTCAGATCATTTCCGCCGCTGACAACGAAGGCGCCGGAGAGGAACAGCTTGACCGGCCGCGCGTCGGCACGGATCTTGATCGAGCCGAACCCCTTGATCTCCGAGAGCTTGCAGCCGATCTCGGCATTGGAGACACCACCCACCGTGAGGTATTGACAGCCACTGACAAGACCCACGGCCGGGTTGGTGGAGGTGGGGTGGTTGTAGGGGTAGTTGTCGGGATAAAGGAGGGAATTCCCCAGATTGTCCTTGTCCAGATTGGCCGCCGGGGCCACGCTGGTGAGCTCGGGCGGCAGCGCCGGGAAGGTGGGAAAGTTGGGGATGGGGCCGGTGATCACGCTGCCCAGGCTGGTGCCGCCGGTATCGAGATCGGAAGGTGAGGTGCAGAGAATGCAGTTGACGTTGCCCAGCGGCTCGGTGAACGAGCTGCCGGAGGTGCCGATGGCCCCATCGCCGTTCTGGTCGTACACGATGTGGAAGGGGCTGCCCGTTTTCGACGCGCTGGGCGCCCCCGTGATCACCAGGCCCAGGTTGTTCTCCGCAGCCGGGGCTCCTCCGGTGCGGATGAACACATCGCGGGTGGAATCAAAGCTGGCCACGATGGCTCCGTTGCGCTGCACGGTGCCGCGCACCACCAGCCGGGCACGACCACCGAGACGATTGCCGAACATGTCGCAGCCGAAGCTCGGAGATCCGATCTCGCTGGGGGGAATGTAGCTCACCAGGGAATAGGAAATCGTGGGGTCGCCAGGCATGGCAACGGTGGAATTGCTGATGTTGGTGCTCACCCCGGGAATTCGATTGGCCGAGGGTGCGGTGCTCGGCGGCTGAATGTTGCAACTGCTGAGGTTGCCGCTGGTGACGGTTTGCCAGTCGCCGGTGCCACTGGAGTTGCTCAGGCGCGTGGCCAGTAGGTAATGGTTCTCAAGATTGTTGAGTTGATCGAGGATTGCCGCCATGCCGAATTCAGCAGCTTCCTTGGCCTTGCGTGCATCCACGGTCTGGCTTGAGGCCCGGGTGTTGTTGTTGAAGCGGGAGATCTCCACGATCATGGCCACGGTGAGGGCCAGGGCCACCAGCAGGGCCAAGCCGGTGGCAAAGCCCGCTTCTTCGCGTGCAAGCCTTTGCGCACGGAAGCCAGACCGGACCATGGACCGGAAGGTCAGGAACCTGCCAGGCCTCAGGGGCGTCCTTGCGGTCTTGTCGCGGGGCTTCTGCATCACTGCACTAGAGGCCCACAGCACCATCGTTGAAGACGATGGTGTTTACATTGGTGGTGGTGATCACCGCAAATCCGTTGGTGATCACACAGGAGGTGCTGTTGCAGCCGCTGGAGAGGGAAACAGCGGAGCTGTTGGCGTTGATATACACCACATCCTCCTTGGCTGCGTCGCCGGTGATCGTGGTGGTTCCCGAGGGGCGATATTGAACAAGTTTCTTCCCGCTCGGTAGGGTGATCTCAGCAGACTTGCAGGGGCTGGTGCAGCTGGTCAGGCCGTTGATGATGTCGTTGTTGTATCCATAGATGGGGTTGTAGGGCAGGCGCAGGGCGAAGTTGTTCGTGTAGCTGGCCCCTCCGCCGATGGCCTCCACCGAGAGGGTGACCGCAGCCGTACGGGCGATCACACCGGTGGCCACGCTGGCGTTCGGCAGCTGGAGGCTGAAGGCGGAGGTGGAGGCGAGGCCATCGGTGATGACCCCCTCGCTGACGGCTCCGCTGATGTTGACCTCCGGGACGCCCGTGGTCGCGTTTGCCCCCAGGGGTCGGCCGCAGCGCACCAGCACGTTGGGTCCGTGCCATTGGTTGGCCTCGGCCGTTATCAGGGGGCGAACGCCGTAGTAGGTCTGCCAGGCGTTGGCGGGACCCACCATCACCAGCTGGACACTGGCGGCAGGCAGATTGGCGCAGCCGGTGGAGGCTGCGGTGGAGGGCAGAAGCCGCTCGGCGATGCTGGCTTCCGTCTCCAGCAGGTTGGCGGCCAGGTACCAGGAGGCCTGGAGCCGGGAATAGGTTTCGGCGTTCGCCTGCGACCGGATGCTGGAGACCAGCATGCTGCCGATGCCTGCGGCCACCAGGGCGCTGATGCTCAGGCTGAGCAGCGCCTCGACCATGGAGAACCCGCCCTGCTGACGGCTCCTGGCATGGGGCCGGTTGGCGGTGGGGTCAGTACCAGTCGACATAGTTGCAGGCTCCGGAGGTGGAGTTTCGGAAGCCCTTGCGGACCAGACCGATCGGGCTGTTCACCCGCACACAGGCCTGAATCGGGCTGTTGGGGATGCTCAGGTAGGTGATCGTTTCACTGGGGACGAAACCCCTCGAGGTGAAGCTGATCACGGTGCTGCCGCTGGCGGTGATGCCGGTGGCTCCCACTTCGTTGTTGAGGTTGACGGTGGGCTGGCTGGCGCAGGACCCGGGGCTGGCGCCGGGGGCGATCGTGGCCGTGGAGGCCGTGATCGAGAGCTGGCAGGCGGAAGCGCTGCTTTTGGCCTTGGTCTTGGCCACCTCCAGGTAGCCAGCCAGCTCCACCGCCGCGTTGCGCAGCTGGGAGTCGCGCCGGGCATTCGCGAGCGTGGTGAGGGCGACGCTGGCGGCGATGGCCATCACGGTCGCGGTGATGAGCATCTCCAGGAGCGTGAAGCCTTGCGACGAGGATGGCCTGGTCATGGGGTGCACCAGGCCGAGGCGTCGATCAGGACCGAGGCGTCCTTGGTGTAGGACACCGAACCGGAGGACTGATAGCGAACGTTGATGCGATTGCCGGAGGAAGAGACGCTGATGATGCGGCTCAGGCTGGTTCCCGGCGCGTTGTTCAGAGTGATCGCCTGGACCGCACCGGTGCTGGCGGGCACGGCATAGGGCCGGGCCGGCGTGGTGCTGGCGGTGTTGGCCGCGGTGAGGAAGGCCTGGGCGATGTTGGCGCAGTCGGCCGTGGAAGGGTTGTAGGAGAGGTAGGAAGCCTTGGTGATGCAGGAGGAGTAGCGACCGGTGAAGCAGCGCCAGGTGTTGGCATACCACTTCAGCCAGCCCAGATCCGCCGAGGTAGCGGCCTCGAGAGAGTCGTAGGTGCGTGCTTTCACCGAAAGGAGACCGGAGGAAAGGCTCATCTGGGCGGTACCCGCGACGACAACGGCCACCATCACCAGAGCCACCATCGGCTCCACCATCGAGAAACCCGTTGCCTGAGCCCTGGGGAGCATGGGGAACGGCTTGCGCAGGCTTGAGCGCCACTGACCAGAGAGAAGTTTTCGCATCAGTTGGCTCCACTCGAGAGGAAAATATTGGTGCTGGTCGGTCCAGAACAGCAATTCTCCAGGCTTTCAGAGAATGCCTTGGCCCAGAAACCGACTGTGTACTGGAGGTGTGTATAGGGGTTGAGAAGCACCTTCTCAACTGTGCTTTCGATGATGAAGCGCTCGTTGAAATGCCCACTCTTGATGAACCCAAAAATCAACCTGGTGAGCGTGCCCACCATGCCGACGATGCAGGAGAGAATCACCGGGTTGTTGATTGCCAGCGCATCACTTTCATGGCTGAGGAGCCTGTAGGTGGCTCGATCGAGCTGCAAGTGGCGCTGGGGCTTTGACGTCACAGAAGGAGGCCTTGTGAGCGGCTGAACAATTGAAGAGTAGTGGACTGGTTGCACTGCGGAACCGCAATTTTCGACTTGGTTGTCAACTCTAATGGATTTCTAACTGGTGGCTAGCTCTCCTCTACCTCGCTGACCTGTCGGCCATAATCTTCTGATTTTTCCGGCATCCATGCCCCCGGCCCTCACGGCTTGTTTCCAGGTTTGGTGAGATTAAATGAAGCCTGGCCTTAGTCTTGCCTTCACCCGCTGGAGCCCGGCATGCGGCTCATCGCCACCTACGCCGACAGGGGCTTCCTTGCCCTGGCGGACGCGGCCCAGGCCTTTTTTGATCGTCGTGGGGACCTGCAACGCCCCGGCATCGCCTTTGGTGCCGAAGGCCGGCACCCGGCCAAGGCCTCGACCGACATCAGCCTGGTCTGGCTGGACCACTCCGATCCGGAGGCTCACGGCCTGGCCGACGTGATCATGCGGGGGGTCTCCGCCGGCCTGAAGCGCTATCTGGCCGAGAGGCCCCTGTTCCTCGAGTGCTGTCCGGAGCGATCCCTGTTTGTGAACCCGATCTTCAATCTGCAGCGCTACGCCCCGGGGGAGGGCTTCCACGACTGGCACTGCGACTGGAACACCAGCGAGGAGGCCACAGAACCGATCCGCCGGGTGCTGGCCTGGATCCTCTACCTCAACACGGTTCCGGAAGGGGGCACGGAATTCCACTGGCAGGAACACCACGTGGAGGCCGTCAAGGGCCGGCTGGCGATCTTCCCCGCCGGCCTCTCCCACCTGCACCGGGGCCGGATCAGCCACGAGCACACCAAGACCATCGCCACCGGCTGGATCAATGCCGGCAGCCTCGATGCCTATGTCAGCCGTCTGGCCGCCGATTGAGCTGGTGAAGGCCGGTGGCGGGCCCCTCACCCTCAGCCGAGCGGGGAGGGCACGATCAATGCTTCGAGGCGCTCCCGCAGCATCTCGGTGAGCTCCAGCACCGCGCGGCGTCGATCCTGGCGGTAGGCCTCCAGGCGTTCATCCACCACGATCGGGCGATCGATCCGGATTCTCACCCGGCGCCGCCCGATCCGCGGCCGGGCATTGGCGGTGTGGCCCTGGATGCGGCACTGGGTGTCCCAGAGCAGCAGCAGGGTGTCGGCGAACCGCTCCTGGCTCGGGTGCTCCGCCACGTAGTGGCCGCTCACCGCCAGGAACGACTCCACCACCCGCATGTGCCAGAGCTGGGCCTCGGCCTCGGCGGCCAGCCGCTCCCGCAGGCCTTTCGCCAGGGGGCTGAGCGGTTCGGGGGAGACCGGCGGATCGGGATAAAGGCGCTCCCAGCCGGCCTGCTCCAGGCGCCGGCAGCGGTCGGTGATGGTGCCCCTGGGCTCCACCCGGAAGGACTGCTCCACCCGCCCCAGGGCCAGGTCCAGCAGGCGCTCCAGCCGGTCGGCGAAGCGCGCTCCGTCCGGCGGTGTCCCAGTGCCGGGCGCCAGGGGCGGCAGGGGCAGACGGACCTGGTCCCGGTAGAAGGATTCCATCTGCTCGAGCATCCGCTCCCCCAGGCGCACCAGTCGCCCTTGCAGGGAGGGCACGGCCAGGTCGTGGGTGGGATCGGGGCTGAGGCCGGCTCCCGCTTCCAGTTGGCTCAGGAGGGCCTCGATCGGCTGCCAGACCGGATCGATGAACGTGTACTGGAGGCCGATCGGCAGCAGCTCCATGCCCTCCGGCCGACCGGCCGCGGCCAGGTCGGCAGCGGTCCAGAAGGCCAGCTGGGCCGCGCCGGGCTCCAGGGGACTCAGCTGTTCGTTGTGGCCATTGGTGGCCCCTTCCGGGGCCACGGCGAAGGGATGGGGGCCCTGCAGCAGCAGCTGCCGGGCCGTGCGGAGGGCGGGCAGATCGAGCTTGCCCCGCTGGATGGAACTGCCGCCCAGGTGGGTGAACAGCCAGCCCATCGGCTTGCCGGCCCAGAGGGGAATGCCCCGATCGAAGAGAAACTGGCCATGGGGGGCCGGATCGAGGCGCACGCCGCGGCGCCGGGCCTGCCTGGCCAGATCCACCCAGAGCAGCCGGGCCATGCAGGCGGGATCATCGAGGCTGGGATGGCGGAAGGCCAGCAGCAGCCGGCTCTCTCCCGCCTGGAACCGCCGCACCGCCTGCAGCAGCTGGTCGAGGCCCTCCACCTGCACCTGAACGACCCGGCTGCGCCAGCGCAGCCAGAGGGGCAGGATCCAGCGGCTGACGGCCAGCACGCGGCCATCGAGCTGCGGCGGGAGGTGGTCGAGGGTTTCAGCGACAGTCCTGCACCGCAATCGATTCACTGGAGCCCGCGGCCAGGCACGGGCAGGAGAAGGGGGACCGAACGGCCCTTGGCCATTTGAATCTAGGGACCGGATCGGGGCCGCGTCCTTTGAGACCATGGGCCCAACACCGGTCGCTGTCCGTGTCCGCCGATTCCCTGCCCAAGACCTATGACCCGGCTGCCACCGAGGCGCGCTGGCAGCGGGCCTGGGAGGAGGCGGGCGCCTTCCATCCCGACGCCGCCGCCCCCGGCGAGCCGTTCTCGGTGGTGATCCCGCCACCGAACGTCACCGGCAGCCTGCACATGGGCCACGGCTTCGAAACGGCCCTGATCGACACGATCGTGCGCTTTCAGCGGCTGCAGGGGAAGAATGTTCTGTGCCTGCCGGGCACCGACCACGCCTCGATCGCCGTCCAGTCGATCCTGGAGAAGCAGCTCCAGGCCCAGGGCATCCCGAAGCAGGAGCTGGGCCGCGACGCCTTCCTGGAGAAGGCCTGGAGCTGGAAGGCCGAGAGCGGCGGCACGATCGTGGGCCAGCTGCGCCGGCTGGGCTACTCGGTGGACTGGCGGCGGGAGCGCTTCACCCTTGATCCCGGCCTCAACAGGGCCGTGGTGGAGGCCTTCGTGCGCCTGCACGAGCAGGGGCTGATCTACCGGGGGGAATACCTCGTCAACTGGTGCCCGGCCTCCGGCTCGGCGGTGAGCGACCTGGAGGTGGAGATGAAGGAGCTGGAGGGCCATCTCTGGCACTTCCGCTACCCCCTCACCGGCGGGCCCGCCGCCGACGGCACCGACCACCTGGTGGTGGCCACCACCCGCCCCGAAACCCTGCTCGGCGACACGGGCGTGGCCGTGCATCCGGAGGATCCCCGATATGCGGCCCTGGTGGGCCGCACCCTCACCCTGCCCCTGGTGGGCCGGGCCATTCCGATCGTGGCCGACGAGCACGTGGATCCGGCCTTCGGAACGGGTTGCGTCAAGGTGACTCCCGCCCACGATCCGAACGACTTCGCCATCGGCGCCCGCCACGGTCTGCCGCAGCTCACCGTGATGGCCAGGGACGGCACCATGAATGCCGCCGCCGGGCGCTTCGCTGGCCTGGACCGCTTTGAGGCCAGGAAGGCGGTGGTGGCCGCCATGGAGGCCGGCGGCTTCCTGGTGAAGGTGGAACCCCACCGCCACAGCGTTCCGTTCTCGGATCGGGGCAAGGTGCCGGTGGAGCCCCTGCTCTCTACCCAGTGGTTCGTGAAGGCCGAGCCGCTGGCGGCGCGCTGCCGCGAAGCCCTCGACGGGTGCTCTCCCCGCTTCGTGCCGGAGCGCTGGAGCAAGGTGTACCGCGACTGGCTCACCGACATCCGCGACTGGTGCATCAGCCGCCAGCTCTGGTGGGGTCACCGCATTCCCGCCTGGTTCGTGGTCAGCGAAACCGGCGGGGTGATCACCGAGGGCACGCCCTACGTGGTGGCCCGGGATGCCCAGGAGGCCCGCGAGAAGGCGGAGGCGGCCTACGGGGCGGCGTCCCGGGTCGCCGGCCGGGAGCTGCAGCTGGAGCAGGACCCCGATGTGCTCGACACCTGGTTCTCCAGCGGCCTCTGGCCCTTCTCCACCCTGGGCTGGCCCGACGAGAGCAGCGCCGATCTGGCCCGCTGGTATCCCACCAGCGTGCTGGTGACGGGCTTCGACATCATCTTCTTCTGGGTGGCCCGCATGACCATGCTGGCCGGCGCCTTCACCGGCCGGATGCCCTTCCGGGACGTGTACATCCACGGCCTGGTGCGGGATGAGAACAACCGCAAGATGAGCAAGAGCGCCGGCAACGGCATCGATCCGCTGCCGCTGATCGAGCGCTACGGCGCCGACGCCCTGCGCTTCGCCCTGGTGCGCGAGGTGGCCGGCGCTGGCCAGGACATCCGTCTCGACTACGACCGCGCCAGCGGCAGCTCCGCCACGGTGGAGGGGGCCCGCAACTTCGCCAACAAGCTCTGGAACGCCACCCGCTTCGCCCTGATGAACCTGGGTGGCGAGACGCCCGCCAGCCTCGGGGAGCCGGTGAGCGGCGATCTCGACAGCGAAGACCGCTGGATCCTCTCCCGTCTGGCCCGGACCGCGGCCCAGGCCGCCGAGCTCTATGGCACCTACCGGCTGGGGGAGGCGGCCAAGCTGCTCTACGAATTTGCCTGGAACGATCTCTGCGATCAGTACATCGAGTGGGCCAAGCCACGCCTGGCCGGCGAGGACGCTGGTGCCCGCAAGGTCGCCCGGCAGGTGCTGGCCACCAGCCTCGAGGCGCTGCTGGTGATGCTCCATCCGCTGATGCCCCACCTCACCGAGGAGCTCTGGCATGCGGTGACGGGCGCCGATGCCACGGAGTTCCTCGCCCTGCAGTCCTGGCCCCAGCCCGAGGCCGCCTGGCAGGACGAAGGTCATGAGCGGGCCTTCCAGTTCGGGATCGAGGCGGTGCGGGCATTGCGCAACCTGCGTGCCCTCTCCGGGGTGAAGCCCTCCGAGCGGCTGCCGGTGGGAATTCACAGCGGCAGCCCCGAGCGTCGGGCTTTTCTGGAGGCGAACCAGGAGAAGATCCTGCGCCTGGTGGGGGGCAGTGCTCTCGGCCTGGAGCCCCAGCCGGCGGCAGGTCAGCTGCTGGGCATCGTGGACAGCGACGCCCAGGTGAGCCTCACCGTGCCCCGGCAGAGCCTGGAGGCCCTGCGCAGCCGCCTTGAGAAAGACCTGGCCAAGGCGGAGAAGGAGATCCAGGGCCTGGCCGGCCGCCTCGCCAACCCCAACTTCGCGGGTAAGGCCCCCCCCGAGGTGGTGGCCGAATGCCGCGCCAACCTGGCCGAGGTGGAAGCCCAGGCGGCTCTGGCGAGACAGCGCCTGGCCGACCTGGGCTAATCGGAACAGCAAGGATTCACCAGGGCGATGGCCGGCCAATCCAGTCTGAATGCCAAAAACCTCGAAGCCCTGGGGGCGGCCAGGCTGGCGGAGCTGCTGCTCACCCTGAGCAAGGGGGACACTGGCGGAACAGAAGGGTCCTGCGGAGATCGCCAGAGAAGTGCGCAAGCGGCTGGCCACGATCGAGCGCTCCGGCAGCTTTCTGGACGACCACCAGAGGGACGCGCTGTTGCTGGATCTGGAGCGGCAGCGCCAGGCCATCAGCGGTCCGATCGCCGATCACAACCCGGCCGTGGCGGTGGAGCTGTTCTGGGATCTGCTCGCGCTGGCCGAAGGCCTGATGGAGCGCTGCGACGACAGCGACGCTGTCGTGCGCGACTTTTTTCATCAGAGCAGCGCCGCCCTCGGCGCGGTGGCCCAGAAGGCGTCAGGGGATCCCAAGGCCCTGGCCGATCAGGTGTACGCCGCGATCGTGAGCAACAGCTATGGCCAGTTCGATCCGATCCTGCGGGATCTGGGACCAGCGCTGGGGCCGGAGGGTCTGGCCCATCTGCGGCAGCGGCTGGAGGCGCTGCGCAACCGAGCCACCTCGAATGAAGGGGCGAGAACCCACCGCGACCTGATCGTGCGCATCGCCATGCTGGACATCGCCGATGCCCTGGGCGATGCCGAGGCCTATCTGGCGGAATACCGCGACCACGATCCCGAGGCACTGACGGTGCCGGCGATCGCGGCCAGGGTGGCGGAGCGGCTCACCCCCGCCGGCCGGGCCGAGGAGGCGCTGGCGCTGCTGCAGGGGGCCGACCCATGGCTGTCCGAACGCCGGGCCGGGGCCGAGGAGTGGTGCGATGCCCGCCTGGCGGCGCTGGAGGCCCTCGGCCGCCACGACGAGGCCCAGCAGCAGCGCTGGGAGTTCGCGTTGATGGAACTCTCGCGCCGCCACCTGCGCGATTACCTCAAACGGCTGCCGGCCTTCGAGGATGTGGAAGCTGAGGAGCGGGCCCTCGATCTGGTGGCGGAGCACGACGATCTGCAGGAGGCGCTGTGGTTCCTGCTGCACTGGCCGGAGCCGCGCCGCGCCGCACGGCTGGTGCTGGCATCGGCGAAGCCATTGAACGGTGACTGCTACGTGTTGCTGGCGCCGCTGGCGGAGCTGCTGGAGACGAAGCATCCGCTGGCGGCCACCCGCTGCCTGCGGGCGATGATCGATTTCAGCCTGCGGGTGGGCCGCAGCAAGCGCTATCCCCACGCCGCCCGCCACCTCGAAACCTGCGGCAGGCTGGCCAGGGGCATCGACAGCTGGGGTGACCTGGTGGATCACCACAGCTATGTGGCTCAGCTGCGCCGTGATCATGGCCGCAAATATGGTTTCTGGAGCCTGGTGCCGAAGCAGGTCGCGCTGGAATCGGGTCAGGGAGTAGTTGCCAGATCCGCCAAGGGGGCACATCCCGCGAGTGAGGCTGCCAACCCAACCGCCAGCGACGGGCACGTGCAGCCCGGCCTATGGTGATTCGCCTGGGTTCTCGCCGATCAGCCGCTTCACCAGCTCCCGCACGAAGTTGCGGAACAGGGCATTGTCCTTGAATTGCTTGTAGAACTCCGTCTGATCAAGAAACAGCGGGTCGACAACGCGATTGAGGGCCACTTCGAGTTCGATCTCGGCGATGTTGGGGGAATTGGCGCGGGCGTTGCGATAGCGGTGGTCCTGCGCGACCTGGGGGGCGATCTCATCATGGATCAGGCGGGGTATAGGGTCTTCATCGCTGAAGCTGGTGCCGAACTGCTCGTTGAAGTTGGTGACGATCACCGAGAGCGGTTCGAGTTCCGGTTGGGGCTTGAAGCCACCGGCTGAAACCGGGGCGGGATCCAACGTGGAATCCGGATCGGGAAGCGGAACGCCGCGCTGATCCTGCTTCTCGATGCGGTAGCTGTCCATGTCGATCAGCTCCAGCATCCCCTTGGTGAGGTCTCGTCCCCTTCTGGGGCCGGCAAGGTACGCACCAGCAAGGGAATCCCTGGGCAACGAGGCCGGATCACTGCCAGTGAGTTCAGAAACGTTCGCGATGAACTCCTGAAGACCTCGACCAAGGCAGATCAGCGTTGATATTGGCTTCCAGCGATGGAATGCGCCCTCTTACTCTTCCTGAAACTGCCCAAAAGGGCACACGACTTCCCTGATCATGTCGCTTCCAGCAACTGACGACAGGCCAGGAACAGATTGTTGAGTGCAGCCAGCACATTCACCTAGAAGCTGTTCCAGTGGCTCCGCCACGCTCGGCCTGCGGCCTCGGTAAGGGTGCGCTTCTTGGCAGTGCTCTGCTCGTCATCGGTGTAGGCGCCGCCTTTCGCGAAGCGGTGGCCGAGCTGCTTGCCACCCATGACGCCAGGCCTGCCCTGCGATCAGGCCTCCATTTTCCCGTCGATCGTTGGGGTTATCCAGAGCTTCCTTAGAAGCTCCGCTTCGCCGGATTCTGATCGCTTGTCAATCGCTTCCAGGTATGACTTGCCTCTTTTGACCTCCCAATGCGCCTCAATCTCCCCCAGCCACGCCACCCCTGAATCCTTGGTCTCCGGATACGGTTTCAGATCCTCAATCACGCTGCCACCTCCTGCGGTGTGTCGCCGAACAGCTCGATGTAGGGCTGGTAGCAGAAGCGGCGGTGGCGTTTCTGGCCCGTCATCTCCCGGAGGATGCCCAAGGCCTCCAGCCGGGCCACGAGCGTGTTGGCGGCGGGGTAGGTGGTGGCGATTAGGTTCTCGATGGCGTTCACGCTCACGATCGGTCGGTCGAACAGGCTCTCCAGCACCCGGTGGCCGTTGGCGGCGGCGCGGCCCAGGTGGTCGGTGATCTGGGCCCGGTGCTGCTCCCGCAGCGCCAGGATGCGCCGTGCCGTGCCACTGGCCTCCTGGCTCACCTCCGCCACGCCGCGCAGAAAGAAGGTCAGCCAGCCCTCCCAGTCGCCCTCGTCCCGCACCTCCTGCAGATGGTCGTAATAGGCCTGGCGGTGCTGCTTGAAGTAGTGCGACAGGTAGAGCACCGGTTTCTGCAGGATGCCCTTCTCGGTGAGCAGGAAGGTGATCAGCAGCCGCCCCACCCGGCCATTGCCATCCAGAAAGGGATGGATCGTTTCGAACTGGGCATGGGCCAGGCCGATGCGGATCAGGGCCGGCAGGTCGTCCTGCGCATGCAGAAAGAACTCCAAAGCCCCGAGTGCCTCCGGCAGTTCCTCCGGGGGTGGTGGCACGAAGCTGGCGGTGCTCAAGGTGCAGCCGCCGGGACCGATCCAGTTCTGGCTACGACGCAGTTCCCCCGGGGTGAGCCGGCTGCCACGCACGCCCTGCAGCAGTTCGGCGTGGATCTCGCCGATCAACCGCATCGACACCGGCAGGGTCGCCAACCTCCCCAGACCATGGTTCATCGCTCGCACGTAGTTCACCACCTCATCCACATCGCGGGGCAGGTTCTCCATGCCGAACAGGTTGGCCTCCGCCGCCAGCAGATCCTGCAGGGAGCTCTGGGTGCCCTCGATCTGGCTGGAGAGCACCGCCTCCTTGCGCACATACATGAACACGAACAGATCCGGATTCGGCAGCGTTTCCACCGAGCCATCCAGCCGCCCCAGGGCTCGATCGGCCTGGGAGAGCAGCACCTGCAGCTCGCCGCTCAGCTGCAACGGTGGATCCGGTGGCAGCGGCGCGGGATGGAAGGCCCTGTAGCCGGAGGGCTGGGTGCGGTAGACGCCGGCGCGGCTCGACCTGGTTTCCAGCATGGGTTGCCGTGCCTTTCCCATGGACGCTTTCTGGTTCCATGGTAAACGCTGCCTTCACTATGGAGGCTGTTGCGGCCCATGCGCATCGCAGCCTTGCCCATGCCCGCCCATCAGCTGCGCCCCACCAGCAACCCATCCAGCAGCCCCTCGGCCTCCTGTTCCCGATCGCGCGGATGTTGGCGGCGATCTCGGCCAGGGAGCGCAGCGGCTTGGGTTTGGAGAAGTGGCGCGTGAAGCTCACCTCATCGCCCACCTTGGTGGCCTCGGCGCTGACCCAGGCATTGGGCGTGTAGGGCAGCACCTCGCGGCGGATGAAGGCCTCGATGCCGCCCGCCTCGAGCAACGGGATCTGCTCGCTGCCGCGCGTGGTGAGGTCGCGCGGCACGAAGGGCGACACGTTGTAGAAGGCCTGGCCTGCTGCTGCCCGCAGGGCCGCGTCCTGCTCCTTGATCTCGGCGGCGTCAAGCTTCTGCTTGGCCTCCAGCACCCTGGCCTTGGTGGGCTCCAGCACCGCATCCAGCCGCCGCAGCACCGCCATCGGCAGGATCACGTCCGGATACTTGCCGCGCTTGAACAGATCGCGCAGCACGTCGTCGGCGATGCCCCACAGGAACGACACGATCCGGTTGTGGATGGCCTGGTCCATCCGAGCGTTGTCTTACCCATGGCGATCACAGTAGGGAGATCGCGCCCAGCAGCTCTCAGCCACCGCTACTGCCCGGCACGTCCGCGGGTGAGCGGCGAGCAGCAGGTGCTGCTGCCGATCGAGGGGATGGTGGATCTGGAGGCCCTGCGGGGGGCTCCAGAAGGATCTGGCCCGCGCCGAGAAGGTCACCCCCGGGGGTTGAGCGGCCGGCTGGCCAACCCCAGCAGGGCTGCCTGAAAGTCGCCGCGAAGGCGTGATTTCGGGATTTTCAAGACGACCCTTGACCTGCGAAGCCAGTCTTGACGGAGACAGCAGAGGTGGGTCGTCATCAGATGACGATCTCCATCTGGACTTTCAGGCAGCCCTGGGGATGTCCCCCCTGTCCATCCCCCTGGACCGCAGGTCACGTCAGGGGACGCCAGCGACTTCTGAGTCAGTCTTTGTCTGGCATCCAGGTTGATTTCAAGGATCAGTCAAGAGCTTCACGGATGACAGACTTCTGGGAGCTGACTGTGAACAATTATATTCAATCTCGCGGACGCAGTCCATGTTCAACCCATGCCCTTCTCTCCTTTTGAAGCCTATTTTCCGGAGATCGCCATGCGGGAGACCCGCACGGTCACCGTTCGTGGCTGGTCGCCATTTAAGCTCCCGGCGGGTGAATATGCGTTCCCAGAGTTGTTTTGCGATGAGCCAGGGTGCGACTGTCGACGGGTATTCTTCTATGTTGTCTCACCGACAAGCAGTTCCCCTTTGGCTGTTGTGGCTTATGGCTGGGAGGCCGACGCTTTCTATGCACAGTGGGCCCATGAAGATGATCCGCAGGTCATTCACCAACTGAAGGGTCCCGTTCTGAACCTGGGGAGTCCTCAATCCAGGTATGCCCCAGAGTTCCTGCGTCTGATCGATAAGGCCTTGCTTCAAGATCCCGCCTACATGCAGCGTTTAAAGGCGCATTACGACCTCTTCAGGCGTCAGGTCGAAGCACGCGAGACTTCGGACATGGAGGAGCCAGATGTGAACGAGTGAGCACTACGATGGTGCAAATGGGCTGCCCTCACCGATGAAGGCTGTCAGCATCTAGCCTGTTGGGCGCCTAAAAATAGCCATTTGGCAAAATCTTCTGGCAAGGCGCGTGTAAGTCTCATTTATCTGAAAGGCATCTACTGTTAAGTCCCGAGGGTCTCTGTTGTCTTTTCGGGTTTTTCGGCAATGATTCGAAATGCCCCTTCATCATCAGGGTTGCTTGAACATGCAGAACAAGGCACCGGCACGAATGAACACCTTTCGGCGAGCACCGCCACCTCTGGCATCGATAACACATTGGGCCCGTAGGAGACGTCTGAAACACCCACTCAGGTCAGCAGAATGATTCTCCCCGGCGCTCTTCGGCTCAGTGCCCAGGCCTTCTGATCGCTGCTGGCCAGTCCCGGAGAGCTGCCGCAGGAGTTTTCCGCAGTCTCCTGAGCAAGCTGGCACGCAAGAGAAGTGGGGATGGCATAGCGGCCCCGCGGTAATGCTCACCGACGCGCTTCGCCACCGTCATCGCCATCTTCCTCTGTTTCGGCATCAGGACTCGGCGGTGGAACAACCATTTGCCGGTAGAGCCGCACCAACCGCTCCCGCAGGGCATCGGGCAAGGGGACGGGGCCCAGGCGCTCCAGCACGTGCTCGGGAGGATCGGGTGGCAGGGGCTCGGGGATCACAGAGCGCTGGTCGGAGCGGGACCGCAGCCCTCGGGGCCACCAGAGCGGCAGGGTGTCGTCCGGGTCGATCCCCCGGGGTGGGGGCCGCAGCCGCTTCATCAACGTCTCCCGATCGTGCCCTTTCCACGCCAGCAGTTGCCAGGGGTCCTCATCGAGCCGCTCGGCGAACACGTAGAGGCTGGCGGCGATGTGCTTGCAGGGCACGGCGTCGTCGGGGCAGCTGCAGTCGGCCTCCAGGTCGCGCCAACGGGCGGGGAACAGATCCACACCGGCCTCCTTGAATCCTTCCTCCAGGTCGACCGGGACCTCACCGGCCAGCAAGCGAGCCAGCCAGCCCATGCGCTGGGCGAAGGCCGCTTCAATCGCCTCCCAATGGGAGGCGTCCGGCACCTCGGTTTCCACCCGCACCTGGTAGGGGCTGCGCCTGGAGCCCTGCACCCTCGCCTCCAGCAACCCCGGTCGCACGTCCAGCTCCAGCACCTGCCCCGTGCGCGCGTATCGGCGCCCCCGCTCCATGCGGGCCCCCAGCCCGTAGCCCTCCAGCACGGTGATGAACCGCTGGGACCACCAGCGCCGCTCCGGGCCCCCGCGTCCTGACCGCCTGTTCGCTCTGTTCGCTGCGCGCATGCCGGCTGGCCTCAGGCGGTCAGGGCCTCTCGCCGCAGGCTGATCACCTCCCGCAGCTCGTCGGTGGAAAGCCGCGTGAGCCATCCCTCGCCGCTGCCCACCACCTGCTCGGAGAGGGCTTTTTTGCGCTGGATCATGGCGTCGATGCGTTCCTCGATCGTGCCACCGCACATCAGCTTGTGCACATGCACGGTGCGCCGCTGGCCGATGCGATGGGCCCGGTCGGTGGCCTGGTCCTCCACGGCCGGGTTCCACCAGCGGTCGTAATGGATCACGTGGGCCGCGGCGGTGAGGTTGAGCCCGGTGCCCCCCGCCTTCAGCGACAGCAGGAAGATCGACGGACCGTCCTTCTCCCCGAAACGCCGGACGATCCCGTCGCGCGTCCGCCGCGTCAACCCGCCGTGCAGCCAGAGGGGGTCAGTGCCGTAGCGGTGCCTCAGGTGGTCGCGCAATCGCTCCCCCCAGGCGGTGAACTGGGTGAAGATCAGCACCTTCTCTTCGGCATCGAGGATGGCGTCGATCAGTTCCTCGGTCCGATTCAGCTTGCCGGAGCGCAGCGGCAGCGCTGAACCGTCGTCGAGGTAATGGGCCGGATGATTGCAGACCTGCTTGAGGCGGGTGAGGCCGGCCAGCACCAGGCCATGGCGTTCGATGCCATCGCTGTTCGCCGCCGCCTCCAGCAGCTCCTCCACGACCGCCCGGTAGAGGGTGGCCTGCTCGGCGGTGAGCACACAGGACTCACTTTGCTCGATCTTGGCCGGCAGATCGGGAAGGATGCCGCGGTCGCTCTTCAGTCGCCTCAGGATGAAGGGAGCGGTGAGCCGCTGCAGGCTGGCGGCCACCTCCGCGTCATGCTCACGCTCGATCGCTGTGGCGAAGTGATCGCGGAACTGCTGGAGGCTGCCCAGCA
Source organism: uncultured cyanobacterium (assembly GCA_963772735.1). Lineage (GTDB taxonomy): Bacteria > Cyanobacteriota > Cyanobacteriia > PCC-6307 > Cyanobiaceae > Cyanobium. The sequence goes on along the minus strand of CAVYYO010000014.1, from coordinate 36,061 downwards.
GACCGGGATTGAGCAGTTGCATCAGGGCCCACAGCTCGCTGAGCCGATTCTCCACGGGGGTGCCCGTGAGGGCGACGCGTCGTTCGCCCCGCAGGGTGGCGGCCGCCTTGCTCATGGCGGTGTAGGGATTTTTGAGTTGCTGGGCCTCATCGAACACCAGCCGGCCGAATCGCAGCCCCGCCAGCAAGGACAGATCGCGGCTGAGCAGCCCGTAGGTGGTGAGCAGCACAGGCCCCTGCCCGCTCGTTCCCTTGCCGGCCTGACGCTCCAACTGCCGGGCGAAGGTCCTGGAGCTGCCGCGGAAACGGTCCGGGCCGTGGTGCACCACCACCGCCAGCTCCGGCGCGAAGCGCTCCAGCTCCCGCATCCAGTTCCCCAGCAACGACACCGGCGCCACCACCAGGGTGGGAGCTTCCAGGGGATCGGCCAGCAGGGACGCGATCAGCTGGGCGGTCTTGCCCAGGCCCATGTCGTCGGCGAGACAGGCGCCCAGCCCCAACCGTCCCAGAAACACCAGCCAGCCCAGGCCGCGCTCCTGATAGGGCCGCAGCACACCCTGGAACGTCGCGGGGGTGGGGATCGGCGTGGCCCGCGTCTGCAGGTCGCCGCCGACCAGCTCCCCCAGCGGACCGCTGGCCTCCACCCCCACCAGATCGACGCCATCGGGCAGGCCCAGCCCACCCAGCCCCAGATGCGCCCGCAACAGATCGATCCCACTGGCTTCCCCCTCCAGAGCGGCATGACGCAACATCTCCTCGATGGCGCCGGGCTCGATCAGGGTCCACTCGCCCCGCAGTCTGACCAGGGAGCGCTTGGCCGCGGCGGCCCGCTGCAGCCGCTCCAGCTCGGCCCTGGTGAGGGGCTGATCCCCCAGCACGGCCTGCCATTGAAACGCCACGATCGCCTGCAGATTCAAGCCGCCGCCTTCACCGCCGGGGGCGTTGGTGGAGTCGCGATGGCTTGCCTTGGCCCGCAGCCCCAGCCGCTGACCATGGCGCCACCAGCTCGGCAGCAGCAAGGCGAAGCCCGCCTCATCCAACAGGGTGGAGCGATGCCGCAGCAGGTTCAGCAGCGGTCCCTCCTCCAGCTCCAGGCCGCTCGGCGATGGCCGCTCCAGCAGACCCCCAAGCTCAGGTGCCAGGCGGCAGAGCAGGCCCAGCTGGCGCAGCACCGCCTCAAAGCGATCGGCGGGGAAAGGACTGGATCCGCCCCAGAAGTCGGCCAGAGGCACCATCAGGCTGGGATCGGCGCTGGAGCGGAGCAACAACTCCACGGGCCACTGGCGGCCGCGGGCGTTGGCGGGTTCATGGACCCGCAGACACAGCTGCACGTCGCCGGCGGCGCCTTCGGCCCCCTGACGCCACCAGCCCCGCACGATGCGGAGAAACGCCGCCTCGCTGGGCAGATCCGCTCCCTCGGGCAGGTAGGGATCAGGACCGGTGAGGGCGGCCAGCCAGGACTCCGCCAGGTCGCCGGGGAGGCTGGGGTGTGGATCGTCGGCCCTCGTCCGCGCGCGCACAACGGCATCCACCGCGTCGGCCACCGCCTCGGCCAGCCGCTCCTGGGCCTCCAGGCTGTCGTCGACCAGATGGATGGCCAGCAGCTCCCTGTCGCTGGCCGAGGGGAGGGGCCACCACTGGGCCCGCAGGCGACCGTCGGGATCCACCACCACCGCCGGCACCACCCGGCCGCTGTTGACGAAGTAGGCCGCCAGCTGGCGGCAGGCCAGGGGGGGCGGGATCAAAGGGGGGCTGAGTTGGAGATGGGCATGGTGGATCAGTTTGACGCCTTCCTGGTTGGGACCATGCCCCCGACCGGCTCCCGGGGGTGCCCCCGGCGATGATCCGCTCCTGGATCGACTCGCCGGCCCGGACCGCAGGGCCCGGGTCACGATGGAGGGGTTGATGGCGCGGGAAGGGGAGGGCGGCTCTCACCGATGCGCCACAGCCGCAGCGGGGCTGCGCAGCGAACCATCCGGGAGGAGGCCCCCAGCGGAATTGTCGAGGAGCACCACGGCCGGGTGGTTTCGGCGGGCGGAGATGGCCGGTGGGACAGGGGGAATGGCCCTGCGCAGGGGAGTCCGCCGGAACAGGCGTTGGATCGGGGCCGCCGCATCAGCCTTCCAGCGACCGATCGCAGCAACTGATCGGCTTGGTGGCCACGCCCATGTCCCGTCAACGACTGGGTTGATGGGCATGGGGGCGGGGCCCGATTGGCGTTCAGAGGGGGGCGAAAGCTCCAGGGCACTTCCGCTCTTGAGAGAGCACAGAAACCAGCTTGGATCCCAGGGTGAGACTGCCCGAGAGGCTTCCCCCACCTGCGGCATTTCTGAGAGTGGCTGGGAGGCGCTGAATGAGGCCTTGGGTCTGGATCTCAAGCGTTGGCCCTCGGATGCCACCTTCCTCTACCTCTACCTGTACCGCTGCGCGCAAGCCTGACGGCTGATTGTGTCACGAGTCAACTGTTCAACATGAACAATGACGTAACTGCCGCGAGGTTGGGAGTATGGCCTCCCGGAGCCGGCCTGCAGGGGCAGGCTCCAAACCACCCCATGCTGCTGCGTTTTAGAGACGCGGTGGTGACCGTAGGCGCCAACCTTCCGCGTAGCGGTTGGGGGAAAGGCGGACCTGATCCGTCAGGTGTGTAATCGGAAGATGAGCGCAAGCGAATCGCCGCTCACGCAACCGCTACGCCGGGCCCGTGCGTTTCGTCACCGGGCGGAAGGATCTGGCGGCAGTGTGGGCACCTCGGGTGCCGACATCGAGGCCCTCACCCGGGCGTCGGCGGTGGAGGAGGAGGTGGTGGTGGTGAGCGGCGCCGACGAGGATCCGGCTGCTGCGGCCCAGCGGGCCCAGGCCCTCTGCCTGGTGGGGGGAGCGATGAGCTGCAGGTGCTGCTGCCGATCGAGGGCCTGTGGTGGATCTCGAGGCCCTGCGGGGCCGGCTCCAGAAGGACCTGGCCCGGGCCGAGAAGGAGATCCGGGGCCTGAGCGGCCGGCTGGCCAACCCGAAGTTCGCCGGCAAGGCGCCGCCGGAGGTGGTGGCCGAGTGCCGGGCGAATCTGGCCGAAGCCGAGGCCCAGGCGGAACTGGCGCGGGGGCGGCTGGCGGATCTGGGCTGAATCCTTCGTCGTTTGCTGGCTTGGGTTGATCCCGATGGCGCTGGATCAGGCCGCCCTGCCGGTGGGGGCACCTCTCAGCCCCAATCCACCACCTTCAGCAGGCCGGTCCGCTCCCGGAAACGGTGCCAGCAGGATGCCTGCTCGGTCGGCGTGAGCTGGGGCTGGCGCACGATCACCGCCAGATCCAGGCCGGACGCGACCCGCGCCTGTCCCCTGGCCCTCGACCCGTAGCCTCAGGCGAAGCGGTAGGCCACCACGGCCAGCACATCCGGCTCCGAGCAGAGCCGCGCCATTGCCTGGCCGCAGACCTGCGGATCCAATCCCGGACCCAGATCCACCAGCGGCTCCAGCTTGCGCGTCTGCCGCCACGGGATCGCCGGCGGTTGGAACGGCTGGGCAGCGGCGGAGGTGATGGTGCAACGCTACCGGTATCAGATCGTTTTGTGGTGAACAACGCCTCGATGCACCGGCTGGACTGACTAAGATGTACATGTACATCCAGCCCTGCAGGACTTGACGTCATGGCCACCACGCGCCTCTTCCGCAATGGCCACTCCCAGGCCGTGCGCATTCCGGCCGACCTCGCCTATGAGCGCAGCGACCTTGAGCTGGAGATCGAGCGGGTGGGCGATGAGCTGCGGATTCGCCCAGCTGGACGACCTATCCGCCATGCTCTCGCGGCTCTGGCCCGTTTTTCCTCTGATTTCATGGCCGCCAGCCGCGGTGATCAGGAGCAGGCCGAGCGGGAGGGGTTGTGAGCCTGCGGCCCCTTTTCCTGCTCGATACCAACATCTGCATCTACCTGATGAAGCATCAGCCGCCCCAGGTGGCTGAACGTTTTTCCAGCTGCCGCGTGGGGGAGGTGGTGATCTCGGCGATCACGGCGGCGGAGTTGGAATTCGGTGTGATCGCTTCCGGTGCCGATCGCGAGCGCAACCGCGAGGCGCTGCACCTCCTGTGCCAGGAGGTCCCCGTGGTGCCCTTTGATGCCAAGGCTGCAGCTGCCTACGGTCCGGTGCGGTGGGCAACGCGCCATCGCCGCCGCGATGCCCTCGACAAACTGATCGCGGCCCATGCCCTGGCCCTCGGGGTCACCCTGGTGACGAACAACCCTTCCGATTTCCAGGCCTATCCAGGCCTCGGCATGGAGAACTGGGTGGCCTGAAGCTCGCCCCTGCGGCGGTTTCGGTCGCTTCCTCCGGCTCTCTCCATGCATCTGTGGAGGCGAAGCCGTGAAGGGCGGGCCCTACACCTCCCAGAGTTCCCCCAGCTCCAGCCGCAGCCCCGGCAGCAGCTCGCCGCCCTCCAGCGCCAGGGCGGGCTCGATTCGCAGGGGCTCCACCACGGCCGTGGCGTCGGCGCCCGCCTGCCAGATCTCGGCGGCCCGCTGCTCGGGAAACAGCAGCCAGCCCAGCCGGGCGCCGTTGGCGATGTAGGCGGCCATTTTGCGTCGCAGGGCCTCGGCGCCGCGGGGGCCTACGTCGCTGGGGCTCACCAGCTCCACCACCAGATCGGGGCAGAGGGGCGGAAAGCCGCGGCGCTGCTCGGGGGTGAGGGCCTGCCACCGCTCCAGCCGCACGGCGCTGGCGTCGGGGCTGAGCACGGAGCCATCCGGGAGCCGGAAGCCTGCCGAGCTGTCGAACACCTTCCAGTCCCCCTGAGCCAGGGCCCAGTTCTGCAGCCTGGCGATCAGGAGGCTGTTGCGGGCGCCGGTGTCGCCGCCGGTGGGGGTCATCGTGATGAGCTGGCCATCGGCCGACAGTTCGAGCACCGCGTCAGGGTTGGCCGCGCACACCAGGGCGAACTGCTCCGCGCTGAGCCGCAGCTCCGGCGGCAGCAGCAGGGGTGCCATACCGGCCGCCTGCGCTTCAGCAGCGGGTGGGGCGAGGGCCATCTCCCCGGCGAGCACTGGGCTCAGTGTAGGGAGGGTTCCCGGGGTGCACCTCCCCTCACTGCAGCTGGGTTCGCAGAGCGGGGTGGCCTGACGCTGAGGCCTGCGGAGGCTTCGGCCTCCCCCGCCTACAGCAGCGACCCTTGATGCTCCTGTGGCTCCAGCTGCGGCGCGGCGGCCGCCTCCTCAGCCCGCTCCTCCGCTTCGCCCGCCTTCACCTCCAGGGCCTGCTCGATCACCCGGTCCGTGAGGGCATCGAAGTAGGCGGCCAGGGTCTGCTGCAGCTCCTGATACTCCGGCCAGAGCGTGTCGTTCACAAAGCTGCGGCTCAGCCGCGCCATCACCGTGGTGCGCCGCTGGCCCCGATAGCGATAGGGCTGGATGCCGTAGCGCCGGAGCAGCGCAACGAACAGATGGCGTGACCACTGATCGGAGAGGGAGAAGCGGAACTCCACCGGCGGCTCCTCGGCCGCCAGCTGCCGCAGGCGGGACTGGATGCGTTCGCGGGCCCTCTCGGCCGCCACCCGTTCCCCGTCCGTGCCGGGCCGCGAAAAGAGGGCCTCGATGCGCCGCAGCTTCGCCACCAGTTGCTCCTCCGGGCTGGCTGGCGGCGTGCTTACGGTATGGGGACCAGCCGACGCGAATCCTCGGGTGGAACCCTGGCCAGTGGTTCTTTCGCGGCGTGCGATGGGGTTCGACTCCCAGGGCTCAGGCCTGCCACCGTAGAAGTTCTGCCGGCTGACCGACCCGAGGTTCCGCTGCCACAGGCCCAGAGACAGGCCTGGACGCGGAAGTCCGCGCGCCGGGACCTGGAGGGGGAGGGGGACCAGGAACGCTGCAGGAGTGAGGTCGGTAGGGGATGGCCGTGCTCGCGCCGGTCGTTACATGGTCATTGGCACGACATCAGAAGGTGTTCTTTGCCAATACCTCGCCAAACCTCAACCAGGAGATCTCGGCCTTGGGCGATGGTTGCTCGTGGTGAACATCTCTTCCCATCCATGCTTGCCACCATCAAGGCCAAGAACGCCGACAGCAAACATATCCAGCCTGAAGAGGTCGCAGCCCGTAGCCAGGCGTACGTGGTTCCTGCCGCACCAGCTGTGGCCAACCGCAAGCAATTCCCCGGTCAACCTGAGCCAGCGCCGAATCAGCCACTGCTTGGCAGTATCGACCTGTCGCCTGAAGCGACCTCCGGCGAGCAGTTCCAGACCGAAATCTCCACCACCGTGAGCATCGACGGTGAGATGTTCGTGGTCTCCAGCGGCGGTGGCAGCACCCTGCAGGTGACCAACGCCACCGATCCGGGAGCCATCACTTTGAAGGAGCGGGTGACACTGCCGGGGTACGCCTCCCAGTCCGTGGCCAGTCATGGCACTCTGCTGGCGGTTGCCCTCTCCCCCAGCGACTACGCCAACAGTGGTGGCCGGGGGGTGGTGCGCTTCTACCGCGTGGGTTCGGATGGAGGCCTGACGTTCCTGCGAGATGTTCAGGTGGGCTATCTGCCCGATTCGATCGCCTTCAACGCCCAAGGCACCAAGCTGGTGATCGCCAATGAGGGCGAGCCGATTGCCGGCTACGCCACGGATCGCAGTAAGGACCCGGCCGGAAGCATCGGCATCATTGACATCAAGGGTCGGGCCGGCTACGAGAGGTTCTCCTACACCGATCTTGATTTCGCCGGGGTCACGCTTCCTGCCGGCATTCGCATCTCCGGTCCTGCAGGGACCACCCAGGCCACTGACATCGAGCCGGAGTACGTGTCGATCCTGGGCCACCATGCCTATGTGACCCTTCAGGAGAACAATGGTGTGGCCAAGGTGAACCTGAGAACCAAAACGATCGAGAAGATCTTCGCCCTGGGAACGGTTGACTACAGAAACCAATGGGTGGATCTCTCGGACAGGGATGGCCCTTCCGGGGTCCCTATCTTCGGCCCAAACTGGGGCAGCCTTTTGAGGGCCTGCGCATGGCCGATGGCATTGGCGCGTACAGGGTGAAGGGCAAGGACTATTTCGTTACGGCCAATGAAGGCGATGGCCGGGAGTACGGAACCTATCTCGATGAGGAGCGGGGCAGTGGTTCCGGACAGGACACAACGGCCTATCGCGTCAAGCGCCTTGCCGATGACGCCAATGTGGGCAGTGTCGGCCGAATCACCACCTTCGGTGGCCGCGGCATCAGCATCTTCGATGCCGATACTGGCGCTCTGCTCTGGGACAGCGGCAACACCCTGCAGACCGTCGCCGTGGCCGCCGGGATGTACGTCGACGGCCGCAGCGATGACAAGGGCGTCGAGCCCGAAGGCGTCGTGGTGGCGAAACTCGATCGCCGCACCTACGCCATCGTCAGCATGGAGCGAACCACGCAATCGATGCTGGCCGTGTTCGATGTCACGGACCCAACGGCTGTGAGGTTCGTCACCAGCACGGTGATCGCCCGCAGCGTGTCCGCCGAAGGTCTGCACCTGGTGGACGCCAAGCAGAGCCCCACGGGCCAGGCCCAGCTGATCGTCTCCAATGAGGTGTCGAACACCCTCAACGTGTTCGATCTGGAGGCCCTGATCGCTGCCGCGCCGGTGGCAGGTGCAGGCACCTTCGCCTCCACCATGCTCAAGGACGTGGCCGGCGGAGCGGAGCTGACGATCACCAGCCTGATCACCAACGGCGAGTTCACCAACGGCACCGCGCCGGGCAGCGGCGTCTACGTTCCACCGGGCATCTTCGACGGGCAGGGCGCCTACTCGAATGGTGACGGCACCTACACCCTGCTGGTGAACCATGAACTCGGCGCCACGGCGGGCTATGCGTACACCGCCGAAGGCCTGAACCCCTCCGTCCATGGTGCCCGAATCAGCCGCTTCATCGTCGACATCGATGCCGACGACAAGGCGTCCAACGGCTTCCAGTCGCGCATCCTCAGCGGTGGCCTCACCTACGACAAGGTGATCGGCAGCGACACCGACGGCTTCGATCGCTTCTGCTCGGCCAACCTGGTGGAGGCCCACAGCTTTGGCGCTGGCCGGGGCCTGGTTGATCGCACCTTCCTGGTGGGTGAGGAGGTGTTCGGTGGAGGCGGTGGCGCCTTCTATGCCCTGGATACGGCCAACAGCGACCTCCATCAGGTGAATGCCTTCGGCAAGGGCACCTGGGAATCGGCCACCGTGATCGATACCGGCAGCACCAACACGGTTGCGGTGCTTCTCTTCGATGACGCCAAGGCTCCCCTGCGGCTCTGGGTCGGACAGAAGACCGCCGGCGGGTTCCTGGAGCGCAACGGCCTGGCGGAGGCCAACGGCGCTCTGTACACCTTCGTGCCCACGACCCTGGCGGAATCCGGTGTCGATCCCACGCCCGGCCCCGATTCGGATGACCTCAAGGCCCTCGCCCTGGGGGCCCCCTGGCCGGGAGCTGGGTGAAGCTCGAGAAGCCGGTGGGGAAGGCCAGCTACGCCGATCTCACCGATGCCGAGATCCGCAGCCTGGCCACCGATCTCGGGGCCCTGCAGCTCAGCCGCATCGAGGACGGAGAGGTCAACCCCCTGAACGGACAGCAGGCGGCCTTCGTCTCCACGGGCACGAAGGATTTCAGCAACGGTGACCTCTACGGCAACGTCTACACCCTGAACTTCGCCGATGCCTTCGCCGTCGATGGCTGCTGGCCAGCACCGGTGCCAGCAGCCTGCGGCTGATCTACGACGCCGATCGCCTCGCCGATCCCACCACGGGGCTGCGCAATCCCGACAACCTCACCTGGAGTGCCGATGGCTCCCTGTACCTGCAGGAGGACCGGGCCAACGGCGGTGGCCTCGCTATCGCCGACGGCAACTTCGGCACCCAGGAGGCCTCGATCTGGAAGCTTGATCCCAGCGGCCCCGTCGATCCGATCACGGGCGTGCCGGCGCAGCGCTGGGCCCAGATCGACCGCACCGCCGTGCCGTCCGCCTATGGCCAGAGCCAGCCAGGCGTGGTTACGGATCCCAGCAGCACCGGTGTCGGCAACTGGGAGTCCTCGGGGATCATCGACGTCTCGACGATCTACGGCGCCGCACCCGGAAGTTTCTTCCTGGCCAATGTTCAGGCCCACAGCCTTGGTAGTGGGAACATAAACGGTTTCGGCTATGTGGTGGGGGGGGTCAGATCGATCTGATCCAGCAGACCGCTCCTCTGATCTGATTCCTCCGGCTCAGTGCGAGCCCACCAGAGAGGCTCAGGGAGGCGGTCTTCAGGGAGTCGCGTCACACCCGCTTGGCCCTCACCAGGCTCAGGGGTCCCAGGCCGATCCCCTGCGAAGCGCCCTCTGGACTGTGCCGACCCACGGGCAGGAGACCCAAGCCCAGCCAGGATCGATACGGTGGCCCGATGGACCCGTCCTGGCTGCCGGATCAGCTGCTTCCCTGGCTCCGCTCCCCCCTCGGGGCGATGGCTTTCGTGCCGCTCTACGCCCTCTGGGTCACCCTGCTGCTGCCGGGGGTATGGGCCTCGATGCTGGCCGGCGTGCTCTACGGCCCTCTCTGGGGCAGCGTGTTGGTGTTTGCCGGGGCCTGCCTCGGGGCGGAGGCGGTGTTCCTGCTGGGGCGGGGCCGCTGGCGGGGCTGGGCGCGGCGGCGCCTGGCCGCTGCCCCGCGGCTGCAGGCGGTGGAGCGGACGGTGTGCCGCCAGGGGCTGACCCTGGTGCTGCTCACCCGTCTCTCGCCCGCCTTCCCCTTCAGTCTGCTGAATCTCGCCTACGGCCTCAGCGAGGTGAGCCTGCGCGACTACACCATCGGCCTGCTCGGGATCCTGCCGGGCACGGTGCTGTTCTGCGGCCTGGGCGCCCTGGCCGGCGATGTGGCCCGGTTCGGGGAGGTCCTCTCCGGGCGTGCCGATCCCTTCACCTGGGCCCTGCGGATGGCGGGGGTGGGGGCCACGATCGCGGTGGTTGTGCTGGTGGGACGGGCGGCCCGCCGGGCCCTGGACGGCCTTCCCCCTGACACCGGCAAATGAGCGGGCGGACGGATCCCTAGGATCCAATCGCCAGCCCACTGCTTCGCCCCGGTTTCGCCCCAATGCCCGAAAGCCAGCGAGGCTGTCCGAACTGTGCTGCCGACGACGTCCGTCTCATCCGCCGGGTGGTGGTCAGCAAGGCAAGGGTGCCGGCCCGGTTGATGCACTGTTCCGCCTGCGACTTCCTCTGGCTCGCGGATCCCACCTGGCTGTCCGTGGCCTACGAGGATGCCTTCTACGGCGACACCGGCTACGTCGACCGCAACCTGCACGCTTCCCGGCTGTTGCGGTTGCTGATCTCGATCGGCACCCTGCTGGGTCTGGAACCGGTGGAGCCGGGGTGCGACATCGGTACGGGGTTGGGCATGCTCCCCCGGATGATGCGGGATCACGGCTACGACTTCCATGGCAGCGACGCCTACGCGGCCATGGAACTGATCCGTCCGTTCTGCCGGCTGGCGCCCGATGCCCCGATCCCCCTGCAGACGGCGTTCGAGGTGATCGAGCACGTTCCCGAAACCGCTCCCTTTCTCGCCGAGCACCTCGGGGACGGCATGGAGGGCAAGGAGCTGTTCGTCTTCTCCACCCTGCTGCGCGCTGAGGGCGAGATCCCGGGGCCAGACTGGTGGTATTACGCCTTCGGCAACGGCCAGCACATCGCCTTTCACAGTGACCGTAGCCTCCGGGCGGCCATGGCCCGGACCGGTATGGATCCAGCCTGGCTGGTCACGATCGATGGCCCCGTCCACCCCCGGGCGATCCATGCCATCGCCCCCCGGCCGGCCTGGCGCCGTACTTTCCGGGTCGCCGGCTGGTTGATGAACTCCCACCTGGGTCCGCCCCTGCTGCCCCTGCTCGAGCGTCTCGGCCGCCGCCGTTGCCTGATCATCCCGGACCATGACCGGGCGATGGACCTGTTGTCGGCCGGCAGGGAGCCTGCCGGTGACCCCCCTGCCAAGGTGTCGCTCAGATCTGCCGCAGGAGCTGCGGACAGGTGACCTCAGGTGCTGGCGATCCCAGTCAAGACCTGCTGGCGCCGTGAGGCTGACGAATCATTTCCTCCCTGGACCGGAACAGCACTTCATCGGGAACGAGCAGACCCTCAGAACAGGATCGTCCGCCCCTGCTCAGTCACCTGGCTGCGGTTGTAGCTCACTTCATGGGCCACCGCTCCTTCGCCTGTGAGCAGGCGGATCTCTCCGCCGCGGTTGGAGAGCTGAATGGAGCGCACCGGCAGGCGGATGACGGTGACGGCGCCGGCGGCCAGCTGGCCACCTTCCAGATCAGGCACCGCATAGCGGTTGTTCCTGGCATCCAGCAGGCTCCAGCCCTGCAGCGAAACGGCCCTGGCTCCGGTGTTGATCAGGGTGACCGTTTCCTGCCCCTCGTCGTGGCCGCTGGGATTGACCAGGGCCGCGATGATCCGCACGGGATGCTCCACCACCGGGGGTGGTTCCGGTGCTGATGGCGACACGGGAGACACCGGCAATGGCGGCGTGGGGGCGGATGGCAGCGTGGGCACGGGAAGGGCGCCGGCTGGCCCCAGATAGACGGGATAGAAGGTCCGGATGTGCTGGTTGTTGCTGCTGCGGAAGATGCGCAGGTCGTAGCGGGCGCCGTTGATCACCGCTTCCTTCGGCGCCCGGGCACCCAGGTGGGCTCGAACACTGCCCAGGGCCATCAGCCCTTCCACACTGCAGCCCACGAAGAAACCTCCCACAGGCTTGCTGAGGGGCCTGAGCACCTGCCGATCGTAATCAGGGGCGTCCCAGCGGAAGGAAATCGTCACGGATTCGGGGTAGTTTTCCTGCCCGTCTCCATATTTTCCCCGCAGGTAGAGGATGCGGTCGTCACGGAAGCCCGGCATCTGATCGCGATCGATGGTCGAGGCGAATCCGTCGTCGAGGTAATACTTGTACCAGAAGTGGTAGCCCTGTACCTTGGCGCCTTCCTGTTCCCCCACGAAGACATGCTCAAAGCCGGAGAGATCCGGGTCGCCCCCCTGGGAGAAGCGGCGGAACCATAGTTCCAGCAGCGTGGCATACCAGCGTTCGCTTGATACCACCGTACCGGTGGCTTCTTCCACATACCGGCGCGCCACGCGCATCGGCGCCGAATCCACGATGCTGGTAAGAAGATTGTGCACCTCTTCCCGTTCCTGGGCCGATTCCAGCTCCGGATCCCGTTCGGATAGGGCGTAGTTGTCGAACAGGGCCCGAACCAGCTCGTAACTGCGCTGTTTCGCCGCCGGAATCACCACCTCCTGCAGGACGCGGAAGTCCCGGTGGCCCTCGGCCACCGGGGCCACGCGCACATAGCCATGAACAGGGTCCAGCGGCGCTCCGTCCAGGACGGGCCTGATGCCACTGCCGCTCTGGTCGGCATCCCAGATCTGCTGATAGATACTCATGGCCCCTTTCCCCTGGCCAGGCCATGGCCTGGACCTGTTTCCCGAAATCTGCACCCCCAGGAACCATGGTGAGTTCGGCCTCAAGATTTCGACATCTCCACCGGCACCGCCATGGGCCAGCGAGCCTGGCAGGGGCGGCCGTTGGCGCTGCTCACGCGCTCGTCGGGCCTGTTCCCCTTCGCCTCGGTCCTGCGCTGCCCAGCTAGATCTGCCGCAGGGCGTCCGCCTTGTCCTTGAAGTTGCTCAGCAGCAGCTGAAGATAGGTGACCTTGCGCAGTTTGACGTTGGCGGTGAGCGACATGCCCACCTGCAGGGGCAGCACCTTGCCGCTCTTGAGCTTCAGCTGCTGGGAGTTGAGCTGGATGTCGACCGGGAAGCGGTAGAAGTTCTTCAGCTGATCGGGAGGCAGGGCGTCGGAGCCGATGCGTCGAACGGTGCCCTGCAGCACGCCGAAATCCGTGGCGGGGAACGAGTCGATGCTGATGTCTGCCACCTTGCCCTCCGTGACGAAACCGATGTCCTTGCTGGGCACCTCCACCCGGGCCTCCAGCTTGTCGAAGGGCACCACCTTCATCACCGGTTCGCTGGTCTGGGCCACGAAGCCCCTGGAGCGCGGCTTGAGTTCGAACACCACCCCGGCCTCGGGCGCCTTGATGGCCTGGTAGCGGATGTTGACGTTGAGCTCGGTCAGCTTGCTGCGCAGATCCGCCATTTCGCTGTTCAGCTCGCGGATGCCCTGCTGCAGGATCGCCTGCTGGCGCAGGCGATCCACCCTCGTTTCCTGCAATTTCCCCTGAACCTCCTGCACCTTGTTGCGCTGGGAGAGGTACTGCAGTTCGGCGGTGGCGCCCTCCTTGTTCAACGTCTCCAGGCGTCCGAGCACATCCTTCTCCAGTTCCAGGCTCTGACCCAGCACCCGCTGCTGGGTGTCATTGAACTCGAGGTAGCGGTCGAGCTCCACCTGCTTGAGCCGCAGCTGCTGTTCCTTGTACTGGATCGTCTTCTCCATGCTGCGCTGGCGGTCGAGGGTGGTCTCGGTGTCGAGGCGAAGCAGCACCTGGCCCTTCTTCACCCGTTCTCCTTCCTTCACCATCACCTCCTCGACGACGCCGCCCACGGGCATCTGGATGTCCTTGACCACCCCGAGGGGCTCGAGCTTGCCCGGGGCGGTCACGATCTCCTCGGTCTGGGCGAAGGCCAGCCAGCCGAGGCCGAACAGGGTGACCCCCATCAGGGTCCAGGAGATGGAGCGGGCCCAGAAGCGGGACTGCTGCAGCACCACATCGTCGCTGTCGTTGTGGATGCTGCGCTCGATGCCGTTCTGGGCGCGCCGCATCAGGCCGCCGGGGGTGGGCAGAGAGGGGCGGGCCATCAGCTTGCCTCCTGTTGCCGGTAGAGCGCGTAGTAGCGACCTTTCATGGCCATCAGTTCCTCATGGGTGCCTGTTTCGACGATCGCCCCCTGGTGCATCATCACGATCAGATCGGCCCGGCGGATGGTGGAGAGCCGGTGGGTGATGAAGAACACGGTGCTCGTGGCCATGGCCTCCCGCAGGTTGTCGCACACCTGACGCTCGGTGTCGTAGTCGAGGGCGCTGGTGGCTTCGTCCATCACCAGCAGCTGGGGCTGGCTCAGCAGGGTGCGGGCGATGGCGATGCGCTGGCGCTGGCCGCCGGAGAGAGAGGCTCCCCGTTCGCCCAGCTGGGTGCTGTACCCGGCCGAGAGCTCCATGATGAAATCATGGGCCCCGGCGATCCGGGCCGCCTCCACGATGGCGTCACTTGTGGCTTCCGGGTTGGTGAGGGCGATGTTCTCGCTGATCGTGCCGGAGAACAGCAGGGGATCCTGGGGCACGATGCCGATCTGGCGGCGCAGGGAGTAGAGCTCCACCTTGTCGATGTCGTAGCGATCGACCAGGATCCTGCCCTTCTGCGGGGCGTAGAGCCGGGGCAGCAGCTTCATCAGGGTGCTCTTGCCGCTGCCGCTCTGGCCCACGATCCCGGTGAAGGTGCCGGGCGGGATGTGCAGGTCGACGTTGCTGAGCACATCGGGTCCGCCGGGGTTGAAGCGGAAGCTGATGTTCTCGAAGACCACGTCGCCCTTCACGGGAGGCAAGGGGATGTGGCCCCGGTCGGCCTCGCTGGATTCCTCCGGCGTGTCCACCACGTCGGCCAGCCGTTCGAACGACACCCGCAGTTCCTGGATGTTCTGCCAGATGGAGGACAGGCGCAGCAGGGGCTGGGTGACGTAGCCGCTGATGATCCGGAAGGCGATCAGCTGGCCCAGGGTGAGCTCCCCTTTGAGCACCAGGGTGGCCCCCACCCAGAGCACCAGCAGCTGGGAGAGCTTCTGCAGCACCGAGCTCGTCTCGTTCAGGAAGGTGCCGGTGACGGTCTTCTCGAAGGTGCGCGAGATGTAGCGGGCGTACAGCTCCTGCCACTTCCAGCGGCTCACCATCTCCACGTTCTGGGCCTTCACCGTCTGGATGCCGGTGAGCACCTCCACAAGGTGGCTCTGGGTGCGGGCGTTCTCCTCAGCGGCCTGGCGGTACTGGCGGCGGAACAGGGGGGCCCCCAGCAGGGTGATGCCGATCTGGATCGGCAGCACCGCCAGGGCGATCGCCGTGAGCAGCACGCTGTAGAGCGCCATCACGATGATGTAGATCACCGAGAAGGCCGCATCCAGCAGGGTGATCAGGGCCTGGCCGGTGAGGAAGTTGCGGATCTTCTCCAGCTCGGCGATGCGGGTGCCCAGCTCCCCCACAGGCCGCCGGTCGAAATAGCCGAGGGGCAGCCGCAGCAGATGGTCGATCACCTCGGCACCGAGGCGCAGGTCGATGCGGTTGGTGGTGTCGGTGAAAAGGAAGGTGCGCAGGGAGCCGATCACCCCCTCCATCAGGGTGACCACCACCAGGGCCATGCCCAGAATCTGCAGCGTGTCGAGGCTCCGCTGGGAGATCACCTTGTCGATGATCACCTGGATCAGCAGCGGGTTGGCCAGGCTGAACAGCTGCACCACGAAGGAAGCCAGCAGCACCTGGAGCAACATGCCCCGGTAGCGCTTCAGGGCCGGCCAGAACCAGCCCGGGCCGAAGGTCTGCTCCGGCGTGTCGATGCTCCGCTCCAGCAGCAGCAGTTCGAGCCCTTCCGGATAGAGCTCGGCGATCTTCGCCGGGCTCAGCTGCACCCAGCCATCGGCCGGGGAGGCCAGGCGCAGGCCGGCGGCGTTGCTGGCCGTGGCGATGGCGAAGCCCTCCTTCCAGGGCACCAGGCAGGGGGTGATCAGTCGGGAGGCCGACGCCGCCGGCACCTTGGCGCCGGTGACCAGCAGGCCGAGCATGGCGGCGATCTGGCCACAGAGCTGCAGATCCGGTGGCTGGCCGCGGCGCATCTTGTCGCGCAGGATCTTGTCCACCGAATCGCGGCGGTAGGGCAGTCCCAGCAACTTGCCCAGCATCTGGAAGCAGGCCAGGGTCTCCTCGAGGGGACCCTGGCCCCGCACCAGGGTCAGGCCCCGGTCGGCCCTGTCCTGGCCCAGATCGAGGCTGCTGGGCTGGGTGGTGCCTCCGGGTTCGGCGGTTGGGGCTCCGGTCGGAGGCGCAGGGAGCGGCTCCGCCGCCGGTTCCCCGGACGCGGCGGTGGCCGTCCGGTCCACCGCCAGCAGGCGAAGGGGCAGGGGAGGACGGGGCTGGGGCAGCGGTTCGTCGGCAGGGAGCAGTGAGCCGATTGCCAGGCCGGGCACATTGGCGCTGGCGAGCAGCAGTTCCTCGCCCTCCTGCAGGGAGATCCTGCTGCCCTGGGCTGGGGGCGACACGGCCCGGGTGTGCTGGCGCAGCTGATCGATGCGCTCCCGCCAGAGGGCCGGATCGAAACGGCCCGCGTCGGCCCCTTCCCGATCCAGCAGCAACTGGTGCAGTTCCGCCGTCCAGAGGTGCCCGCCGCACCAGCGCCGCAGGCTGGGTTCGCTCAGCAGCAGTTCGAGCATCAGCGCGTCCGAGATCGCCCCCGCCAGCAGGTCGGAGGCGGCGCTCACCTGCTCGATTCCCTCTGCCCGCAGCAGGGAGGCCAGGCCCACCAGGGCCCCGGGCCCCAGCCGCTCGAGGGTGAAGGGGTGACCGTCCCTTTCCCCCAGCAACCGGGCATCCCCTTCCAGCAGCACCAGCACCTGATCGCCGATGCTCCCGGCTCTGCTGAGTTCCTGGCCCACGCCGAAGCGGCAGAGCCGGGCCTCCGCCATCAGCCGTTCCCTGCCGCCGGGGGAAAGGTCCTTGAAGGGGGGCAGGGTGGCCAGCCGTTGGGTGCTCCCCTGGGCGGTGGAGGTCATCGCGCCACCCCCTGACGACGGAGCTGGCTCACTTCCTGCTCCACCCATTCCTCGAACAGCTCGCGGGCCATTCTCTGCTGCATCTCCTCATCGAAGCTGGCCGAGCGGAGGGATTCCAGCCGCACCACGAGCCACCAGCGGTCGATGCGCAGGGGAGGATGCAGCTGCCCCGGGCGGCTGGTGCGCAGCAATTCGGCCAGGGAGGGGTGAGCCTGCAGCAGAGGCACCGGCCCCACCACCCCCCGGGTGGAGCGTTCGGGCCCCTTGGCGTAGGTGGCGGCCAGTTCGGCGAAATCAGCTTCCCCTTCGGCGATGCGCAGGTAGAGCTCACGGGCCAGGGCACCGTCCTCCACCCGCAGCAGGCTGTAGATCACCTGATCCAGCTGGTTCTTGCGGGCCAGATAACGCTGCTCAGCCCGGTGGTGGAAGTGCTCCTGGCAGTGCCGCTCCAGCTTGGCCGGCAGTTCCGCCTGCCAGAGGATGTCGGCCTCTGTCAGTTCATGCTGTTCCAGGTACTTCTGCAGATCCTCGGCGGAGCGGATCCCGTGGCTCGCCCCCCAGGCCTGCTGGGCCCGCTTGCGTTCTTCCTCCGAGAGGCTCACGTCAGCCACCGCGGCGGCGACCACCGACCGGCGCAACAGGGGCAGCAGCAGCTCGTGCCGGGCCAGCTGGCGGCGCAGGGCCGCTGACATCTCCGGCAGGGGAGGCTCCACCATCGCCGCCGGAACGGGGGCAGGGGAAGGACGCACGGGTGGGTCAAGGCTGATATCGGAGTCCAAGGGGCTGAAGACGGCCACGGCAATGTCTGATTGGCTGCATTCTGAGGGTGGAAGAGCCTGACGACAGGAATCGGTCGTCAGGCGGACACCACAGGCTCCGCCAGCAGGTCCCGGAGGCCCGCCTCGTCCAGCACTGCCACGCCGAGGCTCTCCGCCCTGGCCAGCTTGCTGCCGGCCTCGGCGCCGGCCACCACGTAGCTGGTCTTCCTGCTCACCGATCCGCTCACCTTGCCGCCGGCCGCCTCGATCAGGGCCTGGGCCTGGGAGCGGCTCAGGGATGGCAGGCTGCCGGTGAGCACGAAGGTCTTGCCCGTCAGGGGCATCGCTCCCGCCGGTCCTCCGTTCTCGCCCCCCGTGCCCTCCGGTGTCCGGGAGGCCAGCGGGAAGCCCAGCGCCCGCAACTGCTCCAGCAGGGCCTGGTTGGCAGGGGTGGCGAACCATTGCCGCAGGGACTGGGCGATCTCGGCGCCGATGCCGAAGACGGCCATCAGCTGCTCCGGCGCCTCGGCGGCCGCGGCGGCCAGAGCGACGGCACTGGGAAAGGCCCGGGCCAGGGCCTTGGCGTTCACCTCGCCCACGTGGTGGATGCCGAGGCCGTAGAGCTGGCGGTGCCAGGGCTGGGTCTTCGAGTCCGCCAACGCGGCCACCAGCTTGCGGGCCGAGGTCTCCCCCATCCGCTCCAGGCTGGCCAGCAGCTCGGCGTCGAGCCGGTAGAGGTCCGGGATCGACCGCACCAGGCCCCGGTCCACCAGCTGCTCGATCAGCTTGATCCCCAGGCCGTCCACGTCGAGGGCCCCCTTGCTCACCCAGTGGCGCAGGGACCCCCGCAGGATTGCCGGACAGCCGTTGTTGACGCAGCGGGTGGCGGCCTCCCCTTCCTCCCGCACCAGCGGCGAGCCACATTCGGGGCAGGTGAGCGGCAGCTCCAGCCGGAGCGCTCCCGGCGGCCGCAGCTCCTTCAGCACCCGCACCACCTCCGGGATGATCTCGCCGGCCTTGCGGACCACGATCGTGTCGCCGGCGCAGAGATCCAGCTCCGCCAGCCGGTCGGCGTTGTGCAGGGTGGCGCGGCTGACGGTGGTGCCGGCCAGGGGCACCGGCTCGAACTCCGCCACCGGGGTGACCACCCCGGTGCGTCCCACCTGGCAGGTGAGGCGCAGCAGCCGGCTGGGGGCCTCCTCGGCGGCGTACTTGAGCGCGATCGCCCAGCGCGGGCGCCTTCTGGGTGAAGCCCGCCTCCTCCTGCAGGCGCAGATCGTCGAGCTTCACCACCACCCCGTCGGTGGCGTAGGGCAGGTCGCGGCGCTCCTGCTCCCATCGCTCGCAGAAGGTCTTCACCGCCGCGAGCGAGGGCAGCAACTCGGCGTTGGGATTCACCCGGAAGCCGGCGGCCTGAAGCCAGCTCAGGCTCTCCCATTGCGTGGTGGGGTGGGCTGCTTCTCGCTCGACGGGCTCGGGTGGCCAATCGTCCGGCAGGTGCAGCGTGTAGGCGAAGAACTCCAGCCGCCGCGCGGCCACCACCTTCGGATCCAGCTGGCGCAGGGTGCCGGCGCAGGCGTTGCGCGGGTTGGCGAAGGCGGCCTCGCCCCGCTCGGCGCGCTCGGCATTGATGGCCGCGAAGGTGGCGTCGGGGATGAAGGCCTCGCCGCGCACTTCCACCCAGGCCGGCGGCTCCTCCAGCTGGAGGCGAAGGGGCACGCTGCGGATCGTGCGCACGTTGGCCGTGATCTCCTCCCCCCGCTCACCGTCGCCGCGGGTGGCGGCCCGTACCAGCAGGCCCTGCTCGTAGCTGAGGGCCAGGGCGCTGCCGTCGATCTTGAGCTCGCCCACCATCGGCAGGGCCGGCAGGGCCTCCCCCGCCGGCGCCTCCCGGTCGAGCACCTTCAGCAGGCGGCCGTACCAGTCGTCCAGTTCCTCGTGGGAGAAGGCGTTGTCGAGGCTCAGCAGGGGGATGCGGTGGGCCACGCTGGAGAAGCCGTCGGCCGGTGCGCCCCCCACCCGGCGAGTGGGGCTGTCGGGGCTGACCAGCTCCGGATGGGCGGTCTCCAGGTCCACCAGCTCCCGGTAGAGCCGGTCGTAGACCGGATCCTCCATCACCGGTGCATCCAGCACGTAGTAGGCGTGGGCGGCGCGGTTGAGCAGCCGCCTCAGTTCCTCCACCCGGGCCTGGGCCACGGCTCAGGCGGCCGCCAGCCGGGTGATGCGATCCACCCGCCAGGCTTCCTCCACCTTCACGAAAGTGAAGTCCAGGGGAAGTTCCTCCTTGCCGTCGGTCTTGAGCTTCACCGTGAGGATCACCTGGCCCTCCTGCAGCCGGGGACGGCCCGATTTGAGATTGCGGTACCTGTTGAGCTGGAGACCGGCCAGGAAGCGGATGAACTGCTGCCGGTTGACGTGGGAGCGGTAGTTGCGGGTGGTGAGCAGGTAGGCGCCGTCCACCTGGCCGGAGGCCACCTGGGTGAAGAACTGCTTGATCAGCGGGTTGATGCCCCGGGCGCTGAGCACCAGCCGCACGGCCGAGATGGTCCAGTACAGCAGCAGGCCGCCGGCGCCGGCCAGCAGGAGCTTGGTGCCGATGTCGCGGGCCAGTCCCCAGTCCATGGTGGTTGCATCCGTTCGCAGCGTCGACGAGTCTGACGGACGATCCCTCCAGAATGGGTCCATGCCCCTGGAACCGCTGCTGCCCCTGTTCCATCGGCTCAACCGTGAGCACTTCGACGGCCAGCTGGCCACAGGCGGCCGGCCCCTGGTGGATCTGCGCTGGAGCGACGGCCGGCTCACCCGCACCGCCGGGCTCTATCGGCGTGGCCGCCTGAAGGACGGTCGGGATCTGTGCGAGATCGTGCTTTCCCGCCCTCTGCTGGAACCGTTGCCCCGGGAGGCCACCCTGGGCACCCTCTGCCACGAGATGATCCACGCCTGGGTGGACCGGGTTCTCGGGGTGCAGGAGGTCCATGGCCCCCATTTCCGGGCCCGTATGGAACGGATCAATCGGGCCCAGGACGCCTTCGAGGTGAGCCTGCGCCACCGCTATCCCCTGCCCTTGAATGCCAGCCGCTGGATCGCCCGCTGCCCGCGCTGCGACCGCCGGGCCCCCTACCGGCGCCGCCGCCAGGGCCTGGCCTGCCGCCCCTGCTGCGAACGGCTTCACGGCGGCCGCTGGGATGCCAGCTGTCTGCTGGTATTCGAACCCAGCAGCGCCTAGGTTCTGGCGCAGGTGATCGGGCCGATGGCGACGTTTCTGTGGACCCTGGAGTGGGGAGGCTTCACCATCGCCCTGGTGGGCCTCGGCCGGGAGCGCTGGCGCTCCGGGCGCCGCCGTTAGCATCGATCCATGGATTCGATGGATCAGAACCCCGGCCGCAACTGGGGCCGTGACGGGGCCGCCGGTGAGCGCGACCCCCGGCTGCGCCCCCCCCGCGAGCGGGAGTCCGGCCGTCGCAGCCGCGCCGCCGCCGATCCCCTCGATCAGCGGGTGGATCGCTGGGTGACAGCCGGCCGTCAGTTCGTGGAAGGGGTCTCCGGCTCCCGTCCGGGGGGGCGTAGGCCGGCCTCCCGCGGCGACGACCCCCGCCCCCCCCTGCGGCCGCGG
Source organism: uncultured cyanobacterium (assembly GCA_963772735.1). Classification (GTDB taxonomy): domain Bacteria; phylum Cyanobacteriota; class Cyanobacteriia; order PCC-6307; family Cyanobiaceae; genus Cyanobium. Next base: position 14,965 of record CAVYYO010000014.1, on the reverse strand, counting down.
CTCGATGATCTGGGCCGCTGGGTGGAGAATCGCCTCGACTGGCTGCTCGACGACGGCGACGACTGGCGCGAACCGTGGCAGGAGGGTGAGCCGGCCGTCCCGGGTCCGACGCCACCGGGGCCATCCCGTTCCCGCCGCCAGGGTCTGGAGGCGGTCTCCCGACGTGGTCGGGCTCCGGCACCGGTGCCGGGAGCCCCCTTCTCCCAGGAGCCTGCCGGCGAAGGCACCATGGCAACCGACGAAGGCGAATGGCCCGACGACGCCAGTTTCAGTCTGCCCCGCTGGCAGCGTCCTGATCGCTCCGACCCCCGTGAGGCCACCGCATCCCGGGAGTCCGCATCCCCCGGCGTCCCCGGTTCCCGTCCCCTGCCACGCTCGAGCCGCCGGCGTGGCTGAGGGGGCTTTGCTTCGGTCCACGCCGGGTCTGGGTTAGGACGAGGGATGAAATTGCGGCGATTGTGGCCATGAGCAGCCTGGTGGTGGTTGGCTTCCCCTCCGTCGAGGAGGCCGATGAGGTCCGGCGTGAGTTGGTCGACATTCAGAAGGAGGAACTGATCGCGCTCGAGGACGCGGTCGTGGTGGAAAACGAGCCGGACGGCAAGGTGCGACTGCACCAGTCCCTCAATCTCACCGCGGCGGGCGCCCTCGGTGGCGGCTTCTGGGGCACCCTGGTGGGCCTGCTGTTCCTCAACCCCCTGCTCGGAGCCGCGGTGGGCGCGGGGCTGGGGGCCGCCTCAGGCTCCCTCTCCGATCTGGGGATCAACGACGGGTTCATGCGGGAGGTGGGGGAAACCCTTCCCCCCGGCAGCGCGGCCCTCTGCCTGCTGTTGCGCGATGCGACCCCCGACCGGCTGATCGAGCGGCTGCGGCAGCATGCTCCCCACGCCAGGCTGCTGCGCACCAACCTCAGCCATACCGACGAAGATCGGCTGCGTCAGTTGCTCGAGCAGGCGAGCAAGCAGGCCCAGGCCTTGCGGTTGTCCTGAGCTTGGGGTTGACCCGGAAGCTGCAGCCCCGCTGGCGCAGTTCCCGGTTCACCGGTTTCACCAGATCCTGGGGAATATCGTCAGCCATCTCCTCGGCCGAAACGCTGATGGCTGGAGACCCCTGCAGCAGGGCACTGATCAGATCGGCCCAGAGGCTCACCAGCGTGCGCTGGGCCTGGGGCACCAGACCCTGCCGTTCCAGATGGGGAGCACAGCCCTGGTGCAGCCACAGGCTGGCGTTGTGAGGTCCGGCCTGGGGGCGCATGGCCACACCGGCCGCCAGGGCCTCGGCGGTGGGCTCACCGCTGCTCCGGCGCAGACCCGCGGTCACCAGCAGCCTGCCGGTATGCACCGCGGAGACCCCGTAGCGGCGGCCCAGGTCGGTGAGGGTGAGCCATTCGCCCTGGGCAGTGGCGATGGCCTCGGGCGGCGCCTTGGCGCGGCGAGGGCTGGGCATGATCTGATTTCAAGTAACCGAATCCTGGCCCGTGACCCAAAAGCGTCAATTCGTCAACAGGAAACCGCCACATCGCGTTACCGAATTGATGAGTCTTCACGAACAGACGCCTCTTCAGCAGGCCCCAGCCAGCGCTCCAGGGCCGGGGAGAACACCTCCCGGATCACCGTCAGCTCCCGGCTCTGGCGAAAGAAGCGGTAGTGGCGGCTCCAGAACGGGCCGGCGCAGCCGAAGCGTTCCTCCAACCAGGCTTCCTGCACCTGGCCGAAGCCATCCACCTCACGGAAAAGCTCCGCCCGGCCGGCGGTGAGGCTGCGCCAGATCGGTAGACGGCGATCCTGCAGATGGGCCTCCGCCTCGGCCTGGTTCCACCAGCTCTCTGCCCAGCCCAGGGTCCGCTCTCCGCAGGCCAGCCAGACCTGGCGCCGCAGCAGCGGTTCCGCCAGGTGGGCCACCTCCGGAGGAGCCCCGGCACAGCCCCCCGGTTCGGCGGCCATGGCGATCAGCTCGATCTCCACCGGGAAGCCTGTGAGCAGCTGCAGGTGGCGCGTCGGGCTGCCATCCCCGAGCAGCAGCAGTTTCCAGGGCCCGCTGAGCTCGCCGCCGGCAGGGATGTCCTGCCGGTCCCCAGCGGTCGCCTGCCACAGGAAACCGGGAGACGGCAGCAGGCTGCCGGAGGTGGGGGGCATGGCGGGGAGGGAGCGCTGGGTCAGTAGCCGTTGCTGATCGAGATCCGCCGCACGTCCCCACCCCGCTCGATCATGGCGGCATCACCCTCGGCCGAGCGGAGGCGCCAACCGCTGCTTCCGATCGCTTCGCCGACGCTGACGCTGGTGGAGGTTCCCCCCATCTGGAAGATGGCCGAAGCGGGGCGACCCGCCGAACCCACCACCCCCACCAGTTCCGGAGTGCTTCCACCGCTGGAAGAGGCTCTGGAACCGGCGGAGGATGGATCGGTCCCGACGGCGGGCTCGGAGGTCCCGATGGCGGGGGGTGCCGCTGTGGCCAGTTTCGGGCTCAAGGGCACCCGCAGCAGGGGGGCCGTGGAACCCTGCCGCTGGGGAAGCTGGGACAGCTGCTCGATCCAGGGTTCCTCGGGGGGAGGAGGCAGCTGGTCGGCCGCGAGGGGCAGGAGGGGCTGTTCGCCCGCGGACAGGCCGGATCCGCCGCCGGATCCGATCGGGGTCGGTTGGGCCGGCCCCAGGCTGCGCAGCCGTTCCACCAGCAGCAGGCTGCGCTCCTGGCTGAGGGCCTGCTGCATGCGGCTGGAATGGGTCAGGTAGAGCACCGAGCTGGCCACGCTGACCATGCACACTCCGCCCATGGCCGTGAGCAGCAGGGTGTGCCGGTCGGGGCGGGCCGGAGCCGGCGTATGGGCAGGCCGGCCCTGCCGGGCCCGGAGCTTGTGAAGGGGGGCGGCCGCCGGCAGTGATCGGGGCGGAGGGGGGGGCTCCGACTCCATGTCGAGGTCGATGGTGGCTTCCGGGTCGAACACCCGGTTCATCATCTGCTCAGCCTTCAGCTCCCAGTAGGCACGCGATGTGGGAATGCCACGCAGGGGACGCCGGGGAGAGGGGGGCAACGTCGGTCCTCGGCGTATGGCGTGCGTCACTGTAACGATGGTTGCGGGTTCTGACGAGGAACCCGCTGATCGCGGCGCCGTTCCAGTTCCAGCCAGAGCAGCAGGGCGTTGACGTCGGCGGGACTGACGCCCGGGATCCGGGAGGCCTGTCCCAGGTTGCGGGGTTGGATCGCCGCCAGTTTCTCGCGGGCTTCGGCCGACAGGGTGCCGATGGCGGCGTAGTCGACGGCGGCGGGGATCGGTCGCCCCTGCTGGCGCCGGACCCGTTCGATCTGCTGTTCCTGGCGGGCGAGATAGCCGCTGTACTTGATGTCGATCTCGGCGCCGTCCCGCACCTCCGGCGCCAGGGCGGGATCGCACAGCCCCAGCCGCACCAGGTCCTGCCCGTGCAGGCCAGGCCGGCGCAGCAGATCGGCCAGGGTGATGGAGCCGTTGATGCCGGCGCCGCTGGCCGCCACCACGGCGGCGGCGGCGGGGTCGGAGGCCTTGAGCCTGACCGTCTCCAGCCGCTGCTTTTCCCCTTCGATCGCCGCCTGCTTCTGCTCGAACAGCCGCCAGCGGCGTTCGTCGATCAGGCCCAGCCGGTGGGCCAGGGGGGTGAGCCGGCGATCGGCGTTGTCGCCCCGCAGCACCAGCCGGTATTCGCTGCGGCTGGTGAGCACCCGGTAGGGCTCCTTGAGGTCCTGGGTCACCAGGTCGTCCACCAGGGTGCCGATGTAGCTGCCTTCCCGGGCGAAATGGACCGGATCCTGGCCCCCCAGCAGCCGGGCGGCATTGAGGCCGGCCACCAGCCCCTGGGCGGCGGCCTCCTCATAGCCGGTGGTGCCGTTGAGCTGGCCGGCGGAGAACAGGCCCCGCACCCGTTTCGTCTCCAGGCTGGGCAGCAGCTGGGTCGCCGGCAGGATGTCGTAGTCGACGGCATAGGCGGGGCGGAGCATCACGCAGGCCTCCAGCCCGGGAAGGGTGCGCAGCAGGGCCAGTTGCAGAGCTTCGGGAAGGCCGGTGGAGAAGCCCTGGACATAGAGCTCGGGGGTGTCGCGACCCTCCGGCTCCAGGAAGATCTGGTGGCTCTCCTTGTCGGCGAAACGCACGATCTTGTCCTCGATCGACGGGCAGTAGCGGGGGCCTTTGCTGTCGATGAAGCCGCCGTAGATCGGCGTGAGATGAAGGTTGTCGCGGATCAGCCGGTGGGTGTCCGCCGTGGTGCGGGTGATGTGGCAGGCCATCTGCTCGCCGCTCACCCGGGCGGCGGGATCGAAGCTGAAGAAGCGATCGGCCGCGTCGCTCGGCTGCTCCTCGAGACGGTCGAGGGCCACGCTGCGCCGGTCGACCCGGGGCGGGGTGCCGGTCTTCAGCCGGTCGGTGCGGAACCCCAGGTCCCGCAGGGCTTCGGTGAGCCCTTCCGCGGGCTGCTCTCCGGCCCGGCCCGCCGCCATCGAACGGTTGCCCACCCAGATGCGGCCGCCCAGGAAGGTGCCGGTGGTGAGGATCACGGCCCCGGCGCCATAGACGCTGCCGAAGTAGGTGCGGACGCCGATCGACCCGCGCCCCGGCCCCATCGGCAGCGCCGGGATCCCCTTCGATCTCCAGGCCCGTCACCATCGCTTCCCTCAGGGCGAGGTTGGGGGTGTGCTGCAGCAGCTGCAGCATCTGGCGGGCGTACTGGCGTTTGTCGGTCTGGGCCCGCAGGGCCCAGACGGCGGGGCCGCGGCTGGCGTTGAGGAGCCGTTTCTGCAGGGCGGTGGCATCGGCCAGCCGGCCGATCACCCCGCCGAGGGCATCCACCTCGTGCACCAGCTGGCTCTTGGCCGGTCCCCCCACCGCGGGGTTGCAGGGCTGCCAGGCGATGCGGTCGAGGTTGAGGGTGAACAGGGCGGTGGTGACCCCCAGCCGGGCGGCGGTCAGGGCCGCCTCACAGCCGGCATGGCCGCCGCCGACCACGATCAGGTCGAAGCGTTCGGTGGGGGCAGCGCTGAGGGCCATCGGCTCGGGCGGTGGGGGAGGGACCGTGCCGGACCGGGGGGATGGGCCGGCGCCCCGACCCGCCATCATCCTCCCTGAAGGTGGGCCTTTGCGCCCACGGCGGCCCCATAACTGGGATCCTCCGTGCCCAGAAGCCTGTCCCAGAAGGTGAAGTAGAGGCCGAAATGCACTCCGTGGCGGCGGTGGTGCAGGGAGTGGTGGGCCGGACCGATCAGCCAGCGTCCCAGCCAGTGGTGGGGAAAGCCCAGGGGCAGATGGTCCGGTCCGAGGTGGTTCACGATCGCCCACACGGTCATGGTGGTGAGCACGGCCATCAGGGTGATGAAGTGCAGCGGCAGCACCAGCACGACGACCACCAGGAACAGGGCCTGAAGCAGGGCCTCGAGGGGGTCGAAGGCGAAGGAGGTCCAGGGGGTGGGCGGCCTGGAGCGGTGGTGTCCCCGGTGGAACCAGGGGAACAGGGCGGGCCGGTGCAGCAGCCGGTGGGTGGCGTAGAACCAGCCGTCCTGCAGGACGAGCACGGCGCCGTAGCTCAGCGCCAGGTACCACCAGGGGTGATCCTGCACCCGCCCGTAGAGCAGGGTCAGGCCCCGGTCCTGCAGCATCATCACGGCGGCCGTGGCCAGGGCGAAGACGATCGCGGAGATCACCGAGAGGCGGATGTCGTCCCGCATGGCTTCCTGCGTGGGAGGGCGGACCCCCGGACGGGCCGCCGGGGATGGTGCTTTCGGTGCGCAGGTAGACCAGCCAGTAGGCGAATCCTGCCATCAGGACATAGCGAATCAGGATGATGGCGAAGAAAACAAATCCGTAGAACCAGAAGGAATGATGTGCCACTTATTTTCTCTTATGCCGGTGTTCCCGGCTCCACCCTACTCCCGCTCTGGCCCGGGTGGTTTTCTATGGCAGATCGCTTCGGATTCGAAGTCCTTGGTCACAAGGAGGCCTGCCGGATTTCCACGATTTCTGCCGCTGATGCCCCGCTGAATGCTGGGCTTGAGAGAGCGAGGTTCGGCCCGCATCGACTCCCCCTTGATCCGTGCCCTACGCCGCCAGATTGCGGAACCGGGTGAACTGGGGCTCGAACAGCAGCTTGACGGTGCCGACCGGGCCGTTGCGGTGTTTGGTGACGATCACTTCGGTGATGCCGCGGTCAGCGGTTTCAGGGTTGTAGTACTCGTCGCGGTAGATCATCAGCACCAGGTCGGCGTCCTGCTCGATGGAGCCCGATTCGCGCAGGTCGCTGAGCATGGGGCGCTTGTTGGTGCGGGACTCGACGCCGCGGCTGAGCTGGGAGAGGGCGATCACCGGAACGTTGAGCTCCCGGGCCATGCCCTTGAGGCCGCGGGTGATGCGGGAGAGCTCCTGGACCCGGTTGTCGGGGGTGGAGCCCTCCATCAGCTGCAGATAGTCGATCACGATCAGGCCGAGCTCCTTGCCCTGCTCGGCCATCAGTCGCCGGCAGAGGGAGCGCATCTCCAGCACTCCGGAATTGGGTTTGTCGTCGATGAACAGGGGCAGCTGGCCGAGGCTGTGGATGCCCTGGCCCAGCAGGGGCCACTCCTCCTGCTGCAGGCGGCCGGTGCGCAGCCGGCCGCTCTCGATGCCCACCTCCATCGAAAGCAGGCGGTAGGTGAGCTGTTCCTTGCTCATCTCCAGGCTGAACACGCAGACCGGCAGCTGGTGGAGCTGGGCGACGTTCTTGGCGATGTTGAGCACGATCGAGGTCTTCCCCATGGCGGGACGCCCGGCGACGATGATCAGGTCGCTGCGCTGGAGCCCCTGGGTGATGGCGTCGAGGTCGTAGAAGTTGACCGGGATGCCGGCGACGGCGGTGCCGAGGGAGCGGCTCTCGATCTCGTTGAAGGTGCTGGTGAGGATCTCAGCGGTGGGGGTGAGGCCGGCGGTGGGCTTCTCCTGGCTGATGGCGAAGATCTTCTGCTCGGCCTCGTCGAGCACCTGCTCCATGGGCTTGCTCTGGTCGAAGCCGAGGCGGATCACATCGTTGCCGGAGCGGATCAGCTGGCGGCGCAGGTGCTTGTCCATGACCAGGCGGGCGACCTGGTCGATGGAGGCGGTGGAGAGGGTGCGATCGACGAGCTCCACCAGCCGGGCGCTGCCCCCCACCTTCTCCAGGTGGCCGGTGTCGGCGAGCCAGGCGGCCATGGCGGTGAGATCGGTGGGCTTGCCCTGGCTGTGCAGCATCAGGGCCGTGCGGTAGATCTCCCGGTGGGCGCCGAGATAGAAGGCTTCCGGGCGCAGGACGTCGGCGACGCGGCCGATGGCATCGGGATCCAGCAGGATGCCGCCGAGCACCGATTCCTCGGCTTCCAGGTTCTGGGGGGGACGGAATCGGGAAGGGCCTCGAAACCGGCCTGCTCGGCGCGGGGAGAGGCCCGGCGGGGCCCTTCGGGAACGGGGGAATCGGATCCCGCCAGGGGCACGCTCACCATGGATGGAACTCCAGAACGCGACGCAGGGGAAGAGGAGCCGGACCGCTTGGGATCAGGCCCCGGGTTGGGGGATCACTCTGGGCCCAGGAGCGGAAAGTTTCCGTTCGCGGCTGGCCGATCAGTAGCTGACCACTTCCAGGTTGACCTCAGCGACGACCTCGGGGTGGAGCTTGACCTGCACCTTGTAGGCGCCGGTGCGGTGGATCTCGGGCACGGTGATGGAGCGCCGGTCGACCTCCTTCTTGGTGGCCGCTTCGATGGCTTCGGCCACGTCGCCGTTGGTGACGGTGCCGAAGAGGACGTCGTCGCCCCCGGTCTGCTTCTTGACGGTGAAGCGACCGATGGTGTCGAGGGCGGTGCGGAAGGCGATGGCCTCGGCCTTCAGGGCCGCCTGGCGCTCGGCCTCCTTGGCCCGGCGATGCTCCACCTGGCGCAGGACGGAGGCGGTGACGGCCAGGGCCTTGCCGGTGGGCAGGAGGTAGTTGCGGGCGTAGCCGGGGGCCACCTCCACCAGATCACCGTCCTTGCCCAGGCAAAGGATGTCCTCGCTCAGGACCACCTGCACACGCTTCTTGACCATGACGACGCCCCTGCTGAGCCAGCTGAAATCCGATCGGCCAGCCTACGACACGGTGCCGGCGGGGGCTGCGGCTGCGGGCAGGCGCACATGGGTGGCCAGGCCCAGGGCCCGCATCAGCCGGATGTGCTGCCAGGTGAGGTCGATCTGGCGGGGGCCGAAGCCATGGCGGGCCGAATGGGGGTAGGCGTGGTGATTGTTGTGCCAGCCCTCACCGAAGGTGAGCGCCGCCACCCAGGGGTTGTTCCTTGAATTGTCGCCGCTGTCGTGAACGGCCTCGCCCCACATGTGGGTGGCGGAGTTGACCAGCCAGGTGCTGTGGTAGACGAGCACCAGCCGCAGGGGAATGCCCCACAGCACCAGGGCCCAGCCGCCGGCACCGGTGACGGTGCCGATCCAGAAGAGCAGCAGGCCCAGGGGGAGCTGCAGCAGCAGGAAGCGCTTGTTCAGCCAGCGGTAGTAGGGGTCGGCGGCCAGGTCGCCGGTGAGGCGGGGCACGGCGCCCATGGCGGGGATTTCGTTGAACATCCAGGCCATGTGGGACCACCAGAAGCCCCTGTTGCTGTCGTGGTGATCGGCTTCCGTATCGGAGAACTTGTGATGGTGGCGGTGCAGGCCCACCCAGTCGATCGGGCCGTGCTGGGCGCTGAGGGCGCCGCAGGTGGCGAAGAAGCGCTCCAGCCAGTGGGGCACCCGGAAGGAGCGGTGGCAGAGCAGGCGGTGGTAGCCGATGGTGACGCCCAGACAGGCGGTGACCCAGTACATCACCACCAGGGCGGCGACGGCCCCGGGGCTCCAGAAGCGCGGCAGCAGGGCCACCACCGCCAGGAGATGGAGCGCGGCCATGTAGGCGATCGTCCCCCAGCGGTTGCCTTTCTCGGGCTTGGCCTGAAGGTCGCCCTTGCGAGCCTTGTGCAGGGCCTGGGCGCGCCCAAGGGACGAGGCCCCGTCCGCTGATGGCGGCGGGGCGGCGGGTGTGCTGGGCCGCGATGTCCGGAGCCGGGCGGGAGAGGGTTGTGGCGGTCATGACGGACCAGCCTCCTGATGAATCGTTAAGATGGTAGCAATACGAATCCAGATCGCGTGGGTTATCGAGACGAACTCGCATCTGGTCGGGTTGCCTTCGCCCATCTGATCAGGGTGTGGCACGAGCGCAACGGCTGGTCCCACCGGGTGCTGCCGGTGCTGGCGGAGGCCCTCGACCTGGGCCGGGTGCACAACTCCCAGCTCTCGATGCTGCGCAACGGCAAGCTGGCCTCCCCCGGGCCGGAGGTCTTCCTGGCCCTGGGAAACGTGAACCTCTGGCTCGCCGCCCAGGCCCCCGAAGGGCGGCTGGAGCCGGCCCGGGCCGAGGCCCTGCTGGCGGACCATCCCGAACTGTTCGACGCCCTGCGCAGCTCGGCCCTGCCGGTGCGCGATGAGCAGCAGCGGGTGCTCGGGCCCGGAGCCCTGCTGGAGGTGTTCGTGGGCTTCCGGGAGCCACCGGCCAGTTTCGACCTGCGCATCGGTGAGGCCGAGGCCGCTGGGCTGAGCGCCGCCCTGGCCCACCTGTTCACCGCCGGCAGGCCCTGGCGGGAGTGCCGGCAGCAGCTGATGGCGGCCTACCCGGCGGCAAAACGGCAGCGGCGGGAGCGCTTCGCCGAAGTGATCGCCGGTCAGCGGGACTACACGGCGGTGGAGCTGGATGCCGAACTGCCGGAGCTGCGCCGCACCCTGGCGGCCCTGGCGGCGGCGGGGGAGGAGGAGCTGGGGGCAGATCGGTTTCTGGAGCTGCTGCGCCAGCGGGCCCGCATGCTTCAGGGGGAAAGCGGCGAGCGGGAACCGCATGATCTGGCGGCGGCCATCCGGCGGGAGATCGGTGCGGTGCTGCCGGCGAGCGGATCGCGGAGACGGCTGAACCGGCAGAAACCGGAGCCTGGAGACGGCGGCTCCCCGCTCAGGCGCTGGGCGCCGCTTCGCCCCGGTGACCGAAGACAGGTGCCAGTCGCACCCGCCGGGCCAGACCGAGGGCCCGCAGGAGCTTGATGTGCAGCCAGGTGATGTCGAACTCGAACCAGCGCAGCCCGTGGCGGGCGGAGTGGGGGTAGGCGTGGTGGTTGTTGTGCCAGCCCTCCCCGAAGGTGAGGATCGCCACCCACCAGCAGTTGCGGGAGCGGTCGGGGCAGTCGAAGTTGCGATAGCCGAAGGCGTGGGTGGCCGAGTTCACCAGCCAGGTGACGTGATAGACGAGCACCAGCCGCAGCGGGATGCCCCAGAGCACCAGCCCCAGCCCGCCGCCGTGGACGCCGGCCGCATTGCCGTACCAGTAGAGGGCCGCCCCCAGGGGAAGCTGCAGCAGCAGGAACCAGCGATCCAGCCAGCGGTAGAGCGGATCCTTCTCCATGTCGCCGGTGAAGCGGTGGATCTCGCTGAGGGCGGGGATCTGGTGCAGCATCCACTCGCTGTGGGCCCACCACAGGCCCCGGGCGGCGTCATGGTGGTCGTTGGGCTGGTCGGAGAAGAGATGGTGGTGCCGGTGCAGGCCCACCCATTCGATCGGTCCGCTCTGGCAGGCCAGGGTGCCCATCAGCACCAGCAGCCGCTCCAGCCAGCGGGGGGCCTCGAAGCCCCGGTGGGCCACCAGCCGGTGCAGGCCCAGGGTCACCCCCAGCACGGTCATCCAGTAGAGAACCGCCAGCACGATCACCCCCTGCAGGCTCCAGAAGCGCGGCAGCAGGGCAAAGACCGCCCCCACGTGAATGGCCAGCATGAAACCGGTGGTGCCGGCCTTGAACTTCCGTTGCCGCGGAGGCAGGGGAGGCCGGGGCCGGGCCATCGCTTCCAGCAGCTGGGCTTTCTTGCGGGAGACTGGGTGACCCTCCCGGGGGATGGAGACGGTGTGCTCGGGCGGGCTGGGCGGAGGAGATGGGCTCGGAGCGGGGGATCAAACGTGATCTCCTGGGGGACGGGAAGGGGAGACCCCTTCGGAGCGGGTGTCCCATCCTGACCCATGCCGCTGAAGCCTTTAGGCCATGGCCTCCGTCAACCGCTGAACTGGGCTGAACCGTCCTCCCCCGTGAAGCCCACCAGGGTGCTGCCGGCGAGGCGATCACCGAAGTGGATGGGCTGGGAGCCATCGCACGCCGTAGGACACCGAACCCAGATGGGGGCCCCGGAGGCTGTCGAAGGTGTGGATGTAGATGATTTTTGAGAACCCATCGGCTTTGGCACCTGGGGCCGTGTGGCTGGCGGTGAAGGTGGTGTCCTGGCTGACCATCCCTTCGAAGAACTCCTGGCCGCTGAGATCGTCGGGCCGCTCGCGATCACTCACGCGGATGAAGGAGGTACCGTCCGCATCCGGTAGGCGAAGCCCGAGGCGCTGGGCCTTGCCGTCCTGGTTGCCTCCCTTACCTCCTGTGAGCAGATCCGTGCCGGCGTCGTAACGGAAAGTCAGGGCCTCGGGCTTGCCGAACAGGCCCACCAGAGAGAAGGCCTCCCCGACTGTTCCGGTGAGGATGTCCGTTCCTGAGGGTTCGAAGCCCCCTTCCGTCCCTTCATATCCCTCCAGTCGGACGGCGCCGATGAGATCGCCGATGCCCATGGGCTGGGATCCACTGGTGTGGTAGGTGACGATCTGAAGTGGCCGATCTCCAGCGAGCCAGGCCGATTCATCCTCGAAGACCAGAACGTCAATAGCGTTTGAGAATTTACGCTGGTTGGTGAAGTCAAGGTCGGCGGAGAACAACTGACCGCTTTCCACCATGCCGGCGAAATAGAGCGGTTTCTCGCCGGCCTTGATCTTCTCCACATCCTGGCTTTCGGAAACCACAAGATAGGCTTGGGAATCATCATCAGGGGCTCCCTTGATGATTTTCGCCTTGCCGTCCTGATCGTTGTCCTTTCCTGCCGTCAGGATCTCGTGGGTGGCCACATAGCGGAAGGTGAGCGCGAGGGGATCACCGAACAGCCTGGTGAGATCTCCCGCTGGCGCGAGGGGGACCCCCAGATAGTGGACCGATTCGCTGTCGCTGAGGGCCGGTAGTCCCAGGTCATCTGCATGGGTGTCGCTGGCCTTTGCGCGCAGGTCCATCGTGATGCTGGTGTGGCCGAGCTGGGTTTGCTGCAGGGCCATGTAGGTCCAGACTTCGCCTGGATCCAGAAGATGGTTGGCGTTGGTATCACCGCCCATCCAATGGGGAGCAGGGCCCAGCTGGGATTGAAGCTCAATGTCTTTCAGGGCCAGGCGACCGGGATTGCTCACCAGCATTGTCACCAAGAGGGGGTTGGGAGCCGCAATCTCCAGGCTGGAGTCCGCTTCCACGTCCAGGGGATCGGGAAGGCTCCTTTCTCCCTCTTTGCCCCGGTAGCCCATCAGGGTGAGGGGACCGAAACCATCACCCAGGCAGAGAGGCTGGGAGCCGGATGTGAGGAAGCTGCTCCTCTGCAGGGGCCCATCACCACGGCGATAGGCCGCTTCGTCTTCGTAGACGAACACATGAGTGTTGGCCTTGAAATGCTCCATGTCGGCGGTGCCGGCACGGGCGGTGAACTGCTGCCCCCAGCGCACGCTGCCAGCAAAGTAGATGGGGGCTTTCCCCCCGGGGAGTTTGCTGGGATCCTTTTCATCGGTCACGATGATGTAAGCCACAGGATCATCGTCGGCGGCACCCCAGAGGGAGGCCTTGTCTGCTTCCTGGGCGTTGTGCAGCACCGTTCCAGCGGTGTAGCAGAAAGTCAGCTCCTCGGGCCTGCCCAGGGATTGGCTGAGATCGCGCCGCGATCGTGACACTGGACTGCTCATGCGCAGGTCAAGCTCGATATCGCCTGAATGGAACACATTGGCCTGGATGCGTTCCGTATCCGTGTTCCGCAGAATGATGTCGGAGAGTCTGACGGCCTGGACGCTGGCGACCTCTTCGGCTGAGAGGGCATGCTCAAAGTAAAGACGATCACTGGCGCGCAGCCGGCTGAACTGATCCAGCAAGACCGTGTAAATCGTTTTCCCCACGCTGGCTCCGGGGAGATGATCCTCCGCCAGCAGGCCCACGAAGGCATCGATGGTGTTGACGGACGGATACAGCGTCTCCAGGGCTTCCTGCTTGGAGGGATCACTGGTGATCTCCGCGAAGCTCCGCACCCTGGATAATCCGAAAGCCTCGCGGATCGTGTTGTAATCGGCCAGTCCGTTGACCCGGCCGCGCTGAAGGTTGATGGCAAACAGATCCCTTGCCGTCGCTGCGGGGCCAAAGCCGAACAACAGGTTGCGGACGTCGCTGATGACTTCCGTGTCAACGCGCTGGCTGACGGATGCCGCCAGGCCGCGAAGGATGGGATCGATGCCCGCCTGCTGCAAAGCCCCACTGCCAGGGAAGAAGGAGGCTGCCAGGGTCAGATTCCCCGCGGCGATCACGGCACCGTCGGTGTCGAGACGAAGGATCTCGCTGCTGAGCTGGGTGTGGCCCAGGCGAAAGGCGGCGGTGGAGAAGGTGCGGCTGATGCCCGGATTCACACTGGGGTCATAGCCGCCATAGCCGGGAAGGTTCTCCGCGCCCAGCAGGGTGGGGAGATATTCGTTGTAGGTGATGCTCTGCATCTGAGCGATATTGATCCGCCTTGCCGACTGATACAGCTGCTCATCGCTCCATGTTGGATGGGCTGATCGCAACGCCTGCGCCAGGCGGTTGTGTTCCCGGACAAACAGGGTGTGCATCGAGCTGAGAACCACATTCTCATTGGCACGAACATCACCGGCAACGAACAACAGTTCGGCGGCCCGTCCGGTGGGGTTGTCATTGGCCAGCCCGAGGGTGTTCAGAGGAAGCAGGTTGCCGGCGCTGACCAGCAGTTCCCCACCGCTGAAGGAGCGCAGGGCACGGGCGCGTTCCTCACTGGATCCGTAGACCTGGGAGCCATCCATCCAGGTGGTGACGACATTCGGCAACTGGCTGGGATTGGCGGGATCGGTGCCGGTGCCCTCGAGGGTGACGGTGTCTCGCATCTCGATGGTGACCGTCCCGCTCCCTGTGGGATCGAGATAGGGATCACCGGCCGGGACGGGAATGCTGATGAAACGATCCTGGGCGGCAGCATCGGCCGCGCTGAGTTCGGGTGTCAGGTCAAGGTCGTGATCCAGAAACTGCCCCCAGGCCCAGATGACATTGGTGAGGCCCCTGGGATCAGGGATGGAGACCTCCTGCTGCGCGAGGGCATTGCTGATCACGCGGGGGTTGGGGCGTTTCCCACCAGCCGGTGCCGAAACGCCATCGGCGTAGGCCAATGGAGCGATGGAGATCAACGGGGTCTGTACGACCCCCCACTCTGGATGGGAGAGATTGTTCTGGGTGCCGTCGAAGGCGTAGGTGCCGATATCGCTGAATGCTGGGCCACCATCGGAGGCTGTGGTTGCCCGTGCCGGTAGCAATGACTCCACGCTGGCCTGACTTTCCTCGTCGCCTCGTCCATCAACGTCCACGCTTCTCAGCAATGGCGTGGATTCGGAAGCCCCATCGAGTGACCAATCCCATCCTTTGTGGCGGGAATGGGACGGAGAAAGGCTCCCCGACATCCACAATTCTGTACTTTCCATGAAAGGGAGTGGCGTGGTTCCTGAGTCTCTACGGTCACTATACTGAGAAGCCTGGTGTGCGCCTGGGCTCGTTTCGGCCGTGACATCGGCTCCTCAACTTGGTCCCGATGGAGACTGACGCTGACTTCGACAAAAAAACAGGGGCGCCATTGGGAGGCACCCCTGTCCGTTGGTTGTGGGGATGAGGACGTGGATCAGAAAGGTATGAACCCACCGTCTTCGCCCTGGTACCCGACCAGGGTTCCGTTGCCGATTACATCACCGATCTGAATGGGTTGCGAGCAAGAGGTGTGATACTCAACGCTTTGGAGCAAACCACCATTCTCGTTATCAAAGAAGTGAATAACTGTTGTGGATCCAAA